>NZ_RJLQ01000001.1 GCF_003833015.1 Clostridium sp. E02
AACCATCCATGGAGGCAGGCATCATTTGAAAAATATGCAAAAGGACAACGACACAGAAAAGAAATAGCCTAATTTACAAGCAGGTAACTGTAGTTTTATTAAAGTTACCCAAAAACTAATAGTACCTGGTTAAATCAAGCACCAGAAAACTGGTGCTTATGTTAAAACTTTTTCGGGACATTTTCAAAAACGGTTGACAGCATTGAGACAAAAGAAATTTCCATTGCAGATAAGACAAGCCTTCCAGATACGTTATTAAACATCATACCCACCAATCCAATCCATTCCCTCGCAAGCGGCGATATGCTTCCTATTATATTGTTTGCACTGCTTGTAGGCATTATTTTAGCCATGCTTGGAGAGAATGTTGAAACAGTCGGCAACTTTTTTAGCCAGTTTAATGATATCATGATGGAAATGACCGTTATCGTCATGAAACTGGCACCATACGGAGTATTCTGCCTCATAGCAAAGACTTTTTCCGGAATCGGGTTTGGAGCATTTGTGCCCCTGTTAAAATACATGATTTCGGTAGTCCTGGCATTGATGGTCCAATGTCTCATCGTTTACATGTCAATGTTAAAGGGGTTTACAGGATTAAGTCCCATACGTTTTTTGAAAAAATTTCTACCAGTCATGGGATTTGCTTTTTCCACGGCAACCTCAAGTGCAACCATTCCATTGTCCATTGATACTCTTCATAAAAAAATGGGAGTATCCAAAAGAGTTTCTTCTTTTACCATTCCCCTTGGAGCTACCATTAATATGGATGGGACAGCAATTATGCAGGGGGTTGCAGTCGTATTTGCAGCCCAGGCATTTGGAATGAATCTTTCTCCCGCTGATTATTTAACCGTCATTTTAACTGCAACACTTGCATCGGTAGGGACGGCAGGAGTTCCGGGAGTTGGTCTGATTACACTATCAATGGTGTTCCAGTCCATTGGACTGCCAGTGGAAGCCATCGCCCTGATTATGGGAATTGACCGGATTTTAGATATGACCCGAACGGCCGTTAATATAACTGGTGATGCGGTCTGCACCACCATTGTTGCTTATCAAGACAACGCAATGGACCAGATGATATTCAATCAGGATCCATCTTGATTTTATGACATTTCGTACAAACTTCTACAGAAAAGACAGGATTTCATTCCCAGAGCAGGAATGAAATCCTGTCTTTTTAATATTTTAACAGATTCTTTTATGAAAGAAACAAATTGTTATTAAATTAATAGATAAAACAATAGTATTGTGTTAAATGCACAAATTAGTCCTTAAATATTAGATATAATATAGGGATTTGCAAGTATTGACTTCCAATTTTGTATCAACTAAAATGAGCGAATACAAGTCAACAAAAGCCAAAAAATGGAAGCAAAAAAATGAATCATAGGAGGAAGAGAGATGAAGAGAAGTAAGAAGTGTTATCAGTTGCTAGTGGCAGCGGTGTTAATAATCCTTATGATAACAGGATGTACAAAAAAGATGCAGAGTACGAATCTTTATGTCTTTGTTGCAGCTAGTTTAAATAACACCATGGAGGAGATAAAAACAGATTATGAAACCATACATCCAGATGTAAGAATAATTTATAATGCGGACAGTTCTGGAACCTTAAAGACACAAATATTAGAAGGAGCCCAGTGTGATGTATTTTTTTCCGCAGCAGAAAAGCAGATGGATGAGTTAAAAGAGAAAGGTTATGTAAAAGAAGGAACCATAACCAAACTGTTAAAGAACCAGATTGTTTTAATTAAAACGAAAGGAAAAAAGACAGATGTGACGGGCTTTGATGACATTACAAAGGCATCCAGCCTTGCGTTGGCAGGCGAAGATGTTCCGGTGGGGCAGTATGCCAGAGCTTTGTTTCAAAATCTGGGCATATACGATCAGGTTATGAAAATGGAGATTAATGAGGGGAACAATGTAACGGCTGTTCTGACCGCCGTAGCAGAAGGAAGCAATGAAGTAGGAGTCGTATATGGCACAGATGCTGCTTCGATGCCGGAACAAGTTGAAATTATTGAAGAAGCCGATCAAAGTATGGTGAAACCTGCGGTATACCCCATTGGTCTCATTAAAAATCCCGATGCGGATACCATGCAGGAAGAGGCAGCAAACGATTTTAAACAGTACTTAACAAAAGATGAAACCGTTATGAAGTTGTTTTCAGACAAGGGATTTCAAAAATATACCGAATAGAAACAAAAAAGGAGGGAAATGTTGTGGCAGAGCTATTAAAAACCATAGATTGGAGCCCTTTATATCTTTCCTTGAAAACAGGAATTTTGGCAACTATTCTTACATTCTTTCTTGGAATCGGTGCGGCAAGGCTGATAATGAGATGTAACAATACCGTAAAGGCCATCTTAGATGGAATTCTTACTCTGCCATTAGTCCTTCCACCTACGGTAGCCGGTTTCTTTCTCCTTCTACTGTTTAGTTTGCGCAGGCCGTTTGGAAGTTTCTTGATGGATTCTGTGCATTTTAAGATGGTGCAGACTTGGCCAGGGTGTGTTGTAGCAGCTTTTGTGATCTCCTTTCCCTTGATGTATCGAAATGCAAGAGCAGCATTTGAACAGGTTGATCCAACGATGATCTATGCCGGCAGGACTCTGGGGTTGACAGAACGGACCATATTCTGGAAAATCACAGTTCCCATAGCGGCTCCTGGTCTGGCTTCCGGAACGATTTTATCCTTTGCAAGAGCCATAGGAGAATATGGGGCGACTACCATGCTGGCAGGAAATATAAGGGGAAAAACAAGAACCGTATCGGTCGCCATTGCTTCTGAGGTGTCGGCAGGAAACTGGGACATTGCAGGCTTCTGGGTGTGTGTGATTGTTGGTTTGTCGTTTATCATTGTCTTAGGTATGAATGTAATTGCTGGAAAAAACAAATTATGTGGAAGCAGGTGGTTGTAAGATGTCTCTTGAAGTTAAGATTCAAAAACAGTTTTCTGGATTTTCACTTGATGTGGAGTTTGAAACGGAAGGGGGGTGTATGGGGATATTAGGTGCCTCCGGTTGTGGAAAAAGCATGACATTAAAGTGTGTGGCAGGAATTGAGAAGCCAGACAGAGGAAGAATTGTACAGAATGAAACGGTGTTTTTTGATTCTGACTTGGGAATTAATCTTCCTGCCAGAAAACGCAAAGTAGGGTATCTATTCCAAAATTATGCGCTGTTTCCAACCATGACAGTAGAGGAGAATTTAAAAATAGCAGTTTTGGGGAAGGAAAAGGAGAAGCGGTCGCAGGTGGAAGAGCAGATTCTACGGTTTCAATTAGAGGGGCTGGAGCATCATTTCCCGTTCCAGTTATCAGGTGGGCAGCAGCAAAGAGCGGCACTTGCACGTATGCTGTTAACTCGACCAGGTATGATACTTCTAGATGAACCATTTTCTGCACTGGATGGATATTTAAAAGATTCGCTTCAGATTGAAATGCTAGAGCGATTGCGTGAATTTAGTGGGGAAGTTCTTTTTGTTTCCCATTCCAGAGATGAAATATACCGGTTTTGTAATCGAATGACGGTAATCTCTGAGGGTAAAACGGTAAAAACTGGAGAAACAAAAGAGATTTTTCAAAATCCTCAGGTAGCAGAAGCAGCAAAACTAACGGGGTGTAAAAATCTTTCCGCCATGGAAAGAATTAATGATTATGAACTTTTTGCCAGAGATTGGAACATTACGTTAAAAACAGAAAAAAAGATACAGAAAGCAACACGATATGTGGGAATCCGAGGGCATCATCTTGTTCCATGGGATAAACCAGATGGAGAAAATGTTATGAAAATTCAGGTGTCGAAAACTTCAGATACTCCCTTTCATCGTCAGATTCTGTTTCAGAATGCTGAGGCAGAGTCTTCAAAACGGATCTGGTGGATTCAGGAAAAAAAAGGTATGAAACGGACATCCTTGGAATATATACCATTATATATTAAGTTTCCAAAAGAAGATATCATGCTTTTGTCTTAATATATTTCGAATTTTATTAAATAAATTGACAAAACATTCACAAATGCTTATTATAGGTTTAATCCTAAAATGATTGGAACTAATGAGTTAGTGGAATAATTAACTGAAAAACGATGAATATATATTGTGTATTTGTGCAACATGCGGTATTGAAACGAAAAAATAAAACAGTTATAGTAGTAATAACCGAAGGGTCGACGTAACTTCAGGGAATAACTTCATGAAGAAATAAAATAATTGTATTACATTCTATTCACAAAGAAGTGGCATAGGATTCGAAAGAATTCTACAGTCCACTTCTTTTTTATGTAAGGAGGATTTTGTATGAGACAGGTTGCAATCTATGGTAAAGGCGGAATTGGAAAATCGACAACAACACAAAATTTAACAGCAGGTCTGGCAGAGATGGGAAAACACATTATGATTGTGGGCTGCGATCCAAAAGCAGATTCCACAAGACTGATCCTTGGGGGACTTGCCCAGAAAACCGTTCTTGATACACTTCGAGATGAAGGAGACGATATTGAACTGTCTGCAGTTTTAAAACAGGGATACGCTGGTATCAAGGGGGTAGAGTCAGGTGGTCCAGAGCCAGGCGTTGGCTGTGCAGGACGTGGAATTATTACTTCCATTAATTTGTTAGAACAGCTTGGCGCTTATACCGATGATTTGGATTATGTATTCTATGATGTACTTGGTGATGTTGTATGTGGTGGGTTTGCAATGCCCATAAGAGAAGGCAAAGCCCGTGAGATTTATATCGTATGTTCCGGTGAGATGATGGCTCTTTATGCGGCCAATAACATCTCAAAGGGAATTTCCAAATATGCAAAGACCGGTGGTGTCCGTTTAGGAGGACTGATCTGTAATTCCAGAAAAGTAGAAAAAGAACAGGATTTGGTGGAAGCCGTAGCGGCGAAGATCGGAACGCAGATGATCCATTTTGTACCCCGTGACAATGCCGTACAACAAGCAGAGATCCGGAAAAGAACGGTCATTGATTATGCACCTGAGGAACCACAGGCGGAAGAGTACCGCATGTTGGCAAGAAAAGTAGATGGCAATGAGATGTTCGTGATTCCAAATCCGATGAAGATTGATGAACTGGAAGAGATCCTGATGCAGTATGGGGTTATGGACTGATAAGTTAGAGAAAGGAGAAGCGATTATGTTATTGGTGAGAGCGATTATTCGCCCGCAAAAGGCAGATTATGTAATGAAAGAGGCCGCTGAGGCAGGGTTTCCGGCAGTGACCAAAATGGATGTATATGGGCGTGGCAAGCAAAAGGGAATTACAGTAGGTGAGATTCATTACGATGAGATCCCAAAAGAGATGCTGCTGTTTTTTTGCAGCGAGGAAGACAAAGATGATCTGGTAAAGATTATCATGAAAACGGCAAAGACCGGAGATGGGAATTACGGGGATGGACGTATCTTTGTATCACCAGTTGAGGATGCTTATACCATCAGTACCGGAAAACAGGGACTTTAAGACCAGTTTTGAAAGAAAGGAATGGTAAAGGATGAAGGAAGTTATGGCATTTATCCGGGTCAATAAAATCAATCCCACAAAAAAAGCACTGGCAGAAGGCGGGTTTCCGGCATTTACGTGCAGAGCAGTTCTCGGCAGAGGAAAGAAACGAATTGATCCAGAACTGATCTCACTGGTTTTGGAAAATGGAGAACTGCCTATGTCTCCAAAGGGAGAACATCTTACGGAAGCATTTCGGTGGATTCCCAAACGAGTTCTTACTTTAATTGTGGAAGAAGATCAGGTGAAAAAAGTAGTGGAAATTTTAATAAAAACAAATCAGACAGGAAATCCCGGAGATGGAAAAATATTTGTGCTTCCAATCAAAGAAGCATACACCGTCAGAAACGGGGAATCTACTGTGGAAGCCTATTGACAGGAGGTGAGTAAAGTGGCAAAAGAACGAGACAAATTGCTGGATCAGTATTCAGCAAGAGTATTTAAAAACAGAAAAAATCATTTGACACAATTGCAATTTGAAGAAAATCCAGATGAAATCACAGCGAATACCCGTGCGATTCCTGGAATAGCAACCGCTAGAGGCTGCTGTTACGCTGGCTGCAAAGGGGTTGTGGTAGGACCGATAAAAGATGCAGCTATCATAACACATGGCCCCATCGGGTGTGCATACTATTCCTGGGCGACCAGGAGAAATAAGGCGAAACCTTCCTATGAGGGAGAGCAAAATTATGTGCCATATTCCTTTTGTACGGATATGAAAGCGTCCGATATTGTTTTTGGAGGAGAGAAAAAATTAGAGCAGGGCATCGATGAAATTATGGAACTATTTCACCCCAAATGTATTTTGATTTGCTCTACCTGTCCCATTGGGCTGATTGGAGATGATGTTCAGGCGGTTGCAAAAAGGGTAGAAGAGAAATATCAGATTACTGCAATCGGTTATTCCTGTGAAGGTTATAAAGGAGTGTCTCAATCCTCTGGACACCATATTGCAAACAATGGATTGATGCGCCATATGATTGGCAAAGGCGAGGAATCACCAAAAGGCAAATACAGTGTTAATATTTTGGGGGAATATAACATAGGAGGAGATGGTTGGGAGCAGGAACGTGTTCTAAAAAAAATAGGATACGAAGTGGTTTCTGTTTTTACAGGAGATGGATCGTATGAAACAATTAAAAACTCACATTTGGCAGATCTAAATCTGGTGATGTGCCACCGTTCCATCAACTACATAGCAGAAATGATGAAAACCAAATATGGAGTAGACTGGTTGAAAGTCAACTTTATCGGAGTTGGTGCTACCTGTAAAACCCTTCGTATGATGGCCAAATACTTTAAAGATCCGGAACTGATTCGTCGGACCGAAGAGGTGATTGCGGAAGAATTGGCTCAGATCAGTGAAGATATGGAGTATTACAAATCCAAATTAAAAGGGAAGACGGCTGGTATATTTGTGGGAGGCTCCCGTGCCCATCATTATCAAATGCTGTTAAATGATTTTGGCATGGAAACAACAATCGCAGGGTATGAATTTGCGCACAGAGATGATTATGAAGGAAGGGATATCATTCCTCAGATCAAGGCGGATGCAGATTCTAAAAATATTGAAGTAATCAAGGTAGAACGGGAACCTGGATATACCGATCGCTATTCAGAGGAAGAGATGCGAGAACTACTTAAGGATGGCGTGGAAGTCGATCACTATGGCGGCATGATCCAAGATATGAAAAAGGGTCATATGGTAGTAGATGATTATAATATGTTTGAAACGGATCAGTTAATTGAAACTTATAAGCCAGATGTTTTCTTTTCTGGGATCAAAGATAAATATGCAATACAACATGGGGGAGTCGTTTCCAGGCAGATGCATTCCTACGATTATTCCGGACCCTATGCCGGATTTTTAGGAGCTGTAAACTTCGGAAGAGATGTGACAATGAGTCTTTATACCAATGCGTGGGCTTTGGTGAAACCACCGTGGAAAACAATCCCTATGTTGGAAGGAACGCTAGGAGGTGTAGGCTGATGCTTGATTTAACCCCAAAAGAAGTGATGGAAAAACGACATATAACCATTAACCCGTGTAAGACATGTGAACCAGTCGGTGCTATGTTTTGTGCCTTGGGAGCAGAAAAATGTATGCCTCATTCCCATGGGTCACAGGGCTGTTGCTCTTATCATAGGACGGTGCTTAGCCGGCATTTTAAAGAACCAGCGATTGCATCTTCTAGTTCCTTTACAGAGGGGGCATCCGTATTTGGTGGTCGGAGCAATATAACAACGGCTGTAAAAAATGTATTCGACATCTACAAACCAGATATTATGGCGATCCATACCACTTGTTTATCCGAAACCATAGGAGACGATGTGGGGTCCTATATTTATGACTTAGAAATACCGGAAGGGAAAACCGTTTTATATGCCAGCACCCCTTCTTATGAAGGGTCTCACATTCAGGGATTTTCCAATATGATGATTGGTTTCATGCGGTATATGACAAAAAAAACTGGGACATCAAATGGAAAAGCAGCTATTTTTCCAGGCTGGGTCAATCCTGGAGATGACCGGGAGCTAAAACGGATTGCCAGTCTGATGGGCGCCTCTTTTATCTATTTTCCAGATCATGATGGAACGATGGATCACCCGATGGATGGGAAAAATGAATATTTTCATGATCATGCAGGAACCTCAGGGGCAGAGATTGAGGCGATGGGGGACTGTGAGATCTTGATTTCCATGGGTACTTATTGTAGTTTGGAACCTTCCGAATACATGAAAAAGGAGCATAAGATTCCTTTTTCTAACATTCCAGTCCCAGTGGGCGTAAAATTAACCGATCGATATGTGGTGGAACTGCAGAAGTTTACCAGACAGGAGGTTCCAAAAGAACTAGAAGAGGAACGAGGAAGACTGGTGGATTTAATGTTAGATGCCCACCAGTATGTATATAAGAAGAAAGTAGCCATTTATGGAGATCCAGATATTGTCTACTCCTTTACCGCCCTTTGTTTGGAACTGGGTATGAGTCCAAAGTACATCATTACCGGAACTCCAAAAGAACGATGGGAAAAAGAGATTAAGGCTTTGATGGACGAATATGGAGTCGATGAAAGCGAATATGTCGTAAAAGCAAACACGGATCTTTTTTATCTTCACCAGCGGATTAAAAATGAACCGGTTGATCTACTCCTTGGCAGCAGTTACGGGAAACAGATTGCAAAGGCAGAAGATATTCCTCTGGTGCGCATGGGATTTCCGGTGCTGGACCGGTATGGGAATCCTATACAGGCAACGGTAGGTTATGCAGGTGGCATTCGCTACGTGGAAAAAATTGTGGACACCATGATGGACCGTTTGGACCGAGATGCGGCAGATGAGGATTTTGAGGTCGTTATGTAAGAAAAACAAAAAGGAACCAGGGAGGGGACCGACCCCTCCCTATTGCCGTTTGAATCAGATGAAACATTGTTTTTTGTTGGAAAGGAGTAAGGTCATGGAAACCGAAAGTCACAACAAAAATATATTAGATGCCAGAAAAAACTCGATATTAGTAAAAGGCAGCTGCAGCGGAGCCACAGGAAGTATCTGCTGTGACAGTAACAGTGTATCCGGTTCCGTGTCTCAGAGAGCTTGTGTATACTGTGGTGCAAGGGTGGTTTTAAATCCAATTACAGATGCGTATCACATTGTGCATGGTCCCATCGGTTGTTCGAGCTACACCTGGGATATCAGGGGATCCTTAACAAGCAAAGAGGATATTTACCGAAATAGCTTTTCAACCGATTTACAAGAGACCGATATTATCTTTGGGGGAATCAAAAAGCTGGAAGCGGCGGTAGATGAACTGATGAAACAACAAGAGGGGGTAAAACTGATTTTTATCTATGCTACCTGCATTGTTGGAGTCATAGGAGATGATGTGGAAGCATTGTGCAAGGAGAAATCAGAACAGTATAATATTCCTATGATACCCGTAAAATCGCCGGGGTTTTCTGGGAACAAGTCCACAGGATACCGTATGGCATGTGATGCGATTATGAAAGTTCTCCTTCCTCATAAAAGCAAGGAAAGAAGATATGCAATTAACTTATTAGGTGATTTTAATCTGGCTGGAGAGATGTGGATTATTAAAAATTATTTCAAAGAAATTGGAATCGATGTAATCTCCGGTTTTACTGGAGATACGTGTTATGAAGATATGATAGAAGCACCAAAAGCAAGCCTGAATATTGTCCAATGTGCAGGATCTAGTACCTATCTTGCCATACAAATGGAGAAGGAGTTTGGGATTCCATTTATACAAGTGAGTTTTTTTGGAATCGAAGATACGAAAGCCTCCTTAATCCGAGTGGCAGAAGCCCTTGGTGATAATAGGGCAAGAGAAAAGGCAGTCCAGTTTTGTATGAGAAAAGAAAAAGAACTAAATGGATTTATGGATCAGTACCGGAATAATCTTTCTGGGAAAAGGGCAGCCATTTATGTAGGCGGTGGGTTTAAAGCAATTTCACTAATCCGTCAGTTTCAAAATATTGGAATCAAAACGGTAGTCGTGGGAACACAGACTGGGAAAAAGGAAGAATATGAAATCATAGAAAGTCTGGTAGATGGGGATACCATCATTCTTGACGATGCCAATCCAGCGGAACTAGAGACCTTTATCAAAGAAAAAAAAGCAGACATATTAGTAGGAGGAGTCAAGGAAAGACCTCTTGCCTATAAATTAGGAGTTGCATTCTGTGATCATAATCATGAAAGAAAACTTCCTTTGGCTGGTTTTGAGGGGATTTACCACTTCATGAAGGAAATTAATCAAAGTATAAACAGTCCGGTTTGGGAATATATAAGCTGACAGAAAGGTGGAATAACAATGAAAAGTGAGATAAAACCTCTGGTAAATCTAAATGTCAATCCCTGTAAAATGTGTATGCCTATGGGCAGTGCAACAGCTTTTTATGGATTAAAGCACTGCATGACTATTCTACACGGCTCCCAGGGATGCTCCACCTACATACGACGCCATATGGCAACCCATTACAACGAACCGGTGGATATTGCCTCTTCTTCCCTAACTGAGGAAGGAACCGTTTATGGAGGAAGCAAAAACCTAAAAAAGGGGTTGATAAATTTAATCGAACTCTATCATCCAGATATGATAGGGGTTATGACGACCTGTCTGGCAGAAACCATTGGGGAAGACGTTCCGGGAATATTAGAGGAGTTTAAGGAAGAAAATCCCCAGTATAGTCAGATCTCTTTAATCGCCTGTTCATCCCCCGGATATGGAGGAAGCCAGTACGAAGGTTACTTTGCCGCTCTTTTATCCATTGTCTCAGCCATTGAGATGAATCCAGAAAAAAACGATTTTGTTAATGTGGTAACAGCTCCCATCAGTCCAGCAGATACTAGATATTTAAAACGCATGTTTGACTTATTTGGCATATCAGTAATTCTTCTGCCAGATCTTTCTGAAAATCTAGATGGAGGTCAGGAGGGGAAATACCATCGTCTGCCACAACATGGTACGGATCTTTCCAGTCTAAAAAAGATGGGAGGAGCAAAACTAACCATTGAACTTACAGGGTTTGATCGAAAAAACTCTGTGGCAAAGTATTTATCCGATGCATTTCAAGTCCCCTATATCCGGGCGGCTCTTCCCGTTGGATTACGGGACACCGATGCCTTTTTAAAGATTTTATCGGAACAATCAGGAAAGAGTATTCCAGAACAACTAAAGAAGGAACGAGGACGTTATCTAGATGCGATGATTGATTCACATAAATATAATTCAAATGGAAGAGCAGCAGTCTTTGGAGAACCAGATCTTATCTATAGCAGCGTACGCTTGATGTGTGAATGCGGAATTCTTCCTGTGGTATGTGCAGCCGGTTCTTCCTGCCCAGAGCTGAAAGGATTGATCGACTTGGAAGTCAAAAAACTTTCTGAAAAATATATGGAAGACCAGTATGAGATAACAGACAAAGCTGACTTTAAAGAGATTGAGGATATGGTTATAAAATATCATGTCAATCTTTTGGCAGGTAATTCCGATGGGAGAAGGATTGCAAAAGATTTAAATCTGCCACTGGTAAGGAGAGGATTTCCAATCCATGATCACGTAGGTGGTCAGAGACAGAAACTTCTTGGGTACGAAGGGTCCATGGAATATATGGATGAAATTACCAACTGTTTGATTGATATAACAGAATCCTCTTATCGAGAAACATTATATCAAACGTATTACAAAGACACCTTAATTGATCAAACATTTCAAAAGGAGAAAAAAGAACTGGAAGAGAAAGAGATTATTAAAAAAAAGACAATGGAACATCCCTGCTACAACTGCAAAGCACACAAATATGCCAGGATACATCTACCAGTTGCTCCCGCCTGCAACGTTCAGTGCAGCTACTGTGTTCGTAAATTTGACTGCCCCAATGAAAGCCGGCCCGGAGTGACTTCCAGTATCCTTACACCAGAAGAAGCATTAAATTGGTACTTAACCATGAAAGAAAAGATGCCAAATCTGACTGTCGTAGGAATAGCAGGTCCAGGAGAGGCACTAGAAAACTGGGATCATGTAAAATCGGTTTTGGAAATGATACGCAGCAAGGATAAAAAGGTTACGTTCTGCCTCTCCACCAATGGGTTAAAACTTCCCCAGTATGCACAAGAATTAGTGAAGCTCGGTGTTTCTCATGTAACCGTAACCTTAAATGCAGTTGATCCTCATATCAGTGGGATGATGTATCAGTATATCAACTACATGGGAAAAAGGTATGAGGGAGATAGTGCTGGGGCAATTATGGTTGCCAATCAGTTAGCTGGGATACGGCTTCTGATAGCCAACCATATCATCGTCAAAGTAAATATTGTTACGGTACGGGGAATCAACGAATTTCATGTACCAGAGGTGGTTAAAACAGTTCAGTCCCTGGGCTGCTTCATTACGAACATTATGCAGATGATTCCAGTGGAAGGAAGTATATTTGAAAAAATAGAACCCATATCCAACAAACAACTAACAGAAATCAGAAAAGAATGTGAAACAATTATGCCCCAGATGTATCATTGCCAACACTGCAGGGCAGATGCAGTGGGAATGCTTACAGACGATAAATCCATTGAATTAAACAGTTTTCTTTCGGAAGATAAAAAAGAAACAATCCCTGTAATCAGTCATTATCGATTTGCAGTTGCCTCTAAAAGCGGAATCAATGTTGATACCCATTTTGGTCATGCAACCGAGTAGTCTGTCAACACGTATGACAGAATCGAAGATGCAGTGAAAAAGGCCGCTGCCGCAATGTAAAGAGGAGGGAATAAACATATGGTACAGCCCAAATATCATGTATTTATCTGCACAAGCTGTCGGGTCAATGGAACCCAGAAAGGAATGTGTTACCAAAAAAATAGTGTGGATTTAATACAATCATTCATGCAGGAGATTGAAGATCGGGAATTATCAGGAGAAGTTGTTTTAAATAATACCGGGTGTTTTGGAATCTGCGACAAAGGTCCGGTGGTAGTGGTGTATCCAGAAGGTATCTGGTATGGGAACGTGACGGGAAACGATGTCGAGCGGATTTTCGATGAACATTTTGAAGGGGGTGCACCAGTAAAAGATTTGATGATTTAACTGAAAGGTACGGAAAAAAGGAGGGGCTTTGGGATGATAAGAATCATAGATGCGACACTGGCTATGTTAGATGAATATTCACTGAATGGGGAACTGGTTCATGAATTTCTAGAAACGATGGGATTGCTTTCTATTTCTGGTATAGTTTTGTCCCCCAAGATATATCAGCTATTAGATGGGAACCTGCCAGATGGAATGGTATATTATATGGAACTGCCAAACATGGACGAAAATTTTCGGTTTCCTGGGATTTCTTATTTTTTTTCATCGTTTTGCGATGGTCTGGGACACAGCATCCGCAACATTCAGGTCAATGATGTGTCCGAACTGAAAGGACTTGAAGGAATTGGAACCGATAAAAAGATTCGTCTTACGGGACTTGATGATTTGCTTTTGTATGAAAGCCGTGATATTTATGAGCGGGGAATGAAGCAGTTAATCCGAGTCTCTCCTTTTCTTTTTCCTGAAGACACGTATTACTGTGCATCGGCCATTGCCGCAGATTATCTCCAGTATCATCATAATGGAACCGTAATTGCTACATTTACTGGAATCGGAAAGAAGGCAGCAACAGAGCAGGTGCTTCTTGCAATGAGGGTGGTAGAGAGGTATAAGCCAAATTTTAGTTTTGAGAAGCTGCCTAGGTTAAGAGATCTTTTTGAGCAATTGACCCATACTCAAATATCAGATCATACCCCTGTGATTGGAAGGAAAATTTTTCACATCGAATCTGGAATCCATGTAGATGGGGTACTAAAAAGACCGTCGAATTACGAGTCCTTTCCACCAGAACTGGTTGGTGCGGTCAGGAAAATTATACTGGGAAAACATTCTGGAAGAACATCCATTCGCTATAAGTTAAATCAACTTGGCTTGTCAGAAGTCTATGAGGAAGAATATTTGTTACAACTGGTCAAGGAAATGAGCATAAAAATGAGGGGTGAAGTAACCGATGAAATGTTTCAGACCATAATGAGGGAGGGACAACGGTATGAAAAGGAGAATCAAACTGGTTGATACGACCCTTCGGGACGGGGAACAGTGCCCTGGTGTGGTATTTTCTCCTTCTGATAAGATCAAATTGGCGCTTTATTTAGACCGCATTGGAGTCTCTGAGATTGAAGCGGGTTTCTATGACACCTCAACAGAAGGATTTTATACCATTCGTGAGATTATGAGACAGAGAAAACAGGCGGAGATTTCTGTCTGGTCTAGGCTTAACCCCCAAAATGTTGAGGAGTCAGCAAGACAAAGACCAGACCGAATTCATGTTGGAACACCGGTTTCTTATGCCCAAATCTATAATAAGATAGGAAAAAACAAAAAATGGATTGAGAAGACGTTGCTCCAATGTATCAAAGTGGCAAAGGATTATAACATCCCATTGACCGTTGGCCTGGAAGATGCTTCTAGGGCAGATGTGGCTTTTTTGGTATCCCTGATCCGTTTGATGAAACGGGAGGGGGTTGAGGTCATACGTCTGGCAGATACTGTGGGGGTTTTATTTCCAAAAAGAGCAAGGGAACTTGTGGAAGAAATTCGACAGACTGGCATTCAGATTGAAGTTCATGAACACAATGATTTTGGAATGGCAGTTGCCAATTCCATGGTTATGGCGCTTGCTGGTTCAGATATGGTAGATGCTACCTTATTGGGAATCGGAGAGCGTGCGGGAAATTGCAATTTATATGAATTTGTCCATGGAGCAAACCGAAAGTTTGATATGGGGGTGTCTAGCTTGGACGTAAAAAAAGCAGAAGAGCAACTTCAATCTATGATGAGAGGAGCAGGTACGGATGATACGCAAAATTGAGTACGAAGATGGGAAAGACAAAATTGCAGCAGGAATCCATCTACTATGCCGTGCACTGACACTAGAAGGCGGGATTCTAGTAAATGGCAGATATTGTTTTTCTGCGTTTGAAGTCGCACGGGAATTAGAAGGAACCAACCTTTTTATCAATCAAGGGATTCGTCTTGCTTCCAAAACCATTGGTGAGATTAATGAAATAACTGGATGTGGAACTAGGGAAACGGCCAGTGTCCTTGATTTTCTTCTTGCTGCATATGAAAAAAAGGCGGCTCAAGGCATTTCCCCAGTCTATTTAAAAAAACGATTGAAACAAGCGTCAGAAATTATGATTCAAGGGATTGGCAAACACTCCTTTGATTCCGGACACTCTCGGTTCGAACTTTTAGAAGAGATAACAAAGGATCCAGTGACAGCTAAAATGATTGATGAGGGAAGTAAAGATGGAGAATTAGTGGTAAAAGAATCCATGTTTGCAGAGACCAGACTGGAACGGATTGAGGGAATGCGCATAGAAGGAGCCTTAGTAACAGGGGAGGCTGGTTCCATTCATCAGGCTAGAGTTTTGGTAGTAAGCAGTTCGATTTCCTCGTTCCAGAAACTGCTTCCCCTTCTGAAAAAGATGGAGGATCAGGAACTTTTTATTCTGGCAGATGATATTTTAGGGGAAGCCAAGTCACTTTTAGAGGTAAATATCAAGAAAAAGCGTATATTAGCCAAAGGGATAAAAGCACCTTACATCGGACGGAGAAAAGAAGACTTACTAAAAGATGTGGCAGTCTTGACGGGAACCGAGGTTTTTGATGGGACGTATCCCTATCAGTTAGAAGAGATTACCCCGGATATGTTAGGAAAGGCAGAGACAATCATAGTGACAGGAACGGATACGGTGATAAGTGGGGCACCCTCATCCCCTCAGGTATTAAAACGGATTCAGTCCATCTATGAAAAAATAGACGACCCTAAAACCAACTTCTATGATCAGCAAATTTTAAGGGAACGGATCGCTTCATTAAAAGGGTGTGTGCCGGTGATGTACGCAGGAGGTGAAACTTTGGTCGAATCCCAGTTAGAAAAACGAAGGATCGAGTGTGCAGCCGCTTATGCAGAAATCATAAAAACCCATGGCCTTTTCAAAAAGGAGGATTTAAGTAAAATCACGCCGGATATGGAGGAAGGCAATCTTTTGTTTGCGGCATTGCTACGTGGGTTTTTAAAAACAGAGATCAGCGTAAAGCTTCTGGCACTAATCATACAAAAAATATGTGGATTAATTGGAATGTGGCTGATGACAGGAGCGGTTATGGTAAGTACTGGATATGACCGGGAAGATTTAGAATTGATCAAAAATGGGGTGGATGTAGAAAGGTTAAGGGATTGATATGAAAGTGGATAAAATAGCAGTATTAAAAAAGGATCAGATTCTTCGCCCATTTACAGAGTGCAACCGGGTGGAAATTTATCAAAAAATGGAAACTGGCTGGGAAGTAACTGAAACGAAAGAGTTTCTTCCTATACGTGGGTATACGGTCAAAGAGATACGCAAGGAAGCAGAAGAAATAGTCTATCTTTTGGGAGAAACGAAAATAGTCCTATTAAAAGACATTGCAGGAATTGCATTTTCTGTATTGGATCAAAAAGGTTGCTGCATATTTTCAGTGGAACGGGTCGACGATCAGGCGTTTGACGGGGTGATGGAAGAGTTAGAAGAAAGTGACCAGAATAAAAGAATAAGGGAAGAGATGATCCATAAGGCATGTCCAGTCGAAACAGATACACCAGGGATTTACCAACTAGATCTTTTAGAACTTCAAAAAGAATGTCCTGAGATCTCATCAAAGAAAGCATTGATGCCCTTTCTTTTAAGGACTCCTTTTATAAAACTTCGCTTAACCTGTTCTCATGTACCACCTTGGCTTGAGCGGGACGATACCGTTGAATCGAAAATATATTCAAAGGATGGCAAGTTGTCTGTCATCGTAACAAAAAAACAATGTGGATTGGAGGGAAATTGATGCAGAATTATATAGTGTTAGAAGAAAATAAGCTACAGACTCCTTATGGGATCTTAGCGGGAGTGGATGCGTTTTCCTGCCATCCTGGGGGAGAGCTTTCAGGGGTCATCCTGTCTGAAAAAAACATGATCATGACCCAAATCGGTGAACTGGTTCCAGCCTATACGGAAACCACAAGAAGAAAACATAAGCCTTCTGTCGAATTTAATAAACAGGGTATGATTATCAGCGTGGCCCTCGACCAGCAGCAGAAGGTGCTGACCCCCATAGGAGAACTTCCAGGGGAGCTGGTTAAATTCTATCCCACAGGAGAACTTCACCGTATTTTTATTCTGGATGGGAAAATAAGTGGATTCTGGACAGAAGAGGAAGAACGTCAGTTAAATATTCCATTGACGTTTGATCTTAACTTTACTGAATTTCGAGCCATGATCAATGGGTTATGCTTCTATCCAGACGGTGCCATCAAAAGCATAACCCTATTCCCAGGAGAGGAGGTTACGGTAAAAACACCTGTGGGGCAATTGAAAACAAAAGTGGGAATTTCCCTTTATGAATCTGGAGCATTAAAATCCATTGAACCGTCAGAGCCTGTAAGTGTTACGACTAAAATAGGAACCATCATTGCCTATGATCCGGATCAAATCGGAATTCATGCAGACAGTAACTCCCTGTCTTTTACTGAAGATGGAATGGTCTCTTCTCTAATTACCTGTGATAATTCTATCTATATACAAACAAAGGATGAGCAATTAGTGAAACATTCTCCAATCATAAAAACTCATCCTATGGCAGATGATCAATTAACCGTATCAGGATTCCGTGTGGAGTTTGATTATGAAGCAGACGAAGTAATATTACTGACCCAAAGATATTCATTAAAGGACTGTGGATTCACCATAGAACCATTCAAACGTCCAGGTTTTTACTGCAGTCCCTCTGACTGTGCAAACTGTTCTCTCTGCAACAAAGGATAAAAAACAGCAGGAATTCGTTATTCCACTCCGCAGTAAAAAAGTTCCGATGGACAGATACCCCTATTTTTTTTAAATAACCGGCTAAAATAAAAAATATCCGAATACCCGCATGCAAGGGCTACCTCCCCCACACTGTATTCCCCGCTTTTTAACATATTCTCTGCATTATTAAGCCGTAGGTTTGTGATATACTGTTTGAAGGTCATCCCCATCGCTTTGCGAAACAAATTTCCGTAATATACGGGATGAAGATGAAACATTTCAGCCATAGTTTCTATGGTGATGGACTCACAATAATGTTGGCTTATATGGACAATGCTGTTTTTGATGCGGGGATCGGATTTTTTGTCATGATTTTCATTTAATTCTAAGTTTAGTACTTCATATAATATAAGACAAAGTATGGAACGCACTTTCATCATATATCCAAAATCTCTCTGAAGCCATTCGTTGTGCATTTCATGGAAGTGAGTAACCAGTTCCGGTATATTGCCGATATGGGATATAATTGGAAGGGGCAGAGTCGTATCTTCCCCATACTGGCTTCTTAAAAATAGGTTCGAGGAATAACATTCGATCAGGTGAACGGGATCAGTAAAAGCGGCTCGGTAAGTACTTTTTGGTATACAGATTAAATCTCCTTTACGGACAGTATAATCCTGATCTCCAATGATATAGGTTGCCTTGCCGCCGACAACGTAAGTAAGGTCTACAAAAGGAGTGATTCCTCCTTCTATCTTCCAGTTGGGGGTTTTTTTTCTGTGAATGTAGTAGTGAAGTTCCGGAATGATGTTGTTAAAATCCAGATCCATAATCTGACTCCTTTATGAGTTAAAGTAATAAATCTACTAATTTTCTGTTCTCTCTATTATAAATGAGATGTCATAATTCTTCAATACTGATATTTCTTAAAAAAAGATCTTTTAAAAGTACAAATACCCTTTAATTCGTTCATTTATTAATATTGTGCAATTTGCTATAATAACATCCATGTGACAGAAGAAAATCGTACATAGTTTTGTTGAATTTTCAAGTAGAATGCGACGGCTTGTACAAAATTGACATTTAATGACAAATTACGACATTGTGTGGAGGTTGGAAATATGCATGGTAACAGAGATTTGTGCTGGTTATCAAAAAAAGTACATGAAGAGGGAATTGTCACATATTTTATTAACAATTCTGTAAATTTAGTGACTGAAAGAACGATACAGAGAGAGATGCCGCTATTGTTTCATGGAATCACCAGTACGGATATGCCTGAAGCGTCTGTGGTTTTTTCAAAAGGAGACGAATCCGTTCTCGGAGACGAAGGATTTCGAATCGAAAAGACAAAAGTCGGATATGTGATTTTGAGTGGCTCTAACAGAGGATTTCTTTATGGGATGTTTGCACTTCACCGCATGCTGCTATCAGGGAAGAAAGAAAATTTGCCTCTGGAATCTATACCAAATCAGTCATTTCGTATGATCAATCATTGGGATAATTTTGACGGTTCCATTGAACGAGGATATGCAGGGGATTCCATCTTTTATGAGAACAATCATTTTCGTGGGAATTATGGACAGATCCGGGAGTATGCAAGACTGCTAGCATCAATTGGAATCAATGGAATTTCAATTAACAACGTAAACGTTCATAAAAAGGAAACTTTTTTTATTCAGGAGCAGGCGTTAGAAGAGATTAAAAAAATATCTGACCTTTTTTTAGAGTATGGTATCCGGACATTTCTCTCCATTAATTATGCGGCACCGATTCTAGTTGGTAATTTAGATTCGGCTGATCCCCTTTCCAAAGAGGTGGCAGATTGGTGGAAGGAAATAGTTGCACGTATATATGGAATCATTCCAGAATTTGGTGGATTGCTAGTGAAAGCAGATTCAGAGGGAGAACCAGGACCATTTACCTATAACAGAAGTCATAGCGAAGGTGCTAACATGTTGGCAGAAGCGTTACAACCGTTTGATGGATTGGTGATCTGGCGTTGCTTTGTATACAATTGCAAGCAGGACTGGAGGGATCGAAATCTTGATCGGGCAAGGGCAGCCTATGACATCTTTATGGAACAGGATGGCAGCTTTTTGGATAATGTAATTCTCCAGATAAAGAACGGCCCCATTGATTTTCAGGTCCGGGAACCAAATTCACCCTTGTTTGGAGCATTGAAAAAGACGAACCAGATTCTTGAATTTCAGATTACTCAAGAGTATACTGGACACCAGAGAGATATCTGTTATCTGATCCCTATGTGGAAGGAAACACTGGATTTTGATACTGGTTATGGGGCAGTAAGTCAGATCAAGCAGGTTATTAAGGATCACTCTCCTGTTAGGAACCATTCTGGGATTGCAGCAGTTGGGAATGTGGGGATGGATTCAAACTGGACAGGGAACAAGCTGGCTCAGGCAAACCTTTATGGATATGGTAGATTAATATGGGACAACCAGCTTATGAGTGAAGAGATCGCCAGAGAATGGGTTTGCTTAAGCTTTGATCTTCCAGAATCTGAAGCAGCTAAGATAGAGTCAATCCTTGTTACTTCCAGAGAAACCTATGAAAATTATACGTGCCCCTTGTCCGTCGGCTTTATGTGTAAACCTAACATTCATTACGGTGTGGATATTGATGGTTATGAGTACGACCGTTGGGGAACCTATCATTACGCAGATAGAGAAGGGGTAGGAAGAGACCGGACCAAGAAGACAGGAACTGGGTTTACTAGACAGTATTCCGATGCCCGTTATGAGGAATATGAAAATATTACTACTTGCCCAGATGAGTATCTGCTGTTTTTCCATCACGTTTCCTATACGCATGTTCTTCAATCTGGAAAAACGGTGATTCAGCATATTTATGACACTCATTTTCAAGGACTTTCAAAGGTTTTAGAATATCAAAAGATGTGGGAAAGTTTAAAAGATTATCTGGATCAGGAGACCTATGTCAACGTAAGGGACAGACTCAAGGAACAGAAGATGAATGCGACGGACTGGTGTGATCAGATTAACACTTATTTTTATCGCAAATCGGGGATCCCAGATGAACGAGGGAGAATTATTTATGATTGATGAATCCTTAACAGGTTCATGATAAATAAGTTTATGAAGAGAGGTAGAAGGATGAGAAAATTCAAAAAACTAAGTATTGTATGTGCAGCGGTTTTAGCTGTCAGTGTTGTGGCAACTGGCTGCGGGGGCAAAAAGACTGAAACAAGTGCAGCAAATGGAACATCTTCTGAAGATACTACAGATGCAGAGAAAAAACCAGAAAAAGGTGGAGACGCATCTGAACTCAGTTTTTCCTGGTGGGGCAACGATGACCGTCATCAGGCAACACAGAATGCAATTGATGCATTTAACAAAGCTCATGAGGGAGAGGCAGTCGTAACAGGTGAGCCTTCCGGTTACGGAAACCTAGAGGAGACATTTGCCACCCGTTATGCAGGTGGAACTGCGGCTGATATTATGACTGTAAATTATCCATGGGTACTTCAGTACAGCCCTGAGGGTGATGGATTTTATGATTTAGATCAAGTAAAAGATACATTCGATTTTTCCCAGTATGATCCCAATTTTTTAGAGTTTGGTAAATCCAATGGAAAGCTGCAGGCCATTCCTTATGGACAAAATACTTTGGGAGTTTTTGTAAATAAGTCTGCGTTTGAACGGGTTGGTATTACTGAGATCCCGAAAACATTTAAAGAATACAAAGAAGCAGCAGCCAAATTTACAGAAAAAGATCCTGACACGTATCTACTTGTAAGTCCTACATTTCGATTTGCAGGAATTTACTATTTACAGCAGAAAACTGGTAAGGGTGAATTTGCAGATGATTTAAGCATGAACTACACAAAAGATGATTACAAGGATGCGCTTGTTTGGTACAAAGATCTGGCAGACGCTCATGTATTCTGTAGCAGAAAAGACTACATAGAGAATGTAGGGACGGAACCAATTTCTGTTGCACAGAATGCGAAGTATATTGATGGCGGATATGTTGGTGTACTAGAATGGACCGGCGGGATTGCATCCAATGCAAAAACACTTGAGGACAAAGGAGACGAATTGGTCGTAGCTCCACTCCCAGTTGTTGACGGGGCAGTGTTTGAGGGAACCATGGCAAAACCATCTCTTACCTTTGCAATCTCAAAAGACAGCAAAGATCCAAAAGCAGCAGCAGAATTTTTACAGTATATCTTAAACGATCCAGAGGGAACCAAACTGCTTGGCACAACCCGTGGAATGGTAGCTTCCAAATCAGCTAAGGCTGCCTTAGAAGAAGATGGTCAGATTACAGGAGCAGTTAAACAGGCCTATGACTTTACAGATTCTGTAGAAGTAATCAATAACTCACCGATTTTTGAAGTTGCAACCTTTAATGATGTTTACTCATCAAACTATGAAAAGTTTGAATTTGGTAAGTGTACAGCAGACGAAGCAGCTCAGGCAATTTTTGATGCATACAGCGAAGAGGTTACTAGTTTAAAGAAACAATACGGAAAATAATCGTATAACAGGAACAATTTCCAGCAGGATTTAAAACCTCCTGCTGGGAATCTAAAAAAGGAGGAGTTTCCTTGAAAAACAGCAAAATTGGACTGGTATATATCCTTCCATGGCTGATCGGTATGGTTTTTCTTACTCTATATCCGTTCATCAATGCGTTGGTTATCAGTTTTACAGACTACAATTTGGTTAGAGATCCTAATTTTATCGGACTGGCTAATTACACAAAACTACTTACGGACGATGAATTTATCGGTACGCTTAAAGCAACATTGAAATACACCATATTTACAGTCCCTCTGCAACTGGTGTTTGCACTTTTTATTGCTTATATTTTAAACTTTAAATTAATAGGGATTAATTTTTACCGCACGGCTTATTATATTCCTTCCTTACTTGGTGGTAATGTGGCAGTCGCCATATTATGGCGGTTTTTGTTCCAGCAAAATGGTTTCATTAATCGCTTTATGGCATTGTTTGGTGTACCGTCTATTTCATGGCTTTCTTCACCATCTGGTGCAATGGCCGTTATCGTTTTCTTGAAGGTCTGGCAGTTTGGTTCTTCCATGTTGATTTTCTTAGCTGCTTTAAAGGATGTTCCTCAAGATTTGTATGAGGCTGCAAGTGTGGATGGATCTACAAAATTCTATTCATTCTTTCGGATTACGATACCACTTATTACGCCTACGATTTTCTTTAACCTTGTTATGCAGCTGGTAAATGCATTTCAGGAATTCAACGGACCATACCTTGTAACTGGAAAAGGACCATTAAATTCCACCTATCTGACGTCCATGTTTATTTACGATAATGCATTTAAGTTCTTTAATATGGGATATGCAAGTGCGGCCAGCTGGATTTTATTTTTAATCATTGTGGTTGTGACTTTGATTCTTTTTGCAACACAGGATAAGTGGGTATTTTATTCTGACGGAGGAAATAGCAATGGAAAAAAAGTATAAATTAAGCGAGGTTGAAAAACGGAGACGGAATATGCGCATTCTCAATATGATTCTTCGTTACATCATATTGACAGGAATGGCATTTGTAATGATCTATCCAATTATATGGTTGGTGGGCGCTACTTTTAAGACAAATAATGAAATTTTTACTTCAGTCAGCTTTATTCCAAAAAGAATTGATTTTACTCCTTATATTGAAGGCTGGAAGACAAGAACAAGGTATACATTTACCACATTCTTTATTAATACATTTAGTTTTGTAATACCAAAGATAATTTTCTGTTTGGTATCGAGTACCTTGGTGGCATATGGATTTGCAAGATTTAATTTCCCCCTCAAACGAATCTTGTTTTCGATCTTAATGGCAACCATGTTTCTTCCGGCTGTTGTTACCCGGATTCCTCTTTATCTTTTATGGAAACAGTTGGGCGTTTTAGACACCTATATCCCCTTAATTGCGCCCACTGTATTTGCCAATGAACCATTTTTTGTTTTTATGTTGATTCAGTTTTTACGATCGCTTCCTACCTATTTAGATGAGGCAGCGACCATTGATGGGTGTAATTCGTTTCAGATTCTTGTAAAAGTCTTGCTTCCCACACTGAAACCAGCACTGATTAGCTGTACCATCTTTCAGTTTATCTGGAGTTTTAACGATTTCTTGGGACCATTAATTTATGTGACCAGTTTAAAAAAATATCCAGTTGCGCTTGCTTTAAAGATGTCAATTGATCAGAGCAGCGGAATCGTAGAATGGAATCAGATCCTTGCAATGTCTTTCCTTGCACTGGTACCTGCATTAATACTATTCTTTATTGCTCAGAATTACTTTGTTGAAGGAGTTACTTCATCTGGAGTAAAAGGATAAAATGGAGTGCCTTGATAGAGCGTTTTTAGCTTTGTCAAGGCATTTTTTGTTGTTTCATCCAATGGACTCCGATCAAAAGTGTGAGGTAAAACAGACTTAGAAATCCAATGTGAAAGGCTGTTTTTATAAATAGTGGAAGAAAATGAAACGGATCTAAGACAGAGAATACGGCATAATAGATCCCGATTGCTAGTATCATTAGGCCGGCTGGTTTGACGATCATATCCCAGGCATTCCACACAAAATCCACTTTCTTTTTTAACGATAAAACATGCATAAGAGCCAGTAAAAGTTCACTTGCCAGAGTACCGATTAGATAAGCCACGATTCCAAACTTTGGAATGCCAAAGAGTACAAAGCAAAGACGAATGGTCATGGCAATTATGTTTTGTATAAACGTGGTAGAAGTACGGCCAAGACCATTTAATATACTTCCCATGGTAGTAACAAGATAAAGAAAGGGGCATAACCAGGCAAGTATAGACATATAAGTTCCGGCGGAAGAATCTTTAAAGACACTGATTCCCAAATCATCTCCAAACATAGTAAAGATACCAATGCATAAGATGCCCACATAAAGGCAATAACGAAGTGACATAGAAATAACGGTGCCAATCCTTTTTTCGTCGCCTTCTGACTGGGCTTTGGCCACTGTGGGGAGTAAAAGAACTGCCAGTGAATTAAATACAGTAGATGGAAACAGGATAAAAGGGATTGCCATACCGGTTAAGACACCATACACAGAAAAAGCAGCAGAATCAGAAAGACCGGACATCTGCAGTCTGCTGGGAATTAAGATTGCTTCTGCGCTATAAAGAATATTCAATACCAGTCGGTTCCCCATAAGGGGCAAAGCTAGTGTGAATAAACCAGGGGCTGTTTCAAAAAAAGAAGATTTAACCGTTTTAAATCCCTCTGGCATTTTGGGCGGGAAGAAACGATAAGCGAAAAAAGTATACAAGGAAGAAGCGACTTCTCCAACCAGATGTCCAATAACAGCCAGTTGAACCGTAATTGTGATTCCGGATTGGATCATAATATCGGCAATAAGAAATACCGCTCCAATTCGAATCGTCTGTTCCATAACTTGAGCATATGCCGGAACCTGAGGTTTTTGCATACCATAATAGTAACCATTGATGCAGGCATGTATGGCAGAACAGGGAACGGACACGGCAACAAAAATCAATAGAGGGGCACAGCGGGGTTCCATTAATATATGAATCGCAATAAAATCGTTCCATTGAATGATGCCATAAGCAAGTAGAATGGAAATGATGGTAGAGATGATCAAACCGGCCCGAAAGATGGAACGGCCTTTTCTTACATTGGCGGCAACGGCCTGGGAAATTGCAGTCTGGATGGAACCGGCGCATAAGGCAAAGCAGATTCCAAATACCGGGTGAATCAGATTAAAGATGCCAAGACCTTCAGCACCAATGGTTCGAGAGAGAAAGATTCGGTAAAAAAAACCAAGAACCCGGGAAATCAATCCAGCAGAAGTCAAAAGAAGCGTGCCGGTTAAAAGGGCATATTTTCTTGGAGAAAGTTTTTTGGGGATCTTTAGAGAATCATTCATGAAATCTCCTGAAAAAGAGAATTATTATAAATATATGGAAGGAATAGAATCTTCATGACAGATTCATAACGAGAATCATTCCTATTGAAATTCTAGGAAATGTGTGTATAATAGAAAAGGTAGATGAAGCTTTTAACTTTAGAACTACAGAAAGGCGGAACTAACGATATGAAACAACTGATTTATCTTGACAACGCAGCAACGACCAAAACCAGACCAGAGGTCGTAGAAACGATGCTGCCGTATTTTACAGAGTATTATGGAAATCCATCATCCGTATACGAGTTTTCCGGTATCTCAAAGAAGGCGATTCAGGGAGCCAGAGAGACCATTGCAAGTGCTATTGGAGCAAAGACCAATGAGATTTATTTTACAGGTGGAGGTTCTGAGTCCGATAACTGGGCACTCGTTGCTACAGCAGAGGCATATGCAGGAAAAGGGAAACACATTATTACCAGTAAAATCGAACACCACGCGGTTCTCCATACCTGTGAATATTTAGAGAAACGTGGATTTGAAGTAACCTATTTGAATGTAGATGAGAATGGTGTGGTCAAGCTGGAAGAACTTAAAAAAGCAATTCGACCAGACACAATTCTTATTTCTATTATGTTTGGGAATAACGAAATCGGAACCATTGAACCGATCAAAGAGATTGGTGAGATCGCAAAAGAACACGGTATTTTATTTCATACCGATGCGGTTCAGGCCTTCGGCCATATTCCGATTGATGTAGATGATTGTCACATAGACATGCTTAGTGCCAGCGGTCATAAGATCAATGGTCCAAAAGGCATTGGATGTCTTTATATACGAACTGGAGTTAAGTCCCGTTCTTTTGTTCATGGAGGCGGACAGGAAAGAAAACGCCGTGCAGGAACAGAGAACGTTCCAGGCATTGTAGGATTTGGAAAAGCAGTAGAACTTGCTGTGACTGGAATGGAGAAAAGAGAAGAGAAAGAGACTAAGCTTAGGAATTACTTAATGGAACGGGTCATGAAAGAAGTTCCCTATACCAGAATCAATGGTAGCAGAAAAAATAGACTATCTAATAATGTGAATTTTGCCTTCCAGTTTATCGAGGGAGAATCTCTTCTTATTATGCTTGATATGAAGGGAATCTGTGGTTCTAGTGGTTCTGCATGTACTTCAGGATCCTTAGATCCATCTCATGTCCTTCTTTCCATTGGTCTGCCTCATGAGATCGCGCATGGATCTCTTCGACTATCACTTGATGAAGAGAATACTATGGAAGAGATGGATTATGTGGTAGAGGCCATCAAGGAAATCGTGGATAAACTACGCAGTATGTCCCCACTATATGAGGACTTTATCAAACACCAGGGGAAATAGTTTTAGGTAGATAAATCACCGGGAATGGAGAATATAGAATATGTATACAGAGAAAGTAATGGATCATTTCGAGCATCCTAGAAATGTTGGAGAGATAGAAAATGCAAGCGGTATGGGTACCGTTGGCAATGCAAAATGCGGCGATATTATGAGAATTTATCTTGATATTGATGAAGATCAAATCATTCGTGATGTTAAATTTAAGACATTTGGCTGTGGAGCGGCTGTTGCAACCAGTAGTATGGCGACTGAGTTGGTGAAAGGAAAGTCAGTTCAGGAAGCACTTGAAGTAACAAACAAAGCCGTTTGTGAAGCACTGGATGGACTTCCAGCAGTTAAGGTGCACTGTTCCTTACTGGCAGAAGAAGCAATCCATGCGGCGTTATGGGATTATGCAACCAAGAATGACATCGAGATTCAAGGATTAAAGAAACCAAAGTCTGACATCGGCGAAGAAGAAGTGGAAGAAGAATATTAAGTTGCCGGACGTTTGCTTCCCCGGCACAAAGATTTAAAACACCCGGCGGGTGTATCGATTTGCCCAAAGAGCGTGGGCTGGAAAGTAGAATGTGAGGCTATGTGTAAAAAGAAAGTAGTAGTAGGTATGTCGGGGGGCGTCGATTCGTCGGTAGCCGCCTGGTTGTTAAAAGAACAAGGATATGATGTGATTGGCGTTACCATGCAGATATGGCAGGATGAGGATAATGTGACCCAGGAAGAGAACGGAGGCTGCTGCGGACTGAGTGCAGTAGATGATGCCAGAAGAGTGGCCTGGGATTTAGACGTTCCTTACTATGTGATGAATTTTAAAGAAGAATTTAAGACACAGGTAATCGATTATTTTGTGGATGAATATCAGAAAGGGCGCACACCGAATCCTTGCATCGCATGTAACCGCTATGTCAAATGGGAATCTCTTTTAAAACGAAGTCTGGATATTGGAGCAGATTATATAGCAACGGGACATTATGCGCAGATAGACAAGCTTCCGAATGGAAGATATGCGTTAAAAAAATCAGTAACAGCGGCGAAAGATCAGACGTATGCTCTGTACAATCTGACGCAGCGCCAATTATCCCTTACTTTAATGCCTGTGGGTGCTTATACCAAGGATCAAATTAGAGAAATTGCAGATCAGATTGATTTAAAAGTGGCTCACAAGCCAGATAGTCAGGAGATCTGCTTTATTCCAGATAACGATTATGCTGGATTTATTGAAGAAAGTGCAGGCGAGTGTTCCCCAGAAGGTAATTTTGTGGATTTAGACGGTCAGGTCATTGGTCGTCATAAGGGAATTACTCATTATACCGTTGGACAGAGAAAAGGTTTGAACCTATCTATGGGATATCCTGTTTTCGTAGTGGAGATTCGTCCGGAGACCAATGTAGTTGTTATTGGAAAAGGGGAAGATGTTTATTCGGATGCTCTGCGAGCCAATCATATTAATTGGATGGCAGTTGATGGACTTCATGGAGAGAAGATGAAGGTTACAGCCAAGATTCGTTACAGCCACAAAGGGTCCTCTTGTACCATATGGGAAGAAGAGGGAGGGGTGGTATGTCAGTTTGACGAACCGCAAAGAGCCATTACTCCAGGACAGGCCGTTGTATTTTATCAGGGTGATTATGTATTAGGGGGAGGGACCATATTGTGAGTAAGATGAGGAAATCGTTTATCTGGCTGGTCTTTATGGTCCTTCTTATCAGCATGACAATTCTTAGCAGCTGTTCCCATAAGACAAACACGACGGTTGTTAAAATCAGTTCCAAACAGGCAGCGGTAACCACAACGAACGCACCGGTGTTTCAACCGGCGGCTGAGACAGTCTACGTTACTGGTTCTCATGTAAATGTAAGAAAAGCCCCATCCCTCACTGGAGAAATCGTAACAAGTGTAAATCAAGGTGTAACAATGGAAAAAACAGGAGACAGCAAAGCGTGGAGCCGTGTGGTTTATCAAGACCAGGTTTGTTATATCTCCTCTCAGTTTTTAACCAAGGACAAGCCGAAATCTGACAGCAAACCTGGTAAGATGATAGCCATTGATCCAGGACATCAAGCAAAAGGCAACTCGGAAAAGGAACCCATTGGGCCAGGTTCCTCAAAGAGGAAAGCCAAGGTGTCCTCCGGCACGCAGGGAACCGCCACGGGGATCCCTGAATACAAGTTGAATCTGGCTGTTTCCCTAAAATTAAAACAGGAGCTTTTAGACAGAGGATATCAGGTCTATATGATCCGGGAAACCGATGATGTAAATCTGAGCAATGCAGAACGGGCAAAGATGGCAAATCAGATTGGAGCGGATAGTTTTATCCGGATTCATGCGAACTCTCTTAATGACAGCAGTGTTCATGGTGCTTTAAGTATGTGTCAGACCGCCAAGAATCCCTACAATGGGAACTTATATAATAAAAGCAATGCACTCTCTCAAGCAGTTGTGACAGGGATCTGTGAACGCACTGGTTTTAAGGACCGAGGGGTACAAAAAACCGATTCCATGAGTGGAATTAATTGGTGTCAGATACCGGTGACCATTGTGGAGATGGGATTTATGAGCAATGCTGAGGAAGATAAGAAGATGGCAACAGAAGAATACCGTTTAAAAATAGCAAAAGGAATCGCAGATGGGATTGATGCCTATTATGCAGGTTCAAATTAAATAATTAGAGAAGAAACGACTGCTTGAAGCCATAAAAGATTGGGCTTTGGGAAGGCGTTTTTTCTATAGATTTATGTCCTTATATAGACGCTGGCGAATCGGTCTAAAAAAATATATTTAAGCATACATTTTCTAAAACCTTTCAGTAAGGCAAGGAGAATGATAGCATGGCAGAGTATGGACTGGCGCTGGCAGGAGGAGGCACTAGAGGGGCGGTACATGTGGGCGTACTGACTGCTTTGGAGGAAGCTGGATTCTTACCGGATCGGATTGCGGGGGCAAGTGCAGGAAGTATTGTCGCAGGGCTATATGCATCGGGACTAAACTGCGGGCAGTTAAGAGAAATAGTACGCTGGCTTTCAAAATACGGAAGAAGTTATATAGATCCAGATATTTTAGGAGTCCTTTTATTTCTTCCACAGATGTTGTTTCGCAAAGAAACAAACTTGAAGGGATTGATAAAAGGCAATCGACTAAATCGTTATCTGTGTAGTCTTACAAACGGGAAAACGATTGTAGATTGCAAAAAAGGACTATTGATTCCAGCTGTGGACATCAACAGTGGAGATACCATTGTTTTTACCAATTTGTTTCAAGAACTGATACCAGTTACTGCGCTGAGACAAGAGAATGTAAAATGGATAAGGAGTGGTTCTCTCTGTGATATTATGATGGCAAGTTCCTCGGTACCAGCTGTATTTTGTCCCAGGCAGATAAATGGATTTATGTTAGTAGATGGGGGGGTGACCAATAATCTGCCGGTGGATTTGTTAATTGCAGCAGGGGAACCAAATGTTTTGGCAGTGGACATTGGAGAAACGTATGAGATGCCGAAAGATCATTCCATTACGGAAATCGGATTTCATTCTTTTTCTATCATGAGCAGAGAACTAAAAGATTGTCGTTCCAGTGGTGAGGTCCTTCTCCTGAAACCACCCCTTCCCAAGGGAGCAGGGCTTTTGACATTTGAATACATGGAAGAATGCATGGAAAGTGGGTATCATTACACAAAGAAAATGATGCCTCGGATCAAGCGTGTTCTGGAAAAAAGAAAATAAAGACTGTATACTGAAAGAAAATAGATACTAGGTACAGGGGAAGGAGCGTATCATTATATGACGCTCCTTCCTTTATTGGAAAGACTCCTGTTTTTACTTAGTATTTTTCTGTTATTTCTTGGGTGTCTGGGGAGTTTGTTTCTTCTACAGTTTTATGTACCAGCTCAAGTACCGGTTCACTGATCTGCTTTTTTTCAGAGGCACTATCACCTATTAGTTTAATCCAGCTGATTTCATCCTTCATAGCCTGCGCCTGGGCTGCAAGCTCTTCACTGGCTGCAGAGCTTTCCTCTGCAGAAGCGGCATTGGTCTGAACCACAGATGATACCTGGGTTAAGCCTGTGTTGATCTGCTGGATGGCATCCACCTGCTCTGTAGAAGCATTGCGAATCTTTTCCATAGACTGGCCAAGGAATTCCGCATTTTCTGCCAGCCCCTTTAATATTTCTACGGTTTCTCTGGATAAGGTTTCTCCATTTTCGACAAGAGAAGAGGAGTGCTCTAGCAAGGAAGCGGTTTCTCCGGCTGCTTCTGATACCTTAACGGAGAGATTACGGACCTCATCAGCAACGACTGCAAAGCCTTTCCCAGCCTCTCCGGCTCTTGCTGCTTCAATCGCGGCATTGAGAGCCAGAATATTGGTTTGAAATGCGATATCCTCAATCACCTTGGTGATGTTTGTGATTTCCTTTGAGGCTTCTCCGATTTCAGTCATAGCCTGGTTTAAATCTTGTATGTGGGAATTTCCTTTTGTAAGCTCTATTCCAGTCTGTTTCACGTATTCACTGACGGTTAAAACGGTAACTCCATTTTCTTCTGAATGATGGGAAACATTGGATATAGAGGCGTTTAACTCTTCCACGGTAGCTGCCTGCTCCGTTGTACCAGAAGCTAAAAGCTGCGCTCCAGAGGAGATCTGATCGGCTCCGCTTGAGATCTGGTTGATGGAGCTTCTGAAGTTTCCGAAAATGGTATTTAAATTAGAAATGATTCCATTGATCGATGTCTTAAGAAGAATAAAATCTTCTTTGTATTCAGCTTCAATGGTTAAAGAACAGTCCCCTTTCTCCACGTTGTCTAAAACAGTAGTGGCATCATTGATGATGGATTGGAGCGCATAAACGGTATATTTTAAGGAAGCGGAAAGAGTTCCGATCTCATCGTCGCTTATATACTCGGGAACCTCGGAATGAAGATCTCCCTGTGAAAGAAGCTTAAGTCTGTCCACCATTTTGATAATGGGATTGACAATAGGAGAGGCAATTTTTATAGCAGATATCAAAGCAATGATTAAAAATACAACGATAAAAATAATCGTGGTGATGATAGAGACATAGAAACCTTCCATAAGCTCAGAGGTTTTTGCAGCCACACCGATGGACCAGCCGTCTGTATTGGGAATTGGAGCATAGCCGATGGTAAGCTGAGTTCCATTATGATGAATGGTTTCGATATCGGTTTTACTAGCTGTCATGTTCTGCACTATTTTTGCAGCCTCTGAAAATGCAGCATTTGTTTTTGCCGCTTCTATGTAATTTAACTGCTGGTTAACATTTTCCTGATCCTTATGTGCAACAATGGTTCCTGATTTATCCACAATGAATCCATAGCCTGATTTTCCAAGGGAAATATCATGAATCATTTTGCTGAAGGAATCACAGGAGAGCCTAGCAAATACGATGCCTTTGCTTCCGTCACCATGAACGGGTGCTGAAAGAATCATAATCATTTTTCCGGTTGTTTTACTTATGAGCGGAGAGGAGATATAGGTTTCTCCGTTTGTGGATTTCTGAAAATATTCCCTATCACTGATATCGGTACCATCGGAGGTAATTCCTTTTGTGTTACTAACTACAATAGAATCAAATTCGTACTCTTTTGCAAGCTGAGCTAAATTTTCCTTCTGTCCCGAGGTACCAGAGAAGCTTCCGATTCGGTTATCCTTTGAGATTGATTGGATTTTAGTCTTATAGATGAGAATGGCATTCTCTACCGAATGGCTGTATGCATTGGTGTTTTCCTGGATTCTAAGCTGCATGTTGTTTTTAGCATCTTTATAGACGATAATGGAATTAACGGTACCAAAAAGTATGGTAATGATGATTGAAAGTGCTGCGATACTGATTTGAAGCTTGCGTTTAATCGAGTTTTTACCCATCCGCTTTTTCCTGCCTGAAAGAGGCATTTGTTTTTCCTTTGACATTTGTTTTTCTCCTGATATGGTTTTATTATTTTTTGAATTTTGCCAGAAATCCCTTATATGTAATTAGAGCAATTATAAATCAAGAGTATCAGACTGTCAATTATCACCGATAAAACTTTTTTTCTTTTTGAATCTGGTTGTTGGGAAGAATGATTCAAATACAGGAGAAAAAAGGCACTGCTACTGGCTGAAAGAAGCCAGATGGAAGTGCCTGTAAGATAAAAGTAAATTATTTTTCAAGTTCCTGCATCTTCATAGCACGAACCTTTAACGGAAGACCGAAAAGAGTGATGAAGCCTTCTGCATCGTGATGATCATAGAGATCACCAGTGGTAAAGGAAGCGAGAGATTCGCTGTATAAGGAGTAAGGGGAGGTTGTTCCAGCTTTGATGATATTGCCTTTGTAAAGCTTGAATTTCACTTCACCAGTCACATATTCCTGTGTGGATGTAACGAATGCCTGAACCGCTTCCCGAAGCGGGGTAAACCATTTTCCTTCGTATACAATCTGTGCAAATGTATTCCCCATATCTTTTTTGACTTCCATGGTTGCACGGTCTAAAACCAGTTCCTCCAACTGCTGATGAGCCTCCATTAAGATGGTTCCGCCTGGAGTTTCATAAACACCTCTGGACTTCATACCAACAACACGGTTTTCTACGATATCTACAATGCCAATTCCATGTTTTCCGCCTAGCTCATTTAATTTCGTAATAAGATCGGAAACCTTCATTGTCTCACCATTTACACGCACTGGAATCCCTTTTTCAAAGGTCATGGTTACGTACTCCCCTTCTTCAGGAGCTTTTTCAGGAGATACGCCAAGCATTAATAAATGATCGTAATCGGGTTCGCTGGATGGATCTTCAAGCTCTAGTCCTTCATGGCTGATGTGCCATAGATTCCGGTCACGGCTATAGCTGCTGTCTGCAGAGAAGGGAAGATCGATTCCATGCTGTTTGCAGTACTCGATCTCATCTTCCCTTGACTGCATGGTCCATACATCAGTCATACGCCATGGAGCGATGATCTTTAAATCAGGAGCCAGTGCTTTGATGCCAAGTTCAAAACGGATCTGGTCATTGCCTTTTCCAGTAGCTCCATGACAGATAGCGGTTGCACCTTCCAGCCTTGCGATTTCCACTAGCCTTTTTGCAATGGCAGGACGTGCCATGGAAGTGCCAAGCAGATATTTGTTTTCATAAATCGCGTTTGCCTGAACGCAGGGTACAATGTAGTTGTCACAGAAATCGTCAACCAGGTTTTCAATGTATAATTTAGAAGCGCCCGATAACTTTGCTCGTTCCTCCAAACCGTCTAGTTCCTCTCCCTGACCACAGTCGATGCAGCAGCAGACAACCTCATAATCAAAATGTTCCTTTAACCATGGAATAATAGCAGTGGTATCTAATCCTCCGGAATAGGCCAAAATAACTTTTTCTTTCATCTATATTTCCTCCTTTTAATTAAGAATGTATTTCAGTTGAACTCTCATAAATATACATCATAAATCATAAAAAATCAAGTATAAAATGAAAATATAAAAAAAACTTGCATATTATACAGAGCGGTTGTATAATTATGAAAACTAGAAACAGGAACGAAAGGAGCCATAACAATGATTAAGGCAGGAATCATAGGATCGACCGGATACGCAGGGGGAGAGCTGGTTAGACTTTTATTACAAAGAGATGATGTTAGAATCACCTGGTATGGATCCAAAAGTTATGTGGATCAAAAGTATGCGTCTATCTATCAGAACATGTTTCAAGTAGTAGATGCTTCTTGTATGGATGATAAATTAGAAGAATTAGCGGATCTGGTGGATGTTATCTTTACCGCAACCCCACAGGGCTTTTTGGCATCCGTACTGAATGGCCAGATCTTATCGAAGACAAAAGTCATTGATTTGAGTGCAGATTACCGGATCAAAGATTACAAGATTTATGAGCAATGGTACAAAATAGAGCATCAGTCCCCACAATATATAGAAGAGGCTGTTTATGGGCTTCCAGAGCGGAATCGGGAAGCCATTAAAAATGCCAGACTGATCGCCAATCCAGGCTGTTATCCAACCTGCTCCACGTTATCCATTTACCCATTGGTAAAGGAAGGTCTGATTGATCCGAATACCATTATCATCGATGCAAAGTCCGGTACGTCTGGAGCAGGCAGAGGTGCAAAGACCGATCAACTGTATTGTGAAGTTAATGAAAATATAAAAGCGTATGGCGTTGGTGTACACAGACACACTCCGGAGATTGAAGAACAGCTTTCCTATGGGGCGGGTCAACCGGTAACGATAAGTTTTACTCCGCATCTGGTTCCCATGAATCGGGGAATATTAATAACGGCTTACGCCAAGTTAAATAAACAAGTTTCCTATGAAGATATAAAAAAGATTTATGATCAATATTATGAGAACGAATATTTTATCCGGGTATTGAATCAGGATATGACTCCGCAGACCAAATGGGTGGAAGGAAGCAATTTTGTTGATATTAACTTTAAAATTGATGAAAGAACCGGTCGGGTAGTCATGATGGGAGCTATGGATAATTTAGTAAAAGGAGCTGCTGGTCAGGCGGTTCAGAATATGAATCTTCTTTTCGGATTGCCAGAAAACAAAGGACTAAACCTAATTCCGATGTTTCCATAATCAAAAGGAATTGAAAAACAAGGGGGAACGCGTATGAGGATTCGTACGATGACAGCAGAAGATTATGATCAGGTCTATAAACTTTGGTCAGGAATTAGAGGATTTGGACTTCGTACCGTGGATGATTCCAGGGAGGGAATCGAACGGTTTTTGAAAAGGAATCCACAAACCAGCGTGGTAGCTGTTAAGGATCATTGCGTAATTGGAACCATTCTCTGCGGTCAAGATGGGCGTCGTGGAACACTTTATCATGTCTGTGTAGCAAAGGAATATCGCAAACACGGTGTGGGGCATCAGATGGCTCTTGAAGCAATTGAAAGGTTAAAGCAAGAGGGGATCAATAAAGTGAACTTAATTGCATTTAAAACTAATTTTATAGGGAATCATTTCTGGCAGAAGTTCGGATTTCTAGCTCGAAATGATTTGAATTATTATGATTTCACATTAAATACCAAGAACATCACGCACTTCATTGAGTAAAAATAGACAAAATGAAGATGGTTTGCTCATTTGGTAATAATATAGGAGGAATAAATATATGAAATACATCGATGGAGGAGTGACTGCAGCAAACGGATTTCAAGTGTCATTTACCGCAGCGGGAATCAAATACAAAGACAGACTTGACATGGCGATGATTTATAGTGAGTCACCTTGCAAAGCGGCAGGAACCTTTACCACCAATCTTGTGAAGGCGGCACCTGTAGTATGGGATCAGAATATTGTATCTTCCTCTACGCTTGCCCATGCGGTTGTAATCAATGCAGGAATTGCAAATGCATGTACTGGAAAAGAAGGTCTATCCTACTGCCAACAGACAGCAGACGCAGCAGCAGAGTTTCTCTCTGTTCCCCAAGAGTCGGTATTGGTAGCTTCCACCGGTGTGATCGGGATGCAGCTTCCGATGGACCGGATTGCAAAAGGCGTGAAGGCAATGGCTTTGACTCTTGATGGGTCCAAAGAGAGTGCGGTCAATGCAGCAAAAGCAATTATGACGACAGATACGGTTAAAAAAGAGGTGGCAATTCAGTTTGAAATTGGTGGAAAAACAGTCACCATGGGTGGTATGTGCAAAGGTTCGGGTATGATTCATCCAGATATGTGCACCATGTTAGGGTTTGTCACTACCGATGCCGCCATTTCAAAGGAACTCCTACAGGAAGCATTAAAGGAAGATGTCAAAGACACTTACAATATGATTTCAGTCGATGGAGACACATCTACAAATGATACGGTTCTTCTTCTTGCCAATGGGTTAGCCAAAAATCCTGAGATTACTGAAAAAAATCAGGATTACCAGTTATTTCTAACTGCATTAAATCAAGTCAATGAAACCCTTGCCAAGATGATTGCAGGAGATGGAGAGGGATGCACTGCTCTGTTTGAAGTGAAAATAGTGGGAGCACAGAGTAAGGAACAGGCGGTTACCTTATCAAAATCTGTCATCACATCTAGCCTAACCAAAGCCGCTATATTTGGTCATGATGCCAATTGGGGACGGATTCTATGTGCCATGGGGTATTCTGGCGCCCAGTTTGATCCGGAAAAGGTAGATCTTTCCTTTAAAAGCAAAGTGGGTGAAATAAAAATTATTAAAGACGGCATAGCCCTTCCATACAGTGAAATAGTGGCAACAGAGATTTTGTCTGAACCAGAAGTGACTGTTGTTGCAGATATTAAGATGGGAAACGCTTCCGCAACTGCCTGGGGATGTGATCTGACATTTGATTATGTAAAAATCAATGCAGACTACCGTTCTTAGTGGAAGAAAAGAAGGAGAATGAGATGAAATTAGATCAGAACATAATGGAAAAAGTCGAGGTATTAATCGAAGCACTTCCTTACATTCAGAGATTTAACCGAAAAATCATTGTAGTGAAATACGGAGGAAGTGCCATGGCAGACGAAGAACTAAAAAAACATGTAATACAAGATGTGGTTCTTTTAAAACTGGTGGGATTTAAGCCTATTATTGTCCATGGTGGTGGAAAAGAAATCAGCAAGTGGGTAGAAAAGGCAGGAATGGAGCCACAGTTTATTAATGGTCTCAGGGTCACGGACGAAGCAACCATGGAGATTGCTGAGATGGTACTAAACCGGGTCAATAAAAGCTTGGTTCAGTTGGTCAATGAATTGGGTATAAAAGCAGTAGGGATCAGTGGGAAAGACGGGATGCTGTTAAAATGCCGCAAACAATATTCCCAAGGGGAAGATTTGGGGTTTGTTGGAAACATAACAGAGGTAGATCCTCAGATTATCTATGATCTTCTGGAAAAAGATTTTCTCCCCATTATCTGTCCCGTGGGATTTGATGAGGAATTTAAGACGTATAACATAAATGCAGATGATGCAGCCTGCGCAATCGCGACTGCGATGGAGGCAGAGAAACTGGCTTTTTTGACGGATGTGGAGGGCGTTTATCAGGATTTTAAAGATAAAAACACTCTCATTTCGGAGATGTCCGTAGAAGAAGCAGAAGGATTTGTAAATAGTGGAACCTTAGGGGGTGGAATGCTCCCAAAGTTAAAAAACTGCATTGATGCCATGAAACAGGGAGTGTCCAGAGTACATATTATGGATGGGCGCATCCCTCATTGCCTTTTGTTGGAGATTTTCACCAACAAAGGAATTGGGACTGCAATCGTAAGTGGAGAGGAGCGTTATTATCATGCTGAGTAAACAGGAATATATGGAGAAAGCAGAAGCAGAAATTTATAAAACCTACAACCGTTTTCCCGTAGTATTTGACCACGGGGACGGTGTACGTCTTTATGACACGGATGGGCAGGAATATTTAGACTTTGGCGCAGGAATTGCCGTAATGGGCTTAGGCTATAACGATCCGGAAATCAATGAAGCATTAAAAGCCCAGGTGGATAAACTGCTTCATATTTCAAACTTGTTCTATAATGTTCCGGCTGTGGAAGCGGGAGAGAGGCTTCTAAATGCATCCGGCATGGATAAGGTGTTCTTTACCAACAGCGGAACGGAAGCGGTGGAAGGTGCCATAAAGGTAGCAAGAAGATTCGCCTACAATAAGGATGGCGGTCATGATCATGAGATCATTGCTATGAATCATTCCTTTCACGGCAGGAGTCTGGGCGCTCTTTCCGTTACCGGAAATGACCATTACCAGGAACCCTTTAAGCCGCTGATTCCAGGAATCAAATTCGCAGAATTTAATAATCTGGAGAGCGTAAAAGCATTGGTAAATGACAAAACCTGTGCGGTCATTCTGGAAACTCTTCAGGGAGAAGGCGGTATTTATCCGGCAAGTGAGGAATTCTTAAGAGGAGTGAGAACCCTTTGCGACGATCATGACATGCTGCTGATCCTAGATGAGATCCAGTGTGGAATGGGACGGACTGGTTTTATGTTTGCATGGCAGCAATATGGGGTAAAACCGGATGTGATGACAGTGGCAAAGGCATTGGGAAACGGCGTACCCATCGGAGCATTTCTGGCAGCCCAAAAGGCAGCCACAGCCATGGGTCCTGGAGACCATGGAACCACTTATGGTGGAAATCCTTTTGTGACAGCGGCGGCGGCTAAGGTGTTGGAGTTGTTTGAAAAGCGGAGGATCGTGGAGCATGTGAAAGATATCGGGGGATATCTGGAAAAGGAGCTTAAGAAACTGGTGGATCATTATGAATTTATAACAGAACACCGAGGGCTGGGATTGATTCAGGGACTGGAATTTACCCTGCCAGTTGCCCCCATTGTCAGCCAGGCATTGACGGAACAGAAGCTGGTTATAATCAGTGCTGGAACCAATGTAATTCGGTTTGTTCCACCTCTGGTGATTGAAAAAGAACACGTGGATGAGATGGTGGAAAAACTGTCTGCTGTGCTGGAACAACAAAAATAATAACAATGACTGAGATATGAGAAAGCCGATAACCACAACATAGAGTTATCGGCTTTGCGTTTATGAGAACCTTTCGGTTATGTTACTTGCTGCTGGTCTTTCTGATCAGGTCTACACCATCATATGCCAGGCTTTCCACATTTGCTGCCTTGTGCAGTATATAATGATCAAAAAAGTTCTTCGTATAGTCTGTAACAATATTTCGCATCTCCATAGCATCCCGTTCACCTCTTACTTCCTCATTAACACAGGTAAACACGATGTCGCAGTAATCTAAATGCGCAACACGATCAACGGAGAAATAATAAGTTCCCTTACTGTTGTTAGAGCCAATTACTGCATTCATGTTATAGTTAGGTTCACTAAACAGAAATAAAAAGGGTTTCTTAAGGTCACTGTCAAGAAGACCGAATGCACCGCTGTCCAAGCCAACACCGCAGACAAACCGGTCGTCGTCCCTGCAGACAATTGCCGTTGTTGGTCCACCATAAGAATGTCCGACTATGCCCATGCCTATGTCAAGCTGTAATCTGCCTTTGAAAATAGAAATCAGTTCTCCAGAGTCCAGTTTGTAAAGATAATCGGCTACATACCTCACATCCTCTGCCTGTAATTCACTAAACTCAGTTAACTTGGCGAGTATTGGCAGTGTAAGCACGTTATGGCACATATCAATGGCAGTTTCATCGTCAGGCCGCATTACCATCTTACCAGAAAGTGCCTGCATCCGGGGATCTTCAGAAAATGACATAATGACATCCGAAAAATCCATTGATATATTGAACAGGCTCCCATCTTTACGTTTATACATCGTGCTGTTTTGATGGCCGATGCTTACCACAACATATCCCTTGCTTGCCAGGTCTGTACAGAGCACTGTACCCCATTCAGGAGAACCGCCCCCGCCGCAAACATAGAATAACACCGGATAGCGTTTTTCCTTCCCGGAGAGAGCCAGGTCGTCGTAACACCGTGTCTTGATATCAATAGAAAAAACATCCTTTAAGACAGTGACAAGCGGCCGCTCATGAAACATCTCGTAGACTTCAGGAAACATGTACGTGGAAGCGGCCTTACCTTCACTGCTGTCAGATGGATAGTAAACAAACGCCGTCAGTTTTCTTTTTGAGTGATCGGATGCCGTGTAATCAAAATCCATCTGGGTACGGCCGACAATATAGCTGCCAATTGGTTCTGGAAATATGTCGTAAGTTTTCATTTTCTTGTACCTCCTTAATTTTAAAAACTATTTCATCCAGTCTTAATGAAGTATAGTTACTTCTTTGTTTTATTAAGATTGCTCATAATTTCAGAATATTTAGGATCTTCAACCAGCCCATGGCCCATAAAGTTGGTAAAGTACTTGCTAATTTTATGTTGCAGATTAGAGTCCTTAATATCAAATTCTCTAAAAAACATAATTAAATTAAACTGCATTGACTCAAACATAAAGGAAATCAAATCGTCGTCAATATCAGGCCGGAGATATCCATCAACCCTCATTCGTCGTAAAATGCCTTTGATTAAGGGGAAAGACTCGCCTTTTAGTACGTTTGAATATATTTTAAGCAAAGTGCTCTCGGGAATGGTTAAAAATGTTTCGGTGAGTTTGATTTCCAACTCAATCAGTGGTTCGGTCACTATGCCATTCACGTTACCAAAGGTGCCAGTAAGAAAAAACTGGAAAAGGGAATCTTCATTACTGTTATTAAAATACGCGGCTCTTTTCCGGGTTACATTACGTATTAAGAGACAATAAAGGTCATCTTTATCTTCAAAATACCGGTAAAAAGTTCCGGGGTGCATGGACAAACAATCCAAAACCATCTTCATGGTTATATCCTCGTAAAGATTATCAACAAAAAGATGCATTGCGTTATTAGATATTTCTTCTTGCCTTGCTTCATCTAATCGAAAAAAAGTATTTTTGGGCATTGGTCACTCCTTCTTAATGTGAAACACCATGTGTGAACTGATTCACACTATATCATGAATTTATTCTTGCGTCAAGTAGTGCTAAAATTATTTTAATGAAAAAGATCATTTTTGGAACAGCAGATTTTTCCCGTTTCCGTTATAATAAAGCTACCACGTGGAAAAGAAGAAACCAGGGCGAGGTATTCCAAATCTGGGGCGGAAGAAACGATGCGGATATTTTCGCCTATGCATCGAAATGAATCGATTCACCGTTATTACAAGGCTGTGCTGTAAAAAATGTCGAAAAAGAGCCTTGTGTTTTTTCCCTAAGGTCGATATAATGATAAAAAAATGCCGGAAAGTGAGGAACATATTGATGATACAGGATCTTACAGTCTCTGAATTCTTAGAAGCGTTGTCCTCTAAAAAACCAACACCGGGAGGTGGGGGCGCGGCAGCACTTGGGGGTGCCCAGGGCGTGGCATTAGGTGAGATGGTAATTAATCTGACTTTGGGCAAAAAGAAGTATGCAGATGTGGAAGAAGAGATGCAGCTTCTTCTTATAAAGTTGGAGGATATAAAAAAGGAATTTTTAAGATTGGCAGACGAAGATGCTGTTGTATTTGCTCCGTTGGCAGCAGCTTATGGGCTTCCAGCCGGAACGGAAGAGGAAAAAAAGCATAAGGCTGAGGTTCTGGAAACCCATCTTCTGGCAGCAAGTCTGGTTCCAATTGCTGTGATGGAACGAGCTATAGACACGCTTGAGATTATGGAGTTTTTAGCAGAAAAGGGAAGTCGTCTAGCGGTCAGTGATGTGGGAGTTGGAGTACAGTTTTTAAGATCTGCACTTCTTGGGGCAAAGATGAATGTATCCATTAATACCAAATTCATGAAGATAAGAGAACAAGCAGTGGATTTGGATCGGAGGGCAAAACAGCTGGCAGAACATGGAAGTAGGTTGTCCGATGCGATTTATACAAATGTAGAAGCTGCGTTAACGACAGAATAATAAGGAGGCAAGTACGTGCCGTGATTACATTAAAGGGAGCAGCCGTGTCTGCAAAAATCAAGGAAGAAGTAGCGTTGATAGTAAAAGATTTGCCTGGGAAAACTCCAAAGCTGGCAATCGTAAGAGTTGGAGATCGACCTGACGATGTTTCTTATGAGAGAGGCGCATTAAAGAAAATGGAAAACTTTGGCTTAAGAGCGGAAAGCTTTTGTTTTCCAGAGGATATCTCCTATGAAGCATTCAAAGAGGAATTTTCAAAAATCAATCAGGATCCCGATGTGGATGGAATTCTTTTGCTGCGCCCATTACCTGGGCACATTAAGGAATCAGACATTGCTGGCATTATTGACCCAGAAAAGGATTTAGATGGAATCTCACCAGAAAACATTGCTCGTGTATTTTCTGGTGATCCAAATGGATTTGCTCCCTGCACAGCGGAGGCAGTGATCCAAGTGTTAAAAGGTTATGACATTCCGATTCAGGGAAAACTCGTGACCGTGGTGGGAAGAAGTATGGTGGTGGGACGTCCCCTTTCCATGCTGCTTCTAAAAGAGAATGCGACCGTTACCATCTGCCATACTCGTACGGAGAACTTAATGGAGGTTTGTAGAAAAGCGGAAATTTTAGTGGTAGCGGCTGGTCAGAAAAAGATGATTGACGCTTCTTATGTTGGTTCCGATGCCATTGTTATTGACGTAGGAATCCATGTTGATGAGAATGGAAATCTTTGTGGTGATGTTGATTGTGACTCTTTGGAGGGGAAGGCGTCCATGGCAACTCCCGTTCCTGGCGGGGTAGGAACGGTGACAACGGCAGTTCTTGCCAAACATTTGGTTAAGGCTGCAGAAAGAAACCGTTAATGTTTTTCCTCTTTTTGGTTGGAATGATGAAGTTCTTCTGAAAACTCTGTTAGAAACTGCCTGGGGTCTGGTGTGATCTCTGGCAGTTTTCTTTTGCTTTGTAACTTTCTTTTCCTGGAGGCTTTCACAAGGGGGTAACAAGCGGTGTAAAATACCACAAGGACGATTCCAGCAAGAAATCCCAAGGTCTGACCCTTAATAAAAGGCATGCTAAACATGGCGATGATCAATCCGGCCAAAGTAATCAGTGAACTATAAGGGAATCCGCAAAGTCGGCAGTTTCCCTCTGGTTTCCCATTTTTTTTTCGAAATCGGATGTGGGTTATCATCAAAATAATATAGGTAAAGAGGAGGGCGAATCCGCCCGAACTAATTAAAAACAGATAGACTTGGGGAAACAAAAGCCCTATATATAAAAATAAGAGCATAGCCAGACCAGAAAATAATATTCCCCGGTAGGGTACGTCCGACTTGTCCTTTAAAAATCCTGGTCCCAATCCGTCTTCCACAAGAGAACGAAGCATTCTGCCGATCCCAAACATAGCGGCTACCATAGTAGAAAATATGGCACTAATTAAGATGAGGGTCATAGCTGTTCCCGCCCAAGTCATGTGATAGCGGTTTAGGGCAGTTACGATTGGACTGACATTTTCTGTGATAGAATCAGTGGGAACGAGCAGTAGTAGAATGGAAATACACAAAATATATAAAGTGACCAGAGAAAATACGGTTAAGTGAATCGCCCGAGGTATGTTTTTTTGTTTATTTTCTGTTTCACTGGCAGCCAAACCGATGATTTCAAAACCAGCATAGGTAAACAAGACAATGAGTAGACTTCCAGCTAGACTTTTTATTCCACCAGGCAGGAAAGTTTCGGTATGGATGGTTTGTAATCTTACAGGACTGTATCCAGGAAGCAATCCAAATAGAATCAGAGCACCCAAAAGAATGAATCCGATAATCGCTGCGATCTTAACTGCAGAAAGGATACTCTCTAAGCTGCTTAACTGGTTTGCTCCCAACAGATTTAATAGAGTTACAAATAAAATGAGTAAAGTACCAAGGATAGAAATGGAAATATCAGGAAACCAGGTCCGAAACAAGAGCGAGACTGCGGTAGCTTCGCTTGACATGGAGATTACCATACCCGTCCAATAGACCCAGCCCACCACAAATCCAGTTCCGTGATTGATGTATTGGGATGCGAATGTGCGAAAAGAACCAGAATCGGGATTTTGTACCGTCATCTCAGAAAGGGCAAAAAGAATAAAATAAACCATAATTCCACAGATGAAATAGGATAGTAGGATGCCCCGTCCAGCAGCCTTTATAGCAACCGAAGAGCCAAGAAAAAAGGAACCACCAATTACGGTTCCAAGAGCCATCATCGTCAGCCGTCCAGCAGTTAGTCCATTCACTTTATTATTCATAGGATTTCTCCATTTCACTTTTTGTATTATTATTCCAGAGATTAAAAAAAATATTCAGGCTGTAAGTTCATCTTACAGCCTGAAGAAGAAAAGTTATTGTTTTCTGGCACGGATCAAATACTGATACGCGGTTAATTCAACTGGATTTGGGACAATGGAATTGAGCTTTTCCAGCGTTTTTTGGTGATCGGGAGTCAAGTAGGCTCGGGTGTTTCCCATTTCCTCGATTTCGTAACCTGCCCGGGAAAACATACGGGTAATTTCAGTTTTGGTAAAGAAACGCAGATGGGTCTTATCAAGAATACCACTTTCTTCATATGTCCATAAACCATTTAAAAGATTGTGAATGACGGAAATGTGCATGACATTTGGAATACTGGCAAGAATGGCGCCATTTGGTTTTAGATACCGTTTCATGTTAATAAGAACATCCTGTGGTTCGTGAAGATGCTCCAAAACATCGCCAAATATAATGTAATCAAAGTACCCTTCCTCATAATCTAAATTTGTTTCTACATTGCCCTGAGTAACGGGGAAGAGGCAGGAGGAGATTTTACAAGAACCAGGATCTAGTTCAATTCCATGAGGCTCGGATTTCGGAAATCGGTGTTTAATTGCAAGAAGGGATGCCCCACAGGCACACCCTACATCAAGAACACGAAACTCAGTATCTTTAGGATCAGCGATAAGATTCAAAATTTCAGGTCGTGCAAATAAAGAGTAATTCAGCCGTACATTCCATTTGTCGTGAAAGGTATTAAAATCAGTCCATCGGGCCTGATTGCTGTTCGTTTGTACAAAGGTATAGACATAAGCATGGTGACATAAATACGTCTGCTTTTTTAACAATAAAAGCTGAAAACAAAGATCCTTTTCCAAAACTTCCATGGTAAAATATTTTTCGTAAAACCCCTTTGTTTTATCAAAGGAGTCACGACGTACTAATAACGAACAGGAAGAGGGGATGAGGACGGGACTCATATGTTCATCTCCTGGTAAGTTGTGTTCGTCAGCATAGACATTGGCCCGGTCAATGGGGGTCTGAAATTCCGTAAGACCATGAGCAGGTCCATTGGTTACGGCTCCAGCTGCTCCAATGGAGTCATCTTTATAAAGAGACATCCGCAGTTGAAACAGTGCGTGACTTAATGGCACAGCCCCTTTCCCAAGAAACATAAGATCCTCCTGCGGTTTGGTCTTACGTATTGCCTCTTTGAGTGCAAGGGCAGGAGAGGATCCCTTTCCATATACAATTTGTATGTTTTCTTGGGTTAATAGCCAATGGGAAACGTCTTTGGATTCATCGTCGTCGATGACTACAATTGTTTGAATATCTTCCTTTCCCTTTATGCAGTTTTTTAAGATCGCTTTCATCTGCGCCAAATCAGGGACAGATGGGATAAGAAGAGCAGCCAGAGGAATTTTATCGTCTTGATTCTCCTCTAAGCCTGTAATCAGGTTCGAAAGTCTTGTTTTTGCTTCCTCATCCTGGCACAGAAAAAGACTGTGCGCATAGCATAGGTAAGCACGTTTCCAATTCCCCTTGTTTTCATATAGTTCTCCCATTTCTTCATAAACCCTATAATTCTTGCTGTTTTCAGCCGCCTTTTTGTGAAGTTCTTGAATCTCCATAACGTCTCCTTTTATTAAAATAAATTGTTTGTTTTCTGTCTTAATTCATTATATTCTACAGATGTATACCGATGTGAAAAAGTCGTTGTTGACGAAGTGACAACCCATCTGCTATAATGAAGTTGTTTCTTGCGGGGAGGCTTGCTTTCGTGAGCTGAATTTAGTAAAGAACGGTAAATTCCTAAGATCGAAACGATAATCTGAATGTTATATGTAGTTCATTTCTAAAATTTATTCACAGATATTTTATCTGTGCCAACGCCTGTTTGCTCAGGTAATGATGCAAAAAATATCTACCCATCCCAATTATGATTAAAAGCAGAATTAAAACCAGACTAGTCAATGTTTCGTTTTTTACAGAAGCTTTTCGTTTTCGCTGCGAAATTATAGGAATTTCCTTTCCTTTACAAAAAATATTAAAGGTATAAGGAGAATTATATGGAAAAAGACCAAAAAAGACAGATATCCGTAGCACGGGCTGAGGAGTTAAAGGGGAGGATAACGGATTTTCTAGAGGCAAAAAAAAGGATTGCCAAAGGAATGGAAAAAGAAGAGGAATTAAAAAGTAGGAAAAAGCAAATTCTAGAGATGTTTCATGCGGATGAAGCGGACTGGAACGATTATCATTGGCAATTGAAAAACCGCATTACAGACGCGAAGAAATTAGGTGAGATCATTCATTTAAGTGAAAGGGAAAAGCAGCAGATAGAGAATGTGGAAAAGAAATTTCGATGGGCGATATCACCTTATTATTTAAGCCTTGTGGATCCAGATGACCGGTTTGATCCGGTACGGCTTTTATCCATTCCCACCGAAAAGGAGTTAGAAAACACCTGTATGGATTTAGATCCCATGAACGAGGAATTTACCAATCCAGCTGGTTGCATCACCAGGCGGTATCCGGACCGTCTTATTATTAATGTAACAAATGAGTGTGCGATGTATTGCAGACATTGTCAGAGAAGGCGCAACATCGGGGAGAAGGATGTGGTAAGATCCAACGCGTTGATACAGGAATCCATTGATTACATTAGAGCGAATGAAGAAATCCGGGATGTGTTGATTACCGGTGGAGATGCACTTTGTCTTTCGGATGAGCAGTTAGAATGGATGATCAAACAGTTAAAAGAGATTCCTCATGTGGATTACATACGTTTGGGGACCAGAGTTATGGTGACCATGCCTCAACGAATTACAGAAAAACTCTGTACCATGTTGAAAAAATATCACCCCATTTATATCAATACCCAATTTAATCATCCAATGGAGATAACACGGGAATCCAAGGCGGCATGTGAACGGCTTGCAGATTCTGGGATTGTTCTTGGTAATCAGGCTGTTTTATTAAATGGTGTAAATAACGATAAATTTATTATGCGGGTTCTGAATCATGAATTATTAAAATGTAGAGTTCGTCCTTATTACATCTTTCATGCAAAACATATACAGGGCACCACTCACTTTAATACGTCTATTGAAGATGGAATCGAAATCATGGAATATTTACGAGGATATACGTCAGGACTAGCCATCCCCACATTTATTGTAAATGCTCCGGGAGGACAAGGAAAAACACCTGTCTTTCCTAATTACATTGTCTCTAGAGGACCTGGGTATATTATGCTTCGGACTTGGGAAGGTAAAGTGATCAAGTACGAAGATCATGAGACAAAAGATATAAGAGAACTTCTTTAAATAAACCCAAACAAATATACAGGAAAGGACCAAATAAAAGAGAGAACAATTCTCCTTATTTGGTCCTTCTTTTCGTTCTCTATCCGTTGACTGCCTGACGCTTCATCTGGCCAATGGCTTTAATCACCGGTGGTAAATATAGAATGACAATCGTAAGGAGCATCTCAGGTAAAATGTAGGTAGCGTTGTACCCCAGAGTGTAGAGAAACGGATTCACATTTTCCGGTGCATAGGAAGCAAAAAATAGATACCCAGAAATCACATGGCAGAGATAACGACCAAATACGCCAGTTATATAACCAAGAATCAGTCCGTTTTTTTTGTTCCAAAACAGACCAGATAGGCCCAGTGCTCCAAAAGCGAGTGGGTAGTCTAGCAGTACCTGCAATGGGGCATAGATGTATGGTCCTAAGATAAACTGAAGTATGCCGTATGAAATACCGGTCATGATCCCTGCTTTTAAACCGTAAACATTACCGATCAAGCAGATAAAAAGCATAGAAAATAAAGTGATGGAACCTCCAAAAGGGAGGGATGCAAATTTGATAAATGAAGTGACTACAGCTAAGGCCATGGCACCTGCGCAGTAAACCAACTGACGGGTCTTTAACTGATTGGCCTTGTGGCTGGATTTTGATAACAAATGGATGCCCAAAAAGAGTACGGCAAACAGAAGAATCAACAGTCCGTAGCCAGCTGGTTTTAAGAGATACTCCCCGTTTTCCTGGGAATATGTTAGAAAAAATGACATAAAAAAACCTCCTTTGTACGCACGGGAGGAGAGGATGCTTGCTTCCTTCCGCCGGTATTAACCGGTTCAAGTAGTAAGGGTCAGGTATGTACCTTTCTCAGCCCAAGGCTCCCCTAGCGTTTTAAATGATTTATGATATTGGAGTGAGTATAGCGCAAATCAATTTGTATGTCAAGCGTTGAAATATTATGATTGGGTATAAAAAATCAAATGTAGTACAACCTAGTAAGGAAAATTGGACGGTGGGGAGGTTGTTTTTATGACAGGCTTTATCATTGCACTCATATCGGGTGCGCTTATGAGTTTACAAGGTGTTTTTAATACAGGGGTAACAAAACAAACAAGCATGTGGGTGGCCACCGGATGGGTACAGCTGACGGCATTTCTGACATGTTTGATTTTATGGTTCCTATCAGGAAGAGAAAATATAACAGGACTGATACACGTTCAACCCAAATATTTATTAATTGGTGGTATCATGGGTGCGTTTATTACGTATACGGTAGTAAAGAGTATGGCAACTCTTGGACCTGCTAAGGCAGCAATTATAATTGTAGTGTCTCAAATTATCGTTGCTTATGGAATCGAATTATTCGGTCTGTTTGGAGTGGATAAAATAGGATTTGAGTGGAAAAAACTAATTGGTGCAGTGGTCGCTATTATAGGGATCATTATATTTAATTAATTTAGAAATAGTGCTTGTATTTACCCACCTCTTTCGGTAGAATAGTAATATGGGCTGAAGATGGTATCCTTTTATAGCAAATTTTGTAAAAGGAGGATATCATGAAGAATCAAATAGTTAAGATGGTAGTCATAGGGGTCTGTATCGTAGTATGCAGTGTGTTCTATGGCTTAAACAGGACTCAAAAACCTGAGGAAGACGGAATTATATTAAAGGAACAAATACCAACTGTCTCTTCTAAGGAACGGATAGACAAAGGATCCCAATCAGATCCTTCCCCGTCCTGTTACGTACATATTTGTGGAGAAGTAGTATCTCCTGGAGTCTATGAACTGGAGGAAGGAAGCAGAGTCTTTCAGGCAGTGGAACAGGCAGGAGGGCTTACAGAGCAGGCTGCGGCTGACTCCCTTAACATGGCGGAATCGGTTAGAGATGGAATGAAAATTTTGGTGCCTAACAAGGAAGAGGTTAAGATTCAGTTCGAAGAGGTGGGAGAGAACCACCAGGTAAATATTAATACAGCAGGAAAAGAAGAACTGATGACTCTTAGAGGAATTGGAGAATCCAAGGCTCTAGATATCATTCGTTTTCGGGAAAGCCGGGGGTCGTTTCATTCCATTGAGGATATCAAGAAGATATCCGGGATCAAGGAGGCGGCTTTTCAAAAGATAAAGGATGATATTACGGTTTAATATAGAAAATAGAGGTGCGATATGGCGAGTGTTTTAGTAGTTGATGATGAAAAACTGATTGTTAAGGGAATGCGATTTAGTCTGGAACAGGATGGGATGGATGTCGATTGTGCCTATGATGGAGAAGAAGCCATTCACTTTGCAAAACAAAAAGAATACGATGTGGTATTGTTAGATGTTATGTTACCTAAATTTGACGGTTATGAGGTATGTCAGGCAATCCGTGAGTTTTCGGAGATGCCGATTATCATGCTGACGGCAAAAGGCAACGATATGGATAAGATTCTGGGGCTGGAATATGGAGCCGATGATTATATAACCAAACCATTTAATATTCTTGAGGTAAAAGCCAGGATCAAAGCTATTTTACGAAGGAATGGTAAAAATGGAAGAAGAGGCAGACAAGAAGACGATCATCTGGTCACTGCAGGTGATTTACAACTAGACAGAGACAGCAGAAGGGTAATGATCGGAGAGAAGGAAATCAATCTGACCGCAAAAGAATTTGATCTTTTGGAGCTTTTGGTTTTAAATTTAGGAAAGGTTTACAGCCGCGAACAGCTTCTTACTTCCGTATGGGGCAACAAAGCCATGGACACAGGTGATGTCCGAACCGTAGACGTTCATGTAAGGCGGCTTAGAGAAAAAATTGAGCCGAGTCCCAGTGACCCCAAGTATGTGCATACCAAGTGGGGAGTTGGATATTATTTCCGCATTTAGGAATACTGAAAAAGGAGGATTTCTTACCGGGTCGTTCCGGAGAGATCCGCCTTTTCTTATATTATTGAGACATAAAAGGAAGTGAGGCATCAACCATGAGCAATAGTCCACAGGGTGAGCGGTGGAGACGGCTAGATAATACAGCTAAAATTTTCCCTGTCATAGCGAGTGAAAATTTAAGCAATGTGTTTCGTATTTCTGTAGTACTCAATGAGGAAGTGGTTCCAGGAACGTTACAGAGGGCGCTAGAGGAAATCCTTCCACAGTTTGAGGGGTTTTCCGTTAAACTAAAAAAGGGATTCTTCTGGTATTATTTTGAACACAACGGCAGGATGCCAGTCATAGAAAGGGAATCCACATATCCTTGTAAATATATTGATCCACACAGCAATCAACTTTTTTTGTTTCGGGTCACATATTTTGGAAATCGAATCAACCTGGAAGTATTTCATGCAGTGACGGATGGACTAGGAGCGGTTCAATTCTTAAAGGCACTGGTTTACCGGTATCTGGATCTGGTTAAAAATTCGGGTATTGGGAATCGAGCACCTCAAAAAATACCATCCGAGATATCCATGAATGTAGAAGACAGTTACGTCCGGCATTATAAAAAAACAAAAAAACGCAGCTACAGTCGAAAAAAAGCTTATAAGTTAAGTGGAGAGCCTCTCTCTCTGGCTGAAGAGAATATACTTCACGGTTATGTAGGACTGAAACAATTAAAAGAAGTAAGTAAAAAATATAAGGTAAGCATTACCCGATTTTTGACTGCAGCTCTGATCTGGGCGATTATACAGGAATATGTAAAAGATAGAACCAAAGAAGAACTGATCGGTATCAGCATCCCCATTAATTTAAGATCTTTTTTTGGATCGGAAACTATGGCTAATTTTTTTGCTGTAACAGTCGTGGACTTTTTATCTTCGGGTGAAACGGATACATTTTCTGGGATTCTAGAGGTTGTAAACAGACAGATGGAAGAAAAGGTAACCAAGGAAAAGATGGAGGAAACCATATCCTATAACGTATCCAATGAGAAAAAATGGTACCTTCGTATCACACCTCTTTGGATTAAATCGCTTGTTCTAAATCTAATCTTCCGTATGAATGACAGAGCTTATACGATGACATTGTCTAACATTGGACCGATTTCCATTGAGGAAGAATACAAAGATGAGGTAAAACGGTTTCAGATGATGATCGGAGTCTCTAGAAGACAGCCGGTAAAATGCAGTGTTTGTAGTTATGGAGAGGAATTAGCCATTACATTTAGTTCCGTTTTTCAGGATACCCGACTCCAGGATCGTTTGTTTCAGTTATTAAAAGATGAGGGCATTCCAGTGGAACTAGAAAGCAATGGGATTGCAGATAATCGGAATGAGAAAGGACAATATCCACAGATCCAATATGACAAACAAAAAATGAAACAACTAGTGAATTTATTTTATGGAACTATGTTTTTTGTGTCTGCATTGCTGGGCTTAATAAATTTTTCAACTTATAGTGGATCTTTATGGTCTGTAATTGCCATCGGACTTATGGCTTATACGGTTTTGACGGTTCGCTATTCGATTCTAAGGCATTCAAATTTGGCAGGTAAGATCCTGCTTCAAACAGTGGCGGCGGAGGTGGTGTGGGTTTTCATAGATTGTGCCACCGGATACAATGGCTGGTCGGTTAACTATGGGATTCCAAGTACCATCTTGTTTGCAGATCTTGCGGTGGTATTTCTTATCTTAGTCAACCGAATGAATTGGCAGAGTTATTTTATGTATCAAATTTCGATTACAGTGTTTAGCTTCATCCCTTTAATCCTTTGGGCGGTGGGGGTGATCACTACGCCGCCACTGGCACTTCTTACGGTTGCCATTACGGTAATGATTCTGGTGGTAACGATTATTCTTGGAGATAGAAGTGTGAAAAAAGAATTAATTCGACGGTTTCATATATAAGCCGAGCGAGGAGGAATTTGCGGATGAGAGGAAAAAAAATTAGTGTAATGGGAAATCTGGTGAGAGATATGATGCAGAATGTAATGGAAACATCTCTAAAACAACCGATTCAAACAGGTGAGTTAAGAAAAAATCCGATGGAGCCTGCATGGGTATGTCCAGCCGGTTATGAATATGAGCTGATCGAAAAAGGCTCTTTTAAGATGGAGTATTTGCGCCCGGCAGGGGTGGTGACAGGACGGGTTATCTTACAACTTCACGGGGGTGGATATATTGGCCCTATGAAAAATATTTACCGGAGATTTGCAGTCAAGTACTCCCGTCTAAGCTATGGAGGAGATGTGCTCACACCGGATTATCGGGTAGCACCAGAAAATCCATTTCCTGCAGCTCTTGAGGATGCAGTTGCAGCTTATGAATGGCTGATTCAGGAGAAAAAGTATGAGCCAGAGCATATCGTGGTGGCGGGAGATTCTGCTGGTGGAGGGTTAGCCCTGGCATTGGGGCTTTATTTAAAAGATAACAATCTTCCTATGCCAGGAGGATTTCTTACCATGTCTGCCTGGACAGATCTTACCAACAGCGGAGAAAGTCATCAGACCAATTATCACAACGATCCCCTATTTGGAAATTCCACCCAAAATATGCTCTACGACTCTTCCTACGTGGGTGAGACAGATCCTAGTGATCCCTATCTTTCCCCCTTGTTTGGAGATTTTACTGGATTTCCCCCCGTACTGATGCAGGTGGGAAGCTTTGAAGTGTTGTTAAGTGACACCCTGCGTGTGGTGGAAAAATTAAAAGAGACTGGGGTCAAAAGGCGACTTTCGGTATACGACGGTATGTTCCATGTGTTCCAAATGGGATTGGATTTAATTCCAGAAAGCAGAGAGGCATGGGAAGAGGTAGAGGAATTTATCCGAATCGTTTATCACATCAATGTAAAACCAGATGGTAAAATTGTACGGAAAATAAAAACAGAGAGAAAAAAAACTACAAAGAATGTAGCCCAACTTTTGATCGCAATGATGAAAAAGGAACTGAATGGATAGAGGAGAAACGAATGAAGATCACGTTGGTGACAGTGGGTAAAATAAAAGAAAAGTTTTATACCGATGCCATAGCCGAATATAGCAAAAGACTGAGCCGCTACTGCAAGCTGGAGATTATTCAGGTGTCAGATGAGAAGACCCCCGATCATGCTAGTGAGACCGTAGAGCGGCAGATAAAAGAGAAGGAAGGGGAGAAGATTCTTCTTTCTATAAAAGAAGGGGCTTATGTAATCGCTCTTGCTATAGACGGTGAGATGCTTGATTCTGTAAAGCTATCAGAAAAAATAGCGGCTCTTGGAGTCGGTGGAGTGAGTCAGATTGTATTTGTTATCGGTGGTTCCCTTGGTCTTGCGGAGGCAGTTTTACAGCGGGCGGATTACAAGCTGAGCTTTTCAAAAATGACCTTCCCCCATCAGTTGATGAGGGTGATTTTGCTGGAACAGATCTATCGGAGCTATCGGATCATGAATGGGGAACCATATCATAAATGAGTAAGTAAAAAAAGAGTAAAAGTCATGTTGACAAGCAAAGAGTAAAGTAGTAAAATGTAAGTGACACTTGCACAGAGAGAAGGTATTACATGTCAGAATCAACAAAAGCTAAGATCATAGGAGCGAGCATTCGTTTATTCACCCAAAATGGGTATAAGAAAACGACAACTAAGCTAATTGCCAAAGAGGCTGGCGTTAATGAAGTGACTATATTTAGACAATTTCAAAATAAAGAAGGTATTGTTAAGGAAATTGTAATTTCAAAATTGCCTAATTTAAGATCAATTCAAACGTATTTAGAGACAAAATCTGTCTTTGATGTGGAGACCGATTTGATAGAAGTTGGGAGATTATATTATGAGGGCATATCAAAGAATATTGAGATGCTCATGGTGTTATATTATGAAATGGGTCCGGCCTTCCAACAAGCATTCTCGATTATACCGAATGAACTTAAAGAAACTTTAATAAATTATTTTATTAAAATGCAACAGGATAAAAAAATCATTGATATGGATCCTGAAATACTAGCACTTTCCTTCACGTCTTCCAATATAGGTTTTGCACTTATAAATGAATTTTTAAAAGAGGGGTTTGTCCATTTTTCTTCTAAAGAATATATAGAGCAGAATATCAAAATTTTTGCAAAAGGCATTGGTCTCTAATTTTTTAACCAATGAGCAAGCGTTACTTGCATAATCAGCATCATTAAAAGCGGGATAGGTATATTAAAGGAGTAAATTAAGTTATGAAACTTGAATTAGCGGCAATGATGAAAAAAATACAACCAAAAGGTCAGCTCAAAAAATATGTAAGTGATAAGAGTGCTCTATTCTATGCATCTGAAAAGTCAAAAGTGGGGCACAATATCCCTGAACTGATGATGCAGTATGGAAGTGGTCTACCCAAATTTTATTTAAAAACATTTCCTATGATATTTTCAACGATCATAAACTCTAAAAAGAGTTATAAAAGTGTTGTCGATAATCCTAAAAATGCAAAGACAGAAGTTACGAATGAGTATATTGAAGAATTGATACAATATGCAAAATCATTAGGTGCTTTCGATGTTGGATTTACTAAGGTGAAACCAGAATACATTTTTAAAGGCTCCTCAATATTACATGAAAATGCCATTGTGATTACCATGGAGATGGATAAAGAGGCTGTAGGAGAAGCACCTTCTAAGATTACAGGACATGAAGTTCATAGGACTTATAACGCACTAGGTGTCATTGTAAATAAAATAGCAGAATTTATGAGAGAGAATGGTTATAGTGCACAGGCGGCGCCAGCACTAGGTGGAGATGTTAACTATGTGCTATTAGCAGAAAAAGCGGGTTTAGGTGCTATAGGAAATCATGGGCTGTTGATATCGCCTAAAGTTGGTCCAAGGCAGAGGATTGCAGCAGTCTACACTAGTATAGAAAACCTACCTTTTAATGATATAAATGAACATTTATGGATTAAAGATTTTTGTAAATCATGTAAAAAGTGTGTGAGAGCATGTCCTTCCAAGGCCATTTTTGATCACCCAATAGAAGATTATAATGATACGATGAAACATATTGATTATAGAAAATGTGCAATCCCGTTTTCAAGACAATCGGGGTGCTCTGTGTGCATTAAAGAATGTACTTTTAATAAAGTTGATTATAATAAAATTAAAAGTGGGTTTATCAAAAAATGATTCGGCAAAAACAAAGGAAAAGGAGTATGGATGGATGAAAGAGAAGCTGCTTGCACCAATTCTTTCAGAGGAAAAGGAGTTAATCCTCATAGATGCGAAGTTACTAGATAGAAAAAAAGAAGCGGAGGAAGAAATCAGGGATGCGCGGATACAGAACCTCCGTATGAACGAAGAGAATATGTCCCACATGCAGTTTTCAGCAGTGATTTTTGAAAACTGCCTTTTTCAGGACTGTTCCTTTGAAAAGGGGGAATTTATCGATGTCATATTCCGTTCCTGCGATTTTTCCAACTGCAACCTAGACGATGGCTACTTTAACCGGGCGGAATTTATTTCCTCCAAAGGAGTGGGGACCCGGTTTTGTGGCAGCACCATGCTTCATACCAGAATCATTGATTGCAATTTCCGCTATGCCAATTTTGACGGAGCCAAGATGGAGCACATTCATTTTTCTGGTTCCGAGCTAGAGGGAGCCTTTCTCACCCAGTGCCGCATGAAAGGGGTTCAGTGGAAGCAGGTCAATCTAAACAATGCCAGCTTTTTTAAAACCATGCTAAAAGGAATGGATTTTACGGACTGCACCATACACGGACTTGTGTTGTCTGACGAGTGCAGGGAGTTAAAGGGGGTAGTGGTTGATTTATATCAGGCCGCAGAGCTTGCAAACTATTTAGGGGTGATTGTGAAAAATTAATGGTAGTACCTTTGGCAGGAATTGCTTGACGTTTAAATCAGGCTGATTTATTCTTATTATGGAAGAAAGAACATAATATGGTGTCGCAAAGAAAGGAAAGGTGAGCCGATATGCAGTATGCGGCTTTGGAGCGAATGCTCATTAATTCAATCAAAGAAGTACAGATGAAACTAGGATATGAAAGGGAATCCATACGGTTTTATTATCCGGAAAAAGCACTGTTAAGAATTCTAAGAGCAGGGGAATCGGATGAAGATAGAAAGAAAGCGCTGAAAGAATTTAAGGTTTTTGTGAAAGACCGGTTGGGAGAGATTAAAATCACCAAAAGCCAGGAGCGGTTCTGCTTTCTGATACCGCCAAAAGGGGTTCAATATGTCAGTGAACAGGAAGAAGAGAATGGATTTTTAAGGGAGTTTATTGAGATCATAGAAAACCCCGGTATTCAACTTGAAGACATTAAACATGTGTTTTTCAAGTATTCAGACGGGAGCTACGTCTGTGAAAACTGTGATGGGGAAGAATGTGATTTTATCTTATATTTTAAAGATTCCACCATGGATTCTTACCGGTATTTTATTAAATTTCATGAAAACCATGCGACATACCACAGATTTCTTTCAGAAGATGTAATCGATATGGGATTTTAAATGAGAATAAGCTTAAACTGATTGAAAAAACGTATTGAGGTGACACCTCATACGTTTTTTTTAAGTTAAAAAAGCAGAAGGCAAAAGCGGATTTTTTAAGGCATAATTTGTCCCACTTCACATATATTGAGTTAAGAGGAGGGATAAGATGGAGAAGAAAGACGAGTTCATCCATATATTTTCCAGAAACATAAGAGAAATTCTAACTCAGGTTTCCATTGATTTTTCAGAGGTTCAGGAAATCCGGTTACGGGTGGCAGCCCCTCTTTTGATGGTGTACAACAATCAGGAGTTCTATGTTACTTCAGATGGATTGTTAAGTAAGAAAAGAGAAGAAGCTTATATAGCTTCGAAAGAGGAACTAAAGGAAACGATGGAATTTATGAGTAACTATTCCCTTTATGCCTTTGAAGATGAGATGAAGCAAGGGTTTTTAACCATACAAGGGGGACACAGAATTGGGATTGCAGGAAAGACCATACTAGATGATTCTGGAATCAAAACCATGAAATACATTTCTTTTATCAATGTACGACTGTCTCACCAGGTAAAAGGGTGTGGGACCTTGGTTTTGCCGTATCTATATAAGGAAGAGAGAGAAATCTTCCATACATTGATTATTTCACCACCTCGGTGCGGAAAAACCACACTATTACGGGATTTGATCCGCCAGATATCAGATGGGGGAAAAGGACATCCGGGCATGAATGTTTCAGTTGTGGATGAGCGTTCCGAGATTGGGGCATGTTTTCAGGGAGTCCCTCAAAATGATCTGGGTATTCGTACCGATCTTTTGGATTGTTGTCCGAAGGCAAGAGGGATGATGATGTTAATTCGAACGATGGCACCGAGTGTAGTAGCGGTAGATGAAATTGGAATTAGAGAAGATCTAGAGGCAATGGAGTATGTCATGAACTGTGGGTGTAAGCTGGTTGCGACTGTACATGGCAGCTCAATTGAAGATTTAAAACGAAAGCCAGTACTAAAGAATCTAGTAGAGGATCAGATTTTTGAGCGATATATTGTACTTAATAACTCTGGTAAAATCGGAAAAGTAGAAAAAATTTGCGATGCCAGAGGAACTAGTATTTGGTCGGACAGGCAGGTGTAAATTTTGATGGAACATACGTGGGTGCGGATCGTAGGTGCGGTCCTTGTTATTTTATCCAGCTCAGGTCTTGGTTTTTTTATGGCGGCTCAATGGCAAGAGCATTTAAAAACAGTGGAAAGACTTCGGAAAATGATATTTCTATTAAAGGGAGAGATTTTGTATGCGCAATCTTCTCTTGCAGAGGCGTTCGAACGTACAGGCAATAAAACAGGCGGAGAATTGGGAACCTTGTTTATAGAGGTATCCAAGCGGCTGTTCGCCCAAATGGGAGAATCCTTTTATTCCATCTGGCAGGAAGAGATTGAAACGCTTCCAAAAGAGATCTGTTTATCCAGAGAAGACAAACAAAATCTAAAAGATCTAGGAGAGCATCTGGGATATCTGGATTTGGATATGCAGGAAAGAAATATTCTTTTGTATTTGGAACAGCTTGACTTGACCATTGGTTATTTAAGAAAACATAAGCAGGAGAAAAGTCGTCTTTATACCAGTCTTGGAATTATGGGTGGTTTGTTCCTGACGTTAATCATGTATTAAGGAGGATGGCATGGGAGTCAATTTGATATTTAGAATTGCAGCGGTTGGAATCCTGGTTTCTGTCATCTGCCAGGTATTAAAACACAGTGGGCGGGAAGAACAGGCATTCCTAACAAGCCTTGCAGGGCTGATACTGGTTCTGTTTTGGCTGGTGCCTTACATCTACCAGTTATTTGAATCCATTAAAAATCTGTTTGCATTGTAGGTGAGAGTATGACGGTAGTATCTATAGCTGTAGTTGGCATTATTGCAGTCCTTTTAGCCGTTTCGTTAAAAGGAGTAAAAGGGGAGTACGGGATTTTAATTGTTCTGGCAGCATGTTTTTTAATCTTTTTTTATGGATTGGCAAAACTTAACACCATCCTGGAAACCATGAAAGAAATCCAGTCTTATATTAAAATTAACCGTGTATATTTGTCAACTCTGGTAAAGATGATTGGAATCACATACATTGCGGAATTTTCCGCAGGAATCTGCAAAGACGCTGGGTATGGAGCTGTTGGGACTCAAATTGAAATATTTGGAAAGCTTTCTGTATTGGCAATTAGTATGCCGATTCTCCTGGCTCTTATTCAGACACTTCAGGTATTTTTATCGTAACAGGGGGGAGATGCATGGGAAAGAAAATAGCTGTATTCTTGTTCTGTTTTCTGTCAATATTTCTAATCCCTCAAAGGGTGTATGGGGCAGAACCGTCTGCTGGCAAAGAGACAGAAAAAAGCGGTACGGCGCAACTTGATTTAGACCAGTATGATTTATCTGATATCCAAAATTTTCTGGATCATAACAAAGAAGGGTATGGAATAAATCTCTCCTTTCTGGATCTGATGAAAGCGTTGATAGATGGGGATTTAAATAAGGGAATGGGACAGGCTGGAAATGCGCTAAAAAATCTACTGTTGGGAGAGTTAAACCACACCAGCCATATGATGGGACAGATCATTGTGCTTGGTATCATTGGAGCAGTATTTACTAATTTTTCCAGCGTGTTTACTGGAAGCCAGATATCGGAAACCGGTTTTTTTGTTACTTATTTATTGTTGTTTACTTATTTGGCTGCCAGTTTTTTTACCAGCATTGCCATAGTAAGTGATGTGGTAGGCCAGATTATGGGGTTTATGAAGGCATTGCTGCCGGCTTTTTTTCTGGCAGCCGCTTTTGCAGGAAGCAGCGCATCGGCCGTGGCATCTTATGAGTTTACCCTAGTTGTCATAACAGCAGGTCAGTGGCTGCTTGGGTCTGTGCTTTTAGCACTCATACGGGTTTATGCTCTTCTTATTATGGCTGGACATATTGCGAAAGAAGATATGCTTTCTAAGTTAACCGATCTTTTGAAACAAATTGTCTCATGGTCGTTAAAAACGTTAGTTGGTGTTGTTCTTGGTTTTCAGATCATACAATCTTTGGTTCTGCCTTATGTAGACTCGATGAAAACAGGAACCGTACAGAAAATAGTGGGAGCCATACCTGGAATTGGGCAGGGCGTAAGTTCTGTGGTTCAGATGGTGCTTGGTTCTGGAGTGGTGATTAAAAATAGCATTGGTGCCGCGGGAATTCTGATTCTGATTCTGATCACTGTAATCCCACTTTTAAAGCTTGTGATTTTGATGATTTTGTATCAGTGTGTGGCAGCGCTTTTGCAGCCAGTTTGTGATATAAGAATCGTTTCCTGTATATCCGATATGGCAAATGGTCATAAAATGCTGTTATCTGTAGCAGCTACTGGAGTGGTTTTGTTTGTTGTTACCATAGCGCTGGTTTGTGCTTCAACCAATGTAACTTATTTTACTGGGTGAGAGAGATGGATCAAATATATGATTGGGTACGTAATATTACATATTATCTTATTTTTATAACGGTAGTCGAAAATCTGCTTCCCAGTAAAAAATATGGGAAATATATTAAATTTTTTGCTGGAATGGTTTTAATTCTTATTGTGCTGAAACCAATTACTCAAGGACTTAGACTTGATGATACGATGGCAAACTATTTTAAAACTATAAGTCTAAAAAATGATGCGAAAGAACTGACTGGTAAAATTTCAGATATGGAAGGGAAGAGACTGGATCAGATGATTAAGGGATATGAGAAAGCAGTTGGAACAGATCTTATGTCAATTGCAGAATCAGAGGGATATCACTGCGAAAAAACAGATGCAGTCATTGATAAAGACCAAAACAGTGATACATTTGGTCATGTGATTGAGGTGAGTCTTATCCTCCGTCCGGAATCAGTAGAGGGAGAAATAAAAGAGGCCGCCTCCATTAAAAGTAAGGCAGTTCCCGTTGAAAAAATAAAGAAAATTGATGGAATAAACATAACAAAAGAAGATCATAAAGTGATAAAAAAAGAAAAAAATGAGGAAAATTCCAGTGTTTCTGGTCTTAGAAGGAGGATTGCAGAATATTATGGTTTGGAGGAACAGGATATTGAAATTCAAATGGAAAATGGGGAAGGATAAATGGTTGATCCTACTGGCAGTTGGAATGATTATCCTAATCCTTACCTTTCCATCAGGTTCAGGAATCACCAAAAAGGCGGAGAAGGTAGAAATAGGAAAACAACAGACTACACTACAGCAGGGAATTGTTACAGAACCGGCAGGAAAAGATCAGGCGGTGGCAGCAGGAACAAATCGGTCGTACGAGGAACAACTGGAGGCAAGGGTAAAGAAGATTTTAAAAACCGTTAACGGTGTCGGTCAAGTGGAAGTTATGATTGTATTAAAATCTTCAGAGGAAAAAGTTTTAAGAGTGGATAAAGAAAGTTCCGATTCCTCCACGGAGGAAAATGACAGTTCTGGAGGAACCAGAAAAATTACAGACATTGAGAAAAAAGAAAATACAATACTGACCGGATCAGGAGATAATTCTGCTCCGATTGTGGAGAAAGAAATACGTCCGGAAATAGAAGGAATCATCATTAGCGCCCAGGGCGGAGGCAGTCCTACGGTAAAAGTTGAAATTTCCAGTGCCATGGAAGCATTATTTAACCTGCCCCCACATAAAATAAAAGTATTAAAGAGGGTGGAATAAAAAGGAGTGTCAGGTATGAAAAGTTGGAAAACAAGCAATGAACCCAAAATCCCGAAGACCTCAAAGAGGATGGATATGAAAAAACTGTTCCGAAGAAACCAGATCATTATTACGACTCTGGCAGTCATGATTGCGGCAGCCGGATATTTAAATTATGCTGGGAAACAGGAAGCAGTATCCGGAACCGACGTATTTGAGGCAGGAGTGACGGATGTTTCAGAAGATGATATTTTCGCTGAAAACCAAGAGATGACGGACGGAGATAAGAATCAGGATATTGCAAGTCTCGATCAAGATCCTGAAGATATCGACAAATTGGCAGCAGCAGAATCAGAAAGTACCGACGAAAAGACCACGGTTGGAAATACAGAAGCAGCAGCCGAGATTCCCGGCTCTGATAATGTTGCAGATAACGAAACACAGGCAGCGGACACAGGTCTTGATAACCCTGGTGAAGCAGTTCTTACCAGTGGTATGAATGTTTCCGACTACATATCTAGTGTACAGTTAAACAGAGAACAGGTACGTGCTAGAAACAAAGAAACACTGATGAATTTGATTGATAATACTAACATTGATGAAAAAGAAAAACAGGATGCCATTCAACAGATGATTGATATGACAGCCATCTCAGAGAAAGAAAATTCAGCAGAGACATTGTTACTTGCCAAAGGGTTTGCAGACCCGGTTGTAAGTATCTCTAACGGAAAAGCAGATGTTGTAATCAATGCCACGAGCATTACCGATCCTCAGCGTGCCCAGATTGAAGATATCGTAAAAAGAAAAACGGAATTGGGTGCAGAAAACATTGTAATTACTCTTATGAAACTAGAGGAGTAAAAAGCCTTTGCAAACAAAGGACAATTTTGCTATAATGATTCCAGAACCTAGAATTTAAATACAGGAGGGAATTGCTGTGGCAGAGATAGAAAACAGAAATACTCACAAAGTATATGAAAAAGATAAAATCGGCGAAGTACAGATTGCAGACGATGTGGTAGCGATTATCGCAGGTTTAGCAGCAACCGAAGTAGAAGGCGTAGATTCTATGGCAGGCAACATCACCAATGAGTTGGTGGCAAAGCTTGGTATGAAGAACTTATCCAAAGGCGTGAAAGTAGAATTGACAGAGGAGCATGTATCGGTAGATCTCTCTCTGAATATCAAATATGGTTACAGTATTCCTTCGGTCAGTGAAAAAGTACAGGAAAAAGTTCAGAATGCCATTGAGAACATGACAGGATTGACGGTACTAGATGTAAACATTAAGATTGCAGGAGTTACGCTGGAAGAAAGCAAGTAAATATAGTGATATGATAAGATTCGGTGGGGACAATCAGGAGACTGATCAGACCTCACCGTTTTTTGTTCTGAATGTTTTTGTTCCGTTATGTGAATATTTTATCAAAATTCTTTTCGATATTTGGAGTCCTCTTTCCTAAAAATGTCCTTGTAATGAAACAAGACAGGCTTTATAATGAACGCAGATTGCGTATGGAAGGATTCGTAGGAGATAGGTGACTTTCATGAAATATCATAAGAATTTAGTGCATCATCCTCCCAAGGTGATGATTCTAACCGGACTTTTTGTGTCTGTAATTCTTGGGATGTGTATTTTAAATGTGTATTTTTTTAAAGAAGTAGAAAAAAGTCTTTTTAAACAGACGTTTCAAGATATCAAGCAGGAGAATGACAAATCGATGACATTTCTTTCTACCACGATTCAGGCGAAGAAGGAGTGGCTTCAGCTATTTACAACGTATTGCGTTCTGCCAGATGGATCCGGAGAGGAAAGTTGGTGGGGAGTTCTTGAAGATTACGATAATACAGATTCCAGATTTTTAGTAGCCGATGCAGATGGAATTGCTTATTATGGGGATCATCATAAAAAAGATATCTCTTCTCAATTATATTTTGAAAAAGCAATGCTTGGAAATGCCAATCTCTCCGGTGTTCTAAAAAGAGAATTTAACGGTCAGGACGGGATCGTTTTGGCGGTTCCAATTATTCGGGAAAACCAGGTGAAAGGAGCTGCCATTCTGGAATTTTCCACGGATAAGTTAAGGCAATATATAAATGATTCTGAGTTTAGCAGATACGGTACAAACTTGATTTTTACAAAAAATGGAAATATGCTGGTTACCTGCGGCATCTTTGGGGATTACGGAAACCTATACGACATTCTAAAGACCATGGAATTTCGAGAAGGATCTTCTGTTGAAAAGATGAAAATAGATTTGGAAGAAGGAAAAACCGGTTATATTTCCTATTATAATGATGGACGCAAACGACTTTTATACTATCAGTCTATAGGGATCGAAGACTGGTTTTTGGCTTCTATTGTGGAAACGGAAGGATATGAGAGTACGTTTTACCGGATCCGTCATTTGACGGCTAGTTTTATTACTGGCTCTACGATCCTATTGGTTTGTGGAGGTCTTTTGATCTTGGGGATCTTTCACTTGAGAAAAAGAGAAGTAAAAAGATCGCAAAAAGATTATCTGACTGGTGTATATACGAGAGAAACTGCCAGAAAATTGGTGGAACCGAGGTTAAAAGTCGGAGGAAAGAAACGTTTTTATGCCTGTATGTTCCTTGACATTGATGATTTTAAGAAAATCAATGACACATTTGGGCATGATGAAGGAGATCAGGTACTGGTGCATGTGGGACAAATTTTAAGTGCCTGCACTAGAGATGAGGATGTCATCGTACGGTTTGGTGGAGACGAGTTTTTAATCTGGCTTTATGGAATTCGCGGCAGAAAACAACCGGAAAATATTGCACAAAGAATATTAAATGCATTTGATCTTTCTGGAAAGATTCATGCCAGCATTGGAATTACCGCGGTTCAAGCAGATGTAACTGATTACGATGAGATTTTAAAACGGGCGGACCAGGCGCTCTATCAGGCAAAAAGAAAAGGAAAGAACCAATATTCAGTACAAAATTAAATAAATCTTAGGAGTTTGGAAATAAAGTTTCTATTGTATAAAAAACCCTATTAAGGTATAATAATTCCAAACGTCCAGAAAAATCACCAATAGGAGGACCATGGGTAATGACCAGAAGTAAGATGCGCGAACACTGTTTTAAGATGCTTTTCTGTGTGGATTTTCACACGGTAGAAGAAAAGATCTGGCAGTTGAACCAATATTTTGAGGCACCGGCAGAAGACGGTACGAACAGTGAAGGTGAGGAAGTAATTCTTCATGACGTTTTAATGAGTGAAGATAACTCTGACTATTTGATAAAAAGGGCAGAGTCTATTATGGAAAAGATTCCGGAACTGGATGAAAAAATCAATGAAGTAGCAGAAGGGTGGAAGACAAAACGAATGGGACGAGTAGAACTTACCATTCTTCGCCTTTCTCTTTATGAAATAAAATTTGATGAAGGTGTGCCGGAGAAAGTGGCCATCAACGAAGCAGTAGAACTTGCGAAAAAATACGGCGGGAACGAATCTCCGGCATTTATAAACGGAGTTTTGGCAAAGCTGGTGTAAGATGGGAAGCGTTTATTCCGTATCGCAGGTGAATGCGTACATTAAAAACATGTTCGCTCAGGATTTTGCATTGAATAAGATTTCTGTTAAGGGCGAGGTATCCAATTGCAAATACCATAGTTCCGGGCATATCTATTTTACACTTAAAGATGGCAGTTCTTCTATGGCTTCGGTTATGTTTGCCGGTTATCGAAAAGGTCTTTCTTTCCAGTTAGAAGAAGGGCAGCAGATCGTAGTCAGAGGAAGTGTGGAAGTATACGAACGAGATGGAAGATATCAGCTATATGCCCAGGAGATCAAAAAAGAGGGAATCGGGGATTTATTTGAACGATTCCAGAAACTACGCAATGAACTGGAAGAGATGGGGATGTTTTCTCCAGAATATAAAAAAAACATTCCCCGCTATAGCAAACGAGTCGGGATTGTAACCGCACCTACAGGGGCGGCAATCCGCGATATTATAAATATTTCCACCAGACGGAATTCTTATGTTCAGCTTTTTCTCTATCCAGCGTTGGTTCAGGGAGCCAGTGCAAAAGAAAGCATTGTAACAGGAATTAAAACTTTGGATCGGTTGGGACTTGATGTTCTTATCGTTGGAAGAGGTGGGGGATCCATTGAGGATTTATGGGCATTTAATGAAGAAGTGGTTGCAAGGGCGATATTTAACTGTGTAACACCTGTAATTTCAGCAGTGGGACACGAAACAGATGTAACCATATCAGATTACGTGGCAGACATGCGTGTACCAACCCCTTCCGCAGCGGCGGAGTTAGCAGTCTTTGATTACCAGCAGTTTGAAGATCTGGTCAATCAGTACAAGATAACTCTTAAAAATCACATGGAGCGTAGAATTGAGCGATATAGGTTCCGTACAAACCAGTACGAGCTTCGGATTAAGTACCATGATCCCAGCCGCCGGTTACGAGAAGAAAGGCAGAGACTGATCGATCTGGAAGATCGGTTAAAAAAGCGAATGCTTTTAAAGACAGAAGCAGATCGCAAACGAGTAGAAGACAGAACCGTCCGTATGAGACAGTTGATTGAAAAACAGGCAGTTCGGGACAGGCATAGATTGGATCTTTTAATCAGCCGTCTAGAGGCGCAGTCTCCACTCAAAAAGATTGGCAGTGGATATGGATTCGTCACCGATCAAAAGAATCAGAGAATTGACTCAGTAAAACAGGTCATAAAGGGAGACAAAATCCGATTACAGATCCGGGATGGCAGTTTGGACGCTGTGGTCTCTCATGTGACTCCATCGAAAAAAGGCGGCGAGTCGAATGCAGCACAGGAGTAAGGAGATAGGAACCCATGGCAGCAAAGAAAGAAAGAACCATTGAAGAGACATTGAAAGAACTAGATGAACTGATTAAAATGCTGGAAAGCGGAGAAAGTTCCCTAGAAGATTCGTTTCAATTTTATGAAACAGGTATGAAGCTGATCAAATCTTGCAATGATAAGATAGACAAAGTGGAAAAAAAGTTAATTGTAATTGAAGAAAATGGAGAAGAACATGAACTTTAAAGAGATGTTTTCTGACCGCACAAAAGAAGTAGATGATATTATTAAACGTTACCTTCCAAAGATAGAGGGGGATCAAAGCACTGTTTTAGAAGCGATGGATTATAGCGTCCGAGCCGGTGGAAAACGGCTGCGCCCCATGTTGATGCAGGAAACATATCGTTTGTTTTGCGGATCTGGAAAAGAGATCGAACCTTTTATGGCAGCCATTGAGATGATTCATACATCGTCTCTGATTCATGATGATCTCCCCTGTATGGACAATGATACGTTAAGAAGGGGATTTCCTACGACCTGGGTAAAATTTGGGTATGATATGGCCGTGCTCGCTGGGGACGGTCTTTTGATCTATTCGATGGAAACTGCTTCAAAAGCGCTTACTTTATCTGCCCGTCCAGAGCTGGTTGCCCAGGGGATGGGGATTTTAGCACAAAAGACAGGCATCTTTGGAATGATAGGCGGACAGACGGTTGATGTCGAACTTTCTGGGAAAGAAATCCCCGCTCAAAAACTTGACTTTATATATCGGTTAAAAACAGGAGCATTATTGGAAGCTTCTATGATGATAGGTGCCCTGCTTGGAGGTGCCGACGAAAAACAGTTAAAAATAGTGGAGAAAATGGCAGCTTCCATTGGTATGGCGTTTCAGATACAAGATGACATTCTAGATGTTACAAGCAGTGAAGCGGTTCTTGGAAAACCGGTATTTAGTGACGAGAAGAACCATAAAACCACGTACGTGACCTTAGAAGGTATGGAAAAGGCCAGGAACGATGTAGAACGCATTTCAGAAGAAGCGGTTTCCTGCCTGCGAAAACTTCCGGGAGAGAATCCATATCTGGAAGAACTGATTCGTATGCTGGTGAACCGGGAAAAATAAAGGATCTGATAAAATTATGATTTTGGAAACAATAGACGGACCTGAAGACATCAAAAAACTATCCAAACAGGAACTTTTGATTTTGAGTCAGGAAATCCGAGACTTTTTAATAGAAAAATTAAGTATAACAGGCGGTCATCTTGCTTCAAATCTAGGTGTAGTAGAACTGACTATGGCTATTTATCTTGCGTTTGATCTGCCAAAAGATAAGATCGTATGGGATGTGGGACACCAGGCTTATACCCACAAGATACTAAGCGGGAGAAGAGGAGATTTTGATGACCTAAGGCAGTATGGCGGCATGAGTGGATTTCCAAAGAGAAAGGAAAGCCCATGTGACGCATTTGATACGGGCCATAGTTCCACTTCTATTTCCGCTGGACTTGGTCTGGCACAAGCCCGGGATGTACTTGGTGAGGATCAATTCGTTGCATCTGTCATTGGAGACGGTTCTTTAACCGGTGGAATGGCATATGAGGCGCTTAATAATGCTGCCCAGATGAAGAAGAATTTTGTAATCATACTTAACGACAACAACATGTCCATCTCTGAAAATGTAGGTGGGATGTCCATGTATCTAAACAGCATCCGGACCGGGGAAGGGTATTTGGATTTGAAAAAATACGTGACGAATGTACTAGCTCGCATTCCAGTGTTCGGGGATCAAATTATAGATAAAATCAGCCGGACAAAGAATGGGATCAAGCAACTTTTAATCCCAGGGATGCTGTTCGAAAATATGGGACTTACTTATTTAGGACCTGTAGATGGACATAATGTGAAGGCACTCACAAGAACATTAAAAGAAGCGAAAAAGTTAGAACATACGGTCTTGGTGCATGTGATCACCAAGAAGGGAAAAGGGTATGCACCAGCAGAGAAGAATCCATCCAAATTTCATAGTGTTGAACCGTTTGACATTCTGACCGGAAAATCAAAAAAAGAAAAGAAAAATCTTAGCTATACCGATGTGTTTTCTAAAACCATCTGTCGATTGGCAAAAGACGATAAAAAGATTGTGGCAGTTACTGCAGCCATGCCCGATGGAACTGGATTAAACCGTTTTTCGCATCTGTATCCAGATCGTTTTTTTGATGTCGGAATTGCAGAACAACATGCAGTTACATCCGCAGCAGGTATGGCAGCTGGAGGGTTAAAACCGGTGGTTGCTGTGTATTCTTCTTTCTTGCAACGGGGGTTTGATCAGGTACTACATGATGTATGTATTCAGAACTTACCAGTTGTATTTGCAATTGACAGGGCGGGGCTGGTAGGAAGTGATGGAGAGACGCATCAGGGGATCTTTGATCTTTCGTTTTTAACATCCATCCCCAATATGAACGTATTGGCTCCTAAAAACATGTGGGAACTGGTAGATGCCATTCCCTTTGCTTTATCCCTAAACTGTCCCGTCGCAGTCCGGTATCCAAGAGGGGAAGCCTATCAGGGTCTGAAGGAATTTCGTTCTCCCATTGTCTTAGGGAAAGGAGAAATGCTATACGAAGAAGAAGACATCGCCCTTTTAGCCGTAGGAAGTATGGTTAGTACCGGAGAGCATGTACGGCAGAAATTAAAGTCAGAAGGCTGGAACTGTTCCCTTGCGAACGGACGTTTTATCAAGCCATTTGACAAAGAACTTTTGGATCAACTGGCCAAAAAACATTGGTTAATCGTAACCATGGAAGAGAACGTCTTACAAGGCGGTTTTGGATTATCTGTGACTGGTTATCTCCATCAGCATCACCCTCATATGAAGGTATTAAACATTGCTTTGCCTGATACATATGTAGAGCACGGGAATGTGTCCCTCCTTCGAGAAGGTTTGGGCATTGACAGTGATTCTGTTATCTGGCGCATGAAAAAAGAGTACCTGGATTTGGAACGGCAGAATGCAGAATGGAGAAATTATAAAGTTAATACAGGGGAAGAAAGAAAATAATGAAAGAAAGATTGGATGTACTGTTAGTAAAGCAAGGACTTGCTGAGTCCAGAGAAAAAGCAAAAGCCATCATAATGTCTGGGATTGTCTATGTGGATGGAGAAAAAGAGGATAAAGCCGGTACTTCCTTTTCGGAAGCTGTGAAAATTGAGGTACGGGGCAATACACTGCCCTACGTTAGCCGTGGGGGATTAAAACTGGAAAAGGCGATGACTCATTTTGACGTGACCTTAAAGGACAAGATTTGTATGGATGTAGGTTCCTCAACGGGAGGATTTACAGACTGTATGCTGCAAAATGGAGCAGAGCGGGTATATGCAGTGGACGTAGGTCATGGACAGCTTGCGTGGAAACTAAGAAATGATGAGCGGGTTATCTGCATGGAAAAGACCAATATTCGATATGTGACCCCAGAGAAGATTGAGGATAAAATTCAGTTTTCCTCCATAGACGTAGCGTTTATCTCTCTGACTAAGGTGCTAGGACCTGTTAAAAATCTTCTTACGGAAGATGGTGAGATTGTATGTTTGATTAAACCTCAATTTGAGGCAGGACGGGAAAAGGTAGGAAAAAAAGGCGTAGTAAGAGAAAAATCCGTACACCTAGAAGTGATAAAGTCCGTTATCTCGTATGCAGTTAGCATTGGATTTGAGATTCTTCATTTGGAGTATTCTCCCATCAAAGGACCAGAAGGGAACATTGAGTATCTGCTCCATGTAAGAAATCACCCCACAGGAGAACCATATAAAGACGATACGGTAAACCCGGCTGCGATTGTTGATGAAGCTCACGCAGACCTAAGGGAAGGCAGATAAGGAGTTTTCTTATGAGGTATTTTTATGTAATTATGAATCCAGATAAACAGGGGGTCAGGGAAACGGCTTTAGAGATTCGTGACTATTTAACCAACCGGGGAGCTGTTTGTTTGATTGGTGACGACGAGATCCAGAACGGGCAGAGGGGAAAGCACTATACGGATTCGTCTAAGGTACCAAAAGAGACGGAATGTGTGATTACTCTGGGGGGGGATGGAACGCTTATTCAGGCGGCAAGAGATTTAGCTGGTCGTAACTTACCAATGCTTGGAATCAACCGTGGAACACTAGGTTATCTGACCCAGGTTTCAAGAACAGATGAAATCGGCCCGGCGCTTAGTACGCTTTTGGATGATGACTATATGTTGGAAGAACGAATGATGCTAAAGGGGACGGTACTGCGCAATCAAAAAAAAGTCGATGAAGATATTGCTTTAAATGAGATTGTAATTTCCAGAGGGAAATATTTAAAGATGCTGCAATTTGAGGTCTATGTCAATCAACAGTTTTTAAATCAATACCGGGCAGATGGGCTCATAGCAGCAACTCCAACGGGTTCAACTGCCTATAATTTATCCGCAGGAGGTCCGATCCTTATACCGGATTCCCAAATGGTTGTTTTAACGCCTATTTGCTCCCATGCACTGAATACAAGGAGTATCGTACTCTCCCCAAAGGACCAGATCCGAATCGAGATTGTAGGCCGTACTGAAATCGATCAGGCCGCGATATTTGACGGAGATTCTGGGATCAATCTGGAAACAGGTGACTGCATTGAAATCAGTCGGTCAAACATTAAAACAATTCTTGTAAAATTAAAAAATATATCATTTTTAGAAAATCTTCGCAATAAAATATCTGGAATTTAGGAGGTGATAGGATGAAACTGGAACGACACAGTAAAATTGTAGAACTCATAGGGAAACATGAGATCGAAACACAAGAAGAGCTGGCTGACTATCTCAATCAGGCAGGATTTGCGGTGACGCAAGCAACTGTTTCCAGAGACATTAGAGAACTGAAACTGACAAAAGTTCAATCAGATTCAGGCAAACAGCGTTACATGGTACTTCAAAACCAGGGGTCTTTTAGTGATAAATATATCAGAATTTTAAGAGATGGGTATTTATCAATGGATATGGCACAGAATATTCTGGTGGTTAAAACCGTTTCGGGTATGGCAATGGCAGTTGCCGCGGCTATTGATGCGCTTCATTATAATGAAGTTGTCGGCTGCATTGCTGGAGATGACACCATTTTTTGTGCCATTCGATCCGTGGATGATACAATATTAATGATGGACAAATTAAAAAAGCTTATTACGGGATAAGGAGGCAAACCATGCTTTCAGAATTACACGTAAGGAATTTAGCCCTGATTGAACGAGCCGATGTGGAATTCACAAAAGGGTTTAATGTCTTAACAGGGGAAACAGGTGCTGGTAAATCCATAATTATTGGATCTGTTACCATTGCATTGGGTGGAAGAGTGCCAAAAGATATCATTCGCAAAGGTGCGGAGTATGCCTACATAGAATTGATTTTTACGGCAGATGATAAAGAACAAGTCAGACGGTTAATGGAAAAGGATGTAAAACCGGATGAAGACGGAACCGTGATTATCTCAAAGAAGATTATGCCGTCAAGAAGTTTAAGCAAAATTAATGATGAAACGGTGACCGCAGGAAAGCTGCGGGAAATCACCGGTCTTTTGATTGATATTCATGGCCAGCATGAACATCAGTCTCTACTCTACAAGTCAAAACATCTTGAAATTCTGGATCGTTTCCAAGAGAAAAAATCCCATATCCTAAAAGAGAATATAGCAGATACTTATCGGGAATATATCCGGTTAAAGGAGCGGCAGGATTCCTTTCAGCTTGATGAGGAAGTCAGACTTCGGGAGATGGATTTTCTTCGTTTTGAAATTGATGAGATCGAAAATGCCCAGTTAAAAGAAGGAGAGGAAGAAGAACTCACTTCTAGATACCGGCTTTTTTCCCATGGAAAAAAGATTACGGAAAGTCTGTCTGCAGCCGATACGATCGTAAATAACCAGCAAATTGGACGTGCTTTAAAAGAGATCGAATCGGTCACTTCCTATGATGACCGATTGATTCTAATCCGTGACCAACTCTTTGATGTGGAAGCGATATTAAATGACATCAATCATGAAATAACCTCCTATATGGATGATGTGTCATTTGATGAAAGTGAATATGAGCAACTCGAAGAACGTTTGGATCAGATCCATAATTTAGAAGCGAAATACGGTAAAAGTCTGGATCTTATCTTTAAGAATCTAGATGAAAAAAAGAATAAATTGGAAGAACTAGAAAATTATAATCTATTAAAACAAAAAACGGAAAAAGACATTCATATAATCGAGGATAAATTAGACGATCAATGTGGACAATTATCCTATCTAAGAAAAAAAACAGCAAAAGAATTATCTGAAAAAATAAAAAAAGGGTTAACAGATTTAAATTTTATGGACGTTGCGTTTGATCTGGATTTTACAAAACTAAATCATTATACTGCCAATGGATACGATGAAGCGGAATTTGTACTATCGACCAATCCTGGAGAACCATTGAAACCGTTAAGTTCTGTGGCATCGGGGGGTGAAATGTCTCGGATTATGCTCGCAGTTAAATCAGTTCTGGCGGATTCCGATGAGATTCCTACTTTAATTTTTGATGAGATTGATACCGGTATTAGTGGCAGAACGGCTCAGAAAGTATCAGAAAAAATATCTATGATAGCTGGTAGTCATCAAGTGATCTGTATCACGCATCTGCCTCAGATTGCAGCTATGGCGGATTCTCACTATGAAATTAAGAAAACATCAGATGGAGAGAAAACCACCACCAGTATTTACCAATTAAAGAAAAGAGAGATTGTGGAAGAACTGGCAAGATTGTTAGGAGGCGCAAAAATAACAGATACCGTACTAGAGAACGCAAGAGAGATGAAGCGTCTTGCAGATACTACAAAAAATCACAAATTATAACTGGTGAAAACTCCAAAATTAATTTCATTCAACTAAAATATGACAGAGTGTTTTCGCCGATTTCTCACATACTATGAGAGGAGCCAAATATTTGTCTCCTTAAATCTTCTAAGGAGGTATGTGAGATGGGGAAAAACAAATTTCATAAACTTATTGTCAGGGCATTCTGGGTTAGTCTCATCTTTTGCATCGGATTTTCCTGGTTCTATATGAAGCGGGTGATTCCGGATAAGTTAAATATTGTCGCTGCAGAAGAGGAAGAGTTTCATTTCTCCATGCCTTTTGATGTAACATTACATTCCGATAATGAAGAAGTAATGTTACAAAATGGATCTAACATTCCTTCTGACCAGATTCATTTACAAGTGAATGAGCCATTTTCGCTTTATTCCAATAATCAGGGAAGCTATAAGCTGGCATTAAAGCTTTTTGGATGGATTCGATTAAAAGACATCCAAGTGAATGTTGTAGATACCAAATATGCTGTCCCCTGTGGCACTCCTATAGGAATCTATTTAAAGTCCAATGGAATTATGGTCATTGGTACGGGGGATGTCACGAAGAAGGACGGAATGACCGTAGAACCTGCGTTTGGAGTCTTACAATCAGGAGATTACTTAGAGGCAATCAATGGAACACCTTTAAAGGATAAGGAAGCCTTGATCAACCAGCTAAACAAGATTGGGGAATCGGAAGCAGATCTAAAAGTACGCAGAAATGGGGAAAGCATTGATGTAAAGATGAATCCAATCCAAACCGATGACGGCACTTATAAGCTAGGAGTCTGGGTTCGGGATGACACGCAGGGAATTGGCACAATGACTTACGTAGACATGAATGGTCATTTTGGTGCACTCGGTCATGGTATTAGTGATAGTGACACAGGCAATGTAGTACAGATTACAGATGGTACCCTTTACGAAACCGCAATACTAGGAATTGAGAAAGGAACGTTTGGAAAACCAGGAGTTATGAGTGGAATCATCTATTATGGACCAGGATCTACACTTGGGACCATATCTTCTAATACAGAAGAAGGGATCTTTGGAACCGTAAATGATCGGTTTAAACAAGGAATTCAACAAGACGCCATACCCATAGGGTACCGTCAGGATGTAAAAAAAGGAAAGGCCTATGTGAGAAGCGATGCATCCGGGAAGGTCAAAGATTATGAAATAGAAATACAAAAGGTGGATTATTCCACCACTCATAAGAGCAAAGGTATGGTGATCAAAGTCGTAGATCCGGAACTCTTGGCTTTAACTGGAGGAATTGTACAGGGTATGTCGGGCAGTCCCATCCTACAGGATGGAAAGTTGATTGGAGCAGTTACCCATGTATTTATTCAAGATTCCACCCGGGGATATGGGATCTTTATTGAAAACATGATAAATCACTGATTCAATATCAGGAAAGAAAAGGACAGAATCGTAATTTCTTACGGTGCCGTCCTTTTTTCTCTTGTTATTTGTTGCTTTTAAAATAAATAAATTCGTAGCTTAAAAGGATTTCAAAAAACTTAATTAATCGTTCATAGAGAGGGTTGGCTTCCTCGCCAAACCGTTCCTTCACCAGCTCGGAGATATGGTATATGTCTTTTTCGCCATCAATGAGAGGCCAAACGAAACTACCCATAGAATCCAGATGAATATGGCTTGTTTTGGGACGCTTTAACAACGTTTGTGCAAACCAGTTAAAGACACCTTTGTTTTCAATATCCAGTGTAACCTGACCTTTATTGTCTTTTTTCCAAAGAATGGAATCCGTACGGACCGGGATTCGTTCCAAATAATTCTCTTTTTTTATTTGTTTTTTTTGCTTCATTTTTTCGATTTTTTCCACACTGTGAATTTTAAAAGACTAAGTATTATCAGTGCAAAAACCAGAAGACTACCAACCTGTTGGACTACAGGGGATAGAGATAATCTGCCGGATAAATCAATCGCCTGATCAATTCCAAAGACTGCCAAAAGTGCCAAGAAAATCCCTACAAGACCTTCGCCTGCAATCATGCCGGAACAGTATAGCATTCCATCACTGATGAGACGTTCTTTTTCTTTCTTTTCTTTCTTTTTCATACGATCAAAGCCTAAACGAACCAGTCCACCTACCATAATGCAGGCATTTAACTGCACTGGAAGATAAACACCTATAGCAAATGGAAGAACCGGAATTCCCATAATTTCAACAGATATAGCTAAAAACACACCCATAAATACCAAAGACCATGGTAGATTGTTATCCATAACACCTTCAATAATCATCTTCATAAGCATAGCCTGTGGTGCACCAAGTTCTTCGGTACCAAATCCCCAAGCAGCATTTAGCAAATATAAAACGCCTCCGATGGCAACCGCAGCTGCAGCAACACCGATTAATTCTCCGATCTGCTGCTTTTTGGGAGTCGCACCAAGCAGGTATCCAGTCTTTAAATCCTGAGACGTATCTCCTGCAATGGCAGCTACCATACAAATAATAGAACCAATTGCAATGGCTCCCTTCATTCCATGTATTCCGTCATCACCGGTTGCTTTTAAGATAATGGTTGCAAATAAAAGCGTTGCAATTGCCATACCAGAAACTGGATTGTTACTGCTTCCTACTAAACCGACCATACGAGATGACACGGTAGCGAAGAAAAAACCAAAGATAACTACAATGACAGCACCAATAAAACTAACTGGGATCGTAGGAATGAGCCAAATTAAAACAGTTAAAATGGTGATTGCAATTAATATAAACTTAAATCCCAGATCCTGATCCGTGCGGAGACTACTTCTGGAATTGGAATTTCCCATTCCCTTCATGGCATCCCGGAAGGTAGAAATAATAAGCGGAAGAGATTTAATTAGGCTGATAATACCACCTGCAGCCAGCGCACCAGCACCGATGTAACGGATATAAGTTCCCCAGATGGCACCAGCACCTTTCTCTAAAAACATTTGTCCAATGGGGATCGTACCGGGATACAAAGTTAAATCCGATCCAAACATTACAATGGCAGGAATCAAGAGAAGCCAGCTAACGATACCGCCAGCAAACATATAAGATGAGATTCGAGGACCGCAGATATAACCCACACTCATAACAGCCGGGTAAATCTGTGTCCCGATTTCCCCAGGATACTTTCCTGGCTGATAGGAAACTTCTCCGGGAACGATCTTTAAACCGTCGATGATAAATTTAAACACAGCAGCTAATCCCATTCCAGCAAAGACGGTGGAGGCATTTGCACCCCCTTCTTCTCCGGCAAGGAGAACCTCAGCACAAGAGGTTCCCTCGGGATAAGGAAGGATTCCATGTTCTTTTACAATCAAAGCTTTCCGCAATGGAACCATAAATAGGACACCTAAAACACTACCAAGAAGAGCGATTAACGTAATCTCTAAAATTCCAGGTGTTTCCATTTTTCCTTCTGCAGCCCATAAAAAAAGAGCTGGTAAAGTAAAAATAGCGCCTGCAGCCAATGACTCTCCAGCAGACCCAATGGTCTGAACCATATTACTTTCCAAAATTGAATTTTTCTTAAGAATCACTCGTATCACACCCATCGAGATAACGGCCGCTGGTATAGAAGCGGAGATGGTCATCCCGACACGAAGCCCTAAATAAGCATTCGCAGCACCGAATACAACGGCGAGTATAATTCCCATAATAATCGATGTGATCGTAAACTCAGGAGTTACTTTGTCCGCTGGTATGTACGGCTTAAAATCGGTTTCTTCATTCATTGCTATTCCCCCTAATCATTTTTCTTTTCTTCATAATTATAGACATTTCCACACACATAGGCAACCTTTTTTGACAGATTTGATAGGAAATATTATTAAAACAATTATTTTGACAGCAGAGTAACATGGAAATATTTGAAAAATAAAGTGAAAAATGAGTATTTACTCTTTTCAATGTCATATTATTATGATAATATAGAATATGGATTGGATAAAAGAACTGGTTTTTTGACGACAAGTAGTTTCAATTTTCAACATAAGTAAAAAAGTGAGATAGAAACGCAGATCCATACAAGATTAAGCCTTTTCTTGATTCGACACTTTTATGAGAGATCAGAAATGGTTAAGAAAAACCAAAGTCAGGCCTTGTTGTCGAAATATGCGATAGAATTTCATTGCGGCATAAGCGAGAGCAAGACTATAATGGCTATACATTAGTTTTCATATATTTTGGAGAATCAGGAGGAAGTAGCATATGTCAGAAATTAGTATTGCGATTGCAGATGATAACCTGCAGACCTTAAATCTGTTGAATGATATACTGGAAGGGGAGGAGGATTTTCATGTTGTAGGAAGAGCAGATAATGGGGAAGATGCTTATAACATGATCCTTAAAACAAATCCAGATGTTGTCTTATTGGATGTGATTATGCCGAGAATGGATGGAATTACAGTGATGGAGCGGGTCAGAGGAAGTGGAGCCGTGAATAAGATTCCGTCGTTTATTATGGTTACAGCGGCTGGAAGTGAAAATATTACCGAAGATGCGTTCCGTATGGGAGCAAATTATTACATAATGAAACCTTTTAGTAAGGAAATTATCGTCGATAAGGTACGAAGAGTGGGGCAAAGAAAGAGTAAAACTCCAAGTCTTCAGGGAATGAAAAAGGTGAAGCCTTATGTCAATAAAACTGAATATATGGAACAAAATCTGGAAAATGATGTCACACAGATGCTTCATGAGATTGGTATTCCTGCTCATATCAAAGGATATCAGTATTTAAGAGATGCCATCGTAATATCTGTCCAGGATCAGGAGATGTTAACCTCTGTTACTAAGATTCTATATCCTTCTATTGCCAAAAAGCATCAGACAACACCTAGCCGTGTAGAACGTGCCATTCGACATGCCATTGAAGTTGCATGGAGCAGAGGGAAGATGGATACGATCAATGATTTGTTTGGATATACCGTAAGTACAGGGAAGGGTAAGCCTACTAATTCTGAGTTTATTGCTTTGATAGCAGATAAAATAAGATTAGACTATAAAAAACTTTCTTAATTGTGAATCTTTAGACTTCCTTATTTCTTAAAAATGCATTATACTATAGCATGACAGTTTTTTAATGCAGAATAAGAGTAAGGGAGTTTTTTTGGATGAAAAAGATAAATTCTTATAATCTATGCTCCTATTCAATGGAATCAAGTCAGGTGCTGCATTGATCTCTGTTATCGAAATCACATTCATAATAGACCATGCCATGACGGGGGTTGCTTTATGGAAGACGAAGACCATGAAGCACCTTGAACTTTAGATTGGCTGAATGACGGTAAGTCAACCATAATTCAGGAAAGAAGCGTAGACTCATGAAAAATAAGCATATGACCCGGAAGGAAAGACAGGAATTGATCCATTGGGCAGAAGATTCCTTTTGGGTAGAACAAAAAAATTATAGCGATGATCCAGTGTATATGGATTGCGTAAAGGATATTCTTGATAATAAAGTATTCCAGTCCATGGAAGGATTTCTCCAGCATGGAGATACAACTTGCAAAGCTCATTGCATCAAAGTATCTTACATGAGTTATTGTATCTTAAGAAAATTAGGCTGGGAATACAAAGAAGCAGCAAGAGCTGGTCTTCTTCATGACTTGTTTTTGTATGACTGGCATACGCATGCCAAAGAAACGGGGGAACATTTTCATGGTTTGACCCATCCCAGAACTGCGTTAAACAATGCGGAAAAATATTTTGAGCTGACAAGAAGAGAAAAAAATATGATTTTACGCCATATGTGGCCGCTGACTCCGATTCCGCCAAGTTCCAGAGGTGGATTTGTAATCGTTTATTCTGATAAATTTTGCGGTGCGATTGAAACTATGGCGAGAATAAAGCGTTGGATTTTATTTGGTTTTGGCATAAAAGGCGCAGTATAAGATGGAGGAAACCATGGAATTATGGGAAGATTTAATTGGGAATCAGGTCCTTGCGACAGCCGTTACTGGCTGGCTGGTGGCACAGGTTTTAAAAACCTTACTGGATTTGGCCCTTAATAAGAATTTTAATCCGGAGAGACTGGTGGGCTCTGGTGGTATGCCAAGCTCTCATTCCTCTACGGTATGCGCTCTGACAACAGCGGCTAGTTACCGGTATGGAGTCAGTTCGTTTGAGTTTACAATCTGTTTTGTACTTTCTATGATTGTTATGTATGATGCCATGGGAGTACGAAGAGAGACAGGAAAACAAGCGAAACTTTTAAATAGTATTCTGCTTGAGAATCCGTTAAAATTAAACGGAGAAATCCTTCAGGAAAAATTAAAAGAGTATGTGGGACATACCCCATTGCAGGTAATTGCTGGAGCAATTTTAGGCATCTTGCTTGCTGTTTTTATGTCGCAATATTATTATTAGAGATGAATTTTTCGGAGAATCGTAAGGAAATACCCCTTGATTTCTTTAGATTTCCATATTATACTTTAACAAGTTTAAATATTGTTAAAAAATTGGAGGCAAATTGGATATGTCAATTTATCATCAGATAAACTGTTTTTTCCTGTTCAGCTTTCTTGGCTATCTTCTTGAATGTTCTGTACTTAGTTTTGAGAATAGAAGGATTGTGTATAATCGTGGATTTGGACATGGACCATTCTGCATTATTTATGGATTTGGAGCGACTGGAGCCATGATTTTATTAAAACCACTTATGAATGATCCGATTCTGCTTTATTTCGCATCCATGGCGATGGCAACCTTTATGGAGCTGGTAACCGCCAATATGATGATTCGGCTCTTTGGTTCTTTCTGGTGGGATTATAGCAGGAAACCATTTAATTACAAAGGGATTATCTGTCTGGAAAGCAGTATTGCCTGGGGATTTCTAGGAATTTTTTATTTCCGTTATCTTCGTGGATTTGTGAATCAGACCGCAGGTATGATACCGGAAGGTTTAGATCGGTTGGTTGCTATGAGTCTGGTCATATTCTATGCAGTGGATTTTATTTACACCATGCGGTTGCAATTCAAAGGAGAATGTGAAGAAGATACATCTCTGGTAGGACGACTGAAAGTATATTGATGATACGGCGGGATTCGTTAAGGGTCCCGCCTATTTACGATTTGGAGGTTACCAATGAAAAATAAAGTGACAATTGTACTGGCTTCTGCTTCTCCAAGAAGGAGAGAGCTTTTAAATCAGATTGGATTAGAACCCAGGATTAAGCCAAGTACTATGGAGGAGAGGATCACAACTACAGTACCTTTTGATGCAGTCAGGGAGTTATCTCTGCAAAAAGCAGAGGATGTGGCGAGGTCTGAACCACCAGGAACAATTATCATCGGAGCAGATACGGTTGTTGCTTTGGAAGGAAAGATTCTTATAAAACCTGCCAGCCATGAAGATGCGTATGAGATGATTTCCGCACTGGAAGGAAAGACCCATGAGGTCTTTACAGGAGTGACTCTTTTGCATGTGAAAGAAACGGGGACAGTGGTAAAAACATTTGCAGAACGTACGCTTGTACATGTATATTCCATGTCAGAAGAAGAGATAAGAAACTATTCCGAGGATGAAGAACCTATGGATAAGGCAGGCGCTTATGGCATTCAGGGAAAATTTGCAGCCTATATCAAAGGGATAGACGGAGATTACAGCAATGTAGTCGGTTTGCCCGTAGGCCGTGTATATCAGGAATTGAAGCAGATGCTAGAACAGGAGGCAGAGGTATGATAAAACTAATCACATCAGATATCGATGGAACTTTGGTGCACGATGGAAGGAATGATATAAATCCGGAGATTTATGACGTGATTTTGAAGCTTCGGTCCAAAGGCATTCAGTTTGCCGCAGCCAGTGGACGCCAGTGGGCAAGCATTGAATCAATTTTTGAACCGGTAAAGGAAAAGGTTTTTTATTTATCGGATAACGGAGCCTATGTGGGTTGCCATGGAAGAAATCTTTTTTTAAATCCAATTAAACGTCAGACAGTTCTGGATATGATCACCGATGTACGCAAGAGGGAAGACCTAGAACTTATGGTAAGCGGTCCGAATGTTGTATATTTAGAAACCAAGGACAAAGAATTTATCGACTGGCTGGTTAACGGGTATAAGTTTCGAGTTTCCGTTGTCCCTGATTTAACACAAGTAAATTCGGAGTTTATTAAAATCAGCGTGTACCGTAAGGCGGATGTGGAACTACACACCAAATCATTGCAGGAAAAATACAAAGACCGTCTCAAAATCACCATAGCGGGAAATATGTGGATGGACTGTATGAAACCTGGAATCAACAAAGGACAGGCGGTTAAGCTTCTTCAGGAAGGACTGGGGATCAAACCAGAAGAGACTATGGCTTTTGGAGATCAGTTAAATGATGTTGAGATGTTAAAACAGGCGTATTATAGTTTTGCTGTGGGAAATGCTCGGAAAGAAGTGAAGGCAGCCGCCAGATTTCAGACAGATACCAATCAGAATGATGGTGTTATAAAAATACTAAAACTGCTATTATAGCATGAAAAGAGGAATGCCAATGAAAGGCCAGCAAAGAAACCTAACTATATTTCTTTTCATCATTGCAGCGTTAGCTGTCTTGCTGACCGGCTGTAAGTCCAATATCCCCCTTGTTTCAGAAATATCTGATACAAAGGCATATACCCTGCCTCAATCCATGGTGATCTTAACAACGGAGCGAAACCGGTATCAAAAACTTTATACCAGTCAGATCTGGGGTGTGGATTTGCCAGAAGGTCAGACGTTTGAATCTTATTTAAAAAAACAAGTGAAAGAGTTTCTTCAGGAAATGCACATGATGAATCAATTGGCGGAAGAAAAAGGGATAACTTTTACCGGTAGTGAAAAAGAGGAAATCAGGAAAGCAACGGAAGAATATTTTTCATCTCTAAGTGCCGATGATATTGCATACATGGGGGTTTCAAAAGCAGATGTAAAAACCATGTACGAAGAATATTACCGGTCCAATAAAGTGGTGGTTGAATTAACGAAAGATATGAATTTAGAGATCAGTGACAGCGAAGCAAAAGTGATCGTGGTGCAGCAGATCGTTCTCACAGATCAGGAAACTGCAAAAGAGGTACTTTTAAAAGCAGAGAATACGGAGAATGATTTTAGCTCCCTTGCAAGAGAGTATTCAGAAGATGATATAATTGAACGGAATGTATTACGGGGAGAGAATAAAGGTGCTTACGAAGATGCTGCTTTTGCTCTCTCCACAGGGGAGATAAGCCAGTTAGTAAAGGAAAATGAATCGTACTATATCATCAAATGTGTGAATGATTATGACGAAATTGCCACACAGGAGAGGAAAGCAGGGTTGTTTAAGAAGCGGAAGAAGGAAGCTTTTGATCAGATTTATTCCCGTTTTAAACAAGAGAATCCGGTGACGTTTCAGAATGATCTTTGGAAAAAGACCAAATTTTCGAAAGATGATAAAACCACAACTGACCGTTTTTTTGAAATATATAAAAAACATTTTCCAGATTGATTACAGGGAAGGACAAGATACCAATGAAACGGGATGGAACCAAAGACAGACAGAAACGCAGCCGCAGACGAAAAGGAAGTCGGAAAAGAGAACTTTTTATGGAAATTACGACAACCATGTGTGGTTTGCTTCTCTTGATTTTTGCAGTAACTGGAGGATATTACGGATATCAATATTGGCAGGGAAGTAAATCAATCCAAAATCCTTCGGAAACCAGCAGAGAAGTGATATCGGAGACCATGGGGAGTCTTCCGTAAAAAAAGGGAAACCAACAAAAAACGTTGGTTTCCTTTTCCTTTATGCACGAAAGAATTCTTGTGCTAATTTTACCAGTGCGCTCTGATCGTTTATGCCCATAAGTTCTCTCGCTGAATGCATGGCAAGAATAGGAACACCGACATCGACTGCGGGCATGGTAAGTAGTGCAGAAGAGATGCTGCCTAAGGTAGATCCTCCTCTCATATCAGATCGGTTGGAAAATTTCTTATAAGGGATCTGTTTCTTTCGGCAGATTCCTTCAATTACACCGGTGCTTGTTGCATCGGTAGCATATGCCTGGCTTGCTGCCAATTTAATGGCAACTCCATCTCCCATAACGATCTGGTTCTTAATGTCACATTTTTCTATATGATTGGGATGAATGGCATGTGCCACGTCCATAGAAAGTAGAAATCCACCAAACAACGCATTTAAGAAATCCTGCCTTTGGAATCCAAGGCTTACGTATATTTTTTCTAATATATGCTCAGTTAAGGAAGAAGCTGCACCCTGTTTCGTATGACTTCCGATTTCTTCATTGTCGTATAAAGCAACAGCATGGATGCCTTTTTTACAGGGAGCGGTTCTAATTCCGCTTAAACAGGCCTGTACGGAAGTTAAGTTGTCCAGACGGGGAGCCGAATAAAACTCGTTGTTAAGGCCTAACTTGGTTCCAGATTCCCAGTTGTATACATAGATTTCATAATCCAGAATTTCGTCCTTATCTACACCGATTTCTTTTGCTAAAGCATCGACAAAGAAGTTTTCTTTGCTTAAATCTTCTGTAATTCGAGTGATCAGAGGAAGCATATCCACTTGTGCATTAATGGGTACGCCCTCATTGGCCTTGCGATTCATATGAATGGCAAGGTTCGGCACTGTAAGAAGTGGTCGGGCAAAGTCCACAAATATAGTTTTTGGCTCCATGGGGGTGTCTCCGGTTATACTGACTTTACCAGCCAGTGACAAAGGACGGTCATACCAGGTTCCTAACAGAGGACCGCCGTAAACTTCTACGTTTAATTTTCCATATTCCAGAGAAGTAACTTCTGGTGATGGTTTTACCTTTAAGCAGGGCCAGTCTGTATGGGAAGCGGCCAGACGCAGAGCAGGGCTGTCTCCTAGTTCTTCCCCCACATTAAATGCAAGGAGTGTAGAATCAAATGCTTTGATATAATAAGAACTGCCTCTTTTAAGGTTCCAGGAAGCAGTCAGCGATAATTCTTTAAAACCTGAGGAGTCAAGCTGATCAGCCGCAGCCTTTATGCAGTGGTAGGGAGAGACCGAAGCAGCAATCAGAGATTCTAACTGTTTGAAATCATTCATTTGTTTTCCTCTTTTCTAAATCGTTTCTTTATTTGAAAAAACCGAATTTAATTATAACACAGATAAAAGACGTATGGAATAGGGGACGGAATCTGCGTTGACAGTTTGGGAGGAAACGTTGTATAGTTAATAGGAGAATACAGATGGGGAGAATGACCATGATTGCACTTAAAATTGAGGATATTAAATCCTTTACTTTAAAATTGTTTGTGGGAGAAGTGTTTGATTCGTTTTTATTAAAGGAAGCTTCTATAACCACGTTTAATACTTTTTTTATTGATGGTTCGATCTGTAGGGGATTTTACTCTAGAGAAGAGTTAGAGGAGAATCCAGTGGGAGAGCGATCCACTTGGTCTATGGTAAAGAACTTTTGTTTTTCCCTGATTAAAGGGAAGAAACTACCAGGAAGCTTTAAAATCATTCTTCAGATGCCGAAAGAAGGCGTTACAAAGTTTTTAGAAACCCGGCAGATCTCACTTTCTCCAGAACAGGTAAAGGGTCTGTTGATTAATATTCGCTATGAAAATGAGCGCCTTATGTGTGTCACAGGGACATCCGTATCAATCTTTACACTGGATAAAACGCTTGACGAAGAATGGGATCAGGCATTCCAGGGATTTTTAAAGAACAATCAAATACCTTTCCAAAAAGAATGACATTATTAGCACTCAATTAAAATGAGTGCTAATTTTCTATTGACATTTAATGAACTGCGTATTAAAATAATTTTTGCAGGGTATTAAGAAAGAAATCCATGAAAGACATGGAAAAGAAATAGAAAAATAAGGAGTGTTCTTATATGGCAAAGACAGGAAGCTTATCGATTAACAGTGAAAACATATTTCCAATTATTAAAAAATGGTTGTATTCGGATCATGACATTTTCTACCGGGAACTTGTATCCAATGGTTGCGATGCCATAACGAAGCTGAAAAAGCTGGAAATTATGGGAGAATGGCAGAAACCAGAAGATCTAGAATTTAAGATCGAAGTCATTACAGATTCTAATGAAAAAACCATAACTTTTCGAGATAATGGTCTTGGAATGACCACGGATGAAGTAGATGAATATATCAACCAGATTGCATTTTCCGGAGCCAGAGATTTTCTTGAAAAATATAAGGACAAGGCGAATGAAGAACAGATTATTGGTCATTTCGGTCTTGGTTTTTATTCTGCATTCATGGTAGCCGATAAAGTAACCATTGATACCTTATCTTATCAAGAGGGGGCTGTTCCAGTACATTGGGAATCAGAGGCTGGTACGGAATTTATGATGGAAGAGGGCTCTAAGACTGAGTTTGGTACTGAGATTAAATTGTATTTAAACGAAGAGACTCTGGAATTTTGCAATGAATATCGTGCAAAAGAAGTTCTACAAAAATATTGCTCCTTTATGCCAGTGGAGATATATTTAACCAATGCTTCTGGAGAACCAGAGTATGAAACCATCGAAACAGATGAATTAACAGAAAAAGATACCATCATTGAAACCATTGTGGAAGAAGCCAAAACCGAAGAAAAGGAGAATGAAAACGGCGAGAAAGAAGTCGTAGAAGTATCTCCAGCTACGGAAAAATATAAGATTAAAAAGCGTCCGGTAACAGTCAATGACACCAATCCACTTTGGAACAAACACCCTAACGAATGTACAGAGGATGAATATAAGACATTTTATCGTAAGGTATTTAACGATTATAAGGAACCATTGTTCTGGATTCATTTAAATATGGACTATCCCTTTAACTTAAAAGGTATCTTGTATTTCCCTAAACTGAACGTTAACTATGATAGTCTGGAAGGAACAATTAAGCTTTACAACAGCCAGGTGTTTATCGCTGATAACATTAAAGAGGTTATACCAGAATTCTTAATGTTGTTAAAAGGTGTGATTGATTGTCCAGATCTTCCGTTGAACGTATCTAGAAGTGCGCTTCAAAATGATGGATTTGTTAAGAAGATTTCTGATTACATTACTAAAAAGGTAGCGGATAAACTAACAGGAATGTTTAAGACTGATCGTGAAACTTATGAAAAGTACTGGGCTGATATCAATCCATTTATTAAATTTGGCTGCTTAAAGGATGAGAAGTTTGCGGAGAAGATAAACGATTCCATACTCTTTAAGAATCTGGAAGGCAAGTATTTGACTGTATCGGACTGTCTGGAAGAGAACAAAGAAAAGCATGAGAATAAGGTTTTCTATATTACAGATGAAAAAGCGCAGAGCCAGTATATTAATATGTTTAAAGAGGCTGGTCTTGATGCTATTTATATGACCGAGAATATTGACAATCCTTTTGTGGGATACTTAGAACAAAAGAATGAGAATGTGAAATTCCTTTGCATCAATTCAGACTTATCTGACATTTTTAAAGAAGAGATGACGGAGGAGGACAAGGAAGCTCTTAAGTCTGATGCAGAAGCATTAACGGAACTGTTCCGGAAAGCATTAGGAAAAGAGAATCTGGATGTTAAGGTTGAGAAACTAAAGAATGAGTCCGTCTCCTCTATGATCACTGTTTCCGAAGAATCACGCCGGATGCAGGAGATGATGAAGATGTATGCCATGTCTGGAATGGATCCTTCCATGTTTGGAGGCAATGGAGAAACACTTGTATTAAACTATAACAACAAACTTGTAACCTATGTATTAGAACACAAAGGGGGAGAGCATACAGATGCAATCTGTCAACAGCTTTATGACCTTGCAGCCCTCAGTCACGGTTCCCTTACGCCAGAACGTATGACAGGATTTATCACCAGAAGTAATGAGCTTATGCTTCTCATGGCAGACGGAGAGTAATAAAACTTTATCAGAACGGACGAAAGGAAGCCATTTGTAACTCACATATGGCTTCCTCTCATCGGTTCTTTTCTGATTGTGAATCTTCTATTGACATACGTACCTCCATTCTCTATAATATATAGTAATGAATACTACATGATGAGTTTCGGGCTAGGAGGAAAATAGAGATATGAGCTATAAAATCATTGGGGACAGTTGCACAGATTTGACACCGGAACTGAAAAAAGATCCCCACTTTCAAATTGTACCCCTTACTTTACAGATTGGGGACACCCAAATTATTGACGATGATACATTTGATCAAAAGAGTTTTCTGAAATTGGTAAAAAGCAGTAGTGAAGCGCCGAAGTCAGCATGTCCATCTCCGGAACTATATAAGAAAGCATATGAATGCGATGAAGATCAAGTATTTGTGATTACCTTGTCAGAACATTTAAGCGGTAGTTACAGCAGTGCGGTACTTGGAAAAAAATTATATGAAGAGGAACATGGAGAAGATGGGAAGAAGATTGCAGTACTTGGTTCAGATTCTGCATCCTCTGGTCAGTTAAACGTTGCTTTGTATGTTCAGTCTCTTTGTCAAGCATCCCTTCCTTTTGAAGAGATAGAACAAAAAGCCAGAACATTTATTCAAAACATGAAAACTTATTTTGTTCTTGAGACATTGGATACATTGAGAAAGAATGGACGTCTTTCTGGGCTTCAGGCGTTCTTTGCTACCGCACTTAACATTAAGCCAGTCATGGGTGCAGAGTCTGGTACCATTATAAAGCTAGATCAGGCAAGAGGGATAAATAAAGCATTGATGCGTATGGCTGACATCGCCATAAAGGGAGCTGGTGATACCAGAGATAAGGTCCTTGCCATTTCTCATTGTAATCATGCAGAACGAGCAGAGTTTGTGAAGCAAGAGATGTTAAAACGAGGAGAATACAAAGATGTAGTTATTGCTGAGACAGCAGGTGTTGCTACGGTTTATGCCAATGATGGCGGAATCGTCATGACGCTTTAGATCCCACTTGTAGGGTTGGAAGTAAGAAGCCTTTTCTGGCAGAGAAGATAGGTATGATTTCTCTACTGGAATTGGCTTTTTTTTGATCTGGGAGAATTGACTTTTATGAACAACCAGTGTAAGATGAAAAAATAGAATGCATCCCCACGAAAGCATGAGAAAAAAGGAATGGATATCATGTTATAAGTGGATAAAAAGCCTCATGTTGCGGAAAAAGTCATGAAATAAATAATAGCATGTGGAAAATATAAACAATCTGGAGGAATCGATGAAGAAAACAAATAAATGGATGATGTGTTTGGTTCTTCTTCCGGTTTTACTGCTTTTGTTATTGAGCGGCTGGATCCTGAGAAGTGAGTGGAAAAGGAATCAGATATCAAAGGTTTCTGTAAGTGAGTCTGATCTTATGCCACAGGTGGATCTAGGGGAAGAGCAAACCATAGGAATCGCTGAAGATAGGGAAGAATCAGAGGATGAGACAGAGATAGAAACAAAGGTTCATCTGATCTTTTCGGGAGATATATTACTATCTACTCATGTAACAACAGCTTATGATAATTCTGGTGGTATACAAGGTGTATTGGATGAGCCCTTAAGAGCAGAAATCAATCAGGCGGATATTTATATGGCTAATCAGGAGTTTCCCTTTAGTGAGCGGGGGTCGGCTGCACCGGATAAGCAGTTTACGTTTCGTCTATCTCCATCTAAGGTATCTATGATGAATGAAATTGGGGTTGATATCGTTACCATTGCCAACAATCATACCTTGGATTATGGAACCGATGCACTGGTGGATACCTGTAAAACCCTTGATCAAGCGGATATTCAGTATGTGGGGGCTGGAGAGAACATGGATCGGGCAAAGAAGCTGGAGACCATTAAAGTAAAAGGAAAAACCATAGGATTTTTAGCTGCGTCCAGAGTGTATCCAGATCCCAATTGGGTGGCGAATCGTAAAAAACCTGGTATGGTCAGCGGATATGATCCAACCATTCTACTAGAAGAGGTTAAAAAAGCACAGGACTTATGCGATTATCTTGTGGTATATGTTCACTGGGGCATAGAGCGGGAAGAACAGCCAAAACAATATCAGAAGGCACTGGGACGGCAGATCATTGATGCGGGTGCGGACCTGGTGGTCGGTAGTCACCCCCATGTGTTGCAGGGGGTGGAATACTACAAAGGTAAGCCTATCTGTTATAGCCTTGGTAACTTTATATTTGGCAGCCGTATACCTAAGACAGTCATGTTAAAGGCAGATGTGGATTTTGATCAGGATTCTGTTCGTTTGTCCCTGATCCCCGGCACGTCAAGTGCTGGCTACACCAGAAAAATTACGGATGAAAAAGAGGTACAGTCTTTTTATCAGTATTATCAGAATCTATCTTTTGGAATCACCGTAGATCAAGAGGGTGTAATCCATCCGGAGAACGAGTAAGTTTAGACGAGGTATCTGTCTCCCTGGCAGATGCCTCGTTCTTTTAAACGCTTTGTAAGGGTGTTAAGGACTCGTTTTTTGTTTCCGCTCCACATGGGGGAAAGAAGGAGTTGTTTTGGTGCATCACCGGTTAGGCGGTGAATTACAGTGCGAGGTGGAAATCTTGCAATGCAGTCAATGATAAGGTCTGTGTATTCTTCCAGTGTAACGTATGGAACCAGTCCTTTCTCATAGTCTTTTGCCAGATCCGTATCTTTTAATACATGAAGCAGGTGGAGTTTAACTCCATCGATCCCGTCCGTAGAAAGATGAGAAAGATAGTGAACTGTCTCAAGTATCATATCTCGGTTTTCTCCAGGAAGTCCAAGAATTACATGAGCAATGGTGGTGAGACCGGCTTCTTTTAAGTCCTTGCAGGCCTGTTCAAAGGCAGAAAGGGAATACCCTCTTCGAATGTACTGTGCCGTTGTTTCATGTATAGTTTGAAGACCAAGTTCCACCCAGACTGGTTTGATCTGGTTTAATTCCTGTAACAGAAGCAGAACATTGTTTGGAAGGCAGTCCGGACGGGTTGCAATGGATAATATGCTCACATCCGGATGGGTGATTGCCTGGGTAAAGATATCTCTTAAATAGGAAACAGGAGCATAGGTATTTGTATAGGATTGAAAGTAAGCAATATAGGTTCCATTCTTATCAGACATTTTCCCCTCCACCCGCTTTTTAGAAGCTTCGATTTGTTCCGTGATAGAACAATGGCTGAATGTTCCCTCTGCAAAATCACCAGAGCCTTTGCTGCTGCAAAAAATACAGCCTTTGCTTCCCAATGTACCGTCTCGGTTTGGACAGGTCATACCTGCCTCTAGAGCCAGTTTATAGACTTTATGGCCATATTGCTTTTTCATTTCATAGTCAAGAGAGTGGTAAGGTTTTTCATTCCAGAACATGGGTTCCTCCGTTGTGTTTGATGGTACTATTATACAGGTGAGACAAAGAGGGAGTCAAATTTTTTCTTGTTTTTTTGTAAAAGATTATATTGAACAAACTTTGCAGAATATGCTATACTCGTGGCAGGACAAATGGGGAAAAGGAGAGCAAAACATGTATATAAGTGAAACGATTCAGTTTTTAGAATCGGAACCGTCTAAGAAGCTTATGACTGCCTTATATGGGGAAGATGGGGAGATAGAAAACAGAACGAGGTATGAAAAGGCAGTTCTTGGGTTTAAACAAAAGTTTTCGCAAGAACAGGTTCTTTTGTTTTCCGCTCCAGGGCGTACAGAGATCAGTGGAAATCATACGGACCACAATCATGGAAAAGTGCTGGCAGGCAGTATCAATTTAGACTGTGTGGGGGCAGCTTATACGAATCAAAGCAGGATGGTCAGGATTGTAAGTGAAACTTATGAGCAAAGCATCGAGATCGATCTGAATGATCTGTCAAAAAGTGAAACGATGGCAGGGACCGAGGAGCTTGTGAAAGGGATTCTGCAGGGCTTTTTAGATGCAGGTCATGAGATCGGTGGATTTGATGCTTATACGACAAGCAATGTCATTAGTGCAGCAGGGGTGAGTTCTTCTGCTTCGTTTGAGATGCTTTTATGCTCCATGATAGATACCTTTTTTAATCAAGGGAAATTAGATGTGGTTGACTATGCCCAGATCGGTCAACATGCGGAAAATGTATACTGGGGGAAGGCATCTGGGCTTTTAGACCAGATGGCTTGTGCAGTGGGTGGTTTGATCTCCATTGACTTTAAGAATCCTAAAGTTCCCGTTGTGGAAAAAATAGACGTTGATTTTAATAATGAAAATTATAGCCTTATTATTGTCAATACAGGGAAAGGGCATGCTGATTTAAGCAGAGAATATTCTTCTGTTCCTCAGGAGATGAAAAAAGTAGCTGAATTTTTCGGGAAAGAGGTCTGTGCTGAGATTACAAAACAGCAGGTGATTGACCAGTTAGACAAGGTTAGGGAGTTTGCAGGAGACAGGTCCGTGCTTCGCGCTCTTCATTTCTTTGAAGAAAATAAAAGAGTGGAGGAGGAAGTCGCTGCATTAAAAGAGGGGCGGTTTGAAGATTTTTTGACCAATCTTTCCGATTCAGGGAACTCCTCTTTTAAATGGCTTCAAAACTGTTATACCAATGCTGATTATCAGGAACAGGGGATTTCAATCGCACTGGCTCTTACGGAACTGTTTATCAAAGAGAAAAAGAAAGGTGCCTGCAGGGTACATGGAGGTGGTTTTGCCGGCGTCATTATGGCCATGCTTCCCAATGAACTGGTCGAGGAATATGTGGACTATATCGAAAAAGCCATAGGGACAGGCAGTGCATATCGGATGAAGATCAGACCGTATGGTGCCATCTGTTTTGATGAATTGGCACAGCGTATTTAATTGTAAATCCTGCTAAATTAGAGTACAATAGAGGGAACCAAATCCTCAGCAAAAATAGAGGTAGAAGGAGGCAGGTATCAGAATGATAGAAAATAATAATTTAATTATCACCATAGGAAGACAATACGGAAGTGGTGGACGTATGGTAGGAAAAGCACTTGCAAAAGAGCTGGGAATCCACTTTTATGATGAAGAGATATTACGAATTACATCTGAACAAAGTGCAGTGGGAGAGGTGTTTTTCCGTCTTGCAGATGAGAAGGCAGGCAACAATTTGCTATACAAGATTGTCACTGGTTTAAAGCCACAGCTTGGAAAACCATCTACGGATTCAGATATTATAAAACCAGAAAATTTATTCCGTTTTCAGTCTCAGGTGATTCGGGAACTGGCGGAGGAAGAACCTTGTATCATAGCTGGAAGATGTGCAGATTATATCTTAAGCCGTTCGGATGTGGATTACCCAGGACTGGTAAAAATTTTTGTTTATGCAGATGTTGATACTTTGATCAAAAGAACGATGGAAGTAGATGGACTGGATGAGAAAGATGCGGCAAAACGGGTAAAAAAGATCAACCGGGAGAGAAAAGAATATTATCGTTATTATACGGGTGGAAACTGGGAAGAATGGAACAATTACGATTTAATTATTAATACCAGCTGCATAGATTTAGAACAGACCGCTACCCTGATCAAGGACTATTTAAAGCTAAGAAATAAGGGGAAATAAACTGGAACAAAAACCGGAAATGACTATGGGAATCCCACTTAAGTCACCTCCGGTTTTGTTTCCCATTAATCGCAAGGATTTCCGGGATTCTTCAAAGTTTGATTGGCACAGGAAATGGACTCGCCACTTTGCTTATCGCAATGTCCCTTGATTCCTCTTTGTCTGGTGCAGTTTTTTACACAGCAGGCAGGAGCATCGGAGCACAAGACGTAATTTCCTCCTTGAATCACAAGTTTTTTTCCGTTGACAATGGTATCTGCAATCTTACTTCTTGCACTGTCATAGATAGCTTGAACCGTAGTTCTTGCAACATTCATCTGCTTCGCGCACTCACTCTGGGTCAGGTCAAGATGATCAATCAAACGGATTACTTCATATTCGTCAATTGTCATCTCCACGGATTCGAACTGTCTTCTGACACATGGAGCAAATTCCGAGGTGGCAGGTAATCCACACACCCGGCGTTTTTTGACAGGTCTGGCCATTTGTAATCCCTCGCTTTTCACATATGGGATTAGTATATCCTTAAAAGAACAAAATGTCAAACGGCCTAGCCTTCGTGTTCCCTTTTATGGCTTCATTAGATAAAGAGATTGACGTTGGATTCTTCGGCATCACCAAGATAGGCACCCACTCCGCCAAGTTCCACGCCATCAATTAACTCTTCGGGGCGAATCCCCATAACGTCCATACTCATGGTACAAGCAACGATTTTAACCCCAGATTTCATAGCTTTTTTAATAAGTGTTTCCAGAGAATCTACGTGTTTGTCATTCATGATTTTTTTCATCATAGCGGTTCCCATACCACCCATATGCATCTTGGATAGTTTTAGCTTTTTGGTGCCACGTGGAAGCATCATCCCAAACATGGATTCTACCAGAGATTTGTGTATGGGCTGTTTTTCTTCTTTTCTAAGAACATTTAACCCCCAGAAGGTGAAAAACATGGTGACGGGTCTTCCCATAGCGGCAGCACCATTTGCGATGATAAAACTTGCCAGAGCTTTATCTAGGTCTCCGGAGAAAACAATGATGGTTTTCCCATCAGCTGGGTTCTGAGGTACAGAGGAGGGAGGAGTGGTGCTTTTTTTAACGAGTGCCACATAATCGTGTCCTCTTTGTTCGTTGGATAATAAGGTATTGCCAGTGCGCCGGCACCATGCACCGATGTCTCTGGAAAAACCGGGATCAGAAGCAGAGACTTCCATAACGGCTCCTTCATCCATATCTTTCATGGTTTCGAAAACTTTCATAATGGGCCCTGGACACTGCATTCCGCTGCAGTCAAGACGCATAGCGGTTGTCGGGATGTTCTTGGTATCCATCTGTCCATTGTCGGAATAGGATTGTGTTGTTCCTGTTGGTGTAATATCTTCATCCTGATAGTGTGTGGATTGATAGAATCTGGCACCACCTGGATAGATTTTGACATTTTGGAAGCCATTTTGCATTAGAATTCGAGCAGCATTGTAAGCACGGACACCTATGGCACAAAATGCAACAATTTCTTTTTCTGGGTTCAGTTCTTTTAACCGGTCACGAAGCTGTCCAAGCGGAATATGTTTTGCCTTCGGAAGGGAAAAAGCCATTAATTCTACGTCTTCTCTTACATCCAGAAGTAAAACGTCAGGATCTCGTTCCACCACATCCCACGTGGAGATGGAGACTTTACCGTTAAGAAGGTTTTCTGCTGTAAAGCCAGCCATATTCACTGGATCTTTTGCAGAGGAGAAGGGGGGAGCATAGGCCAGCTCCAACTGTTTCAGATCGTTAATGCCACCACCTAGTCGAATGACAACAGCAAGGGTATCAATTCGTTTATCAACTCCGTCTCTCCCCACAATCTGAGCTCCGAATATTTTTTTACCGTCAGCAGTGAATAACAATTTTAATGTCAAAGGTGTGGCTCCAGGGTAATATCCGGCATGAGAATTCTGGGTGATGATGATACTCTCATAGTCAACCCCTTTTTTCAATCCCCGTTTGATCAGCACTTTTTCACTCGTACCTGTAAAAGCAGCCGTTAAGTCAAATACTTTTGCCACCGAGGTTCCTTGAGTTGCCTGGTAGGTAGCATTGATTCCTGCAATGTGATCCGCCGCAATCCGCCCTTGTTTGTTCGCTGGACCTGCAAGTGGAACCATGGTCGCTTCCTGAAAGGTGAAGTCGTTCACTTCGATGACATCTCCAACTGCATAGATATTAGGATCAGAAGTAACTAAGGAGTCATTGACAATGATTCCCCCTCGTTTATTTAGATTAAGTCCGGCAGCCTTTGCCAGTTCGCTATTTGGACGAACGCCAATGGAGAGAATAACTAATTCTGCCTTTTGTTTCTTTCCGCTATTTAACGTAATGGTTACTCCGTCATTTTCTTCTTCAAACGAAGATACACCATCGGAAAGGAAAAGAGAAACTCCGTTCTGAACCATATTTTCATGGAGTAACTGAGCCATTTCGTAATCCATAGGAGCCATAACCTGATCTTGCATCTCAATTAAGGAAACCGAAAGTCCTGCATGACGAAGGTTTTCAGCCATTTCAAGACCAATAAATCCACCGCCGATTACGGCAGCTGTCTTTACTCCACTTTCCCGAATCAGAGCACGGATGCGGTCGGTATCGGGAACGGTCCAGAGTGTCTGAATTCTGGATGATTCAATTCCGGGAATGTGTGGGCGCACAGGAGAGGATCCGGTGGAAAGTACCAGGGTATCATAGGATTCATCATATACGTCTCCAGTATTCAAGTTTCGCACTTGTATTTTTTTGTTTTCTTTATCAATGGAAATGCCTTCGTGCTTGATTCTAACATCTACGTTGTATTTCTTTTTCATTGCTTCTGGTGTCTGTAAAAGAAGCGCATCCCTGGATTTAATCACATCCCCCACATGATAGGGAAGTCCGCAGTTTGCATAGGAGATATATTCTCCTCGTTCCAGTAATATGATTTGTGCTGTTTCATCGAGCCGTCTTAGTCTCGCTGCGCAGCTGGCACCGCCTGCGACCCCTCCTACAATTACTATTTTCTTCATTGCATACCTCCTGATTTATAATTAAAAATTAGTTTGTTATATTTTTATCACTTTTAGTATAAATCGATCCATGGCCTTTGTCTGTGACAGAGTCACAAAACCCCATGCTACCAGCCGGAAATAGGTGGAAATCATGGGGTTTTTATAAAGTTAATCTTATAATGTTTTTGCAAGTTCCCGAACGGAATCTAGTTTGTCTGATTGTAACATGCTGCCTTTTTCTGTCATGCCTGGAATCGTAACGATTCCTTTGTTTTCCCATTTGAGATAGGAACAAATGCTTTTTAGCTGTGCAGCAGCTGCGTCATAGACATGGTCGGAACCGGAATTAAGCAGCATGGCAATGGAGGTTATCCGAAACCCCTTTTTGGCAAACGCATACATACGATCAATCATACATTTGGTTTGTGCAGAAACATCAAACCAATAAATCGGCGATGCAAGAACCAGTAAATCGGATTGATCTAAATCGGTTAAAATATCATTCATATCATCCTCTTGTATGCATACGCCATCATGTGTAAAACAATATTTGCAGCCAAGACATGGAAGAACCTTATATTGACTTAGCTTTTTCGTAGTAACTTGATGACCAGCGGCTTTTGCTGATTGGGCAAAAACATCTGCCATGATTTCCGTGTTCCCATTTTTTCTTGGACTTCCTGTAACTACCAATATATTCAACTATACTTCCCTCCCTCATGTTTTTTATTCCTCTATCACCCAGGAAAAAAGATAGGACATCTCGGGTGGAGCAGATATACCGGGATTTACCTTTAAAAAGCTTCCGTTCAGATGCTTATCAATTGCCGCCAGGTGAAAATGGCAAGCAGCAATTCCAACGTCGACCCGCTGAATGTCCAACGGCTTATTTTCTTTTCTGGTTTTAGCTTCATAGAAATGAAATGCATTCTGTTTTTTTATGATTCGCCAGGGTTGTTTGTTTATAGCAGAAGGTGCCAGTCGGACCATCTCAAGAGCAAATTCATATGCTCCAGCTTCTTGTTTGGTCAAAGGGGTGGTAAAGTCATCCTTAAAAAATAGATGCTCCCAGTCTTTTCTCTGACTTGATTTTGCGGCCCACTTTATAAGGGATTCTACAGGCCTTTTCTTTTCCACCGGATATCCCACAGGAGTGATGATCGGAAAAAGTATTCCTTCCTCTAAATGGATCGCTTGAGAGAAGGCACTACGGTCAAAGGTTCCTCCTAACCAGCAGCTTCCAAGTCCTTGTGATGTCAAAAAGAGTATCAGGTGTTCCATAGAATATCCCAGTGCTTCCAACCCCAATTCTTCCTCTTTTACAGTAGAACCAATAAAATCACTGACGCCTTTTATCACTCCATAGGTTCCCAGCTTTTGCCCTTTGTCAGAATTAGACGCTAGAAGATAAAAAGAGACTTTAACGTGAAAAGGATTGTCTGATTCACGGATAAAAGATTGGATCTTTTCTTTTACGTCAGCGGACAAAGGACGTGGATCATAGGTTCTTTCACTATGACGATTGCGGATTGTCTGTTCAACAGGAAAATAAAATTCTTCCATAAAGTCCTCCAATTATATTAATGTGGTATACATATTGGTTTCGCCTGGTTTTTCTACAAGACCGGACATCGCTTTGATTGCTTTTTTAAAATGGGCAGTAGCCCCGTGGTTACCCAGCGCAGTTTGATCTTCCCATTCCTCAAGCATGGTTAAAACCAGGGGATCTTTTACATCTTGAACCAGTTCATAACGGATGCAGCCAGTATCATTTGCCCGAGTTTCTTGAACCAATTTTCTAGCTATTTCTAAAAATTCTTCTTTTTTTCCTTCTTTTACGTAATTCTTTGCAACGACTTTAATCATGATTTCTCCTTCTTTACCATTTCTCGTAATGGACTCTGTCTTCTTTGTAACGATCCTTATACTCATTCTTTTGATCATCTGGATAACCGACGGAAATGAGGGCAAACGGTTTGATGTGATCTGGAAGTTCAAAGAGGGTACGAACGTTTTCTGTCACGTCTTTGGAAGTAGCAACACCGAGCCATACGGCGCCAAGGTCTAAATGGACAGCTTCTAAAAGCATGTTTTGAGCCGCTGCAGATAGATCTTCTTCCCATCCATTGGGGATCTTCATTTCATTCTCATTACACAACAATGCAAAGGTCACAGAAGAAGTAAGGACGGGTTTTGCATAAGGGGAGCACTCGGAAAGCTTCGTAAGTGTATCTTTCTTCTTTACAACAATAAATTCCCAAGGCTGGCGATTCATAGCGGATGGTGCCTGCATTGCGGCACGGAGCAGTTTGTCAATTTTCTCTGATTCTACGGGCTGATCTGTAAACTTACGGATGCTCCTTCTGTTAAATATCTCTTTCATTAAAATGACCTCCTAAGATTGGTTTAATTGTTCCAGAAGTTTGCCGCTGAGTTTTAAAAATTGTGCGGTCTCATCTTCTGTTAGTATATTACTGTATTTTTCATGTAGCTTATCCCATGCAGTCATGATTTCATCTTGCATGGCGAGTCCCTCTGGAGTGGGTTTTAAGTATACATGTTTTCCCGCTGACAGTTTTTCAACAAGTCGTCTTCTCTCCAGTTTTTCAATCAACCGGGTGATGGTGGAAGGGGTTAAGTGAAGGGTTTCTCCCAGTTCTTTTTGCTGGATCTCCTTTTTTTGGTTTACCAGGTATAAAAGCAGGGCATGGCTGGGAGAGAGTCCGGTTTTAGAAAAGGCCTCCTCCGCAATTTTACCAAATTCTCTTGCTAGCTTAGATGTGGAAAAAAATAAGCAGCTATTAAGCGAACAGGTTTGATCGTTTGATTGTTTTTGTTTGTTCAAAACATCACCTCATTTGTTTGTACATACAAATATAGCACGAGATCAAAGAACTGTCAATCCCTTACTAACAATTGTGTTAAATAAAATTAAATTGTACAAAACTATTGACAAGCAAACGCCTGCATCTTATAATACAGACATAGAAACGTGAAACATTTAAAATATAAAGGAGGTTTTAATATGTCAGTTTATAATTTTACAGTCAAAACTAGGTCAGGAGAAGAAAAAAAATTATCTGATTATAAAGGAAAGGTACTTCTGATTGTGAATACAGCAACCGAATGTGGGTTTACCCCTCATTATACGGATCTTCAGGAAATGTATGCTGATTTTGCGGACAAAGGACTTGAAATTCTTGATTTCCCATGCAATCAGTTTGGGAATCAGGCACCTGGAACGAACGATGAGATTCATACATTTTGTACGGGGCGTTTCGGTGTTACGTTCCCTCAATTTGGGAAAATAGATGTAAATGGCGAGAATGCAGATCCCCTTTACAAATACCTAGTAAAAGAAAAGGGATTTGAAGGCTTTGATTCCAAGCATGAACTTACAAAGGTACTGGAAGACATATTTGAGAAAAAGAATCCAAATTATAAGAAGGAACCAGATATTAAGTGGAATTTTACGAAATTTTTGATTGACCAGAGCGGGAATGTAATCAAACGTTTTGAACCGACCGCTGATATGAAGGCAGTGAAAAAAGAAGTAGAAGACTTACTATAAATAAGAGATTACAGAGGGAGAACAATTACCAGTCATGAATTATGAAAGATTGAAGATAGAAAATCAGCTTTGCTTTCCATTATATGCATGTTCCCGTGAGATTGTCAGACTTTATAAACCATATCTGGACGAGATCGGGCTGACCTATACCCAGTATATTACCATGATGGTACTATGGGAGAGAAAGCAGATAACTGTCAAACAGCTTGGAGAAATCCTTTATCTGGATAGCGGTACGTTGACTCCCTTGCTAAAGAAGATGGAGGCCGCAGGTCTTTTGACTAGAAGCAGAGATAAGAAGGACGAGAGAAGTGTCATTGCAAAGCTGACGGAAAAAGGGGAACAATTAAAAGACCAGGCGGTATCCATTCCAGAGAAAATAACCAGTTGTGTTCCTTTGAATCAAGAAGAAGCAGGGCAACTCTATCGTTTGCTTTATAAAATCCTTGGTCAAACTGGCAGAACTTCATAATCAGAAAAAAAGATCCCACATCCGCACATTTAAGCGCTTGGTGAGATCTTTTTTGTTGTAGAAAGGCTTTTATTAAATTCCCTGGGAGAAGGTAAAGAGATGAGTTGGGTCGTATCGTTCTTTAATTTCTTTTAGACGACAAACATGTTCACCATAATATTCACCTAGGTAACAGGGGAGATTGGAATAGGGGAAGTTTACATAGGAACCTCTGGTTTTTTCTTCCAGGTAATGAAAACTAGAATTCAGCCAGGATGCGCTGCTGCATCTTGAATCTTTAAATATAGATTCCAACCACGTAATAGAGCGAGCCTTGCGGTAAAAAAAGGCAGTATCCTCTTCTGAAATCTGGGATACCATTCCTCCCAGTGCACAGAAAGAAAGACCAGTGTAGACAGAACCACAGGGCCGTTCCTGGATCATCGCCGCAAGATGGTCACACTCATCGTCTGTAAAATCACGTTGTACAAAACGGCTTGCGGATAGAAAGGTTTCATAGGGAGGATAGAGGCTTCCGATTCGTGTCATAGCTTCCAGAAATGTAAGGTGTTTGAAACGGTATTTTACACCTCCCAGTGAAAGCAGCGGTGAGAGAATTCCCAAAGCAGCTTCCGGTGGTCCATAAAAGATTCCATAAGCTGCAATGGCGGTACCTTCTGCCGCTGAATTAAATATCCGGGATACCATTGTAATTCTTTTATCTGCATTCATAAGCCATTCCTGCCAGGAAAGAAGAAACCAGGATTGAGTATCTTGATCTGCATTGGGATATCGAAAGTCAATGTAGGTGACTTTATCCACCTTTTTCGGTAATCGGTAGGTCATGGATACAATTATTCCAAAGTTTCCACCGCCGCCTCCACGACAGGCCCAAAACAGATCGGGATTATCCGTAAGACTGGCAGTGATTAAACAGCCTTTTGCATCCACTATTTCTACTTCAATCAGGCTGTCGCATCCCAATCCAAGGTAACGGCAGGAGAGTCCCCAGCCTCCCCCAAGCGTATATCCGCAGACGCCGACAGTGGGGCAGGTTCCACCTGGGAAGGGATACCCATAAACCGATACGGCTTCGTAAATGTCTTTATTGCTTACCCCACTTTGCAGGGTGATTTTATGAGCATCTTCATCCATTCGGATCTCTTTCATTTCACTTAAGTCAATATCCAGAACTTCATTTCCAGTAGAGTAACCTTCATAATTGTGGCCCCCACCACGAATCCGCAGGCAGATATGATGGTTTTTTGCCCATGAAACTGCGTGACAGACGTCAGCTATATTCTGACAGTATACAATAGCGGAAGGAAATTTTTGAACAGCCCGATTATAAACTTGTCTTGCTTCTTGATAAATGGGGGTCTCTGGGGTAATAACACGGCCAGTTAGACCGTTTAATTCACAGCAGTTCATAATATATACCCTCCTTTCCTTAATACCATGGTATTAAGGAAAGGAGGTTTTGGTTCTGCTTGTATTTATAGAGTGAGACAGAAGAAGAGAATTATAGAAGGGCAGTGATATCTTTTTCTAATTTTTCTGGTTTATCAGTTGGTGCATATCGCTTTACAACTTCGCCATTTCTATCAACAAGGAACTTTGTAAAATTCCATTTGATGGCAGAACGGAAAAGTCCTGATTTCTGAGACTTTAAATAGGAATACAAAGGAGACTGATCCTCTCCATTAACATCTGTTTTTGCAAATTGGGGAAAGGAAACATCATAATTCATCTTACAAAACTGATGAATCTCTTCTCCAGTACCTGGTGCCTGATGTCCAAACTGGTTGCAGGGGAAGTCTAAAATAACAAGACCCTTGTCTTTGTACTTCCTGTATAAAGATTCTAATCCTTCATATTGAGGTGTGAATCCACATCCGGTTGCAGTATTTACAATCAGCAAAACTTTATCTTTATAATCCGACAGGGTTACAGGTGTTCCATTTCGATCCATTACGGTTAAGTCATAAATATTCATATCAATCCCTCACTTATGCGAAATATTATTTTTAACAATTTAATTTTACACAATTAAAACGGAAAAGTCAATACTCCGATTCAATTATGATACCCAGGATGCAGGGGATTTATTGGAAAATTAACCTATTTGGATAGAAAACTGGGAAAAGAAAGAAAAAAATAAGATTAATTGAGGAGTGACAGGTTCTATTCCTATTTCTTCAACATAAAATAAGACAAATTGTTTAATTGAAAGGCAGTAACATGATGAATTCATGCCCTGATGGATTGTTTACTTATACCATTCAATCCGGTGATACGCTATGGTTAATTTCAAGACGTTACTACACGACCGTGGAAGCAATAATGGAGGCAAATCCAGGCTTAAATCCTAACAAGCTGATGATTGGAGGGAAAATCTGCATTCCAACAGGAAAATGGAGACAGCAGACTTCCGCTCCTGCAGTGACACAGCCTTCCGCTCCCGCAATGACGCAGCCTTCTACAACGGTTCCATCACCAATGAGGACACAGCCTCCATCACAGCCCTCGATGCAGGCCAATACCCCGAGGCAGACTTATTCTTCCATTAAGCCGACGCCCCAGTTAAAGCCACAGCCAATGCCATTCCCTCAATCCGTAGTAAAAGGAGAGGAAATGAGTTACAAACCAACAAAGTGTCCCGTAGGACTTCGTCCTTATACCATAGAAAACGGAGATACTTTATGGAAATTATCTCAAAGCTATTGTACTACAATAGAAACAATTATGGCATTAAACCCTGGACTTACACTTGATAATTTGAAAGTGGGCCAGGTGATCTGGATTCCTGCGGGATATAAATTCCGAAATCTTCCTCCATGGGCACGTCCAGAGGAAGACACCGATAATTCATGTGGAGCAGGAACCCAATCGTATACAATTGAAGCGGGAGATACTTTATGGCTGTTATCCCAGCGTTTTAATACGACAGTAGAGGCAATCATGGATTCCAATCCAGGTGTGAATCCCACCAACTTGTTTGTGGGTCAGGTGATTTGTATGCCTGGGAGACGAAACAATCAGCCTCAACCAACGCCCCGTCCCCAACCGCAGCCCCAGCCTCAGCCCCAGCCAACACCAACACCAAGACCCATTCCCATGCCCCCCATTAATTCCAAGATTTCAAAGGCAGAACAGAGCTTAGATAATTATTTTCGCTATTTATGGATGCAAAACATTTATTGGATGAGAATGGCAATACAGAGTATATTGCTCAATCTTGCGGACTCAGATTATGTTAAAAGCCGTCTAATGGAAAATCCAAAAGACTTTGAGTTGGCATTAAAAACGTTTTATGGAGAAAGTGAGTCTAATAAAGTTTCGGATGTCATGATGAATCTTTTAAACCTTATGGATGATTATGTGACAGCGGTTCGAGATGGAAATATGGAGATGGCAGCAGAAACCGAGAAACGAGCCAGTGATATGTCACAACAGCTTGCATCAACGCTTGCCAGCATGAATCCAAACTGGTCCGTAACCGATTTAAAGAATATGCTCCAGGGGATTTTGGATATGACAAAACAAGAGGTAATGGCCATTAAAGGTCAGAAATACAAAGAGGGAATAAACATATTTGATAATATAGAAAGAAATGTTTTAGAACTGGCAGATATGATGGCACAGGGAATCGTAATGCAGTTTCCAGAATATTTTAAATAATCAGTAAAAAGAAACCATCCGGTATATTTATAGCCTCCGGATGGTTCCTTTTTTGGTTTGCCCAATGATCAATGAATACCCTCAATCACATACAAAGTTTTCTTCGTGATTAGCTTAATACAGCGCAAGCGCTAAAATTGTACATGTCAGGTTCGATATTTGTGTTTTTCACTCTTTTCCCCTCCTTTTTATGAGAACAGAGGCTGTTAGGCAAAAAATGCCAGGAAGGAAAAATAGAATACTTGAAAGACATAGGGTAAGCTCTATTCCGTAGGGTTCTGTAAACATTCTGGATTTTATAAGAAGATAATCATATAGAATTGAAATGGCATAAATCAGCAAAAATAACACACCATTGATGAATAAGATAAGTTGTGCGAATTTTTTCATATTCCCCCCGTTCCCAAGTTATTGTTATTGCGATGATAACAAAATCAGTTTTAGCAGAAGAAGAAGGAAATATGTACGATTAGAAAAGGAATCGCACAAACCATGCAAAGAAGCCGTATCTATGATAAAATAAAGAATATTTACCCAAAGAAATTGAAGGGGTTGAGAGGAGGTAAAAGCAATGGATTGTGTGAAAGTAGGAAAACTAATTTTGAAACTGCGGAAAGAAAAAGGGATGACGCAAAAAGAATTGGCAGACATGATGTATATCAGTGATCGGACTATTTCGAAATGGGAGCGTGGAATCGGTTGCCCGGATGTTTCCTTATTGCATGAACTATCCCGTATTCTAGGAGTGAATATAGAAAAGATCTTAGCAGGGGATCTGGAAGCCAACGATACGGATAGGGGAAATATGAAAAAGATAAAATTTTATGTGTGTCCAACTTGTGGGAACACTTTGTATGACATAGGGGAAGCTCAAATTTCTTGTTGTGGCAGAAAACTTGTTTCTCTAATTGCAAAGAATGAGGACTCAGAACATGAACTTGTGGTGGACCGGACAGATGGAGAGATGTATTTGACACTACAACACGAAATGACGAAGGGGCACTTTATCTCTTTTGTCGCTTATGTTCTGGATGACAGGGTACTTTTTATAAAACTCTACCCAGAACAAACGGTACAAGTTCGATTCTCACCTATGCAGAGAGGAGAATTATATTTTTATTGCACTAAAAATGGTCTTTTTAAAAGAGGAAAAAGAAGGGAATCATGAGAAAACCCTATAATAAAAGCCCCACATAAATCATTGATTTATGCGAGGCTTTTATTGACGGAAGCGGTGGGATTCGAACCCACGTGCCCTTGCGGACAACCGCATTTCGAGTGCGGCTCGTTATGACCACTTCGATACGCTTCCAAAATAAAACACAACGGTACAATTATACACGATATTTGGCTTTTTGGGTAGTGTTTTCTGTAAAGTTTTTTTATGTTTTACAGTATAACCCAAACAGGAGTGGAAATAATAGGAATATATAGAAGAAATATATAAAAATATTTAAAAAACAAAAGCAAATTTGTTTAAAAAAAACAGTAAAACAATGTATAAGGCCAAAAGGAGTATTCGAATTGAAAAATATAACCTATACATTTTCCAGTGTAGAGGAACTTGTAGCCTTTGTGGGAAAGGCAGAAAAATGCAGTTTTGCCATTGATGTCATATGGAATCAATTGGTTATGGATGGGAAATCCCTGATGGGTATTTTGATAATAGGGATTGGAAAACAGGTAGAAATTATATGCCATGATCCTGAATTTTCTCCAGAAAGTCTTCTTCATCCAGCGGCTTAATTTCTTTCTAGTAAATAAGAAAAAAGAAGTCGGATTCTACCTGATTCGAACAGGTCTGTGTCCGGCTTCTTCTATAAAATCCGGTTTTTTCCTTGCAAATACATATTTTAGGGGCTATAATTTTATATTGTTCGTAAGTTCAATTACAAAAGAACAATAACAGGAGGGATAATTATGCAAACTGGTTGGCATACGGTAAAGAATACCATTAACCGTTACCGCAGTTTTCGTTATGAATTAATCCTGGAGGGCATTATGGTCGGTGCAATCTCTGGATCGATTGTTGTGTTTTTCCGGTATTTACTAAGTCATGCGGATGAGTTACTGCACGTGATACTAAAATACGCGAAACAAAACACCTGGGCTATATTCGTGGGATTTCTTATTCTTTTATTAGCTGCGTTAGGAGTTACACTTTTGCTCAAATGGGAATCCCTGATTTCGGGAAGTGGAATCCCACAGGTAGAAGGTGAGATGATCGGTGAAATCGACCCTTGTTGGTGGAAAGCACTGATTGCAAAACTGGCAGGTGGTCTGTTGTCTTTGGGATGCGGATTGTCCTTAGGACGTGAGGGTCCAAGTATTCAGCTTGGAGCGATGGCTGCAAAAGGATTCTCAAGACTGACAAGAAAAGCAAAAACAGAGGAAAAGATGCTGATTACATGTGGAGCCAGTGCCGGACTTTCGGCAGCATTTAATGCTCCGATTGCTGGAGTTTTATTTTCTCTAGAAGAGGTACATAAACATTTTTCTCCAGAAATCTTATTATCTACTATGGCGGCATCCATTACATCAGATTTCGTATCTAGAAAAGTATTTGGTCTAAAACCTATCTTTGATTTTCAAATCAATGAGATGATTCCACTCCATTCCTATCAATTTGTTTTACTGTTTGGAGTGATTATTGGCATCATGGGTGTGGTATATAACACAAGTCTTTCTAAAATGCAGGATCTTTATGAAAAGATGCCCAGTCGGTATGCCCGATTGTTGATACCGTTTGTTTTAGCAGGGATTTTTGGCCTTTATTATCCAGCTGTTTTAGGAGGGGGACATCCGCTAGTAGAAGTTCTTACTTCAGGAGAGATGCTTCTTGGAGCATTGTGTCTGCTTTTGTTGTTGAAATTCAGCTTTTCCATACTTAGCTTTGCATCTGGTGCACCCGGAGGGATTTTTTTGCCTTTGCTGGTTCTTGGAGCGGTGATCGGAAGTATTTATTACAACTCAGTTGGTATTTTTACCAATTCATTAGACGGTCTTTTGGGGAATTTTGTAATCCTTGGTATGGCTGGTTATTTTTCCGCAATCGTACGTGCTCCAATAACCGGGATCATACTGATCAGCGAGATGACAGGCTCCTTTTCCCACTTATTGACCCTATCCATGGTGTCCTTGATTGCGTATGTGGTTCCCGATATGCTTCATTGTGCACCCGTTTATGATCAGTTGCTTCATCGTCTTTTAAAGAGACTTAATCCCGATAGAAAATCGTCCCTTACAGGGGAGAAGGTTCTGGTAGAAGGGATGATTTTTCATGGAAGTGAAGCAGAAGGAAAGAAGATTTGTGAAATTAAGTGGCCAGAAACCTGTCTTTTGGTTTCCTTGCAACGGGCAGAGGATGAGTTCGTCCCTGGGGGAGAAACAAAATTGTCAGCGGGTGATAAAATCGTTGTGCTTTGTGATGAGACTGCTCAAGGAAAATTACACGTAGTTTTGCAAGATGTTTGTGAGACTGTGAAAATGCAAGATATATTCAAAACGGATTTTTAAAGATCTCCTTTCCTAACCAGTTTATCTTTTTAAGTTCTTTCTAAAAGAGTAAGAAGTAAACTTATAATAAGAGCAGTTCAGGGGTTTGTGAAATGATGAATCAGACGAAAGAGAATCGTGAGGTTAGAAACCGCAGTCAGATGCTACGAAACAGGCGGTTAAGACAAGAGAAAAAAAAGAGAAGAAAAACCATCCTTTACATAGGAATTTGGGTTCTACAGCTTTCAGTCGTTGTAGCAGGAATCCTTTGGGGACTTAGTCTTTTGGTCCAAAGAAGATATGTAGATTTAACTTCTATCAGGATGCCAGACTGGGTAGAAGAGGATTTTATTCCAACTAATCCATATTCTAGACCTGGGACCCATATGGTACAAGGCAAAGGAATTGTGATCCATTATGTTGCCAATCCTGGCACAACAGCAAAGCAGAATATGAATTATTTTGCCAGTCTAAAGGATCAGACAGAAGCACATAAAATCTCTGCAAGCAGTCACTTTATCATAGGGCTAGATGGAGAAATTCTTCAGGGAATTCCTATTTACGAAATAGCATATGCCACTTCAAAGGAGAAAAACCGGAATACGGTTTCCATCGAGTGCTGTCATCCCGATGAGACAGGAAAGTTTAATGACAAGACGTATGCGTCCCTGGTGAAGTTGACGGCCTGGCTCTGCAGGGAGATGAAACTTACTGAAAAAGATGTTATCCGCCATTATGATGCGACAGGAAAAGATTGTCCCCGATACTATGTGGCACATGAAGAGGAATGGAAACGGTTATTAAAAGACGTAAAGGCTGAGAAAAAAATACTAGAAAAATAATTTTTATTAAATGGCGAAACCAATTATGGCTTTGCCATTTTGAATTTACTGAATATAAGATGAAACAGAAATCCACCAAAAAGAACGGCAAACAAGTATATCCCATTCCCGATTGGGATTCCGTAGTTCAAAGCAATATCATGAAAAATAATCTGAGCCGATGGATAATAAGGGGAAATATAAAACATATCTGCCTGCCCTAAGGGTTTTACTGTATGGTTGATGAAAGAGGCGATTGCGCAGCAGATAAAAAACAAAGGAACGGTCTTGAAAAAACCTTTTAAAGTGGAATCTGAGTGGCGGGTAAAAGCGATCACAAGTCCAATAAAAATAAGCAGCAGATGCCAAATCAGACCGTGAAGGGTTAAAAACCAATAGGGATGAAGCAAACCAGATGGTTCTGCCAGTGCCATAATGCCTCCAAGAAGATTAAAATCCTGCATAAAGGTATAAAGAACGGTCCGAGCCTTTTGGGAAGTGATAAAGGGTAGGATCAGACAGAAATACATGGGCAGACTGCAAAGCTGAAATGGAAAATACCACCAGTTGTAGGTCTGATTGTTCATCACATAATAGAGAAAGAGTTGTTTATAACATTCTGCAGAGGCTAGGAGAACGCCACAGAAAAACAGCAGACGGCAAAGTCTGACTTCATTTAATCGTTTTGCGACATAATATGCAAGAAAAACCATGATCGTTAGTCCAACGGATACAAATAGGATATGAAAAAGTGAATAAGGAGCCGGTGGATTCATGGGCCAAGCGGTTATTTCTAAAATATCCTTCATGGGTGCTTCCCTTCGTTTCTTAGCTGTTTTTAATCAAAACCATTATATCCGATGGAATAAAAACTTGCAAGATTATTAAAGCTTCTTCCCTAGAAGTACTTGATTAATTTGAAAAATGCTATATAATGAATAACGGAAACTGTTTTATAAATATACAGAATAATGCATATATAAGGAGGAGTCATTATGAAAAAGAACGGATTGGCGATCGCAGCAGCGTTATGTATGGCAGTTGCACTCACAGCCTGCAGCGGATCAGGAAAAACAGAGACACAGGCAACAACAGATAGTACGACTGCGAAAGAAGCTGAAAACCAAGAAAGTATGGCTGAGGGCGATAAACTAGTTATGGTTACCAATGCTGAATTTCCACCTTATGAATATCATGAGAATAATGAAATAGTAGGAATTGATGCGGATATAGCCAAAGCAATAGCTGATAAACTGGGTATGGAGCTGGAGATTAAGGATATGGCATTTGATTCCCTGATTCCTGCCGTACAATCAGGAAAAGCTGATTTTACAGCGGCTGGCATGACGGTAAGTGAAGATCGGAAAAAGAATGTGGACTTTACAGATACCTATGCAGAGGCAGCTCAGGTGGTAATTGTAAAAAAAGACAGTGAAATCAATGCAATCGATGATTTAACCGGGAAAAAGATCGGTGTGCAGACCGGAACAACCGGAGATATTTATGCAGATGATATCGAAGACGGAGATGTACAGCGTTTTAATAAAGGAATGGATGCAGTGATGTCTTTAACCCAGGGGAAAATTGATGCAGTAGTCATTGACCGGGAGCCAGCCAAGGTTTTTGTAAAGGACAATGAAAACTTAAAGATTTTAGATGAGGCATTTACCGAAGAGGAGTATGCCATTGCTTTAAAGAAAGGCAATACCGAACTGTTAGATAAGATGAACGGAGCCATTAAAGAATTAAAGGAATCCGGGGAATTTAAAAAGATCGTAGATCATTACATTACGGCAGAATAAGATAAAGGAAGAGTGCCATGTGGGAAAAACTAAGAGATGATTTTTATCTGAATTTTATAGCGGAAGATCGTTGGAGATACATCACAGACGGATTACAGAATACGTTGAAAATAACTTTTTTCGCGGTTCTGATCGGTATTGTGCTTGGATTTTTGGTGGCCATCATACGTTCCACCTATGAAAACACCCATAAGCTGAAGGTGTTGAACGCAATCTGTACGGTTTATCTGACTATAATCAGAGGGACTCCGGTGGTGGTACAGTTGATGATCATGTATTTTATTGTTTTTGCAGTTCATGATCCAGGCCAGATCTTTACCGCGATTGTAGCATTTGGAATCAACTCCGGTGCCTATGTGGCAGAAATTTTTCGAAGCGGTATCAGTTCCATTGAAAAGGGGCAGTTTGAAGCGGGAAGAAGTCTGGGGTTTAATTATGCACAGACCATGTTGTTCATTGTTATGCCTCAGGCATTTAAAAATGTAGTTCCGACGCTTGCCAATGAGTTTATTGTACTTTTAAAAGAAACTTCAGTTGCAGGTTACATAGGACTGCAGGATCTAACAAGAGGCGGAGATATAATAAAGAGCCGTACTTATTCTGCATTCATGCCACTTATTTCTGTGGCCCTTATTTATCTGATTATGGTAATGATATTTACAAAATTAGTTCAATTACTGGAGAGGAGGCTGCAGAGAAGTGAGCACTAATGAAACAAAGACACCTCTGATTCAGGTACAGAATCTTGGAAAAAAATTTGGAGACTTAGAAGTATTAAAAGATATCTCTGTTGACATCAATAAGGGTGACGTGGTATGTGTCATTGGTCCTTCTGGTTCTGGAAAAAGTACGTTTTTACGATGTTTAAACCGGTTAGAGGAACCCACAGGAGGACATATCCTGTTTGAAGGCACTGATATTGTGGATAAGAAGACAGACATAGACAAGCATCGCCAAAAAATGGGTATGGTGTTCCAACAGTTTAATTTGTTTCCCCATATGACGATCCTTAAGAACTTAACCTTAGCCCCTATGAAGCTCCAGGGAAGAAGCAAAAAAGAGGCAGAAGAGCAGGCAATGAGGCTGCTTGATAAAGTTGGACTTGCTGACCGTGGAGATTCTTATCCCAATCAGCTCTCAGGAGGACAAAAACAGAGAATAGCCATAGTACGGGCATTGTGTATGAATCCGGATGTGATGCTGTTTGATGAACCCACGTCAGCTCTAGACCCTGAGATGGTGGGAGAAGTACTTACTGTAATGCGGGAGTTGGCAGAAGAGAAGATGACCATGGTAGTCGTAACGCATGAGATGGGATTTGCCAGAGAAGTGGCGACCCGAGTCATGTTTATGGATGGGGGTTACTTTTTGGAAGAAAACGAACCAAAAGAATTTTTTGATAATCCCAAGAATGAAAGACTGAAACTCTTTTTAAGTAAAGTACTGTAAGAGATAGTCGGAATGAAACCTGTCCCATGATCTGGTTAAGCCAGTTCAAAGGGCAGGTTTTTTTGTAATCCCTCTAATTCGTAACATTTGCTATTTTTCATATTCCAACCCTTATGGTAAAATGGAGTTTGAATCAATCATATAAAAAATGAAAGAAAATGAGGATTATAAACATGATAAAAGAGGGAAATAGTGAAGTTTTTAAGGAACTAGAAGGCAATGGACTTGTACTTGTGGATTTTTATTCTGTTACCTGTGGACCCTGCAAAATGCTGGGACTTGTATTAAATGAGGTGGAGAAAGAATTGGGGGATACATTATCCATAATAAAACTGGATTTTGAACAGAATCAGGAGTTGGCAGAACGTTTTTTGGTCACTGGTTTCCCCACACTGATTCTTTTAAAAGATGGAAAAGAAGTGGGGCGGCTGAAAGGACTGCAGCAAAAGAAGGACATTCTTCAGTTTGTTGCGGAACAAAAATAAAGGTCTGACCATTGCTCTTAGAGGGATTGATGTGTTAGAATAGGGAAGATGTTAGATGGATTGATTCTAAGGATAAGAAGGCTGGGTAATGATGTATTGTATGAGTGTGAGCCATAAAAAGGCTCCAGTAAATTTAAGAGAACAGTTCGCCTTTTTGGAAGCTGAAAAAGAAGAGCTCATGAGGCGTCTGCTAAAAAAAGACTCGATCGCAGGAGTGGTTATTTTAAGCACTTGCAACCGGAGCGAAATCTATATATCGGGAAACAAATATGCCATCGGAGAGCTGCAGCAGGAAGTGGCAGACGTAAAGAACCTGCGTATGGGGGAGCTATTAAAGTATGTAAATATTTATAGTGAAGAAAATGCCATACGGCATTTGTTTAAGGTTACATGTGGGCTGGATTCAATGGTGCTTGGAGAGGATGAGATTTTAGGTCAGGTCAAGGATGCATATCAGAAATCCAAGGAATTTTTAGCCACTGATTATGAGATCAATGAGATGTTCAAAAAAGCAGTAACTTGCGCCAAACGGATTAAGACGGATACTAATTTATCTAAAACACCGCTCTCTATCGCAACTTTAGTGGCAAACGAAGTGTTTCACCTTGAGAAAACAGACGGACAAAAGAATGTTATGATCATTGGTATGTCAGGGAAGATAGGGAGTACCATTACAAAAAATCTGCTGAGTAAGTCCGGGGTTTTTATAACTGCAACGGTGAGAAACCATGGAATGGATTTTAATTTTGAAGTAAAGGATAATCGGATCAAAGAGGTGGATTATAGGAATCGTTACGACTACATAGAGAAAATGGATGTGGTGATTAGTGCCACGTCAGGACCTCATTATACCGTGATCGGAGAAGAACTTTCCTGTCATCTGACGAGTAAGAAAGAGAGACTGTTTATTGATGTGGCAGTTCCAGTGGATATGGATCCCGGACTTCATAAAATCAACGGAATCACGCTCCATGATATTGATTATTTTAACGAATGCTCCAAAAATAACACACAGATAAAACGCAAAGAGCTGGACCGGGCCAAAGCCATTATGGAAGAAGAACTCGATGAAGCCATGCGGGATATCATGTTTCATCCCTATATCAAAAAAATGAAATCACTAAAAGAGTCATTGGAAGGCAAACCCCTAGAGACTCTTTTATATCAGATCAGGGATCATGTAACGAGAGAGGAACTCGATGTGGTTCTAAAAACTCTAGATGGTCTTACCCAGTGGACAAAGGAGGGGTGAAATGGCTTATTTTCCTTTTTTTGTGGATATCAAAGGGCAGGAATGTCTGATTGCCGGAGGTGGAATGGTGGCATATCGCAAAGCGCTTACCATAAAAGATTACGATCCCCATATAACGGTCATTGCTCCACATTGTATTCCTGAGATGAAACAGCTTGCAGAGGAATGCAAGGGAACCATTGTATTATTGCAGCGTAATATTATGGATTCCGATTTAAATCAGGCGGACTTTGTCATTGCAGCAACATCGGAGGAAAGGATTAACCGTCATTTGTCCCAATGTTGCAAGGAAAGAAAAATACCGATCAATGTAGTGGATGTACAGGAGGAATGTAGTTTTATCTTTCCTGCATTGATACGAGAAAAAGAGATTACAATTGGAATATCTACAGGAGGAAACTCCCCCACAGTAGCCAGATATTTAAAAGAAAAGTTTAAAAAATTGATTCCCTCTGGGTTTGGAGCTTTGGCGAGTCAGCTTGGTTCTTATCGGGATATGGTTAAGGCAAACATAGATTCCCAGTCAGTGAGATCGGAGATTTTTAAAATCATGGTGGATGAAGGAATCCGTCAGGGTGGTGTATTTTCACAGGAACAGCTAAAAGAATTGATTGAAAGAAAGAGGGCAGAACATGAGCAGTGATATAATTCGCATTGGAACCAGGAAAAGTGCCCTTGCGGTAGCCCAAACTCTTCTGGTGGCAGATGCCATAAAAACTGCGGATAACGGGCTGTCCGTTCGATTGATTAAAAAGCAGACGGAGGGGGATCGAATCCTTGACAAGCCTCTTCTTGAATTTGGAGGAAAAGGCGTGTTTGTGTCAGAATTTGAACAGGCGCTTATTCAGGGAGAGATTGATCTAGCCGTACATAGTGCAAAGGATCTTCCTATGGACATAGAAGATGGTTTGGGGATTGTTGCGGTGCCCAAACGAGAAGATCCCAGAGATGTGTTGGTCACATTAAAAGGAACGGATCCAAAGGAGAATCAGGAAATCGTGATAGGAACCTCCAGTCTCAGAAGACAAATTCAGATCACAGAGATAGGAAAATCTCTATGGGAAGGGATTCCGGTTCGCTGTGAAAATATAAGAGGCAATGTCCAGACACGGCTGGAAAAATTAAAGGGGGGCGCATATGACGGAATTCTTCTTGCAGCAGCTGGTTTAAAACGGCTGGGAATAGATGGGGATGAGGCATTTGCGTATCATTACTTTGACTGTGAAGAATTTATCCCAGCAGGTGGCCAGGGGATCCTTGCCGTTGAAGGTCCTCTTAAATCAAACTATAGCAATCAATTAAAACAGATTGAGTGTGCACAGGCAAGGCTGTGTCTTACACTGGAACGAAACGTATTAAAACTTCTTCATGCGGGATGCCATGAACCCATTGGTATCTATTCTCGAATAAAGGATGGAACGATGGAGGTATTTGGGATCAGCAAAAGAGGAGCTGAAATAAAAAGGATTCGTTTGAGTGGAAAACCAAAAGACCATGAAGCACTGGCAGAACTGGCAGCCAGAGGGCTCTAATAGAAATGGAGGTCAGGATGAAGGAAACAGGTGTGGTAAGCTTAATAGGTGCAGGACCCGGAGATCCGGATTTAATAACAAAAAAAGGGATCAAACGGCTGAAAACCTGTGATGCTGTGGTCTATGATTCCCTGGCATCGGATCTTCTTCTAGAACAGGTTCCATCTCACTGTCGTAAAATCTATGCCGGGAAAAGAGCAGGGGTACACTCCATGAAGCAGGAAGAGATCAATCAGCTTTTGATCCAGTTGGCGATGGAGGGTCTTTTGGTCGTTCGTTTAAAAGGTGGAGATCCCTTTGTATTTGGAAGAGGCGGGGAGGAAGTTCAGGCGCTTAAAAATGCAGGAATCCCGTATGAAGTGGTATCTGGTGTGACCTCAGCGGTCGCAGCCCTAGCTTCTGCAGGAATTCCGATTACGCATAGGGCAGTAAGCCGCAGCTTTCATGTAATGACAGGGCACACTTTAGCAAAGGACGGAGTGCTACCTCCTGATTTTGAAACGTTTGCAAGGCTTTCCGGAACCTTGGTGTTTTTGATGGGACTTGGTACCCTGCCTCTGATCGTTAAGGGACTGATTGAACAGGGAAAGTTAAAGGAGACACCGGCAGCCGTGATTTCAAATGGAACATTGCCGGATCAGAAAATTGTTCGGGGGATGTTAAGTAATATTCAAAAAGAAACGCTTAAGGCTGGGATAGTGAGTCCGGCAATCATTGTAGTAGGAGCGGTGGCTGCTTTGGATTTTTCCTCCACCCATATGGATCCTCTGACCGGATGTCAAATCGGAATCACAGGTACTGGACACTTTGTCAGAACCTTAAGAGAGCAATTGGAAGAATGTGGTGCTGCAGTAAAATGCCTTTTCACGCTTTCTTTTCAATCTTACCGATCGTTGGCTGCGATGAAAACTGCGTATGGTAATTTATCGAAGTATTCCTGGATCGTTTTAACCAGTGCCAATGGGGTAAGGGAGTTCTTTCATGGACTATTGGAATGCGGTTATGATTTTCGCTCGTTAGGTGGAGTGAAATTTGCAGTGATCGGAACAGGGACAGAAAAACAGCTTTATCACTATGGATTTCGGGCGGATTATGTGCCTGATCATTATCAGGTGAAGGATTTGGCAAAAGGTCTTTGTGATCGGATTACGAAAAAAGATTATTTGTTGATTCCACGATCATCAGGTGGATCGATAGAACTAAATGAAACACTGGATCAAAAAGGGATTCCTTATGATGACATTATTTTATATGATGTAAATCCAGAAGCAAAAGTTTCAGGGGAGAATCGAAAAGATCTTTCTAAGCTTGATTATGTGACCTTTGCCAGTGCATCTGGGGTAGAAGCATTTTTTAGCCAGGGGGAAGATTCACGTATGAAACTCTCCAACGTAAAAGTGGTGTGCATAGGAGCGATCACAGCCAACGCACTCAAAAGACACGGAAGAGAGGCAGACATCATTGCATCAGAATCTAGTATTTCCGGTATGGTCGATGCCATTTGTCTGGATTTTAACAGGGAAAGGAATTAGAAAGAGTGAATACACAAAAGTCAAACCAATTATTTGAGGAATCCAAAGATTATTTTCCGGGCGGAGTGAACAGTCCGGTTCGGGCATTTCAGTCAGTGGGTGGTGTTCCAGTATTTATAGACCGGGCAGAAGGATCACATATCTATGATGCAGATGGCAACCAATACATCGATTATGTGGATTCCTGGGGACCATGTATCCTTGGGCATGCCTATCAGCCTGTGGTGGATGCTGTTCGGAATGCCTGTTTGTCGGGTTTATCATTTGGTGCACCAACGGGCAAAGAACTTACACTTGGGAAACTGATCCGGGAATGTATGCCATCCATCGAAATGATGCGGATGGTAAGTTCTGGAACAGAGGCGGTGATGAGTGCCATAAGAACAGCAAGAGGATACACCGGACGGGACAAGATCATTAAGTTTAAAGGGTGTTATCATGGACATTCCGACGGTCTTTTGGTGAAAGCAGGTTCGGGGGCGTTAACTGGTTCTGCACCCGATAGTGCTGGAGTTCCATCTTCTTATACGAAACATACTCTTCTGGCGCAGTATAATCAGGAAGAATCCGTGAAAAAGCTGTTCTTAGAAAACCCAGATGCCATAGCAGCCATTGTAGTGGAACCAGTGGCGGCAAATATGGGGCTGGTTCCACCAAAAGCAGGATTTTTGGAATTCTTAAGGGACATTTGTACTCGATCTGGTGCCTTACTCATCTTTGATGAAGTGATTACTGGATTTCGGATGGGGATCAATGGGGCTCAGGGATATTATGGTGTCATTCCAGATATGACAACCCTTGGTAAAGTCGTTGGAGGCGGAATGCCTATGGGAGTATATGGTGGCCGGAAAGAGATTATGGAAAAGGTTTCACCACTAGGAAGCGTATACCAGGCTGGAACCTTATCAGGAAATCCCATCGCAACGGCAGCAGGGATTGTGACCATACAGACGCTATTGGAGCACCCAGAAATATACTCCAATTTAGAGAGCCACGCGAATAAGCTGATACAGACTTTAAAAGAAGCATTGCCGAATGCACAGATTAATCAAGCAGCATCGTTGTTTAGCCTGTTTTTTGCGAAAAATCCAGTGGTGGATTATGAGACCGCTCTGGCATCGGATACAAAAACATATGCCAAATATTTTCATTATCTTTTGGAGCATGGCATCTATACTGCCCCATCCCAGTTTGAGATTTTATTTTTATCAGCAGCGCATACGAAGGAGGATATTGCTGTCACCTGTCAGATTATGAAAGAGGCAGCAAAGCAATTATCCAAATAAGAATACAGAAGACAGAGAAAAGCGGGGATCGGTTTTCTCTGTCTTTTTATATGAGATTGCACAGATCTTAAGTCTTAAAGTTCTTGGTTAAAATCTAAAAGATCCATAAATTGTATTAACATTTCCGGTTATCTATTGATAAATAATTCAATTTGGTATATTTTAATGGAAGAGGAGGCTGAATATATGGACTATTTAGTTGTGTATACAAGTAGAACCGGAAATACTCAGAAGGTAGCCATGAAGATTTTTGAGTCGCTTCCAGGAAAGTCTAAAGACATTGTCAGTATTTCTGAACTCCATGGAGAAGAAGCAGATACGTACTTTGTAGGGTTCTGGAATAATCGAGGAACCGCAACGACAGAAGTGATTGATTTTCTTACGAATCTTCATGGTAAGCGGGTAGCTTTGTTTGGGACCTGCGGAGTATTTGAAAATAAAGAATATTTAAAAAATGTAGAAAAGCAGGTTTCTGTTTTTCTTCCAGATGACAATCAGTATCTGGGGTGTTACTTATGTGGGGGTAAAGTTGGACCGAAGGTTCTTGAAACATATAGACAAATTCAAGAGGTGGAGGATACGAAACAGATCCGGATGATGATTTCCGCATATGAGAATGCTATGCTGCACCCCAACTTAGAAGATCTTGAGAATGCGGAACGGTTTGTAGCATCGGTTCTGGATGTACGAAAGCAAAAGGAGGAGAAAGATGGGTCTAAAAGATGATGGGGATTCTGGAAAGCATCCCAAAAAACCATTTATTTATTACTATATCATTGTAGTGATTCTCATGATTTTATTCAATGCAATGGCGGTGCCTTGGATCCAATCAAAATCAGTAACAGAGGTTCCTTACAGCAAGTTTTTAGAGATGATAGATCAGGGAAAGGTTCAGGCAGTTGCGAAAACGGAGACAGAGATCCAGTTTAAATCCGATACCGGGAAAAAAGACTGGGAAGGAAAACCGGTTTACCAGGTATACAAAACCGGTCTTTGGGCGGATGAAACCCTAACAGAGCGTCTGATTTCTCATAACGTAGAATTTGATAAAGCCATTGTAAAACAGATGTCTCCTTTGCTTTCTATTCTGCTTACTTGGATTGTACCTATTTTAATATTTGTATTTCTTGGGAATTTTTTATCCACTCAGCTTCAGAAGAAGATGGGAGGACAAAATGCCATGTCTTTTGGAAAGTCAAGTCCTAAGATTTATGCAGAATCAGAAACAGGAATGACATTTAAAGATGTAGCTGGTCAGGAAGAAGCAAAAGAAGCATTGACAGAGATCGTTGATTTTCTCCATAATCCCCAAAAATATGCTGACATTGGGGCATCCCTACCCAAAGGTGCTCTTTTGGTGGGACCTCCTGGAACTGGAAAAACGTTGCTGGCTAGAGCCGTAGCAGGCGAGGCACATGTCCCGTTTTTCTCCATATCGGGTTCCGAATTCGTAGAAATGTTTGTAGGAATGGGAGCTGCTAAGGTCCGGGATCTGTTTAAACAAGCCAATGAAAAAGCCCCCTGTATTGTATTTATAGATGAAATTGATACCATAGGAAAAAAACGGGACAGCGGCGGATTTAGCGGCAGCGACGAACGGGAACAGACTTTAAATCAGCTTCTGGCTGAGATGGATGGATTTGATGGAAAGAAAGGGGTAGTGATCCTTGCTGCCACCAACCGTCCGGATTCCCTGGATAAAGCGTTGTTAAGACCTGGACGGTTTGACCGGAGAATTCCAGTAGAGCTTCCGGATCTAAAGGGAAGGGAAGCGATTTTAAGGGTTCATGGAAAAAAAGTAAAATTATCAGATGATGTGGATTTTCATGGAATTGGTCTAGCAACGGCAGGTGCCAGTGGAGCAGAACTTGCAAATATCATCAATGAGGCGGCACTAAGAACGGTTCGTTTGGGAAGAAAAGCGGTGGCTCAAATTGATTTAGAAGAAAGCGTTGAGGTTGTCATTGCAGGGTATCAGAAAAAGGATGCCTCGGTTAATGTCGATGAAAGGAAGGTAATTGCTTACCATGAGGTTGGGCATGCTTTGGTCGCTGCAACCCAGACGCATTCGGCGCCGGTTCACAAAATCACTATAATTCCAAGAACTTCTGGTGCGCTAGGATATACCATGCAGGTAGATGCAGAGGAACGCCGCCTCTTAAGCAAAGAAGAGGCACTGAATAAAATAGCTACCTTTACAGGGGGAAGGGCTGCGGAAGAATTGGTATTTGATACCGTTACCAGCGGAGCTTCCAATGACATAGAACAGGCCACCAGAATTGCAAGAGCTATGGTTACCCGGTATGGAATGAGTGACAAGTTTGACATGGTAGCTCTTGAAACGGTAACCAATCAGTATTTGGGAGGAGATACCTCATTATCCTGCTCTCAGGAAACGGCAAAGCAGATTGATGATGAAGTGATTCGAATCGTAAAAGAACAGCATCGAAAAGCACTTGAAATATTAAAAAAATATGAAAATAAACTACATGTAATCGCAGATTACCTCCTGGAACGTGAAACGATAACGGGAGAAGAGTTTATGGAAATCTTTCATAGAATCGAGGAGTAAGAACAAAATATTCCGGATTTACCAGACAGGAACAGCCGATTCGCTGGTTTCCTGTCTGGTTTTTTGTGTGGAGTCCATTTGTTTTCATTAGTAACCATCTGGCAGCTTTTTCTGTTCCCGGAATTCTTTCGGAGACAAACCAAACTCTTTTTTAAATGCTCGGTAAAAACTTGTGTAATCAGAAAACCCATACTGATGGTATAGTTTTGTAAATGGAATGCCAGACAGGATCCCATTTTTACTGGATTGAAGCCTCTTTTTAATGATATATTGATGAAGTGATATTCCCATATTATCCTTAAATACATGAGAAATGTGATATTTGCTTGTATAAAAAAACGAGGCCAGACGATCCAGGGACAAGTCTTCATCCAGATGGTTGTTGATGTAATCACAGAGCTTGAGATAGAGCACATTGCCAGAGGCAGCAGGTACCTCATGAAGCATGTTGTACGTGATCCGGTTTAATTGAAGAAGAAAAGACTGGACTTGCAGTTGAGCATTTAGATGCTGAAATGCTTTGTGGCCATGAATCTCTTCTAGCAGATCCAAAAGCATTCCCTGTATATTTTGAAAGGTAATAAAGTCAGTTCGAAAATGGTACTTTTTTTCTTTCACTACATATTGAAAGCTGTAGGAAAAATCTTCTGACCAGGAACAGATGGACTGATAGTACTCTCTACTGATCCACAAAACAAAACGCTGATAGTTTTTTCCGGTGGAATGAAACAATGGCTGGTGTTTCACTCCGGGAGGAATCAGCAGATAGTCCCCATATTGAAGGGGGGATTCGATTCCATCGACTTCATAAGTCACATCACCGCTTAAAAAAAAGTACACCTCATAATAAGGATGGCTGTGTACCACAATATGGTCCAGATCCAAATCTTTATAAAAAAACACTTCAAATTCCCCGGATTTCATGTATTGTCGCTGGTTAAAGACGGTTGATAATTCTTTTTTCATAGGAAAATCACCTGAATCCTTCCTTACTTTCTTATTCTGTATTATAAGATACCACCGCAAGTTTTGCAATGTCAACGGCAATTAAATCCATGGTAATGTCTCTTATTCTTGTATATACTAAACACAGAAACAATAATAAAAGGATCAACTGCGTATAAGGAGGATCTCATGAAATTATCATTCAGATGGTATGGAGACGAAGATAAGGTGACCTTGAATCAAATTAGACAGATTCCGGGAATGCATTCGATTGTAACTGCCGTTTATGATGTTCCAGTCGGTGAAATTTGGAGCAGAGATAGCATTTCACATTTGAAAAAAGAAACTGAGGATGCTGGACTTAATTTTGAAGTGATTGAAAGTATTCCGGTCCATGAAGATATTAAACTTGGAAAACCAGAAAGAGACAAATACATTGCAAATTATTGCGAGAACATCAGAAGGGTAGCAGAGGCGGGAATCAAATGTATCTGCTATAATTTTATGCCTGTATTTGACTGGACAAGAACCCAGTTGGATCATGTGCTTAGTGACGGTTCCACCTCTCTTGTGTATTATCAGGATCAGGTTGATAAAGTAAATCCTTTGGAGAGCGAAAGTGATCTTACGCTTCCAGGCTGGGATTCCAGTTATACAAAAGACGGATTAAAACAGGTGGTAAGTGAATACAATGCCATGACGGAAGACGATCTGTGGGATCATCTTAAATATTTTTTAGAAGCTATCATTCCGGTAGCAGCAGAATGTGGCGTTAATATGGCAATCCATGAAGATGATCCCTGTTGGAGCATTTTTGGACTTCCAAGAATTATTACCTGTGAAGAGAACTTAGACCGCTTCTTAAATCTTGTAAATGACAAACATAACGGGATCACTCTTTGTACCGGTTCCCTTGGCTGTTCCAACAAAAATGACGTGGCTAAAATGGCTGCTAAATATGCGGCAATGGGACGGATTCATTTTGTACATGCAAGAAACGTGGAAGTACTTTCTGATAATCAGGGATTTGAAGAGAGAGCGCATCTATCTAGTTGCGGATCTTTGGATATGTTTTCCATATTAAAGGCCCTTTATGACAATGGGTTTGATGGTTATATCCGTCCGGATCACGGACGTATGATTTGGGGAGAGACTGGACGTGCAGGTTATGGTCTATATGATCGTGCACTAGGAGCAACGTATTTAAACGGAATATGGGAAGCGATTGATAAAATGAGCAGATAATAAAACCTATTCTTTGTATGATCCTGGATTGACTGATTGAAAAAGAGAACGATCTCATAGTTTTATGGGTTCGTTCTCTTTTTTTGAAAAAATGAATAAATTAGTAGGAAATAATAAATAAAAGTTTATTTCGATTTCAGCATTCATTGACAAATAGTTACAAAATATCGTATAATGAATAAAACCATAATTTTACTGTTATGGAACTATTTACTTAAGACGAGACAAGGAGCAAATCACTATGAAGACATCGGGGGATAAGAAGTGGAATCGAAACATCTTTAAAAAGAAAGGAGAGAAAAAACAAAAAACAAAAAGTGCGGGAGCATCGTTTGGTTCCCGGTTTTCTATGAAGTCGTTAAAGAGTAAGATGCTGGTCTTTATTATTGCTATTATTTTATGTATTTCTGCTTTGAATATGTTGATCAGCATATGGGTAAGCTACAATGGAATTACAGATGTGGTAAAGGCTGATTTGCAATCAACTGGTAAACTGGTAAACAGTCTAACCGTTCAGAACCTAAATCAAATGAAGATTAGCATAGAAGCCAGTGCCCAGGGAGGAAGCTTAAAGTCTATCAATTCCAGAGTGGTAACGGAATATTTGTCAAATCAGTGTAAACTTTATGGGTACAAAGAATTGGAAGTACTAAATAAAGACGGTGCCGTAACACGGAGTGCAAGCGGAGAGCACATCGGAGACAGTTATATCGATGAAGATTACGTGGCTAAGGCATTGAACGGAGAAACGACAGTCTCTACTACGGAATTTGACAGCAACAACGAACTTGTAATACGGATTGCCACGCCTTATGAGTATGGAGTATTGCTGGGAACTTATCCTGGAAACACACTGAGCGACCTGGTTAAAGATGTAGTCATTGGTACCACAGGAAATGCGTTTATTTTAGATAATACAGGTACCTTTATTGCAAGCTCTTCCCAAGATCGGGTAAATGAGCGCCAGAATTTCATTGAGATGGCAAAGACAGAATCTTCCTATAAATCGGCTGGTCGTATGTATGAAACCATGATTTTAGGCTTGTCGGATATAGGTACCTACACGTATCAGGGTTCTAAAAGATTTTGTTATTACAGCCCGATTACCGGGAGCAAAGGATGGGTACTGGGTGTAGTTGCCCCCATTAGCGAGACGACAACTTCCATTTACACGGTTGTTATAGCTATGATCATACTAGGAGCTGCATCAATTGTTTGTGGCTGTATTTTTGCTTTCTGGTTTGCGGGATCCATTGCAGGTCCGGTATCAGACATTGCGGCTCGTATGAAGCTGTTTTCACAGGGAGATCTTACCAGTGATGTACCCGATGTCAACCGAACAGATGAGATTGGTCAGCTTGCTACTGAGATCAAAAGATCCGTTCATGGAATGAAGTCTTACATCGTGGAGATTGCTTCTGTCCTTCAGAATGTGGCATCAGGGGATTTCAGTCATCAGATTGGGATGGAATTTCAGGGTGATTTTAAGATCATACAGGAATCCGTGGATCGGACGAATGAACTTTTGTCTCAGACGATGAATACCATCAATCAATCTTCCGATGAAGTGGCAAAGGGCAGTGCCCAGGTGTCTCAGGGAGCCCAGAATTTAAGTCAGGGAGCAGTAGAGCAGGCAGCTAGTGTAGAGGAATTATCCTCCTCGGTCAATGAGATTTCTTCCAGTCTTTTGAATACAGCAAAATCTGTTGATCAGGTGAATCATCAGGCTAGTCATGTGGGAACAGCCATGGAGGAAGGCAACGCCCAGATGCAGGTAATGATGAACTCCATGGATCAGATCAGCCAGAAATCCAAAGAGATAGAAAAGGTGAATAAGCTGATCGAAGACATTGCGTTCCAGACCAATATTTTAGCCTTGAATGCAGCGGTCGAAGCAGCAAGAGCAGGAGAGGCAGGAAAAGGGTTTGCAGTGGTTGCAGATGAGGTGCGTAATCTAGCTGGTAAGAGTGCCAATGCTGCAAAAGATACTTCTAGTTTGGTTGCAGAGACGATATCAGCCGTAGAAAAGGGAACCGGAATTGCGTCATCTACTGGAAAATCCTTAAACGGAATCTTAATGGAAACCAGAGAGATGGTTACAGCCATTGAAAGATCAGCGGAAGAATTAAAAGAGCAAAGTGAAAAAGTTACCCAGGTAACAACTGGAATCGAACAGATTTCCTCTGTTGTTCAAAGTAACTCTGCCACAGCAGAAGAGAGTGCTGCTGCCAGTGAGGAATTGTCTGGACAGGCAGAAAACCTTAGACAATTAATGAGTCGGTTCCGTCTCAGACAATAGTTGATTTCATATTACTTAAAAGACAGGCTGCAGGAGCACGCAATGAAAGATTGCGTAAAACTGTGGTCTGTTTTTATCTCTTTGGTTATACCGCTGTCATTAATTTGAAAATTTTGATATAATGGGATACGAGATTGGGAGAAAAGAGGGTTTTTTGTGAAAGTGATCAATCGGGGACTGAAAAAGCTGCAGGAGAAGTGGCTTTCTTTTACATTGAAACAGAAAATAAAAACTATTGCAGCCATGGTCATTCTGATCGTGGCACTTTCCATTGTATTTAATATAGTGATCCTTGACTTCGCATTAAATGGGTTCAATCAGATTTTAGAAGATAATTCTCTATGTCATGATTATCAGACTGCCATAGAAGCGGAAGCACAAGCATTGATTGGTTTTATTCGAAAGGACAGCGAAGAGAATAAACAGATTTACCAAAAGGCATGCAATCATACGCAACAATGTGTTGATGCCCTTCCCTTTCAATATAAGCAAATAGGGAAAGAACGGTATGCGGTGACATGGTCCATTCGCAATGGATATGGGAACTATAAAAAAAAGCGGGACTGGCTGTTTCAAAAAAAAGAGGAGGAAGAGTTCTTTAACACGACTTATGTCAATGATCTTTACCTTGTTTACCGGATGCAGGATTATTTGACGAATTATGGGAAACGTTTGGTTCAAAGTACCTTAAAGGATGGTTCCAATGCCTATCATAAAAGAGTTCCAGTATTAACCCGTCTTCCTTTGGCGATATTAATTCTAGCCATATTAAGTATTGGCACGACCTTTTATTTTAGCCGAATGATGTACCGGGATATGGTGGCACCAGTGGTCCGGCTGGCTTTTATATCCAGAAAGATAGCCAAAAGTGATTTTACAGATCCAGATGTGGTGATTGAAAATCGAGATGAAATGGGAGAGCTGGTTGTGGCATTCAACAAGATGAAGCATGCAACCAAACAATATATTACAACTTTAAAAGAAAAAAATGATATGGCTGTATTGCTTCATAAAGAAGAGATTGAAAAGATGAAAATTGAGCAGATTTTAGATGCTACAAAGTTGGAACTTTTAAAAAATCAGATCAATCCACATTTTCTGTTTAATACATTAAATATGATTGCCTGCATGGCAAAGCTTGAAGATGCCGGGACCACGGAACAGATGATTGATAGTCTTGGTAATTTGTTCCGGTATAATTTAAAGACCACGGAGTCCGAAGTTTTGTTGGAAAAAGAAATCAAGATTGTAAGCGATTACATGTATCTCCAGCAGATGCGCTTTGGAAGTAGAATCCACTATGATATTCAGTGTTTGGTGAAGGGGAACCAAATAATGATTCCTACGTTTACCCTGCAGCCGATTGTTGAAAATGCCATTATCCATGGACTTTCAAAAAAAGAATCTGGCGGAAGGATAAGAATTCGAATTTGGGAGAGAAATGAAAAAATCATCCTCTCTGTTGCAGATACGGGAGTGGGGATGAGTGAAGAAAGTCTTTTTAAATTAAGAGAGGCATTAAAGAATCAAGCTACGGCCAGAGTCGGGATTGGTCTTGGGAATATCTATCAAAGAATCCACAAGATGTACATTGGTGGAGAAGTGAATCTATACAGTAGATTAGGGTGTGGGACAGCAGTACTGCTATCCATTCCATTTAAGCGGTAACAGGAGGAGTTTTCATGTATCGGGTACTGATAGCAGATGATGAATTAATTGAAAGAAAAGTATTGTACCAAACACTGAGAAAGGAACTGGGGGAACAGTGCCAGATTTGGCAGGCAGGTAACGGGAGAGAAGCACTTGCTCTTTTTTTAGAAAATGACATTCAGATCGCCATCATGGATATAGAAATGCCGGGAATTAACGGGATTGAAGCAGCAGAGGAAATGCACCGGCGTAATCCCCAGTGTAGCATTATATTTTTGACTGCGTATGATGAGTTTTCCTATGCAAAAAAAGCGATTGGCATCCGAGCACTGGATTATCTATTAAAACCATGCAAAGAGGAAGAGTTATTTTGTGTGGTAGAGGAGGCCATGCGCCTATGCGATCGGGAAAAGGAGGGGAAGAAAGAACTGCCTCCGATTCCAGCCCTTAAATCCATGGAAGAAACGGCATCAGATGGGCAGATAAGACTGCATAAAGTAGCGGAAGTGATACAAAACTATATAGAAGAGAATTACATTCGAGATTTATCCATGCAAGATGTCGCCAGGGTAATGAATTATTCAGAAGCTTATTTCTGTAAATTATTTAAACAGTGTTTTGACAAAAATTTCACCACATATCTGACCGAATGCAGAGTGGAAGCCGCAAAAAAAATGCTGGAGATGCCTACGGTGAATGTAAAAGAAATCGGAGCTTCGGTAGGATATTCCGATTCCAATTACTTTACGAAGGTGTTTAAACGGGTTACCGGTGTAAATCCAACGGAATATCGCATGAGCCTGTTTCAAAAAAAGTAAGATAGGATTGGCAGGAATGTTACAAGGAGGAGAAGACAATGAGAAAAAACAGATTAGGACATGTGCTTCTAATCGCATTTGCAATGATCCTTTCCGGGTGTGGCAGTATCAAACAGACGGGAGATCAGATTACTTCAAATGTATATACAGAGACACCAGAATATGTATTTACGTATGCAGAAAATCAAGCAGAGGATTATCCGACCACTCAGGGAGCATATAAGTTTGCAGAGCTGGTACAAGAAAAAACCAATGGAAGAATACGGATCAATGTCCAGGCAGGGGGTGTTTTGGGGGATGAGAAATCTGTTTGTGAACAGCTTCAGTTTGGCGGGATTGATTTTATGCGGATGTCACTGTCACTACTTGCAGAATTTGTACCGAAGTTAAATGTTCTTCAGCTCCCCTATCTTTACCGGGATGCGGGGCACATGTGGCAGGTTCTTGATGGAAGCATCGGGGAGGACTTTATCAATTCCTTTGAAGGGTCCAATCTGATTGCTTTATCCTGGTACGATGCCGGTGCCAGAAATTTTTATAATTCCAGACACTCGATTCATAAGCTGGAAGATATGAAAGGGCTTAATATCAGGGTCCAAGAATCGGATATGATCATTAATATGGTGGAAGCGCTTGGGGCAAATCCAGTTCCTATGAATTATTCGGAGGTTTATCAGGGACTTCAGACCGGAGAAATCGATGGGGCAGAGAATAACTGGCCTTCCTATGAATCAACCAGTCATTATGAAGTGGCGAAATATTTTACTGTAGATGAGCACAACCGGGTTCCCGAACTTCAGCTTTGTGCCCAGTCTACTTGGGATCAGCTCGGGGGGGAGGATCAGAAGATAATAAAAGAATGCGCATTGGAATCCGCAGACTATGAAAGAAAACTCTGGTCGGAAAGAGAAAAAGAATCGAAAGAAAAGGTTCGGGCAGGTGGCTGTCAGATTACAGAACTTTCCCCTGAAGAAAAAATTAAGTTCCAAGATGCGGTAAAGCCTATGTACAATAAATACTGTGGTGATTATATGGACATCGTAGATGCCATTATCAATACAGGAAAATAATAGGGTATGACTAGATGCAAAAGAAGGATCCTTATTTCGGGTCCTTCTTTTGTGTTTTGAAAAAAAGATTCTTTATTCTTTGTTTGTTGATTTGGCGCGAGGAAGATATGGATAGATATCCTCATATGCTTCCAATTCGGTTTCTGTTTCAGGAGTTGCCGGTATTAGTCCGGTAAGTTCTGTGGTGGAACATGCTTGAATGTCGATATCATAGTTGTTTTTTGCTGTAGTTGATGAGGTGTTTTGTTTTTTGTTTTGTTTATTTTCCGATTTCATCTGCTCATCTCCTTTCCTTGTTGTATAGGAATCCATTCCTTTTAGTGTGGGAAATATGTCTATTATTATTCACTGTTTTAAACGGAAACAATTTTTTGCGTTATAAGGGAAATTGAAAAACGTTATATAGATAAGGGCAATCGCGTCTAAAATTGATCTGGTTATGGGGGGAAGGAAATGAAAATCGCCTTTTTTACAAATGAAAAATGGCTGATGGAAACAGAGCAGAAAATTAGTGGCAGTTTTGGAAATGGATTGTTTAAAATTGATTATTTTTCGCTAGAAGAAAAATTATTACGGGAATTGGACCGAACGGTATACGATGTGATATTACTTTACCCAAGTAATGGGAAAATATCCATCAAAGATTTTGTAAGACAGGTAAAAACAAAAGTGAAAAGTGGTATTATTACTTTGGGAAACGGTAAGATTGTGAACTTGAAACAGACAAAATACATTGCTTTTTTTTATGGACAAACGTATTTTTTTGACGTACGTGATATTTTATTTTTAGAGTCCTATTACCGAAAAACAAGTGTGGTAACAGAACAAGCAAAAATTCGTATAAGAGCCAGACTAGACGAAGAGGAATACAAACTTCCCAAAGAACAATTTGTTCGAATCAATCGGCATAATCTTATTAATATGCAGCACATACGTTTTGTAAAAGAGGATCAGATAAAAATGATAAATGGTGAAAATTTATATGTAAGTAAAAGTAGAAAAAAGAAGTTTGAGAAAAGCTATCAGGATTTTTTAGAATTAAATGAGATGTTCGTGTGAAAAATGTCGAAAAATGCAATAATACTAGCAAAAAGCGCAAAGTGGATTGCCTCGGTGTTTTGAACGTGCTAAGGTATGGGTATTCCACGGCACATCATATCTTAAATCCATCTAGGTACGTTCTTGTTGCAGGCAGCAGAAAATCAGCCGGTTTCTGCTGCCTATTTTCTATTCTTCTGGAACTGATTTGCAAAAATTGTAAGAAATGGTAAGAAAATATTGGGATTTGATTAGAAAATTTAGAAAAATATAAGGAATTATTCCTGATTTCAATCAATGCATGTGATATAATCAAGTAAAAGATTGGAAGTGAATGAAAGAAGGAGGTGGTATCCGTGAAAGTGAAAGGTTTGGCTCGTAAATTGATTTTCTTAGTGTTATTGGTCGGTATTTTGACTGGATTTACAGTAGTACAGAAGGGATATGATATCTATCGGCAGGCTTTAGACACAAAGGATTTGTTTGACCGGATCGAAGAAGTTCGGGAAAAAGACGGATATACTAAATTTAATGATCTTCCTGGAGTATATGTAGATGCAATTGTATCGGTAGAAGATAAACGTTTTTTTCATCATATTGGAATTGATCCCGTTGCCATTGGCAGAGCTGTTTTACATGATATTCAGGCGGGGCGTTTTATAGAGGGAGGGAGTACCATTACCCAGCAACTGGCTAAAAATTTATATTTTAACCAGGATAAAGAGATTACCAGAAAGGCAGCAGAGGTATTTATGGCAATGGACATTGAGAAAAATTATACGAAAGAAGAAATCTTTGAGCTTTATGTGAATTGTATCTATTTTGGGGATGGATATTATGGAATTGGAGAAGCTAGTAAAGGGTACTTAGAGAAAACTCCAAAGGATATGAATGAGTTTGAAAGTACACTTTTGGCAGGTGTTCCCAATGCTCCGTCAAAGTATGCACCAAGTAAAAATATGAACTTAGCAAAGATGCGGCAGAAAAAAGTGTTAAGTCGAATGGTAGCCTGCGGTTATCTATCGACACAAGAGTTAGAAACCGTTGCTAGAGAAGTGATAGCGATTCCATAATATTACTTGATGTCTTCCACTTATGAAGTTATAATAAGAGTATTACAAAAGAAACAGGAAATAGAATCCTGTTACATACTAAATGGAGGAAAATATGGTTGCAAAAGATTTAACGGGCCGACGTTTGGAACAGTATGCAGACAACTATGTAGTCTTTGATTTGGAAACAACTGGAGTCAGCTCCAAAGAGGACTTCATCATCGAGATTTCAGCTGTCAAAGTGAAAAACCATGTAGTAATGGATCAGTTTACGACACTGGTTAATCCTGGAATGCATATCCCAGCGGGAGCGACTAAAGTGAATGGAATTACAGACGACATGGCTATAAAGGCACCTAATCTTAGAAACGTTCTGCCAGAATTTCTATCCTTTATTGAAGGTGAGATTTTAGTTGGGCATAACATACAGTCCTTTGATCTTAAATTTTTATCTCGGGCAGCAGAGGAACTTTTGGGATTAGAGGTACCAAATGATTACGTTGATACCCTATACATGGCAAGAACGGTTCTTCCCATGCTTCGCCGTCACCGGCTGACGGATCTATCGCAATACTTTAACGTTCCCACAGATGGCGCACATCGTGCTCTGAATGACTGTATCATGAATCAGAAGTGTTATGAATATATGGGACAGTTAAATGTTGAGAAAAAGGAAGAAGAGTTCTGCCCAGTATGTGGCAGTGTTTTAAGACGACGGAATGGAAAATTTGGAGATTTTTATGGTTGTTCTAATTTCCCTAAGTGCCGATTTACAAGAAATACATAATAATTCGGCAACCTGTCATGATGCAGCTTTAAGGCAGCATAGACTGGAAGCATAGGAAAAAAGGAGGAATCGGTATGCTAGACAAACGGGGGTATCATAAGCTAATGTTTTTTACTTTTTGTCTCATCGTCATTTTGTTGATTGCAGGTACATATAGTTATTTTTATGGCAGCAAAGGGAATGTATTTCCGGGAGAATATAAAAATCTAGCGATAGCCTATGTGGGATAGGGGCTATCGCTTTTGTATATTTGTTTAAAAAATTAGGACAGGGTATAATAGAAGAACGAAATGTAATCATGGGGGATATCGAATTGAACGATCATAATAGGAGTCTTTTCAAGGGGGTATTGTCAGGGGTGGGGTTTTTGGTCCTTTTGCTTTTTTTGAATTTCTGGATTTTAAAAAGCTATCAGAACCATGTGATTGAGATGACACAGGACAATCTTATGGTTGCTGCAAGATCGGCTTCCAACAGTTTAAGTCTGTTTTATAAAGAAAAACTGGAAGAATTTTGTTTATATGCTCCCATCGCTGCAGAGAAGGAGTCGTATCTTGGTTATTATCTGGGTTTAAATAAAGAATATATTTCTTCCGTTTCCTTGTTTAATTCCGATCAGACTCTTTTGTCTGTTCACGGAACTTCTTATGAAAAAGAAGCGAAACAGGCGGTCTTAGAAGCAATGGAAAATCCAGAACTCGTCAAAGGAAAAGCGATTTTATTAAAACCAGTCCTATCTGGTTCTAACCATTTCATTCAGTTTATGGTGTGTCGGGTAAGCAATCCCTCTCTGCCGGATCGGTTTGTGGTAACGTCAATTGAAACGGGTGAAGTATATAAAAAAATTGTACAACCCATAAAAGTGGGAGAGAATGGATATTCTATGGTTAAGGATACCGATGGTGTAATTCTAATGCACCCCACCTTGGATCAGATTGGGTTAAATGCCGTAAAGGGGCGTCTAGCGAAGTATAAAGATTACAATTTGGATCTTTCTAGCCTGGGTGAATTATTAAATCGGCAAAAGAATAACAAAGAGGGAAAAGAAATTTTAAACAGCTACTGGTGGGATGAGTTAACAGCAGCCAAAAAAGTTTTGGTTTATACCAGGGCAGATATTGGAGAACAGCAGTGGATTGTAAATGTCACTTTAAATTACAAGGAACTGGAGAAGCCTTTGGGAGAAGCAACAAGGCTTAGTATTTTGGCGGCGGTTGTAATACTGGCACTATTTGGTGTCTTTCTTTCCTACTTTATCAATCGTGAGAACAAAACAAGCTCCATGGAAGTGGAAGTTAAGTATTTAAAAGAACTAAACGGAACCTTAGAACAATTGCATCAGAAAGAAGAACAAGTTAAACACGGCAGCAGGTTATGGTCGGTTGGTATCCTATCCGGAATGATCAATCATGAATTCAATAACTTTTTGACTCCCATTCTCGTCTATGGTGAACTAATACTAGCAGATAAGTCGGTGGATGGTTCTACCAGAGAAAGTGTGGCAGAGATTGTGCTAGCGGCAAAAAAGGCGGCAGAGCTGACAAAAGAATTATCATCTTATACCAGAAAGGATTCGGGGGGAAAAAAGATTGTTGTTTTAAATGTAAGGGATCAGCTAGAACGGAACCTTAAGATGGTTCGTAAATTACTTCCCAATTCCATTCACCTACATAAAGAAATCACGGCAGAGGAATGTTATATCCAGGGGAGTCAGTCCTTGATTTCGCAGATTGTAATCAATTTAAGTACCAATGCGCTTTATGCGATGAAAGATAGTAAGGGAAGATTGACCGTAATTGGCGGGACTGTAAAATCTACGAATCAGCAACGCAGATATCGTCTTATCATTGGAGATACAGGACCCGGTATGACAGAGGAGGTACGATCGCAAATATTTGAACCGTTTTTTACCACGAAGAGGGAGGGAGAAGGAACAGGGCTGGGATTGAGTGTAATTCATGGATTGATCACAAGAGCAGGTGGATCCATAGAGGTAAAGTCAGAACTGGGAAAAGGAACCACATTCATCATTGAGTTTCCACTATGTCAAATCGTGGAAGAACAGGATCTTTCGCTGGAGACTAAAAAAACGGTAAGATATAAAGAACTTCTTTTGCTGGAAGATCAGGACAGTGTAAGAAAAGCACTGGGAAAAGGATTAGAAAAAAGAAAACATAGGGTTGTATCCTGCAAAACACCAGTGGAAGCACTTCGAATTTTAAAGAAAAATGGAGAGCGCTTTGATGCCATTTTAACAGCGGATTCCTTACCAGGCATGGGTGGAATTGAGTTTGCTGGGATTGTGCGTTGCATTGGAGTCGGAGCCAAAATTATTTTGATTTGTGATTTGGAAGATCAGGATATATTGGAGAAAAAAACGAATAATGTAGATGGAATACTGGAAAAGCCAGTTACTGTTGAGGGGATTGAGGAAGTTTTAAGAAAATTGTAGAATCTTAAGAATTATTAAGAGACCTGTCAAAAAATATATAGAACCTCTCCGTATAGTAAGTGTAAGAAAGAAAAAAGGAGAGGTGTTTATGTATCTAGCTATTATTGGTTTTCTCATGGTAATTGCCATTGTAGTACTGTTATTAAAAGGCAAAATGTCCCCCATTGTTGTTTTAATCATCGTCCCTACGATTGCTGCGTTGCTTCTAGGTTATAGTGTCAGTGAGATAGGCGATTTCATTAAGACCGGTGTGGGAACGACCACAAGCAATGCAATTTTATTTATCTTTTCCGTTGTATTTTTTGGCGTAATGTCAGATGTTGGGGTATTTGATATTATTGTAGATTTTCTGGTTAAAAAAGCTGGAGCGAATGTAATTTCCATCACGATTGCGACTGCCATTATCGCAATTATTGCTCATTTAGATGGTGCAACTGCAACAACTGTTTTAATTACAATTCCTTCGATGTATCCGGTTTATAAGAAGATGAAAATACGTCCTCAGGTCCTTCTTTGCATCGTAGCCGCGGCTATGGGGGTTATGAACCTTCTGCCTTGGGGGGGTCCAACTGCAAGAACGGCAACCGTACTTGGTATGGATGCCACAATCCTATGGCACACTCTGATTCCCATTCAGCTGCTGGGCTGTATTGTTACAATATTGCTTGCATTTTTCTTAGGCTTAGTCGAAAAGAAACGTGGTGCAGGACTTGATGCAAGTATGACACAGGCGGATCTATTAGAAGCTGCAACCGCTAAGGATGATGGGTCACAGGCTCTTAGACGCCCCAAACTCCTTTGGATTAACATCCTTTTAACCGTAGGACTCATTGCGACACTTATGTTAAATATTACATCATCTTATGTTTTGTTTATGTTATTTTTATCCATTGCTTTGATAATTAATTTTCCATCCTTAAAGGAACAAGATAAAAGAATCAAGGCACATGCACCGACAGCTCTGATTATATCAGCAACGATGTTAGCATCTGGGGCAATGGTAGGAATCATGACAGAAACGCAAATGCTGGGTGCTATGGCAAATGCGATTATTAGTATTCTTCCAGATGCTTTGGGACGTTATATTCATATCATTTTTGGAGTTCTTGGAATGCCACTTGGTATGATGGTAGGTACAGATGCTTATTTTTATGGTATTATGCCTCTGGTTATCGAAGTAGGAACCAAATATGGAGTCACTGCATTAAATACAGCGATTGCCATGATGATCGGAAAAAATGTAGTGCTTATGATCAGTCCCTTGGTACCGGCCACCTATCTGGCGATTGGACTCGTGGACATGGAATTAAAGGATCATATTCGCTTCTGCTTTAAGTGGCTGTTTGCCGTCACAATGATTATGTTAGCTGGAGGATTGCTTTTGGGAATCATTATCTTATAGCGAATAAAAAAACTCTCTCTGAAACAGACTTTAATGTTCAAACGTCTGCTTCGGAGGGAGTTTTTTCATCTTTTATAGCCTTAAAGATATATCCTTAAAGATATATCCGAGTCCCCAAGCAGTTTTTAAATACTTTGGATGCTTGGAGTCGTCTTCAATTTTGTCTCGTAGACGTTTGATGTAAACCATGATGGTATTGTCATCAACCACGGAATTTTTCCAGACATTTACATAGAGCTGTTCTTTTGTAAAGACCTGATTCTGGTTTTCCAATAAGAATTTTATCAAGGCGGTCTCTTTGGAAGTGAGAGGAATGGGAACTCCTTGCTTCGAAAGTGAAAAATCCCGAAGTGACATGCGTAGTTCCCCACACACCAGTTCTTTTGTTTCCACAGAATTATATTGTTGGCTTCTTCGTAGCAATGCATTGGCCTTCGTTGTTAACATTTCCAATCCGAATGGTTTCGTCAAGTAGTCATCCCCGCCAAGTGAAATTGCTAGAATCTTGTTTTGTTCCTCCAGTTGTCCACTCAAAAACAAGACAGGTGTATAGATCTTTTTTTTGCGAATCAGGTTTACGACATAAAAACCATCCATATCATCCATCAAAACATCTAAGATAATCAGGTCATAGGTATGCTGATCTAGTAATTGAAGTGCTGCGGTTCCACTGTCTGCCAAAGTTACTTCTTTATTTTCTCTCTCAAATACCTGCTTTACGGATAGGCGGACTGCCCGGTCATCATCAATCACCAAAATCTTATCCTTCATACCAATATCTCCTTGCATTTTACGTTATTTCATCAGTATATAGTAATTTTTGCGAAAAAGCAAACAACAGAACCCAACATAAAAAAATATTCAATTATCCCATCAAGGGGTATATTCCTTATGCTGGGTGTTATAATAATCGGTCAGTATATTAAGATATGCTCTGGCATATTGGGGAAGGTATCTGTTTTTTTGGTAGGCGGCAATCAAAGTATTTTCCATTCGGTTTTTCCCAATGGAAAGGCATACCGAATCCTTTCCTTCCCGTTTTTTTAACGTATGATAGTAACTTTCAGGCGCAATCGCAGCTCCCAAACCTTCCATAGCAAGTTGAATGGACAATTCACTGTTTCTGGTATGGAGAAGAATCACTGGATCTAGTTGGTATTCCTGAAACAATTGACAAGCAATGGCTCCGCTATTTTGATCCGGGTAAAGGAGTATAAACGGTTCTTTTGTTAGAAGGCTTAAATCCAGCCATGGATAGCGGAAGCCCTCTTTTTTGATTGCTTTTTTGACCAATGGGTTTTTCCCAGACAGTACCAGCACCATCTCTTCTTTTCCTATCATCTGATAATCAAGATCAATGGGAAACTTGTGTACATTATAAAAAGTTAAGTCTACCGTGTGATCCGTTAAAGTATGCTCTGCTACAAAATTGACTTCCTCCATTAGATTGACGGTGACATGGGGGTAAAACTTGTGGTAGGTCATAAGCGTTGGTCCAATTAGACTGTTTCCCAACATAATGGGCAATGCGATGTTTAAACGTCCTTGGTTTCGGTGCATAATATCATCGAATTCGATCTCCCATTCAATCCCGTATGCTACAATTTTCTCGGCATAATGAAGGTAACGTTCTCCCGCATAGGTAGGGGAGTAGCAGCTTCCTACCCGGTTAAACAACCGTGTCCCAAGCTGCTGTTCCAGATTTTTTAAATATTTACTTAAGGATGGCTGGGAGATAAAAAGAGTTTCTGCTGCTTTGCTGATATTTTTCATTCTTGCAATAGCCAGAATGTATCTCGCTTCTTTCAGTTCCATAGTAGTACTTTCCTTTCCGATTTATGTTGAACTATAGCTTTACTGCATAGAAAATATAGATTATATGTATTTGACGTAAAGTATATCATAAATTATAATAAATGTACAGATATAAATTAACTGTACTTATAAATAGTTATAAGTGAAACCAATGTTTGAAGCGAATATCGCATAGTGAGGTTAAGATGAAGAAAAGTAATGCATTTGTTATGGTAATACCAGGGCTTGTGATTCTATCCGTTTGCCTATTCTTTCCCCTTCTAAGAGTATTAATTCCAACTCTTTCGATCGGAGAGTATCCGCTTCAAGCTTATGCGGAGTTTTTTCAGGATGCGTACTACCTTAAAATTTTTCTAAGAACACTAAAGGTTGCAGTCCTGACCACAGGTATCTGCATGATAGCAGGCGTTCCCACTGCTTATTTTATTAGCCGGTGTCAGAAAAAATGGAGGGGTATTTTACTGTCTGTGTCAATTTTTCCGATGATGACCAATTCCGTGATCCGAAGTTTTGCCTGGATTAACATACTTGGAAGTTCTGGTATTATCAATCGTTTTCTTCTTACAACAGGGTTGGCAGAAAAGCCTGTAAAGCTATTATATACGGATTTTGCCATTGTCATCGGTTCGGTCTATCTATTCCTGCCTCTTATGATTGTAACTGTGGCAGGGGTGATGGAAAACATCGGAGACGATATGATGGAAGCAGCATTAAGCCTTGGGGCTGACCGATTTCGAGCATTTTTAAAAATTATCTTTCCCATGAGTTTACCGGGGATCATCGTGGGCGGGATATTGGTCTTTACAGGAACGCTAACTGCCTACACCACACCTCAGTTACTTGGTGGGAATAAAAACATGGTACTGTCCACATTTATATATCAGAGAGCCATGACCATAGGAGATTGGGATGGAGCGGCTGTCATATCCCTGATTATGATCGTTGTAACCTTAGTTGTTATCAAAGGAATGAATGCTCTGGCAGCTAGGCTTGACAGAAGAGGAGGAAGCGATGCGTAAAAATAGAATGCTTACGGCATTTGCCCTACTGGTATTTGCATTTTTAATCATACCTTTGGTTATCATTACCATAACAGCATTTGGTGAAGGAAGCGCCATTACGTTTCCTGTGAAATCCTTTTCCTTAAAATGGTTTCTAAAGGTGTTTACTTTAAAGTCGTTTCGGATTTCGTTTCTGACCAGTCTTGAGATTGCAATGTTAGCGACTGTAATTGCCCTAATCGTAGGAATTCCGGCAGCGTATGCGCTTGCCAGATCCGGATTGAAAGGGAAAGGGATTTTAAAATCTGTATTCCTTTCTCCCACCATCGTGCCGGGAATTGTAATCGGGTTTGTACTCTATCAATTTTTGGTGCTTACATTCCAGATTCCTGTCTTTATGGGATTGCTTGCAGGCCATTTTATGGTGACGCTTCCTTATATAATCCGAGTGGTAGGTTCTAGCCTGGATCAATTTGACTTTTCGGTGGAAGAGGCGGCCTGGAGTCTGGGGTGTGGGAAATTAAAGGCTTTCTTTTCTGTGGTTCTTCCCAATATTACTTCAGGAATTTCCGCTGCGTTTATGCTGGCATTTATCAATTCCTTTAATAATATTCCAGTATCCATGTTTCTATCTGGTCCCGGTGTCTCCACGTTTCCGGCGACTCTGATGAATTACATTGAGTATAATTATGACCCTACGGTCTCCGCAGTGTCTGTCATTTTAATGGCTGTTACTGTTCTTATGATGGTGCTTGTTGACAAAACACTGGGAATTGCTGCTTTGGCGAAATAGGAGGAATGCACATGGCTTATATGGAATTAAAGGACATTGATGTCCGTTATGATAAAAAGAAACAAGTTTTAAAGGGATTAAATCTTAAGGTGAAGGAAGGAGAACTGGTTTCCCTTCTTGGACCAAGTGGATGTGGAAAAACGACGACATTAAGAGTGGTTGCTGGATTTATAGAACCTCAAAATGGTGTGTTTTCCATTGGAGGAGATGATTTAACCAAAGTACCGGTTCATAAAAGAAATTTCGGCATCGTCTTTCAAAGTTATGCCTTGTTTCCTCATTTGAGTGTCTATGACAATGTGGCATTTGGATTAAAGATGAGAAATCGAAAGACAGAAGAGATTGATCAGAAGGTTAAGGAAATATTAGAAATCTGCGGTCTTACAGAATTTCAATCACGATTCCCCCAGCAGATGTCAGGAGGACAGAGGCAGCGAGTGGCCCTTGCCAGAGCTCTGGTGATTGAACCGAAGCTTCTGTTACTAGATGAGCCTTTGAGCAATCTAGATGCGAAGCTGCGCATCAACATGCGTATGGAGATCAAACGGATTCAGAAGAAGCTTGGAATTACAACACTGTTTGTTACTCATGATCAGGAAGAGTGCTTTTCTATCTCTGATAAGGTTGCTGTTATGAATCAGGGGGTAATTGAACAGTTTGATACTCCGGAACAGATCTATCAAAGACCGGAAACGGAATTTGTAGCAAGATTCATCGGGTTTGAAAATTTCCTACCTCTGAAAAAGGGCAAGAATGGATATGAAACAGAAACGGGTGAAATATTTACAGTAGAGATGGAACGAAATGGAACGAATTTTATGGGAACCATTCGACCGGAAGATATTCAGGTGGCAGAAGCCGGACAGACCAATAATGTTCTAGAAGGGATCATCGGTGTTCGTACATTCCTTGGAAAGACCTATCAGTATGAAGTGCTGACAGGGGGCGGAAAGTTTCTGGTGAACCGGCCAGCGGATGAATCTTATGAAGAAGGAAAAAAAATCCGGCTTTATCTGCCAGAAACCAGACTGATTTTAGTACACAGGTAATTACGGCTTTTAAGCCGGTAATATAGAAAAGAGAGGAATACAATTATGAAAAAAGTATTGGCATTATCCTTATGTGCAGTTTTATTGTTATCGGGATGCGGCAGTGCAGGCAGCACAGGAGAAAAAAGCACCAAGAAGGAAGAGAAAAAACTGGTGTTGTCTACCTACGGATTAAGTGAGGATATTTCAGAAGAAGAAGTCTATAAGCCTTTTGAAGACCAGTTTGGCTGTAAGATTGTAACAGAGACAGGAAGCACAAACGAGCGTTACACCAAGTTATCAGCAGATGCAAATAGTACCATTGATGTCATTGAGTTATCCCAGGCGATGACGGCTAAGGGGATTGAGGAAGGATTGTTTGAGTCTCTGGATTTATCTAAGATTGAAAACATCAAGGATTTAATTGGCGCAGCCAATATCATGGCAGAGAAAGGTCAGGGAATTGCATATACCATTAACAGCATAGGCATTATGTATGATCCGGAAGCTGTAGGGTTTGAGATTAACAGCTTTGACGATTTGTGGAAGGCAGAACTTTCAGGCAGCATCGCCATTCCGGATATTACCACTACATTTGGCCCGGCTATGGTCTACATGGCAGGGGAACATGCAGGGGTTGATGTGACCAAAGACAATGGAAAAGCGGCTTTTTCTGCACTGGAAGAATTAAAGCCAAATCTTGTAAAAACGTATGCCAAATCATCGGATTTAATTAATATGTTTACCTCTGGAGAAATAAAAGCAGCAATCGTGGGTGATTTTGCAGTTCCCATCATCACAGAAGCAAATCCGGATTTAAGCTATGTGACTCCAGAACATACGTATGCGAATTTTAATACCATTAGCATCACAAAGAACTGTGAGAATAAGGAACTGGCTTATGCGTATATTAATTATCGGTTAAGCAAGGAACTTCAGGAAAAAACGACCAAAGTATTAAACGAAGCACCTACCAATAACCAGATAAAAGTTTCAGAGGAAGATGCAAAAAACATGACTTACGGTGCGGTTGCTGAAAATGCAAAGGTTCTTGATTACTCCTTTGTCAATCCGATTTTAAGTGACTGGATCGACCAATGGAATCGGATCATCAACAGTTAAGGAAGAGACAATGAAGAAGGTTGACTTATTAATTCAAAATGGATGGGTCTACCTGACATACAGGCAATGTTTTAAAAAGATGGACATTGCAGTGGTAGGGGAAACGTTCTATGACATTTCCCCTGCTTCCTGTTATGAGGCAGACCGGATCGTAGATGCAGAAGGAAAATATGTGATCCCAGGGCTCATTGATATCCATATGCATATTGAAAGTTCGATGACATATCCAGAAGAATTTTCAAGAGCAGTTCTCCCATGGGGAGTAACAACAGTAGTAGCGGATCCTCATGAGATTGTTAATGTATTTGGGATATCGGGTATGAACTGCTTTATGGATCAGAAGACAGATTTGGATATTTATTATGGCATCCCATCAAGCGTTCCTTCCACTGGAAGTGAATATGAAACAACTGGAGGGGAAATTGGGGAAGAAGAAGTCAAAGAATTATTAAAAGACAGTCGTGTCTTATGTTTGGGGGAAGTGATGAATGCTTCCGATATACTTTCAAAAGAAGAGACCCGTATCAAGCGTATTATCCGACTATGTCAAAATGCAGATCGAATGATTCGGATTGAAGGCCATTGTCCCTCTCTGACGGGAGAGGAACTTGCCGGCTTTATTCGAGGAGGTGTGGATGCAGATCATACGCAGCAGACACCGGAGTCGGTCCTTGAAAAAACAGATTTGGGTATGTTTTTGGAATTACAGGAAAAATCCCTTACTTCTCAGGTGGTAAAAACCGTGGATTCTTATAATCTGTATGAAAATATATCACTTGTTACAGATGATATTATGCCAGATCAACTGATAAAAGGACATTTAAACCGAAATCTTTCGCTGGCAGTCTCCCATGGGATGCCTCCAGAAAAAGCAATTTATTGTGCAACCTTTACCCCGGCGAGGCGTATGGGATTAAACGACCGTGGAATGATCGCTCCTGGGAAACAGGCGGATCTGGTGATTTTAAATGATCTGACGGATTTTGTTCCATTCTCCGTGTACAAAAGTGGCAGGCTGGTAGAACCAAAAGTAAACCCAAAATTGGAAGGAAGTAGAAAACCAGTAAAGTTTCCGGATCATTATTACCAGTCTGTTAATTGTCGTCTGGCTCTATTTGCAGATTTTCGGTTAAACCGCTGTAAGATAAAGAATGGGACGGCGCTTGTTCATGTGATGCAGATCCAAAAATTTGGTACCAGATCCGTCCATAAAAAGCGTCTGGTGCCGGTAAGAGATGGCTGCTTGTGCTGGAGGGAGGCAGGACTTTGCCTTATGACAGTATGGGAACGTTACGGAAAAACTGGAGATGTCTCCTATGGATTGGTGGAAGGGGGACTTTCCGCTTCTGGAGCGGTGGCAACCACATGGAGTCATGACAGCCATAACCTAATGGTACTGGGAAATTCTGAAAAAGACATGGTACTGGCACAAAACCATGTGGTTCATTTGCAGGGTGGGTACGTAACTGCTAGGGATGGAAAGATTACGGCGGCGGCTCCTTTGCCTGTGGGAGGGATTCTCTCAGATCAAGGAATGGATTTACTTTCCAAAGATTTAAAAGCAGTCAGGGATGAGGTGGAATCCATGGGATACTGTAACAACAATGTCATTATGTCTCTATCCACCTTAACGCTTCTAGTTTCGCCAGAACTTAAGTTAAGCGACAAAGGGCTTTTTGATGTAAGGACAAAAAAAGAGGTACCTCTTGTAGAAAAATACGTCAGTGAAAAGGAAAAAGGTTAATTTAAGTGAGAACAGTAATAAAAAATGCAATCGTAGTGACCATGAATGAAAAAAGAGAGATTCACAATCCTGGGTTTGTCATGTTTTTAGATGACTGCATCACTCATATCGGGGAGATGAAGAATCTGCCTCAAGAGGCGGAGTCAACTGATATCATACAGGTAGATGCAAAAGGTGCAATCGTAATGCCTGGAATGGTGAATCCCCACACGCATATGGGAATGATTCCGTTTCGAGGACTTGGAGATGACTGCAAAGACAGACTTCGTACTTTTTTATTTCCCATGGAACAAAAGGCTATGGATGAAGAACTTGTGTACCATTCCACCCGCTACGCAGCAGGTGAAATGCTTCTTTCCGGTGTGACAACGGTTTACGATATGTACTATTATGAAGAAGAAGCAGCAAAAGCAATGGATGAAATGGGGATTAGAGGGATTGCAGCCCAGACAATTATAACGGACGGAGCTTGTGATTTTAAAGATCCTTTTAAGGCAATGGAATATGGCGAACGGCTGATCCGAAACTATAAATCTCATAGTAGAATATCGGGTGCGATTGCTCCCCATGGTACCAGCACCTGTGAGGAAGAGGCGCTAAAAGTGGCATATGGGATAAATAAATCTCTTGGCAGTGTGTTTTCTCTCCATGCCGCAGAGATGGAGTATGAAATGGACTATTTTCGGAGAACAGGGGATAAAACTCCAATTGGATATTTAGACCGCATTGGCGTCTTAAGGGAAAACACGCTGTTGGCTCACTGTATTCATATGACCCGAGAGGATCTGCTTTTACTAAAAGAAAGGGGAGCCAAAGTTGCTCACTGCATCGGCTCCAATACCAAGGCAGCAAAAGGCGTGGCACCGGTAAGAGAGATGCGGGAATTGAATCTATCAGTTGGTCTTGGTACCGATGGCCCAGCGAGTGGAAATACTCTGGATTTATTTACGCAAATGAAGTTATTTGCAGATTTTCATAAAAACGAAACCAGGGACCGAAGTGTATTTCCGGCGGAACAGATTGTGGCTTGTGCGACCATTGAAGGAGCAAGAACGCTTGGGCTTTCCCAAATTACTGGTTCTCTAGAATTGGGGAAACAGGCAGATCTGGTACTAATTGAGACCCAGTCTATGAACATGTTTCCAATCTATGATCCGTATTCGACACTTGTTTACAGTGCAAGTCCGTTTAATGTAAAAGAGGTCTATATAGCAGGCGTGTGTTTGGTTAAGAACAAAAAACTGATCCTTTCCAATCAGGAAAAGATTAAAAAAGAACTACGCAGTAAGATGGAACGGACTGCTTTTAAAGATTACATGAAAATTACTGATTAAGATCATTTAAAAAAGGGAATAAGATATAAATATGATAGAATAAAAGAGTGAGAGATGTTACAGAATAGGAAAGATAAAATTGACAAGGATAATTCCCTGTGTTAAACTACATTAGTATGAATACACGCCGGTACCCGGTGATTTGGACACTCCAACCAATGCTTGGTACGAGGTGAGAATCTAAATTTAAGGAGGAATTACACATGATTTCAAAGGAAAAGAAAGCAGCAATTATTGCTGAATTTGGAAGAGCCCCAGGAGATACAGGTTCACCAGAAGTTCAGATCGCGATTCTGACAGAGAGAATTACTGAATTAACGGAGCATTTAAAAGTTAACTCAAAGGATCATCATTCCAGAAGAGGACTTCTTATGATGGTAGGTCAAAGAAGAGGTCTTTTGAATTATTTAAAGAAGTCAAACGTAGACAGCTATCGTGCTTTAATTGAGAAGTTAGGAATTAGAAAATAACAACCATTTAGGGTGGAGAACTTCTCCACCCTATCTGTCTATTAAGAAAAGAATGTTAAAAGTAGAAGCATTTTCCCCGAGACCGCTGATGTACGCGTAACTTTCAAGGATACGGAGATCGAATCTGCGTAGATTGCGCGCAGATCAGTAGTTTCGGTGTCTTCTGCTATTTAATATAAATGAATGAATAAAAGGAGATACCAGTATGTACAAGAGTTTTAGTATGGAGCTTGCAGGAAGAACTCTGACCGTAGAGGTTGGCAGAGTCGCAAAGCAGGCCAGTGGTGCAGCACTTATGCACTATGGTGATACCGTTGTTTTAGCAACCGCAACTGCATCCGATAAACCAAGGGATGGGATTGATTTCTTTCCCCTGAGTGTTGAATATGAAGAGAAATTATACTCTGTTGGTAAGATCCCAGGAGGATTTAACAAAAGAGAAGGGAAGGCTTCTGAAAATTCTGTTTTAACTTGCCGTGTCATTGACCGTCCCATGAGACCGTTGTTTCCAAAAGATTATCGCAATGACGTAACGCTAGATAATATCGTAATGTCTGTGGATCAGGACTGCAGTCCTGAGCTGACAGCGATGTTAGGTTCTGCTATTGCGACCAGCATATCAGATATTCCGTTTAGTGGTCCTTGTGCTTCTACACAGGTTGGGCTGGTAGATGGGGAACTGGTTATCAATCCAACACAGGTACAAAAGCATGCATCTGATCTGGCACTTACAGTGGCTTCTACCAGAGAGAAAGTAATTATGATCGAAGCTGGTGCCAATGAAGTGGCGGAAGATAAGATGATTGAAGCGATCTTTAAGGCGCATGAGATGAATCAGGAGATCATTCAATTTATAGATACCATTGTAGCAGAATGTGGAAAGCCCAAACATGAATATACCAGTTGTGCGGTACCAGAAGAATTATTTGCTGCTATAAAGGAGATCGTACCCTCTGAAGAGATGGAAGTTGCAGTATTTACTGATGAAAAGCAGGTAAGAGAAGATAACATCCGTAAGATCAGAACGAAACTGGAAGAGGCTTTTGCAGATAAAGAAGAATGGCTTGAAGTACTTGGAGAGGCAATCTATCAGTATCAGAAGAAGACGGTCCGCAAGATGATCTTAAAAGATCATAAAAGACCAGACGGCCGTGCGATGGATCAGATCCGTCCTTTGGCTGCAGAGGTTGATCTCCTTCCAAGAGTTCATGGATCTGCAATGTTTACCCGTGGACAGACTCAGATTTTAAATATCTGTACCCTGGCTCCTATGTCTGAGTGTCAGAGATTAGATGGAATTGATGATGCGGAAACTTCCAAACGGTATATGCACCATTATAATTTCCCATCTTTCTCCGTTGGTGAGACAAGACCATCTAGAGGTCCGGGACGTCGTGAAATCGGACATGGTGCACTGGCTGAAAAAGCATTGGTTCCAGTTCTCCCATCGGAAGAGGAATTTCCATATGCGATTCGTACCGTATCAGAGACGATGGAATCCAATGGATCTACTTCTCAGGCAAGTATCTGCTCTTCATCCATGGCTTTGATGGCAGCAGGTGTTCCAATTAAATCGGCAGTTGCAGGAATTTCTTGTGGTCTGGTAACCGGAGCGACGGATGATGATTATGTCGTTCTTACGGATATCCAGGGACTGGAAGATTTCTTTGGCGATATGGATTTTAAGGTAGGCGGTACTCATAAGGGAATCACTGCAATTCAGATGGACATTAAGATTCATGGATTGACAAGACCCATCATTGAAGAAGCGATCCGTACAACCGGTAAGGCTAGACTTTACATTCTTGATGAAGTTATGGCAAAAGCCATTGATGAGCCTCGAAAAGAAGTTGGCAAATATGCTCCGAAGATTGATCAGTTATCCATTGATCCTCAAAAGATTGGTGATGTTGTAGGAAAACAGGGAAAAGTGATCAATAAGATTATTGAAGAAACTGGAGTGAAAATCGATATTTCAGACGATGGCAGCGTTGCTGTATGTGGTACGGATCAGGCTAAGATTGATCGTGCCATTGAGATCATCAAGAGCATTGTTACTGACATTGAATCCGGTCGGGTGATGACAGGTAAGGTCGTAAGAATTATGAACTTTGGTGCATTTGTTGAATTGGCTCCGAATAAAGATGGCATGATTCATATCTCAAAACTGTCGGATAAGAGAGTGGCGAAGGTTGAAGATGTGGTCAATATTGGCGATGAAGTTACAGTTAAGGTAATTGAAGTTGACAAGATGGGCAGAATTAATCTTAGTATGAAGCCAGAAGATTTAACGGAAAAAGCAGAAGTGAAAGCAGAATCAAAAGAGGATAAGCCATCCGTATAAATCGTAATAGATACAGGCAGCAGACCGTTTTCACTGGTATGCTGCCTGTTTTTCATATCAAAAAACAGGGGAGAAAAGATGAAGGAGATTTATTATAATGGTCGTATCTATCAAAAAAAGGGCATGGAGTCGGAGGCCATGGGAGTGGAACGGGGCATGATCGCTTTTGTTGGATCCAGGCAGGGTGCCGAGGCCTGGGCGGCTGGGGGAGAAACACGTTCTCACAACTTATCCGGAACTTTTGTAGTGCCTGGACTGATTGACTCTCATATGCATTTGCTGGCTTATGGATATGGGGTGGGAATTGTTGATCTTAGGAAACGGACCTCTTCTTTAAATGATCTGCTTCAATGTCTAAAGGAATATAAAAACAGTACGATGGAAAGAGAGGGGGAATGGATTATCGGGAGAGGCTTTCATCAGGATGATTTTCAGGATGAGAAGCGATTTCCAACCCGCTATGATCTGGATCTTATTGCACAGGATCGACCGATCTTCGTCACTCGGTCATGTGGACATATTGCCATTGCAAATTCCGCTGCTCTTGCTATTGCCCATATTACCAAAGACACTCCACAACCAGAAGGTGGCAGGATTGATATGGATGAAGAAGGAGAACCTACCGGTATTCTGCGGGAATATGGGATAGAATGCGTAAGTCGTTTTATTCCAAAACCAGGAAAAGATAAGATAAAACAATATCTTCTTCAGGGGATGAAAAAGTTGAATGGCTATGGGATTACATCCGTTCAAAGCGATGATTTTGGTGCATTTGCCGGGGTTAATTATGAGACTGTAATTCAGGCTTACAAAGAACTGGAAGCAGAGGGACATTTGACGGTAAAAGTCTACGAACAGTGTTTGCTTTCTGAGATGGAATCGTTAAAAGACTTTTTATTCAAAGGATATCGAACAGGAGTGGGAACTCCTTATTTCACCATTGGCCCCTTGAAGATCATAGCAGATGGTTCCCTTGGTGCAAGAACCGCATATTTGGACGCGCCTTATGCCGATCAGCCCGATCATCGTGGGATTTTAATTTACAGCCAGAAGGAACTGGAAGAAAAACTTGCCTATGGAGTGAAGCATGGGATGCAGATTGCCATTCATACAATTGGAGACGGAGCAATGAATGTGGCGGTGAATGCTTTTTCAAAAGTCCTAGAGGAAGAGGTAGAGAATAAAAAGCGGCATGGGATTGTACATGCTCAGATTACTACAAAAGAACTGATCAGACAGTTTCAGAGACTGAATCTACACGTTTATATCCAATCTGTGTTTTTGAATCAGGATAATCATATCATAGAAAAGAGAGTGGGAAAGCAAAGAGCAGAAGATACGTACTTGTATCGTACCCTTCTAAATATGGGAATTGAAGTATCAAACGGATCGGATGCTCCGGTGGAAGAGCCATCTGTACTTTCTGGAATCCAGTGTGCGGTCACTCGAACTACGTTAGACGGAACGAAGACGTTTCTTCCCAAACAGGCTTTAACTGTAGAGGAAGCCTTAGAAACTTATACAGCCATGGGGGCGAGAGCTAGTTTTGAAGAAAAGAAAAAAGGAATGCTTCTTCCCGGCATGGCTGCTGACTTTACCGTCTTATCCGAAGATTTAAGACATTGCTTTCCGGAGCGGATTAAGGATATTAAGGTTCTTAAGACCTATGTGGATGGAATCTGTGTTTATGATGTAGAAAATCCATGATATCATTTGGATTGAAAGAGTAGATAGAAGTTGCTACAGCGTTTTAAAGAGTTGACCTCTTTGCTGATATATTCCCAGGTCTCTTTGTAACTGCCAGGTACGAAAAGTCCTTTCTGGGACAGAAAGGATAAAAATCCCTCGGTATCATATTCATATTGGTCGGCAAAAGAATCTGCAAAGTTTACTTTTTCCTCTATGGTTAGATTCTTACTGCTATTATGAAATACGTGTTCTAGATTTCTAGAAAAATAGTAAATGAAGTAGGGAATGGAGCTGATTTTCTCTGTTTGTGCCAAACTGGCTAGTATCTGGGATTTTCTTTCGTTTCGTTCAATCACAGCTTTTGGTGCCCTTGTCTCAATCTGGTTCTCGGTATAGGAAACTTCTTGAATATCCTTATAGGAAACAAATTCTTTCGGAATAAATGCCCCATCGGTATCGACAAGATGTACCACCTTTAGAATATCATTTTTATGGAATCCATATCGTTTTCTTTCCTCTTCAATGAGTTTACTCACTGTTTTTAAGACATTCTTTCCGGTAACAGACCAGTTACTGGTTAAATCTCCGTGTACGATATGGAAACGAACTTCCTGACTTGAAAAAATACTTTTTAAGATCGGACTTAAGGTCTCTTCGTCAGTTGGGCCTTCGGCTAGAAAGAGGATGATTTTTTTAGTTTTGGAGATCATCAATTACCGCCTTTCCGGCACGCCGGAATGCACGTCCTATTTCCACACGATCGGTTTCCTCATAGATTGGTTCTTTCTGGCCGCCAAGCGTAATGCTTCGCAGGTAAATATCTCTTAAATTGCTTTTGCTTTTTGCGTTTTTAAGGTGAAGGTAGCGATTATCAGGGTTTGTGGTTGAGAAAACAATGCTTCTTTTGTGAAGCATTTCCAATGCCCTTAAATTATGGGAGGTAAAGAGTAGCTGACCCTTAGCTCCTTTCTCTAAGACAAGAAGCAATTCTCCTAAGAGATATTCGTAGATACCACTATCCAGTTCATCGATAACCAAACACATGGAAGGGTGGTTATACACACACATTAGAACATTTAATACGGATATGATCTTAATGATTCCCTCGGATTCGTATTGAAGAGGAATGATGATTTCCCCCCGTTTGGAAACCAATTGAATTTTATAACCAGACGAACCATTCTCCTTTAGCTGTTCACCAAAATTATGAATTCCTATGGTTAACCCTGGAATCATGGCAGATAAGACGGAATTCATCTCGGTAATGATCTGTTCCAGAAGGGAAAAAGATTCTTTCCCAATGATGGTTGGTTCGTCCAGCTGAACATACAAATCTCCTTTTGCAACCGTTTGCCCCAGATTTAGACGAAACGCAAAAGGAAGAACAAAATCCTTTCCGATAGCACCGGAATGAGCATTTGAAATCACAAACAGGTTATAGCTGGAATACTCGTAGAGCGTTTTTATTAACCTGGAATAATCCAAAGCCGTGTTTTCCGGTACCGATAAAAAGACGTGTCTTCCTTCGGATCCAAACAAAAAGGATTGGTTGTTTTTTTGGGACAGTTTTCTGGCAACTCTTAAATTAATAAAAGTTTCGTCGTTGTGTTTTACCAATTCCTCGAACCGGTATTTCGGAGTAAAAATAGGACCTTCATTCGAGGGAGAATAATCAAGAAGCGTTTTTTTACTGTTAAATTTAGTGCCATTATATAGAGAAGAACTTAAGGTTTCTCTTGCGATCTCCAGTTTTCGTTCTGACGATCTTTTGAGCGTGACTCCATACTCGGCAAGCACAGTGGTTTCAGAAGAGTCCACGCTGAATTTAACTATGATCTGACTGGATTTGGTATCTTCACTTAAATAGTGAACAGTATCGTCTGGCAGAGATTTTCCGGTCATCAAAAACTGCATTAATTCCATTGCTTCGATGACAGCAGTTTTACCAGAACCGTTCTGTCCGTAGATGCCCAGAATGTCGGCTTCCTGACTATGATATTTTTTATCAAGGAAAGAGGGCATATCTATTTTTCCATACCGAGTATTTTTGATTCCGTATAACTCGATTTCGCTAATGCGTACTGTAGTCCCATTCATTTTAAGCCCTTCCTTTTCTCATGCTCAATGGATCACATTTCATATGGTTTTATTTTATTATGTGCAGAGAATGGGAGGAAATACACAAGAATAATCATAAAATTTGAGATATAAATTGTTTGGTACGATCTTCTTTTGGATGATTAAAGATCTCATCCGGTGTCCCCTCTTCAATTATAGAACCTTCATCCATGTAGACAACCCGGTCGGCTACTTCTTTGGCAAATCCCATTTCGTGGGTAACGATTACCATAGTCATTCCATCGTCAGCCAATTTTTTCATGACTCTTAATACTTCCCCTACTAACTCTGGATCCAGAGCAGAAGTTGGTTCATCAAATAGCATGATCTTAGGATTCATAGCCAGTGCTCTGGCAATTGCAACCCGTTGTTTCTGACCTCCAGATATCATGGAAGGATAGGTATCTGCTTTTTCTTTCATATCTACCTGATCCAGTAGTTTTAAGGCTTTTTCTTTCGCCTTATGAACGGGGATTTTTTTAACCTGAATCATACCTTCCGTTACATTTCCAAGAATTGACATATGGGGAAATAAATGAAAATGTTGAAAAACCATTCCCATTTCCTGTCTCACCATGGGAAGTATTTTACTTTTGGCTTTGATTACTTTCCCATCGATGGAAATCGTGCCTTTTTGGGCCTTTTCTAAGAAATTCAGACAACGAAGCAATGTACTTTTGCCGGATCCGCTGGAACCGATAATGACCACCACTTCGTTTTCTTCCACCGAAAAATTAATATCATGTAATACTTGGTTTTTGCCAAACCATTTATTCATTCCACTGACTGTTATCATAATTATCCCTCCGAACCTTTATAATCACTAACATTTAATCTCTTTTCCAAAAGATTGGCAATAAGAGTTAAGATAGAAGTTAACAACAGATAATAGATTGCTGCAATACTAAGCATCTCCATCAGCCTGTAATTAGAAGAACCAAGCTGCCGGGCATAAAGTAGTAATTCTGGTATGGCGACTGCGCTGGCGAGGGAGGAATCTTTTAATGCGATAATCAGCTGATTGCTCAGAGGAGGAATAGCACGTTTTAATGCTTGCGGAAGTATGATCCGCCGCATGACCTTTCCATCAGTCATACCAAGTGAAAGCCCCGCTTCCTTTTGTCCCCGGTCAACTCCCTGAATGGCTCCTCTAAATATCTCTGCTATGTATGCACCATTATGAAAACCGAGTGCCAGAAAGGCAGAAGAAAAATTTCCAAGTCTGATGAGGTTGACAAGTCCAAAGTATATCATCAAAAGCTGTAGCAGAAGAGGGGTTCCACGAATGATCCAGATATAAACTCTGGCAGAAATACTAAGTGCTTTGTATTTGGAAATCCGCATCAAGGCCAAAATAAGACCCAGTATAATACCGATACCAATTCCCATAACTGTGATGCAGACTGTCATCTTTGCTGCATTTAAAAAGGAGAGGAAATACTGAGGTATTACTGTAAAGTCCCATACTCCCATGTTGTACCGCCTCCTTTATTATTCAACCGTAATATCAACTCCGTCAAGCCATTTGACGCTGATTTCTTTCAGGGTTCCATCTTCCCGCATCTCTTTTAATATTTCATTGATGCGATTTAATAGTGTTTGATCATCTTTATTAAAAGCAATCCCCATCTTCTCAAGCCTTAATAAATGATCTGCCATCATAAGGTCATCGCCACCGGATAATTTCTTCATTGCGGAGAGAGCAACCAGACGATCAGTAATGACACCGTCTACTCTGCCGTTAATTAATTCCAACAAAGTTGCATTATCATCCTGGTAATAACTGACATCGGCATTTAATGCTTCGGCATCCTGGACAAAGTTAGTACCAGTTGCAACGGCTATCTTTTTATCTGCCATCTCATCGGCTTTAGTAATATTAGAATCTTTTCGTACAAATAGCTGAGCTCCGGAATAGTAGTATGGATCTGTAAAATCAACGACTTCCGATCGTTTGTCTGTGATTGCCATACTGCCAAGGATTGCATCGTAGCGCTTGTTACGAAGTCCCTCCACTAGTCCATCCCAGTCAGATGTTACATAATCCAGTTTCACTCCCAATCTTTTTGCTATTTCTTTTCCCACATCTACATCAAATCCTACGACTTGATCTTCCTCCATATAATTAAACGGGGGATATCCGCCGCTTCCAACGACGGTTAAAGTACCGTTTTCTTTCACTCTTGTAAGGGCATCTGTGGATTTATTGCCACAGGCAGTCAAAGCAGTAATAATTGCAATCATGGTTCCAAATATCACAATTTTTTTTTGAAAGTTCATAAGGTCTCCTTCTTTTTTGATTTACTGACAACTTTATAATAACACAAAGTTGTCAGATGAACAAGGAAAATATTACCTCTTTTGCTGAGTCCAATCAAAAAAGCCCTCTTTCCCAAGGGGGAAAGAAAGCTTTTTGTGAGTAATAATTTATGAATCTATGGTTCCTGTAATAAATGCATTGACCGCGCTGACAGAGCTGATATCTCCTACATAGATAATAACGTCATCTTTTTTAAGTACCATGTAAGGACCTGGAGATAGAATAATATGAGCGGCTCTTCGAATGGCAATGACAGTGGCTCTCGTTTCCTGCCAGAAATTCAACTCCGCCAGGGTACATCCAATAAGCGGAGATCCATCTATAATTTCAGTCTGATAATTTTCAAAAGGAGTGCTTTCTAGATAATTACAATCATCCTGGGTTATGGAGTTGGCCAGCTTAATGATCTGATGATTGACCTCTTCCTGCTTCTTGATCAATTCGCTTAATCGTTTTTTGATAAACCTGGGATTGTTTTCCGATCCAAACCGATCAATATAAATCTTTGCCTTCTCTTTTGAAAGAACAATAGTACCACTGTTTTGCTTAATGGTAACGATCTCCATATCGGATAACAGTTTCATTGATTTTCGAATCGTTTCTGGAGAGACTCCGTATTCGGATGCCATCACCGAACGTCCATATATTTTTGAGTTTTCCGGCAAGTCTCCGTTTGCAATTCTGGATGCAATATTCATTGCGATCCTGGCATAGATTGGAATTACGACATCATTTTCCAAAATTCATATCACCTTTCGTTTTAATTTATATTAGAATTATACGTGTAATTGTATCATTATTTTACAAAAAAGCAAATTATTCATCCATATTTTTTCTGGATTTTTTTAAAAAGTACTAAAAATCTATAATATTTTACATAAATTACCAATATTTATTTATTATGTACATTGAAAGACTTTATCTTTTTTTATTTTGGGTAATAATAATCGTAGAAATGCAGTCAAAGAAATCTATTGGATCAATTGTTAGATTGGAGGTGTGATATGGAACAATGGTATCAAAAAAGTGACATACAAATACAAAGGGAGCTTCATACTTCAAAAAACGGATTGACGCTACCAGAGGCAGCTAAAATTCTACTGGAAAAGGGAGAAAATAAACTGGAGGATACGAAAAAAAAAGGTACACTTCAGGTTTTTTTAGAACAGTTTAAGGATCTTTTGGTGATAATTCTTGTTATCGCAGCTGTGATTTCACTATATTCTGGCAATAAGGAAAGCACCTTGGTAATTGGAGTCGTAATTATTCTAAATGCCATTTTAGGCACAGTGCAACATTTAAAAGCAGAAAAGTCTCTGGATAGTCTAAAAGCCATGTCATCCCCAGCAGCCAAAGTGATGCGGCAGGGTAAAAAAATTGAAGTTGATACCAAGGAACTGGTTCCTGGTGATCTTTTATTATTGGAAGCAGGGGATCTGGTAGCAGCGGACGGTAGAATTTTAAAGAATTACTCCCTACAGGTCAATGAAAGTTCCATAACGGGAGAATCTACCAATGTGGAAAAGGAAGATGGTAATTTGGTAGGGGAATTATCTCTTTTGGATCGGACCAATATGGTGTACTCTGGGAGTCTTGTCACATATGGAAGAGCAGATGTCATTGTAACGGAAACGGGGATGAATACAGAGATTGGAAAAATCGCGCGTTTGATGAATGAGACAGAGGAAAAGAAAACACCTTTGCAGATTAGTCTGGAGCAATTTTCTGGTAGACTGGCCATTGGAGTGATCGGAATCAGCATTCTTGTATTTATGCTTAGTTTATATCGAAAAATGCCAATCATAGATTCTCTTATGTTTGCAGTTGCATTAGCAGTGGCCGCCATTCCGGAGGCTCTGGGCTCCATAGTAACCATAGTACAAGCCATGGGGACTCAGAAAATGGCAAAGGAGCACGCCGTTGTGAAGGAATTAAAGGCGGTGGAGAGTCTGGGCAGTGTTTCCGTAATCTGTTCCGATAAAACAGGCACTCTTACCCAGAATCGGATGACGGTTCAGGAAATATATATCGATCATAAAATTTTCCTTCCAGAAGAATTGGATCTTAAAAATCAACTGCATCGGTATCTTCTTTATGATGCAGTGTTGACCAATGATTCTGCCATTGTTACTGGAAAGGGGATGGGAGATCCCACGGAATATGCTTTGCTTGAAATGGCGCTGAAACTCTCTTTTGACTACGTTTTGATCCGGGAGATGATGAATCGAGAGGGGGAGATTCCCTTTGATTCGGACCGAAAGCTAATGAGCACTCTATATAGAATTCATGGCGTTTCGACTCTATTAACAAAGGGAGCGGTGGATGTATTGTTAGAACGCACCACCCAGATCCGTATGTCTGACGGAGTAAAAACTTTGACGGAGGCTGACCGGAAGGGAATTTTAGATCAGAATCATAGATTTTCCGAGCAAGGACTACGTGTTCTGGGATTTGCCTATAAGGAAGTAAAAGAAAATCATTGTTTATCATTGGAATCAGAGCAAGATTATGTATTTCTTGGCCTTGTTTCCATGATGGATCCTCCCAGAGAAGAATCTAAAGATGCGGTCCGGGATGCCAAACGTGCAGGGATACGTCCAGTTATGATTACAGGAGATCATAAAATAACCGCAACGGCTATTGCAAAGCAGATTGGCATCTTCGAAGACGGAGATATGGCTGTGACTGGAAGCCAATTAGATGCGATGACGGATGAAGAGCTGAATGATCAGATTGTTAAGATTTCTGTTTATGCAAGGGTTTCTCCTGAAAATAAAATTAGGATTGTAAAGGCATGGCAGCACAGAGGAAACGTGGTTTCTATGACTGGTGACGGTGTAAACGACGCACCGGCCCTTAAACAAGCAGATATTGGCGTTGCCATGGGAATAACTGGGACAGAAGTTTCAAAGGATGCAGCAGCAATGATACTTATGGATGATAATTTTGCAACTATCATAAAGGCTGTTGCAAACGGACGAAATGTATATCGAAACATCAAAAATGCTATACAGTTTTTGTTGTCAGGTAATATGGCAGGAATCCTATCTGTGCTATATACGTCGATTCTGGGCTTGCCGATTCCTTTTGCTCCTGTTCATCTTTTGTTTATGAATCTGTTGACGGATTCTCTTCCAGCAATTGCAATTGGCATGGAACCGGCAGATTTGGATCTTCTAAACAGCAAGCCAAGAAAGCCAAGTGAAGGAATTCTGACCAAAAATTTTATGATCCACCTGCTTTTACAGGGGGGAATGATAGCAGCGGCAACGATGACAGCGTTTTATATTGGTTTAAATCAGGGAAGCAATTTACTGGCCAGTACTATGGCATTTGCTACGCTGACTCTGGCTCGCTTGTTCCATGGATTTAATTTAAGGAGTAGCCATTCGATATTCTATCTGGGATTTAGAAACAATTGGTACAGTCTGGGTGCCTTTTTTACTGGGGCTTTATTCCTCAGTTTGGTATTGTTTGTTCCTTTCCTCAAACGACTGTTTCTGGTTTCTGCACTTACGGTTAATCAGACTGGAGCGATCCTTATATTGGCATTGATTCCCACTATCTTGATACAGGGAGTAAAGTGGTTTCAAGAAAATAAAAAAAAGAGTTGAACCTCCTTTTTAAAAATGATAAAATATTTCCGATACGAAAACTAAATACAGAAGAGAGGAAACGACATGACAGGACAACCTTCAGTCAAATTCAGAAATTATGGTCCTTTGTCCAGACGGACGAAGTTCATGATTCTTGCCCTGGTGCCGATTTATTTTATTGTTGCAGGATTATGTCTGCAGCCGTTTGGTGGAATCTTAAAGGGTATGATTACGATCATTCAGGAACCTGATTTTCTGATAACGGATTACATTGCCATTGGCGGCATAGGAGCTGCATTTATCAATGCAGGTTTATTAGCTTTGTTTAGCATCGCGATTGTTTATTATCTAGGTATGGAGATGAGCGGCCATACCATTACTTCTTGCTTTCTCATGTTTGGATTTTCTTTGTTTGGGAAAAATATTCTCAACATATGGTCCATTATGATGGGGATTTTTCTTTATTCTTATTATCACAAAACTTCCATAACGCGTTATATTTACGTCGGTTTTTATGGGACTTGTCTGTCCCCAGTTATCACACAAATTATGCATATTGTGAATCTTACCTTTGGGGTCCGGTTGTTGTTAAGTATTCTTGTAGGGATGTGCATTGGATTTGTATTGCCACCGCTTTCCACACACACCCATTATGCACATAAGGGGTATTCTTTGTACAACGTAGGCTTCTCTAGCGGTATTATTGCAATAATTATAGTTTCTCTTATGAAATCCTTTGGAATTGAATCGGAAGCCAGACTGATCTGGTCCACAGGGAATAATGTCTTGTTTACAAAACTCCTTATCTCTTTATTTTTTGGTATGGTGGTGTTTTCCTTTTTGCTATCTAATCATGTATGGAAGCGCTATATTGAAATATTAAAATCATTTGGGATCAGTGGAACGGATTATGTAAAAAGTGAAGGCTTTTCTCCAACGCTTTTGAATATGGGGATCAATGGAATCGTATCCACAATCATTCTTTTACTGGTGGGAGGGGATTTAAACGGTCCTACCATTGGGGGGATTTTTACAATTGTAGGCTTTAGTGCAACCGGAAAACACATTCGGAATATACTCCCCATTATGATTGGGGTAATCCTTGGGGGATATTTAAAGAACTGGAGCATTACAGAACCCAGTGCACTCCTGGCTCTCTTGCTCTCCACGACCCTAGCACCAGTTGCGGGTGAGTTTGGTGTATTTGCAGGAATCTTAGCTGGATTTCTCCATTCTTCTGCCGCGTTAAATGTTGGGATTGTTTACGGAGGTATGAATCTTTATAACAATGGGTTTGCAGGTGGTTTGATTGCCACGTTTATGGTACCCGTTTTACAGTCCATACGAGATCGAAGGGCACATGCTAAAACCCATGTATCCCTATAGCCAATTCAGGACAAACTGTGATAGAATAGAGGAAAATTCAGGAACAGAGGAAGAAAGCGATGTTGTATCAAATTATGAATGGGACCGTGACTGGTGGTGGGAATCCCATTCTGTCCCACATTGATTTTTATATACAGGGAAATGAAAAGATTGCAGTGGTTGGGAAAAACGGAGCTGGAAAAACCACGCTTTTAAACCTGATTGCTGGAGAGATTACTTTAGACCGGGATGACAAGCGAAAAGGGGCTGGAATTCAAACCTCCAGAACGCTTACAACTGGTTTTTTGAGACAGCAGGCTTTTGAGGATAAGGAGAGAACGGTAGAGGAAGTGCTTTTGTCTTCCTGTCCAGCCATTGATTCCTATTCTATGGAACGGTTTGAGTACGAGCGGGAGTATGATATCCTTTTTACTGGTTTCGGCTTTGCTAAAGAGGATAAGAAGCGAACGATACGGGAATTTTCGGGAGGGGAACAGACAAAGATTGCCCTCATCGAACATTTACTAAAAAAGCCGGACATTCTACTTTTGGACGAGCCTACGAATCATTTAGACATTCAAACAGTGGAATGGTTGGAGCAGTATTTGGTGAAATATGAAAAAGCAGTGGTCATGGTTTCCCATGACCGCTTTTTCCTGGATCAGACGGTTACTGTAATCTATGAACTTTCCGGGAAGAAATTGACCCGTTATTCAGGAAATTACACGGAATATCGGGAAGAAAAAAAGAAAAAAATCCGCCTTTTGACAAAGGCTTATGAGAGACAGCAGGAGGAAAGAAAAAGGTTACAGGATTTGGTGGATCGGTTTAAACACAAACCCAATAAGGCAGCATTTGCCAGATCAAAAAAGAAAGTATTGGAGCGAATGGAGCTGGTGGAAAAAGTGAACGAAGACAACACTTCCCTGTTTGCGGCTCCCCTTATTCCAGAATGTTTAGGAAGCAAGTGGGTCTTTGAGTCGGAACGCTTAAAGGTCGGATATGACAAGTCTTTATTTGAACTTACGATGCGGATTCGGAGAGGGCAGAAGGTAGGGATTCTTGGACCTAACGGATCAGGAAAAAGTACTTTTTTAAAAACCATCGGTGGTTTGATTCCTCCTCTATCTGGAGAATTTTCCTTGGGTAATCAGATTACCATCGGCTATTTCGATCAGCATTCTTCAGAAATCAGTTCGGATAAAACCGTAGTCGATCATTTTCATGACTTATTCCCTTCTTTGACGGAGAAAGAGGTAAGAGCGATCCTTGGTGCCTACTTGTTTGGTGGCAGGGATGCCAAAAAGCGAGTGGATGTGTTGTCAGGAGGGGAAAAGGCCAGATTAATTCTTGCTGAATTGTTGCAAAGTCGTCCCAACTTTCTGATTCTCGATGAACCGACCAATCATATGGATATTCAGGCGAAAGAAACGTTAGAGTCTGCATTTATGTCCTATACCGGTACGGTTCTATTTGTCTCTCATGATCGTTACTTTTTAAACCGGGTGGCACAATCCGTTCTGATTTTGGAAGAGGATACGGTGCTCTATTACCCATTTGGTTATGAGCATTATCTGAAACGAAGCAGAAGAGGGGGAAAGGGGGAAGAGATCGCAGCCGTTGTAAAGGCGGAGGAACAAGCATTGATTGCTGGAATTCGAGCCGTACCGAAGGGGGAAAGGCATCGGTTTAGGGAAATGCCAGTGGAAGAGGAATATCTGGATTGGAAACTAAGGCCTATCGTGGAGCGGCTTCTTCTTGTTAAAAAACGGGTGGAGGAATTGTCGGCTGGGATCGATACAATGGAACATGCGTGGAGAAATTCAGAATCGTTTTGGAACGGGGAAGAATGTAAGAATCTGGACCAGTATCAGGAGCTTATAGAGGAACGGGAGAAGGTATGGGATACTTGGACAGACTTGTGTCTGGAATGGTTTGATGTAGTGTTTGAATCGGAACGTTTTGATAGGGCTGACACATAATCTGTCAGCCCTATCTTTTAGTATTTATTTTTATGGGATGGAATATCTGTGTCCTCTGTTTCCGTGGAATAGGTTTGTAAAACGGGAACCGCATTTTCATCCATTAATTTAAATTTGCTAACTTCTTGCTGTAAGGTCACAGACTGAGCCGCAAGTTCTTCACTGGAAGCAGAACTTTCTTCTGCAGTTGCCGCATTGGTTTGAACGACAGAGGAAACTTGGGTTAAGCCCTGATTGATTTCTTCAATTGCAACAACCTGTTGGGAGGAAGCGTTCTCTATTTCCTTGATGATTTGCTCTACCAGTTTCGATTTTTCTGCGACTTCTTCTAAAATTTTGGCTGCTTTTTCCGTCATTTCTTCCCCCTCGGAAACGGCTTCTACGGATCGGCTGATAAGTGATGCAGTTTCTTTTGCAGCTTCGGCAGATTTGGTTGCCAAATTTCTCACTTCATCTGCAACCACTGCGAATCCTTTCCCGGCATTCCCAGCACGGGCTGCCTCTATGGCAGCATTCAGTGCCAGAATGTTGGTTTGAAATGCAATGTCTTCGATAACTTTTGTTATATTGGATATTTTTTCGGAAGCAGTATCAATTTTTCTCATGGATGTTTTTAATTCTTGCATATGAGCATTGCTTTCTAAAACACCGTCTCCGGACTGCTTTACATAATTTGTAGCCAGACGAACATTGGTGGCATTCTGATCAGCCTGTTGGGCAACGGCAGCAATGGAGGCGTTTAATTCTTCTACGGTAGCTGCCTGCTCGGTGGAACCAGATGCCAATGCCTGAGAGGCAGAAGAAACTTGTTCTGCACCGGTATTAACTTGATCGGCAGATGTACGGATTAGAAGAAGGGTACGATTTAAATCCTTTTCGATTTTTCTCAATGCAATTCCCAAAACGTCCTCTTGAGAACGAAGGGGAACCTCCTTGGTAAAGTCTCCATTGCTAATATCCTCTGCAACGAGAACCTGATTGCGGATTCCTTCCAACATATCAGTGAAAGCAGCTGCAAGCTGTCCCGTTTCATCTTTGGAGTCAATGTTTTTTAAATTCACGTCCAATTGACCCAATGCAATTTTACTGGAAGCCTCTACAATTTGATTAATTGGGGTTGTAATTATTTTAGAGATTTTGAGGCTGAAAAAGAGGGCGAAAATGGATCCTAGAATCAAAACAACACAGAGTATGGTCGTAAGTACTATGGCAGCTAAATTGTTATTATCACTGGTTTTCTTCGCTGCTTGCATACGACTTACCATGACTTGCTTCATATTCTGATCCAATTTTTCAATCGTATCATTCTGTTGGTTGAGAATCATCAGGGCTTTTTTTTGATCTCCACTTTTTGCCTCTTGAAGGCATTCCTCAATGGCAGGTGCATAAGTCTGCTTAAATAATTTTAAAGATTCTTCAAGGAGAAGTATATCGTTCGAATATTTTACACTTTTTAAGTATAAATTGACACTTTTTTCGAATTTTTCTTTTGAAGCGTAATAGTTTTGTTCCAATTCGTCTAATTCTTTTGCATCTCCTGAAGATAAGACCATAGAACGAGAATCTGAGCGGAATTGATTCAAACCGCTAGTCGCATCGATCAGATCTTGAATCGGTGCGGTTTGTTCTTCATACAAATAGGTATCCATATGGTTGATCCAAACCATCCCAGTGATACCGACTGCACCAACGACCAGCATAATTGCAATTACGCTGAGAAAGGCAGTGAGAAGCTTTTTGGTAATGCTAAATTCTTTGAATTTTTTCATACTGTTTTCCTCCTGATTTCCATCAGTTATTTATGTAGAGTGCTTCATTTTGTCTGTTTTTTCTACAAGTCTTTATTTTGCTTTCCGATGGAGATCCAGACAAACTTAATGCATCCCCGTTACCCAAAGATTGTGAGAAAATCAGTTCGCAGTATAATCAAAACCGCGTCAAAGTAACCAATACCCTTGTTTTAAAAAGGAATCAGAATCATTTGACCATGATTTGGACGGCGAATAAATGGACTTCTAAAACGAAAGTTTCACTTAACTAGGTGGTGAGCAGATACTCCTTTGTCGATTAAAGGGGAAAATTGACGTGAAAATTGACGGCGAATGTGATGAATTTTTAAAAATATACTTTTTAACTTAAAATAAATCAAACATAAATTCTATAATTAATCATTTTTGTTTAGATTGACAAACAATAACGCATTCATATATAATATTAATTGGCGAATTAAGTCTGATTATGGTGGCGCGGTTTTGATTATACTGCGCCATTTTTGCAAGGATCAATGGGGTGTGGTAGACCTTAAACTAATTCTAAATATACTGTGATTATAGCAATTTAACTCATAAGAAAAGACGAGATCGTGATAGTTCTGATCTCGTCTTTTCTAAAGGATTTATTACCGATTCATTCTTATCGGGATACAGCATTAAAACGGTCTTTTCGGTATGGATCATAAAAGCCATCGCTGATTTCCCAACCTTTAAAATCATCTTTTGTAAATAAGAGATGTTCCTCTCTATGAGAACGCATGGGCAGTTCTCCGATTAAAACTCCATTTCTTGCAACCCGCAGTAATTCATTTTTTGCCTTTTCTGCATATTCTTTATGATCAAAATATAGAAAAACGCCATAGCAGATGACTTTGTCAAATGCGTTATCTTTAAAGGGCAGGTCTGCGGCTTCCCCAGTTAACACAGAATTGTTTAAGATCTCAATGTGCTTCTTTACCAGAGTGGGGGAGTAATCGATCCCCACATAATCGCAATCAAGGTATTGTGCCAGTGCTCCTGCGCCGCATCCAACCTCTAAAACTTTGTCTTGTTTCTTTATATCTAATTGTTTTGTTATCTGTTTTGCCACTTCCTCCATATCTACTTTGGTGGCTTCGTACCCATCATAGGCAAGAAGGTCATTGCCGGCGGCATTCCCCTTCCTTATCCAGATCTCGTGCCAGGTTTCACTTGCGATGTTCTGATTGTTCATGTTATTTGCTCCTTTCATACTATCTTAATATGTGTTTTAAGGCATCGGCAAGACGTTCATTGTCTTCCTTTGTCCGAACTGCAATTCTTATAAATTCTCTGCCTTCCATTCCTGGTTTATGAGATAAATCTTTGACCAGAATGTTATAGCGGTTTAGTAATAGTTCCGCAATCTGAGTCGCGGTGCAGCCATCTTTTACTTCGCAAAGGATATAGTTTGCCTCAGAGGGGTATAAGGTTAGCTGCCTTATGGGACCAAGTAATTGAAACATCTCACTCCTTGTTTCCTTAAACTGTTCCAGAGCCATTTTGTAATCATTTTGGTATTTTTCAAAGATCTGAAGGAAATATTCTCCAAGAGAATTGATATTCCAGATGGGGAGTTCCGTTCTTACCATATTGATGACGGAGCTATCCCCACAGGTTAAAATACCAAGTCGCAGACCTGGAACCCCGTAAGATTTTGAGATGCTTTTTATTATGACTAGGTTTTTATAGGCGTCTAATATATCAGGGTCCATAAGGGAAGGTTCTTCTTCCATGGAGGAAAAATCAAGGAAGGATTCATCAAGGATCAAAAGCGTGTTTTTTTCTTTGAAATACTGGGCGAGAGTAAGTACTTCTGCTCTTTTTATGTAATTCCCCGAAGGGTTATCCGGATTAACCAAAACCATTGCTTCCAATTCTTTGTCTTTATAAAAATCTATAATGTCCTGAGCTGTGTATCGTAGATCCCTAGAAGGAATTGGAAAAGGAACTATGTTTGCTGCACAATTTTCATACTCCGCAAAGGAAGGGCGTAAAACACCCACCTCTCTTTTAAAACTCCGCATCAATGGCTTGATTAATTCTGCCGCACCATTTCCAGTTAACACCTGATCCCTTGGCAGACCCAGAGACTTAGCGGCTAAAAGATTGTTGACATCAAGACCGGAAGGATAGCTGGTGGCAAGGGTCTCGAAACTGGCCTTAATTTCGCCCATAAACCGGTCATTTGGAAAATAGGGATTTACCAGATAGCAAAAATCCAACAAGCCAGGGTAACGCCAGAATCCTCCGTACCGGCTGCTTAATTTGGAAAGTCTGCTTTGGGAATCGGTAAAAATAGACTCTGCAATATCCAAATCCTGTTCATCGTCAATTTCATACCAGAAACCATTTTCCAGCCGGGTTGCTTTTAAATCATGGTCATCTAACAGAGAGATTACTTTAAGAACCTGCTCATAATATTCATTATTTCCAAGAGCCTTACTGTATGCTTCCAGGAAAGGGACATAATGTGTAGTGGAAAAACTACGACTGAATTTGTAAATATTGACGGTTTTGTAATAGGAGTGGATATCTTCAAAACGAAAATCTTTTCTTGTTAAAAACTTCTTGATATTGTCCTCTTCATCAAGAAGAACCACGGTACCATCCATCCAACTTTCAAAAGGAGCGGTCAGTGCCAGGTTTGGATAAGGGTGTTCAATGATCTGCGTTAATACTTCCTGTTCAAAAATCAGATCAGATTCCAGTAAAAGAGTATCATCGGTAAGGAGATGTTTTCTTGCCAAATAAAGAGAATAGATGTTGTTGGTGGTCTGATAATCCGGATTTTCAATGTAGGTAATAGGAGTATGTAAGGAAAGGGAATCTGCAAACGAACGTAGTTTTTCTCCCTGATGGCCGGTGACAAGAATAATTTTCTCAAGATCGTATTGATCCAGTTGTTTTAACATCCGTTCAATGAGAGGGATTTTGTTAACAGATACCATACACTTTGGTATGGATTCGGTTAACTTCTTTAGACGCCGTCCCATTCCGGCTGCCAGAATAATTGCCTGCATAATGTCTCCTTTGTTCAAAAATAGTGTATTTACTTAATTAATGAACATGATAGCAGTTTTTGCAGGGAGTGTCAAGAGGCGATGCATAAATATATGGAAACTATCTTGACAATCATTTGTATCGTGCTATAATATGAAAATGATTTCTAATTTCGAAATAGGGGATAAATATGGCAGAACGTGGAAGATATCGAACAAAACAGCAGGAAATAATACTTGAGTGCTTAAAAAATCGAAAAGAAGAATTCTGTACCGTGGAGCGGTTTATGGAATACTTACGCCAGGATGGAATTCAGGTAGGGCAGACCACTGTGTATCGTGCAATGGAGCGGCTGACGGAGGATGGATTGGTGGTGAAGATTCCATCTGTGGATGGATCGAAAGCTCAATTTAGATACATCGGGGAAGAGATCAATCCAAATGTAGGGAAACTTGTCTGCTTAAAATGTGGAACTATGATCCCATTAGAATGTTCCAGACTGGATGAATTTTACCGGCATATACACGAAGATCACGGTTTTTTGCTGGATCAACAACATATGGTTCTCTATGGGTATTGCATGAGATGCCAGGGATAAAGCCATAGAGGAATTTAACAAGAGGAGTATTTGGACATGAAAGAATGGACAAAGCAAAGACGGATGACTTCAAGGATTCTGGTTGTGGTTATAATCCTTGTCTATTTTGGCTCTCCTTTTTTTGTATTTACACATCTTTCTCATGATTGTACTGGTAATGACTGTCCTGTATGCGTAGAAATAGATGCATGTATCGTCGTAATTCAACTACTTACCGAAGCAATTGGAACAGCGGCAGTGATTCTCTTTGCATATAGGAACTTCATAAAGAGTCTCATAAGGGCTTGGTGCGGACTTTTTTTATGTCCGGATTCACTGGTCGGTTTGAAAATTCGTTTGAATAATTGATGGATTTTTGGAGGAAAGAAAATCGTGTAGAAAGAAAATTGGAGGATTATATAAATGAATAAAACGATTAAAAGAATGGGACAAATGGCAGTACTAGTCGCTGCAATCTCGGCTGTGGTAACTGGCTGCGGAGGAAATAAGAAGGAAATTCAAGGAGAAAAGACGGGAGAAAAGCTATCGGTTATGGCTAGCTTTTATCCAGTGTATGATTTTGCCCAAAAAGTGGGCCAAGATAAAGTAAATGTCACAAATATGGTACCTGCTGGGACGGAGCCTCATGAATGGGAGCCTGCTACCAGTGATATCACCCGTCTAGAAAAGGCAGATGTCTTTGTTTATAGTGGCGCTGGAATGGAGCATTGGACCGATACCGTATTAAAAAGTCTGGAGAATAAGGAGCTTATATCAGTAGAAGCATCTCAGGGGATTTCCCTTCATAAAGGACACGAAGAGGAAGAAGCTGAGGAAGAAGCTGGGGAAGAAGAGCATGAACATGGAGCGTATGATCCTCATGTATGGTTAAGCCCTATGAATGCAAAAAAAGAAATGGAAAATATCAAAGATGCATTTGTAAAAGCAGATCCTAAAAACAAAGATTATTATGAAACCAACTACCAAACCTATGCAGAAAAATTCGATCAGTTGGATCAAACGTATAAAGAAACATTAACACCATTGCCCAATAAAGTAGTGGTTGTTTCCCATGAGGCATTTGGATATCTTTGCAGCTCCTATGGATTGACCCAGATGGGAATAGAAGGACTGTCACCAGATTCAGAGCCAGATCCAGCACGAATGGCTCAGGTAATTGATTTTGTGAATAAAAATCATATAGAAACAATTTTCTTTGAAGAATTAGTAAGCCCGAAAGTGGCTGAAACCATAGCAAACGAGACCGGTGCAAATACTCAGGTTTTAAATCCTCTTGAGGGTTTGACCGATGAGGAATTAAAAGATGGCGCGGATTATTTCTCTGTGATGGAGAAAAATCTAGCTGTACTCAAAAAGGCATTGGAGTAGTTGGATTAAATAGAGATTGGAGTTAGGGATAGTGAATGCGATTGAAATGAAAGGGCTCACCTTTTCTTATGGAGGAACTTCGGTTTTAAATGGAGTGTATATGACCATACCAATGGGGCGTTTTGCTGCTCTTACTGGGGACAACGGTGCAGGAAAAAGTACACTGATTAAAATTCTGTTAGGGGAACTTCCCCTAACAGGAGAAACAGGTAGTTTTGAGATATTTGGAGCGGATTATAAGCAGTTTCGAGATTGGAAAGAAGTGGGATATGTACCACAGCAGGGAATGGCTTCTTATAAAGACTTCCCTGCATCCGTAGAGGAAATTGTTACGGCAAATCTTTATTCCAGGATTGGGCTGTTTCGTTTTGCTGGAAAAAAGGAAAAGGAACTGGTTCTAGAAGCACTGACACAGGTGGGAATGGAACCATATCGAAAACGTTTGATCGGGGAACTTTCAGGAGGGCAGCAGCAGCGTGTTTTATTAGCCAGAGCCTTAGTCAATCAACCGAAGCTTCTTATACTAGATGAACCAACAACAGGGGTGGATGAGAAAAATACCGACGAATTCTACCGTCTATTAAAACAGTTTAACCACGAAAATGGCGTGACAGTATTTATGGTTACCCATGACAGGAAACGTTTGTCAGGCCTTGTCGATGAGGTCTGGCATCTGGAAAATGGCGTTATGATACAAACACAGACACAGGAGGCAGAAAATGGAGATATTTAACTATGCCTTTATGCAGCGGGCGTTTGTTGTGGGGATTTTGCTTGCCATGGTAATTCCATGTATTGGAGTGGTCATCGTATTAAAACGACTCTCCATGATTGGAGATGCACTGTCCCATACCTCACTGGCAGGGGTGGCGCTGGGACTTATACTTGGGGTCAATCCTGTGTTAGGAGCTGCGGTTGCCTGTATCGTTGCAGCGTTTGGAATCGAAGGAATCCGAAGGAAATTACCCAATTATTCGGAGATGTCGATTGCCATTATTATGTCTGCAGGAATCGGTCTTGCTGGTGTACTGTCAGGATTTGTTAAAAATTCAGCCAATTTTAATAGCTTTTTATTTGGAAGTATTGTTGCCATTAGCAATATGGAGATGTTTTTAGTCATGGGAGTATCCTTCGTGGTTCTTCTGCTTTTTTTTCTACTTTATAAAGAATTGTTTTATCTTGCACTTGATGAACGGAGTGCTAGACTTGCAGGGATTCCGGTAAAAAAAGTGAATTTTATTTTTACGATCTTAACTGCAGTTACGGTTTCAATCGCAGCCAGAACCGTGGGAGCGTTGATTGTGTCTTCCATGATGGTAATCCCAACGGCCTGTTCCATGCAGTTTTCTAAAAATTATAGGCAGACAGTTCTATATGCGGTCAGTTTTGATGTGGCTTTTATGATCATAGGTTTATTCGCCGCATATTATCTTGGTTTAAAGCCAGGTGGAACTATCGTTTTAGTGGGGGTGGTCAGTCTTCTTTTGATTTTCATCGGAAAGAAGCTTTTAAGAGTGAAAAGCTAATTCACGATAAGGAGTAATAGCATGACAAATTTATATATAATATCTGGCTTTTTAGGGGCTGGAAAAACAACACTGATTCAGACTATGGTACAAACTGTATTTCAGAACCAGAAAGTCGTAGTAATTGAAAATGATTTTGGGGATGCATCGATTGATGCGGATCTACTAAGAGAATGCAGCGTAACGGTATCTAGCCTAAACGCCGGATGCATCTGCTGCAGCATGACGGGTGACTTTACAAGAGCCATTGAGCAGATTGTTGTGGATTATGAGCCGGATGCCATCGTTGTGGAACCGTCTGGTGTGGGAAAACTTTCAGATATCATAAAATCATGTGATAAACAGAGAAAATTGGTGTCTCTTAGTCGTTGCATTACGGTAGTGGATGCCATGAAATTTGATAAATATTGTGAGAATTTTGGAGAGATTTTTATCAATCAGATCCAGTATGCGGATTTGATTTTATTAAGCCATCAAAAGAACGAGATGGGAACCATTGAATCCACTGTTTTAAACATAAGAAAGCTGAACCAGGAGGCGAGAATAGAGGCGGATTTCTGGGACAGCATACCAAAATCGGTATTCCAGCAGGGAGAACGGGTATCCCAGGTAACCAAAATGTTGGAAGAGACCCCTGCACCGAAAAAGTTCAACCGTATGATCCGGTTTGGTGGGAAAGGGGAAAGATTCGGATATCCAAAACTACATTTTGCGAAAGATTTATTTCAATCGGTCACACTAATCTGCATGGAATTTCTCACAGAAGATGAATTGCGAGAAAAAATTAATCGGGTCATACAAAATGCAGATGGGTTGATTCTTCGAGGGAAAGGAATTGTAAGAGGGGAAAAAGATAATTTATCGTTTCATTACATACCAGGAAAGTTGAAAATTCAGTCCTCCAGAGCTAAGGGAGGACAGATCTGTTTTATTGGTACTGGAATCAGTGAAGAACAAATCAAATTATTATTTGAAGGAGAGCTTTAATATGGTGATTCCTGCTTGGGTGATAACTGGGTTTTTGGATTCAGGAAAGACGACCATAATAAATCGACTGCTGAAAGATGAACTTACAGAACAGGATATATTAGTGATTCAGTTTGAACATGGAGAGATCCCTCTTACTGAGGTAGATGGCGTTCGGGTGATGAGTTACGGGAAGTATCAGTTAGAAGCAACTCCTTATGAAGTTGCGGAGTCGATTTATGAAGAATTAATGGAAAATCCAGTGGATCTGGTGTTGATTGAATGGAACGGAATGGAACATTTCCATACACTTGAAAAAATGTTCTTACAATTCCGGTTAAAATCGGCTATTAGCATAGAGAAAGTCATCTATTCGGCTGACGCAGGGACCATGCAGGATCAGATTGCAGATACGTATCCCATATCCTTGTCTCAGATTGCAGCCAGTGACTACGCTTATATTCAGGTGGAGGAGAATGAAAAAGTACAGGATAAAGCGGAGATACTTTTTGGTATCAATTCGGATCTTTCTGTATTTACAAAAGAAAAATGGAACCGGTTTGTAAAAAAACTGTTTTCGTATGACATTCGGTCACAAATGAAATTCTTACTGGTTTTTGCGGCGGTCATATTATATCTCGCAGTAAATCCTTCGTTTGGGTCGTTTGCTTCTGTGTTTTTGGGTGTGTTTTTACAGGCAGTTCCCTTTCTTGCGATCGGTGTTCTTCTATCTTCTTTTATTCAGATCTATATTCCACCAGATTGGATTCAAAAGAAATTCCCGAAAAAGGTGTTAGCTGGTCAAATTTTTGCAGTTTTAGCGGGATTTTGTCTCCCCGTATGCGACTGTGCATCCATTCCGGTATTTAAAAGTCTGGTAAAAAAGGGGGTCCCTCTATCAGCAGCAATTACCTTTATGCTGGTATCTCCGGTTATCAATCCGGTGGTAATCCTTTCTACCTGGTATGCCTTTAACGGAAATGTAAAAATTATTGCTGCAAGATGTGGTCTTGGAATTCTCTGCGCAGTTCTATCTGGCCTTTCTTATATGATCGTGCCACCAGTGGAGATCCTCAGGAAAGATCCTGTTTTTGGTTACAGAGGTGGTCCCATGGATTACCAACTTTTGAACCAAGGTGAGAAAGAGAGATCAAAGTTTACGTTGACCATGTATCATGCACAAAATGAGTTTTTCACAGTAGGGAAATATCTTTTAACGGGAATCTTTGTATCCACAGTATTTCAGGAAATGCAGCCAATAATGGTACAAAAGGGGATGGGAATCTCTTTGATTGCATCCATTCTTTTTCTTATGGCATTGGCATTTGTACTTTCTTTGTGCTCATCCTCGGATGCGGTGGTTGCAAGAACCATTGCGGGGAGTTTTCCGGCAGGTGCTTTCATGGGATTTCTCGTATTTGGTCCTATGATGGATATTAAGAATGGAGCCATGCTGCTTGGTGGATTTAAAAAACGTTTTGTGGTACGGCTGTTTCTTACTACGGCGATCCTCTGTTTTCTTGTTGTTCTTGGATTTGCAGTTCTGGGGAGTGGAGGGATTGTGATATGAAAATAACTGGAAAAGGATTAAATCTCCAAGCAATTGTTGAAACAATGAGTGATCTTGTCTTTGGCATTCTTTTGTTTCGCCTGACGAAAAGTGGTGCTTATCTCTCTTATGTAACACCCCGTATGAAACCATACCTTTATGGTTTGTCCATCTTAATGTTTCTATGGGCGATGAGTAATGGAACGAATATTTTCAAACCAAAATACAAGGGAAAATATGGACATTTTCTAGTCCTTTTTATTCCCATCCTGATTCTTTTATCGCCACCGGTTAAAAAAACCTCTGGTTCCATGATCAAGAATTACACCAATGATAACATACCAGGTGCTCTGGCGGAGAGCAGCGACTCAAGTGCCTACGATGCGTATGGGTATGGAGATGATTTGGAAAAACCAGATCTGGGTGAGACTCAAAAAGAGGATGGATGGGAGGAATCCCAGAGTGAGGATTCTTCTCTGCCACCTGATACAAAAACTGAATTACAGGGACTAGATGAAGAGAAGAAGACCATTACCATTGCCGATGAGGATTATTATAACTGGATGGTAGAACTTGGTTCAAATCCAAAGAAATATTTGGATTATAAAATTATCATGAAGGGATTTGTGTTTTTAGATATAGATGAGCGCAAGGCGCAGGAGTTTGCTCTGGTTCGTTTATCCATGTGGTGTTGTTCCGCAGACATGTCTCCCATTGGTTTGCTGGTTCAGTATGATGGAGAGTTGAACTTTAAGGAGGATGATTGGATCACTGTAACAGGTAAGTTGCAGATGGATGGAAGTTATCCTGGAATTTTGGCAGAACAGGTGGAGGCTGCTGAGAAACCAGAAGAGGAGTATGTTTATCCGTATTATTAGGAGAAGCTTTTGGAGTGATCGATTTCGTTGGTGGAAGTGATATCGACGAATCAGGAGCATGAGGCAGAAATTAATTGACAAAACAAAATAGCTGTTATATGATAAAAAGCAATTTCAGGAGGCAATTATGAAAATTTATATAAGTGATCAATTAAAAAGGCGAAGCAACTCTGTGCAACTCAATCCGATGAAACATTGTGCAGAGTATGGCGATTTTAAGACGCTTTTGATTCATCGGGAGAGAGAATATTAGAATAAGAACAGTGATGTCTGCTGTTTTTTATTTTAGTACCTGTTTCCCGGCTTCTTATAATTAAAAGGCCATGGACAATGTTTTGTTCATGACCTTTTGCGCATCTAATTAGACGTTTAGCAGAAGGCAGAATCGTAGTTCGGTTCGTTCTTCTGCTTTTTTTCTGCATAAAGGTAGGATCGGGTTGATTTTTTGTAACGTAAAAACCAAACAGAGAGGATCTTATCACAATGAGTTTACTAAATATAACAGAATTATCCCATTCCTTTGGGGACAAACAGTTGTTTCATCATGCAGAGTTTTCTTTGAATCAGGGAGAGCATGTTGGACTGGTGGGGCAAAATGGAACTGGAAAAAGTACGTTGATTCGAATATGTACCAGTCAAATTGTGCCGGATGCTGGGAACGTTATCTGGCAGCCGAGAATATGTTTTGGCTATCTGGACCAATATGCCCAAATAAAAAAAGAGATAACGATGAAAGAGTTTTTAAAAACAGCATTTAACAGTTTGTATGATATGGAGAAAGAACGAGATCGATGCTATGAATCTGCGGCAGAGAATACAAGGGCTCTTTTTAGAGCCGCAGAGTATGAGGAACAGTTAGAACACCTTGGATTTTATCAAATTGATTCGATGATAGACCGGGTTGTAAGTGGGTTAGGACTTCTTCCCCTTGGGTTAGACCGTCCCATTGAAAAAATGAGTGGAGGACAGAGAGCAAAAGTAATACTTGCAAAATTATTATTGGAAAAGCCAGATGTTTTGCTTCTTGATGAGCCAACGAACTTTTTGGATAAGAATCATATTTTATGGTTGGAGGATTATTTATCTCATTTAGAGCAGGCATATCTGGTTATTTCCCATGATGAAAAATTTTTAGATAAAATAACCAATCGAATTGGGGATATTGATCAGAAAAAAATACTAAAATATGAAGGTAGTTTTGAGGAGTTCAAAAAAAAGAAAAAAAGGTTTCGGGAAACTTACTTAAGACAATATAACGCTCAGCAAAAGGAAATTAAAAAAACAGAAGAATTTATACGGAAGAACATAGCAGGGCGAAAATCAAAAATGGCCAGAGGAAGAAGGACGCAGCTAGAACGTTTGGAGAGAATGGAAGCACTGAATCAAAAAGAAATAAAGCCTGATTTTTTCTTTCCCATGCTGCCCCTTTCGAGTGCCGGAGTTGTGACGGTGAAGCATCTATATGCTGGTTACGAGAAACCTGTTTTGTCCGATGTTACGTTTGCAATAGAAGCCGGTGAAAAAGTGGTGATAACGGGATTCAATGGGGTGGGAAAAACGACTTTATTAAAGACGATCCTAAATCAATTGCCTGTTATAAAGGGGACATACTCCATCTCAGAATCAACAGTCTTTGGATACTTTGAACAGGATTTTACATGGGATAACCCAGAGAAAACGCCCATTGAGATACTAAAAGATGCATATTCTTATCTTGGAGAAATGGAAAGCCGTCGCCATCTTGCCATCTGTGGGATAACACAGAGGCTGGCCATGCAGCCGGTCAAAACGTTAAGTGGAGGGGAACAGGCAAAAGTAAAATTGTCACTGCTCACAAAAAAAACGTGTAACATGCTGGTTCTGGATGAACCCACCAATCATCTGGATCTGCAGGCAAAAATAGCACTAAAGAGTGCATTAAAGGATTTTTCCGGGACAATCATACTGGTATCCCATGAGGAAGATTTTTACATTGAATGGGCTAATCGGGTAATTGATATTAGTGTTCGGGGGGCTAATTGATTTTAATCAATATAATTTTAAACAATCATATTGACGTCTGTGTAAAAATATGATAGGATCAGACTATAAAGATAAAATACGAAATCAATATAGAACCATAATAAAGGAGGATATCTACATGACATTTATTCAGAATTTGGAAAAGAGAAGATCTTATTATAGCATCAACCGTGAACTTCCTGTATCAGAGGAAGAAGTACAAACCATTATCAAGACGGTAACAGAGGCAACACCAGATGCATTTAACATGAAGAGTGCAAGGGTGGTGGTTGCATTCGGGATAAAGCAGGATCAGTTATGGGATGCCATTTATGACTCATTTCATGGTGAGGTACCACGAGAGAAAATTGATAGCTTTAAAAACGGATATGGGACTGTGCTCTATTATATAAATGAAAAAGTTGTAAGTTCATATCAGGAACAATTTTCCTTATATGCAGATAATTTCCCCGTATGGGCAAATCAGTCAAATGGTATGCTGCAGTCTAATATATGGACTGCTTTACGGGAAGCTGGAATCGGTGCTTCTTTGCAGCATTACAATCCAATGATTGATGAGGCGGTTGCCAAATTATTAGACATTCCTGCTGAATGGAAATTAATTGCACAAATGCCATTTGGAGGAATTGGAGCAGAACCGGATGCCAAAGAAAAGGAAGATATTTTACAAAGAGTTATGGTAAAGAGATAGATAATGTGGATTAACCATTGTTTTAAGCCAGCTGAGAAATCAGCTGGCTTTTTTGCATAAAAAATTATGTTTAGTCATTAAGAAAGAGTCTGACAAGTCAGACTCTTTCTTAATGACTAAACATAACAAATACATTCAACCGCGAAATTAAAGTTTTTTATAGTAAAAATAACAAAATAATATTTATAAAACTATTAAAATAATACACGATAGAAAACAACCAAAATTTACCATTTATTTCCATAAAACCATAACTATAGGTGATAATAAACAAAAATAAATAATATATTTGTGTATTTTAGTGTATTGTTAATAGAAAATAAATGTGCAATAATATGAATATAGTAAAAACCAGTCAACCAGTATTTAATATTAAGGTGGAGGTAGAGGGATGGAAGTCAAAAAACAAAAAGTTAAGAAACTGTCATTGGCAACTTGGATTCTGATAGCAACGTTAGGGGGGATTGTATTTGGATCAATTGTTGGACCAGCTGCTAGTAACTTAAAGGTAGTAGGGGATATCTTTATTCGTTTGATTCAGATGTCTGTTGTGATTTTAGTAATGACGGCAGTTGCATCTGCATTGGCAAACATTGACACGGGAAGTGCAGGAAAGATGGGGCTCTATACCTTTGTCAGTATAATCATTTTTACAATGATTTCGGCTGGAATCGGACTGGCTCTCGGTTTGATTGTAAAACCGGGGCAAGGAATTTCTCTGGGGGTAGGAGAAATTGCCAAAACGGAAGTGGTTTCGACTTCATTATCCGATACGATTCTAAATTTTGTACCCACAAATGTCATTGGTTCAATGGCAAGTGGAGCTATGATTTCATGCATTGTATTTTCTATTTTTTTAGGACTCGCTGCTGGAATGTATAAGAAACAGACAGGTAAATCAGGAATTGTTGACTGGTTGAACGAAATGAACGGAATTATCATGAATATTATCAAAATGGTAATGAAGTTCGCTCCCATTGGTATATTTTGCCTGTTAGCAAATGTATCTGGATCCGTTGGATTTAAGGTGATCATTCCGATGATTAAATTCCTTGGATGTCTGGCGTTAGGAGATTTAATTCAGTTCTTGATTTATTTGCCAACTACAGCAGCAATCTGTGATGTTGGTTTAGCAAAAATGCCGAAAAAATTTGCAAAAATGTCAATTATGGCTATGACAACCACCTCCTCAGCAATTTGTCTTCCAACAAAAATGGAAGATGAAGTAACAAAGTTTGGAGTTAGTCGAGAAGTAGCTGCTTTTACAGGACCAATAACAATGTCGATGAATAGCTGTGGTGCTGTTCAGTGTTACATATTAGCAATCCTGTTTATGAGTCAGGCTACGGGGGTTGTACTAACTCCTGGCCAATTAGGAATGGCAATTTTACTTTCTGTATTGATGTGTATGGGAACCATCGTTGTGCCAGGTGGTATGGTGGTAACCTATACATTCCTAGCGACATCATTAGGACTTCCGGTGGAAGCGATGAGTGTATTAATTGGGATTGACTGGTTTTCCGGAATGTTCCGTACCGTAATGAACGTAGACGTAGACTGTATGGTAGCTATGCTGGTTTCCAAGAAACTCGGTGTATTGGATAAAGAAGTATACGATGAAGTGAAAACTGTTGAATATGCAATTACAAATGAATGAAACTGAAAAGGAGAATAAAAATGGATATCAATGAAGTGGTTTCAAGAATTACAGAGGATTTGGAGTATCTAAAACAGTTCACATCAACACCAGGAGAAGGTTGTACGAGGCTGCCCTTTACACCAGAAGCCAGAAGTGCGGTTGATTATCTAAAAAAAATCATGACAGATGCCGGACTTGACGTTCGTGAAGATGAAGCTGGTAATGTTTTCGGGACAATTGAAGGGGAAGAGAAGGAACTTCCATGTATTATGATGGGCTCTCATTATGATTCTGTAACCAATGGTGGAGATTACGATGGAATTGCTGGAATAATTTCAGCGATTGAAGTTGCCAGACTTATGAAAGAAAACAATAAGAAGCCGAAACATACTTATGTGGTGGCTGGTTTCTGTGATGAAGAGGGGATGCGTTTTGGAACAGGTTATTTCGGATCAAAAGCAATGCTTGGCCAGCTTGATGTAGAATATTGCAAGCATTATACCGATAAAAATGGGGTATCTGTATACGATGCAATGAAAGAATACGGCTTAGATCCGGAAAAAATTGAAGGTGCAAAATGGAACATTGATAAAATTGGAAGCTTTATCGAAACACATATTGAGCAGGGACCAGTTTTAGACAGCACGGGAATCGAACTGGGATTGGTGGAATGGATCGTTGGAATCCAGAGATTTATGTTTACAGTACATGGACGTTCTGATCATGCAGGCACAACTCCTATGGATATGAGGAAGGATGCTGTGGATGCAGCTACAAAAGTTATCTCAAAGATTCCAGATTGGGCAAGAGAAAAAGCGGATGGTACCGTTGCGACTGTGGGTTATATCAAAACAATTCCAGGAGGAATGAATATAGTGGCTCAGGATGTTGAATTTACGGTAGACATCCGATCGAAAAACAATGATAACATCATAGATATCGTCAATAAGATCAAGGAAGCACTGAAAAAAGAAGTAGGTGAATTTGATGGAAGCTATGACAGTGACACCAAGCTGGTAATTACGCCTGTCAAATTATCAGAAGATATGCTTGATGTGTTAGAAGAGAGCTGCAAAGAGAGATCCTACACCTATAAGAGAATGTTAAGTGGTGCAGGTCATGATGCGTTGGCAATCGGACAGATTTTACCGACCGTTATGCTATTTGTTCCAAGTAAAGATGGAAGAAGTCATTGTCCAATCGAATTTAGTAAATACAGTGATTTTGGTAAATCAATTCTAGTGGCATACGATTTGGTACAGACTCTGGATAAGAAAGAATCCGAATAAAGTATCCCAATAAAAACGGGGCTGTACTACCAGTAATCAGTGTTTTACGGGTATTCCAGTCCTGTTTTGTTCCGTACGATAAGACGTGATGAAAAGTGGTTGATTGGTTTTATAAAAATACAACTCAAAAGTTCATGAAATAATTGTATTTCAAGAAAAAATATTGAATATGCACAAATAAATAACCAATAATTGTTCAAAATGACAATTGAAAAACAAAATTGGTGGTGCGATAATATAAAAAGAGGTTGACCGGATTTTACTATGATTCCAAAGCCTTATCTATAAATTGTATGGTTTTGGAAAGAAGTTCCTGTGCAGATCTAGTATCCGTGTATCGGTCAAAATCATGCACTTCGTCGGATACAAGATATGTTTCACTGCGAGTTAGTAAATGTCTCAGGGCTTGGAACTCCTGATAGGGAACATCAGTGTCCTTTGTACTATGTGCTAGAAATACTGCCTGTTTCAGTGAAAGATCCGAAGCATTACGGAGTGAAAAATCTTTGTAAAAAAATTTTTCTCTTTCACGAAAAAACTGTTCAATCCATTTGCCCGTCTGTCTTGCATAGATGTATAAGCTGTAGCAGGCGTCAAGTTCACCAATTGCTTTTATTTCGTGTAAGTCAGATGAAAGACAGTCTTTGGATACTTGGGGCAAACGGCAATAGTAAGAACTGGGTTCGTTATACCAGTGATTAGTCAGAAAGCCATAGCCGTAGTACGAAATAATTCCCAGTGGGGGTTTTGAAAACTTATGGGAGGAGGCTAGCAGACATAGATAGGCTCCTGCGGATCGGCCCCATAAAAAATAGGGAAGTGTATCAGGGGCAAAGGTTAAAGGTTGTTCAAGATAAAGGCATATGGATGATTTTACATCGTCAAGGATCTGTCCGATTTTAGCCGCTGGTGCTAAAGGATAGTCGAACGATACCAAGATGAAACCTGCATTGCAAAGTTCATGAATATGAAATTCTGGTAGGTCGTCACGCTGACCGTAAAGCAATCCTCCTCCATGGAAATATAAAATAACTGCTTTGGCAGTCAGGGAAGGATTGCTATAAATACTGGCGCATTTTAAATATAACTCTGAGCGAAGGGAAACGATTTCTTTCTTTATCATGGAATACCTCCTGTTTGTTCAACATTATTTAATATCGTATTATAACAGAATCATTTCATTTTGCAATAGCAAAATTCAATAGGGTAAAAGGCAACTCGATTCGGCACAAACCGGATTATAATAGAAACATTTCATTTTCTTTTTCAGAAAGGAGTTCGGTTATGGGATATTTAAACAATCATATTGGTTACAGAGAGGAATTGCTTTGTACTAGATCGGTAATTAAAAAAGATAGGTATGCAGTACTTGAGCCGGATGGTCTTGTAAAAAATGTAATACCAGGATTTGAAAACTGCGATATTACAATTTTAGGTTCACCGGAAATGGGAGCTACCTTTGTTGACTATATTGTAACTGCAAAAGAAGGAGCTAAAAATACAACGGGGTTTGCAGGAGGCAAACTTGAAGCTTTCTTTTATGTCTTAGAAGGGAGTGTCACAGTCTGGAACGAGGATAAAAAGGAAGATTTGACGCAGGGCGGATACTTTTTTACTCCAGCTGGAAAAAAACTTTATTTTGAAAATAAAGGGAAGGAAAACGCAAAAGTATTTTTATATAAAAGAGTGTATTCCCCTTTAGAAGGAAAAGAAGCTTATACGGTTGTTGGAAACATAAATGAGGTTCCATGGGTTGAATATGAAGGAATGAAAGATGTATTAGTAAAGGATTTCTTACCAGCTGCAACGGATATTGCATTTGATATGAATATGCATATCCTGCTCTTTAAGATGGGCACCTCTCATGGGTATGTTGAGACTCATGTTCAGGAACATGGAGCTTATATCTATTCTGGAAAAGGTATGTATATCTTAGATCAGGATTGGGTACCGGTTCAGAAAGGTGATTACATCTTTATGGATGCCTACTGTCCACAGGCAGCTTATGGGGTAGGCCGCGATGAAGATTTTGCATATGTTTATTCCAAAGACTGCAACAGAGACATAGAATTATAATTTAAAAATAAAGCGAAAAAGAAAGAGGAAAGCATATGAGATTGACACATGACGAATTAAAAGAATTAATGAAAAAAAAATTAATGAAAGCCGGCTTAAGCGATGAGCATGCAGATAAGACCGCAGATGTACTTGTATGGTCAGATGAAAGAGGATATCATTCCCACGGTTCTGTACGTATGGAATACTACAGCGAACGGATTGCAAAGGGTGGTATTACAACGAATCCAAACTTTGAATATAAAGTAACAGGTCCTTGTTCCGGTGTTTTAGATGCAGACAATGGAATTGGTTATGTTGGTGCAATGGTGGGCATGGAACATGCGATTGATATGGCAAAAGCCAACGGAATCGCAGTCGTTGGAGTAAAGAATATTTCTCATAGTGGAGCAATCGGCTACTATACTGAAATGGCAGCTAAGGCTGGACTTGTTTCCGTATCCATGTGCCAGTCCGATCCAATGGCGGTACCTTATGGCGGAACAGAGCCATATTACGGAACCAATCCAATCTCATTTGGAGCACCGACTGCAGATGAGAGGAATGTAGTCTTTGATATGGCTACCACCGTTCAGGCATGGGGCAAGATCTTAGATAAGCGGTCCAGAAATGAAATGATTCCCAATGATTGGGCTGTTGATGCAAAAGGAAATCCTGTTACAGATCCCAATCAGGTAAATGCATTGGTACCGATTTCAGGCGCAAAAGGCTATGGCCTTATGATGATGGTAGATGTTCTTTCCGGTGTGATGCTTGGAGTACCGTTCGGAAAACATGTAAGCTCGATGTATCATGACCTGACAGAGGGGAGAAATTTAGGACACATACATATTGTTATGGATCCCTCCCGTTTCACAGATATGGATTCCTTTAAAAAGAACATGTCGATCGTTCTTGATGAACTCAATGCAATGCCGGCTGCAGAAGGATTTGGGAAAGTATGTTATCCAGGGGAAAGAGCGATTTCTAGAAAAGAAAAACAGTACGCAGAAGGCGGAATTGAAATTGTTGATGATATCTATCAATATTTAATCAGTGAGGATGTTCATTACAACAGATACAACCATAAAAACAGATTTGCTGACTAATAAAGCCGAGGTGAAAAAATGTTAAAAACAATAGTGAAAAAAGGAAGCTATCAGGATTCAGTCGTATTAATGCTTTTGACCAATAAACTGTCTTCCATTGATGGAGTGAAAAAAGTTTCTGTTATGATGGCGACTCCGGCCAATAAAGACATTTATAAGCAGGGTGGCATGGATACAGAAGAATTAATGGAAGCAACGGCAAATGATATGGTAATCGTTGCAGACGTAGATGAAGATGACATGCTGAATGTAATTATGGAAGAAGTAGAGATTTTCCTGAAAAATCAGGCAACCACTTCTGACGGAAAAGCAAAAGAAGAGGGTGTGAGATCCTGGGAAGCGGCATTTAGAGCAGAATCCGATGCTAATCTTGTGGTTATCTCTATACCGGGAGCCTATGCAGCATTTGAGGCAGATCGTGCCCTTGATGAGAATCTACATGTATTTATGTTTAGCGATAATGTGACCATCGAAGATGAGCTGCGGTTGAAACAAAAAGCGCATAAAAAGGGGCTACTGGTTATGGGACCTGACTGTGGAACCGGTATTATAAGCGGGGTTCCCATCGCGTTTACCAATCATGTAACACCAGGTGCCATAGGAATCATCGGTGCTTCCGGAACTGGTATTCAGGAACTGACTACCATCATCGACCGTATGGGTGAGGGAGTTGCTAATGCAATCGGAACGGGCGGACGTGACCTTTCAACCGTTGTAGGTGGAATTACCATGATGGATACCATAGACGCCATGGATCAGGATGAGGAAACCAAAGTTCTTATCGTAATATCCAAGCCGCCGGCAAAAGAAGTAAAGGACCGTATCGTTTCCAAATTAAGCAACTGCACAAAACCGGTGGTTACCCTGTTTTTAGGAGAAAAACCTGATTATCATGAAGAAGATTTCTATCATGCGTACACTCTGGAAGAGGCTGCAAAGATCGCAGTATCCCTTCTCCGCGGTGAGACGATCAAATATGAGAAGACAGAACTTCCCAAAGGTGATTTCTTTAAAGCGGAGGAAAATAAGACAATCAAAGCATATTATTCAGGCGGTACGCTTGCCGGAGAAGCAGCGATGCTGATCAAGGATGCGCTTCACCTTTCGATTCCTCCAGAAAAGAAAAAAGGATTTATGCTGAATATAGATGGTCACATTGTTGTGGACTTAGGTGATGATGAATATACACAGGGAAAACCTCATCCTATGATTGATCCTACCAAGCGTGTTGAATGTATGGAAGATGCAATGGTTGATGAGAGTACAGGCGTGATCCTTTTAGATGTTGTCCTTGGCTACGGTTCTCATGAAGATATGGCAGGAGCTCTGCTTCCGGCAATTACAAGCTTAAAGGAAAAGGCGAAAGCCCAGAACAGAAAGATATTCTTTGTTGCTACGGTATGCGGTACGAGAAAAGATTATCAAGGCTATGATGACCAGATTAGCAAATTAACCAGTGCTGGAGTGATTGTATGCGAAAGCAATAAGGCAGCGGTTGATGCGGCCATCCATATCATAGGAAATAAGTTTGACGAACCAGTAAAAGAAATTCGCAAGAAAGAATGTCTGCCATGTGAAGCGGCGGGTTCCTTTGATCAGGTTGCACGATTGATTTCACAAAAACCAAATATAATAAATCTTGGATTAAAGAGTTTCGCAAAAGTAGCAAGTGAATTCGGATGTGAAGTCGTACAGTATGACTGGCTTCCGCCTGCAGATGGAAATATTGAACTGCTAAAAGTGTTACAGTTCCTTAGAAATTATGAGAACAACGAATGCGATCATAAGTAAAACAGAGAAAGGAGATATTCTCAATGAAATATAAAAATATAGAGGAAGCAAATCGTGCAGTTATTGACAAAGTGGTTGCTGCACAGCCGGTCTTGATTGATGTGCAGCCTGCTATGGAGCTGATTAATGAATTAAAGAACGGGAAAGTTCTGCTTCATGCTGGTCCGCCAATTAAATATGAGAATATGCCAGATCCGGTAAAAGGTTCTTGCGTTGGTGCCATATTATTCGAGGAATGGGCATCTGACGAGTCTGGTGCCAGAAAGCTGCTTGATGACGGTGAAATAACATTGATTCCATGTCACCATGTGAGTGCAGTTGGACCTATGGGTGGAATTACGTCAGCACACATGCCACTGTTTGTCGTAGAGAACAGGACCGATGGAAACCAGGCTTACTGTACGATGAATGAGGGGATTGGAAAGGTTCTTCGTTTTGGAGCATTCTCAGAAGAAGTTGTCACCCGTTTACAATGGATGCGTGACGTTCTTGGTCCAGTACTGGGACAGGCGATCCGTACATTGGCGGATGGACTTAATCTAAATCCAATGATAGCAAAGGCAGTTGCCATGGGAGATGAATTCCATCAGAGGAACATTGCTGCATCGCTGGTATTTTTAAAGGAAATGAGTCCAATCGTGACCAACCTTGATATAACGGAAAAAGACAGATATGACGTGATTAAATTTCTGGCAGATACGGATCAGTTCTTCCTTAACATCATGATGGCTGCCGGAAAATCAGTTATGGATGGGGCAAGAATGATTGAAGAAGGAACCATTGTTACAGCAATGTGCCGGAATGGGGAGAACTTTGGTATCCGCATCAGTGGCATGGGAGATGAATGGTATACAGCCCCGGTTAATACTCCTCAGGGACTTTACTTTACTGGATATGACGGAGAGGATGCAAGTCCGGATATTGGCGATAGTGCGATTACAGAGACATTTGGAGTTGGGGGTATGGCTATGATTGCGGCTCCAGCCGTTACACGATTCGTTGGTGCTGGCGGTTACGAAGATGCACTTCGTACCAGCAATGAAATGACAGAGATCACCATAGATCATAATCCGAATTTTATCGTACCTACCTGGAATTTCCAGGGAATCTGCCTTGGAATTGATGCCAGACTGGTGGTAGAAAAGAGAATCACTCCCGTTATCAATACAGGGATTGCACATAAAATCGCAGGATATGGACAGATAGGGGCAGGTACGGTTCATCCGCCGATCCAATGTTTTGAAAAAGCAATTCAGGCATATGTAAAAAAATTGGGATATCAGGGGTAATAAAAAAAATCTAGCTTTAGCTACAACAACGAGAGAAGGATAAGGGGTGTTGGAATGGCAAATAAAAAAGTAGTGATTGCGCTCGGTGGAAATGCGTTGGGCAGTAATTATAAAGAACAGCAGACAGCGGTAGCCAATACCGCAAAAGTAATTGTGGACTTAATAGAAAAAGACTTTGATTTAGTGGTTACGCATGGAAATGGGCCTCAGGTCGGAATGATTCAGAAAGCAATGAATGAATACCAAAAACAGTGTGGTAAAGACGATGTAGCACCCCTTCCTAGTTGTGTAGCCATGAGCCAGGGGTATATTGGAATTGATTTACAAAATGCAATAAAATATGAACTTTACACCAGAAAGATTGACAAAAAAGTTTCTACGATTCTATCTCAGGTCATTGTAGATTCAGAAGATGAAGCCTTTTTGCATCCAACCAAACCAATCGGCAGTTTCATGACGAAAGAGGAAGCAGAGAAAAAAGAGAAACAAGGAATTACCTGTATGGAAGATGCAGGGCGCGGCTATCGGGAGGTAGTTGCGTCACCCATGCCAAAACTGATCCGTGAATTGGATACGATTCAGACACTGATTCATGCGGGGCATGTGGTGATTACCTGCGGTGGTGGCGGAATACCGGTCATAGATAAAAACGGAAAACTAACAGGAGCCAATGCGGTGATTGATAAGGATAATGTCAGTTCCTTACTGGCACAGCAGCTTAACGCTTCTTCTCTGGTCATCCTTACAGCGGTTGAAAAAGTCGCAATCAATTATGGAAAAGAGAATCAGACTGATTTGTCTAAACTGAGTGTGGAGGAAGCAAAAGAGTATATCAAACAAAATCAATTTGCTTCCGGTTCCATGTTACCAAAGATTGAAGCGGCAATTCGTTTTGTGGAATCAGGAGATAACAGGCAGGCTTTGATTACATTGCTTCTAAAAGCCCAGCTTGGATTAGAAGGAAAGACGGGAACCGTTATCTATAAATAGCAGTCGTTCTATAGAAAGAACAGGGATGAACAGGAGGGAAGATCATGTACAAGATACGGCACGCAAAAAAACTGGCAGATCAAATTTATCTTATGGATATTGAAGCACCTTATGTAGCACGCAATTGCTTACCGGGCCAGTTTATCATAATAAAAATAGACGAAAAGGGAGAACGTATCCCACTTACTATTTGTGATTACGACAGAGAAAAAGGTACGATTACAATCGTATTTCAGGTAGTAGGAGCTTCTTCCTATAAGCTCTCCCAATATATCGAGGGAGATTCGATTGAAGATTTTTCAGGACCGCTTGGTACTCCCTGTGAATTCTTAAATGAGGACATAGAAATTCTGAAAAAGAAAAAATACTTATTTGTTGCTGGGGGAGTCGGGGCGGCACCCATATATCCTCAGGTAAAATGGTTCCATCAACATGAAATCGAAGCAGATGTGATCATTGGTTCTAAGAAAAAAGAGATGCTTATTATGGAAGACGAGTTAAAAGCAGTTTCTGGGAATTTATATGTGACGACCGACGACGGATCTTATGGACGATCTGGTATGGTAACAGAAGTGATCAAGAACCTAATTGGGGAAGAAGGTAAAAAATACGATCACTGTGTTGCGATCGGCCCAATGATTATGATGAAATTTGCCTGTCGGCTTACGAAAGAATACAATCTGCCCACAACAGTCAGCATGAATCCGATTATGGTAGACGGTACGGGAATGTGCGGTGGATGCAGGCTCAATGTGGGCGATGAAGTAAAATTTGCCTGTGTGGACGGACCAGAATTCGATGGACATAAAATCGATTTTGATCTGGCAATGAAACGGAATCAGATGTATGCACCATTCGAACACAATGCACAGGAACATGCAAAACATAAGTGCAGATGCTGCGGGGGGGATGAATAATGGCAGATTTAACAAGGGTCCCAGTCAGGGAGCAGGAACCTTCCGTAAGGGCAGCGAATTTTTTAGAGGTATGCTTAGGATATAACGAAGAAGAAGCAGTGAAAGAGGCAGGGAGATGTCTAAACTGCAAGAAACCTCTGTGTGTCAGCGGCTGCCCGGTATCCATTGATATTCCTGGTTTCATTATGGAAATACAGAAGCGTGATTTCGAGAAAGCATACCAAGTACTCAGTTCTCATACGGCACTGCCTGCTGTTTGTGGACGGGTATGCCCTCAGGAGACCCAGTGTGAGGGCAAATGCGTCCGCGGGATCAAAGGCGATCCGGTGGCCATCGGTAAGTTGGAACGTTTTGTGGCAGATTATGCACTGGAGCATGGAATATCACCGGAAAAACCAGCAAAGATCAATGGTCATAAGGTTGCAGTGATCGGTTCCGGTCCTGCCGGAATTACCTGTGCCGGTGATCTGGCTAAAATGGGGTATGAAGTAACCATCTTCGAAGCATTACATAAATTTGGAGGAGTGCTCGTATATGGAATACCAGAATTCCGTTTGCCAAAAGAAAAAATAGTAGAAAAAGAAATTGGGAAAGTAAAAGAATTGGGCGTCAAATTTGAAAAAAATGTCATTATCGGAAGATCTGTGACCATTGACCAGTTAATTGAGGAAGAAGGCTTTGAAGCTGTGTTTATCGGTTCAGGAGCCGGTCTTCCAAGGCTTATGGGAATTCCCGGAGAAAATGCCAATGGAGTCTTTTCTGCCAACGAGTATTTAACCAGAAGCAATTTGATGCGTGCATTTGATACTTCTTATGATACGCCAATCGCAGCAGGGGAAAAAGTTGCAGTCGTAGGTGGCGGAAATGTAGCCATGGATGCGGCTAGGACAGCTCTACGATTGGGTGCCCGGGTCTATGTGATCTACCGCAGAAGTGAAGAAGAGATACCTGCCAGGGCAGAAGAAGTTCATCATGCCAAAGAAGAAGGCATTGAGTTCCATCTACTCAGAAATCCGAAAGAAATACTGGTTGAGGATGGACATGTTTGCGGAATCAGGGTTATAAAGATGGAACTTGGGGAAGCAGATGAATCTGGTAGAAGAAGACCGGTAGTAGTCCCAGATTCGGATTATGTGATAGATGTAGATACGGTAATCATGGCATTGGGGACTTCGCCCAATCCACTGATTTCCTCTACCACAGAAGGTTTGGATATTAATAAGTATGGCTGTATCATCGCAAAAGACGAAAATGGTCAGACATCAAGGGAGAATGTATTTGCAGGAGGAGATGCTGTTACGGGTGCGGCAACAGTTATTCTGGCGATGGGTGCTGGAAAAGCTGCGGCTAAGGGGATACATGATTATTTAACAAAGCAGGAGGAAAAAGATGAATATGCCGGCTAATCTATTCATGTGGTTCATTGCGGCACTGCCTATTATCGCTTTATTAGTTCTTATGATCAAGTTTCAGTGGGGAGCGACGGAAGCGGCACCGATGGGACTGTTGATTGCAGTTATCTGCGGTGTTATTTTCTATAAAGCGGATCTTAAATTGATAACCATTGAGAGTGCCAAAGGAGTTTGGAGTTCAATTGTAGTTCTAACGATCGTATGGCCGGCTATTTTGTTATTTGAAGTAGTTGATGAGGCCAAAGGTTTCTCTGTGATCCGTAAGGGGATGCAAAAACTTTTACCAAATGAATTACTTCAATTGCTGGCCATGAGCTGGATTTTTATCAGTTTCTTACAGGGAATTACCGGTTTTGGAGTTCCGGTAGCAGTGGGAGCCCCCTTATTGGTAGGCATGGGGGTTAATCCGCTTTGGGCAGTTATTATTCCTTTAATTGGACATGCTTGGGGGAACACATTTGGGACCCTTTCCGTAGGCTGGGATGCACTTGCTATGTCTGCAAATCTAGAGGTTGGTTCGGAACTGTACTTAAAGACAGCATTATGGGCAGCCGCTTTTATCTGGATTTGGAATATTATAACGGGACTTTCGATCTGTTGGTTCTATGGAAGAAAGAAGGCAATTAAAAAAGGATTGCCTGCAGTTCTTATTATGTCTTTGATTCATGGAGGCGGTCAGATGATTTTGACTCAAATAAATACCACGCTTTCCTGTTTCATACCAGCATGCATTGCTTTTATAGTGATCTTTATACTGGGGAAAACAAAGTTTTACAAAGATCCATGGAGAATTGAAGACAGTAAAATTATGGACCATGAAAATTCCATTAAAACAGAAGAAGATGCGCCTCGTGACATGACGATAAAGGATGCGTTTGTTCCTTATATAATACTATCCGCAATCACGCTTTTTGTATTGCTAATTCCAGCGGTAAAAAGTGTTTTGGGGCAAATATCCTTTGGCCTTTCTTTTTCAGAGACGAGTACTGGGTATGATTTTATTAACGAAGCTGTTTCCAGCTATTCCCCCATATCTCCGCTTATCCATTCTGGAACCTTCCTGTTTGCCGCTTCTGTCCTTGGGCTGCTGTTTTATAAAAAACATGGTTGGATTAAAAATAACAGAATGAAAGCAGTGTTTGTCCGTTCTTTGCTAAAGACCATTCCATCGGGTATTGCAGTAATCGGTTTCATCATCATGTCAAAGATAATGGGTGGAACAGGACAGACAATGGTACTTGCTTATGGTATATCCGAGGTTTTGGGAAAAGGTTATGCATTTTTAGCACCAGTAGTAGGGATGCTTGGTTCTTTTATGACAAGCAGTAATATGGCCTCCAATATTCTTTTTGGCGAATTTCAGCTGACCACTGCAAAGTTGTTGGGACTTAATGCGGCTGCTATATTGGGTGCGCAGACAGCCGGCGGAGCAATTGGTAATACCATCTGTCCCGGTAACATCATACTTGGAACCACAACCGCTAATATTCTAGGTAAAGAGGGTCAGGTATTGAAAAAAATTATGCCAATTACGTTATCTGCAGCGGTAATTGTAGGTGCAATTCTCTTCGTGACACAGATCATATTATAAGCGTAAAGTTTGGATTGGAGGTTTTAATGGATAGAAAAGCATTTTTTAAATCAAAAGAAGGCGCATTAACAATTTCGTTTGTTGTTATTATGGTTGCATTTATGATTGAAGTATTTGGATTGTCAATGAATTCAGATAAAATTTACATAGCAGGGTTTCTGGCTATTTTAGCGGCAATTTTATATTCTCCAGTTGGAGTATATATTTTAAGAAAATGGTAGCTGTATTGTCTGATTCAATTAATTATCAGTTGACTTTTGACTAATTAATAACGATAATACTCTTATAGGACTGCATTCCTTTGTGGTTGACATTGGAAGGGGTAGATCATTGTAAATACATAAAGGAATGTAGATTATAGGAGAATTAAGATGATAGAAGATTTAGAGTATAATAAAAGAAACAATCTGTTGACCTTAAGAAGGTATCTCCAGCTTACTCAGAAGGAATTTATTAAACAATATTTTTCGGGAATGGATGGGAAGAATCAAATTAGCTTATCTACCCTTTCGAATCTTGAAACAAAGGGAGGCACCAGGCTTAATGATGTACTAGAACAGATTTCTAGCCAGTTGGATTTTGATACAAGCGTTTTTCAGATAAGTACAGATAAATTTATGAATGATTTGGAAAACCTGGTACCAAAGGATAGAAATATTGCAAAAAACCAGGAAGAAACCATAACCAGCAAGAACACTAATGTCAATGTATTGTTGAATCGTCTAACCAATTATTTTGCAGATGAATTTTTTTCGGGGAGATTAAATCCGGGAGATAAGATTGAGTCAGACCGCAACTTGGCAGAAATATTTCAGGTAGGAAGATCTGCGATTCGGGAAGCGTTAAAAGTGCTTGATGTCTTAGGACTGATTGAAATACGTCCGGGTCAGGGATCTTTTCTTTGCAATGATGGATCTAATTTTTTCATGATTCCTCTATCATGGTCTCTTTTTTTGAATACAGGACAGGTGGAAAGTATTTTAGATGTACGTTACGCTTTGGAAGTTAAGGCAGCAGGTATGTCAGCTTCTCATGCGCAGAGTAAAAACTTAGAAGAATTAAATGATATTTTCTTTCGGATGTACAATGCGTATCATGACCAAGATTATGATGTGTTTTTGGAGCTTGATATGGAATTTCATTTGATCGTGTCAAAGTGTTCGGGGAATGAAGTGATTTATCAACTAATTCGTACAATAATCAATTTTATGCGGAATGTCAGTTCCAGTGGTATGGCAAATATGGAACAATTGCAGTGTATTTATGATGAACATCAGAAAATATATGGATTTATAATTGCTCACGATGAAGAAGGTGCTGAAAACGCGATGAGAGAACATTTACAGGCAGCTAAAAAACGATATAATTTCCAATAGACCAATTGGGAGGGAACTATGGAAAAAAGAATCATACGCATGTCAGGACTTGTTAAGGAAATTCTAAATCGGCAAATCGGTGGATATGTTCACTCGATCTATAGAAAAACTATTAATTTGTGTTTCGCAGATAATCTGGTTGCGATCCAGTCAAACGGAACGCATTTGTCTCCATTGAGTATTATAATTGATGCAGATGAACTTGATATGTCAAGTGCCTGTGTTTTAAAAGGCGACAAAGTAGAAGTAACGGCAAATGGAATGATAATATCCGGTATGAACATTAAGGAAGAAAATACAGAAGTCGTACCATTAAAGCTTGATAAGGAAAAAATAGAGCAATCAAATGGCTTTTTTCTCAAAGAGGACAAACGCTTATATGATGGAATTATTCAATTGATGGAGGAAAAAAAAGTACTGGATTTGTTTTTTGACAACGGTCAGTCAGTTGGTAGAACTCCGATTTCTCTTTATGCTGAGAAATACATACAAAATTCAATCCAATCACTTGTACGCAAAGACTATAACCAGACGGCGCAGGAATTGATTGGAATCATTGGATTGGGGAATGGGTTGACGCCGTCAGGGGATGATTTTTTGTGTGGATTACTAGCAGGGCTAACTTATAATTCTAAGAAAAAAGAAGTCATGACTCTGCTTTCAGCTTTGAAAGTACAGATTGCAGAAAATAGAAATCGAACCAATGACATCAGTGGAGCTTTCTTAAAATGTGCAATCGATGGATATTACAGTGAAGCAGTTTTAAAAATCCCAACGCAAACAAACAGCGCAGGAATATCAAAGTTATTTTCGGAAATCGGGCACAGTTCTGGAGCGGATACTTTGTGTGGGATTTATTTTTCGGTTCAGCTTATCTCATATTTATAAATGGATATAAGTTACGTAGAAGGTATATTTGTAAAGAAGTAATATAGAATAAAAGCTGTCCGGCAAGAGGTTGTCCGGCAGCTTTTATTTTTACTGCTTGATTAAGTGAAGTCCTTTACGATTTTTATATATTCATTTGCATGGTGATTTAAATAGGATCCCTTACGGTAAGCGGCGACAAAATCAACCATTGTACTTGGCGTGCCAAAGGAAAAACACATGAGCTTATCCAGGAAATTCATATGTTTTAAGTGCGTATCAGTAACAAAGGCAACACCGTAATTTTTAGAAACCAACTCTGCGCCTGCCCTAATATTGCTTGTAATCAGAATCCTTTGCGGCTGAAATCCAACCTGTTGAAAAATACGATCTACCGTCAGACGTGAACGCTGGTTGGTTTCCTGAAGAATGAGACGTTCCTCTTGCAGCAGTGTTAAGTCAAACCACGGACGGGTACACGTATTTTTCGTTACTCCCCGGTCTGCCAGCGGATGATCAACTGACATGATCAGAAGCATTTCTTCATGACTGATCACTTCATAATCCACCTCTGGGCTTTTCACCGGTTTGTTAAAAAACGCCAGGTCTGTCTCACCGGAAAGGATCATACTTTCCAGGGTGGCTGAGGCAGATTCCTTTATATTAATAATAACATTCGGATACAGGCTTCTGAAGATAGGAAGCGTACATGGAAGCATGTAGGTTCCGCGCATAACCGGAAAGGCAATGTTTAACACACCGATATTGCTTTTAATAATATCTGACAGTTCGTTGTCCAATTCTTTTTTCAGCTGGAGAATCTCTCCGGCTTTTTTTACGTACCTTTCACCGGCATAAGTGAGCATGAAACGGTTGCCAATTTTTTTAAATAGTTTCTGTCCAAGGTCGCTTTCCAGGTTTTGAAGGAATTTTGTAAGCGTGGGCTGGGAAATATATAAAGAATTAGCAGCTTTGGTTATATTCTGATACTTGGAAACAGCTAAAATGTAATTCAAATCTTTAAAATCCATGGTACCACCTCTGTAACAATTTTACCTGAATTCAGAAAAAAAAGCAAGAAAATTATAGATATTAACTATAGTTTTCATGTAAAATATGAATTAGACGTATGGTTTGTAACATGTTATATTGATTCTATCGATAGGATTATATAATTCATAGATGGTAACCGTTAAGAAAAAATTTAATAATGAGGTGGAGCAGGCATGAACTACATAGATATTATATCTATTCTATTTTTGTTTGTCGTAGTGGCAATTGGGTTTGTAAAAAAGTGCAATATAGGTGTTTTAGCGATTGGATCTGCCTTAATTCTTGCCAGATTGGGCGGCTTAAGTGACGGTAAGGTACTGGCAGGCTTTGATGCAAAATTGTTTATAACACTGGTGGGCGTGTCGTTTTTATTCAGTGTTGCACAGGTTAACGGAACGTTGGAGCTTGTAGCGAAAAAAGGTATTGGGCTTGCAGGAAAGAGGACTTATCTGGTTCCGATTATCATTTTCTGTGTATCGGGAATTTTGACGATTATCGGACCTGGGAATATCGCGGTAGGAAACTTAATGACAGTTGTTGCAGTAACGATTGCAGTCAATATGGGCGAAAATCCACTTTTGTTTGCGTTGGCAGCTAAAGTAGCGGCCAATGGTTTTACTCTGTCCCCTTTAACTCCTCCCGGTGTATTAATGAAGAAATTAGGAACAGACGCTGGTTTTGCAGGATTTGAGGAGGAACGATATGGAAATCGTGCAGCCGGCAATGGCGGGAACACTGGAATCCAGCGACTGCCAGGTTACGGTAGAACCTGGTAATAACGGGATAGAATTTGACCTGGATAGTGTAGTTATCAACCAATATGGGAATCAGATCAGAAAGGTTGTGATGGAAACACTTAAGAATATGGGAGTCAGTCAGGTGAAACTTTCTATTGTAGACAAAGGAGCACTGGATTGTACAATAAAAGCGCGTGTGGAAGGAGCTTTGTTCCGTTCCGTGGGGCAATATGAAAATCTTCCATGGGGAGGAACAGTTCGATGATGAATCCAGAAAAGAAAAGACTAAGAAGAACCATGATGTTTTTAAATGCTCAGAAACCGGGTTTAATCAAAGATCCTTATATTTATAAGCCGGATTCCATTATACTGGATTTAGAGGATGCAGTAGCCGAAAACCAGAAGGATGCTGCACGGTTTTCCCTTTATCATGCACTGAAAGAAATAAATTACCACGGGTGTGAACGAGTGATACGTATCAATGCTCTGGATACCCCTTATTGGAAGGAAGATATCCGCTGTGCGATAGCAGGCGGATGCGATTCCATACGAATACCCAAAACAGAGCGGGCAGAGGATGTGAAGCTGGTTGAGGAAACGGTTGCTGCGGCAGAAAAAGAGTTTCATGTTCTGGAAGGAAAAACACTTATTATGGCAGCCATTGAATCAGCCAGAGGTGTAATGAAGGTTCTTGAAATCTGTGAATCCTCAGAAAGACTTTTTGGTATTGCTCTTTCTGGCGGCGATTATACCAAAGATTTACAGACACATATTACTGGGACCGGAGTGGAACTCATGGGTGCAAGACAAAATATGATCATAGCAGCAAGAGCGGCTGGTGTCCAGTGCTTTGATACTGTCTATACGAATTTAGATGATATGGAAGGGTTTCGCAAAGAGGCTGAATCCATTCATTTAATGGGATTTGACGGAAAATCAATTATAAATCCAAGACAGATCAGTGTTGTACATGAAATATTCACGCCAACACAGAAAGACATTATCTTTGCGGAAAAGGTAGTCAAGGAAATCGATGATAAAAAGGCAAAGGGAATTGGTGTATTTACTGTAGATGGAAAAATGATTGATATTGCATTTTATGACGGTGCGAAACGTACCATTTATATGGCGAAAGCGTCGGGCGTATATAAGGGGGATTTGTAAAATGATAAATGCAGTCGGAAGAGATATCCCGGAAGAGATTCTAAAGACCACTGGAAAGGAAGTATTCCAGGGGATTCACTACAAAGACGGATATACATATAAAAAAGATGGCCCCGTAACCAAATGTGTGAGTGATAACACGAAGAGTAAATTAGTAGAAAGCATTCATGATGTACTGATTAAATGTGACATAAAAGATGGTATGACTCTTGGTTTCCATCACCACTTCCGGGAAGGTGACTATATTGTTAATATGGTAATGGAAGAAGTACACCGGCTGGGGATTAAAGATATTACCATTTGCGCCAGCTCCCTTGGTAAGGCTCACGACCCAATCGTTCCATATATTGAAGATGGAACCATAACAAATATCCAGTCCTCAGGTGTTAGAGGAAAAATCGGTCAGGCTATTTCTGCCGGTAAATTAAAAGGATTAGCCATCATGCGATCTCATGGTGGTCGTGTTCGTGCCATTGAAAGTGGAGAAACCAGAATTGACATTGCATTTATCGGTGCACCTACCTGTGACGATTACGGCAATTGCCGGGGAATCGGAGGCAAGAGTAACTGCGGAGTCCTTTCTTATGCCCTTGTAGATGGGGATTACGCGGACCAGGTCGTAGCAATTACAGACAGCTTGGTACCTTTCCCCAATTTCCCTGCCCATATAAGCATGACAAAGGTGGATTATGTAGTGGTGGTAGATGCCATTGGAAATCCAGATAAAATTGCCACAGGTGCTGCAAAACCAACCACCGATATGAGAAAGCTGATGATGGCTGATTACTGCACCCAGTTTGTTGTAAATGCTCCGTATTTTAAAGATGGATTTTCTTATCAGACTGGAGTAGGCGGGGCTTCCATTGCATCTACTGTTTCACTTGCTAAAATCATGAAGGAACGCAATATCCGCATGCGCTTCGGTGTTGGAGGTCTGACAAAGCCCATGTGTGATTTGTTGGCAAATGATCAGGTAGACTGTCTTTTGGATACTCAGGATTTCGATCTTGATGCAGTGGAATCCGTAAAAGATTTAAAACATTTCCGCATCTCTGCTGGAGAGTATGCAAATCCGTTTAATAAAGGTGCGGTAGTGAATAAACTAGATTTTGTCATTCTGGCTGCTCTCGAAGTAGATGTCAACTTTAACTGTAATGTAGTGGTTGGCTCAGATGGAGAGATAACAGGGGCACAGGGGGGACACCCAGACACTGCCACTGGTGCTAAGTGTGCCATCGTGATTGCTCCTTTGTTACAGGGAAGAATTCCAGCTGTCTGTACGGAAGTTACCGCAGTGACCACGCCGGGAGAAAGTATTGATGTAGTCGTGACTGATTATGGAATTGCCATCAATCCGAAACGACAGGACTTAATTGACAGCATGAAAGGAGTCGACCTTCCTTTTAAAACAATCGAAGAACTTCGTGATATTGCTTATTCTATGGTAGGAGAACCGGAGAAAGTGGAATTTGATGATAAGATTGTAGGGATTATCGAAAGCCGGGATGGAACCATATTAGATGTAGTGCGCAAGGTGAAAGAATATGCGTTCACAGATAATTAGATGAAAGAAACAAGCTTGTCCTATATACAAAAACAAAGAATGAGGAAATGTTTAGAAGTTTAGGATTTTATACCGTGTCCCAAACAAAATCTGTATTGTTTATGGAGAATGTAAAACAAGAATTTGAAAGATTCATACAGGCAATACAGGTAATAACACCAATCGATGCCAAAGATTATGGGAGAATAGTTGGAGCAATTGTTGCCAACTGTTATCCGTTTACACTGGGGGCAGCCGCGTAGTGGTGTTAGGCGGAGGGCTGGTTGGATGTGAGCTTGCCTTATGAATGAAGAACAATGGAAAAGAGGTTACTATTGTAGAAGCCCAGGATGGTCTGTTAACATTAAATGGCCCGCTGTGTTTTGCCAATACCAGCATGCTTTTATCTCTGATTGAGGAGAAGAAAATTCCCGTTTATACAGATTCCAAAGCAATCCGCACCACAGAGCACGGGGTTGTGATTAAGACTTTAGAGGGGGAAATAGAATTAATCGCAGATTCGGTTGTACTTGCCGTGGGGTATGATTCAGAAAACAGGATTTATAATGAGTTAAAGCAAGAGGTCAGAGATCTTTACTTACTTGGAGATGCAAGAAAAGTCTCCAATATTATGTATGCAATATGGGATGCATTTGAGGTAGCATCAAATATCTGATTTTGAATTAAATGTGTTTTCGCCGCGGCAGCCCACCTCGATCGAGGATGGGCTGCTTTTCTGTGTCTGAAGGCAGAATAATAATTATACCATAGCTTTGTTGACAAGGGATCAAAAGTAGGAAAAAAGCAATAACGGCAAACACCGTACATTAGCCTTAGTCATATTTCTGATCGGGGCTTTTATCAATGAATTTGTTGAAACAAGATTGACATTATCACTAATTAGTGATATATTTGAACTATGAAAAAGAACACAATATCTTATGGTAAAGAAAATGATATGAATTTAAAAGCATTTATCGGACTTAGCAGAACAACCCAGGCACTTCACAGGAGAGCGGGTGCCATATTTAACCAGGCAGGTCTTACGTCAGCGCAATTTGCAGTGCTGGAAGCGTTGTACCACAAAGGCGATTTAACAATTAACGAGATTATTGCCAGCATTCTCTCCACTTCAGGCAATATGACGGTGGTAATCAATAACTTAGAAAAAGATGCCATGATAGAAAGACATCCGAATCCAAATGATAAAAGGTCCTGCATTATTGTGATCACGCAAAAAGGGAGAAAAAAGATAGAAGATATATTTCCCAAGCATGTGGAAGATTTAGCAGAGAGCTTTAATGGATTGAACGAAGAGGAGAAAGAACAATTTGTGCATCTGTTGAAAAAAATAAAGACGAGGAGTGAATGATATGAGCAAAAAAATAAAGGCAATTGAAAAAATAGGATTTCAATGGGGGATGGACAGTCCGTTTCTGGCATGTATGCACCATCAGGACCAATTCCCGGCAGGGAATGAGGCACAAGGGCCTGCAGTTTCTTTGGCAGGAAGAAGAATGGGAAATGATTTTTCCGGGAAAGACGGTTTTCGTATGTATCATGGAGAAAAAGTTCCAGGCTTTCCGGTTCATCCCCACCGTGGTTTTGAGACAGTTACCGTTGTACTGGAAGGGCTTGTTGACCATTTTGATTCCAAGGGCGCGGAAGGACGTTATGGAAATGGAGACGTGCAGTGGCTGACGACCGGAGCAGGGTGCCAGCATGTAGAGATGTTCCCACTGGTTCATCAGGATAAGGAAAATCCACTTGAATTATTTCAAATTTGGCTGAATTTACCAGCAAAGAGTAAATTCACAGATCCGGATTATAAGATGCTTTGGGCAGAAGATATTCCAGTGATCAAGCATACAAATGAAAAAGGAAAGACAGCAACGATCCGATTAATTGCCGGGAAACAGGAAGACAAAAAAAGTTTGGAGCCAACGAAAGATTCATGGGCAGCAAGGGAAGAAAACCACGTGGGAATCCAGCTTGTGGAACTGGAGCCTGAGGCAGAGTTTCCTATTGCTGCAGGTTCTAAGACCTTAAACCGTAACCTGTATTTTTATCAAGGAACCAGTTATATTACCATAGATGGTGAAAAGATTGATCCATCCTCTCGAATCAGGCTTTCAGGAGAAGATCCAATTACGGTGATAAATGGTGAGGAAACCAGTTACGTGTTACTGTTAGAAGGGGAACCGATTAACGAGCCGGTCGCACAATATGGACCATTTGTTATGAATTCCGAACAGGAGATACAAAAGGCATATGAGGATTATCAGAAGACACAGTTTGGAGGCTGGCCATGGCCTGATGATGAGCCGGTTCATGAAAGAGAAACGGGAAGATTCGCCCGTTATGCAGATGGAAGTGTGGTAAAAAGGTAATAGATAAAGGAAATACCCTGATATAAAACTGCTGAAACAATACAAAGGATTACAATGCTCATTAAAACCATATCCATCTTAAAGAGTTGTGGGTAAAAAATAACATGGTTTGAATGCTAAATCAAGGATTCGTGTGCAAAAAGTAGCACGAATCGTGTGTAATTTTAGTATTTTGATTAATTCGGAAATGATATGTGATATAATCAAGAAAAATGAATTATGATAGGGGGAAAGTTAAATGAGATTAAATTTATTACCAAAGGCAACAGTGATTAATCCATTAATTATTAATCAAAATCTAAATAGCTCATCGGTCAAGAATAGGAGTAAAGATAAGAGTGATTTTATTTCTCAGATTGGAAGAAAAGATTCAGTTTTGATTTCAAAGCAGGGAAAGAAAATAAGTATGATTGAACAGCTTATGGATCAAAAAGAATTGATTCAGCAGAGTAAAGATAACCTTCTAGAAAGTGGATTAAAAGAGGGGAATGCAGTTAATCAAGATAAGATGAAAGAATATGATGAACAGTTAAAGAATATTGATAAACAGATCGCGAAAGCAATGATGGATGAGACAACAGAAGAAACGAAAAATAAATTAAATTCGAATAAAAAGAATGAGAATCAGCCGATTACAGAGCAAGATTTTCAGAATCAGAGGAATGCAAATATCATAAGCTCTTCGTCAACGATTGAACAGTCTAAAGTGTTACTATCTAAAAAGAATAAAATGGATGGCGAGGCCAATGTTTTGAGAACTGAAATTAAATCAGATGGATCGAAAGCATTGAAGAGTAAATTCAAACGAATCTCTGAAATAGAAAATAAATCATCAGATTTATTAAAGCAAGTAGAGGATAAATTGTCTGATGCTATAGATTTATTTAAGGACAGTGATAAAAATATAAATCTTGTAAAAAATGTAAAGAGTTTGAAGTCAGATAGAAGTATAAGGAAAATAAATGAAAGCGATAATTACAGAAAAGAGGAAGAGGATTATGTTTCCCAAAGGGAGTAAAACTGCTCTGTTAGGGATTCAAATATTCTGACACAGTAAAATAAACCTTCAAATTGAGTATTTTATCTATCAGCCTGAAGGTTTATTTTTTGAGATACGAATCCTTAGAATTTTATCTTCTTCTCCAGCAAAGAAATCCCCTGATACAAAACTGCTGAAACAATGCAAAGGATTACAATGCTCATTACAACAAGGTCCATCTTAAAGACCTGACTTCCATAAATAATTAAATATCCGAGACCTTTATTCGCTGCTAAGAATTCTCCAATAATCACTCCGACCAGGCAAAGCCCGATATTCACCTTCATATTACTGATGATTAACGGAACAGAACTGGGGAGGAGAACTTTAAGCAGTACATCCTTTTTTTTCCCGCCCAGAGAATAGATTAGTTTGATCTTATCTGGATCTGTTTGAGAAAAACCAGTATAAAGTGTCATAATACAACCAAAAACAGCGACAGAAATGGACGCTACAATAATGGTTTTGATGTTATTGCCCAGCCATACAATTAAAATTGGTGCCAACGCCGATTTTGGTAGACTGTTTAACATGACTAGATAAGGTTCTAAAACCTCAGATACACTTCGGCTGGACCATAAAAGGATAGAGATCAACAGGCCGAATACGATTACAAGTGAAAAGCTGATCAGAGTTTCCAACACTGTGACCCCCGTATGGATAAAGATGCTTTTATCTTTCACCATGCTAAGAAAGCAGAGGGTGATGCGAGAAGGAGAACTAAATATAAAATCATCAATGATATCAAATCTTGCACATAATTCCCAGAGAGAAAGCAGCAGAACCAACATCATAATCCGCCAGATTTTTACATTTCTTCGGTGAAGCTTTTCTTTTTCAATAAACGCCTGTTGTGCAGTTGTTGGGTGTGATTCAATCATGGGTTTGCAGCTCCTTCCATACCTGATTAAAATAGACGGAAAACTCCGGCATATTTCGGCGGGCTAAGGAGTGAGTATCCCCATCGCCAAATGAGATTGGAACTTCTGCTTTTATTCTTCCAGGCCTTTTGGTCAGAACAATAACTCTGTCCGCAACGCTGATGGCTTCCGAAAGGTCATGAGTAATAAGGATAGCAGTTTTATGAGTACTTTTAATAATGGAACTGATATCATCGCAGACAGAAAGCCTGGTCTGATAGTCGAGAGCAGAAAAAGGTTCATCTAATAACAATAGGTCTGGTTTCAGGGCAAGAGTGCGTACAAGTGCGGCTCTTTGCCGCATCCCGCCAGACAGTTCGGAAGGTTTGGAATTTTCAAAGCTTCCAAGTCCGTAAGTAGAAAGCATCTGACGCAGCTTTTCCCTTGTGTTATTCGTACACTTTTTTTGAATTTCCAGACCAAGTTCCGCATTGCCTAATATCGTACGCCATTCAAACAGATGATCCCGTTGCAGCATATAACCAATATTAACTCCAGATTCTGTCCGGGGAACACCATCGATAAAGATTTCGCCTTCTTCAGGTATTAATAAGCCACTGAGTATAGACAGCAGGGTTGATTTTCCGCATCCGGATGGACCAACAACAGCAAGGAATTCCCCGTTTGCGGCAGTAAACGTTATATTTGAAAGGGCCAGTGTCTCACCCTCAAGAGAATGGTAGGAGTAACTGAGCCCCCGAACTTCCAATTTTGGTTTCATGGGTCCTCCTTATATGACTGTATAACTTCTGATAGTGTTATAATATGTACATAAAAGGGGAGTGTGAGGATAGATTCGTCCCTCATGTGAAAATTATGGACCAAAGCAAGAAGTGATTGTTTCCTATATAATAGGAAGAAATAATAGATCTACAGGGAAATACATGAAAAATAACTTGCATTGGTATACGAATAGTGCTATAATGTCATAGATAACATGAATGTTTAGCTGATTAAGAGTGGGCGGAAGTCCACTCTTTCCATTTGTTTGGAAAGGTGGGAGGAAGATGACAAAAAGAGAAGAGTATGAGGCGAAAACAGAAAGCTTTTTACTGCCCATTATAGAAGAAAACCAATTTGAACTGGTTGACGTGGAATATGTAAAAGAGGCCGGAAACTGGTATTTACGGGCTTATATTGATAAAGAAGGCGGAATCGCAGTCGATGATTGTGAGATCATAAGCCGAAGACTTGGAGCGTGGCTTGATGAGAAGGATTTTATTGCAGACAGCTACATTCTAGAGGTTAGTTCTCCTGGTCTTTTAAGACCTCTTAAAAAGGATAAAGATTTAGACAGAAATATCGGTAAAGATGTGGATATTAAGTTATATAAACCGTTGAATAAGCAAAAGGATTTTACAGGTACGCTTATATCCTATGAAAAAGACACTGTAACCATAGCCCAGGAGGATGGGACCGAGATGTTATTCAATCGACCGGAAATCGCAATCATCCGGCTGGCATTTGATTTCTAAACAGTAAGAGATATTAGGAGGATAAAAAAATGAATAAGGAACTGTTAGAAGCACTGAATATTCTGGAAAAGGAGAATAATATCAGCAAGGATACCCTGCTAGAGGCCATTGAAAACTCTCTCCTTACTGCGTGCAAAAACCATTTTGGGAAAGCAGATAATTTCAAAGTCAGCATGAATCCAGAAACCTGTGATTTTCTTGTTTTTGCAGAAAAAGAGGTGGTGGAAACAGTTGAAGATCCTCTGTTGCAGATAAGCCTTGCAGAGGCGAAGATGACAGATCCCAAATATGAGATTGGTGATGTGATTCAGTGTCCGGTTGATTCTAAAAAATTCGGAAGAATTGCCACTCAGAATGCAAAGAACGTGATTTTACAGAAGATCCGTGAGGAAGGAAGAAAATCACTGTTTAATGACTGGACTTGTCAGGAACGTGAAGTGGTTACTGGAATTATACAGAGATATTTAGGCAAGAATGTTAGCATCAATCTAGGCAAAGTAGATGCCATTCTTAATGAAGCAGAGATGGTTAAAGGAGAAATATTTAAACCGACCGAACGAATCAAGGTTTTTGTTCTGGAAGTAAAGGATACTCCAAAAGGACCAAGGATTTCTGTTTCCAGAACGCATCCGGATCTGGTGAAGCGACTGTTTGAATCAGAGGTAACTGAAGTAAAAGATGGAACAGTAGAGATCAAAGCGATAGCAAGAGAAGCAGGATCTAGAACCAAAATCGCAGTAAAATCCAATGATGAAAATGTAGATCCAGTAGGCGCATGTGTTGGTTTAAACGGTGCTAGAGTTAATTCTATTGTTAATGAATTAAGAGGGGAAAAGATTGATATCATCAACTGGGATGAAAACCCTGCTTACTTAATTGAGAATGCATTAAGTCCAGCAAAAGTGATCTGTGTGGTAGCGGATGAGGTAACCAAAGAAGCACAAGTCATAGTTCCCGATTACCAGTTATCTCTGGCAATTGGAAAAGAAGGTCAGAACGCCAGACTAGCGGCCAGACTTACTGGATATAAGATTGATATTAAGAGCGAGACACAGGCAAGAGGGATGGGACTTTTTGAAGAATTGGGACTAGAATATCAAGATGAGAATGTCAGCGTAGACCAAGAAAATCAAGAAGCACCTCCAACAGAATTTCAGGAAGATTAGTTAATTGGAGTCGAACCGGAATAAATAACAGGATGTGGTGGAAACGTGGGTATTAAAAAAATACCGCTCAGACAGTGTGTGGGCTGTGGTGAGATGAAAAATAAAAAAGAGATGATTCGAGTTTTGAAAACTTCAGAAGACGTAATGATACTGGACACGACCGGACGTAAAAATGGGCGGGGAGCCTATATTTGTCCGTCTATGGAATGTTTTAAGAAAGCCGTGAAAAGCAAAGGGTTGGAACGGTCTTTCAAAATGTCCATTCCAAAAGAAGTATACGAAGCATTAGAAAGGGAGATGGAACAGTTTGCATAATAGGAAGAAGATCCTAAACCTGATCGGTCTGGCGACAAAAGCCAGGAAGATTACCAGCGGTGAGTTCATGACGGAGAAGTCTGTTAAGTCAGGAAAAGCATTCCTGGTGATCGTTTCTGAAGAAGCTTCCGCGAATACCAGAAAGATGTTTACCAATATGTGTACTTACTATAAAGTTCCAATCTACTTTTTTGCAGAGAAGGCTGAACTGGGCCACGCAATGGGCAAGGAGATGAGAGCGTCACTCGCTGTTGTTGACAGTGGGTTTGCAGAAGCAATTGTGAAACTAATGAATACAAAGGCTGAAAATGAAGGGGAAGAACTTTTGGATCAGCCGGTGTGTGCTGTAGAACGTACACAGAATGGAGGAAAGAATGAGAGTATATGATCTGGCAAAAGAACTAGGAAAAGACAGTAGTAAGGAAGTACTGGATATCTTGGGAAAGCATGATATAAATTTAAAAAGTTCTTCCAATATCACGGATGAACAGGCATCGATCGTGAAAAAGGAAATAGGCGGAAGCGGTCATGGAACTTCACCGGTACGTTCAGAAACACCGGCATCAGAGGATTCCGAGGCACCAAAGAAAAAGATTGCAGCGGTTTTTAGACCACAGAATGCACAGATGAAGCCACAGGGACAGCATTCCCAGGGGACTAGTAGACCTACTACACCTAGAACCCATCAGGGGAATGATTCGTCTGTATCATCTGGAGATCAAAATGGAAGCAGAACTCCAGGAGGCTACCAGGGAAATAGACCCCAGGGCCAAGGCGGCTATCAGGGAAATAGACCGCAGGGTCAGGGCGGCTACCAAGGAAATAGACCTCAGGGCCAAGGCGGTTATCAGGGAAATAGACCTCAGGGCCAGAGTCAAGGCGGTTATCAGGGAAATAGACCTCAGGGCCAGGGGCAAGGCGGTTATCAAGGAAATAGACCTCAGGGCCAGAGTCAAGGTGGTTATCAGGGAAATAGACCCCAGGGCCAGAGTCAAGGCGGTTACCAGGGAAATAGACCTCAGGGCCAGGGCGGCTACCAAGGAAATAGACCTCAGGGGCAAGGTGGTTATCAGGGAAATAGACCTCAGGGCCAGGGCGGTTACCAGGGAAATAGACCTCAGGGCCAGGGCGGTTATCAGGGAAATAGACCTCAGGGCCAAGGCGGCTACCAGGGAAATCGTGATGGAAGACCTCAGGGCCAAGGCGGCTACCAAGGAAACAGACCTCAGGGCCAAGGCGGTTATCAAGGAAACAGACCTCAGGGCCAGGGCGGCTACCAGGGAAATAGACCTCAGGGTCAGGGTGGCTACCAGGGAAATAGACCTCAGGGTCAAGGCGGTTATCAGGGAAACAGACCTCAGGGCCAGGGCGGCTATCAGGGAAATCGTGACGGAAGACCTCAGGGCCAAGGCGGCTATCAGGGAAATCGTGATGGAAGACCACAGGGAGCTCGTACCGGTAGAGATGGCGCTGCTAAGACCTCATCCTTTGATTCCACCATTCAGACAAAGCCGTCAAGTAACAGAGCGGTAAAGAAGAATTATAAAAGTGATAATAAATATGATAAAAGAGATAAAGATAGTCAGAACAAAGGAAGAGGCCAGGTTAGGGGTGGGAAAACGATTAAATCTCCAATTTTACCACCAGTGCATGCAGAGCCAAAGGTTCAAGAGATTAAAACTATAATCATTCCTGAAATTCTTACCATCAAGGAACTGGCAGATAAAATGAAACTTCAGCCTTCAGCGATTGTGAAAAAACTATTTTTACAGGGGAAAGTCGTAACGTTGAATTCTGAGATTGGTTATGATTTGGCAGAAGAAATTGCAATGGAATACGAAGTACTCTGTGAAAAAGAGATCAAAGTAGACGTAATCGAAGAACTCTTAAAAGAAGAGGATGAAGATGAGGGCGCTATGGTTGCCAGACCACCTGTTGTTTGTGTTATGGGGCATGTAGATCATGGTAAAACATCTCTTCTTGATGCGATTCGGAAAAGCCATGTTACTTCAAGAGAAGCAGGCGGGATCACTCAGCATATTGGTGCTTATACCGTTAAGATTGGCGAACAGGAGATTACCTTCTTAGATACACCTGGACATGAAGCATTTACAGCTATGCGTATGAGGGGTGCTCAGTCTACTGATATCGCTATTTTGGTAGTAGCAGCAGATGATGGAGTTATGCCACAGACCATTGAGGCGATCAATCATGCCAAAGCAGCAGAGGTAGAAATTATTGTTGCAATCAATAAGATCGATAAAGAAAGTGCAAACGTAGATAAAGTAAAACAGGAATTATCAGAATATGAGCTGATTCCTGAAGACTGGGGTGGAAGTACGATCTTTGTTCCTGTATCTGCACATACGAAAGATGGCATCAAGGAACTACTGGAGATGATATTGCTTACCTCAGAAGTAAAAGAGTTAAAAGCCAATCCAAACCGGAAAGCCAGAGGCCTTATTATAGAAGCAGAACTTGATAAGGGAAAAGGCCCAGTTGCAACCGTATTGGTACAAAAGGGTACCCTTCGTGTGGGCGATACCGTTGCTACAGGTTCTTGCTATGGTAAAGTACGTGCGATGATGGATGATAAGGGACAGCGTGTAAAAGAAGCAGGTCCTTCAACTCCAGTTGAAATTTTAGGTCTCAATGACGTTCCCAATGCAGGTGAAGTTTTAGTTGGAACTGAGAACGAAAAAGAAGCGAGAAGCTTCGCAGAAACATTTATTTCCGAAGGAAAGAATAAATTACTGGAAGATACAAAAGCTAAGTTATCACTAGATGATTTATTTACTCAGATCAAGGCTGGTAATATCAAAGAACTTCCAATCATTGTAAAAGCAGATGTTCAGGGATCGGTTGAAGCGGTAAAGCAGAGCCTTGTGAAAATCTCCAATGAAGAAGTTATGGTTAAAGTGATTCATGGTGGTGTTGGTGCAATCAATGAGTCCGACGTTTCTCTCGCATCCGCGTCCAATGCAATTATCATTGGTTTTAACGTACGTCCTGATGTAACTGCAAAATCCATTGCAGATCGGGAAAAAGTCGATATGAGACTTTATAAAGTAATCTATCAGGCCATTGAAGATGTAGAAGCAGCCATGAAAGGTATGCTGGATCCAATATTTGAAGAGAAAATTATCGGTCATGCCATTGTGCGTCAGACCTTTAAGGCTTCTGGTGTAGGTACCATTGCAGGTTCTTATGTATTAGATGGTAAATTCCAAAGAGGATGCAGCATAAGGATCACCCGAGAAGGCAAGAAAGTATACGATGGTCCACTTGTTTCTTTAAAGCGATTTAAAGATGATGTGAAGGAAGTTGCAACTGGTTACGAGTGTGGTCTTGTATTTGAGAAGTTTAACGAGGTCAGAGAAGAAGACTTGATCGAAGCATATGCCATGGTGGAAGTTCCCCGCTAAGAACTTTCTGCCAGAAGTTTTTAAAAAGATGAGCCCGTATAAGCGGGCTGGTCTTTTTGAATATGCAGACAAAAAGCGAAAGGAATAATATGCGTAAAAACAGTATAAAGAATACAAGAATTAATATGGAAGTACAAAGGGAGTTAAGTGATATTATTCGACAGGGAATCAAAGATCCTAGAATTCACCCCATGACAACCGTTGTTTCCGCACAGGTAACTCCCGATCTTAAATTCTGTAAGGCTTATATCAGTATTTTAGGAGACGAAGAGGCTGGAAAAGCAACGCTTGAAGGTTTGAAAAGTGCAGAAGGCTACATTCGCCGTGAATTGGCAAGAAGAGTTAATCTGCGTAACACGCCAGAGATTAAATTTATCTTAGATCAGTCCATTGAATATGGAGTGAATATGTCTAAGTTGATTGATGAACTTACAAAAGACATCAAAGATTAAGGAGGTGCTTTTATGAGTACCCTTGATACACGATTAAAAGATGTGAAGACAGTGGCTTTGATTGGTCACATACGGCCAGATGGGGACTGTGTTGGTTCCTGTCTGGCAGTTTATAATTATTTGGAAGATAATTTTCCAGACATTAAAGCAGTGGTTTATTTAGAAAAACCATCTGAGAAATTTAGTTATTTAAAAAACTTTGACCGAATTGTCAGCGACTTTGGAGAGGATCATGTGTACGATTTATGCATTTGCCTTGACAGCAGTGACACACTCCGATTTGGAGAGGCGGTCAAATACTTAAAGCTTGCAAAGAACAGCGTATGCGTGGATCATCATATTACCAATTTACGATATGCGGCAGAAAACATAGTAAAAGATAAAGCGAGTTCTACTTGTGAAGTTCTTTTTGGACTGCTTGATGAAATCAAAATCAGTAAAGAAGTAGCAGAATGTATTTACACCGGTATCATTCATGATACAGGTGTGTTTAAGTATGATTGCACTTCCGCAAAAACCATGGAAATTGCAGGGAAGATGATGGAAAAAGGGATTAACTTCTCTAAAATCATTGATGACAGTTTTTATAGAAAAACTTATATTCAAAATCAGATTCTGGGCAGAGCATTATTAGAAAGCATTCCCTTTCATGATGGAAGATGTATTTTTAGTGCAATTAGCAAAAAAGTAATGGATTTTCATGAAGTAACCAGCGCAGATATGGATGGGATCATTGACCAGCTAAGAATTACAGAAGGGGTGGAGTGTGCAATCTTCCTCTATGAAACTTCTTGCCGGGAATATAAGGTAAGCCTCCGTTCTACGACAGACCTTGATGTTAGCAAGATTGCTGTTTACTTTAGTGGAGGCGGTCATAAAAAAGCGGCAGGCTGTACGATGACAGGAAGCGTCCATGATGTGGTTAACAATCTGTCCGATCAGATTGCAAAACAGCTGAATTAGGAGATACGTGCAATGGCAGACGGCATTATTAATGTATATAAAGAAAAGGGTTTTACCTCTCATGACGTTGTGGCGAAAATGAGGGGTATTTTAAAACAGAAAAAAATCGGTCACACAGGAACTTTGGATCCCATGGCAGAAGGGGTTCTTCCAGTCTGCCTTGGGAAAGCAACCAAACTGTGTGATCTGTTAACCGATAAAACAAAAACTTATCAGGCAGTTTTACTGCTTGGAATGGAAACAGATACCCAGGACACCACTGGGCAGATACAAAACACCTCTCCGGTATTATCAGGAGAGAAAGAGATTGAAGAGGTAGTCTTAAGCTTCTTTGGTCCCTATAATCAGATTCCACCCATGTACTCAGCATTAAAAGTGAATGGGAAAAAACTTTATGAACTGGCCAGAGCAGGCAAAGAGGTGGAACGAAAAGCAAGACCGGTAGAGATCCTTTCCATTCAGGTGGACAAGATTGACCTTCCAAGGGTTACGATGACAGTAACCTGTTCCAAAGGAACCTACATTCGGACGTTATGTTATGATATAGGACAAAAGTTGGGCTGCGGTGGATGCATGGAGTCTCTATTGCGGACCAGAGTCTCCGAGTTTTGTCTGGAGGACAGTCTTACCTTAACTCAGATAGAAGGGCTTAGAGATGAAGGCGGATTGTCAGAGAAGATTCTTTCTGTAGACAGTGTCTTTTCCGATTATCCAGAGCTAATCATGAAGGAAGAATTTGATAAGCTAGTTCATAATGGAAACCCATTTCGCAGGGATCAGGCTCAAGGAGAAGACTGTACAGAAGAAGGTCCGGTGAGAGTTTATGACAGCAAACAGGAATTTATTGGGGTCTATGAACCAGATGAGGAGAACAAACGGCTAAAACCGAAAAAGATTTTTCTGGGAGGGAGCAGATAATGGAGTATATAACCGGAACCAGAGAATTTCAAATAAAAGAACCTGCCGTTGTAACTCTTGGAAAGTTTGATGGACGGCACCGTGGACATCAGAAACTTTTGGCACGTATGAAAACAGTAAAAAAAAAGAAAGGGTACAAAATAGCAGTTTTTACCTTTGATCTTTCACCAAAAGCACTGATGACTGGGGAACCATTTCGTGTGATCACTACCAATTTGGAACGAAAAAATTATTTAGAAAAAGCCGGGATTGATTATCTTGTGGAGTACCCATTTACCATAGAAACTGCTTGTATGGAGCCGGAAATTTTCGTAAAACAGGTACTAATGGGACAAATGAATGCCCGTACCATTGTGGTTGGGACTGATTGTACCTTTGGTTACCAGGGGGCAGGGAATGCAGATCTTTTGAATCAATGGAAGGACCTTTATGGTTACGAACTGATTGTGATTCCAAAAGAGCAGGATGAGGATCGTGACATTAGCAGTACTTACATTCGAGAACAGTTGGATTCTGGAAATATGGAAAAAGCGAATGAATTGTTAGGAGAACCGTATGCCATGCATGGGGAAGTAATACATGGCAATCACATCGGGGAAACTTTAGGGTTTCCGACTGCAAATTTGATACCGCCGCCAGAAAAGCACCTGCCTAAATTCGGCGTTTATGTTTCCCGTATTTACCTGGATGGAGCGTATTATGGGGGAATTACAAACTTAGGTAGAAAACCGACGATAAAAGGAATTTCTCCAGTTGGAGCAGAAACTTATATTTTTGGTATAAATAAGGATATTTATGGAAAGACTATTGAAGTACAGTTCTTGCATTTCATCCGTCCGGAATTGAAATTCGAAGGGCTGGAGCAATTAAAGAATCAGATTGCCAAAGACAGGGAAGAGGCACTGGTGTATGTAACAAACCTGTCAGATAAACAGATAACCCGATTATAAAAGGGCGTGTTCCGCCCGGTTCACAATTAAAGCTTGCGAAGGAAAGTGCATATGACTGACAAAGCATGGAAAGTACTAGGCTTTGCTATTCTATGCGGCAGTGCCGTATGGATGGGAACAGCAGATGTACAGGCCAAGCGCTCAGAGACTCCCGTTAAAACTGGTTCACCAGTAGCAGGTATGGAAGTTTATATGGATCAATATCAGAACTCCATGGAACGGGAATCAAAGAAAGCATCGGCCGGTCTTACGCAGGAAAAAGTGAGGTTTGGAACCTTCAACACCATTTTCAATAATCTTGGAGTGGCATTGGTGGAGGATAATCTAAACATCAGAAAAGAACCAAAGAATGATGCGGAAATCGTAGGGAAATTAGGACGTCATTGTGGCAGTAGTGTACTGTCTGTTGAAAATGGCTGGTACAAAATAAAATCAGGACAGGTGACCGGATATGTATATGGAAAGTATCTGGCAACTGGTCAGGAAGCCAGAACATTGGCATATTATGACATGAAGCTAATGCTTCGGATAGATACAAAAGACCTTCGGGTCCGCAGACAACCAAATACAGATTGTGAGATTCTTGGCATAATCCATGAGGGAGAAACATATCGTTATATTTCCCGTAACAAGGGCTGGGCAAAGATTGTATATAAGGGTCAGATTGCTTATGCCTATGCACCGGAGAATGCAACCATTGCCTATACCATACCGGAAGCTGATCAGAATGACAACGTCAGGAACAAGGTGGTAAATTATGCAGTGAAATTTGTTGGTAATCCATATCAGTGGGGAGGGACCAACCCAAACACAGGAGCGGACTGCTCCGGATTCGTCCAATATGTTATGGAACACGCTGCCGGGGTCCATTTAGACCGGACATCTAGGCAACAGGCAGCAGAAGGGAATTCAATTTCTGCGTCCAGCATGGAACCAGGGGATCTTTTGTTTTATGCGAGCGGCAGAGAAATCAACCACGTTGCCATGTACATTGGTGAGGGAAGGATCGTCCATGCAGCCAACAAAAGGAGTGGAATAAAAATCTCATCCTGGAATTACAGACGACCGGTTACGATACGCCGTGTGATTCCTTAGTTAAAAAATACGCAGGCAGTTGAATCTTAGATAAGATCATCTGCCTGCGTATTTAATTTGCATCGATTAACTTTTCTTTTTCCCCAGATAAGCGGCTTTTACGGATTCGTTAGTAAGTAAACTTTTCCCAGATCCCGATAATGTAATTCTCCCCGTTTCCATAACATATCCAACGTTTGCAGTATGGAGAGCCATGTTGGCATTCTGTTCAATCAAGAGAACGGTAACCCCTTCTTTGTTGATTTCCTGAATGATGGAAAAAATATCCTTTACAATTAATGGCGCAAGCCCAAGAGAGGGTTCATCCATCATCAAAATCCTGGGATGGCTCATAAGAGCTCTTGCAACTGCCAGCATTTGCTGTTCTCCGCCGGAAAGCGTACCAGATAGCTGCCAGCTTCTTTCTTTTAATCGGGGGAATAAGTCATAGACCCAGTTAATATCATGCTCCAGATCGTCTTTTCTTAGATATGCTCCAATCTTAATGTTTTCAATTACAGTCATATCAGGAAAGACATGTCTTCCTTCTGGAACTAACGCAATTCCTTTTGATACAATATCGGGAGTACTCAGACCGATTAATTCTTCTCCGTCTAAGGTGATACTGCTTCCCTGTGATGGCTTTACAAGACCTGTGATGGATCGGAGTGTGGTGCTTTTGCCAGCACCATTGGCTCCGATTAAGGTCACAATGCTTTTGTCTGGTACTTCAAATGAAATCCCTTTTACAGCCTCGATCCCTCCGTAATTTACTTTCAGGTTTTCAATCTTCAGCATCGTCATTCACCCCCAGATATGCTTCTATAACCCGATCATTGTTCTGAATTTCATCGGGAGTACCTTGTGCGATCAGCTTGCCAAAATCAAGAACGTAAATCCGGTCTGAAATCTGCATTACCAGATCCATATGGTGCTCGATCATAAATACAGTTAAATGATAGGAATCCCGGATCTTAAGTATAAAATCCGTTAACTCTTGGGTTTCCTGTGGATTCATTCCTGCCGCCGGTTCATCAAGGAGCAAAAGCTTTGGATTTGTTGCAAGTGCCCGAGCAATTTCCAGTCTTCTTTGTAGTCCGTATGGGAGAGAAGAAGCAATTTCATCCTTTAGATGAAGAAGATTCTGTTCTTCTAGTAAAGCGATTGTTTCTTTCTGCATTCTTTTTTCTTCCTTCTGATTTAGCCGCAAGGTTGCAGAAAATACAGTTTGCTTTGCACGCATATGTTTGGCTATCAGTACATTGTCAAAGACAGATAACTGACCAAAAAGCCGGATGTTTTGGAACGTTCGTGCGATTCCTTTCCGAGTTATGGCATCCGGGGTGTTTTTTACCATCGTAAGAGGGCGAGGCGTTACTTCTCCCAGATAGTTTTTCTGCATAGTTCCTTTTGGTGAATTGGACAAAATCGTTTTTTCAAAGAAGTCCACCTGTCCAAATGTAGGTTCATAGATGCCGGTCACACAGTTGAATGCGGTTGTTTTTCCTGCACCATTGGGACCGATCAGAGCTACGATTTCCCCCTCATTTACATCAAGAGTCAAACCATTTACTGCGACCACTCCGCCGAACTGCATCGTGACGTCTTGCATGTGAAGCACATTTGACAAGGCCTGCGCTGTAGTTGCCATTATGCATGTTCTCCCTTCTTTGTTGTCTTATTTTTTTTCTTTTTCAGTCCAGGAATGCGCCGGATCAACCGAAACAGTCCATCCCAGGAAAACTCATTGCTTCCCATGATTCCTTTGCGGTAAAAAAGTACCACTGCCATTAGCAGTATAGAAAAGATTACCATACGAAACCCAGAGCGGAACAATGGAATGGAAACCCCTCCTATTGTCAGAGGATTATCAAAGAAACGAAGCCATTCTCTTCCAATGGTGACAAGAAAAGAACCTACAACACTTCCCGTAACACTGCCGATTCCACCAAGTACCACGATCAAAAGAATATCATAGGTTAAGTTGATAGAAAAGGTACGTGAATCAATGGAACGCATAAATAAGGCCAAGAGTCCGCCTCCCACTCCGGTAAAGAAGGAAGAGATAACAAAAGCAAGCTGTTTGTAACGGAATAAGTTAATCCCCATAGCCTGTGCGGCGATTTCATCTTCTCGAAGGGCTTTAAATGCCCGCCCATAAGAGGAGTTGATCAGTAGAATCATCAAGAGAATACAGAGAGCACATAGCCCGAATGCAACAAAAAGATTGGGAAAGCCTGGGATGTTTTTTAATCCATAAGACCCATTGGTAATTCGGTTAAATTGAGGGGCGGAGATCACGGCACGAATGATTTCTGAAAATCCTAAGGTAGCAATCGCCAGATAATCGCTTTTCAAACGAAGTACTGGAATTCCAATGAGTGCTGCAATACCAGCCGCAATTAGTCCCGCAACAATCAGTGCAAGCCAGTAGGGACACTCAAGGTTTGCAATGGCAGGAGCGATGCCATCAACATAATAAACACTGGCTCGGTTTTCGACTGGAATGGTCAGAATCGCTACCGTATAAGCACCGATTGCCATAAATCCAGCCTGACCAAGAGAAAACAAACCAGTAAAACCAGTTAGTAAATTCATGGAAACGGCAACCACTGCATAGATAGCGCTTCGTTCCAAAATGGAAATTTGATAGCTATACTGCGTTTTGTTCCCTTGTAGAAAACCCAAAAAACCAAGTATGAACAAGAGAGCAAACAGGGAATAGAGTTTGTTTTTGGAAATAACGTTTCTTTTCATAAAGGGTACCTCACACTTTATCGGTGGATTTCTCTCCGAATAGACCGGTTGGTTTAATCAGGAGAATCATAATGAGCAGAACAAAAGTAAAAGCGTCACTGAATGTAGAATATCCCATGGCAACCAGGGCTGTTTCCCCAAGTCCCAAGACAAATCCACCAATTACCGCTCCAGGAATGCTTCCAATTCCGCCAAAAACGGCAGCTACAAAGCATTTTAGTCCAGGCAGAGAACCGGAAAATGGGAAAACCGTCATACGATCGGTAAAATAAAGAACGGATCCAATGGCTGCAAGGAGAGAGCCGATAGCAAACGTAAAGGTGATAACTCGATTGATCCGAATTCCCATTAAGGCTGCGGTATCGTAATCCTTTGACACGGCTCGCATGGCCATACCTATTTTTGTTTTGTTAATCAGTGCCATCAGGATGTAAACAACGAATAAAGTGATTACAGGAGTCAAAAATGTGACAAATGAGGCAGAAAGTCCTCCAATCTGGAAGATTTTTTTAAGAAAGGGTATTTCAGGATAGCCCTTTGGGAGAGCAGTAAATAAGTAAGTGGCAAGATTCTGCAGCAGATAAGAAACACCGATGGCAGAGATCATGACAGACATTCTGGGAGCTGTTCGCAAAGGACGGTAAGCCACCCGTTCGATGGAAACGCCTAATACTACGGTAATGAATAGTACAACGGGAACCGCAATGAACCATGGAAACACAGCCATGGAAAAAATCATAAAGTAACCAGCCATCATAAAGATATCGCCATGGGCGAAATTAATGAGCCGTAGGATGCCGTAAACCAGTGTGTAGCCAATGGCGATCAGTGCATATGCACCGCCTAAGGAGATACCGGTTAAGCATTGCTGTAAAAAGGTTGAAAGACTCATATGGCAGAATGCCTCCTATCATTTCGTATGAATTTAGAGTTTGTCGTAAACAAGAAGGAGTGGGCAATCAATATGATCCCCACTCACCTGGCTCCGACCGTTTATAAGTACAAGATTTATTTGACTCTGGTCGTTGTTAAGAATTTAAATTCGCCGTCTTGGATGGTTTTTATAAAGGCCATATCTTTCTTCGCATCCCCGTTTTCATCAAAGGAAATGGTACCTGTAACCCCGTCAATGGAAATTTCTTTTAAGGCATCTTTAATAGCAGTGGTATCCGTTGATCCGGCGGTTTCAATTGCTTTTAATGCACTTAAGTAGGCATCATAGCCAAGGGCAGATACAGCTGGAATGATTTCATCTTGTTTGTTTTCCTTTAAATAGGTTTTAAAACCGGAGATAAAGGAAGCTGCTTCCTCGTTTGCTGGCTCTGCTTCGTCAAAGAAGGTGGATAAAACAACACCATCTGCGGAGGAACCTGCATTTTCAATAATGGTGGAGTTTTCCCAGGTATCCCCTGCGGCAATGATAGCGGTAATACCAAGTTCACGTGCCTGCTTAATAATAAGAGGTGCTGTGGTAATGGAGGATGGTGCAAAAATGATATCTGGATTCTGTGCTTTGATGTTGGTTAAAATGGCTTTAAAATCTGTCTGATTTGTCTGAAACTGCTCCTCACTTACGACAGTTCCTCCAAGTTTTGTAAATGCAGTTTTAAAGAAAGAGCCAAGACCAGAAGAATAATCATCCCCTAACTGCGTGATAATGGCTGCTTTATTTGCTTTATTTTTATGCGCGAAGTTTGCCATAACGGTTCCCTGGAAGGGATCTAGGAAACAAACTCGAAAATAGAAATCATTTCCTTGGGTAACCTGTGGATTGGTACAGGACGCTCCAATGGCAGGGATTTTTGCATCTGCAAAGATTTGTCCGGCTGCGATGGAAACACCAGAGCCATAGCTTCCGATTACTGCAGAAACTTTTTTACTCACCAATTTTTGTGCCGCATTCACACCTTCTGTTTTATCTGACTTATTGTCTACTTCAACTAATTCAACTTTATATTCCTCATCGCCAATCTTTACGGTAGGATGGGTCTGGTTTGCGTAACGGATTCCAAGAATTTCCTGAAAGCCCCCGCCGCCATTTTCTCCGGTGGTTGGTTCATATACTCCTATTTTAATTACTTTTTCCCCATTGTTTTCGGAAGTGGAAGCTCCGGAACTACAACCAGATACCAATATGGCACTCATACATAAAGAAAGGGTAAGTGCTAATGCTTTTTTCATTTTCATAACTAGATCCTCCTTTTTTTATGTTTCCGACACAAACACAACTGTCCTCGACACGGAAACATACTGCGTTATATTATAACAGAAGATCAGAAAAGTGCAAGAAAAAATGATAAGAAAATAAGAATATAAAGTAAATTCTTATTTTCAGAACCCTGTTATGTGGGGACACATTAAATAATTACCATTTGTATGCAAATAGCATTTCATTTTTCGGTATTTCCCATTCTATTTTATTAATTCAATTGACAAACTGTAGAATATATGATTAGATTAATATATTATAATATATAATATATTAATATTATATAAAACATATTAGGAATTTAAATACTACAAAGGAGGTGAATTTGAATTGTAGATAAAAATACGCGAAGTGCTTGAAGGTTACGTTACCCTAACAACAATTATTTGAAAGTGAGGATCGATATGTTAAAAAAAATAGTATCATTATCTCTAGCAGTATTAATGGTTTTGGCAATGAATACAACTGCCTTTGCCGCATCCCCGAAACAGGACCATGACCATGAACATGAACATGTTTCAGTTGGTGATTTTATACATACTGAAACTGGTAGTGATGTGGTCATTCGAGTAAATGAAGATCAATCATTTTATACTGCACCTTTAAGAATGTCTTTTATAAATCCCAGAGATTGCTCCCACACTAATCTACAGTCATACGGAAACCCTATGGGTCAAACTAAGAGCTATAATAAGTCAGATTCTACCTACTGTTATAAGTATAGAACTGTTAAAAATGCACGTTGTTTACAATGTGGAAAAACAGGTTTTAAAATTTATGGTTCATGGGAAAAACATAAACATTCCTACTCATTATTCAGCAGTAAATGTAAAAAATGTGGTTATGAAAAATAGTTTGTATTCTTAATACAATCTGGACTTGTGTCAGTATAATTGATACAAGTCCAGAATTGTTTCCACATCTCTAAATTATCTAGACTCAAACTATTTTCCCGTGTGTCATATCTGAATGCTTCTTTAACAATGGATCTTTTCTTGCTGTTGCTTAATTTTTTGTTTTTGGTGTAACGAATTGCCTCTTAAGCGGATCTATATAGGAACAGGTTAAGGGGGGGATTCCATTGATTGATTATAATTAACAGTAAAGAGCATTCTATAATGATCAAAGAAAGTGAGGTATTATTATGTTTCGTAAAATTCCAAAACGATTGTCGGCCATAAGTCTGGTAGTTATAACAGGGGTGTTCCTATGCGGATTCGCATATGCAAAGGCAAATCCTGATTCTCTGCAATTTACAGGCAAAAACAATACAGAAGTCACTGTATTTACAGATACGAAGGAGCTTATGCAAAGTGATTTGGAGATAGACCATCAAAATCAAAGTTACGAAATCGGTCAGGTTATTGTATCCAATGGTGTAAAAGAAATCGTGTTTGCCATAGGTACAGATGGGTCCTATATAACGATTCCGGCATCTGAATAACTTGTAGGCAGATGCGCATTGATATGCACGTCTGCCTTATTAAAAGAACAGTAGAACATACAATAATCTCCAAACATTATATAATCTTTGGCAATTATGTTCTGCGCAAGCTGATTTGAAATAAATATCTGCTCAGGAGGTGATTGTGTGTGGAAATGGATGGGATTTACAAAGAGCATTCAGCCTTAATATTTAAATATTTATTTTCACTCTCTCTAAATGCTCATACAGCGGAAGAATTGACACAAGAGACTTTTTATCGTGCCATGCTATCCATAGATACATATAATGGAAACTGCAAAATGTCTACATGGCTCTGCCAGATTGCAAAGCACCTATGGTATCAGGAATTGGACAAAAACCGACGGAGGAAAACGGAACCACTGGATGAATCGTTTCCGGGTGATTCAAAATCGGTTGAAGCTACGGTATTGGATAAGCTGGATAAGATGTCAATTTACCGTATGCTTCATAATCTGCCCGACCCTATGAGAGAGGTTATGTATCTGCGGCTTTCAGGAGAACTTAGTTTTAGGGAGATTGGTGAACTTTTAAATCAATCAGAGACATGGGCACGGGTGACCTTTTATCGAGGTAAGAAAAAATTAATGGAGGGAATGGAATGAAAAATACATTAAATTGTAATATCGTTCAGGATATGCTCCCAATGTATGCGGAAGGGCTGACCAGTGAAGAAAGTAATATTGCGATCCAACAGCATTTGGAGCAGTGCGAAGATTGCAGAAAATGCCTAGAAAATTTACAAAAGCCAATAGTCGGACCAACCGTACCCAAAATGGAAATAGACTATATGCGAAAAGTTAAAAAATCCTTTAAACGGAGAACTTACATTTTAGCTGGCGTTATTGCTGTTTTTTGTGTTATATTACTTGGTATTTTTCTCCGCTTATTTATAATTGGTACCCCCCTGTTTCTTGGAGATGCGCCTATTAATTTTGAATGGAATTACGATGCCGACAGTAAAGTTTATACGATCCATGGAGCCTTGGAACAGGAAAACTCCAGTGTCAGAATTAAAATCTACGAGGACAAACACGACAATCAAATAAAATTTAAAATATATGAGATTTTGCCCTCTATCTTCTTTTCCAGTAATCAATTTTCGGCTAACATTCCATGGAATAGAGAATCAAATATTGTTTGGCAAGGAAAAAATAATCAGCAAATAATTACAAGTCCCCAATATTTGAACCTGTCTATTATCGAATTCCAAAATGGAGATTACCATAGCGTTGTAGATTTATATGATGAAAATGGAACATCCATGGTGAAAGATTTATACGATCATGCTGAGAAGGTTTCTGACAACAAACCAATGCCTTTTGATGAAAGAAAGTACAATCATTACTTGATTATCAACTTGCCACTTACAACCGACAGATTCACGACATGGATTACAGACGATACTATATTGGAGGAACAAACATTGGATGAACGTATTTTTCTGTATCAGGAAGATGGGCAATATTATTTTTACAAGCAGGGACAATATTTGAGAAAGCTTTCTACAGAAGATATGAGTAAAATGCAGGATTATTTAAAAACGAAGGGAGTTGAATTTTAAAAGCTATGAGCTAATGTTATAATATTATACAACAATAGAAGTAAAATTCAGTTACATTATAAGAGCAATGAAATTATAATTAAGAGAAAAGGATAGGCTATAGTTTTATGAAAAATTCTAAAATGTTTATCGTATACACTGGAATTAGTTTGGTTTCATTTTTAATAGGACTAAGTACATGGGTAAAGCTAATTAAGGGTGTTAAAATACAACATGAATATCTGTTCATAATATTTGGGATAGTGGTATTGATTTCAATTACAAATATTTCTTCCTTTATTACTAGTTTATGTTTCAAACGTAAACTGTTAAATCTTAAAAATATGATACCAATATTGTTTTTTTTAATCATAAACATTTTGTATATTTTTTATTGTTTAGCTATAATTCTTGTCAATTATCTGTTTTTTTAAAGAAAGAAAAGCCGTAGAATTATTACTTAAGAGTTTCCATACGCATTGTCTGCAAAAAGATCTGATTGATCAGGAAATAAAAATGGAGTCCGCCTCTAGGTGAAAGAGTGCGGACTCCGTAATTTTTGAGAAAATATGTTCGATTTTACTTATGTTCAACAGCTGCCCGGATAAATTCCCGGAACAGGGGGTGGGGCCTGTTGGGTCTCGATTTAAATTCCGGATGCGCCTGTGTCGCTATAAACCACGGATGAGAAGGAATTTCAACCATTTCTACAATTCTACCATCTGGTGATATTCCAGAAAGCTTCATTCCGCCCTTGGTCAAATCATCTCGATAATCATTGTTTACTTCATACCGGTGTCTGTGTCTTTCGTGGATTAGTTCTTCACCGTAGACTTCATATGATTTTGAGGACTTGTCCAGTACACAGGGATAGGAGCCGAGACGGAGGGTGCCGCCGATATCTTCCACATCATTTTGATCCGGCATTAGATGAATCAATGGATGGGTAGTGTTTTCATCAAGCTCTACGGTATGTGCGTCAGAAAATCCAAGGACATTCCTTGCAAATTCGACAATCGCCATCTGCATTCCAAGACACAATCCAAGGAATGGAAGGTTGTTTTCTCTTGCATAACGGATCGAGGAGATCTTACCTTCAATCCCACGGCTTCCAAAGCCACCAGGAACTAAAATTCCGTCAACATCATGAAAATATTCGGATGCATTCTCATCCGTAACAAGTTCAGAATCAATCCATTTAATATGCACATCCGCACGATTGAATACACCGCCGTGCTTTAAGGATTCCACGACAGAGATATATGCGTCGTGCAGCTGGATGTATTTCCCTACAAGAGCAATGGTAACTTCTTTTTCCGGATGCTTCCAGTTCTCAATCATTGCGGTCCAATCAGTCAAATCCGGATCTGGGCAAGGAAGGTTTAGACTTTCACAAGCGACTTGAGCAAGATTCTGGTTCTCCATAATAAGAGGGAGTTCATATAGTACTTCCACGTCCAGATTTTCTACAACATGGGTTTGGGGAACATTACAGAATTGTGCGATTTTGTTTCGAATTCCGTCATCAAGGGGCAGTTCGGAACGACATACGATGATGTCGGGCTGGATTCCCATTCCCTGTAAGTCCTTTACACTGGATTGGGTAGGTTTTGTTTTCAACTCGCCAGAAGCTTTTAGATAGGGAACTAAGGTCACATGGATTAAAATCGCATTCTCGTGACCTACGTCATGCTGGAATTGTCGAATTGCTTCTAAGAAAGGCTGGCTTTCAATATCGCCGACCGTTCCGCCTACTTCTATGATTGCGATCTCAGTTTCGGAGGATTGGTGATTTTGGTGGAAACGGCTTTTGATTTCGTCCGTAACATGAGGGATTACCTGAACGGTTCCTCCTCCGAAATCTCCGCGGCGTTCACGGGTCAGTACGTTCCAATAAACTTTACCAGTTGTAACATTGGAATACTTCGTCAGGCTTTCGTCAATAAACCGTTCGTAATGACCGAGATCTAAGTCTGTCTCTACTCCATCTTCCGTAACGAATACTTCTCCATGCTGTACTGGATTCATGGTACCGGGATCAATGTTGATGTATGGATCAAATTTCTGCATGGTGACGTTGTAGCCTCTGGCCTTTAACAACCGTCCTAGGGATGCTGCGGTAATACCTTTGCCGAGTCCGGACACAACCCCTCCGGTGACAAATACGTATTTCACTGACATAACAGTGTAACCTCCTTCTGTGATGGTATGGGATATAATCAAAAAAATTATTATACGTCTTTTTCGGAAAAAAATCTAGTGAAAATGAAAAAAACTTAGAATCTAAAGTATTGAATGACCTTTGGTTAATGTGTCCATATTTTATCGAAAAGATTATAAAAATACAACAAAAAAACGGAGAAAAAGGAATGGTTTGTTGTTTGTGTATTGAAAATACAATAATAGTATGATAATATAGTATATGTTGCACAATGTAAGCGCTTACATAGACAACGGAGGGAATTTAATTCCTGAAAACCATTTTAATATTTGGAACATACCTAGGTATCTTTCAAATTAACAATGATGTATGAATAAGGAGGAGTCAGTGAAAATAAGAAACTTAGCAAAGACATTGGCTGTTTGTTGCTTTTGTGGGTTCTCGTTAACAGCAGCCTTTGGCACCGCAAAAGCGGAGGTGACACAGATAAAAGACAATCATCCATGGTCGTTTACATATTTTGGAACATCCACCAGTGAACGTGTGAATACGATAAAAGATGGGTCTTCCATCGAACATGGAGTGAGTCTGACATCATGTAATGCAAAGAGCGATGGTAGTATTGATAAAAAAGGTGGAAAGTTTGTTGCTACCGACGGGTATGATGGAGTGTCCTATTACTATACCGAAATTGACCCGGAACAAGAAAATTTTTACTTAAAAGCAGATATAACGGTTGATTATATGAATCCCTCACCAGATGGACAGGAAGGGGTTGCATTGCTTGCCAGAGATTGTCTTGGGGAGGACAAGGTAAGCGAAAAGCCATTTTACTCAAATTCTATGGCAGCAATCGGTACCAAACTTAGTTATCAAAACGAAGACGGTGAAAAAGTAACGTTAAAAGATGGATTGGGATTTCGATTCTTTTCCGGCATCAAATCGTCGGATACTGCTCCTAAGAAGGGGAGTTTTGCAGTTCGTGCTGGGGTACTTGCCCCATCCGAAATAATAAAATCTGGTAAGACTTATACGATGATTTTAAAACGAACCAATACTGGATATCATGCAGCCTTTACCAATGCAAATGGAGAAACGACAGAAGAGGTCTATTATTTAGATGGGGAGCCAGATCCACTTTGCGAAATTGATAAAGATCATATTTACGTTGGACTGGCAGTGGCTAGAGGCGTGAATGCTACGTTTACAAATATAGAATACTCCGTCACGGATCGTAAGACAGATCCTCCGGCTCAGCCCCATCCGATCACGTATGTGGAACCGGATTATCAGATTACATCTTCAAACACCACGGCAACGGAACAATATAATATGGTGTTTCAGGCAAATGCAGACGGTGTTGCAACGCCAAAATGCAACGGATTGTCTATGGGGTCCATTCAAGTAAAAGCTGGTAAGGAGATGGTACAGCCTCTTTATTTGCAGGAGGGTGATAATCAGTTAACTGTAGTATTTACACCAATCGCATCCTATGAACCAGCGCCCTATACCAAGTTAAAATCCTATGTCACCCAGTGGATAACAAAGACGGTAACTAGAAAGTCATATGACGGCGATGTGATCTATGTTTCCAGAGATGGGACTACAGAAGGAGAGGGAACCAGCCAGTCGCCGCTCTCTATAACAGAAGCAGTCAAATATGCGTCCCCAGGACAAAGCATTTATCTGGAACCTGGAGTTTATCCATTGTCTGGTCTTTTAATTGAAAGAGGAATTGATGGAAAAAAAGATCAGATGATTACCCTAGAGACCGATCCTGAAAAAGAAGGCAGAGCGGTATTTGATTTTGAAGGACAGGGCGAGGGAATGCAGCTTTGGGGAAGTTTCTGGCATTTAAAAAACATTGACGTAACTAGAACCAAAGACTTAAAAGCAGGGCTTTTAGTCGCGGGAAACAATAATGTGATCGAACTGGTTCAGGCTTACGAGAATGGGAACACTGGAATACAAGTCAGCGGAACTTCCAATGAGACATTTGAAAAATGGCCTTCCAATAATCAGATCTTAAATTGTACATCTTATAATAATTCCGATGCTGCAATGGAAGATGCAGATGGATTTGCCGCCAAGTTAACCTGTGGCGAAGGAAATGTATTTGATGGATGCATTGCGTATCAGAATGCAGACGATGGCTGGGATTTCTTTGCCAAGGTAGGGAGTGGGTCAATCGGAGCGGTAACCATCAAAAACTGTGTTGCCTACCAGAATGGTTATATCAAAAAAGATGGACAGCTCATAGAGGCGGGCAATGGAAATGGATTTAAGATGGGCGGATCAGGTCTTTCCGGACATCATGTGCTAATCAATAGCATTTCCTATGAAAATAAAGCCAAAGGAATTGATTCCAACTCTTGTCCAGATGTGGAAGTGTATCGATCCATTTCTTATAATAATAAAGGTTCCAATGTAGCACTTTATAGCAACAAGGGAATCCCGACCGCTTTTCGTGCAGATGGTGTGATTTCTTATCGGGATAAGTATCTTAACGTAGCGGAACGGATTGAACTTAGTGGGCAGGAAGAAGGAGACATTTTTACGGAAAACAACTATTTTTATAAAAATGACAAATCTGCAAACCGTCTGGGCGAAATTATCACCCCAAATATGTTTGAGAGTCTGGATACGGGAAAAGTACCACAAAGATTGGAGGACGGTTCGATTGATATGAAAGGTCTTCTTGCATTGACAGCTGCTGCGCCAAAGTACGCAGGAGCAAGAAAAGGAGGAACCCCGGTTCGCCCTGTGGTATGGGTGGTAGGGGATTCTACAGTCAGCTCTTTCCAGGATGATTATTATTATCCAAGGTATGGCTGGGGAACTCAGCTTTACCGATATTTCAAAGATGTAAAAATTGAGAATCTTGCGATTTCAGGAACCAGCTCGTTGAGTTTTGCTTCCACAGATTCTTATAAAACCTTGCTGTCTGGGATGAAAGCGGGAGACTATCTGTTAATCGGCTTTGGCCATAACGATGAGAAAACAGAAGCTGCCCGATACACCGATCCCACGGGTGGAATCGAAGAGGAAGGCTCCTTTCAAAATTCTCTGTATACAAGATATATTAAAAAAGCACAAGAAGCAGGAGCAACTCCAATTCTTTGTACTCCAATTGTCAGAAGGAATAAGAACAACCAATATGAGGGTCAAAGTGGACACAGGACTCAAACCCAGATCACCGATAAGGGAACCTATCCTGGGGGCGATTATGCCCAGTCGATTCGCGAGTTAGGAACGACTAGTGGAGTAACGATACTAGATCTGACGAAAAGAACCAAAGAGATCTACGAACAACTGGGTGCAGAAGGAGTAAAGAACCGACATGCATGGACCTCATCCAAAGAAATCAGTATCGACGATACTCATACAAATTTATACGGAGCAGCATGCAACGCATGGATCATCGCAGACGAGGTGGAAAAAAGCAACAATCCATTCAAGACGTGTGTAAAACCTGGCATTGTATCCCCTTCACCTGATCTTTTGGTCGTAAATCCAGATTATAAGGAAAGACAGTATGTAAGACCTTCGGGAGTCAGTGCGGTATGGCCGATGGCCGGTGCCTTTAAAGGAACTGTATTTGGTAATATTGGTGGAGCGGAGAAGATTAATCAAGGCAATTTCACACTAGAGCCAGAGGATACCGGTGCCATACATATGCGGGCAGGTGTCTTTACATCCAAAGACGAAGGAAAAGGAATTGGAAAAATTTCCACTCCAAACGAGGGCGTTGCCATGTATTATCAGGAGATTCCTGCAACCAGAAATTTCACCTTAACTGCGGATGTTAAGATTAATAAACTGGTTCCCAATAATCAGGTTTCCTTTGGACTCATGGTAAGAGATGATATTTATCTTGATACATCTGCAGATGAGACATTGGGGGATTATGTTGCAGCAGGCCCTCTGAGACTGGCTTCTACCGAACAAACAAACTCCTTTGCAAGAAAAAATGGAGTTTTGACAAAAGGTGGAACTTGTACGAAGACATATGGAATCGGGGATACGCTTACAGTTACCATTAAAAAAACAAACGATGGGTATACATGTACCTATGGTGAGAACGAACCGATTTCTGCTGGATTTGATTTTAAATTAACTGCCGTAGAGTCCGAATATGTTTACGCTGGGATGTTTGTATCCCGCAATGCGGATGTGACATTTACCAATGTAAAGCTTAAATTAGATGGTGAAAAGTAAAAAATAGAAAATAGAAAATAGAACAAAAGCGTCAGGTGAGCCTTCCGACTTTCCTGACGTTTTAAAAATGTCTAAAAAATGCTGCCTCTAAAGACCGATGTGAAAATTTCACAACTGTGAAATAAAACCAGACCATCTGTTTATAAGGATTTTATAATTCTTTTCTTGATTTATGGGGAGACTGACACTATAATGATAGAGGTATAGAATGGGTAGAAACTATCCGGATTGGAGAATTTACACAGATGGATAACAAAAATCAGAATAATAATAAGATGCCAAAGAATGCTCAAGCAATCGCTGTTTGGGTCATCGCATTTCTGATAGCACTAGCGGGGATCTCTTATCTTCATAACGCAATCACAACCAGAACCAATAAAGAATTAAGCTATGATACTTTTATGAATATGGTAGATGATAAGCAAGTTGAGTCGGTTCATGTTGATGAAACGAAGATTACCATTGTTCCGAAGAAAACCTGGGAGGGATATAAACCTGGCGTTACTTACTATTCGGTTCGTATGGATAATGATTTAAATCTTTCAGAGCGTCTTCGGACTGCGGGAGTAAACACGATTCGGATTCGGAAAGATGGTAATTTTTTCATTCAGACAATAGTTAGTTATCTCCTATTGTTTGCAGCTATGGGTATTTTATTAAACTTTATGATGCGGCGTGTTGGTGGCGGCGGCGGACTCATGGGAGTCGGCAAAAGCAATGCTAAGATTTACGTACAAAAAGAGACTGGGATTACGTTTAAAGATGTTGCAGGAGAGGATGAGGCGAAGGAATCTCTGACAGAGATTGTTGACTTTTTGCATAATCCAGGAAAGTATACAAAGATAGGAGCCAAACTTCCAAAGGGAGCACTTTTAGTGGGACCTCCTGGTACTGGTAAGACACTGCTTGCTAAGGCAGTTGCCGGAGAAGCACATGTTCCTTTCTACTCGTTGTCAGGATCTGATTTTGTGGAGATGTTTGTCGGAGTTGGTGCTTCCCGTGTCCGAGATCTTTTTAAGCAAGCACAAGAATCTGCACCCTGTATTATATTTATTGACGAGATTGATGCCATTGGAAAAAGCCGTGACTCCAAATATGGTGGTGGCAATGATGAGAGAGAACAGACGTTAAATCAGCTTCTTTCTGAAATGGATGGGTTTGATTCCTCCAAGGGACTTCTTATCCTGGCAGCCACGAACCGGCCAGAGATTTTGGATCCTGCCCTTTTGCGTCCGGGACGTTTTGACCGTAGGATTATCGTAGACAAGCCTGATTTAAAGGGACGTGTGGAAATTTTGAGAGTACACGCCAAAGATGTGCTTCTTGACGATAGCGTTGATTTGGATGCCATCGCTCTGGCTACATCGGGTGCAGTAGGTTCCGATCTTGCCAATATGATCAACGAAGCGGCTATCCTAGCCGTGAAAAATGGCCGTCATGCTATGTCTCAAAAGGATTTGTTTGAAGCAGTAGAAGTGGTTTTAGTAGGAAAAGAAAAGAAAGATCGGGTTCTAAACAAAGAAGAACGCCGGATCGTATCTTATCATGAAGTGGGTCATGCTTTGGTTAGTGCCCTTCAAAAGGATTCAGAACCAGTACAAAAGATTACCATTGTCCCAAGAACCATGGGAGCACTTGGGTATGTGATGCATGTTCCAGAAGAAGAAAAATATTTAAACTCAAAAAAGGAACTTCATGCCATGTTAGTTGGTTATTTGGGCGGACGTGCAGCAGAAGAGATTGTTTTTCAGTCCGTAACAACTGGTGCAGCCAATGATATTGAACAGGCGACAAAGGTTGCACGCGCCATGATTACACAGTACGGAATGTCTGATACGTTCGGACTGATGGGTCTTGCTAACAAGGAAAATCAGTACTTAAACGGAAGAACGGTTATGAACTGTGCGGAGGCAACTGCCGCTCAGGTGGACAGTGAAGTGATGAAGTTATTAAAAGAAGCTTATGAGGAAGCCAAAAGCCTTCTTATGGATAACCGGGAGATCATGGATCAGATCGCAGAGTTTCTGATTAAAAAAGAAACCATTACCGGTAAGGAATTTATGAAAATTTACCGAGAAGCAAAAGGAATCCCAGAACCTGGTGAAGCTTCTGAGTCAGAAAAAGAATTATCTTCAAAAGAAAAAGAAGATGATTTAACTGACTGGGTGGAAGAAAAAAAGGAAAAGAAAGAATCCGAAATAGAGATCGGTCATTTGAAAGATTAATATTGATTGGTACAGCCACTGTAGGAACTTTTACGGTGGCTGTTATTTTTGACTTTTTTATCAAGAAGGGCTGGGAATTAAATGATTGTAAGACTTGTCATTTTTTGGTATAATAGGGAGAAGAAGCCTTACGAATCAAACGGCTGTCATGAATGGGTGATAGCCGTTTCTTTCTGTCTGCTTTTTTAAAATGCAGCAGAAAACGCACTGATTTAAAGTTCTAAAATATAGGAGATGAGATAGAAACCAATGATATTGATGAGTGAAATACCGGATCGGTTTTGGGGACTGTTTCGTTCTATAAACCGTACCACTTATATAGAGGCGTTATTAAAAATTAATGAAGAATATGAATATAGCAACTATTTTTTGAGCCGAGAAGTCTGTCTCCAGGTTTTGGAGGATTATTTCATTCATGAACGGCGGGTGATCTGGCAAGATGAGTTAGAAGATGAGACAGATGCCTTAGAACCACCGGCTTCAAGGGTGCTAAACTGGCTTTTGAAAGCAGGATGGCTTCGAAAAGTGGATGAGTATGCATCCATGACAGTGAATATTGTAATCCCCGATTATGCCGCAGTTATGATTGAGGCATTTTTTAAGCTAACCAGTGATTTAGAGGATGAAACACAGATCTACATTCAGAACATCTATGCCATTTTGTTTTCTTTAAAACATGATAAAAGAGCCAGTGTCAGCCTTTTAAACACGGCCTACATCAATACAAAAAGACTGAACAAGATACTCCAGGACATGCTTCATAACATGGATAAATTTTTTTCCAGTCTTCTGGAGCAGAAAGCATATGGAGAACTTTTAAAGGAGCATCTGGAAGGGTATGTAGAAGAAATCGTAAAAAAGAAATATCATATTTTGAAGACCACAGATAACTTTTATCTGTATAAGAACGACATCAAACATTGGATACGCGAGATGGGGGAAGATATCCAGTGGATGGATGAGATGAGCAACCGGAGTGGACAGAAGGTGAATGCCGCTGATATTGCAGAAAAACTAGATCAGATCGAACGGGGATTTGATGACATCGAACATCGGATCACGAACATGGATAAAGAACATTCCAGATACATACGCGCAACCGTTACAAGACTTAACTACCTGCTTAACCAAGAGGATAACATGAAAGGTCTGGTTATCCGTCTGTTGAATCATTTATCTGAGGCAGAAGATCCGGATGAAGCCATCAAAGAGGCAGGAAATAGTATGAATGTATCCCAGTTAAACATTCTTTCAGAGAAATCCCTTTACAAAAAGAGAAAGGGACGGACAAATTTCAAAGAAAACTTAATGCCTGATGAGGAACTGGTAGAATTGACAGAAGAAGAAATCCTGAATCTGAATCGATTAAAAAGCCGTTACAGCCGAAAAGAGATTGAAAACTATATGGAATCTCATTCCGTGAATGGACGGATGGAAGTAAAAGAAAACACCGTACAGTCCAATGAGGAATTAGAAAAGCTGATTCTAGCGTATGATTATTCCATTCGAAAGAAGAGTTTATACGAGGTGAAGGATATGGAGCCAGAATCCATTGATAATGGCAAGTATCGATATCCAAGACTGGTATTTGTAAGGAGGAAAGAAAGATGACCTATGAAGAAAGTACTCAAAATATCGGTCAGATTCCATATTATGATGGACTGAATCAGGAGGAAAAAGCAGATGTGACGGAAGGAATCCGCCTGCTTTTGAAGCAGACTTTTATTCTAGAACACAAATTTGAGAAACGAACAGGACGTTTTTCTTATAATTCCGAATTTAAAATCTGCAACAAACACTTGGAATTTATCCGGGCTTATCTTGCCGTCATGGGAGTAACCGTTCTTGAAAATAGCCAGTTGGGACTTATATACATACAAGGAGAAAGTACCATGGGAGAAAAACTTCCAAAACTAGCGACACTTTACCTCCTTGTTTTAAAATTGATTTACGATGAACAGATGGCAGAGGTTTCTACCAGTATTAACGTGTATACAACTTTAAGTGAAATTCATGAAAAGTTAGGAAGTTACCGTCTATTTAAAAAGCAGCCGTCTCCAACGGAGATACGCCGCACCTTAGCATTGCTGAAAAAATATCAAATTCTGGAACCTTTGGATATTCTAGAAGACCTTGACGGAAACACCCGCCTGATCGTATATCCTTGTATCAATGTGGTACTGTTTGGAAATGATGTACGGGCTTTGCTGCAATCATTGGAAGAAGGAGAGGATCATGATGAAGAAACAGAAATTTGAGGCCCTGTCCAGAATACTTTTAAATAACTGGCATTATATTAGCAAGAAAACCTTATCCTTTCATGAGGAAATCAACTTTTTCACCGGCCATTCGGGAAGTGGGAAGTCTACAGTTATTGACGCCATGCAGATCGTTTTGTATGCCAATACAGATGGAAGAGGATTTTTTAACAAGGCAGCTGCAGATGATTCTGACCGAAGTCTAATTGAATATCTCCGGGGCATGGTAAATATTGGTGAAAACAATGAATTTGCCTATTTGAGAAACCAGAACTTTTCTACTACCATCGTTTTAGAACTGAAACAAAGCGATACGGGACAATGCCAATGTGTGGGCGTTGTTTTTGATGTGGAAACAGCCACCAACGAAATATCCAGAAAGTTTTTCTGGCACAAAGGTCCGTTGTGGGAAAATGGTTACCGGACTTCGTCTAGAACCATGACGATTGAGGAAGTATCGCATTATTTTAAAACTTTTTATGGAAAAGAGGAGTATTTTACCACCTCTCATAATGAAAGATTCCGCCGACAGCTTTATGACGTTTATTTGGGTGGACTGGATCCAGAAAAGTTTCCCTTGCTATTCAAACGTGCCATTCCATTTCGCATGAATATTAAGCTAGAGGAATTCGTAAAAGAATATATCTGCATGGGGCAGGACATTCACATAGAGGATATGCAGGAGAGTGTTATGCAGTATGGACGGATGAGAAAGAAGATAGAGGATACTTCTTTGGAAATCAGTTCGTTAAAGGAAATTAGGAAGACTTATGATACCGTTAGGGAGATCGAAGAAGAGATTCGAAAGAATGCTTACTTTTTTCATCGAATGGAGATCTTTGATGATCAAAACCGAATTCAGGCATTCAAGGATAAGAGCCGGCTTTCTGGTGAAGACCGAAAACTCAAAGAAAAACAAAGGGATGTAATTGAGGTGCAAATTGCAGACTTAACCAGTCAAGGGGAAGAGCTGCTCCGGCGCATTTCATCCACAGGGTATGAAGATTTAAAAAGCCAGCTGGTTACTGGAAAAGAGTTGTTAACACATCTGGAGAAAAGTAAGGTCAAATGGAACCAGACGGCACAGCGGCTGTTAAAGTGGACAGAGGAAGAGACGACATCCAATCAGACCATATGGGACATTGAGGAATTTGAAAAAAATACAATCAATGAAGAGACGTTGTTACGGCTGAAACTTTCCATAGCAGAGATGCGGGAAGAAGCCGAGGAAACAAAAAAAGAGGCGGAAGGAATTCTTAGACAGATCAAAAAGAAAGAACGCCTTACAAAGGAAGAACTTACCCAGCTAAAGGCAGGGAATAAGGCATATCCCAAATATCTGGAACGTACCAGATCGTTTCTCCAACAGCGGCTTCTAGAGAAAACAGGCAAAGCAGTGGAGGTTCATGTTTTGGCTGATTTACTAGATATCAGGGATGAAACCTGGAGAAATGCAGTGGAAGGGTATTTGGGAAATCATAAATTATCTCTTGTGGTTGAACCAAACTTTTCTAAGGATGTTATGGAACTATACGAAGAAATGGACCCCAATGAATCGCATCAGATTGCAATTCTGGATACGGAAAAAGCAGCAAAGGGTACGTTTGAAGTGATAAAAGACGCATTAGCGGAAGTGGTTCTTGTAAGGGAAGCTTATTTACAGTCTTATATTAATCTTCTACTGGGAAAGGTGGTTAAATGTCAGAAAATTGATGAACTGTGTCATTGCCGGATCGGAGTAACTCCGGAGTGTATGCTTTATCACACCTTTCGGCTTCAGCACATGAACCCAGAAAATTATACGAGGTTTGCTTACATTGGAAAGGACAGTGTTCGGCGAAGAATCCATCTACTGGAAAAAAATCTGGAGTCTTTTGTGGAGGAGATGAAACCTCAGGCTGCAGTTGTAGATGAATGTAGTCGGATTCTTCAAATGGAAGCACTTTTTGAAGAGGGGAATGTCTATCAGGAATGGCAGCAGGAGATTGCTAGTTGTAGAGTGAAAGAAAAAGAAATTAAAAAACTGGAACAGAAACTGGTGAAATTAAAGGAACAAAATGTCAAAGGGTGGGAAGAGGAACGAATAGCCATCTTAAAGCTTTGCGAAGAAAAAAGAAGTGAGCAGAGAACGGTAGACCGGATGTTGGTTCAGATTCAACAAAAGACAGAAGAATTCCAGCAGGAAGTATTAAAACTGGAAGGGGAGCTGGTTATAAAAGAGAGGGAGCTGGAAACAGATTCTGATTTCGAAGCAGAGATCTGTACTCTTCTGGAACAAAAGGAAAAGCCCCGGTATGACCGCCTAAAAGATCAATATTATGCCCGTTTTAAGCAGAGGGAAGAGGACCGGGAGGAAGCTATGGAACGTCTTGTAGGGATAAGGGGAGAATATATTAGAAAATATCCCAATCGTAATTTCCCCCTGACTTCGGAATCAAATGACGAGTATGATCAGCTCCTTGAACGAATGGAGTGTGGCAATCTAGAAGAGTATAAGCAATTGGCGGCAGAGCAAGCAAAAGCCGCTGTGCTGCATTTTAAAGATGATTTTATGTTTAAGATTCGCAGTGCCATCCGGGATGCCATTCAAAGAACCGACGAGTTAAACCGAATCATCAGCCGTCTGGACTTTGGCAAGGATAAATATCAGTTTATAATTGGTAAAAACAAGGGACCGGATGGAAGATACTATGACATGTTTATGGATGATTCTCTGGATGTAAACCCCTCCCATCTTTCTGAGTCCTTAAGTGATCAGATGGATTTATTTACCATGGAGCATGAAAATCAGTATGGGGAAATGATCAACGATCTAATTAATATCTTTATTCCCCCGGATAATGCAACCTCGAATGAAATGGAAGAAGCCAAACGGAATATGGATAAATATGCAGATTACCGAACGTATCTATCGTTTGATATGCAGCAGTTGATCCAAAACGAGAATGAAGTAATCAAGATCCGACTGAGTAAGATGCTCCGAAAGAATTCTGGAGGAGAGGGGCAGAATCCACTCTATGTTGCCCTTCTTGCCAGTTTTGCACAGGCTTACCGGATCAACTTATCTCCGAAGATCCAACGAAGTCCCACCATTCGCTTGGTGGTTCTTGATGAGGCATTTTCAAAAATGGATGCAGAAAAGGTTGCAAGCTGCATTGAACTGATTCGTGGACTGGGCTTTCAGGCAATTATTAGTGCAACCAATGATAAGATCCAAAACTATGTGGAAAATGTAGACAAGACGTTTGTGTTTGCAAATCCAAATAAAAAATCCATTTCCATTCAGGAATTTGAACGGGAAAGTTTTCACAAACTGATGCAGGAGCTAGATGAAGAGGCAGACGAGTATTAAAAAACACCTGGAAGCCGGTCACAGATAAAGAGAGGAAAAGTAAAACAACTTCGTGTTTGGCACAGTCAGTTGACAAGCCGAAATTTTTGGTTTATACTTTACATATCAAAAGAGGAGCTTATGGAATAGGCTGAGAGGAAGTTTAAAACTTCGACTCATATACCTGATTTGGATAATGCCAACGTAGGGACGGACGCTTTGAGATTATTGCGGAAGATGCTGCGGCATTTTCCGCTTTTTCGTTTGGCAAACAAATAAATAAGGAATTTTGTTGTGAGTGAATGATAGTTCACAAAGGGGTACACCACCACGGGTGTATTCCTTTGTGAACTATTTTTTTGCGTTGGCAGGAGTATGGTTTTAACTCCAAATAAAAATCCTGTCAAGTATAAAAGGAGGAAATGGAATGATACGGGTGAATGGAAAAGAACAATGGCTTTTAAAAGAAGTAAAGGTCGAAGAATTACTGGAACAATTGGGCTATCAGATAACCAGAGTTGCCTTGGAACTTAATGGAGCGATGGTTCCCAGAAAAAGGCTGTCAGAAATCACGGTTAAGGATGGAGATGTTTTGGAGATTGTAAGCTTTGTAGGGGGTGGTTGATGAGCGTGAGGCAGGAAAAAGAAATTTTAAGCGAATCAGAACTACAAAAAGCAATGAACAAACGCTATGACCCGGAGATTTCTAAGAAACTGGATCAGGTAAAAGTAGCAGTTGCTGGATTGGGAGGATTGGGCTCTAATGTGGCTTTTTTTCTGGTAAGATCCGGTGTAAAACATTTGCATCTCATTGATTTTGACAGAGTTGATTTTAGTAATTTAAACAGGCAGCAGTATTTTTTGCATCATGTCGGAATGTATAAGACAGAGGCGTTGAAAAAAGAACTGGGATTCATAAATCCGTATCTAAAGATAACTGCGGACTGCGTAAAAGTAACGGAGAATAATATAAAAGGACTCTTTGAATCGGAGGATATCATCTGTGAAGCATTTGATGTACCGGAGATGAAAGCCATGCTGGTGAACGGGATACTGGAACATTTCCCGGATAAAAAGCTGGTCTCAGCATCGGGAATGGCAGGATATGGGGACAGCAATGAAATCCGGACCAGAAAGGTAAGCCGTAATTTCTACCTTTGCGGTGATGGAATCTCGGCGCCGGAAATAGAATGCGGGTTAATGGCACCCAGAGTGGCTATGTGCGCAGCCCATGAGGCCAATATGATTATCCAACTGATACTGAAACCGGATTTATAAAAAGAGATATCAATTTGTATCTAAGAAACGAGAAAGGAAGGAATAGAATGATGAAAATGAGAAATGATGACAAGCTGGTTTTAGGAGGACATGAATTTACATCCAGGTTTATTCTTGGGTCAGGCAAATACTCACTGGACTTAATAAAAGCAGCGATAGAAAGGGCCGGAGCAGAGATTATTACTCTGGCGCTCAGGAGAGCCAACGAAGGGGGGGTGGCAAATATTCTGGATTACATACCGAAAGACATCACACTTCTTCCCAATACATCAGGGGCAAGAAGTGCAGAAGAAGCCGTGCGAATTGCCCGGCTGGCCAGGGAGGTGGGCTGTGGGAATTTTATTAAAATTGAAGTAATCCATGATTCCAAGTATTTACTTCCCGATAATTATCAAACCATTCAGGCAACGGAAATCCTGGCAAAGGAGGGGTTTGTAGTCTTACCCTATATGTATCCGGATTTAAATGCAGCCAGGGACCTTGTAAATGCCGGAGCCGCCGCTGTCATGCCGCTAGGTGCTCCCATTGGATCAAACAAAGGAATCTGTACCAAAGAGTTTATCCAGATTTTAATTGATGAGATTGATCTCCCTGTCATCGTGGATGCAGGAATCGGAAAGCCGTCCCAGGCATGCGAAGCAATGGAAATGGGGGCGGCTGCAATTATGGCCAATACGGCCATTGCTACAGCGAAAAATGTGCCGGATATGGCAGAGGCGTTTAAAAAGGCCATTGAAGCAGGCAGAAAGGCTTATTTATCCGGCATGGGCCGGGTTATGGAAAAGGGAGCCAGCCCGTCGTCACCATTAACTGGTTTTTTAGAAAATTAAGGAGGTAGCTATGAGTATAGAAACCCATAGAAACAAAAGTATTTTAAATCAGGACGTCAAGGGATGGCAGAAAGAAAAACGGATCGATCCTATGACTTATTTACCGGATATGGAGGTTTTGCAGTCTGACATACGAAGCCGAGTTATAACCGCGATGGAAGCGTATGATTACAACCGGTATACAAAAACGGATGTAAAAAATGCGCTGAACCATGAGAGACGTTCTCCGGAGGATTTAAAAGCATTGCTGTCTCCAGCTGCACTTCCCATGCTCGAGGACTTAGCCTATAAGGCAAGAGAGGAAACCAGAAAGCATTTTGGCAACAGTGTAAATTTATTTACCCCTGTCTATATTTCCAATTACTGTGAAAATTACTGCATATACTGCGGATTTAATTGTCATAACCAGATCAGCCGTGCGAAACTTGGTGAGGAAGACATTGAGAAAGAAATGAGGGCAGTGGCAGAGAGCGGATTGGAAGAAGTTTTAATTCTCACCGGAGAAAGCCGGAAAATGTCTGATGTAACTTATATTGGGGAGGCCTGCAAGATCGCCCGGAAGTATTTTAAGGTCATAGGACTGGAGGTTTATCCGATGAATACTGAGGATTATGCCTATCTTCACCGGTGCGGCGCTGATTATGTGACGGTCTTTCAGGAAACGTATGATTCCGATCAATATGAGACCCTGCATCTAGCCGGACATAAACGAATTTTCCCTTACCGCTTTGATGCCCAGGAACGGGCTCTTATGGGAGGTATGCGGGGAGTTGGATTTGCAGCCCTTCTTGGCCTTCATGATTTCAGGAAGGATGCATTTGCAACCGGCATGCATGCCTGGCTTCTGCAGAGAAAATATCCTCATGCGGAAATTGCTTTTTCCTGCCCCCGGCTTCGCCCCATTATTAATAATGATAAGATTAATCCCATGAATGTTCATGAACCTCAGCTTTTACAGGTAGTTATGGCGTACCGCCTTTTTATGCCTTATGCATCAATTACAGTTTCTACCAGGGAATGTGCCCGGGTTCGGAATCACCTGGTAAGTATTGCAGCAACTAAGATATCTGCGGGTGTAAGTACTGGTATTGGTGAGCATGGGAGTGAGACAGGGAAAAGAGGGGATCATCAGTTTGAAATTTCAGATGAACGCTCGGTGGAGATGGTGATGAAAGACTTAGTAAAACTGGGCCTCCAGCCAGTTATGAGCGATTATCTGTATGTATAGGGGGGAAAAAGGATGAAATCGAAAGAGATATATCAGAACACAATAGCGGTAACCAATCGTCATCTATGTAAGCGTCCGTTCCTGGAACAGATAAAGTCTGTCTGCAGGCTTACCCCTAGAGCTCTGGTTTTAAGAGAAAAGGATTTAGAGATAGAAGAATATGAGAAACTGGCCCGCCAGGTACTTCCAATCTGTGAATCCTATGATATACCCTGTATTCTTCATTTGTTTTCGAAAACAGCCGAAAAGCTTCATATGGATAAGATTCACTTACCGTTATGGAACTTACAGGAAGAAGGATGGAGTAATGCGTTTACGGTTATTGGTACTTCGGTTCATTCGGTGCAGGAAGCAAAGGGGGCAGAAAAACTGGGTGCCACTTATCTAATGACCGGACATGTTTTTTCAACCGACTGCAAACCCGGACTGCCTCCCCGTGGGCTTACATTCTTAGAAGAAGTATGCGAGGCCGTAAAGATTCCTGTATATGCAATTGGTGGAATGGAGTTAACGGAAAGCTGTTACCGACAAGTGATGGAAACAGGGGCAGCCGGCATGTGTGTTATGTCTGGTTTTATGAAAATCAACCCGAATATAGAATAACAATTCTTCTCAATAACAGAGTACAAAGAACTATGTAATTCAAGGCAAAAAAGAGAATAAGTACCATGTTATATTCCGAACAAACGTTTGCAATGCAATTCATGTTGTGCTATAATGGGAAAAATAGTTGCTTAAATAACGTTAGATGTGGACTTTTTAAGTCCGCATTCGATTGTTGAAATTTCGTAATTTCAAAATATAACAGGAGTACAGTATGGCTAAACAGTATATTAAGATACGAGGTGCGAATGAGCACAACTTAAAGAATGTTTCTTTGGATATTCCAAGGAATGAACTGGTGGTGTTAACTGGTTTGAGTGGTTCGGGAAAGTCTTCCCTTGCTTTTGATACGATTTATGCGGAAGGACAGAGACGATATATGGAGTCTCTGTCTTCCTATGCACGCCAATTTTTAGGACAGATGGAAAAACCAGATGTGGAAAGTATTGAAGGATTGTCTCCTGCGATCTCCATTGATCAGAAGTCAACAAACCGAAACCCTAGATCCACGGTGGGTACGGTTACAGAGATTTATGATTATATGCGTCTTCTTTATGCAAGGATTGGAATCCCTCACTGTCCTAAGTGTGGCAAGGAGATTCGCAGGCAGACCATTGACCAGATGGTGGATCAGATTATGGAACTGCCAGAACGAACCAAGATACAGCTTTTGGCCCCAGTGGTACGGGGACGAAAAGGGGAACATGCGAAAGTACTTGAGAGTGCCAGAAAGAGTGGTTATGTAAGAGTACGAATTGATGGCAATCTATACGAGCTTACGGAAGAAATTAAACTCGATAAGAACATCAAGCATAGCATTGAGGTAGTGGTTGACCGTTTATCCATTCGGGAAGGCATTGAAAAGCGTCTCACAGATTCGGTTGAAACAGTAATGGAGCTGGCTGGTGGATTGATGAAGGTGGATGTTATTGACGGAGAGCCTATCAATTTCAGCCAGAGTTTTTCCTGTCCGGATTGCGGCATTAGTATTGATGAAATTGAACCCAGAAGCTTTTCTTTTAACAATCCGTTCGGTGCTTGTCCAGACTGTGTTGGCCTTGGATATAAGATGGAATTTGATGAGGATCTGATGATTCCTGATAAAAGTCTTAGTATTGATGAGGGAGCTATCGTTGTTATGGGCTGGCAGTCCTGTACGGATAAAGGAAGCTACACTCGTGCAATCCTTGACGCACTTTCCAGTGAATATAAGTTTCGTCTGGATACTCCATTTCAGGATTATCCAAAGGACATCCATGATATTTTACTCCATGGAACCAATGGAAAAGAAGTTAAGGTATATTATAAGGGACAGCGCGGGGAAGGCGTTTATGATGTTGCCTTTGAGGGACTGATACAGAACGTTGCCCGTAGATACCGTGAAACGTATTCCGAGTCCTCAAAAGCAGAATATGAAACATTTATGAGAATTACACCCTGCCCAACTTGTAAAGGCATGAGACTGAAAAAGGAAACTTTGGCTGTAACGGTGGGAGATAAGAATATATATGAATCCACCAATATGTCTATTGTTCATTTCCGTGAACATCTAGATCAGCTACAGCTGACGAACATGCAGCATGCCATAGGGGATCAGATCTTAAAGGAGATTCGGGCAAGGGTATCATTTCTCATAGACGTAGGTCTTGATTACCTTTCTCTGTCTCGTGGGACTGGAACGTTATCTGGTGGAGAAGCCCAGAGAATCCGCTTGGCGACGCAGATTGGGTCTGGTCTGGTAGGAGTTGCTTATATCTTAGATGAGCCAAGCATTGGCCTTCACCAGAGGGATAATGACAAGTTGTTAAAGACTTTAATTCACCTTCGGGACCTTGGTAATAGTGTGCTTGTAGTGGAACATGATGAAGATACCATGATGGCAGCTGACTGTATCGTAGATATCGGTCCGGGTGCAGGAGAACATGGGGGTAACATTGTAGCACTTGGAACGGCGAAGCAGATTATGAAGAACAAAAAATCCATTACAGGTGCTTATTTGAGCGGACGAATCCGAGTTCCCGTTCCCAAAGAGAGAAGACAGCCAACTGGATATTTAACGGTGAAGGGTGCGGCGGAGAATAACCTAAAGAATATTGATGTTACGTTTCCCCTTGGGATCATGACCTGTGTGACTGGGGTATCTGGTTCTGGAAAGAGCTCCTTGGTTAACGAAATTCTTTACAAGGCACTGGCAAGGGAGTTAAACCGTGCAAGAACCATACCTGGAAAACATAAAAAGATTGAAGGAACCGAGCAGTTAGATAAGATCATAGCAATCGACCAATCTCCCATTGGACGAACACCGAGATCCAATCCAGCCACTTACACGGGAGTCTTTGACCTTATCCGGGATCTGTTTTCTTCTACTCCAGATGCAAAAGCGAAGGGGTATGCCAAGGGACGGTTTAGCTTTAACGTCAAAGGTGGTCGGTGCGAGGCTTGTAGCGGAGATGGTATCATCAAGATAGAGATGCATTTCCTTCCGGATGTGTATGTTCCATGTGAAGTCTGTGGAGGCAAACGCTATAACCGGGAGACACTGGATATCAAGTACAAAGGAAAGAGTATCTACGATGTACTTGATATGACGGTTGAGGAAGCACTGAAATTCTTTGAGAATGTTCCTTCGATTGCTCGAAAGATTTCTACATTGAATGATGTAGGGCTATCCTATATCCGTTTGGGACAACCGTCTACGGAACTTTCCGGTGGGGAAGCACAGAGGATCAAACTGGCCACTGAATTAAGCAAGCGCAGCACAGGAAAGACGATATACATTCTGGATGAGCCTACCACTGGACTTCATTTTGCAGATGTTCATAAGCTGATTGAGATTCTACGAAAGCTGTCGGATGGGGGGAATACAGTAATTGTCATCGAGCACAATTTAGATGTGATAAAGACTGCCGACTATCTTATCGACATCGGACCTGAAGGCGGAGACAGGGGTGGAACGATTGTTGCACAAGGAACACCTGAGGAGCTGGCTGAATGTCCAGACTCCTATACTGGTCTGTATGTGAAAAAATATTTAGAGTAAATGTTTTATAAAGATGGATAACCGGGAAACTTGGGATTTTAAGTACTTGTTGTTTGGTAGATCAACAGGTACCATGAAAGACAAAGGCTCCCGGATTTTCTAGTTTATTCGACAAAATGTTCCTATCTTTTCAATGAAATGGAGAAAATACTTGTCAAGTCTTAGGAAGTAGAATATAATGTAACCCAAACGCTATTTGATGAACACTATATTAGGAGGAATACCCGTGAAGAGAGAAATGATCATCGTTCTGGACTTTGGCGGACAGTATAATCAGCTGATTGCCAGAAGAGTCAGAGAATGTAATGTTTACTGTGAGGTGCATCCTTACACACTGCCGCTGGAAAAAATTAAGGAAATGAATCCAAAAGGAATTATTTTCACCGGAGGGCCGAACAGTGTCTATAAGGAAGAGTCTCCTCGTTGTGAAAAAGAAATCTTTGATATGGGGATCCCCATTCTGGGAATTTGTTATGGGACCCAGTTAATTGCATATATGCTGGATGGTAAGGTGGCCACAGCACCTGTTAGTGAATATGGTAAGACAGAGGTTCTGGTGGAATCTAACAGCAGGATTTTAGAGAATGTAAGTCCAAAGACGATCTGTTGGATGAGTCATACGGATTATATAGAGAAGGAACCGGAAGGCTTTATAGTAACCGCTCATACTTCGGATTGCCCTGTTGCTGGTATGGAGTGTGAGGAACGTGGAATTTATGCAGTTCAGTTCCACCCTGAGGTTATGCATACTCAGGAAGGAACGAAGATGCTTTCCAACTTTGTATACAATGTCTGCAAGTGTACTGGTGACTGGAAGATGGATTCTTTCGTAGAATCTACGATACAGTCGATTCGGGAAAAGGTAGGGGACGGAAAAGTACTTTGTGCGTTGTCTGGTGGAGTGGATTCTTCGGTTGCTGCTGTTATGTTGGCAAGGGCAGTTGGCAAACAACTCACCTGTGTCTTCGTGGATCATGGTTTGCTTCGTAAGGATGAAGGCGATGAAGTTGAGGCTGTCTTTGGACCAGAAGGCGATTATGATTTAAACTTCATTCGTGTTAATGCTCAGGATCGCTTTTATGACAAGCTTGCAGACGTGGAAGATCCGGAGAAAAAGCGTAAGATTATCGGGGAAGAATTTATCCGGGTTTTTGAAGAAGAAGCGAAAAAGATTGGCACAGTGGATTTCTTTGTTCAGGGAACGATTTATCCAGACGTGATTGAATCAGGGCTTGGAAAGTCTGCAGTAATCAAGTCACACCACAATGTTGGCGGACTTCCAGAGCATGTGGATTTTAAAGAGATTATTGAACCATTACGCCTTTTATTTAAGGATGAGGTGCGTAAAGCTGGCTTAGAGCTGGATATCCCGGAATATCTGGTATATCGTCAGCCATTCCCTGGTCCTGGTCTTGGTGTTCGTATCATTGGTGCGATTACACCGGAAAAGGTTAGGATTGTACAGGAAGCGGATGCGATTTATCGGGAAGAGATCTCAAAGGCAGGGGTTGATAAAGATCTGGGTCAATATTTTGCAGCACTGACCAATATGCGTTCGGTTGGCTGTATGGGAGATGAGAGAACCTATGATTATGCCATCGCTCTGCGTGCTGTGTTAACGTCTGACTTTATGACAGCGGAATCCGCTGAATTGCCTTGGGAGGTTCTTGGAATTGTAACGAGAAGGATTGTAAATGAAGTAAAAGGGGTAAACCGGGTGCTGTATGACTGCACTGGGAAACCACCCGCTACGATAGAGTTTGAATAATTAATATGAGCCTACAAACCCAGTATTTATGCGTGTTTGCAGGCTCTCTTTATGTCTCGTGACAATCAAATGACAATACTTTTTGGAAAAACTGAGTGAATAATTGCAATTTATAATCATGAACATTGGTTAATTATATTTCCAGATATTTAACAAACATTCAATTGTAAGATAGAATATGTATTGGTATTATTGAGATAGATGTAATTGTAATATAGCAGATCTAAATCGGGGGTTTAACACTATGCAAATTGGAGAAGTAATTCGAGAAAACAGAAAAAGAAAAAATCTAACACAAGAAGAAGTGGCAAAACGTCTTGGAGTATCGGCTCCTGCTGTGAATAAATGGGAAAATGGAAATTCACAACCAGATATCATGTTATTGGCACCTATTGCAAGATTATTAGAAATTACGGTAGATACTCTCTTATCTTTTAATGAGGAACCAACAAATGAAGAAATCACCAGTATTATTCGTGAAGCTGATAATCTTTTAAAATCAAATACCTACGAAGAAGCATTTCGGTGGGCAACAGATAAAATTAATCAATTTCCTAACTGTGAACTATTGATATGGCAAATTGCAGTGATTTTTGATGGATGGCGTTTGATGAAGGATATTCCTGATTCTGATAAATATGATAACTATATCAATGATTATTATATAAGGGCTTTAGAAAGTAAAGATGAAGAGGTTAGAACAAGTGCTGCTAATTCGTTATTCGAGTTCTATGTAAGAAAAGAACAGTTTGAAAAAGCTGAGGAATATTTGTTGTATTTTTCAAAAGAGAATCCTGAGAGAAAGAGAAAGCAAGCTGTAATTTACAGTAAAACTAATCGTCAGCATGAGGCATATAAAGCATATGAGGAATTGTTGCTTTCAGGTTATCAAATGATGAATATGGTAATAGGTAGCATTTATATATTAGCTATGGGAGAAGAAGATAATAAAAAGGCGCATATTCTTATAGAAAAGCAAAAGGAATTAGCACATATTTTTGAAATGGGGAAATATCATGAGGTTTCCTGTGGGTTGGAGTTGGCAACATTCGAGAAAGATATAGATGCAACTATACAAACTATGGAGCAAATAATAGAGAATCTAGATACGATTTGTGATTTTAGTAAATCAGCTCTATATGCACATATGGATTTTAAAGATGTTAGTGCAGATTATTTAGAAGAAATGAAAAAGGACTTACTTCTCTGTTTTAGAGATGAAGAAACCTACCACTATATGAAAGACAATCGGCGGTACAATGAATTATTGAATATATGAGTTTATAGAAAGTAAATGAAAGCCTTGAAGCATAATGTGATTATATGTTTCAAGGCTTATTTCATCTCTTTATAAAAAGTTTGTAAAGAGACTATTTCCTATCCACCTTCGTCTTCCGAAACATCTTCTTTGCATCCGCTATTCTCTGATCGATGTTCACATCCCCTTTATACTCAGCTCCAAATATATCGTCTGGATTACCTGTGGCATAGGTTGGAAATTTCATCTGCCACAACAGATAAGTTTCTTCATCTATTTCACCAGCTTCAAACATCTGATAGAACCTTGACCAGGTACGAAGTAACTGTTCCATTATGGAAGAAGGAGATTCAAGCGGATCTTCTGGTTTTTTTGTATCAAATTTTAGATACATTCTGCCATCAATTTCAACTGGTACCATAAGATAATATTTTTCAAGATCAAACAAATATTTAAGCACTGCATGAGGCATGCTCGCATTGTAAGTTCTGGATAATACCAGACTATCCACTTCTAATACTGCAGATAAGATATGAATTGTATCGTAATCTGGAAAGCGATTGCCTAGTTCATAATTACGAACGGTAGACTCGCTTAACTCACATTTTTCTGCCAATTCTTTCTGTGTTAATCCTGCAATCTGTCTGAAATATCTGAGGCGTTGTCCCAAATTAGCATTGCACAATTCTGTGGAACGAAGGGTATAGTTGTGATCATCATAGAGTTTGGAATCCAACATTTCGTCTTCTTCCTCATCTGTATAAGAGTATTCATTAGCATCGTCAGAAAACTCAATACCATTCAACCATTCTTTCACATCTTCCAAATTATTCTTTTCTATATATTTTTCAGCTGTATCAAGATCTTTAAACTTCTTTCCTGTCAATCCGTTTATCAGTTTAAGCTTGTTAATGTCTTTTCCGCTCATTTCCTTTTTCATGATAGAAAATCCTTTCCTGTGTATATTTAAGGCTTCACTTTATGGTTATTAGTATATCACGAACAGTTCAAAAGTGAAATAAAATTTTAAAAGTTGTTGACAGTTCATATATGCACTGATATATTATAAATAATTCAGTTCATAAATGAACGGAAAAGATAATGAGAATACGGAGGATAACAAATGGACAAAGAATTATTTATTACGGCAGAAGAAGTGGCAAAGGAACTTAGAGTTTCCCAATCCTATGCCTACAAGGTGATTCGGCAAATGAACCAGCAACTGAAACAAAATGGCTTCATTGTTATGCGTGGCAAGGTAAGCCGACAGTACTTCTATGAAAAAATTTATGGAGGTACAAGCACAGAAGACAAAAGGGAGGTGAGCTAATTGTCAGTTAGTAAGAATAGTAAGACTGGAACATGGGAAGTCAGGGTTTACTTCAAAGATTGGACGGGGGAACGAAAGCAGACCACGAAACGAGGTTTTGCCAAGAAGAGCGATGCGCTGGACTGGGAGAGAGCCTTCAAGCTTCAAAAAGAGCAGAGACTTGATATGAACTTTGAAATCTTTGTGGATCTTTATTTAAAAGATATTGAACCACGTCTGAAACGAAATTCATTTTTAAGTAAGGAGCATGTAATCCGTAAGAAGATTATTCCTTACTTCAAAAATAAGAAACTTCAGGACATCCGACCTTCCGATATTGTGCAATGGCAGAATGAAATTATGAAGATGAAGAAAGATGATGGAGAAAAGTATTCACCAGTCTATCTGAAAACCATTCACAATCAGATGAGTGCTATTTTAAACCATGCAGTTAATCTTTATGGATTAACTGCAAATGTAGCACGAAAAGCTGGTGGCATGGGGAAAGAGAAGAGTAAGGAAATTGAGTTTTGGACGCAGGAGGATTATCAGAAATTTATTGAAGTAGTAGCAGATAAGGAAATATCTTTTTATGCGTTTGAAATGCTCTATTGGACTGGAATTCGAGAAGGGGAACTTCTTGCACTTAGCAAGTCAGATTTCAATTTTGAGAAGAAAACCGTAACCATTAGCAAGTCATATCAGAGACTAGAGGGGCAGGATGTCATTACAGATCCTAAAACTGAAAAGAGTAATCGGAAAATCATCATGCCAGATTTTCTGATCATCGAAATGCAGGAATATATCAATTCTTTATTTCGATATGGCAAACATGACCGAATATTTCAGATTAGCAAAAGTTACCTTCATCACGAAATGGATCGTGGAGCAAAGGGAGCTGGAATTAAGCGAATCAAAATTCATGGACTTAGGCACTCCCACATTTCGCTTCTGATTCATTTAGGATATTCAGCACTTGCTATCGGAGAAAGAGTAGGGCATGAAGCGGTAGATATCACATACAGATACGCACATTTATTTCCAACAGTACAGTCAGAAATGGCGGATAAATTAAACCAGGAAAGAGAGGAACTTATCTATGTCGGAGAAGAGTATGGACAAAAAGAACAGATGGAGGAGTGAGACAATCGCATTTCGTATTTCCCCAGAGGAAAATCAGGAACTGGAGCTACGAGTGAAGTTATCAGGATTTCGTACAAGGCAGGAATATATCATTCAAAGTGTTTTGTATCAAAAGATTGTAGCGCAAGGGAATCCGCTGATGTTGGTGCAATTTCGTAAGCAGTTACTTCATATTGAACAGGATCTAGTGCGACTGGAAAAAATCAGTGATATGAATCCAGAGCTGATGACTCCAATACGAACCATGTTGGAGATTCTGGAGGGCTTCCAGATGAATAGTAAATGACTATCTTTGAAGAAGTGAAGAATTCTGTTACTGCAAGGCAAGCTGCTTTGCAGTATGGAATCAAGGTGGGTAAGAATAAAATGGCTTGTTGTCCATTTCATAACGACCACCACCCAAGCATGAAAATAGATATTGGATTTTGTTGTTTTGCATGTGGAGAAAAGGGGGATGTAATTGCTTTTGTTAGCAAATTATTTGGACTTACTCCATATGAAGCAGCAAGAAAGTTGGCAGAGGATTTTAGAATACAACTTTCCAGCATAAATAAAGCAGAAAAGAAACGTAGAAAATCCTCTAAAAAATCGACACAATCAAAATCATGCATGGAATACCAGCTACAACAGAATTTTTATCAGATGGAGCAACGGATGATTCGTGTTCTGTGTGATTATTTAAACCTATTAGAACGATGGAGACAGATGGTTGCACCAAAGACACCTGCAGAGGAGTGGAAAGAAGAATATGAAGTAGCTTGCCATAAGATTTGCATGGTGGAGTATTATCTGGACATTCTTTTGCAAGGTTCATTAGAAGAAAGAGCAGAATTTTTTATACACAAAGGAGAGGAAGTGATTCAAATTGAAAACCGAATGGGAGGTATTAAAGCAGGAAACCAAGGAGGAACTAAAAATTGCAATGACAACACTAAATCAGCCAGTTGAAACACAACACACTGTGGAGTGGTTTGATGGAAGTTGTATCAATGAAGTCATGTTCTGTGAGGATTTCTTATCATCCCATCCACTGAAATGTATCAATGGTTCCTTTTATGGAGTAAATGGCATGATTTGTGATCCAGAGATTGAAAAGGATATTTATGACTGTATCAAGCCTTTTCTGGTGAAAGGAATTTCTAAGAAAGTAAAACAGATTACCGAAGTGATGAAGCTGGAGGCTCATTCGGAGGAGCTTCCAATTCAGCAGGATCGACTTCATGTGAGAAATGGTACTTATTATTTGGATGGAGGTTTTACACCAGAAAAGCAGTTCTGTCTGAATCGTTTGCCTGTTAGCTATAAAACAAACGCTACCCTGCCAAATTGGTGGTTACAATTTCTATCGGAGTTATTGGAGGAAGAGGACATTCCAACATTGCAAGAATATATGGGCTATAGTCTTTTACCAACCACCAAAGGGCAGAAAATGATGCTGATAATTGGAAAAGGTGGGGAAGGAAAATCAAGAATTGGACTTGTCATGCGTAGCCTCTTAGGTATCAATATGAATTCCTGTAGTATTCAAAAGATTGAGACGAGCAAGTTTGCCAGAGCAGATTTGGAAAACAAGCTTTTGATGATAGATGATGATATGAAAATGGAGGCATTGCCGCAGACCAATTATATTAAATCCATTGTAACACTGGAGGACAAGATTGATTTGGAACGGAAGTCAAAGCAAAGCGTTCAGGGAGTGCTGTATGTCAGGTTTTTATGTTTTGGAAATGGAAATTTAAGTTCTCTTTATGACCGCTCTTATGGTTTCTTTCGTAGGCAGATCGTACTTACCACAAAGGATAAAGACGAGAATCGAAAAGATGATCCATTTTTAATTGAGAAGCTAAGGCAAGAGACTGAAGGGATTTTTCTATGGTGTCTGGAAGGACTTAAAAGACTGATTAAAAATGACTATGCCTTTACCATCAGTGCCAAAGCCAGGGCAAATTTACAAGAAGCCATGGAGGATGGCAACAATGTTATTTCCTTTATGCAGTCGCAAGGCTATGTCAGATTGGAAGCAGGAACCATCGCAACGACAAAATCTTTGTATGAAGCTTATCAGCAGTGGTGTATTGATAATACGGAAAAACCTATCGGTAGTAAGAGCTTTACTGGTTATTTAAAGCAGAATGAGCAGAAATATGGCATTACTTATTCTACCAATATTCCAGCGGATAATGGTAAAAATGCCAGAGGTTTTAAAGGGATTCATACACAGATAAGGACTTCCAGATTTTGACCTAATAACCACTTAGGAGATTACTTACGTTTGCGTATACGGAAAAAATACGTGACACAACAATTCAGAAAGTAAGCGTATATGCGTATAAAGCCTGAAAATATAAGGGATTTAGAATATGTAAGGTGTATAGAAATACGCAAATACGCGTTTTGAGAAACATAAATTTATTTTGGAGGAGATAACCATGGAAGAAAAGACAATTTTTGAACAATTGGAAGTGCAGTATGAAGAAGTGGATGGGCTACTTTATCCCATTTTATCTGTTGATGAGAAACCAGAAGCGAAGGAGCAGACAGGAAAATATGGTGACTGCTGGATTCACTATATGCAGGAAAATCATTTTGAACGATATCGTAGCTTGATTCGGTTTGGTAAGTTGCAGGAGAAGGCTATGGAGGTAAATGAAGAGGCATACGAGTTGTTAGATCAGATGATGAAAACTTATCTTGAAAAACATCCAGTTCAAAATCCTAGCTCTACTATGGAAATGTGGAAGCTTCGAGAGCAGGCAAAGCGTATGGCAGAGGAATTTGTTTTTCAGGATATCGTATACAAATTTCATTAAGGAGGAGTGAATTGATATGCCAATGACAGACAAAGAGCGAGGATTACTATTTTCAGAAAGATTTCGAAGAAAACTTAGAGTTAAAGAAGAGAGTGAGGAAAATACAATGACAAAAATCAGAGAATACAATATCAATGGAACAATTATACTGGGGTGCGATGCAGGTTATGGAAATTATAAAACAGTGCATACCACATTTCCGACATCTGTATCAAAGAGTGATAAGAAACCAGCATTAACGGAAGAGTATCTGGAGTATGAAGGTGCATTTTATGCTTTTGGCGATGGTCATAAATATTTTGTGGCAGATAAGCATAAGGATGGAGACAATTATATTTTAATGCTTGCGGCTGTTGCAAAGGAATTAAAGGCAAGAGGGCTGACAAAGGCAAAGATTCATCTAGCAGTGGGACTTCCTTTAAAATGGCTAAAAGCGCAGATGGAGGAATTTCGTAAGTATCTGCTTCAAAATTCCCATGTGAATTTCAGATACAGAAATGAAGATTACGCTGTGGATATTGTAGGCTGCACGGTAATGCCACAATGTTATGCGGCGGTTGCTGAAAATCTCAGAGATTTTACAGGACTGAATATGCTCCTTGATCTTGGAAATGGAACAGGAAATATCATGCTTTTGAATAATGGAAAACCATCCGAGAGCAAAGCTTGGACAGAAATGATTGGTGTTCATCAGGCATACAAATATATTCATGGACAGGTAATGGATGCGACTGGAGTAAATCTTCCAGCGGAAATTCTAAACAACTATCTTAAATATGGAAGAACAGATATTGGTTCAGAGTATAGCACAATCATGGATCGAGCAGCTAAGAAATGTGTGAAGGATATATTTGATGTTTTGAAGGAGCATGATTTTAACCCTGACCTGATGAAACTCTATGTCATGGGTGGTGGCGCAAGACTGATTGAAAAGTTCGGGGAATATGATCCAAAAAGAACAACCTTCAATCATGATATTCGAGCCAATGCCAAAGGATTTGAATATTACTGCTATATGACGTTGAAAAGCCAAAACAATAGAAAGTAGGTGGCTTTCGTGTCAGAAGAGAATTTCAATCGAAATGTCTACTTTAACTTAAAAGATGAAGAATCTGCCAGAGCATGGGAGATTCTTCACTCCCATGAAGTGAAGCAGGAGTTTAAATCTCAAAATAAATTCATCATTAAGGCAATCATTGATTACTTTGAAAGACAGATGGCTCTGAAAGAGGACTCTTATTTGGAAACCAGAGAGAAGGAAGATGCTTTTGTTGAACGGATTGTAAATGAAGTTCAGCAGAAAGCATTTGCAAATATTCCAGCATTAATCGGAGCCAGTGTGATGAGTGGACAATATCCTCTTTTATCTGTCAATCAAAGCCAGATAGCGGTGACTCCTACTTCAGATATTTCAAAAGAAAATGCCATGAAGGGAGTATCTGATGATGAACCAGAGGAAAATGATTTGCTGGAATTTGGATTCGGGTGCTAGCTATAAAATCCGAATGATTTATAGCAATAACTCTTTATAAATGTGCAAAAGCAGAGCCAATAATGGCATGAATTGTGGAAATCGTTCTATTTGCTATGAAAATGTAGCTTGTGTCTAGCCAGTATTTGAGAAGTTACTACAAAAGCAAGATGATTTGAAGCCAGATGACTGATTAAGGTTCTGGCTTCTCTTAAATAGTGGGTAATGACATAGAATTGGTTTCTGAAAGAGATATTTCCATAAGAACTGCATTTGTAAAAGGCAAATAATACACTCCCACCACAGCCCTCGGCGTGTGAGAGCGAAATACACCCATCGCACAAATCTTCGATTTGTACTCTGTGTCTTTCGCGATTGCATCGAGCCAATACATTCCCTTCGGGAATGGAGATAACTATAAATAATTTTACGAAAGAAGGTGACATATGCCAAGGCATTCATTTATTCAGATGTCAAAATTGACGGATCTGAAAGGACGTATTGATTACGTTACAAATCCAGATCGGCAGGAGTATTTATACGCAACATATAATACCACTGACAATCAGTTCTGGAAACTGCTTGCAAAAGAAAATCAGGAGGATTTCAAACGGAGTGGTACGAAAGGAACATGTATTGAAGCCAGGGAATTGATTATTGCATTGCCTGAGGATTTTATCCAGTATGATAAAAAGTGGTTACTACAAACTGTAGTAGATTATTTCAAGCAGGAATATGGCATAGAGTGCTTTTCAGGACTTCATCATAATAAGACTTTGAGCAATTATCATATTCATATGATTTTTTCAGAGCGACAACTATTGGAAAAACCAGTTGAAAAGATTGCTACAAGGAACATGTTTTTTAATGAAAAAGGGAAGCATGTGCGTACCAAGAAAGAGATTTTGGATGAGAATGGGAAAGTCAGATCTGGTTGTAGAATCATTCCGAAAGGTCAAGTTTATGAAAGACATTTCTTTGAACCAAAGATTGAGCATTTTAAAGAAAAAGAATTTTTGGATGAAGCAAAGCATAAATTGACCAATCTTATAAATCGCTATGTGAAAGAGGAAAACAAGAAGTTGGCTGTGTTTGATAAATCTGGCCCATATCTGCCTACGAAAAAGATTGGGAAAAACAATCCAAAGGAAAGGGCAATTAAGGAAGACAATGAAGTAAGAAAGCAGTGGAATCATACCGTTGATGAAGCATTGCTGACTGGAGTTGTAGAGGCTGAGATTGTCGTAATTAAGCAGGAGAAGATTTCGGAGAAAGTAAAGGATTCTATCAAGACATACGGGGAATTTCCTTATTTCTTCAAAAGCATTGTGGAAGCAGCAATTCAATTCCTGAAGGAAGTCATTAGCAAGTTCTTGTTACCGCCGAAGCCAGTATTTCATGGGAATATGGAAAGGTATGAGCAAATGGAAACACAAAGGCAGAGATTTATGCATGTGGTTCAGCAGATGAAGACGATTGATGAGCAGGAGATTCAACCGTTGAAGGCAAAATATGATGGACTTCATCCAGTGTTTAAGGCAAAGGAGAGGAAGGAACTGGAGAAAAAATTGAATATTGCAGTTATGCATAGGAATAGTTTGGAATTGCAGTTATCATCATCGATTGAAGCAGCTGGTTATCGGAATATTCGGGAATTTATGGAGGATTACAATAAGTTTTCGGGGGAAGTTACTCGGTATGAGGCGGAGGTCAGTGATTGTGAACGAGAATGTCGGGAGAGGGAGATTGAGAGGAAGTATGCCAAAGAACAGAATACAGATGGAATAAGCAATATTCAAGATAAATATCCCCAAGTCAGATAGAACATAATTGCTACAGTTTCTCGATCTAGAATAGATGTAAAATAATAAAATTCGTGTTGGCTATAGGTTGACAAATGTGATAAAATAAAGATGGCTTTTTGTATATTTAATGAAGTCCTTTGACTTAAATTGATATTAATGATATTGAGGAGCCATCTATATCAAATAAGTGCTTTAATTTGAAAATATTAAGAATGTTTTGTGTTATTTTTAGCGTATAAGCTCTGAGAGGATTCTTTAGTCTTCATATAACAAAATATAGAAATATATTATGTAAAAATCTTAACGGTATCATCGCAGAAAATTCTATTATTAAACTAAATTATTATAAAGGGGAATGAATATAATGGAAGAGAAGAAAGTTGAAAGTGAATTTCCATATAAATGTAAAACATTAGAAGAAATTTTTAACTCATCTATTAAAGAATATGGATTTAAGCATAAAATAGAAGAAAGCGAACAAGAAAAAAAACTAGAAGAAACTTACAGAACAAAAATACGGCGCCAACGAGATAAAATACTTTACACAGGTGGGTTTCGTAGATTACAAGATAAAACCCAGGTGATGTCAGTTACATTGACTGGTGATCATAGAACAAGACTAACACATACACTTGAAGTTGAACAGATTGCTTTGAGTGTGTCAGATGCATTAGGACTGAATAGAGATTTGGTTTCGGCAATAGCGTTGGGGCATGACGTTGGGCATACACCATTTGGACATGCGGCGGAAAGAGCACTAGATGAAAAGTTGGAAAATAATGGAGGCTTTCATCATCCTATACAAAGTGCTAAATATTTATGGGAAAAGTATGGCGATAATCTTGTAAATGAAATTTATGAAGGTATTTTGGAACATGATTCAGATATGTTTACTATTGATGCGAATAAGGCAAAAGAGCAACTTAAGTATAGTGTGTATTGCCCAAAAGATGGTAAACCGAAGGATTGTAGTCACTTTCTTTCTTTATTAAAGAAGGTTCCAAGCACCTTGGAAGCACAAGTGGTTGTGTGGGCGGATAAAATTGCTTATATTACACATGATTTAGAAGACTTTTTACATTCTCCAATTTATACGTCAGTTATAAAAGCTGAAAAAAGTAATGCTCGTGGTACTGAGAATCATAAAAATACAGAAGAGATATTATGTGGTTTATTAAGTAAATTAATTAACAAGAAAATTGAAAAGATTGATACATTTGAATCCAGAGATTTAATTCGAAAAATTACAACAAACCTAATAGAAACAAGTGCTCAAAATATTAAGGGTATTAGTGGGTTAACCCAAGAAAAAGTTCAAGTGGAAACAAATAGTAGATTAGAGAAAATAAAAGAAAATCCTGAAAATATAAGTGATAAAAAGAACTTTTTAAATAGTTTGATAATTAATTTTGAAAATGCTTTTAGAGAAAATTACTATCTATTAAGAGACCTTTTGGATGAAGAGTACATTTTTAGTTCTCAAGTTCAGCGTAGTGATGCTAAAGCAGATAAGATTATTTCTTATTTATATGATGAGTTCATACATAATTATAAGTTAACGCCCTTAGAAATTCGTATGAAAATTGATAATGAAATAAAACAAATGGCAACAAAAATGCTGGAAAGCAAAGGAGTTGCTGCAGATGATATTGATAATATCATTTCGAAAAAAATGAAAGATATGGAAAAAGAGATGCAGGAAACGATAGATACATTTGATGATTATAAAAAGAAAAAATCGGAAATTATTGCAAGAGATGTTGCATCTTATATTTCTACAATGTCAGATACATATGCAGAAAATATGTTTTGCAACTTAAATGCAAGTAAAGATAACTATAGTTTATAGAAACGAGGAAAATATGTCTGTTTTTTTAAAAGATGATAAGTTAGCGCACATATATGAAATGGGATTAGGGAATATAGCACAATATATAAGCATAGATCCTGATGGTAAAATAAAACATATTCAAATTAGCAATTTTTTTGAAAAGACTGATGATTTGAAAGAATTAGTCACGGTTTTAATTAAATCCTCACGTTCAGGAGCTGTCAATATAAGAAGTTTTAGTCCTACTATTATGAAAGGTAATAAACTAGTTTATAACAAAAAAATTGGTGATATAGAAGACATCATATCTCAAGTTAAGATAAACTGTATGGAGGGTAAGCACTCTATTATTAATGAAAATATTGATATCAATGATGGTGGTGTTTCGGGTGTAGTTCTTGGAGATATCATTGAGTTTTCACCAAAAGATACTCCTAAGTGTGTTGATAAAGAAGGGGTATGTTTGCTAGAAAAAAAACTTGGATATCATTTATTAAAAACAGTATATGGTTTTCAACCAGAGATGAAATTTGGTGATGAGTATCGTGTTGAATTCAGTATTCATCCTAACAGAGAAGGTGTAAATCAGACACATACGATAGTTTGGGAATATGAGTTATTTGAAAAGACAAAACATAGTTTCAAAATAACTTGGCCAAATAATTTTTCAAGATTTATAGGAGATAAAACTTTTGGATTGATTGTTGCAGATTACTTGGGATTGAATGTCCCTTTTACTACAGTAATTGCTCGTGAAGTTGCTCCATTTACATTTGGGACAAAAACAGGACTGTATGAAAAGTGGATTAGAACATGTCCAATTGTAAAAGAATCTGGAAAGTATTATACAGGTAGCCAATGGACAGATCCATATATTTTAATGCAATCTGAAGAATTAAAGGGAGAAAATCCTATAAATATTGCTGCTATTTTAAGTCAAGATGCTGTGGATGCTAAGTATTCAGGAGGAGCAATAATATCAGAATTTGAAGAAAACGATATTATTGAAGGAGTTCAAGGCACTGGTGATGATTTTATGTTAGGTCAAGCATTTAACAATATATTGCCAGATAATGTAAAAGATAAAGTGAAGAATGTAATTAGAATTCTTAGAACTCACAATAATTTAATTGGGAATGTTTCGATTGAATGGGTATATGATGGAAATGAAATTTGGATTGTTCAATTGAATCAACTAAAAAATCTTAGTAATGGAAATATTATAGTCCAGGGAAATCCTACACATTATAAACAGTTTTATGTTGAAAAAGGATTAGAGTTATTACGTGATATTATTAAGTCTTTGGAAAATGAAAATGTTGGAATAGAATTAGTTGGCAATGTTGGAATAACTAGTCATTTTGGTGATTTGTTGAGACAGGCTAATATACCATCAAGAATTGTGTGTAAGAGTAATGATGATTAATTTTATATGATTGCTAGAAATGTATATAGTCATATGAAGAATAGATACACAGATTATTTTTTTATGGATTAGTTTAGTATAATTTATTCAATATAAAGTAGACGGATATGAATGGAGGAGTGCGTATGAGTTCTACTGCAGAGCAATTAAGTGTAGTATGGGAAGATTTAAATCTGGACTACGAAGGAGAAAATAAGTATGCATCCTTTTTTTCATCTAATGGAAATATGCATACATATCCTGCAAAGGCTGTACCAGAAATGGTCAGTGAATTAATAAAAAAAGTACAATCGATATATCCAGTGAAAAGGATTTTAGATCCTTTTGTAGGAAGCGGAACCACTGCTTTGGAAGCAAAGTACCTAGGTTTGGATTTTTGGGGATCTGATTTGAATCCGTTAGCGGTTTTATTAACAAAAACAAAATCGCTAACAATCGAAAATACAAATTATACAAAAAAAAGGATATTAGATTTTTTAAAACAATTAAATTTAGAGTATGCTGATACTAAATTGGTACCTATAGTGAGGTTTGAAGGTATAGATTTTTGGTTTAAAGAAAAAAATATTAAAGAACTTGAATATATAAAGCATAAAATTGATACTTTTATAAAAAACTCAAACAAGACAAAAAGAGAAATGTATGCATTGATTTTACTGACTGCTTATAGCTCAACTGTACGTAAAGTATCACTTACTAGAAATGGTGAATTTAAGCTATATAGAATGTCTCCAAATGATATTGAAAAATTCTCAATTAGTGCAATTGAGACATATGATGAATCAGTAAAAAATCTGTTGAATATGTTGGTTGTTGCTAATGATAGTTATAAAAATAATACAATTTGCAATGTGTTTGTTAAAAATGCAAAGAATTTGGATTATTTAGAGGATAAATCAATAGATTTGGTTATTACTTCTCCACCATACGGAGACTCGAAAACAACTGTTGCATATGGTGAGTTTTCAAAACTATCTGTTCTTTGGATGAAAGACTTAATGGAAAAATATACAGGGATTGTTTCGTCAACAGCAAATTGTGATGAAATTCTATTAGGAGGCAGAAAATCCGAATGGGAAATAAATGATAAATTGTTTTTATCTTCAGATAATTTAACTAATTTATTGGACGAAATAGATTATCAAATTACGATTAGTAAAAACGACTTGTTGAATGCACTACACGCTTTAGATGAAATAAAATTGTTAATTGAAAAAAAACAGTGGGTTTCTGAAGAACTTTTGTCTGGTAATAAGTTATTATATCAATTAGTATGCGAAAGAATAAGATTAGATATATATAGAAAAGTTAATTCAAATATCTCTGGGTTATCAGATAAGAAAATAAAAAAAATAGCAAAAGAGAATATGGCTAGTTATATGAATGAATTATGTAATCCTATGTCTAGAAAATACAGTAGGAGACAATATGCTTTAAAAGAAAAATTAGTGGGTGTAGATGAAGCAATTCATCGTAAAATGAAGTCTATTGAAAAGAGAAAAAATGATGTTATTGTTTTTTTGAAAGATTTATATAAGGTAGTTATTGAGACGGATAGAGTATTGTGTGATGGTGGGTATCAAGTTTGGATTGTTGGGCATAGAACAGTTATGGGTAAAATCGTTATCAATATGGAAGGGATAATCAATGATTGGTTTCAAAATATGAATTATCATTGTGAAGCATCGCTCAATAGAAAATACTCGTTTAAGCGAATGCCCTTTCATATAAATTCAACAATTGAGAGATGTGAAGAAATTCAAACGATGATGAATGAATATATACTTGTAGTAAAAAAGAATTAAAGAATTATGATAATATAAAATGTCCAAATACAAGTTATTTGGACATTTTTGCAAAATTATGATTTGTCCTTGAGAATGAACGAAAAAAAAGATAGGATAAAATAATAAAAATGAGGAGGTGTTATTTTGCAAGTTGATGGGAAAAAATTATTGGATTACAGGAGAGAAAACGGATTTTCAAGAGAGGATATTGCAGAAAAATTAGGTATTACTTCAAAAACGGTTCAAAGAATTGAAAATGGTGAATCTACGAAAGAAGCTACAATTATATCAATTAAAGATATATTAGGTGTAGATATTGAAGTGAGAGATGAGTTTACTTATGATCAAATTAAAGCAATAAACTCTCAAAGCAAACATTTGAAAGTATTGGCAGGAGCTGGTGCAGGAAAAACAAGAGTTGCTGAAGAAGTAATTGCTAAAAGAATGCAAGAAGGATATCTACCTAGTGAATTAGTTGTATGTACATTTACAGAAAAAGCTGCAGCAGAGTTAAAAATTCGTACACAGAATCGTCTTAAAGAGAAGGGGATTGAAATTGGTTCTGCTGATATGGTTATTGGTACTATTCATGGGATTTGTATAAGACTGCTACAAGATTATGCGGACAAGTATAATGACTATACTGTTTTAGACACAATGAAAAATATTCATTTCATTAATAGATATTTTAATCAAATTGAGGTTGGATCTATAGAGAAATTAGGTTCAAGCACAAATGAAAGAAATAAGTATATGCTTAAATATATGGATACAAATCGATTTCAATCGATTTGTAGTTTGGTTTTTGAAAATCAAACTAACTATATGCTTTTGCCAGAAGCTTTAAAAACGGCGATAAGTAATTATGAAAATTTATTAAAGGAAAAACATTATTTCGATTTTTCTACAATACAACATGAATTCTTAAAAATGTTAAGATATAATGTTGAGTTTAGAATGAAAACAAAAGAAGCGATTAAGTTTCTTATTATAGATGAATATCAAGATGTAAATTATTTGCAAGCTGAAATTGTTAAAGAATTTATTAAGCTTGGTGTTCGAACAATGGTTATTGGAGATGCGGATCAAGCGATTTATCAGTTTAGAGGTAGTAACTATACTTTTATAAAAAACTTCGAAAGTGATATTGATGATGTTGAAGTCGTTAAACTAGAAGATAATTTTAGATCAACAACAGGAATTATTGAAATAGCCGAACAATCGATAGGAAGAAATACTACTAGAGAAGATAAAAAGATGATAAGCCGCAATGGAAAATATGAAAAAGGGGATATAGTTTATAAAGAGTTTGTTGCTCCAGAAGAGGAGGCAGAATTTATAGCAGATAGAGTAGAAGAACTAATAAAAATGGGAATGCCTTCTAATGAAATCGCGATTTTGTTTAGAAAGAAAAAATACATACCACTAATTGCGGATACTCTTGAAAAAAGAAATATTCCTATTGATGTTGAAAATATGTCTAGTTTAATGTCTACAATTGAAATAAAGGGGATAACTAGCGTATTTAGTTACCTAGCGGGTAAATTATCGAAAGAGGGATTGCGCCGTGAATGGGAGTTTATTAATAAATATACAGAAAAAGAAAATATTGATAGAGCAATAGCAGCGCTAGAAGAGTTTGTACCGAATAAATGGTTGCAGAAAAATTCTAAAAAAATGAACCAAGAATATCTTCTGCAGGAAATATATCAAAAGTTTATCTCCGATCTTAAAATATTGGGATACTCAGAAGAAAATGTACGATATGAGAGAATGATGTTTAATTTTGGAAAGTTCTCGCAGTTAATCAATGATTTCGAAGTAGTAAATTTTGATTACTCACCAGATATTAAAGTGTATTCATTTACATCATTTTTAGAAAATACAGAAGATGAATATCCAGAAGGATATTTAGATGATGCATTTAAAAAAGAGCAAGGTGTTCAATTAATGACTATACACAAGAGTAAAGGGTTGCAGTTTTCGGCGGTTTTTATTCCATGCATGTGTAAAAATATTTTCCCTTCAGGAGGAAAAGGAGGAAGGAATGAATGGCATTTCCTCCCAGAGGAAGCTATTGGTAATTCAGATATAATTAGAGCAAAAGGTGATCGAGCAATTGAAGATGAGAGAAGGATCTTTTATGTTGCAGTAACAAGAAGTAGAAAATTTCTATTTTTAACAAGGGCAGATTATGGAACAAATAGAACTAATCGTGTATCTGAGTTTTTGAATGAGGTAAGATCAGCAAGTGGATATATTTATGAATATGATGAAAAACTATGTGATTTTTATAATAGAGAAACTTGGAAACCTTATGGGAAAGAAGATGTTGTATTTTCTATAGATTTCACAAATTTATCCCAGTTTTTTAATTGCCAATATGGATTTAGATTATCTCAAATATATGGATTTGTTAATCCAATAAATCTGAGAATGGGGTATGGTGCTTCTATACATAATATGGCAAAAGAAGTTAACAAATATGTATTAAACAATAAGACTGAGATTATTCCTGATGAAGTTATGGATCATATTAAAAAAGGTTTTTACCTTCCGTATATAGGTCATGCTAATGGTACATATGAATTAATGCGTAATAAAGCAGAGGCATGTATTGAAAAGTTTAGAACAGAAAATTCAAAACTTTTTAGCGAAGTTGAATATGTAGAAAAATATTTTGAAGTTGCATTTAGAAAAGATATTTTGGTGACGGGACGTATAGATCTGATTCGAAGAAAAAGCATTGAGGGAAAATGGGAAGTAATAATTGTTGATTATAAAACAGGAGAAAAGAAACCTTCAGAATTAGAGCAGCGATTACAACTTGAGATATATGCCCTGGGATATAGAAATCTAACTGGTCAAGATGCAGATACATTGGAGATTGTTGATATCGAAGGGAATGAGGTAATATCTTCAAGAGCAGTTCTGCCAGATAATCTTGAGCAAACGGCAGAACAAATAAGAGAAGCTTGTGATGAAATTCTTGAAAACAATAATGTGTTAAGAAGTTGCGACAAGAATAAATGTAAAAATTGTAATCATAAACTTATGTGTTATGATCTTTAGTATCGGTGCGAAATTAAGTATGCAGTGACAATAAAATGACAATACTTTTTACAGAAAACCGAGATAATACAAATAAACAGTACATAAATGAACTGAAAATAGCAAATTAAAGCACTTCAAACACCACAGAACAACTTTGAAATTAGGAGTTTGAATAAAAATTTTGAGCCCGCAAAGCCTTGTAAAATAAGGATTTGTGGGCTCTCTTTATGTCGTTTGGTACTATTTTGGTACTATGCGGACGTCTATTCTATGAATAAGAAAATCTCACTTTTTTGTGCAAAATGATACTGTCAAGACTTTTGCGCAAATTAAATTTTAACTTAACCGCCTTGATTATTTAATACCGGTCCGCTCAGGTAAAGTCAAGAGTGCTTGCACTTGTCTTGCTCTTGACCTTACCTGGGCAGACTGGTACCGTACTTCAGGGCGGTAAGACTGCTTTTCGTTTGGTTCCGGTAAGTTAGCCGGCTATGATTCCCTCTTCTTCAGAGATTACCATTGATTTTAAATGTTCCATGTTTAAATAACGCTTAGATCCCCACTCACTACTTGCTACATGGCGTAGTCTAGCACATACCAGCATTAGGGCTGATTCTCCATCTGGAAAGGTTCCTACAACTTTTGTACGTCGTTTAATTTCCCGATTTAAGCGTTCCAGAGTATTGTTAGTTCTAATTCGTCTCCAATGCTCAGATGGAAAGTTCATGTATGTCAAAGTTTCTTCTATGCTTTCCTCTACTTTATCAGCTGCTTTATTAAGCTTCATTCCTCGAAGCTTTTTTACTACTGAATCCGCTTTTTCTCTGGCAGCGGTTTTATCTTCTTGAGCATGGATTGCTTTTAACATTTTAGCTACATCTTTCACTTTTTGTTTTGGTGTAACAGAAAACACATTTCTATAAAAATGTACCGTGCATCTCTGATATTTTGCTTCAGGAAACACCTGACCAATTGCTTCGACCATACCAAGAGCCTTATCTCCAGTGATTAGCTTAACCCCTGATAAGCCACGGCTTTTGAGCCATACCAAGAAGTTTTTCCAACTTTCAAGATCTTCTTTTAGACCTTCTGTGGCTCCAATGACTTCTCTGTACCCATCTTCTGTAACTCCTATAGCAATAAGAACTGAGACATTTTCATATTCTCCACCCCAGCATCGTTTTAAGAATACACCGTCTACAAAAACGTATGGATAAGTTTTACTCTTGAGCTTACGATTTCTCCAGTTTTCAATGTGTTCATACGCTTTTTTGTTTAAATTACTAATTGTACCAGGAGAGACTTTTGTTCCCCACAGTGCTTGTGTAATATCCTCTACTCTGCGGACGGATACACCAGCAAGATACATTTCAATAAGAGCTTCTTCAACAGATGTTTCACGTCGCTTATAGCGTTCAATAATGGCAGTTTCGAAAGCAACACCTTTTAATTTAGGCATTTTTAGGTTAACGTCACCAGAAGTGGTTGTAAATGTTCGGTCATAATGACCAGCACGGTACCCTTTACGTTCTTCATTACGTGCATAACGTTCTGCATTAACAAGCTGCTCAGCTTCCGCGTCTAGTAATGAATTTAAAGTTTCCTCAACGCTGTTCTTTACTAAATCCTTTAATTGGGTGTGGATTAAATCTTGATTCAATTGTATAATGTTCTCAGACATAGTTTTTATCCTCCTTTGGAAATTTTGTGTGGTAACTTAATTCTACCAAACGATAAAAACTATGTCTATTTGCTTATTTGAATTTGCGCAATCTATTATACGTCATCTGCAAAATCATAGATTTCTTTGTATTCCATTCTAACAAAAAATCATTTACCAATCCATATTCAAAAGTTAAAGCTACAAGTGATCCAGATGCCATGTACTCATTGTCATTGTAGGTCATTTTGACAGCGGCATCCTTTGTCACGGGTTTCATTACATTCAGACTGTGTATTCAGGGAAGTGTTTTCCTCTTCCTTCTCCATCTGAGCTGGAAGAAAGACTTTCTTCTAACCAGAGAGGGGGTGCCTATGCAAATGGAAAGAGAAAATATAGCTCTAATAATAAGGAGCGTAAGGTAACATTCAAATTATCGGAGAACGATTATTTGAAATTGATGGAAGATGCGAAAGAAGCTGGTGTGGACAAGAGCAAATATTTAAGAGCTCTGGTTCAAAGTGGTGGAAAGATTATTTTCACATTTCCGAAAGACAGAACGAATTGTCTTTACGACTATTTCCTATTAAATCATATGTAAGAAGTCGAAATTTGTTGCTAATATGACAATTTAGAGATACAATATTTGTAGTTGTGTAAAAACGGAAAGTTAGACAATTCGGAGGAAAATGTATGTCTGAAACAATGGAAAAATGGTCGAGTTAAGAAGAAACAGCAGAGTTTCTGGGAGTAACAAAAGATACCATAAGAAACTGGATTAAGAAGGCAGATATACCAGCAAATAAAGTGGGCAGGCTATGGAAGTTTAAGTTATCTGAAGTAGATGCCTTGGTAAAAAGTGGTAAGGGTGCACTGTAAGACCGGATTTTGGGACAGGTAATATGAGAAAATTAAGATGACATTACTATATATTGGAGGATACAACGTTGATAACAGGCGTAGTGAGAAATAAAATAGATAAAATATGGACAGACATGTGGGCAGGAGGAGTGACGAATCCTTTGACTGTAATTGAACAGATCACATATCTGATGTTCATTCGTTCTTTGGATGAAAAAGAATTAGAGAATGAAAGTTTTGAAGCACTGGCAGGAGAAAAGATGGAAAAAATCTTTCCACAGGATGAAGATGGTCAATTCATGCGTTGGAGCAGATTCAAAGATAAAGACTCTAGAGAAATATTTGAAATTATTGGACAAAAGGTATTTCCATTTATTAAAAGTTTGAATGGCAATAATGCATCTGCATTCTCTCGATATATGGAAAATGCGATGTTCATGATTCCCACACCACAGATTTTGCAGAAGATCATTACTGGATTGGAAGATTTATACGAGCATGATTTAACGGGGCTTGATATGCAGGGTGATCTATACGAATATATGTTGGATAAACTAGCAACTGCTGGACAAAATGGGCAGTTTCGTACACCAAAGCATATAAGAGAAATGATGGTGCAATTGGTAAATCCAACACCAGATGATACCATCTGTGATCCAGCTTGTGGAACAGCAGGATTCTTAGTATCGGCATCTGAATATATCAGAAAGAACTTTGAAGGAACTATGACAAGTGAGCAATGGGAGCACTTTGATAAAGGAGTATTTTCAGGATTTGATACAGATACGACAATGCTTCGTATATCTGCAATGAATCTCATGCTTCATTCCATTAGTAATCCTGATATTGATTATAAAGATAGTGTATCAAAACAGAATGAAATTATTTCAAAATATACGGTGTGCCTTGCAAATCCACCTTTTGCTGGAACAGTAGATTCAGAGAGTATTAATGACAATCTGAAAGCAATTTGCAATACCAAAAAGACAGAGCTTCTTTTTGTGGCATTATTCCTTAGAATGTTAAAAAAGGGTGGAAGATGTGCGTGTATCGTACCAGATGGAGTGTTATTTGGTAATTCAAAGGCACATAAAGAGTTAAGAAGAGAACTCGTTAAAAATCAGCATTTACAGGCAATTATATCTATGCCTAGTGGAGTATTTAAGCCATATGCAGGAGTATCAACCGCTGTATTGGTATTTACTAAGACAGATGATGGTGGAACGGATAAAGTCTGGTTCTATGATATGAAAGCAGATGGAAAGAGCTTGGACGATAAACGTCAGGATACGGATAAAAATGATATTCCTGATATTCTAGAGCGCTGGAATTACTTAGAACAAGAAACGGACAGATCAAAAACGGAACAATCCTTTTTTGTAACGAAGAAGGAGATTGAGGAAAATGGATATGATCTGTCGATTAATAAGTATAAAGAAGTAGTCTATGATAAAGTAGAGTATGATTCTTCAGAAGTGATTATGGAACGAATTGATAAAATTGATGAAGAAATTGTAGTATTGAAAGCGGAACTAAAAATATTATTAAATTTAGATTTGTAGGGATGAATATGAGAAGAGAATTAGGTAGGCATATAAAAGAATACAAACAACGGAATAAATCGTTACAGTGTAACAAGGTATTTAGCGTTACAAACTCTGAGGGCTTCATCCCATCTACGGAATATTTTTCTAAAGAAGTATTTAGTAAAGATCTATCGGCTTATAAAGTTGTTAAAAAAGGGATGATTGCGTTTAATCCGTCCAGAATTAATGTTGGATCAGTTGCAAATCTGGAAGTAGAGGATGAAGTAGTGATTAGTCCTTTATATACGGTATTTCAGACAGACGAAACATTAAATGCTAAATTTCTGACTTATTTTTTGAAAAGTAATTTGGGAAATCAGCAAATTAGAAGTTTAACTTCAGGAAGTGTTAGAGACACATTAAAGTATTCAGCATTAGAAAAGATTTTGATACCTTCAATAAGTGTTCAAGAACAAAACAATTTGGTAAAACAATTAGATTTATTAACAAAACTGATTGAACTAAGGGAAGAAGAACTTGAGCAGTTGGATAACCTCATCAAATCCCGATTTGTCGAGATGTTTGGAGATCCTCTAAAAAATAATAAGGGATTTGTAACTAAGGAAGGTAAATCTTTATTTAAAATATCTAATGGAAAAGCAGTACCAGATAAAAAGCGATTTGATACTGGAATACCTGCTTACGGTGGTAATGGAATATCTTGGTATACTGATGAAGTGCTTTTTGAAAGTGATACTGTCGTAATAGGCCGTGTTGGATTTCAGAGTGGAAACGTGCATCTTGTTAAGGGACCTTTATGGATTACAGATAACGCTATGTATATTAGTGATTTATATGGCGATGATCTAAATTTAGTATTCCTGAGTGTGATGATGGAACAAATAGATTTTACAAGATATCAAGATGCAGGCGATTTAAAGAAAGTTACTCAAAAACCATTTATAGAGATGAGCTATATTGTGCCACCAATTCCACTGCAAAATGAATATACAAGTTTTATAAATCAAGTCGACAAATTGAAATTTGAAATACAGAAGTCGTTGGATGAAACGCAAGAGTTATTTGATTCATTGATGCAAGAGTATTTCGAATAAAAAAAGAATAGAGATATATAAAAAGTAATCGATAGAAAAAGTTATAAAGAACCAAAATGACTGATGAGTTTGCTTTGAAGAAGATCACATCCCGAGACTCATGATTCATTAAAAAATAAGCATAAAGAGATGGGGAGAAGTATGAAAAAGAGTTATTGGATTACTTGGATTACATAATGGAGTTAACAAAGATGATTCCTAGTTTAGATAAAGAAAATAAAAAATTTTCACATAGTATAAACAAGCATATGGTACACGGGGCATTGGCGATTATTGGTATGGGAATTGTAGTGCTAGGAGGAAAAATACTAGTAAGTGGTCTTGGCGGTGAAGATAATTTTGATGAACTTACAGATGATATAATCAATGTAGACTATGATGATAAAGTATAGCTTAATAATGGTAACGCAAGTAACCTATCCGCTCGTAGCTATCTTTATAGAGGTTATAAGTTGGAAAATAAAATGACGCGTCGGCAACATTATGTACCACAATTTTATTTGCGAAATTTCACAGATGATGCAAACATGTTCTGGATTTATAATCGTTCAAAGAAAAATATCAATAGAAGTAAACCAAAAGATATTTGCCGTGAGGATTATTTGTATGAAACAGAATGGAAAAACGCGAATGAGAAATTAGGCAAGTATGTGATCCCAAATGATATTGAAAAGGCATTTTCCATTCAAGAAACAGAATATTCAAATGTATTAAAACAAATTTTCAAGGTGTGTGATATGCCATGCAATCAAAATGCTCTGATTTGTAGTTCGCAAGAGAAGAGTATTCTATCAAGATATGTTGTAAATATACTACTAAGGAATCCATGGAGTTTAAAACAATATTTGCAAGAAGATTTTCTGGATGATATGCAAGATAATGAAGAACTAGAATCTATCAAAGAAGTTTTAGAATTTCTAGGGTTTGGTGGTTTTGAATCACTTTGCGAAGCAGCAAATAGAAAAGTTATTCTTTATGAAAAATTTAATGGAGGTCTACCAGAAAGCCTGATTGAAGAAGTTGGAAACATGAATTTTTCTGTTCTAGGTACAAAAGGAACAAAATTTATCACATCAAATTTTCCAGTGTTATATGAGACGTTTGATACAGATGAAGGAATCACTAAATTTTTGTGGATATATTCGCCAATTAGTTCAGAGTATGCGTTGATTTATAATGGATACAAAGCGAGCAGAAATTTTAGAAATAGATTAGTTGTTTTAGATGATGAAAAAGTAAAGAAAATGAATAGTTTATACTTAAAGCAGGATAAAGAGCAATCAAACTTTATTATTGCAGAAATTAGAAGTGAACTTGAAATGTTAACAGAGGTATGTGAGTAGCACTAGCTATAAAATGTGCTAAACAAATATATATATAAGTGCGCTGGGAGGATATATGTCAAACTTCGAATTCTTAACATCAAAAACAGAATATGAGCTTTTTGCAGCAGCGTGTGTTGAGGCGGAGAAAGTCTTGACATCCTCACCTGCCATGAGTGCAGTGGGAGCCAGAAAAGCATTGGAACTTGCTGTGAAATGGGTATATTCGGCAGATACCTCAATTTCTATGCCGTACAAAGATAACCTACAATCATTGATTCATGAACCAAGCTTTCGTTTTGCCTTGGCTGGCAAAACGTGGGGCAAGATGCCATTCATCATTAAATTAGGCAATTTGTCTGTACATACGGATAAGAAGGTGTCAAAAAGTGACGCTGTTTTATCGTTACAAGGTTTGTTTGAATTTGTTGAATGGATTGATTACTGTTACGGAAATGATTATCAGGAACGTAGCTTTGATGAAAAACTTATTCCAAGTGAAAAAGTCGCTGTTGATGTATCAAAAATCAAAGAGCAGGAGAGTTTACTTTCTGAAAAGGAAAGTGAAATAAAAGCTTTAAGAGAGAAAATTGAAGCGATATCTGCTATCTATACAGCGGAAAAGGGACAGCATAAAGAGGAAAGAACTTTTACTGCGAAAGATTTAACGGAATTTAAGACGAGAAAAAGATACATCGATGTAGATTTGAAATTGTTAGGTTGGGATTTTGACCATGATATAAAAGAAGAATTTGAAGTACAAAATATGGATGGAAAATCAGGTCAGATGGGATATGCTGATTATGTTTTGTTTGGAAAAGACGGGCTTCCTTTGGCTATTATTGAAGCAAAGAGGACAAGCAAAGACCCTAATATCGGAAGGCAGCAGGTTTTACTTTATGCCAAGTCTTTAGAAGAGCGTTATGGACGCCGTCCTATGATGTTTACCACGAATGGGTTTGAAACCTATTTCTGGGATGATGAAAGCTATCCACAGAGAAAAGTCAGCAGTATTTTTTCCAAAAATGATTTGCAGAAGTTGATGAATCGGAGACAAGAGAGAAAAGATTTATCAACCATTCGCATTGATGATAAGATTACGGATCGCTATTACCAAAAAGAAGCGATCAGAGCAGTATGTGACAGTTTGGTGCAGGGGCATAGAAAAAATCTTCTCGTGATGGCAACTGGTACAGGTAAGACAAGAACCGCTTCCAGCCTAACGGACGTTTTGTCAAGAGGTGGCTATGTTACCAATGTTTTATTTCTTGCAGACAGAACGGCATTAGTAAAACAGGCAAAAGATGATTTTAAAAATTACCTTCCAGATATGAGCCTTTGCAATTTGCTGTCTAATAAGGATGATAAGAATGCAAGAATCATTTTTTCTACCTATCCAACCATGTTAAATGCAATTGATTTTGAAAAGACAGAGGATGGACAGCGATTATTTTCGCCATCTCATTTTGACTTGATCATTGTAGATGAAGCACACAGAAGTATCTTTAAGAAATATCGTACGATTTTTGAATACTTTGATTCCATTGTTGTAGGATTAACTGCAACGCCAAATACAGATGTCGATAGAAATACTTATGATTTTTTTGAAATGGAACATGGGGTTCCGACCTATGCCTATGACTATGAAACTGCCGTAAATCATGATCATGTACTGGTGCCATACTTTAACATTGAAACCTCAACGAAATTCTTGGAGGAAGGAATTTCCTACGAAGAGTTGGATGAAAAAGATAAAGAACGTTACGAAGATGATTTCGCAGATGATGAGGGAAATATGCCAGAATTTGTGCCTTCGCCAACCATGAATAAATTCGTATTTAATGAAAAAACAGTGGATTTAGTGTTACAGGATTTGATGGAAAATGGAATCAAGGTTGAGGGCGGAGATCGAATTGGAAAAACAATCATCTTTGCCCAGAACAAAACTCATGCTGAATTTATTTTAGAACGATTCAATAAACTATATCCAAAGCTGAAAGGTGGATTTGCAAAGCGCATTACTTGCGAAGACACCTATGCCCAGTCTGTCATTGATGAATTCAAGATTGCGAATAAGCCACCATATATTTCAGTTTCTGTTGATATGATGGATACCGGTATTGATGTACCGGAAGTAGTTAATCTTGTATTCTTTAAGAAAGTGCGCTCAAAGACAAAGTTCTGGCAAATGATAGGACGTGGTACCAGACTGTGCAAAGAACAGACATTTGTTGACAGACAGGATGGAGAATATACAGATAAAAAGAGATTTTATATCTTTGATTACTGTGGAAACTTTGAGTATTTCCGTGAAAATAAAGAAGGTATTGAAGGAAAAGATACAGAAAGTTTGAGTGAAAAGATTTTTAGCAAAAGAGTCCGATTGATAAAAAATCTTCAATCAGTAGATTCCTTAGGAACGGAATATCAGAACTGGAGAAGTGAGCTTGTGAGTACGGTGTTACAGCAAGTACAAGGACTTAACAAAGAACTGGTGGCTGTACACATGCAACTTCGTCATGTGGAAAAATTTGAAAAGATAGAAGCATTTACCTGTATCTCTGAACAGGATTATCACGATTTGTCTCGACACGTAGCTCCATTGGCAACGATGGATGATAAGGATGAGTATGCAAAGCGATTTGATAATCTGATGTATGGTTTGATGATTGCCCAGATGGAGATGTTGCCGGGATTTAAGAAAGCAAAAAATCAGGTGTGCACATTGATGGGAGCATTAGAACAAAAAGCGATTATTCCTAAGATTAAAGAAAAACTTTCTTTAATTCAGATGGTAACAACAGATGAGTTCTGGGCTTCTGGTGATATTTTGCTTTTTGAAAAGATTCGAGTGGAATTGAGAGATTTGATTAAACTTACAGTGGATGAGGGCACTGGTAAACGTCCAATCATGACAAGTCTTGCAGATCCGATTCTATCTCGAAAAGAAGGTGTTATATTAGATGCAGCATATGATTTTGAAGATTACCGATTAAAAGTGAATCGATACATAGAACAGCATAAAGATCACATTGCGATCTGGAAACTTCGCAATAATGTAAAACTGGAATTAGGGGACTATCAAGCTCTTGAAAATATTTTTACGAAAGAACTTGGCGATGAAGAAGATTACAAAAGAGAATTCGGAGATACACCATTTGGTCTTCTAATCCGTAAGATTGCAAAGCTTGAGCATGAAGCTGCAATGAAAGCATTCTCTAAGTTTATTAATGATGAATCACTGAACCAGCAGCATATCGTGTTTGTAAAAAAGATTGTGGATTATGTGGAGCAGAACGGATACATAGAGAATATAACGGAACTGATGAAGCCGCCGTTTGATAAGCCAATGAGCTTTGTGAAGCTGTTTGATAGTAAAAGGCAGGCTGAGATTGTGAAGTTAGTGAATGAGATTAAGGAAAATGCTGTGGAAGTGGCAGGGTAGAAATAAATAATATATAACAGAACAAAATGTTGGGGGAGGTATTTAAATGGGTATTTGGTTATTTAGAGCTGGAAAAAGCGGAGAATATGAAGAAAAATTTCTATCAGAAGGTAGAGTATATTTAACTTGGAATGATTTTAAAATAAATTTGATGGAATATAAAGAAAAATCAAGCCTTTTTAATAAATTAGAAGTAATATACGCAGGTGAAAAAGAAAGTACATTAAAAAACTGGTTGTCACAGATTTATCCAATCGCATATCGTATGGAAAAAGGCGATTGGGTTATTTTGCCTAGTAAAAGAACAAGTACTATTCATATCGGTGAGGTAAAGGGAGATTATACATATGATGAAAGTTTGGGCTCTCCTTATTATCACTATAGAAGTATAGAGTGGTTTGCAAAAGATATACCAAGGAATAATTTTGATCAAGATATTTTATATTCTCTTGGTGCATTTATGACTGTTTGTAAAATTACAAGAAATGATGCTGAAAAGCGAATTAAAGAAATGGCAAAGAATAATTGGCAAGTTCAAGCAGGAAAATTATCCATATTTACGGATGCTGATGATACGGATATAATTTCTAATTCAAATCTTCAAGATGCTATCTATGATTCCGTATCAAAATTTATAATACAAAAATTTAAAGGTTATAAAATGGAACAGCTAATAAAAGAGTTATTAAAGGCTAAAGGATTTTCAGTATATCATAGTAAACAAGGTGCAGATGGAGGAGTTGATTTGTTTGCTTCGGGAGGAGTATTGGGATTTGGTAATCTCAAAATATGCGTTCAGGTAAAGACACAAGATACACCGGTTGATAGACCGACATTGGATCAATTAGGAGGAGTGATGAATAATGTTAATGCCGATTATGGTTTATTGATATCTTGGAATGGGTTCAAAGATAGTGTTGCAAGAGAAGAAGCAAAACAATTTTTTAAAATTCGTTTGTAGGACTCTGAGGATGTTATAAGTGAATTGTTTGAAAATTATGAAAATTTAAGCGCAACTATACGTGCAGAAATACAGCTAAAACATATATGGATGTTGAGTGAAGAAGAGCAATAATGAAAGTGTAGCGGATTATTGGACAGAGCTGAAAAAGAAAATATCCGTTGGGTTTACCTCCGTATTTGCTCAATTACCAAAGACTATAAAAGAAGAGTATAAAATTATTAAAATAGGAGATTTCCTACGTAATGATATTTATATCAATTGGAAATGTAGAGATAATGCAAGAATTAAAGAATGAACTTAATCTTTAAATTTCATATGTAGCCGATAAAATAATAAATACTTCGTTGGATTGTTTTGGACCAGAAAATACAATTGTGCGAGATGAAGAAAATGATAATAATTTTAAATTGATGCTTGCAGGGCAGGACTTCTTAGGATTTGATCGTAAAAATTTAAATCTGAGCACAGGGGAACAAAATTTTATTTTAATTGGCATTTGAATTAACCAATGTCACATTATTTTTAGATTAGAAAAGACTGGCTTAATATGTATAGAAAAAGAATGAGATATACGAAAAAGTACAAAGAACTTTGCGAGTTTGAATAGAGAACAAAGCCATAAGAATGGCGTATTTACGCAGTTCTTGGGGCTTTGTTTGTATGGCAGTCTTTTAATAAACCACCTGGAGATACTGAACCGATCCCTGTCAAGTAGACAGGATAAATAATTAAAAATGTATAAGATGATGCGACCGCCTAGCTGGTCGCATTTCTTATGCGGTTTGTTTGTGCTTCCTTGTTTCTAATTCTGCCTTATAGGCTTGTATACGTTTATTTTCAGGTATAGGATATTGCATAGGTTGATCAGATTTTAAGGCAGCATTCCTAACTTCCATTGGTGTTAAATTATTAAAGCGTTCTTGATATCTGCCATTGTTATAGTAATATATAAATTCTTCTATTGCATGGCAAAGTTCCTTTTCGTCGCTAAATTTAGGATGACGTATAATAGATTGCGCAAATTCAAATAAGCAAATAGACATAGTTTTTATCGTTTGGTAGAATTAAGTTACCACAACAAAATTTCCAAAGGAGGATAAAAACTATGTCTGAGAACATTATAC
>NZ_RJLQ01000020.1 GCF_003833015.1 Clostridium sp. E02
TTACAAGCAGGTAACTGTAGTTTTATTAAAGTTACCCAAAAACTAATAGTACCTGGTTAAATCAAGCACCAGAAAACTGGTGCTTATGTTAAAACTTTTTCGGGACATTTTCAAAAACGGTTGACAGTTATAAATATTATATGCTTGGCATCCACACATCCCTCGAATCTTTGACTGGTGTATAATCCATAATTATATACGAAGATCAAGATATATTAATAAAAAAATATAATATTTTAATAAAAACAAATAACTAATGTTGCAATATTACAACATTTATATCATTGACATGTTAGATGTGTTGTTATATCATAAAAGTATCATACACAGCAAAGGTGTTAAGGAGAGATTAAAATGCCTAGAGTAAAGAATCGATTATTACGAACAAAAAGAGAAATGGATGTTATGAGTACATTAAGGAATAATAAAAATACACTGGCAGCATCACAAATTGCGAAAAAAGATGAATCGCTAGGTAATAATAAAGTACAATCCGTTCTCAGAAAACTGATGGATAAAGAATATATCAATCCGTTTCAGAAAAGTGGAGATGGTATTCCTATACCTAGTTTAGTAGGAACATTGTTAAAGCATGAAAAGAAAGATAAAGAAAAAATTGAAAAACTAGAAAAAATACTGAAAGAAAGAAAGAAAAAACTTAGCCAAAAGGATAATTAGGTCTAATGATAAAGGCGACACAGGAATGATTACTGGTATTTAATGGTTTTCATTCTTGTGTCTCTTTTTTGTAATTATTGTAGAAATAAGGGATCATTATTTTTGGTTCATTTATTTGAGGTTGATTAATAAATTTGAATTGATATAATAAAATATGACATGAGATGACAAGGTTTAGGCGATATACAGTATTTGAAGGGGGAATAATATGTGAAGGAAAGTAGACTGTTTAAGATCGTGTATTATTTATTACATAAGGGACATGCAACTGCACCCGAATTAGCAGAAAAATTTGAAGTATCCATTCGAACAATTTATAGAGATGTAGATAAATTAAGTGGTGCAGGGATACCAGTTTTTGCAGAAGCAGGGAGAAATGGCGGAATCTATTTAATGAATAGTTTTGTATTAGATAAGGCTGTCTTGTCCGATTCGGAAAAACAGGAAATACTCACTGCATTACAAAGTGTTAATGTAACAAATAGTTTTGATAGCAATCATACGATCAATAAACTTTCCGCCATATTTAATGTAAGAACAGAGAATTGGATTGAAGTAGATTTTTCAAGATGGAATAATAACCAAAAGGATAATGAAAAGTTTGAGTTATTGAAATCAGCTATTATTAATAAAAAAGCGGTAAGAATAAATTATGTAGGTTCTAATGAATCTTATGCGCTAAGAAAGATATATCCGTTAAAATTACTGTACAAATCAAAGGCATGGTATGTGAAAGCATACTGTGTTGAAAAAGAAGATTATCGAATATTCAAGTTAACCCGTATTTTAGATTTTAATATTTTAGATGAAAACTTTTCGAAATTTGTATTTACGAAGCAGAAAGAGAGTGCAGTTCAGGAATATACGAATATAAAACTTCTGTTTTCGAAAGAAATGTCGTATCGTGTTTTTGATGAATTTCAACGAACAGATATTACATGGCTTGAAAATGGTGCGTTGCTTGTCACCACTCGGATTCCCCTAGATTCTTGGTTTGTTGGATTTTTACTATCCTTTGGATCTCACGTAGAAATAATTGAACCTAAATATATTAAAAAAATTTTAGCAGAACAAGCATTTAAAATATACGAAAAAAATAAATATTGACATTACATGTCAGGATTTAAAGATTATAATAAATAGAGAAAATCGCATTGGAAACGTGATAAGAATCTTCGGGATATACTAGAAAAAGGAACACCAATAATGGAATTTAAAAACTCAAAAAGTCTCAATTAATAAAAAGAAAGGATGTATATTAATATGGAAAAATTATTTGACTTAACTGGAAAAGTAGCTGTAGTAACAGGAGCAAGTTCAGGGCTTGGTGCAGATGCGGCATTCGCTTATGCAAAAGCAGGTGCAGACGTTGCATTACTGGCAAGACGTATTGAAAAGTTAAACGAAGTAAAAGCAAAAATTGAGAAAACAGGCAGAAAAGTAGTTGCTGTTGCATGTGATATTACAAATGAGGAAAGTGTAAAAATAGCAATGCAATCCGTGCTTGATACCTTCGGGCACATTGATATTTTGTTAAATAATGCAGGAGTTGCTGTTCGTGGCGGCGTAGACAGCATGTCCGTGGAAGATTGGGATAAAACCTTTGATACGAATGTGAAGGGAATCTTTTTAGCAAGCAAATATGCACTTCCACCGATGAAGGAAAGAGGCTATGGTAAAATTATTAATATTGCATCCGTAAATGCAGTTGTTGCAGATAAGTTTGATGCATTCATCAGACATTCCTATAATTCCTCCAAAGCCGCAGTGGTTGGCTTAACAAGAGGTATGGCAGCATCTTATGCCAAATATGGAATTACTGTGAACGCCATTGGACCGGGTCTTTTTGAAAGTGAGATGACGATTAAAACTTTATTTAAGTCAGAAAAATTTGTAAACCAATATAATACATCGAATCCTACAGGACGTCCAGGAAGAAATGGAGAATTAAATGGTACAGTTCTCTATCTTTCCAGTGATAGTTCCAGCTATGTTCAGGGCCAGTTCATAATCGTAGATGGCGGCGGAACTCTCGTATAAGATTGCGTTTCAACTGGCAGTAGTACAAAGATGACACTTAATTATCAAATGATCCGGTGCACCAACGATTTTCTAAAGAAGAAAAGCTCCTCTCTGCTAGGCTTACGTAACCTTGCAGGGAGGAGCTTTCTGATACAATCGCGATAACAGGTATTTATTTCTTGATCAGCTCAACTTCAACAGGAATTGACTTTTCAACGGCCTCACCAGCAATTAATTTTTTCGCTGTTTCGATAGCTGTTTGTCCCATAAGTTCCGGTTTCTGAGCGACCGTAGCTGCCATTTTACCTTCAGCAACAGCAGCCTTCGCATCATCCGTAGCATCGAATCCTACGACCTTGATGTCCTTTCCGGCGGCTGAGATCGCTTCGATTGCGCCAAGTGCCATCTCATCATTGTGAGCGAATACACCTACGATCGTACTGTCTGCTTGAAGGATATTCTCCATAACTGTCATACCTTCCGCTCTGTTGAAATTAGCAGTCTGGCTGGCAACTACTTTGAAAGAAGTATCAGCTACCTCATGGAAACCTGCTCCTCGGTCAATCGTTGCAGATGCTCCAGGAACGCCTTGAAGTTCAGCAACCTTAGCATCGTTACCAACCAACTCCTTCAGGTATTCCGTTGCAATCTTAGCACCAGCTACGTTATCGGAAGCGATCTGGCATGCAACTTCAACACCATTTACCACACGGTCCACAGAGATAACCTGGATGCCTTTTGCGATCGCGGATTCCACAGATGGTGCAACCGCATCAGAATCTACTGGGTTAACAATGAGTACACCAACATTCTTAGAGATGAGGTCTTCAATATCGCTTGCCTGTTTCGCAGCATCATCGCCTGCATCCACTACGATTAGTTCAATCCCATTGTCCTTCGCCGTCTTCTTTGCGCCATCGGACAGGGTTACAAAGAAGGGGTTGTTCAGTGTTGAGATGGAGAAGCCAATCGTATCAGATTTCTTGTTGGCTGTATTGTTCTCGGCTTCCCCCTCCATTTTAACCCCACTGCATCCTACCATAACTACCATCATCATTCCTGCTAAAAGTGTGCCAATTAATTTTTTAATTTTCATCATTATACCTATTTTCCTTTCTGCCAACTGGCTTGAAAATTATGTTTTGGGTGAAAACGTAGTCGGAAGAGCCGATGGAACGAATCCATTACGTTCTCTGAAAAAATATATATAAGTGTTAACGTTTTCTATCAGATAGAACGGCTACCAGGATAACGATTCCCTTGATAACAGCCTGATAATAGGAGGATACGCCAAGGATATTGAGTCCGTTATTCAGTACGGCGATGATAAGAACCCCGATGAAGGTACCATAGATCTTACCACGTCCACCGCTCATACTTGTTCCGCCAAGAGCAACGGCAGCGATCGCATCAAGCTCATAGCCTGTACCAAGGGTGGGCTGTGCGGAGTTAAGTCTTGATAGAAGGATGAGACCAGATAATGCAGCCATTGCCCCAGAGATTACGTAAGCAATGATCTTCGTTCTGCTGATGTTAACGCCGGCGAGTTTCGCTGACTTCCAGTTACTTCCAGTTGCATATATGCGCCGTCCAAAGGTTGTCTTCGTAAGAAGGAAGAGGAAGAGCAGGAAGACTGCGATAAGAAGGATTACCGGAATGGGAACGCCCAAGAAGCTCCCCTTTCCAATTAGTTTTAGTACAAAGCTATTCCCAAGGTTGGAGATTGGCTTTCCATTCGTATAGATCATGGTTAAACCACGGTATACTGTCATTGTGATGAGTGTTGCGATGAAAGGCTGTAACCTGCCTTTCGTTACGAGAATACCACTCATTAGGCCAAGTAGTGCACCGATGACTAAGGCTAGCAGGAGTGCGATACCAACGGGTACACCAGCAGTTATCATCCCTGCACAGAGCACGGTGGAGAGTGCTAGTACCGATCCTACGGATAGGTCAATCGCGTCTGTCAGGATAACGAATGTCATACCAAAAGCGATGAAACCGTTAATAGAAGATTGACGCAGGAGCGATAGGAAGTTATCAACGGTCCGAAACTGCGGGCTTACAAAGCTGATACCAATCACCAGCAGAACGAGAGCAATCAGTGCTCCAAAATCTTGCGCATAGTATATTAATTTATTTTTCTTCTTGTTCATCAGATATTACCCCCTGTTGCTAAAGTCATAATTTTTTCCTGGTTGACTTCTTCCCTCGATAGGATACCTCGAACCGTTCCTTCCCGAACGACCATGATTCGATCACTCATTCCCAGTACTTCCGGCAGTTCCGAGGATACCATAATGATTGCCACCCCTTTCTTTGCTAACACGTTAATGATATTGTAGATCTCTTTCTTCGCTCCGATATCGACACCTCTTGTTGGCTCATCGAAGATAAGAATTTTAGGATTCGTATAGATCCATTTCGCGATTACAACCTTTTGTTGGTTTCCACCGCTTAAGTTGTGGCATTCGTGCTGTGGTCCGATGCAGCGGATATGAAGCTCCTTAATCGCCTTTGCGATCAGGTCGTTCTCTGATTTCCTACGCAGGATACCTTTTCCATTTGACACACTACTTAGGTTGGTAAGTGTTATGTTCTTCTGAATCGTCTCCTCAAGCATCAGTCCCTCACTCTTGCGGTCCTCCGTAATGAAACCGATTCCCAGTTGGATCGCTTGTTCTGGACTGCTGATATTGCACTTTTGATTCCCGATGTATATGCTTCCTTCCTCATATGGAAGGTTACCGAAAATTGCCTGCATGATCTCGGTACGTCCGGCTCCCATAAGGCCGGATACTCCAAGAACTTCCCCAGCATGAACGGTAAAACTTACATGGTCAAATACATCTTTCTTAGTCAAACCTTCTACACGGAACATTTCTTCCCCAATGGTAAAGTTACGGGCAGGGTAGCGCTCTCCAATCTCACGTCCAATCATCAGCTTAACGATGTCGTTCATATCCGTCTCTGCTCTATTTTTTGTGCCAACGTAATTGCCATCTCTAAGAACGGTAATTCGGTCGCATAGCTCGAAGATTTCCTCCATACGGTGGGAGATATATACGATGGATACGCCTCGCTTTTGAAGGTTATGGATTACCTCAAAGAGGACTTTCGTCTCACTCTGGGTCAGAGCAGCAGTAGGTTCATCCATGATAATAACCTTTGCGTCTACCATGAGGGCTTTGCAGATTTCAATCATCTGTTGCTGGCCAACGGATAGTTCGGACATTACCTTACTGGTAGGTATACGAACACCTAGCATTCCTAGTATCTCTTTCGTCTTTGCACGCATCGCTTTCCGATTGCAGATACCAAGGGAATTCGTTATCTCCTTACCGAGAAAGAGGTTCTCCTCTACGGTCAGATCAAAGAGTACGTTTAGCTCCTGATGGATAAACACGATACCTGCCTTTTCCGCTTCCTGCGGATTAAGGTAGGTAACCTCCCTGCCATCGACCAGGATGGTTCCGGAATCCTTCGTATAGACACCTGTAAGTATTTTCATTAATGTGGATTTTCCTGCACCGTTCTCGCCCATGAGTGCATGAACTTCGCTATTCTCGAGCTGAAAGCCAGCATCACAAAGCACCTGATTCCCTCCAAATGCCTTACAAATCTTTTGCATTTCAATTCTCATTTTGCATTCCTCCCATCCTTCTTATGCAAAGATACAGCCAGATTCCAGGATTATATTTGCATAAGGAGTCGTCTCACCTGTACGAAGAACCGCTTTACATCCTTTTGTTCGTTCTTTTAACTGCACGTGAGAAACGAATTCTATCTCTATCTTTGCGTTCCTTCTATTTAATAATTCCTGTATTTGTGTTAGGATAGCGGGGTTCTGTGTCTTAATCTCTTCCGCCAGAACAACTCGTTCGAACACCATATCCTCAGCGATTGCACTTAGTACCTCCATGAAGGAAGGACTTCCGAAACGTACCGTGAGATCGATTCGTTCCGTATCTGCCGGAATCGGCAGACCGCAGTCACCAATGCAAAGGGTGTCGGTATGCCCCATATAGGATAGCACTCTTGATATATCGCTGTTTAAAATTCCAGACTTCTTCATATTGAATCCTCCTCATATCGCTGGTAGGGATAATCACTTCAACACGTAAGCTCCTTCATAACTTCTTCGTAGTTAGGCATTCCACCCTGGGCTCCAAACTTCTCTGTCGAAAGGCTGGCTGCAACATTGGCAAACTGCAGAGCATTCTCAATCCCCTTACCTTCTGCAATTGCTACAGTAAATGCTCCATTTAGCGTATCGCCAGCTCCCGTCGTATCGACTACGTTCGCTTTCCTGGCAGGAAGGAGGAGAACCTCACCGGATTCGTTGCATACGCTTACCCCTCTGGAGCCTTGCGTGATTACAAGCTTTTGCGGGTACTTCCTTAAAAGCTCCTCTGTACTGATCTTTGATCCGAAGATAATGACGGCCTCGTGCTCGTTCGGTGTTAGGAAATCAATCTGATCGATGATCTCCCGGCGTACCGGTCTGGCTGGTGCTGGGTTTAAGACTACCATGATTCCCTTCCTATGGCATAGCTCGATCACATACTCAACCGTTTCCTGTGGAATCTCATGCTGCAGCAGTACCACATCGCAGGTTAGAAGTTCATTCGCTATACTGTCTACGTATGCAATGTCCACCATGTTGTTTGCACCTGCGATTACCAGGATACAGTTATCGTTCTCAGCGACCGTGATGATTGCGATACCCGTTGATACACCGTCAACGACCCGGATGCGCCCAGTTTGTATGCCTTCCCTTTTCATATTTTCAAGAAGGGTTTTTCCTGCATCATCATTCCCAACGCAGCCAAACATTGTAACGTTTGCTCCAAGTCTTGCAGCAGCGACTGCCTGATTCGCACCTTTCCCGCCAGGGATATAGGATATGTCATTTCCCATAATCGTTTCGCCTTTGCCTGGTATTCTATCTGTTGTGACGGTCATATCCATATTGATACTACCAATTACGCCAAGCTTCATTACACATCTCTCCATTCTTCTGATAAAACGTTTTATCAACTTTGTATCTATATAATAAAGTGTTTTTGCCAGTTTGTCAATAATATATATTATGGAAAAGATAAAACGATTTACCTTGTGACAAATGCATATTGCCTTTTATGTAAATTATAACTATAATGAAAGATAGAAGAATCTTGAGAATCATAAAAGCAGCAGTAGTGGATAGGAGTTAGTTATGTCGATAACTTTAAAAGAGATAGCCAAGCAAGCGGGTGTTTCACCAAGTAGTGTATCCTTGGTTCTAAATAAGAAACCAAACCGTATCTCAAAGCAGACAAGTGATCTGATTAGAAAGATAGCGCAAGAGAACAAGTATCGGCCAAATGTTGTGGCGCAAAGCCTGGTAACGAGGCAGACGAAGACGTTAGGACTTATCATACCGGATATCGAGAACCTATTTTTTTCCAAGTTGGCAAAAACCTTAGAGATGGAGGTGAGGAAGAAGGGGTACGCCCTTGTTATTGTTAATTCGAATGATAGTTACGAGGAGGATGGGCTTCTCATCGATCTTCTCATATCCAGGGGCATAGACGGACTGTTTTTGGTAATCTCCAATGAGGCTTATCTTCATCAGGAGGAGCTGGAGGGGAAACTTACTCACCTTCCGGTACCCTTCGTTATGATTGACAGGGTAATGGATTTTACCTGTAATAAGGTATATTTTGATAATGTGACCGGTTCCTACCTTGCAACGAATTATCTGCTAGAGCAAGGGCACCGTAGGATATCATGCATCTGTAATACTTATATATCGAACAATGCGCTTTCCCGCATCAATGGTTACAGGATGGCAATGGAGGAGTATGGTATAAAGGTACCGAAGGAATATATCATTCCAGCTAACTATCGAATGGAGGGGGGGTATCAGGCAGGAGAGCAGATCATGAAGACGGATTGCACAGCAATCTTTGTCAGCAATGACATGATGGCGCTCGGTCTACTTAAGAAATTTATGGAGTGCGGGGTTCGTGTTCCAGAGGACTATATGATCGTAAGTTATGATAACCTGCTATCGGATTTTCTATTCGGGATAAAGATATCCAGTGTTGATCAGGATATCAAGGAACTGGGGATGCGTTCATGGAAGGTGCTGCAGAGTTGTCTGCAGGCGAAAGAGGACATGGATAGCCAGGAGATCTGTCTTTTGCCCAAGTTGATCATCCGATGACAAGAATCCCGTGGAGAAATAACATTTAAGATGGGATATCTGTTGGAAAAGTTTAAGTCGTTAAACTTGGAGTTATAGGGGGAGTAGCCGTATAGCGGTCTGTGGGCAATGATTAATACAGGCTAAACACTTTTGGCAATTTCCGTTATAAACGGGTCTCGTATCGACATCGAAAGTTTATTAAGAACCTACTAGGATCCAATTTAACCCACTTAATACTTGAACGGCATGCATGGTAAACAATTCTTCATCTTTTTATTCACAATCGTTTAGGTTGTCAGTTATAATTAGAAAAGAAAATTGAAATGAGTATTTACAGTTGCACAGAGGAGAACTAAGAATGAGTTTATACCGGTTGGAATATTTCGTAAGTGTGGCAAAGCTAAAAAGCTTTACGAAGGCAGCGAGAGAGTGCCATATAGCCCAGTCTGCAATTAGCCAGCAGATTAATATGCTGGAAAAAGAGCTGGGGATTGAACTGTTTTACCGGGATAGTCACAAGGTGGAGCTGACTGCTGCCGGGAAGGTGTATTATGAAGATGCAAAGGCCATTATAGAGAGAAACGCTTTGTCCGTAGAAAAGATGAAGCGCATTGCAAAAGGAGAGAAGGGAACGCTTACCATTGGAATATGCGGATACGAAGAAGAGAGTATTTTCATTGACAGGATCAGGGGGTTTCATAAAGCAAAGCCTGAGATCCAACTGCTGTTTTTGCCAGTAAATTATGAGGGCTATGAGGAAGGTCTTATATCCTGCCGTTATGATCTTATGTTTTCATGGCCTTATGATTTTGTAAATCATGCAAAAATCGGTTATAGGAAACTGATGGAGTCAGAGACAGGAATTCTCTTAAGCCGGGAACATTATCTCGCAAAGATAAAAAATATAACCATTGAGGAATTGTCTAAGCAGACCCATATTCTCATATCGCCTCTTGAGAATACCAGACTCTACGATCATTATTTGCATTTCTTCAGACAGGCGGATGATCCGGAGCACATAATCCGAGTACAGAATGCTTCCGTGTTACGGATGATGGTGGAGATGAATCAGGGAATATCCGTGGTTCCCAGCCGGGGTCTCCAACTGAACCGGGAACTTGTTTTAAAGGAAACACCGGTACCGGACCATAAAATAGAAACAGGACTGATCTATTTAAAGGAGAACCAGAATCCATGCCTGAGAAAATTTCTGGATTATATTAATATAAGTAAATAGGATTGCAGTATCTGTTTTTCCGATCAGCCATAAGACGGATTTATGATATAGTAAATTTGTAGCAGGACTATACCATAAAGACGGAGGAGTAAGAGATAATGGTGGATTATCATAATAAATTGTTTCAACCCATTCAGATTGGCAGGCATAAAGCACAAAACAGAATTGAGATTGCACCAGCAGGAGCTTTTTTAAACAATTCGGACGGATCAGGAAATGAAAAATTCAGGGCATATATGAAGGACATATCGCGTTCCGGTGCGGGAATAGTCACGGTAGGTGTGTCCGATATTAACAAACAGCCTTTGGGTGGGAAAGTCCCATGGCTGGCGAATCCAGGACTGATATCCGAATATGCAGAAATAACGGAAATCATGCATATATACGGTTGTCTGGCCAGCATTGAACTGGTTCCCGTAAGGCAGATGCTAAGCCCCGGATTTGCAGTAGCCACCCAGTCGTCGAGGGAAGAGATCCGGGAGCTGATTGACGAATACGCAAAGGCAGCTGATTTTTGCTTAAAAGCAGGGTTTGATATGATCATGATTCATGGAGGACATGGAAATGTGCCCGGTATGTTTTTTTCAGAAAAGTACAACAAACGAAACGACGAATATGGCGGGTCTTTTGAAAATAGGTGCCGTTTTGGAGAAGAACTCCTTGATGCAGTGCGTAGGGAAGTGGGGGACAAGCTTGCCATAGAATACCGTATCAGCGCGGAAGAATTGACGGCTGACGGCATGGGAATAGAAGAAACTCTTAATTATACAAAAAAAATCCAGGATAAAATAGATCTTCTTCATATTTCCAGAGGATTGTTGGAAGAAGATTCATTGCTTCCTTATATTTTTTCGCCTGCATACTTTCCAAGAGCCTTAAACCTGGAGGCTGCCAAAGTATTTAAAAAAGAACTTTCGATACCTGTAAGTGTAGTGGGTGGTTTTAATCTGGATCTGGCGGCTGAAGTCGTTGAACAGGGAGATGTGGATATGGTTGCAATGATGAGGAATATGCTGGCCGACCCTCTTTGCATTAGGAAGGCCAAGGCTGGTAATTCTTCCGATATCCGGCCCTGCGTCCGTTGCAATACTTGTATTAACGAGACTCATTCAAAAATGCTTGGAATCTGCTGTGCAGTGAATCCGGAAATAGGCAGGGAAACCTGGTATTCAGGGACACAATCCAAAGCAGGCAAAAAAAAGGTGGTCATGGTGGGCGGAGGACCCGGGAATCTAGAAGCAGCGCGTACGGCGGCTGACCGCGGACATCAGGTAGTGATACTGGAAAAAGAGAAGGAATTAGGCGGAGCTTTGCGTATGGCATGTGCAGCTGAATTTAAAGCTGATTTAAAAAAATATCTGGATTGGTCGGTTTATACGGTTATGAATCATAAGAATATCCGTGTCTGCCTGAATACCAATGCCACTGCAAACGAGATCCATAAGGAAAATCCCGATGCAGTATTTCTTGGAATTGGTTCAAAGCCGATTCTTCCGGCGTTTACAGCCAGTAAAAGCGGCAAGGTGGTATGGGTAGGAGATGTGGAATTGAAAAAAGCTGAAACCGGCAGCGACGTGATTGTGGTAGGAGCTGGCTTTACCGGAATGGAAGCAGCCCTCGCTCTGGCCAGAGAGGGAAAGAAAGTAAGAATTATTGATATGATTCCGGAGAGCAGGATTGGCGCAGATGGCGTTCATATCAGCATAATCGGACTTAAGAAACTGCTTCTGGAAGCAGGCGTTACATTTATCTGTGAAGTAAAACTTGAAGATGTAACGGAGGAAGGGGCGATAATCAGCCGGAAAGACATAAGCCGGGAGCTGCTTACGTGTGATACAGTGGTTCTGTCTCTGGGAGTTCGCACGGATGAAGAGGAAGTGGAGGCACTTTCCCATCTGGTGGAGGAGACCTATATCCTGGGAGACTGTGCTAGGAAGGGAGGGACCCTGTATAATGCCGTGAAGATGGGGCACGCCTTGGCTATGGACTTGTAAGTGAGATAGAATTGGCCAATTCATAATCGTAGATGGCGGCGGAACTCTTGTATAAAATTAATGATTCAAGCCAACAAGGGCAAATTACTTCTTGATTTTTTACAAGAATTACTGTAGAATATTAAGTAAGTTAATAAACGTAGGAAGACTGTTACTGGTAAAGCAGGCAAGATCTGACAAATTTTCTTTTATGCGATGTAGATTGCATATAGTTTGTTTGTTAGATCTTTTTTTATGTTTATGAACAAGATCATTGGCCAATGATTCACATATAACTGTTAAAAATCAAAAATTAACAACAATAATCAGGAGGTAATGTATGGATTATAATAAAATTGCCAGTGACATTATTGAAAATGTCGGAGGCAAAGACAACATCAAAGGTATGACCCATTGCTTTACAAGGCTTCGTTTCGTATTAAAGAACACCTCTTTTGCCGATAAGGCAGTTGTAGAGCGACTGGAAGGTGTTATCTCTGTTGTAGTAGCGGGTGGGCAATTCCAGGTCGTATGCGGAAATAAGGTTACAAAGATTTTTGATGCTGCCGTTGAGATACTTGGAGATGAGATTGTAGGCGAAGAAGCTTCTGATATTGATATCCCGGAAGAAAAGCAGAGCCTTTTAAATACCGTTCTTCAGAAAATATCTGAAATCTTTACTCCACTTGTTCCAGCAATTGCTGCTGCAGGTTTAATCAAAGGTCTCCTTGCCGCCGCAGGTAAGATGCCTGGTTTTGATACGACTAACAGTACATACATCATTATGAATACTGCTAGTAATATCATCTTTTTCTTTATGCCAATTTTCCTGGCATATACGGCCGCAAAAGCATTAAAATGCAGCCAGGTTATTGCTATGGTGCTTGGAGGACTTTTATGCCACCCAACGATTGATGCCATGGTACAGGACGTTGCTACTAGATCTACCATTATTGGTCTTCCTGTTGTTAAGATGGCATTTACCGTTGGGGAATCTTCCAAGGTATTTGCTTATACGGAGTCGGTAATTCCGATTCTCCTCGGTGTTCTCGTGCTATACTTTCTGGAAAAGCAGTTGAAAAAAATTGTTCCTGAAATACTTCAGCTGATTTTGATTCCTGGTATTTCACTGATCGTTATGGTACCTGTTATGCTTGTGGTTGTAGGACCTGTCGGTATCTATGTTGGTTATGTAGTACAATGGCTTTATACAGCATTATATAGCTTTAGCCCAATTCTTGGGGGAATTATCGTCGGAGGTTTATGGGGCGTATTTGTTATCTTTGGTGCTCACAGAGCATTGCTTCCAATCGGTTTAAATGATGTTGCCCTGACGGGTACGAATACTTTGATGTGTTTCGCTGGTTCTGCAAACTTTGCTCAGGCAGGAGCTGCACTTGGTGTTATGTTCAAAACAAAGAGTCCAAATTTAAAACAGGTTGCGGCTTCTGGCTCACTTTCTGCATGGCTGGTAGGTGTTACCGAGCCTGCAATCTACGGATGTAATCTTCGTCTGAAAAAACCTATGATCTGTGCAGTGATCGCAGGTGCAGCAGGTGGTGCTGTCATGGGGATTGGCCGTGCTGTTAATACTGGTTTTGCAAACAATGGTGTCCTTACCATTATGTCTTACTGGGGCGAAGGTGTAAGCCTCAGTCGTTTCATCGCTTATCTGCTTGGTATCGCAGTTGCATTTTTTGGTGCTGCTATCCTTACTTATATCGTAGGCTTTGAAGACGATCTTCCTAAATTAGCTTCGAAACGGATCGGTGGGGATGACGTTCCTACTTCTGAAACCACTGAAACATTCATGGAGGTTCCATCAGCTGACGTTATGATCGGTGCTCCGGTTGCTGGTAAAGTGATTCCAATGAACACTATCAATGACGAAGTATTTGCTTCCGGGGTTCTGGGCAAAGGGATCGGTATCATCCCAAAAACGGGTGAAGTTGTTGCTCCGGCTGACTGTACCGTAGCTTTAGTATATGAAACAAAACATGCCATTGGATTACAATTGGCTGATAATATTGAGCTTTTGATACACGTTGGTATCAATACCGTTGAATTAAATGGGAAGTACTTCAAAAGCTTCGTTGAAAGTGGTCAGAACGTTACGAAGGGGACGAAGCTGGTAAGCTTTGATATTGATAAACTGAAAGAAAATGGATATGACACAACTGTATGTGTGATCGTGTCCAATGGCGCTGCTTATAAAAATGTTAACGTCATTTCCAGTGGAAATGCCGATGTAAACCGTAATGTAATTTCAATAGAAAAATAAAAGGAGAAAATAAATGAAAACTGCAAAATTCCCAAAAAACTTTTTGTGGGGAGCTTCTTCTTCCGCATTTCAGATCGAAGGTGGATGGGATGAAGATGGGAAAGGCATGACTGTTGCTGACTTTAACTCCTTTAAACGTTCCGAAAAACAGGCCGACAGTAAGGTTGCAAGCGATTTCTATCATCACTGGAAAGAAGATATCGCTCTGATGAAGGAAATGGGTATGAAAATTTACCGTTTCTCATTATCTTGGGCAAGAATGATTCCAGACGGCGACGGTGAAGTAAATCAGAAGGGCATTGATTTTTATAACAATGTACTCAACTGCCTGCTTGAACATGGCATCCAGCCATTTGTTACCTTATACCACTTTGATCTTCCGTATGCTTTGGTTGAAAAATACAATGGATGGGAAAGTAGAGACTGCGCATTTGCCTTTGAACGGTATGCAAAAATTTGTTTTGAAGCCTTTGGTGACCGCGTAAAATACTGGCAGCCTATAAACGAGCAGAATCTGATGATCCGTGTAAATGAACGAATGAATATCAATGAAACAGATATTTGGAAGGCAGATAAGATCCGTGCGCAGATGGACTATCACATGTTTCTCGGACATGCTATGGCAGTGAATGCCTGCCATGAACAGATAAAAGATGGGAATATTGGGCCTGCAGTATCTTCTACCTGTACGTATCCGTTGACAAACAAACCAGATGATGTATGGTCTGCTAAGATGAATGACTGGCTAAAGACAAACTACTGTCTGGATATGCATATGTATGGTGAGTATCCAGGCTATTATATGCGATATTTGGAAGAGCGCAACATTGTACCTGTTATGATGCCAGAAGATAAAGCGATTTTAAAGAGAGCGAAGATTGATTACATTGCTTTAAATTATTATCGTACTCTTTGCAGCAGCTACCTTCCTGCCACGAAAGAGCACCCTGCAGGGGAACGTGTTTATCGAGGAAATGAAGTCGATTTTGATCAGTACGGCAGCTGCCGGGATGAAAAAAATATGAATCTTAAAGCGAGTGAGTATGGTGCACAGATCGATCCAATGGGTCTGAGAATTGTATTAAATGAATATTACCAGCGTTATCATCTGCCACTTATAATTACGGAAAATGGTCTTGGAACTGCAGACGTTGTGGCAGAAGACGGTAAAATCCATGATGATTACCGCATTAATTATATCCGTAGTCATTTACAGGCATGTTCTGATGCCATAGGTGACGGTGTAGACTTAATGGGATACAGTCCATGGTCTGTTATGGATATTCTCAGTTCGCACCAGGGCTTTAAGAAACGCTATGGATTTATCTACATTGACCGACAAGATCATGACATAAAGGAATTAAAGAGAATTAAGAAAGACAGTTATTACTGGTATCAAAATGTAATTAAAACAAACGGGGATGAACTATAGAGAACAAAGGAGAATACTATAAATGCGGGTGGTGAAAGTATTAAATACTTCGGTCGTTCTGGCACTGGATGACAATGGGGCAGAAGTCATCCTTATGGGAAAAGGAATTGGTTTTCGCAAATCCATTGGTGAAACTTTGCTAATGGATGAAAAGGATAAGATTTTTGTTCTTCGAAACAGAAATATATCCAGAGATATTATACGTCTGGCAGCAGAAACGGACGCTGTCATCTTTGGAGTTGCCCAAGATACCATTGACTATGCAAAAAACACATACCAGATGATCCTTATGGATCACATTTGGCTGGCTCTGACGGACCACCTTGCATTTGCTGTAAGAAGATTTCAGGAGAGTCTTATTTTTCCTGGCTTCTATTCTCAGGAAGTGAAACGCTTTAACCCCAATGAATATAACGTGGGCTGCTTTGCTTTGAAACAGATGAAAAGAGATTTGGGGATTTCTCTTCCAGAAAGTGAGATTGGCAACATAGCCTTTCATTTTATCAATGCCCAGAAGGGCTTTCATTTCAATAAAGAAAATAACTTTATGATGAAAATCGTGAGAGATGTAAAAGAAATTGTAAAATATACATTTGGTATTTCTTATGATACCGACACAGTAGCTTACAGCCGGTTTATGACTCATCTTCAGGCACTGGCGCAGAGAGTGGTTCAGGCAAGACAGCTAACCGGAGATATTAATGATTTGCTGGGGAGTGGTATTATCGAAAAATGTCAGCGTGAATGGGAATGCTCTGGCAAAATCACCGATTATATCAAGCAGAACTTTGAATTCCAGTTGACGGAACAGGAAAAACTGTATCTGGCTATTCATATTCACAGAGTGTTGGAGGAAAATCCACACAAATAAAAAGGATTACATAATGAATATAGATAAGAAAAATAGTAAAATTTTATTTGCAGCTGTTATCTTTTTCTGGTTTGCCCAGTATGTTTATATCCCATTCCAGACTCCATACCTGATGGGGATTGGGACCTCGGCCGGTATGGTGGGAATGATTATCGGTGCTTACGGTATATCGCAGATGCTGTTGCGCCTTCCAGTTGGAGTTCTCGCAGACTGCCGGAACCGACATAAGAAGTTTATTATAATTGGAGGTCTTTCCTCAGGGATTGCCTCCATCTTTCGTATACTTATGCAGAACGGAACTGGATTTTTACTTGCAAACCTGTTCTCAGGTTTTGCAAGTGCCATGTGGATTTCTTTTATGGTTTTGTACATGAGTTTATATCCTTCAGAACAGCAAAAAGCAACCAGCCAGTTGGTTCTGGCTAATAATCTGGGGATGCTTGCAGGGTTTGTAACCAGTACACTGTTTTATCAAAGGCTTGGGATGCCAGTGATCTGTATGTTTAGTGTGATGGCAGGTATTTGCTGTGCCTTTACAGCCTGTAAAATAAAGGAGACTGAATGCCAGATAAGCAGCAGCTCAGATGGTTCGACTGCTTTACCAAGGAATATGCTTTGTGTATGCTTTAACCGTCGACTTCTATTTTTTGCTGTTCTGGCTTTGGTCCAGCAGGGAGTGCAGATGTCCACGACGATGTCATTCACCACCCAGATTATTAAAAATCTCGGAGCGGATATGAGGATACTTGGAATATCTTGTATTATTTATATGTTATCCGCTGTTGTATGGGCAAAATTTGCCTCAACAAAGGCATGCAGTGTACTCTCACCAAAGAATTGGATATTTCTTGTATTCTGCACCACTGCAGGTTATTGTATTCTCATACCGATGAGCACCAGCATTCCAGTGATCTGTTTTCTTCAAATCCTGCCTGGAATGGCAACCGGAATTCTATTTTCTTTCTTGACCTGCGAAGCGATGAAGAGTGTTCCGGCAGAAAAGAAATCGACTGCTATGGGCTGTTTCCAGGCAATCTATGCACTTGGAATGACAGTTTTTCCAATTATTTGCGGAAAAATAGCAGGTGCATTCTCCATGACTGCAGCATATTTGTTCTTGGCTGTAATCTGTGTGATTGCAGCGTTCGGTTCCAGATTCACATTCCATACTCAATGAAAAAGCTGGTGTGGCTGATTGCTGCTGCATTTTGCCAGGAAATCCCCATGTGTTATCCATACGGAACAGAAAAAACACCTTGACGGGACCTGTGTTTTGGCTTATTATAAAGGAAATATAGTATTTTTAAACTAAGAAAGGTAATAACAATATGAACTCGATACTTAAATGGGTAAAATTAGAATCTATTATGATCGCATTATTTCAGGTTAAGGCTAGAAGTGCGTCCAAATTTAATAGATTCAAGGTTAACCATATAAGAATTTTGGAGTATTCAGATTAAGATCATTTGTTATTACAGTGATAGTTGATTTTGCAACCCAAAGCTTATTGGCTTTGGGTTTTTTTGCGTTTAATTATAAGAAAGGTCAGGTAGAGTCATGATAGAAGTAAGTATGAATAATCTAACGAAATTTTATGGAGCCAACAAGATATTTGAAACGATTAGCTTTGAGGTGAAAACAGGGGAGAGGATTGGGCTAATTGGTAAAAATGGATGTGGGAAAACTACTATTATGAAAATTATTATGGGAAGGTTTGAGGATACGGGGCATGTCCAGATTGGGGAAAATTCGTATGGAGAGACGATTTCAGAAGATTATCAGGCAGGAGAGGTAAATCTTCGTAAAGGGGTTAAGGTTGGGTACTTAAATCAGATCCCTGTTTACAGTGAAGATACCAAAGCAATTGATGTAATCCGCATGGCTTTTCAAAAAGTTTTTGATTTGAAGAGAGGGTTATCAGAGCTTGAGGGGGTACTTCAGTCTTCTTCGGGTGAGGAGCTTGAAAAAGTACTATTACGTTACGGACGGCTCACGCAGGAGTATGAAATAGCTGGGGGATATGAGCTGGAAACGACGATTAATAAGATTACAGAGGGGCTTAAAATCAATGATATTTTAAAGCAGCTTCCATTTAACAGTTTAAGTGGCGGAGAAAAAACCAGAGTGATTTTAGCAAAGATACTTCTTGAAGATCCAGATATTCTGCTTCTTGACGAACCTACCAATCACCTGGACTTAGAAACAACACAATGGTTGGAAGGCTTTTTAAAGGATTATAAAGGTTCGGTTCTGATTATATCCCATGACAGATATTTTCTGGATCATGTTGTTATGAAAATTGTGGAGTTAGAGTTTAGCCGGGCAAATATTTATATGGGAAATTATAGTTATTATGTACTGGAAAAAGAGAGACGGTTCTTAATTGACTACAAGCATTATATCAATCAGCAAAAAAAGATCGAACAGATGGAAAAGCAGATTGAGCGATACCGTATTTGGGGAAATATGCGAGATAGTGAGGCGATGTTTAAACGGGCAAAGGAATTGGAGAAACGTCTGGTAAAGATTGAAGTATTGGATAAACCGGTTCTAGAAAGCAAGAAGGTACGTCTGAATCAGGATAGCATAAAACGTTCCGGAAAAATGGTATTAGAAACCGAACACTTAAGTAAAAGTTTTGGTGATAAAGCATTATTAAAAGATATTGATATGCAAATTCATTATCAGGATAGTGTCTGCATTATCGGGCAAAATGGGTGCGGCAAATCGACTCTGCTTAAGCTGATATTAGGAGAATTAAAGCCGGATTACGGTACGGTAAAAATTGGTGCACAGGTAAAAATCGGTTATCTGCCTCAACAGGTTGTTTTTGAAGATGAAGACCAGACTATACTTGAGTATTTTTCAGGTTATCACAATATTACTTATGAAGTGGCCAGAAATCAATTGGCAAGAGTATTATTTTTTAAAGATGATGTCCATAAGAAAATAAAATTCTTATCTGGTGGGGAGAAGAGCCGGTTAAGGTTATGTTCTTTAACCTTTGAAAAAGTGAATTTCATGATTCTGGATGAGCCGACCAATCACCTGGATATTGATTCTAGGGAAGTGCTGGAGGAAACTTTAACCGCATTTGAGGGAACCCTTTTATTTGTATCTCATGACCGGTATTTTATAAATAAGGTTGCAGGTAAAATTATGTCATTTGAGTATAACCGTCTTATTACTTATCCCGGAAATTATACGTATTATCAGGAAGAATTGCAAAAGGCAGGAAAAGTTGAGGAGCAGTCAAATGAAAAGAAACCTTCCACTGGGGGAGAAGAGAAACAATATAGCCAAACAGATCACAAATCCAGAAAGATAAATCCCCAAAAGTTAGAGATTCTTGAGCATGAGATTGAGGCCATAGAAGCTAAATTAAACGTTTTGGAACAAGAGATAAACAATAATAATACAAATTCTGAATATTTACAGGAACTATTATTAAAAAAAGAAACGATGGAGAAAGAACTGTATCTTGCTTATGATACATGGGAGAATTGTCACTATTAAGCGTTCGAGGTGATTTTTATGGAGAGTGGCTGTAATTTAACTCTTCGAAGCATGGTGTAATTTATGTCGAGTTGTAGATTATGTCTGTGAATTTTCGATTCCGATTGCAAGAAACCTTGAAGTAATGTTGTATTTGTTTAAGATATCTGTAAAAATTAGATTTAAAGATTGAAAAGTTAAAAAAGTAATGTTATATTATATATATAAATTCCGAGTGACGGAAAAATGAAGGGAGATGTTCTATATGATAAAAATGGTTGAGGTGACTGTTTCCTAAACTAAATAGAGCAATGGCAGTAGTAATGCTTTTTGGGATGTGACTCATAGCAAAGCTCTGCCATTATAAGTAACCTTTTGTGGATTCTATGGCTTATGGTTGATGCACACCTTAGAGTGTGCTAGTTTTGGTATAAAAATGACCGCAGTTGTAGCCTTTTAATAAGGGTACTTTCTGCGGTATTTTTGTGCTCTTTTTTAGGGAGCAGTGTTTGGTTTTGGGTGTAAAAGCAATAAAAGGGGGTCGGTTTATGAACATTAAGCTAAAAGATGTAAAGACAAATTTTATGGAGGAAATATATGATTAATTTAGTGGATTATGGATTTACGCTAGATATGATACCACAAAATAGCGTAGGGATTCCGGCGAGGATCACAGCGGTTCATAAAGAGCGGTATGCTCTTGTTTGTGAACATGGAGAGATCTATGGACGTTTAAAATCCAGTGCTTATTATGCGGATACAGCAATGGATTTTCCAATAACTGGGGATTTTGTTATGATAAACCATAACCCGCATGGGGACAGTCAGATTATTGAAACGCTTCATCGGAAAACCAAATTTTCTCGGAGTAATTTATTGGGGCATGCGAGGGGGTATGCAAAAACTGTGAAAGAACAGATCGTAGCAGCAAATTTTGATTATGTATTTATTATGCAGTCAATCAATCATGACCTAAATGTAAGACGGCTGGAACGTTATCTGACACAGGCAGGGCAGTCAGGAGCAATGCCAGTGGTAATACTGACGAAAGCGGATCTTGCAGAAGATCATGAAGAGGTGTTAAAGAATATTGAAAAAGTAACGGTAGGAGTTAACGTTCATTCTATTAGTGCAAAAACTGGATACGGGCTGGATCGTTTATCAAACTATTTACAACCAGGTAAAACGATTGTTTTTCTTGGTTCATCAGGTGTTGGAAAGTCAAGTCTTGTCAATGCATTGGCTGGTTATGAGGTTATGCCTGTCAAGGAAATTCGTGAAGAGGATAGTCGTGGGCGGCATACCACCACTCATCGCCAGCTGCTAATGCTTCCCAACGGTACAATTGTAATCGATACACCTGGTATGCGTGAGTTGGGGATGTGGGAGATAACCGAAGGGCTTTGTGAAGTTTTTGCGGATGTTGAGAAATATATAGGGAATTGTAAGTTTTCTGATTGCAAACATGAAACAGAGCCAGGTTGTGCGGTGAAAGCTGCAATGGAACGTGGTGAACTATCCTTAGAGCGTTGGGAAAGCTATTTAAAAATTAAACATGATGCAAAATATGCAGCGGACAGAAGTACTTTTCTTCGGGATAAGGATGCACGAAATAAGGAGCAGATGATACAGAACAAGCGGAAGAAAAACAAAGAAAGGGAATTGTAAATATGGAATCAGGTGAAAGAATTCTATCAGAAACCTTAATTGTGGTATTAGGGAAGGCCTTAAATCAAGAAATTATAGACGCAAGCTTTGAAACGGAACAGCTAAAAGGTGGAACGGTAGGAGAGGTAACTCTGGTATCTGGAGTGGCAATAACGATAGATGGGAAGAGATTGCCTTACAAGGTTGTCTATAAGAAACAAAAGAAATGGGAACGCTACTTTGATCCTGATTCATGGCGAAGGGAATATGACCTTTATGCTGCGAATCTGGATCCGATATTTTCTGAATCATTTAGTTGGCCGAAATGCTATTATGCGGAATTATTAGAAGATGAAACCCACATATGGATGGAATATATTGAGGGTATATCAGGTTTGAAATTAAATAGTGCAATGTATGAGCAGGTAGCTGAGGAATTAGGGCGGTTTCAAGGTGGAATTTATACACGAATGCCGAAAGAACTAGATTCACTCACGAATCTCAGTAGAAAGGAGAATAGTAAAAATTACTACATGCATTATCGTTCATGGAATGAGGTGTATGATTATATTCGTGCAGAGGACTGCGAAATACCAAAACATCTATGTAAAATGCTTATTGATGTGGACGAAAACGCAGATCAGATATGGGCGTGCATTGAGCAATTACCAGTGGTATTCTGTCACAGAGATTTTTGGGTGGAAAATATATTTTATACAGACCAGAAAGTTTTACTAATAGATTGGGATACAGCTGGCTGGGGATATTTGGGCGAAGACATTGCGAGTCTAATTGCGGATGAAGGAGATGTTGCCCATATGATTGAAAATTATGAGAAAAGTGTAAGTGCTTATTACAGAGGTTTTTCAAACTATGTGGACGTATCCCACATAAAGCGCCCGTATATCAAGGAAATGATACTTTTTACATTTGGATATAGATTGGTGGAGGGAATTAAATTTGCCAAAACCTTGGAGGAAAAGACTTTGCAAATTGCCATCCTTGATAAAATTTATGAAATGGAAGAAATAAATTTTCATAATTAATCTGTGATTTACAAGCATTGTTCCGGAGGCACGGCATTCCTATTGTTTTATGGCATATAAACGAGCAATCCGTTTGCACATCATTGAAAAAGTGTGTACCTCATCCTCTGTCAATGCTTCCTCAATCAGATTCATTACTTCATCCCCAAAGTCATTAACTCGATCCAAAAAAGCTTTCCCTTCTTTGGTAAGTATAATATTATAGGAACGGCGGTCATGGGCCTGCCGCTCCTGTATAATATATTTTTTGTCCAGCAAACGCTTTGTCAATTTAGAAATGCCAGATTGGGAGATGCCTCTCATTTCAGCAAGTTCTTTCGTAGTTTTTGCGCCGTGTTTGTTCAATGTATCGAGTATATAGAATTGTGCGGTAGAAACCCCTTCTACATTGAACTTATTCGAATTTGATACAATCATACATTGAAAAGGAATATAACTTTCCGTTAATTCATGATCAGCCATTGCTAAAACCTCCTATTGTTCATTGATATATCTTTTTAAGTGTTTTCCTGTTAGAGATTCTTTACAGTGAATGATATCTTTTGGCAATCCTGAAAACATGACATTGCCTCCGTTTTGTCCTGCATATGGGCCGATGTCGATGATCCAATCTGCCTGGCAAATAATTTCCAAATTGTGCTCAATGACTATAAGAGTAGAATTTTGATCCACCAAACGGTTCATTACTCCAATCAGCTGTTTGATGTCAGCCATATGCAGACCGGTTGACGGCTCATCTAAGACATAGATTTGTCCGTTGCTTTCAAGTTCGGAAGCAAGTTTAATCCGCTGCAGCTCACCACCAGATAGTGTACTGAGAGGTTGTCCCAAAGAGACATAAGTAATACCAACATCGGAAAGTCGTTTCAGTACATCTAAGATTTCTTTTTCCTGAAAAAATGCCAAGGCTTCCGTAACCGTCATTTTAAGGACATCAGCAATGGTTTTTCCCCTCAGTTGATAGGCAAGTACATCATCCGTATAACGATTTCCGTGACATTCTTCACATTCTGTGACAATTGTATCCATAAATGCCAAATCCGTATAAGTGACTCCCAAACCTTTACAGGCAGGACAAGCACCATGTGAATTAAAACTGAATAGAGAAGCACTTACCCCATTCCTTTTTGCAAATAATTTTCGGATGATGTCAAAAATACCTGTAAAAGTTGCTATATTGGAGCGTTTTGAAGCTTGAATCCCTTTTTGGTCAATAAAAATAGTTTCCGGATATAATTCCGGCAGCACCCCATGAATAAGCGTACTTTTTCCAGAACCAGCGACTCCGGTTACAACAGTCATCACTCCCTTTGGTATCTCAACCGAAATGTTTTTTAAGTTATGCAAAGTTGCATCTTTTATAGAAAGCCATTTGTTTGGTTCACGTGTATCCAATTTTAGCACAGGGCAGTTGGATAGATTGTTTCCTGTAAGTGTGCCTGATTTTTTTAATCCATCCAAATCGCCTTGAAATACAATTTCTCCGCCATGAGTTCCAGCGCCTGGTCCCATATCAATAATATGGTCTGCGATTTTTATGATGTCAGGATCATGTTCTACAATTAAAACTGTGTTTCCCTTGTCGCGTAATAATCGCAAAAGCTCATTGATTTTATTTATGTCATGAGGGTGGAGGCCAATACTTGGTTCGTCAAAAATATAAGTGAGGTCAGTCAGACTGCTTCCAAGCTGGCTAACCATCTTAATTCTTTGTGATTCTCCGCCGGAAAGTGTTGATGTTTCCCTGCTTAAACTTAAATAGCCTAGTCCAATAGATACCATATGTTGAAGCCGGCTTACAAGCTCTGAAACAATAGTAGCTGCTACAGGCGAATGTATGGACTGAATAAAATCCAAAAGTTCGTTTATTTGCAGATTGGCACATTCCGCAATATTTTTACCATTTATGTTACAAGACAATACCTTATCATTTAATCGTGTTCCATGGCAGTAGGGGCACTCTTGTTTTATAACAAATTGCTCGATATCCTTGCCATATCTGACTTTTTCACCATCCTCTTTTTTTAGAAAACTTCGCTCAATACGTGGAATCAGCCCCTCATACAGTGAGGTTTTATGCCATTCGGGTGATGGATTCTTAACTTTAATTCCCTTTGGGTAAAGAAGAAGTTCCAATTCTTCTACAGAAAAGTCTTTCAGTTTTTTATCATTATCAAAAAAGCCGGAATGAATATACCGGGTAAATCGCCATCCGCCTGGTTCAAACGTTGGAAAACGGATGGCTCCTTCGTTTAGGGATTTATCTTTATCCAACAGTCTTTCTATATCAATGGTTTCTATTTTTCCTAGGCCTTCACAGTGTTCACACATTCCAGCTGGATTGTTAAATGAAAACACATCGGAATAACCTACAAAGGGTTCTCCAATGCGAGAGAATAATAAACGCATTAAAGAGTAAATATCTGTAATCGTGCCTACCGTTGACCGAGCATTTCCCCCTAAGCGTTTTTGATTAATAATAAAGGATACGGATAAATGATCTATTTTATCTACATCCGGTTTTCCGTAATGTGGCATGCGGTGGCGGATAAAACTGGTATAAGTTTCATTTAATTGTCTTTGTGATTCTGCTGCAATTGTATCAAAAACTAGAGATGATTTTCCAGAACCGGAAACACCGGTAAAAACAGTAATTTCTTTTTTGGGTATCCGAACATTTATATTTTTGAGATTTCGTTCTCTAGCGCCAAATACCTCAATTTGATGATCAGTCATAAGTTTACCTCTATGTATATTATGTGACATGGTTGATATATGAGTGGGTTAAGTATATTTATAGTAACACCATTTTTACTTTTTTGCAAGAAGGCGTAAAAATAACCCCAATGAGATGTATGTCGAACAAATAATAATTTCTAATATATATTATATCTATTATATGGTAAAATTAAGAAAAAGGTAGTGATTAATTAGAGCTGATAGAATGTAAAAATAGGAAAAGACAGGTTGGTATTTAAAAATGAAATATAAGATATTAGTTGTAGAAGATGATTTGATTATTTCAGGAGAGATACAGAAATATTTGTTAGTCTGGGGATTTGAAGTAGAGACGGTTTGTGACTTTGAAGCTGTTTTAACACAATTTGCACTGTTTGATCCTCATTTGGTGATATTAGATATTTCATTGCCATTTTATAATGGATATTATTGGTGTACTGAAATTCGTAAACTTTCTAAAATTCCAATTATTTTTCTATCTTCTACCAGTGATAATATGAATATCATTATGGCAATGAATATGGGCGGAGACGATTTTGTGGCAAAGCCATTTGACTTGGCAGTATTATTAGCTAAGGTTCAGGCAATGATTCGCCGTGCGTATTCTTTTCAGGGAAAGTCCAATTTACTAGAGTACAAAGGTGTTATACTAAACTTATCCAATGCTTCTATGGAAGTGAATGGAGAAAAAGTAGAACTGACAAAAAATGAATTTAGAATACTACAGATTTTATTTGAACATAAGGGAAAAACGGTTACCAGAGAAGCAATTATGAAACATCTTTGGGATGGGGATTGCTTTATTGACGATAATACGCTAGCGGTTAACATTACAAGACTTAGGAAAAAATTAGAAGAATTTTCACTAAATGATTTCATTACTACCAAAAAGGGAATCGGGTATATATTGGAGGATTAAATAGTATGGATCAATTATCAACTGGTAAATTATTCGCAAAATGGTGTAAAGATCAAGTGAAGTATCTTGGACATTTTCTTGTTTTTGCTACTATTTTCCTGATTACAACATTGCAATATAAAATTGATATGGAACCAATTTTATACAGTCTGTTAATCAGCACATTTTTAGGCTGTTGTTGGTTGATCTATAACTTTATTCAATATAAAGACAGGTATAATGCTTTATATGAAACATATTTAAATATGGAAACAACAGTAAGTACATTACCAGAACCCAGTAATTATATAGAAGAAATGTATAATGTGTTATTGCATGATTTATATAACAATCGTAGTGACTTATATACGAAAATGAAAAAACAGGAATTAGAGAGTAAAGATTATTATACAATTTGGATTCATCAAATCAAAACACCAATTGCTGCCTTGTATCTGCTGCTTCAGGCAGAAGACAGTAGTAAAAATACGATGCTTATGAAGCAGGAATTGTTTAAAGTCGAACAGTATGCAGAGATGGCACTCTATTATCTTCGATTACAGCACATGTCCTTTGACATTCTACTAAAAGAATGTAATCTTTATGAAATTGTGAAGCAGTCCGTAAAAAAATACTCCATTAATTTTATTGGGAAAAAGATCTCTTTGAATTTTGAAGAGTTTAAGGGGAATGTCGTAAGTGATGAAAAATGGTTGGGGTTTGTGATTGAGCAAATTCTTTCAAATTGTATTAAATATACAGCAAAAGGCAGTATATCAATTGACTATATAGACTCAAATCATAATACCCAAATCAATGATAAATTGAAACATGCGTATGAGATAACTTCTTCCGATTCCGTATTATGTATCTCTGATACTGGAATTGGAATTAAGGAAGAAGATCTGCCACGTATTTTTGAAAAAGGATTTACTGGATACAACGGGCGAATGGATAAGAAGTCAACGGGAATTGGTTTATATTTATGTAAGCAGGTGATAATCAAATTAGGATTTGATATTCGTGTCACTTCTGAAGTCGGAAAGGGAACTATGTTCCAGATCTATTTTGGAAAACAAAAAGGCAAAGCAAAGGTAGGAGAATTGGATTAAGTCAGTCAATCTTACAATAATGAAAGCTACGAACAAGAAATGTAAGCCAGAATAAAGGCAGAACATTTCTTTTTTTGCTAAAATGAGTCCTGTAAGGAAAAGTAACTTAGGTACAACAACTTAAAAGGGAAGAGAAGGTTAATTTGATGGCATTTTTAGAAGTGAAAAATCTCAAAAAAGTATATACCACAAGATTTGGTGGAAATCAGGTGAAAGCATTAGAAAATGTTAGTTTTTCAGTAGAAAAAGGAGAATACGTAGCAATAATGGGGGAATCCGGTTCCGGCAAGACTACATTGCTTAATTTGCTGGCATCCCTTGATAAACCTACAGAGGGCGAGATATTATTAGATGAAAAATCGTTCTCTAATATTAAAAATAAAGAACTGTGTGCATTTCGTAGAGATAACCTAGGCTTTGTTTTTCAGGATTTCAATCTATTAGACACTTTTTCTTTACAGGATAATATATTTTTACCTTTGGTACTACAAGGAAAATCGTTTTGTGAAATGGAGGAACGATTAATTCCTCTAGCGAAACAGCTTGATATTACAGAATTATTAAAAAAATATTCTTATGAAGTATCGGGTGGACAGAAACAGAGAGCGGCAGTAGCGAGAGCCTTAATCACACATCCTAAGCTTATTCTTGCGGATGAACCAACTGGAGCACTGGATTCGAAGTCATCAACCAGTCTTTTAAATATGTTTTCGGATATTAATAAGATGGGACAGACAATTATAATGGTTACGCATAGCATGCAAGCAGCGAAGTGTGCCGGTAGAGTTATATTTATAAAAGATGGAAATTTATTTCATCAGATTTACAGGGGCAATACCACAGATACCGAGATGTATCAAAAGATAGCGGATACTTTAACCGTACTTCAGACCGAAGGAGTAAAAGAGTATGAATAAAGCAATTATTTTGCCCAAAATGGCATTTATAGGAATACGTAAAAATAGAAATGTTTATTTCCCTTATATATTAACATTGGCTTTTTCTATCTGTGTTTTTTTTATATTTAATTGCATCATAAATAACAAGTTTCTTAAAGAGGTACCACACGCAGACTATGTGTGGGCACTTTTGCAAATAGGGAATACGTTACTGGGCATCATTTTAGTTCCGTTCTTATTCTATACAAACAGTTTTTTAATTAAGCGACGTAAAAAGGAAATTGGTCTTTATAGTATACTAGGGTTAGAAAAAAAACATATCGGTATTATGATGTTTATGGAAACTCTTTTCATCTATATGATTGCTATGGCAATTGGGTTGATAACAGCAGTCGTATTCGCAAAATTATCTTTTTTAATATTGCTTAACACCAGTGGACTACCAGTTGATATTAAGTTTACGATGCCTATGCTCAGTTTTAAGTTAACCTTTGTTTTTTTTGGAGCAGTTTCATTTCTTAATTTGGGAACGAACTTATTCCAGGTTACACGGGCGAACCCTTCTGATTTACTAAGGGAAACACAAAAAGGTGAAAAAGAGCCAAAACATCTTTGGATTCCAACTCTGCTTGGAATTTTAATCCTAGGTGGAGGGTATTATATTGCAGTTGTTTCCGAGGTGAACAGCTCTATTTTTCTTGCTTTTTTCATGGCGGTTTTGATGGTTGTGATCGGAACCTATTTCTTATTTACATCGGGAAGTATTGTATTGCTAAGAGTACTTCGAAAGAATAAAAAATTTTACTATAAAAAAAGCAATTATATTACCGTCTCAGGCATGATTTACCGAATGAAAAAAAGTGCTGCAAGTCTCGTGAATATTTGCATATTTAGTACCATGGTTATTATTACTTTATTGTGTACCGTATCTTTAACCTTTGGAGAAAAATCAGCAATTCGATTTAAATACCCGCTTGATGTCAATTATATTTTTGATTATGCTAAAATGACAGATACAAATCATTTTAATACAGACTTGATGAGGATTGCAGAGGATAATCATATAGGGGTTGCAGATACAATTGATTTTCGCTATTTTCGTATTACCCCCTCTGTAGATGAAAATATTTTTTCTAATGATTCAAATAAAGATGTAGAAATAAACAAACGTACGGTTCGACTCATGTCACTTTCTGATTATAATCGCATGGAATCAAAAAACGAAACATTAGAAGAGGGTGAAATACTTGTTTATTCCAATACCGAAGATTTTAAGTATGAATCAGCTATAATGAATGGAAAAGAATATAAAGTGAAAGAGGAGTTAAATTCACTTAGTATTGATACGAAAGAGAAAAATAATTATTCTTCGGGCAGTTTGTATATGATATTAAATGATTACAACAGTATGGAAGAAATGGCAAAAACCTTTGACGACTCTACTTATCCTTATTATTCCGTTTGGTTTAATATGGAGGGAGAAATGAGGAACAAAGAAGCATTTTTAGCTGATTTAAATAAAGCCTGCTCACAAATGCCAGGTTTTTATAGCAGCAAGAATATTATTGATTGGGGTCATGATGTAAAATCTATGGATGGTGGACTACTATTTATCGGTGTGTTTTTCGGACTGATGTTCACAATTTGTTTGTTATTAATCATGTATTATAAGCAAATATCAGAAGGATTAGAAGATAAGCAGAATTTTATAATTATGCAGCAGGTAGGAATGAGTGATGATGATGTGAAATCAACGATTCATAGGCAAATTATGTTAGTATTTGGGTTACCATTAATTGTTGCAATACTTCATACTATGATGGGACTTAAAATTACCATTCGATTGCTTTATGCACTAAATCTTTATAATACCAATTTAATTGCATTATGTGCACTTGGAATTATTGTTATCTTCACGGCGTTCTATATATTAAGTTATTTTGTAACAGCAAGTACGTATTATAATATTGTGAAAAGGAAAAGTTAGGTGAATATTTCTTGTAGTAAATCTTATTGACAGGTGAATAAGAAAGCTATATCATCATAGTATGTTAGCGAAGACTAACTAAACTTTGCTCTTTGAGTGGATTAGGAACAACGGCTATGGGATAAGATGGAGGTGATGTTTTGCAAGCAACACAAAGAGAACAAAAAGTTTACGGCAGCTTGGTTGAAATTGTGAAGCGTGAAAACGACTGTACAGCATATAGAATAAGCGATGAAACCGGTGAAGCGGTAATGACAAGTCACACTGTTTTTCAGGGAATTGAGCTAATCTATAACGATGTTCATATGCAGACATGTAAGGTTGATACTCATCCGCCCCAAAATATACTTGAAATCAATCACTGTCGTGAAGGGCGCATCGAGTGTGAATTTGATGGAGGCGAATACCTTTATCTGTCCAAAGGTGATTTATCAATCCAACTCAAAGACAGCGCCTGCCATAACTCCTGTTTTCCCCTCGGCCACTATCATGGAATTTCGGTGGCAATTGATTTAGAACAAGCGCCTAAATGTTTGTCTTGTATTCTTGATGATGTTACGGTTGATTCCTCAGAACTTTCAAAAAAATTATGTGAAACAGGTAAGTATACAGTCATGCGTTCGATGCCTTGTTTTGAACATATTTTCTCGGAATTATATACAATTCCAGATTCTATCAAACGAGGTTATATGAAAATTAAAGTATTGGAATTATTACTTTATTTGAACGGGATCAATCTTGAATCGGAAAGATCAGAGCGAAAATACTTTTCAAAATATCAAGTAGACACGGTAAAAAGTATAAAAGCATACCTTGTTGAGAATATATGCAAACATATAACCTTAGAGGAGCTTTCGCAAAAATTTGATATTCCCCTTACTTCAATGAAAACATGTTTTAAGGGTGTTTACGGAACATCTGTCTATTCATTTGTCCGGCATTATAAGATGCAATCGGCGGCAATTCTATTAAAGCAAACAGATAAAACAATTATTGAAATCTCAGGAATGGTCGGTTATGAGAATGGAAGCAAGTTTGCAGGAGCTTTTAAAAAGGTTATGAATGTTACGCCAAAGGAGTATCGCAATAAAATTGACCAAATGGAGCCGTTCTTGACCAAATAGAGTCGAAAACAGAAGGCATGATATAGTAAGATGAACAAGGAAGTGCCAGGAATGGCACTTTAAAATAATATAATGGTTAGCTTAGACTAATCATAGAGGCGAAATCATTTAAAAATAGGAGGTATTTATTATGGAAAAAGGGAAAAATAAGCACATGAAGCTGCTTGATTTTGCAGGTAAATATAAAGGGCTTACAATTCTTGGCTGTATTCTGTCGGGAATTAGCGCAATTCTTACAATGATCCCTTTCATCTGCATTTGGCAAGTAGTACGTGAAATCTTTACTGTTATGCCAAACATATCAAAAGCACAGAATTTAGCTTTTTATGGTTGGCTGGCGCTACTGTTTTCGGTCGTTAGTATTCTGGTCTATTTTGGTGCTCTGATGTGCACGCATAAGGCAGCGTTTCGAGTAGCGAGAAACATGAGAAGTCGGATGCTTCATCATATTGTCAAGCTTCCGCTGGGATATTTTGATGCACAAGGCAGCGGAAAACTACGACGCATTATAGATGAAAGCTCCGGCCAGACGGAATCATTTTTAGCTCACCAGTTACCAGATTTAACCGGTGCATATGTAACACCGATTGCAATGCTTGTATTGCTCCTTGCGTTTGATTGGCGGCTTGGTCTTATTAGTATATTACCAATGGGAATTGGGTTTTTCTTTATGAGCAAAATGGCAGGCCCTTCCTCGAAAGATAAAATGAAAGAGTATCAAAATTCTTTAGAGGATATGAATAATGAAGCGGTGGAATATGTACGTGGAATTCCTGTTGTCAAAACATTTCAGCAAAGTGTGTTTTCGTTTAAGACCTTTCATGATTCCATATTGCGCTATAAGAAATGGGTTGTCGAATACACCATCTCATTTCGTATTCCGATGACTTGCTTTACCGTTTCGATTAACGCTATTTTTGCTTTCTTAATTCCTGCGGGCATTTTGCTAATTGCGTCTGCTGTGAATGTTCAGGCGTTTTTGCTTGATTTTATTTTCTATATTTTGTTTACGCCATTTTGCACGGTTATGTTGACACGTATTTTGTTTTCAAGTGAGAACACAATGCTTGCAAAGGATGCGTTAAATCGTGTGGCAAGTATTTTGAACGAAAAAACACTTGTAGAACCGCAAAATCCTGAGATACCAAAGGCTGCAAGTATTTCTTTTGAACATGTTTCCTTTTCTTATGCAGGTGCAAAGTCTCCAGCGATTAACGATGTGTCATTTTCCATACCGGAAGGAGCGACCGTTGCACTTGTTGGCCCATCCGGTGGAGGGAAAACAACCGCAGCAAGTCTAATTCCCCGTTTTTGGGATGTGGACAGCGGTAAGATTTCCATAGGGGGAGTTGATGTTAAAAATATATCAACAAGTGATTTGATGGATTATGTATCCTTCGTTTTTCAAGACACACACCTTTTTAAAGCAAGTTTGCTTGAAAATATTCGTTCTTCAAAACCAAGTGCTTCAACGGAAGAGGTAATAAAAGCGGCGAAAGCTGCTCAGTGTGAAGAAATATTTACAAAAATGCCAAATGGCATTGATACCGTAGTTGGTACGAAGGGCATCTATCTTTCGGGTGGGGAGGCACAGAGAATTTCTCTTGCTCGTGCGATTTTAAAGGATGCACCGATTGTTTTACTTGACGAAGCAACTGCCTTTGCAGACCCTGAAAATGAGCATCAGATACAGCTGGCATTCAAGGAATTGACAAAAGGGAAAACGGTTCTAATGATTGCTCACCGACTTTCCACGATTCGAAATGCGGAAAGTATTATGGTGATGAAAGATGGGAAAATTGTAGAACAAGGAATACATAAAGAATTGATTGAAAGAGCAGGCATCTACGCAAAGATGTGGAAAGAGTATCAATCCTCTATTTCGTGGAAAGTTGCAAATTCACAAATCGCGTTCGAAAAGGGGGTCGCTTACAATGGTTAGATATTTCAAAAAGTTGTTTGCATTAAGCGAGCAGGGCGCAAAGGATTTAGTCAAGGCAATTATTTCATGTACGGTGACAGACATCAGCCTAATGATGCCGGTTGGTCTAATCTTTTTACTGCTTTCAGAGTTTGTTGCACCTTTTATGGGTGGTGAGCAAGTGGAATCGAATTTGTGGTTTTATTTGGGATTATGTGTTTTGGTTTTGGTTATGATCGGAATCTTTCATTATATTCAGTATAATGCCACCTTTTTGGCATCCTATAAGGAAAGTGCGAATAAACGTATCTTACTTGCTGAAAAACTTCGTAAAATACCACTTTCCTTTTTTGGAAAGCGTGATCTGTCGGATCTTACAACAACAATAATGGCAGATTGTGCAGGGTTAGAAACAGCTTTTTCTCATTACATTCCCGAACTAATTGGCTCTGTACTTTCCATTCTCATATGTAGTATTGGGCTGTTTTGTATGGACTGGAGAATGTCCATTGCACTGCTTTGGGTTGTACCTGTTGCTTTTATAATTACAGCAGGTGGAAAGAAGCAGCAGAAAAAAGTGAATCGAATCAATAAGCAGTCTCAAATAGAACGTGCAGACGTGATTCAAGAGTGCATTGAAACGGTGAGAGAAATCAAAGCAAATAATCAAACAGAAAATTATCTTGCCAAGTTGGATAAACAACTTTCTAATGATGAAAAAATTCAAATGAAAGCGGAACTCAATACTGCTAGCTTTGTTGTATCGGCACAAATGGTTTTGCGTATTGGTATTACCACGGTTGTCTTAGTAGGATCAAAACTTCTACTGAATCAAGAGATAGATTTTTTAACCTTTCTTGTTTTTTTAATAGCGGCATCTCGTATTTTTGATCCTCTTTCTGGTTCGCTTATCAATCTTGCAGCTATATTTTCTGCAATGCTTCAAATTGAGCGCATGAAGAAAATTGAAGAACATTCGATACAAACAGGAAAAAAAAAGGCTGGCTACAATGGCTATGATATTGTATTTGATAATGTCGGATTTTCGTACAACGATGGCGAAGCTGTTCTTCGCAACGTTTCTTTTGTTGCAAAACAAGGCGAAATAACGGCTCTTGTTGGTCCGTCTGGTGGCGGTAAAAGTACGGCAGCTAAGCTAGCTGCAAGGTTTTGGGATATTAATAAGGGAACAATTACACTTGGAGGAACGGATATAAGTACGGTTGAACCCGAAGCGTTGCTTTCGAATTATTCAATTGTTTTTCAGGATGTAGTGCTGTTTAACAATACGGTTATGGAAAATATTCGATTAGGAAAAAGAGGTGCAACCGATGAAGAAGTGTTGGCTGCAGCAAAAAACGCGCAGTGTGATAACTTTATTTGCAACATGCCACAAGGGTATCAAACGATAATTGGAGAAAACGGCTCCTCACTTTCGGGTGGGGAAAGACAAAGAATCTCAATTGCTCGTGCTTTGCTCAAAAACGCACCTGTTATTCTTTTAGATGAAGCAACGGCATCCCTTGATGTTGAAAATGAAACCTTAGTACAAGCTGCTATTTCAGAGCTCGTAAAAAACAAAACCGTACTTGTCATTGCGCATCGGATGCGAACCATTGCAGGTGCAGATAAAATTGTGGTCTTGGAAAGCGGAAAAGTGGCTGAACAAGGGACGCATGATGCGCTCTTAGTCAAGCGAGGACTTTATAATAGATTATGGTCGATCCAATCAAAAGCAAGTGAATGGTCGCTATAATTAATAGTAACTTAACTTTCCCAGCAAATATTTTAATAAAAAGCCTGTATAAACGAGGCTTGAGACAGCATCCATTCAGTCACTTTAGTTTACTGGTCATTGCTTGACCATACTAATTGCACCAAAGTCTGTATTAAGGATTGCACTTTTTTTACGGTTTTTAATGGGGCATAATTGGAAACTTTAATAGGTTTCTTATAGAATAGACTAGACTTTCTAATGTAAATTAATTAATTAATTACATATTTTATAATACCACTGAAAAAAAATTAATATTTATGTTAGTAAATAAAAATATATTGACAATGGTGATGGTTGGTGGTTTAATTATAGTGTAAAAAATATAATATATAGGCTATATACAAAAGTTAAATTATAATATATAATAAAACAATGAAGAATTAGATATTTAAAATAAAGTATCTTAATAATGCTTGTCATATTATTCTATTTCGATTTTATTAATTAGGAGAATATATGGATCGAATAAAAAGTGATTACATTCAATGAAAATTGAGGTAATATAATTAAAAACGAGAGGGGGAAAATTTTATGGTTGAGAAAGTAACAGGTATAGACGCACTGGAGCCATTGGAGGATCAGGATATTAAAGTACAGTATTGTGATGGATCAGATTGTCTTCATGACTGCCCACCAATCGGTCCAGGAGCTAATTGTGGATCGCTTTTGTCAACGAAAGAGTAATGAATAAAGAGGGTGGCTTTTATTTAGCCGCCCTTTTTATATATAAGTTAATATTTTCCTCTTGCAGAATTCTTTCATATTCGCATCTATACAATCTACAATTATACAATTGCTGAAAAATAGTTGATAAAATTATGGGGGTAGGAGTATTGAAAAAAACACAGAAAATTATTTTGATCGTTGGAATTCCAGTTTTAATCCTCTTGTTTGTAGCTTATTTGCAAATACATAGTAGGAATCCTTATAAAACATTAAATGAGATAAAAAATGAGGATGTATTCGAGCAGCAAGGGGAAGAGTATTATATATACTATTATAAAAAAAATTGCCCATATTGCTCTGAAGTACAAGATTCTATTTTGAAATTTGCCTCCCAATATAAACTATATATTATAGATACAGAGAAGAAATATAATCATCCACTAAAATTCGATTGGAACAATTTACATCAGCAGAATGATGTTGAAATAGGAATCCAGAATGCGGATGGAACAAAACAATTTTATAAAGATCAAAATGAAGAAAGATATCTTAACACACAAGATAAAAATAAATATGGAAAAACTAAGGTATATAAAATTATTATAGCTGATGAAAATTATCTTAGGACAAATAAAAATGCTCAAATTGGGCATATATATGCATCTTTACAAACGCCGGAGATTGATTACGAAAATATAAAAAATAGTTCAGATATAATCATCGCTGGTGTACCAACCCTCCTTCACATAAAAAATGGACAGATTAATGGATTCTACTTTGATTCTCCTGAAATTGCTGAACATATCAATGATTTATGAAAGGAGTGAAACTATGTATATACTTAGTCCATATGCTAAAACCGTAGAATATGAAAGCTATATAATATTATGTAATGTTTATGCTGGAAATTATGTAAAGGTTTTAAAACAATATTATGAAGCCCTATTAGAACTAAATACAAGGAAAGAAGATCTAATCAAAGACGCCAAACTAGGTAAATTATGCAGGGCCTTAATTGATATTGGATTTTTTATTGATAAAAATAGTCAGAAAGAAAAACTTATAATCCCCGGTAAGACCGTGTATATATCGGTCACGAACAGATGTAATTTAAGCTGTATACACTGCTGCACAAGTGCAACAAAGGATCAGGGAAATGTTTTTTCAACGAATGAAATAAAATTAATAATAGAAAAAGTAATAGAAATATCGCCTACTACAATTTGTTTTACGGGTGGGGAACCGCTCATTAGAAATGATATGTTGGAACTATTACAATTTACAAGAAAAAATTTCAAAGGTAAAATAACACTTTCAACAAATGGTACGTTGATTAACAAGAATAATATTGAAGGAATAACTGTATCTGTAGATAAAATTGATATTAGTATAGATGGATACGACGAAGAAACAAGTGCTAGAATCCGTGGAAGCGGAGTTTTTGAGAAATGTTTAAAAGCAGCTGATTTGCTACATAAATACAATTTTACAAATATATCTTTTTCTATGATCGTCACTAAATACACTTATAAAAGTCTAGAGAAATTCAATCAGTTATGCGAAAAATATCAGACAAAACCATTGTTGAGGACATTACAGCCCTTTGGAAGGGGCGAGAAAAGTTATAACAAACTTCGAGGAGAAATGTCAATTGATGAAAGTGATTTAAAAGTTGGTTGTAGAGCTTGTTTTCCGGGGAAAAAAGAATTACATATCAGTTATGATGGAAAAATATATCCGTGTGGTGGAACGTTTGGAATAGAGGAATTCTCCATGGGGAATATTATGCTTTTGAATATTGAAGAATTAGTAGAACAACAACAAACTGCAAATGATATAGAATGTCTAATTCCCTATAGATCTTGGAATTGCGAAGATTGTTTAGAGTGTTCTATAAAACTGTTTTGTCCACTTTGTCTAGGAGAAAAATATACTTTAAAGAAAAACAAGAACTTAGAAGAAAATTATTGTATGGAGTTCAGAAAAAAGATGGAGAAAGCCTTACGAAGGGAACTGTGTAATGAATAAAATTAGATTTACTTTTTGGGTTACTGAAGAATGTAATTTAAGATGTCGTTATTGTTATGTGAAAAAGCAGCCAATCGTAATGAATAAAATAGTCGCAAAAGACTGCCTTGCTTTTGTAGATAAAATTGCTGGAGCAGAAGGGAATGAACAGAGTGCAATTTTAATTTCATTTCATGGTGGGGAACCATTATTGAATTTTGAAATTATTAGAGATATGACGAAAGAATTAAACCAAAAATATTCACAGAGAATTATGTTTCGCATCACAACCAACGGTACTGTCTATGATGAAAAGATATTTTCATTTCTAATATACTATAAATTTCAGTTGTCGATCAGCATTGATGGTACAAAAGATAGCAATGATTTGAATCGAATAGATGTTAAGGGAAATAGCTCCTATCAAAAAGTAATTAAAACCTTAGATTACTTTAATCGAGTTCAATATGAAATAAGAGTAAGAATGACTGTCAATCCAAGAAATGTAAATTTATTTGCAGATGGATTTAAGTTTCTTTTTCTAAAAGGACATAAAGCGGTTGCATTTGCAATTGATATGTTTGATGAGACCTGGAATAAAGCGTACTTTGAAATTTATGAGCAACAACTGGGACATATTATAGATTTTTTAGAAGCCATGTCTCCCAATTTGAGCAGATATTATCTAGATAATATTAAAAGTACATATTTAATTCCAAGGCTCCCCTGTAAAGGAGGACAGATTTCCTTTCATATCGATGGAAATGGAGTTATTTTTCCATGTATGCATGCTGTCCAAGACCATGATTTGAACATAGGGAATATTAGGGATGGAATAGATCAGAAAAGATACATAAAATTGAAAGAAATAAATGCATTAGAAAATCCAGGGTGCAGAAGTTGCAAGGCAAAAGACATTTGTAGTGCTGGTCCTTGCAAAATTATTAATAAGGTACAAACAGGTGAGTTTTTAATACCCAGCAATAAAAATTGTAGTATGATAAGAGTAAGCAATAATCTAATAAAACTTTATGAAAAAGGATAAATTAGCTTGGAGAAAATAATTATTATAGATAGTGGATTGAATACAAATCGAAGTGATTTATTTGAAAAGGTAATTGGGGGAATTACGATAGAAAAAGATTTAATTACCAACAACATTACCTTCAATAAAAATATAGCAGATGAAAACGGACATGGTACTTATTGTGCGGAAACGATTCTGACGATCACCCCGAATGTAGAGTTTTTTATTATAAAGATAGTAGGTGCTTTGGGTTACACATCATCTGAATTACTAATTAAGGCGTTAGAAATATGTGAAAATATTGATATCAGAATTATATGTATAAGTCTTTCCGTCATTAAGGATGGTCACCATGAAAATTTGCGTTTGATTTTAGATAGACTAAATAAAAATGGAAAACTTATTTGTGTATCGGTACAAAATGGGAAAGAAAATAGTATTCCTGCAAATTATGCTTCCACAATTGGCGTAAGAGGAAAAATTTTTTTAGATAATTCTCTCTATATATATTCCGGAAACAATAAAACAGCTTATTTTGATAGCACACCTATTTTTATAGAATCCATTGATGGTTCGTATCTATTTTTCAATGGAAATTCGAAAGCCAATGCAATCTGCGCAGGACATATTGCAAAGCTGTTAGAGGAACATAATCATTGTACAAATATGCAGTTGAAGTATTTGCTGAAGGATACTTCTAAAGGGGAAATGACTAGAAGTAGTAAAAAAGAAATAGTAATTCTAGAAGATGTAATAAATAAAAGTGATGCCAATTTATTTCAGGAGTTGGTGTATGAATTTAGTGGCATCAAACCAAATAAAGCGGAACTGACATATATTACACCGGTAATTGCTTTGAAGAATGGAATAAGTTTTGCAAATTTTTATGAATTTTTACAAATTGTTAAAAAGACATTGAACGTTAGTATTAATTATAAAAAAGTGAGTTTTTCTGATGTATATTATTTGGGTAATTTTATAAGCTATTTGAAAGGATTAAGAAAATGAAGAATAACTGGCTTCTTAAAGGCCTATTAAAGTATAAAATTAGTTTTTTAATCGCTTTTATTTTAGTGGGCATCGATGCAGTATGTACTTTTTTATATCCATCTTATATTACTAACATTGTGGATATAGCTATACCATATAAAGACACTCAATTTTTACTCGAAAATATAATCTTATTGCTTTTAGTTAGTTTAGTGTCAATTTTCGTAGGAGTTAACTTAAATTATCTTTTTTATAATGCTTCTAATAATTTTGTGTATGATATTAAAAAAAAGATAGTGGGTGGAGTGTTCTCTTATAATGGTTTAAAAATTCGTGAAAATACGAATAAGTTTATGACATGTATTACAGAAGATACTTATATGATAGAAGTTATAGCATCACAATTAATAGCATCTACGCTGCTAGATGTTGTGACTTTAATTATAATTATTATAATTATGGTGAGGATTAACGTTTCAATATTGCTATTTATTTTGATTACATACCCTCTGCTATTGATTCTGCAATATTTTTTTAATCAAAGGATAAAAACTGTAAGCAAAGAAATGATGAATATGAGAGATAAATCAAACTCTCTGATTCGTGAATTGGCGGATTTTCTGTACGAATATATAGTGATTGATGGAGAAAACTACTTTAATAATCGCTTTTTTCCGTTAGAGAGTAAAATAAAGGATAGGAAGATAGATTTATGTATGCTTAAAACATATAATTCATTTATTCCTCGACTCCTTAATGCCATTGCATTTGCAGTTGTTGTAGGATTTTGTGCATATAAAATAATCTCAGGGGAACTATCAATTGGTGGGCTGACTGTAATCATTATGTATATAAGACAACTGTCAACAACTTTTGTTAAAATCATAATGATTATTGGAGAATTTCAGAAAATCAGAATATCAGTTAAAAGGATTGATGAAGTAATAAAAGGAGGTCAGTAATATTGTGCCAAACAAATAATACATTAATATATAGAGACGTTAACTTTTCTTATATGGATGGCAAATATATATATGGAGCTCCAATGATTGTTCAATTCGAGAAAGGAAACATTAATGTTGTATCGGGGCGGAATGGTTGTGGTAAATCAACATTACTTAATCTGGCTCTCGGTGTTTGGGATAATTACATGGGTGACATTTTTATTGATGACATGAACATGAAAAATATGGATAAGGATCGTATAAGAAAATCAATAATTTATGGATTTCAAGAGCCAGTCATATTTAATGATACGATACTTAATAACATAACGATAGGGGGAGAATTTAATAAAAAAGAAGTGCAAGTGCTAGCAGATCAGCTATTGCTTTTAGATGATATAAATGAAATGCCACAGAAATTTGATACAGTAATTGATAGAAATTCTCTTTCCCAAGGGCAAATTCAAAAAGTTAACATTTGTAGAATGTTATATTCTAAGAGATCAATCATGATTTTTGATGAACCAACATCTAATTTAGACTTTAAGTCAGTAGATGCATATATAGATTTGATACAAAAAGTTAAAGATAAATACCTTATCATAATTATCTCCCATGATAAAAAGATAATATCAGAGGCAGATTATAATTTTGAAATTAAATTATGAAAAATGAATCAAATGATAGCTAAGAGGGGGATATTATGAAAATATTAGAAGCAATTAACTTAAAAAAACACTATGCTGTTGGTGGTTGTTTGGTGAAAGCAGTGGATGATGTTTCTTTTAGCGTTGAAAAAAGTGAGTTTATCGTGATTGTTGGAAGCTCTGGTTCCGGGAAAACTACGCTTTTAAATTTATTAGGGGGATTGGATACAGCGGACAGTGGTCAAGTCATAATACAGGGGCAATCTTTATCTGATATAGATGATGAAGCAAGAACAATTTTTCGCAGAAAGAATATTGGATTTATTTTTCAGAACTACAATTTGTTGCAATCCCTAAATGTTTATAAAAATATTACAATCCCTGTTCGGTTGGATGGGATAAAGCCTGATGAGAAGTATATTTTAGAGATTATTAGGAAATTGGGATTGGAAGAAAAAATGAATGTGCGCCCCAATCAACTCTCAGGTGGTCAGCAACAGCGGGTTGCGATAGCAAGAGCCTTAGCAGCAAAACCGTCAATTATACTAGCCGATGAACCGACTGGTAATTTGGATTCCAAAACAAGCTTAGAAGTATTAGAGCTGATGCAGACAACTTTAAAAGAATTGAATCAAACAATACTTATGATTACACATAATGAAACGATAGCTAAAATGGCAGACCGTGTCATTTATATTGCCGACGGGAAAATAGCCGGAGGTAAACAGAATGAATAAAGTTTCGAATCAAAAGGTTTTAAAAGAGCTTGTCAAAGAGCAGCTTACGTGTCATAAAAGCCGCAACTTTGTTATGATTGTCGCAATTTTGTTAACGACTGTTCTAATATCATTTACTTTTACAGCTGGTTTTAGTTTTCTTACAACAATGCAAGAATCGGTTCAGGCAGCACCAGGTCCAGGGGCTGATGGTGCACTGATAGGCACAAAGGATCAATTAGAATCAGTAGAAAAAAAGGATCAAGTAGAATGGGCAGACTATGTACAAAGATGTAGCACAACGTCCCTACATAATGATTCATTTGCAGGCATTCAAACAGAATTACTGGCTCCGGATGAGAACTTTTATGCTCATAATTTTATTTCCCTGATAAAGGGCAGTTTTCCAAAGAAGAATACGCAACTTCTAATATCTGATACCTTTGCTGAAAAAACTGGTTTGAAGGAATTAGGAGAAGAGCTTATCCTACAAGTTGTTGTATTGCAGGGGGGGAAAGAAAAAGAGATCGAAGTTCCAATGGAGATTTGCGGGATTTATAAAAATCCTTTGTTAAGTTTGAGTAATACTTACGAGGAAATTTATTCATCGCCGGAATTTATTGACACCTATAATCCTGAAATGCCAAAAAATCAAAATTATATTTATATCAAACTCAATAACCTAAATCCTTTTTTGCTCAAAAGTGATGTATATGATAAATTAGTGGAACTTAAGGAAACTGTTAAAGCGGAGTCCGTTCAAACAAAGAATTATTCCACTTTTTTATATTCATTGATTATAATCTTCCCAATGCTTATTTGCGTTTTTATGATTATCTTGAGCGGATACTTTTTGATTTATAATGTTTTCTCTATATCTGTGGCATCTGATATCCGATGGTTTGGAATGATGAAGACAATCGGTGCAAGCAAAACACAGTTAAAGTATATTTACATGAGGCAAATACGAATATTAGCCGTGATTGGAATTACTATTGGTAGTATTGTAGGGTACGTTGCGGGTCTTTTTCTGGCACCCAGAATCATTCGCATGACGGATTTTTATACCTATTACAAAGATCCGAATATGATACCGGTATTTTTGTTTGCAATACTGTTTTCATGGTTTACAGTTTGGTTCAGTTCTTCTAAAACCATACGTACAGCAGCCTCCTATTCTCCGATAGAAGCAGCAAGGTATATTCCACACCACAGAAAAAAAGCATTCACGATTCTTTCGTTTTCCCTAAGTGGAATTATTTTTCTGCTAATTGGCAATGTTACTTTTGGGTATCAGGTGAATCATATGGTAGAACGTTATAATCAAGACGAGGTTAGAATACAGCATATTGCGGCGCTTTGGTCATTGAATGAATCTTATAAGCCTATATCCGAGGGTTTGTCTGCCGAAATAGAAAAATTACCTTTTGTGAAACAAGTGGATGTAATCTATATGGCGAAAACGATGCCCGATTTGATGGAAGGACTTTCACAGAAAATGTACGAAGGATTTCTGGCAGAGGTTAAGCTAGATGGGAAGTTAAAAGAGGAAATAGATGAAATGGTTCAGACTGGGCTGTTAAATGGAGATTCCGGAATGATAGATTTGACTACAAACGGCAATATAAAGCTAAAGATATGTGGTATGCCTGCTGTACGGTTAGAAAAAGAATCCAATTATATCAAGATTTTGGATGGGGACTTGAATTTAAAAGAATTTGAATCCGGAAACTTCATTCTTTACCAAGACGTTGATTACTTGGATATAACCGAGAAAAAGATAGATCCCAGTAAAAAAATACATGCAGGTGATGCAATGAAGTTATCCTTTTATGATGACTTAACAGGTACTTATCAGGTGAAAGAAGTAACAGTCATGGCTGTTATTGGAAAAAACAACAGATTCGGAACTGGAAATATTGGTTATAGTAATATTGTCATGTCGGATCAGTTGTTTAAATCCTTGTACCCTGATTATAACGAACGGGTGGCCTCTATTCAAGTTGTTTCAGATGAAAATTTTACTTCAGATGATATGAAGGCGATTATGAATCTGGCAAAAAAAGAACACAACGTACAAGTACAGATTGATGCCAAGTATGAGGACAGGGTCAGTTATACAAGAAAAAAACAATCAATTACCATATTAGGTTTTTTCCTAACATTGGTCATAGGCATCATAGGAATTTCAAATTTGGTAAATACGCTTGTTACAGATACGCTTTCACGGAGAAATGAAATATCAACATTACAGTCTATTGGAATGACCAAAAAGCAATTATGGTGGTTGCTTTTTAAGAATGGAATGTTGTTATGTTCTATTTCAGCTGTAATTATTTTATTGGCAGGAAGATATATTACGATGGCTGTAGCGGCTTCCACTATGTTTACTGGTTTTAATGATATGATTTTTGTGATTTGTTTTATTATACTGCTTTGCTTTATGGGGGCACTATCAGCGATATTGGCTTCCATTATGACGGTTCAATTAAATAAAAAATCCGTGGTAGAAAGATTGCGCGAAATACAATAGTTTTATTACGACACTGTTTCAGACCAGTTAAAGCACTGGTCTACTCGTCGTGTTTGAATAATAATTATTGTATTGCAATATTGATGCCAGCACAGAGCGCCGTAGGAGGGGGAATCGCAAATGATAACATTATTATTGTTTGACATTAATTTAATTGATGATATAATGACGAATCAACTGCAGTCACATATTTCTCTTGAAAGAAGAACAAAGGCTATGAAATATCATTTCATGGAGGATAAAAAAAGATGTATTTGTAGTGAACGATTAATTCAGTACTATCTGCAAACGTATGCTGGAATAGAAGATAAAATTGACTATGGTTACAATAAATTTGGAAAACCATTCTTAATGAAATATCCAAACATACATTTCAATATTTCACATTCTGGAGACTGGGTAATAATTGGGTTCAGTAATCATATTATTGGAGTTGATATTGAAAGAGTGCAAAAATATGAGAAAGAGATTGCAAATTACTGCTTTACGAAGATAGAAAAGGATTATCTATATTCTGCAGGAGAATCAGAATATTTAAATCGATTTGTGGAAATATGGACATTAAAAGAGAGCTATATAAAATACATAGGAAAAGGGTTATCAATAGATATGAGGTCCTTTTCTATAGATTTAAAACACGGTTTGGTAATTGCTCAGAATAAAATCCAGAAGGACCTAAGATTCAAACATTTTCGATTTAGGGATTATTATATTTCGTTATGCATGAAAAGGGAGTGTGATATCTCTCTCAAGGTTCTTAGTGCTAGTGAGATGATGAATTTGTTAAAGTAAATAATCGAAAATATATAAGGAGCTTAAACAATGAATCGAGTTGGTAAATTAAAGTCACTGCGCTTGCAGCAGTGGAATTAGAAGTACAAGACGGAGATCGGGTCACATTTCAATCTAAATGCCTTTAAGGAGACGGTTCCTTCCGCTTGCATAAATGAACCAGCCGTAATAGAATGATAAGAGAAATTTAAGCGGGTTTGTGAGCTAGGAAGGAGCAGGGGATGATAACAATAAAAAAAATGGCGGAATTGCTTGGAACCAGCACAACAACCGTATCCAATGTTATTCACGGAAAATCGGGGGAAGTATCCCCGGTTATGGTGGAAAAGGTAAAAAAGCTGATTGAAGAGTATGACTATGTTCCAAATAGGAATGCAAGGAATCTGGCCAGAAACCGGTCCGGAATAATCGGGCTGGCTATGAAAGCTAGTGAAGATAAGTACGATAACTTTGTAAAAGATCCCTTTGCAGGTGAGCTGATTGGAGCAGTGGAACGGTTTGTACGGGCCAAGGGATATTTTATCATGCTTTATGTTTCCAGTGATATAGGGGAAATTATAACTTCAGTCTCCAGTTGGAACGTGGATGGACTGATTCTTCTTGGAATGCAGAAGGAGGATGGGGAACTGCTGAATCAAAAGGTGAAAAAGCCTATGGTTTTTGTAGATGCCTATTTAAAAGACGCTTCCTTTGAGTACGTGAATGTAGGAATCGATGACAGAAAAGGCGGTAGGGAGATTGCGAAATATCTCATACAGTCTGGTCACAAAAAAATAGCCTTTCTTGCTGATAACTGTATAGGAGTTGATTACCAAAGGTTTATGGGATACCGGGATGCACTTAAGAATGCCGGTCTGCCTTGGAGAGCAGAGAATTTTATCAGGCTGAAGCCAAGGGGTTCCGATCTATCCCCGCTCTTATCACAGGCATATGAACGAGTCCGGGATTTTACCGCCGTTATTTGTGCATCTGATTATTATGCGGCATATATTTTAAACGATTTAAAGGATCGGGGGATGAAAATTCCTCAAGAGCTTTCCATAGTCGGATTTGATGATAATATTTGCAGTCGTCTGGTAAGGCCTGCGCTGACTACGGTTCACCAGGATGTAACGGAAAAAAGCCGGATCACTGTGGAAAAGCTATTTGATATGATAAATGGAGAGGATTACGGAGCCAATTTTGAGCAACTTCCAGTTTTTATTGTAGAGCGGTCTTCCGTGAGAAAAATGTAAGGTTTCCTGACAGGGAAACCTTTTTTTTATCTCATAGCCCTTGTTATCTCATTCATAAAGTGCTACTATATCATATATAGATAACTTATGCGCATAAGTTACAATATAAACGTTATAATTTCACGATTTAACAGCATAATATATAATGGAGGGTGAATTATGAGAAAACATTTATGGGTTTTAGCAATGGCAGCAGCAGTACTTTCACTTGCAGGTTGTGGTAAGAGCACGCAGTCCGATGGAACTGAGACATCTAACGTAAATAAAGAATCGGTAGAAGGCAAAGGAGGCGCACAGACAAATTTAGATGGAAAAGCCATTCGGATCGTGAATGGAAAGATCGAGATTGATGAGCCGTTAAAGGCCTTTGCCAAAAAGTATCAGGAGAAGACAGGTCAGGAAGTTGTGATCGAATCGCTTGGTGGTGGTGTTGACATCAATGGAACCATGAAGGGGTATTTGGCAGCGGGGAATATGCCGGACTTATTCGTATTCGGAGGCGAAGGTGATTATCAAACCTGGAAGGATTACATGACAGACTTAAGCGGGGAGGAGTGGACTTCCAATACAGAATTCGGTTTTAAATCAGAGGATGGCAAGACGGTAGGGTTTCCTTATGCAGTAGAAGGCTATGGTATTACATATAATAAGAATGTTCTAGAAGCAGCAGGAGTCGATCCAGCTACGCTCACCACCTATGATGGGTTTAAGAAAGCCTTTGAGACGATTGATACGAAAAAGGAAGAGCTGGGGCTTACTTCGGTTTGTTCCGTTGCGGCTGAATCCGGACAGATGTACTGGTCAACTGGAAACCATCTTTTCGGTTACTATTTATCCGGAGGTTTGAAAAGAGGTGACACCACTTATATCGATTTGTTGAAATCTGGTAAGACGGATACAGAGCGCCTGGGCCAGTTTGCAGATTTTATGAAGCTTTTGTTTGACTACTCAGATAAGAATACCCTGATATCCGGAACCTATGACGATCAACTGGCTTTGTGGGCACAGGGAAAGACTGCGTTCATCACTCAGGGAAACTGGATAGATCCGTCACTTCCTGATTATGATGTAAAATTTGACTGTGGAATCGCTCCCTTAGCATTTACAAAGGAGGAGATGAAGGGAGTGCTTGCTGACTGTCCATCTTGGTGGGCTGTTTATAATAAAGGCACCAATATTAATGCATGTAAGGCTTTTTTGAAAGAACTTGCCCTGTCAGAGGAAGGGCAGGAGTGTCTGGTATCCGATTGCGGAATGATTTCTCCTTATACTACGTGTAAGGTTAATCCGAAGACACCTCTGGCTATAAGCTTAAAAACCTATGTGGATGCAGGCAGCACCTATTCCTGGGAATGGACGAAGATGCCAGAAGGGATCTCCATGAATGCCACAGGCGCCGTGTTTGAACTGTATGCAAAAGGGGAGATTGATAAGGAAGGCTTTGTAAATATGATGCAGACGGCAATTGCAGACTACGTGAAAAAATAAAGGGACAGGGCGGCAAAAAACAGCCGCCCGCAACCGATATTTGGGGCAGAGATAAAGGAGATATTATATGGAGGAAAATGTAAAAAAGATAATGAATGTTCTTCCGGCAGCTGCCGGTTCTATAATGGTTTGCTGCGGGCTGTATTTAGATGTATTTAACCGGGATTTTGTGGGAAGGGGTCCGTTACTTGCAGGGGGACTGCTTCTAATCATTGTCAGTCTTTATCTGATTCCGGGAAGAAGGCACCGGATGATCGTAAATGGTTTGTTTTTGCTGCCATTAATAGGTGCTTTTTTCATAACTGTGCTGATCCCTTTTTTATTTGGTATTTTTTATTCGTTCACGGACTGGAATGGAATCGGGTTTACCCAGTTTTTGGGATTTGAAAATTATGTACAGATATTTCACGCGTCGGATTCTTTATATTCGCTGCTTATTACATTTTTATTTACGGTCTTTAATATGGTTTCCGTCAACTTTGTGGCATTTTTTCTCGCTCTCTTATGTACCTCAGGAGTAAAAGGGAGGAATTTTTACCGGGCTTCCTTCTTTCTCCCTAATTTAATTGGGGGGATTGTATTGGGGTATGTGTGGCAGTTTATCTTTAACAAAGTGTTTCCAAGTATGCTAGCGGGAAGTGTTTCCATGCTGACAAATCCAAATCTGGCTTTTTTTGCGATCCTGATTGTCAGCATATGGCAGTATGCCGGATATATTATGATGATCTATGTCACCGGACTTCAGGGGGTTCCAAGAGATATTTTAGAAGCATCGGCAGTGGATGGGGCTGGGGCGTTAAAAACACTCTTACATATCAAATTACCCATGATTGCCAATACCTTTACAGTGTGTATTTTCCTAACGCTGGTCAATTCCTTTAAACAATTCGATTTAAACTATGCCATTACAAACGGAGCACCCAGTCGGATTCTGGGAGCTAAGGCAGTGGCCTCCACCGAGTTTTTAGCCCTTAATATTTATAATACGGCAATTGCCAGAAACAGATATGCGGAAGGTCAGACAAAAGCAGTGGTATTCTTCCTCATCCTTGCAGCAGTATCTTTGACTCAGGTATCCATCAGTAAGAAGAGGGAGGTGGAATTATGAAAAGAAATTTTAAAGCAAGACGACATATTCCGGAAATTGCCGGTTTGATCCTGTCTCTTTTTGTTCTTTCGCCTTTTCTTTTGGTCATATTCAATGCTGCAAAAAAAAGTGCGGATATTGTGATCAGCCCCATTGCACCTCCGTCTGACTGGGGACAGCTTCTGGTGAATTTAAAGAATGTAATAGAAAATCAAAATTTCAGCTATTGGAAGTCCTTTGGAAGTTCCTTGTACATAACCATGGTCAGCCTGATTTTGCTGACAGTATTCTCCAGTATGGCGGCATGGGTACTGGTCCGGAATAAGACAAAATGGTCACAGGTAATTTTTATGATGTTTGTGGCATCAATGGTCATCCCTTTTCAGGTGGTGATGCTTCCTTTGCTGTCTACATTTCGGAAGGTGTCTGAATTTACGGGGATTGCCATGTTAAGCAGTTATACCGGAATTATTACAGCCTATCTGGGCTTTGGCGGTTCTTTGTCCGTGTTTATTCTTCATGGATTTATAAAAGGAATTCCAAAGGAACTGGAGGAAGCGGCATGGATTGATGGCTGCAGTCCGGAGAATACATTCTTTCGGATCGTATTTCCGTTGCTAAAGCCGGTGCAGATGACTGTGCTGATTTTAAATGGAATCTGGATCTGGAACGATTATCTTCTTCCTTCCCTGATGTTGGGATTGAACGGAAGAATCAAAACCCTGCCTGTTGCAGTTAGCAGTTTTGTAGGTTCCTATGTCAAGCAATGGGATTTGATCCTGGCGGCGGCATTTTTGGCTATGATCCCCATTGTTATTCTGTTTTTATGCGCCCAGAGGCAGATTATACAGGGGATGGTAGAAGGGGCAATCAAATAATGAAAAGGAGTCCGCTATGGAACGAAAATGGTGGAAAGAGGCAGTGGTATATCAAATCTATCCCAGAAGCTTTAAAGATAGCAACGGGGATGGGATTGGTGACTTAAACGGGATCAGGGAGAAGCTTCATTATTTAAAACGGTTAGGAGTTGATGTGATCTGGCTCTCTCCCATCTATCAGTCTCCGAATGATGATAATGGATATGACATCAGTGATTACAAGAAGGTTATGAATGAGTTTGGAACCATGAATGATTTTGATAATCTATTAAAAGAGGCACATGAGAATGGGATCAAAATTATTATGGATCTGGTCGTAAATCATACTTCTGATGAGCATCCTTGGTTTTTAGAGAGCCGGAAAAGCAGAGAGAATCCTTATAGGGATTATTATATTTGGAAAGAAGGAAAAGGAGAAGGAGAACCACCGAATAACTGGGGGTCCTGTTTTGGAGACTCTGCATGGAAATTGGATGAAAAAACGGGCATGTATTACCTTCATTTGTTTTCTCCCAAACAGCCAGACCTAAACTGGGAGAATGAGAAAGTTCGAAATGAAGTTTTTGAGATGATGGACTGGTGGTGCAGGAAGGGAATTGACGGCTTTCGTATGGATGTGATCAGTATGATATCAAAGAATCCGGCGTTTCCGGACGGAGAAGTGAAGGAAGACCTTTACGGTGACTTTTCCCCTTATACCGTTCATGGACCAAAGGTTCATACCTATCTGAAGGAGATGAATCAGAAGGTGTTGTCTAACTATGATTTAATGACGGTAGGCGAGACTGCAGGGGTTACGGTAGAAGAAGCCAGAAAATATGCGGGTGCCAGGGAACATGAGTTAAATATGGTGTTTCATTTTGAACATGTGGAAGGAGATGGAACGCTGTTAAAATGGACGGACAAAAAGCCAGACCTTTTCAGATTAAAACAGATTTTGTCCAGATGGCAGGAGGAGCTGGGAGAAGATGCCTGGAACAGCTTATACTGGGATAATCATGACCAGCCAAGAGCCGTATCCCGCTTTGGTGATGACAGCAGCCGTTATAGAGAGGTCTCTGCCAAGATGTTGGCTACCTGTCTTCATATGATGAGGGGAACTCCTTATATCTATCAGGGAGAGGAACTTGGGATGACTAATTTTCCATTTACCGAATTAGCCCAGTTTAAGGATATCGAAAGTCTGAATGCTTATGAAGAACTTACGGGGAAAGGTCTTGTAAGCCATGAAAAGATGATGCGCTATTTACGATGTAAAAGCAGGGATCATGCAAGAACACCCATGCAGTGGAACGATGGTCCCTCTGCCGGATTCACCGTTTCCGTTCCCTGGATATCCGTCAATCCCAACTATACCGAAATCAATGCAAAAAAAGAATTGGCTGATGAAAATTCGGTCTTTCATTATTATAGGAAGCTCATCGGGCTGAGAAAGAAATATGAGATTATTGTATATGGAAGTTATCAGCTGATCATGAAAGAGGATACCAGGGTATTTGCTTATATTCGCAGTCTCCGTAAGGAGAGATTGCTGGTAATTTGTAATTTTTCTCCTGAGGAGGCAGCGATGTCTTTACCGGTAGAGTTTATAGGAAAAGATATGGAGTGCCTCATCCATAACTACGATAATCCGCCGAATAACAAACAAGGCAGACTGCGTCCTTATGAAGCAGTTGTCTATTATCTAAGGAAGGAACAACCTTGAATGGAGAAAATTAGAATGAAAAAACAATGGTGGCATGATAAGGTGGCCTATCAAATTTATCCCAAAAGTTTTTATGATACCAATGGAGACGGCATCGGAGATTTAAAAGGTGTGATTTCAAAACTTGATTACTTAAAGGAACTTGGAATTGACATTATATGGCTTTCTCCGATCTACCAGTCCCCCTTTGCAGATCAAGGATATGATATTTCTGATTATTATAACATCGATCCCAGATTCGGTACGATGGAGGATTTAAAAGAGTTGATAGCTGAGGCGAAGAAACGGGATCTTTCTATTTTGCTTGATCTGGTGGTCAATCATTGTTCCGATGAGCATGAATGGTTCCAGAAAGCTCGGAAGGATCCGGAGGGGGAATATGGCAGGTGTTTTTATATCAGGGAAGGAAAAGATGGAAAAGAGCCTTCCAATATCCGATCCTATTTTGGAGGAAGTGCATGGGAACGGATTGACGATACAAATCTGTATTACCTCCATCTTTTTCATAAAAAGCAGCCGGATTTAAACTGGGAGAATCCGGTTGTTCGAAAAGAAATCTACGATATGATCAACTGGTGGTTGGAAAAAGGAATTGCAGGATTTCGGATTGATGCCATCATGAATATAAAAAAGGCACTTCCCTTTCATGATTACGAGCCGGACAGGGAAGATGGTCTGGCAGACTGTACGATGATGTTAAAAGAAAATGAGGGCATCATGGGTTTTTTAAGGGAAATGCGGGATGCCACCTTTCGCAGATATCATGCGTTTACAGTAGGGGAAGTCTTTTGTGAGAAAAAGGAAGGCTTATCTGATTTTATAGGGGAAGACGGCTGCTTTTCCAGTATCTTTGATTTTAGTCAAACCGCATATGGAGCCAGTGAAAAAGGCTGGTATGACAATCAGGCGATCACTCCCGATGATTACCGGGAATGCTGTTTTGACAGCCAAAAGAGAGCCGAAGGAATCGGTTTTTTTTCTAATATTATCGAAAATCACGATGAGCCAAGGGGCGTGAGCAGATATATTCCGGAAGGAGAATGTTCGGATGCAGCAAAGAAGATGCTGGCAACCCTTTACGTTTTGTTAAAAGGAATTCCATTTATTTATCAAGGCCAGGAAATAGGCATGGAAAATGTTTCCTTTGACCGCATTGACCAGTATGATGACATATCCACTTTGGAGGAATATCAGGTGGCACTTAGAAGCGGTCTGTCAAAAGAACAGGCCCTTGAGGTTGTAAGTCACTACAGCCGGGATAATGCAAGAGTACCTTTTCAGTGGGATGACAGTGAAAATGCCGGATTTACGAAAGGAACGGCCTGGCTTCCGGTCAGTCCTGACTATCATACAATTAATCTGCAGCAGCAGTACGCGGATTCTGACTCTGTTTTTCACTATTATAAAAAGCTGATTGCATTGAGAAAGGATGAAGAATTTAAGGATACCTTTGTATACGGGCAGTTTACGCCTGCGTATACAGATAAAGAGAGAGTCATGGCTTATTACAGAACCAGAGAAGATCAGAGACTTCTTATTATAGGCAACTATAAAATGGATGAGCAGGAAATTGAATTGGAAAAACCATACCGGGAGGTGCTGCTTCATAATTACGATTCCGTTAGGGGGAATGGAACAAAGCTTTTATTAAAAGGATATGAGGTTGTTGTGCTGGTGTTTTAGTGATTATACCCTGCTATGCGGGGGAAGAAATGAGTTTTGAAAATGGTATCTTATGACCAATCAAAGCTCATTTTTTTTGTTGATTAATTGAATAGAGCTTTGGTATGAAAATTGTTTTCTATGGATTGTATTGATATTGAAATGAAAAATATGTTATTATAGGAAATAGTGGATCTTCTAATTATGAAGAAGTGTTACTATACGTAGTAAAAGTAGTTTATTAATGGAGGTAATGTCCTATGAAAAAGGCGGTATGTTACTTATTTATATTAATGAGTGTTCTGTTTATTGGCGGTTGTAGTAATAGGCAATTGATAAGCGATGAGGCATTTGAAAAAAAGATGAATGAGTATGAGGTTAAAGACGGTGAAAGAGATAAGGATAAGAGTAGTAGTATAGAGGAATCAAGTGATGTATTTGATTCAAATATTGTTCCTGAAGTTTACTAAGCATCGGCATCTGTTAGTGCTTTAATGGCATTGTTTGATGAGTTAAGTAACAGTAATTATAAATTGGCCAATAAACGTTTAATACCTGTAGATACGAGGGCTCAAGGCGTAAAGATAAAGGGAAATGTATTATTTGGAGGCGAATTAACGGAAGATAATATTGAGGCTTTGGATATGATATTTTCAAAACTCTATTATCGGGTGGAAGGGGCACAAGAAGATGATAATACTTCTGTTGTAAAAGTGATAGTTTGTAAAAATAGCAAGGTATCAGAAGAAATTACACTTATCCTTAATAAAACTGAGAATGAGTGGAAGATACTTATGGATGGTGGGTTTCATGAAGTTATAAAGTTTGGGTTGGAAAATTCAGATTTAGGGGATGCATTTTCAGATTCAAATTCTAAGAAAGAGGTAGAAGAAGCTATAACAGAAGCCAAAAAAGCATTGGAAAACGAAGATGTGCGAGACGCTTTATATAAGTTAAAAGTATTATTTGATTCATAGTGAAGTAAGTGGAAAAGAACTTTATCATGACTAAGGAGGAATACGATTATGGGTGATAAGAAATCAGACAATCTTCATTGTCCCTGTTGCAAGCGGCATTGTTCTTTGGATGATCTTCATTGCAGCAAAGGGAAGGTCTATGCAAAATCAAGAAAAGAAAAAGAAGGCAAAGGCCAGCAACAAAAACAAATGTATGAACCGTCCTACAACAGAATTCTTTTATCTTATAAAATTGGATTTGACCGCCTGTTTGGACAGAAAAAACATGGGATTAACGGGAAAAGAAACAGGATGCTGGTGATGGGAGCTTTATTTCATGGGGATCAAAAGACGATAAAGGAGCTCAAATCGGATACAGGCATTGTTCATGAAAAGCTAGTGGAGTGTCTGAAAAAACTTGAGAAAAAAGAATACGTCATAAAAAAGAAAGAGTCAGAAGGCGGCCATAAGTATTCCCTGTCAAAAGAAGGAATGAAAGCTGCAGAAGCATTAATAAAAGAAGGGGATAAGGAAATGTTGTCCCGCCTAAATGAGGAGGAGAGAGATCATCTGGAGCAGTTGTTGAAGAAAATATCTTGCTAAAATCTTTTATTTGTATTATACTGTAATTAAGTGGATGGTGATTGCATTTGCAAGCTATACCTGCTTATTATGTTATTATAGCATTTTATGCTCATAATACGTGATAAGCAGGTTTTTTTTCGCCAAAAACAGGAACTTGAGGATCATTTATATCGTGGACAGGGGTGAGAAGCATGATCATTTACAAAATTTTCAATAACAACGCAGTCGTTATTAAAGATGAAAACGGGGTGGAGAAGGTTGTCATGGGCTGCGGCCTGGCGTTTAAAAAGAAGAATGGAGAGGAACTTGATGAAAGCAAGATTGATAAGATTTTTGTCTTGTCCGATCCCCTGATTAACAATCGGTTTCAGGAACTTGTTGCCAATATTCCGATCGGTTATGTGGAACTGGGAGAGGAGATTATTGAATATGCGGCAAAGGTCCTGGAGGTGGATTTAAATGATACTATTTATCTGTCACTCATCGATCATCTCTATTCTGCGGTAAAACGGTTTCAGGGGGGAATTGGGATAAAAAATGCCATTCTTTGGGATATAAAAAAGTTTTATAAGAAGGAATTTGAGATCGGATTAAAAGCGCTGGATATGATTGAAAAACATTTTTCCATCCGTTTGCCAGAGGATGAAGCTGGATTCATTGCCATTCATTTTGTAGAAGCTGTCACAAGAAAAGGATCGGAAGAGATTCACCAGGTAGCTGAGTTGATATCTGAGATCACAAATATTGTATCCTACAATTTCCACCTATTTTTTAACGAAGAGTCGTTATATTATTTCCGCTTTATTACGCATCTGAAATTTTTTGCCCAGAGATTACTGGAGGGGAAAACCTATCTTGATGATGAGCAAGATGATCTGCTTTTGATTATTAAGAAAAAATATGTGAATGCCTATGATTGTGCAGAAAAGATAAGTGAGTTTATTGAAAAGAGATACAACTATCACGTATCCAATGATGAAAAATTGTATTTGACGCTGCATATTGAACGCGTTGTTTATAAAACAGTTCTATGACAAGATGGTTACATTCGGTTGGCTAAACTTTCATATTTCTAATAAATAAAGAAAAATGGAGGATATTAAAATGGGAAAGTACGACCTATTGGCAAAAGACATTATCAAAAAAGTCGGTGGCAAGAACAACATTATCAGTCTTGTACACTGCGTGACCCGTCTACGTTTTCAATTAAAAGATGAAAGTCTTGCAGATGATGAGGCACTGAAGAAAACGGAAGGGATTATAACGGTTATGCGCAGTTCTGGACAATATCAGGTGGTAATCGGAAATCATGTTCCCCAGGTGTTTTCAGATGTTTGTAAATTAGCAAATATTGCCTCAGAGATGGCAACGGAAAAAAAGAAGATGAGTTTTAGAGAAAAATCGCTGGATCTAATTTCCGGAATTATGATGCCTGCAATTGGTCTTTTGTGTGCCTGTGGCATGTTAAAAGGACTGAATTCCATTCTTTCGTATCTGGGCCTTTATTCTGATGCGGACGGAATCTATATCCTACTCAATGCAATCGGAGATTCCATCTTTTATTTCTTCCCGGTTGTCATCGGCTACAACACGGCAAAGAAGATAAAGATGAGTCCATTTTTAGGGCTGATTATTGGAGCGGCACTATGCTATCCCACCATTAACGGGGTCGATGTACCTCTGTTTGGTCATGTGTTTAATGCTACTTATACATCAACCCTGCTTCCTGTAATTTTGATAGTAGCAATGGCAAAACCTTTGGAAAGCTTTTTTAACCGGGTGATCCCTGATATGGTCAAGACCTTTATCACACCAATGCTTGTACTTTTAATATCAGTGCCAATCGGATATGTAGTAATTGGTCCGCTTGCTAACATGCTTTCAAATGCCATTTCACAGGCAGTATTAAATGTTTATACCATAAGCCCGATTGCTGCTGGATTTTTAGTGGGCGGATTCTGGCAGGTAATGATTGTATTTGGTGTTCATATTGTTTTAGTTGTGTTATGTATTACCAATATTATATCAGGAACTCCCGATCCGATTCTGGCATTTACCACCTTTGTAACATTTACGACTACCGGCATGATTTTTGCCATGTGGCTGAAAACTAAGGATAAGACCTTGAAGCAGATCGCTCTTCCTGCATGGATCTCAGGATTTTTCGGAGTAACAGAGCCAGCAATTTATGGAATTTTACTTCCCAGAACGAAGCAGTTCGTTCTTTCCTGCCTCTGTGGTGCTTTTGCAGGTGCAGCTACCGCTGCTTTGGGATTAAAATATCACACAATGGCAGGTATGGGTTTGTTTGAAATTCCGGCACTTCTTGATCCAGCTCAGCCGGGAGTGAGTTTGGTGAGAGCATTGATCGCCGCCGCTGTCTCACTGGTGATTGGTTTTGTTGTTTCTTTTGTTACTTTTAAAGATGAAGAGCCTTCTCAAACGATAGGGGAGGAAAATGCTTCCGAAAAATGCAAAAAAGAAGTGATCGCATCGCCTCTCTCCGGTAAGGTCATGTCCCTCGATCAGATCAGGGATGCGGCATTTTCCAACGAAACTCTGGGAAAAGGGGTTGCAGTTACACCTGCAGAAGGAAAAGTAACCGCTCCATTTAACGGTACCGTTATGATGCTGTTTCCAACAAAGCATGCAATTGGGCTGATGTCTGATGATGGCTGTGAAGTTATCATTCACATAGGCATGGATACGGTCCGTTTAGACGGAAAATATTTTGAATCACATGTGAAAGAGGGAGACAAGGTTAAAAAAGGAGATCTTCTTATTACCTTTGATAAAGATGCAATCGAAAAGGAAGGATATTCTTTAGATACGCCGGTTATCGTAACCAATACAAAGGATTATATGGAGGTCATAGGGATGCTAAAAAGCGGTTTGACCGTTCATAGCGGTGATGATTTAATTGCCATATTATAACAGACAGGAGGGATAAAATGTTTCCAGATAATTTTTTATGGGGCGGTGCTGTTGCAGCCAACCAGTGTGAAGGAGCCTGGGAGTCTGATGGGAAAAAAGAGAGCATCTGTGATCATTTAACGGCAGGTTCTCGGCATAAGAACAGGGTTTTTACTTCTAAAATCCTGCCGGATGAGAGGTATCCCAGCCATACTGCAGTTGATTTCTACCACTGCTATAAAGAAGATATTGCATTGTTTGCAGAAATGGGATTTAAAGTATTTCGGTTGTCTATCGCCTGGAGTAGAATTTTCCCCAATGGAGATGATGAAACGCCCAATGAGGAAGGCTTACAGTTCTATGATCGGATTTTTGATGAATGCCGCAGATATGGAATTGAGCCAATGGTGACTCTAAGTCATTTTGAAATACCGTACCATCTGGTGAAAGCCTATAAAGGATTTTCAGACCGGAGGGTGATTGGCTTTTTTGAACGTTATGTAAGGTGCGTGATGGAACGGTATAAGGATAAAGTTAAGTACTGGCTGACCTTTAACGAGATTAATTTTGCTACCATGCCGATGGGAAATCTTGAGGTACTTGGAATCATAAACAAGGAAGACGATGAGGTGGCAAACCCCCTTGATGACAAAAACCTCCGTTTTCAGGCACTGCATCACGTATTTCTTGCAAGTGCCAGAGCAGTGGCGGCAGCAAGGGAAATCAACCCGGATTTTAAAGTGGGCTGTATGATCGCCCACATTACCATGTATCCATTGACTCCCAAACCCGAAGATATGCTGCTTTTGCAGGAACTTGACCATATGATCAATGATTTCTGTGCCGATGTTCAGGTCAAAGGGAGCTATCCTGGATATGCGCTGCGCTATCTGGAAGAAAATCAAATAGATCTAACCTTTGAGCCAGAGGATGAAGCAGTCTTACGAAAGGGATGCGTTGACTTTTATTCATTTTCTTACTACATGAGCAACTGCGTTACGACGGAGGAGGGCCATGCCACTACCCTTGGAAATCTGCTTGGAGGAGTGAAAAATCCTTACCTTAAAACAAGTCAGTGGGGGTGGCAGATTGATCCGAAAGGTCTTTTATACACGCTAAATAAAATTTATGACCGCTATGGTATTCCCCTTTTTATCGTTGAGAACGGGCTGGGGGCTGTGGATGAACTAGATGACAATGGCTGTGTCCATGATGACTACAGAATTAACTATTTAAGACAGCATATAGATCAAATGGAGAAATCCATTGAAAATAAGGTGGATCTGATTGGATACACAGTCTGGTCGGCTCTTGATATTGTAAGTTCCGGTACAGGAGAAATGAAAAAACGGTATGGTTTTATCTATGTGGATAAAGATGACCAAGACAATGGGTCGATGAAACGGTACAGAAAAAAATCATTCTTTTGGTATAAAAAAGTAATCGAAACCAATGGGGGAGATTTAACTGATATGGAAATTTAAGAACAGGGCTATGCTGGAGGTGTTTTACTTTCCGCATAGCCCTGATTTGTAATAAAATGCCAGCCCGATAACTGGAATAAAACAAACCGGATGGCAGGTCATATTATGGTGGCCGGAGGTTTCGTGATTTTAGTAAGTGCATATTTAAATGGGGTTGCTGTTTTCCATGGAGTTTCCGTAATTGTTATCATAACGTTTCTAATTGTTGTTATTCCCGCTTGTTATTCCTTCTTCCTATTTAAGAAAGAGCGGGATAAAAATCCTCATACGTAGAGGATTGCTTGTGACGCCGCATGGTTCCTGTATTTTATTACAGAAGCCATGCGGCGTTTTTGATTCTGTATTTTACTGTTTTTTAAATCGTAAAAGATCAAAAAATTAAAATAGATGTTTTTGTGTTGTAATAACAACCGACATAAATCCGGTTCGATGATATTCTTAATGAGCAACAGGGCAGTAATACAATATTAAAACACGCACAAACTCCCGTATGGGGTGTGTATAAATTTATTTTAGGAGGTAAGGAATATGAGCATGTTTTGTTATCAGTGTCAGGAGACAGCAAAGAATACAGGTTGTACGGTTAAGGGTGTATGCGGTAAGACAGAAGAGGTGGCAAAGCTTCAGGATCTGCTTATCTATGCAGTAAAGGGAATTTCTGAAGTGGTGGTTAAAACAGGAACCAGTGCAGCGGATCTTGCTGAAATGAATCATGAGGCAGTTAAGAGTCTTTTTATCACGATCACAAATGCGAACTTCGATGCAGCAGCGATTGAAGCCCAGATTTTAAAGGTACTTGGTTTAAGAGATGCGCTTGCAGCAAAAAAAGGCTATACAGGGAATAACGATGCAGCTGTTTTCCACGTTACCACAAGAGAAACAATGCTTGATAAAGCAGCTACAGTAGGCGTTCTATCCACAGAGAATGAGGATGTGCGTTCCTTAAGAGAGCTGATTATCTATGGGATTAAAGGCATGGCTGCTTACGTAGAGCATGCGATTAATCTTGGGAAAGAAAACACTGACATTTATGATTTTATGTACAAAGGACTGGCAGCGACTCTTGATAACACTCTTTCTGCAGATGATCTGGTTGCTTTAACATTACAGACAGGAGAAGTAGGGGTAACTACAATGGCTCTTCTTGATGAAGCCAATACTTCCCGTTACGGAAATCCGGAGATCACTTCCGTTAATATCGGAGTCAGAAAGAATCCAGCAATCTTAATTTCTGGTCATGATTTAGCAGATATGGAACAGCTTTTAGAGCAAACAGCTGGAACCGGCGTCGATGTTTATACCCATGGCGAGATGCTTCCAGCTCATTATTATCCAGCATTTAAAAAATATGATCACTTTGCAGGAAACTACGGAAATGCATGGTGGAAACAGTTAGAAGAGTTTAACTCCTTTCATGGTCCGGTTCTTTTTACAACAAACTGTATCGTTCCTCCAAGAACTCCTGAAGCAGCAGCGAAAATATTCACGACTGGCGCTTCCGGTTTCCCAGGATGCACACATATTGAAGCAGATGAAAATGGAAAGAAAGATTTCTCTGCAATCATCGAGCTTGCAAAGACACTTGAAAGTCCGGAAGAAATTGAAACTGGATCTATCATTGGTGGATTCGCACATAATCAGGTATTTGCACTGGCTGACAAGGTGGTTGATGCAGTTAAATCTGGCGCCATTAAAAAATTCTTTGTAATGGCAGGATGTGACGGCAGAGCAAAATCAAGAAACTACTACACAGAGTTTGCAGAGAAGCTTCCAAAGGATACGGTAATCCTCACAGCCGGCTGTGCAAAATATAAATACAATAAGCTCAATCTTGGCGATATCGGGGGAATTCCAAGAGTTCTTGATGCAGGTCAATGTAACGATTCCTATTCTCTGGCAGTTATTGCAATGAAGTTAAAGGAAATCTTCGGTTTGGCTGACATCAATGAGCTTCCAATTGCTTATAACATTGCCTGGTATGAGCAGAAAGCAGTTATCGTGCTTCTTGCACTCCTTCACCTTGGCGTAAAGAACATTCACTTAGGACCGACATTACCAGGATTTCTATCTCCGAATGTTGCAAAAGTCCTTGTAGATACCTTCGGGATTGCAGGAATCGGAGATGTGGATGATGATATCGAATTATTAATGAACGCATAATTAAAATGATTGAAAAAATCCATCGGACCGGTTGCTTTTACATCGGACCGGTGGATTTTTTTGCTTGCAGAACTGTTTTCGTTCGCCTGGGGTGATAAGGTGGGCAGTAGTAGGTTCTCTGTGTTGACAAATACCATCCGCTTCAGTAAGATAAATGAAAATAAGTAAGGAGGGAACTTAACATATGAATACCATAAATAGTGTGATTGCAAAGATGATGGACTATTACAAGGGTGATCCAAAAAGGATTCAGCATTTTATCAAAGTATACCAGTTTGGAAAACTCATAGGAGAAGAAGAGGGGCTTGATGCTGACAAGCAGCGGATTCTGGAAACTGCCTGTGTGGTTCATGATATTGGTATTAAGGTAAGTGAGGAAAAATATCACAGCAGCGCAGGCAATTACCAGGAGCTGGAAGGACCTCCCATTGCAAGAAGTCTTCTTACGTCTTTTGATTATTCTCTGGAAGAGATTGACCGGATCTGCTGGCTGGTAGGTCACCATCATACATATAAAAATATAGAAGGGGCGGATTATCAGATTCTTGTGGAAGCTGATTTTCTTGTCAATGCATGGGAGGATGGGCTGTCTAGGGAGGCAGTTGAAAGTGTCAGGAAAAAGATATTTGCAACAGCAGCAGGAATTCGAATGTTTGAAACCATGTATAAAGTTGACTTATTCTTATAATATAGGAGAGATTAACAATGGAATATTATGTAGAATTAAAACTAAGAAAAGATGCTCATAACGGAGGATTTTCCAATGGTCTGACCTTATGCGGAGGGGAATCCACGAAGGAACTTGTTAGAGTTCTGAAAAAAGCGGACACAATTGTATATAAAAATAGTACCAATCATTATGTAACACTGGAGATGGTAAATAATAACGATACCGTTGAAGTAAACACCGTATTTGAGAACAAAGGGACTGAAACAACAACGTTAGAGATGCTCTCATCTTTTGCTCTAAAGGGAATAAAAGCGGACAAAATCCACAGACTGCAATCTTTTTGGAGTGCGGAAGGAAAACTCAGGACAGAAACAATTGAGGAACTGCACTTAGAGCCTTCCTGGAACCGATGTGGTATGAGGGTTGAGAAATTTGGCAATTTGGGATCTATGCCGGTGCGGAAGTATTTCCCTTTTATCGCGTTGGAAAACTGTGAAACACATGAATTTACAGCGGTTCAGTTATATACCCCTTTCTCCTGGCAGATTGAGATCCTGTGCAAAGAGGATGAAACTCTGTCACTTGTGGGTGGGATTGCAGACCGGGACTTTGGACACTGGTTTAAGAATATTGCACCGGGGGAAACCTTTACCGCCCCCAAAGCAGTCATTGCCAGGGGAAGTTCCCTCTATGAGGTGTGCGATAAATTGGTGAATGCACAAAAGCCTGAGGTATCTGTACTGGATCAGGATATGGGAATTATGTTTAATGAATATTGTACTACCTGGGGGAACCCAAGCCTTGAAAATATCAAAAAAATATGTAATAAGTTGAAGGATAAAGGGGTTAAGTACCTGGTAATTGATTCCGGATGGTATGGTAAAAATGAGGGATGGTGGGCCAGTATCGGAGACTGGGATGTCAACTATGAAAAGTTCCCCGGTGGTCTAAAAAAAGCTGCGGATTATATCAGAGAATGCGGGATGATACCTGGTCTCTGGTTTGAACCAGAATCTGTGGGCAAATTGTCAAAACACTGGGACAATTTGGAACATTTACTGAAAAAAGATGGTGTAGTACTTACCGTGGGAGAGAAACGCTTTTGGGATATGTCCGATCCCTGGGTTATGGAGTATTTAAAGAATGCGGTCATAAAAACCCTGAAAGAATGCGGATTTGGCTATATTAAAATTGATTACAACGATACCATCGGCATAGGCTGTGACGGGGCTGAAAGTCTTGGAGAAGGGTTAAGGCAGAGGGTCAGGGCAACCCAGGAATTTTTCAAAAAAATTAAAATGGAGATACCGGACATTGTAATTGAGAACTGTTCTAGCGGTGGACACAGGCTGGAGCCATCCATGATGGAACTGGTATCCCAGGCAAGCTTTTCCGATGCCCATGAAACCACGGCCATACCGATGATTGCGGCAAATATGCAACGAGTAATAAAACCGTCCCAAAGTCAGATCTGGGCAGTTATGCGCGGCAGTGACAGCAATAATAGAATCTACTATTCCATTATCAGCACATTTTTTGGCAGAATGTGCTTAAGCGGTGATATCTATGATCTGACAGCAGAACAATGGAAAATCATAGAGGCGGGAATGGAATTTTATAAAGAAGCAGCTGATATCATAAAATACGGAAGAACAACAAAATGTGAAAACGGTACGAAAAGTTATAATAATCCCCAGGGAGAGCAGCTTGTTGTTCGGGAATATTGCAATAAACAGTTAGTGATTGCCCATAGATTTGAGAATTCCAAAGAAATCAGCCTAGATTTCCTGCAGAATAAAGTAATCATAAAAGAATATGGGGGTATTGATGGTGATTTTACTGCGAAGGCTTGGCTGATAGGCTAAGTAAGCGGTAAAGTAATTGTAGATTCTGTATAGCCGAAGATAAATTTGATGTTGACAACTTCTGCCGGTTGTGATAATTTGATTATAGACAGAAGCTGTCAATTACATGTGGGAAAGAATGGAGGAGTGCAGGATGGATATAGAGCGTTTTTCCGACATCGACCTGGAGAACGAAAAGGTGCTTCGTATTGTAAATTGTGGATTTAAGGTGTTTGCGAAGAATGAGTTTGAAAAGGCGTCAACAAACTTAATCGTGGAAGAGGCAGAGATTTCCAGAGGTCTTTTATATCATTATTTTAAAAGCAAGAGCGAGCTTTATGAATTCCTTTTATACTTTTCTGGAAAACAAATTTTAAGTAACGTGGTGGATTCTGTTGACTGGTCCAATACTGATTTTCTGTTGCGGATAAGGCAGGCCTTGATTTCTAAAATAGAAACGCTTGCAAAGTATCCATATCTTTATGAGTTTTGTGACAAATATGCAAGAGATTATGCGGAGGAATTGCAAGAAAAATTAATGCCATGTATACAAAAACGCATATTTGAGGAGAATCTCGATTTTTCACAGCTTCGCAAGGAAGTTGACTCAGAAATGATGAAAAGCACCATAGTCAATACTTTGAGCAAAATTATAACTACAATATTTAAAAACGGAACTGCGTGGAGTCATGCAGAAATAATTCAGCTTGCAACAGCAGAAGTAGATAAATATCTGCAATTTTTTAGAATTGTATTTTATAATTGATGGAGGTGCATCATGAATAAAGTTTATAATTTTAGCACAAAAACCATACCACTGATTTCGGAGGTTGGCGGCAAGGCAAAGGCGCTGATTGAAACAACAAATGCAGGTTTCCCAGTACCAAGTGGTTTTGTTCTGACAGTAGAATTTTTTGCTGCATGGACAGATAAAATCAAAGAAACTGAGGAATGGAAGTTTCTGATTTTAGAGGTTACAAAGGAAAAGTGCGATGATTTGAAAACATTAGCAGAAAACCTGACTTTTGATGAAGAACAAAGAAGGCTGCTTTCTGCTGAAATAAAAAACATCAATTCAAATCTTTTTGCGGTTCGTTCATCTTCTCCAGAAGAGGATTTGGAGGGAACCAGCTTTGCAGGAATGTATGAAACATTTCTAGGAGTCACTCCGGATATGTTGGAAAAATTTATTGCAAGGGCGTTTGCTTCCATGCTTGATTATCGGGTACTGGAATATAAGGTACAACACAATCTTCGTATTGCAAACACAAAGATTGCCATAGTGATTCAAAAACAGCTTTATTCTGGTATAAGTGGGATCGGTTTTTCGGTAAACCCCCAAAATAACAACTATGGCGAGGTAATGATTAACGCTTCCTTTGGTTTAGGAGAATATATTGTTGGTGGGAAGGTTTCCTCCGACAGTTACATCGTAAATACCGCTCAAAACAAGATTACCTCAAAGAAAATTAAAAATAAAAAAGTTGCGCTTCATATCCGTAATAATGGTGGAACAACAGAATCTATTTGTGATCACCCACACAAACAGGCACTCACGGATGAACAGATCTTTGCGCTTGCAGACCTTATTAAAAAATGTGAAATATACTATGATAAACCTGTGGATACAGAATGGGCATACGAAAATGGCAGGCTGTATCTATTGCAATCCCGCCCGATTACGACTTGTTTTCCCGTTTATAAAGAACTTTTGAGCAAACCGAATGAGCGAAAAGAGCTTTATCTTGATATTGTAAAAACGTCACAAGGGTTCCAATGGTCTATGAGTGAGCTTGGCTGTGATCTGTTTTGTGAGCTTATTAGTAAGGCAAAGCAGGGATTATTTCCCATAGGAAGGGACGGAGCGGTTTATGGGTGTCATGGCAGGGTTTATATACTTCTTGGGAATTTGGGCAGGATTGTAGGCGAATCTAATGCTAAAAAAATTATTTCTTCGGTTGACCCATCCTTTACAAAAGTCTTTTCTTCTCTCGCAATCAAAAGTTATTTTCCTAAACACAGGCCTAAAAATATGAAAGGGTTTGTGGGAAAATCATTCAAGCTTGCAGTCAAAATTAGTCCCTCTATGATTTCAGCGGCTATTGATTTTGATAAGACAATCAAAGATTATTATAAATCAACCGATTACTGCTTAAAAAAATTGGAGAGCCTTCGTAATAGTAAAGAGAATTTCACCAGTCAGATTAATACCGCTTTTGAAGTGTTCGATATACTGGTGTCAAAAATGATGCCCATACTCCTTGCAGTGAACGCCACCTCGTCGTTGATGAAAATGTTTAATGATAAAAGCCTGGAAGATGATATTCTTTCACTTAATATGGATTTAAAGGGGAACCCCACAAGTGATATGGGTTATAAACAAGTTAAACTTGCTTCATTTCCTGAGTTTATTGCAATCAACAGCTTTGAGGAATTTTCCCGCAGACTAAAAAACAGAGGTTTTTCTGCGGAGTTTACTGGGGTCTATAATGAGTATATGAGGTTATATGGCTGCCGCGGAATCGGTGAGATAGATATTGCCAGAGAGAGAACCCACGAAAACTTAGAGAGATTCTACACCATTCTAAAGCAGATTAATATTTCTGACAATGCGTTAATTAAGGTGCAGGAGAGAAAGAAAGCAGCATATCACAGACTTTTGAATCAGGCTAAAAAGATAGGAAAAGAAAAAAAATTCATAAAACTAGCAAAACAGCTTCAGTGGATGGGGCTGCGTGAGCATCCGAAATACATGTTTGTGTATGCTGTTGATTTATTAAGGCACAATGCTCTGAAAATTGCGGAGGAATTTGTTTCAGATGGCAGGCTTGACCGGGTAGAGGATATATTTTTTCTGACGAGAGAACAAATTGAAAAAGGGCAAAACAATAAAAATATAAACATTGGTTTATTTGTGAACGAAGAAAAGAAAATACGCAAGCGAACCGAGAACGTGAAAAACTGGCCTGCGATTTTTGATTCCAGAGGAGAAATTTTTACTGTCAGAAGAGAGGCTAAGGAAGGAGAACTCCTGGGAGAGCCGGTTTCACCAGGCGTTGTAAGAGGCAGAGCAAAGGTCCTTCATGAACCTTTTGAAAAGAGACTGGAAAAAGGCGAAATTCTTGTGACTATGGCTACTGAACCAAGCTGGACACCGATTTTTATAAATGCTAGTGCTGTAGTAATGGAGATAGGCGGTGCACTGCAGCATGGCGCAATTATTGCAAGAGAATATGGTTTACCATGTGTTACAGGTATTGAAAACGCAACAGAAATAATAAACGACGGAGATTTAATAGAGGTTGATGGTACAAACGGATTTGTAAAAATCATAAAAGAGGAATGATAAATGTTCCCTCGAATCAGACCAGCAAGTTTAACCTGCTGGTCCGAAGTGGTTCCGTAATTAATTGATTTTAATTCCCATATACCTTCCATTCAAGGATTCCTGTAGAGCTGGTTCCATTAGAATCCATCACAATGGAGATTGCACTTGTTGTTATGGGCGTAAAGGTAGTCTTGTTATATTGATTGATCTGTGTACCAAAACCTTTTGGGTTACTCACATTTTGCCATGCATCCCCATCCCAATAATATATGTGGTAGGAGGCTGGAACATCAATTCCACCACCATCTTTAAACCAATAGACATCACAGCCTGTTATTGTGTGGGTTTCATTAAAATTGTATTGTACCCATTGTGAACCGGTTTCCGGCCAGTTTCCATAAACGGTGCCGTTTCTGTCATTTGAATCTACAGGATCAATCCCATCATTCAATGCACCAATATCCTCCCAATCGGATACGTAAGAAGTGGTGGGAGTCGCTTGTCCGGCTATGTTTTTTATCTGTGGGTCTGGATCTGGGTCTGGATCTTGCTTAGAGTCTGATTGTATAAATGTCATTTCAGTGCCCAGATTGCTGATCTGTGATAGCTCAAGTCCAGATTCCCATTGATTCCACCATTTAGAATCTGGAGAGGTCGTGCTGGAAAAGGAATCGCTATATCCTGCACGGAATAAATCTCCTCTGTTTCCTCCGTTTACGTTTCTTTCCAAATCATAATTTCCATCTGCTTGTTCAAGAGATACTAAGTAATGACTGCCAGATGTCATTTCATTTTTAGAATTATTTCCTTTTTCATCCACATGCCAGATAGCCAGTCCTGCATCCGGTATGTCCGCATACCTGCCACTTCTTTGGATATTTTCTATTAAAAAATATTCGCTGGCTTGATTGCCTGACCATTTATAAGAATAGGAATTGCCATTGTTATCAGCAACTGCAGAAAATTTGGTTCCTGCACCATATTCATTCATATGAATGGGAAGATTCCAGCGGGATATAACATTTCTACAATATGGATCCGGTGGAATTGGATTTTTTTCATTATAAACGGTGCTCATTAAGCTGTATGCTCCAGTACCCTGTGAATCTCCATCGTAATCATAAAGGTCCGGATATCCGTAGATCATATGACCACTTTCGTGGCATATTGTGTAAAGCGACAGATCACTTCCAATGTTAGACATCTCATATTTCTGGATTCTGGCACCACTTATATAATCGGAATTTGGATACCAGGACTGATGGGGCCATAATCCCTTCGCCCAGCCTGCATCCGGGGTACCTGCATAGAGGATATTAACGGCTTTTAAGAATCCTTTTGAATCCGTTGTTAAAGAGGAGAGGTTAAATCCAGAGGTTCGAAGCCATTGAAATGCTTCTTCTGTAAGTTCATCTGCTTTGGCGTAGGAACCTGTTTGTTCGTAAATGTCATCGTAATAAGATTTCGGGTGCTTCGCCGTATAAAACCCGATTAACTCATTGGTATAGGTGACTTTACCGCCGGAAACGTCATAATAAAAATCTCTTACTGATCCATTGTTGTTAAAGCCTGTGTAACCTGTTTCGTTAAAGAAACGTTCTATTTCGGATTCAGCAATATCGCTTTTTATATCTGGAAAATCAATTAAAATCGTCAGGCCTTTCACATCACCAGAAGCTTTGATTTTCGAATCCAGCAGTCCATTGTCAAATCCGCTGTCTGATTTGGGAGTTTGGGTGAAGTCAGATCCATGAAGTCTTTCTCTCACTTCATCCACCTGCTCTTTAATTGCATCACTCTTGATTTTTACGTGTTTTTCAAGTTTTTCCCCACCAATGGAGTTTAAGGAGCCTCGATTATGAATTCCTTTATAAACGATTCCTGCAGATACATACTCAGTCTGGTCTTCATTTAGCGTCGCATAACAGATCCAGCCGTTTTCATCACGGCATAGTGTATATCCCTCTGGTGTTTCAATTTGCTGAAAATATTCATCTCCTGTCGCATGAACCGAAACCTTATTTCCATCGGGTTGTACCAGCTCAAATTGTTTGTTAACATATGGAGCTGCGAAAACGTTAGAGCTCATAATAGTGACCATAGCTGCCATGACAAGTCCAGTTGCTAAAAATTTAATTTTTCTACGCATAATTACTTCCTTTCGTTTTCATCTTTTGCTTTTCATACCCTTGCTACTTTGCTTCATTCTTAGTTGTGTCATTCGATTACCGAAAATTCCAGGCCCATCCCCCTCTCTATAAAACTATTTACCTCACATTAATATTATCGAAAGTATTAACAAATTAATAATATGTGTGAAAAAATTTTATTAAAAATAGTAAAAGCATATAAGAGAATATGAGACTGGGCGATGTAGAACCTTGTATATTTTCAGTAAAAGAAATATAATAAACATGTATTTATAAAGATACTGTCAAGCTATAAGATTAAAGCGATAGGGGGAAAAGCTGTGCAAAATAAAATTTTGATTATTGATGATGACATTGGTTTATGTCAATTACTAAAAAAATGTGTAGAGAAAGAGGATATTGCTGCGGAACTTGCGCATACCGGAGCAGATGGTTTAAAGCTAGCATTGCAAAGCAATTATCATCTAATTGTCTTAGATGTTATGTTACCTGAAATGGATGGGTTTCATATTCTTAAAAAAGTTAGAAGTGTTAGCGCGGTACCAGTCCTCATGCTTACGGCAAAAACAGCAAGCACTGATAAAGTAAATGGTCTTCGTTCTGGTGCCGACGATTATTTAACAAAGCCTTTCGACCTGGAGGAATTTATTGCCCGTGTTCTTTCACTAATCCGAAGATATACAACCTTAAATAACAGTGCAAAAGAAGAAACACATCAGTTGTCCTTTCAGGAACTTACAATTCATCTGGACACCCGAATCGTACAAGTGGAAGAGAGACAAGTGGTGCTTCATCCAAAGGAGTTTGATATTCTTTGCTATCTTGCCAGAAACCAAGGCAGAATTTTAACCAAACAGCAAATATATGAAGAAATATGGTGTGAGCCTTATGCCTATGATGATAATAATATCATGGGATATATCAGCAAATTGCGTAAACAAATAGAACCTGACCAAAACAATCCAACCTATATTCAAACAGTAAAAGGGGTTGGATATCGTTTTAGCCGGGAGGTGTAAAATGGCTGGAATTTACGTGGAACTTCCATTTCTTGTGATTTTAGTTAGCATTGCAGTTAGTGCAGTCATTTCAGCCTTGCTGCTGATTCGAAAAATGCGAAATGTAAAACTGAAGTTAAATGATATTTCGGAAACATTAGACGACATTTTAAATGGCAATAGCAATCATAAAATCCTGGCAAAACCTAGTGATATGACTTCTGTTATTTGCTATAAAATGAATGGCATTGTTCTTGACTTTCGGGCACAGGTCATTGACTTAAAAAGAGCAGAGAAGACCAACAGTCAATTGATGACAAGCCTTTCTCATGATGTGCGTACTCCGCTGACAACATTGATTGGGTATTTAGATGCGGTACAAAAGGGAATAGTCGTTGGTTCGGAACGAGAAGAATACATAGAAACAGCCCGATTGAGGGCACATGATATGAAAGAATATGTAGATGTGTTGTTTGAATGGTTTAAACTGAACTCGAATGAAGAAACTTTTACAATTCAGAGAGTAGAACTTTCAGAACTTACTAGAAATATACTGAAAGATTGGATTCCAATTTTTGAGAGCAATCAATATGATTTTGACATAGAAATTCCAGATGAAGGCATTCTGGTAAATTTAGACACGGTTGCCTACAATCGCATTATAAATAACCTGATTCAAAATGTAATTACTCATAGTAAGGCGACCCACATAAAAGTTGAGATTCGTATTTTTATCGCTGATGTGATGATTTCTATTGTAGACAATGGAAAAGGGATTTCAAAACAAGATATTCCATATGTATTTGAACGGCTTTACAAATGTGATACGGCCCGTTCTGAAAAGGGAAGTGGTTTAGGGCTGTCTATTGTGCAGGAGCTTGTAAGAAAAATGAGTGGTTCAATATCAGTCCAAAGTGAGCCATATCAACAAACCGAATTTATCATACGATTTCCCGTGGTTGATGGAAAGACCAGTTAATTGGCACTTTTCATTTTTTAAATGTTCAAGGTTTATGCAAGGTTCATGCAAGGTTCATGCAAGGTTGATGGGGTAAAATCAGATGTATAAAATCAGAGGAGGATATTACATTTTGAGTAAATTTGTAATCGAAACAAATAATTTGACCAAGCAATATGGGGAACAAAAAAGTGTTGCTAATTTAAGCATTCATGTGAAAAAAGGAAGAATTTATGGTTTGTTAGGTCGCAATGGAGCAGGAAAAACGACTACTATGAAAATGCTATTGGGGCTAACGAGTCCAACATCTGGCGAAGTCCGTATTTTTGATAAAAATATGCATAGGAATGAAAAAAGAATTCTTTCTAGAATTGGAAACCTGATTGAATCACCAGGTTTTTATCCAAACCTAACAGGTACCGAGAATCTTAAGATTATGGCAAGACTCCGGGGAGTAACGGGTAGCAATGCCATAAAAAATGCGTTTGATGTGGTGGGATTGCCTTATAACAATAATAAACTTTTTTCACAGTATTCACTTGGTATGAAGCAACGGCTTGGGATTGCAAATGCTATTTTGCATGATCCGGAACTTTTGATTTTAGACGAACCAATTAATGGACTAGATCCTATAGGTATCGTAGAAGTCCGTGATTTCATAAAGCGGCTTAGCACAGAACAAGGTAAAACTATTCTAATCTCAAGCCATATTTTATCTGAAATAGCTCTTCTGGCCGACGATATTGGCATTATAGATCATGGTGTTTTACTGGAAGAAGAAAGCTTGAAGGAGTTAGAAAAAAGAAACAGCAGATATGTTCATTTTATTGTTACAGATACGTCGCAGGCTGTCCGTATTTTAGAAGCTGACTTTCATACTACGAATTTTCATATTGATGATAACCATAATATACGGATTTATGATACAGATATAGATGTAGCCGCGCTTACACGCAAGTGGATTGAAAGCGGAATCGACCTATTAGAAGCGCATACTCAAAATGATACGTTAGAGGATTATTTTAAGCATGTCACCGGAGGTGAGGGAATTGCTTGATTTAATTATTTGTGAATTTGCTAAAATCAAACGACAGAAATTTATTTTATTTTGTATGTTAGCCGCTTTTCTCTTTCCGATTCCCTTGACTGTATTGATAGCAAAAGACAGTTTACAGTTTGAACAACTTTTTAAATTAGTTGTTACTTTTGGAGATTTTCTTCTTTTGCCATGTGTACTAAGTGTAGTGGCAAGTATTCTGTTCTTCATGGAAAGAGATAGCGACATGTTAAAAAGTCTTTTAACTGTACCAGTTTTCAAATCCAAACTTGTAGCAGCAAAGTTGTTTGTGCTTTTAATTGTTGCTATATTATATTCCATAACTGGATTAGGAGCTACAATTATTGGCGGACTAGTTGTTGGAGCTGTGGAAGGAGTGGTTTTTAAATTAGGACTAAGCGTAATCCTTGGAATGATGTTGTTTGTTTCCATTCTCCCTGTGGTTATTCTAATCGTCTATTTTAACAAGAGTTATATTTTTTCTATACTAATTGCCTTTATCTATTCTATCTTAAATTTTGGCATCTCACTTAACATGTTAAACTTTGCTCCTAACAATGCTCTCATTACTGTATTGCCCATTCCCGTTATTATGCGTTGGTGGACATCTTACTGGAGCGGACTTACGAAAGAATATCTTGTGATGAGAAAACCCTATATGCTGTCTACTTTGGTTTGTGCAGGTATATTGTTTTTGATAGCAGCAATATCAGTTCTGCTTATTACATTCATATATAAAAAGCAGGAAGATTAGGAGGAAACTATGATTCATATAATTATCACAGAATTTCAAAAAATGAAACGTTACAGTATTCTTTGGGTTGGAATAGTGGCTGTTTTATTTTCAGCACTTTTAGCCCTCTTCCAGCAGAACAGTGGGAACGAAATAATGCTGTATGAAAGTTATACAAATAGTGTTATATGGAATAATTTCAGCATGTCTTTTCCGTTTATGATTGTTTTGATTGGAGGCTATATTATAAACCGTGAATATGTAGATCACACATGGAAGAACTTGTTGACGATACCGATTCCATTCCGTAAATTATTGGCCGGAAAAGTGATTACGGTTGGTCTTATTACGGTCCTGTACGGCTTTTTGAGTTTTTTATGTACCCTTGTCTTAGGTATGTTGTTCTGCAATGGGCACATCTCTTTGGCTCTTGTAATGAAATCACTCTTTCAACTCATCGGATTAGGGGTTTGCTGCTATCTGGCGGTGCTGCCTATTATTATATTCTTTAGTAGAAAACAAAATGGCTTTCTTGCGGGGACTGGATTGGCATTTGTTTACGGTTTTTGTGGTATATTCATTGCAGGCAGAACATTGACAGACTATTATCCGATTACCGCTGGTCTTGGAATTATCAAGTTTACGGGGGATGGTACACTAACGTTTAATCTTTTCTTAGAATTTGGTGTCCTGTTTATTATGGCGGTAATATCAATCGTTATGTTGCTTAGTATAAGAGGTTCTGGGGAAAAACATGGAATTGAATAAAACAACAACCAAATACAGAGACTCAGGAGGTGCTGTCTTTTACAAAAAAAGGCGGCGCCTTTTTGATATTCTAAAATCAACGAATGATACACTACATGACAATTTACATTTTTCATATATGTAATTGATTAAATAGAACTATAATTAAAAAAATAAAAAAATAAATAATTATAATAAAGGCTTTACATTTTCTGAAATGAGAGTTATTATAAATATACAAACGAGACATTAATAAAAATAACATAACATTATAGAACGAGTCATTCATTAAGCTGTATTTCACAAATCTATGAAGATTTTTGAAATAAATACAAAATGGAAAGGGGGGAGAGGAATATGTCAAAAAATAGTATGATTAATGCTTGGAAAAATCCAATGCATCGTTTAGCTGACATAGAAAATCCAGCAGGAAATGCAATTGTTGAACTTAATGATCTTGAATTAGATGATTTAACTGGAGCAGCTTCATCTGGAAATATTTGTACAGCTACAACAGAATGTACATATTGGAGCGCAATATGCTGCTAATGTAAAAAATGATATAAAGGGCTTAATAGCCCTTTATATCAATTTTTTTAGTTTGAATTGTAAAATAAATAATAAGTTGTTAAACTTTTATACATAGATCACATTTTATAAAGAAAAAGTTAAAAATAAATACAAGGAGGGGCTTTAATGAAAATTGATAAGTGGAAGTTAGGTACCTTTTCTGATGAGAGAACAATAGAGAACATAAGATTAAGTGAAATAGAATTAAAAGAAAGCAGAGAAAGGCTTGTTTATCAAAAAAAATTTATAGGAATAGGAATCGATGAATTAAGTAAATATATAAAAAAAATAGGTATTAGTGAAGAGGATATTTTAAATTTACTTTCAGAAAAAAAATTTACAACTAAAAATAATCCCAATATTGATACTTGGCTTAAGTTTAATGATGATCTGGAAAATAATACTTTTAATGATGAAAAGATTCCAACATTTAAGTGGAATCTTTCTGAACAATCAAATGTAGAGGATAAATCATTTTTTATTAATTTTTTAGAGCCTTTTATAAAGGTAGGGGTGGGAAGACTTAGAAAAAACATTAATGAAATACATAATAAATATTCCGAAGAATTAATCACAGAAAAAACAGAAAAGCAAATGATTGAAAAATTAGTACAAGAATTAATTAAATTATGTTTAAGAGTATTGGTTCTTGAACTAAATGTAGAAAGTCTGTCTGAAAATTTAAAAGGTGACACCGAAGAGGAAAAGCTTAATTATTATTATAATTATGTATTAAAAGATAAAGAGTATAGAAAAAAACTGTTGCTTGAATATCCTGTTCTATTTCGATTAATGGTTACTAAAATTGATTATTGGGTTTGTAATATGAGTCAATTAGTCGAGAATATTTTAAAGGATAAAGAAGAACTGAAGGTATATTTTAATAATGGGAATAATATTGGGGACCTTATAAAGATAGATATGGGATTGTCTGATGCACATAATAAGGGAAAGAGCGTTATTCATTTAGTTTTTAATTCGGGTTTTAATATTATTTATAAGCCCAGATCTTTAAAAATAGATGAACAGTTTCAAGAATTTTTACAATGGTTTAATAACTCAGGGATTAAGAAACAATTGTATATAACAAAGTTACTAAGTAAAAATGAGTATGGTTGGGTTGAATATATAGAGTATAAAACTTGTCTCGAAGAATCACAGGTACAAGATTACTATTGGAGATTAGGAGCTCTACTATGCATATTATATATTTTTAGAGCTACAGATTTTCATTATGAAAATATAATAGCATGTAGAGACCAACCAGTGTTAATAGATTTAGAAGCACTTTTTCATAATGTATCATTGTATAATAAAAATGAAACCGCATATGATAATGTAGCATCTGTTATTGAAAAGTCTGTCATAAGAGTAGGGATATTACCAGTTAAATCATGGGGAAAGAATGGAGCTGATGGTGTAGATATTAGTGGAATTGGTGGACAAAAAAATCAAATTGTTAAAATAAAAACTCCTATTTTAAAAGATATGAATTCTACTACTATGCATTTTTCATATGATTATGGTAAAATAATTGGTTCAAAGAACAGGCCTACATTTAATGGGAATGACATAAATACAATAGAATATAAAAGTATAATTAGCCAAGCTTTTAATGAAACATATAATCATCTTATGAACTTAAGAAAAGAACTCAGGAGTGAAATATTAAAATTTAATAATATTGAAGTAAGATTAATTGTCCGATTTACTCAAAAGTACTCCTCTCTTTTACAAATTTCAACACATCCGGATTTTTTGAGAAGCGGTTTGGACAGAGAAATGTTATTTGGTAAGTTGTGGAGTGACACAGTGTCATTACCTAAATTGAAAGAAGTAATTGAATTTGAAAAACAAGACCTTCTTCTTGGTGATATCCCGTATTTTAAAAGTAAGCCAGGTGAACTAAATATATACAACAACAATGGACAGTGTATTAAGAACTTTTATAACAAAACATGCATGGATGCAGTTTTGAATTTAGTAGATAATCTTAGCAAAAAAGATTGTGAGTTACAATGTGAATTTATAAATACAACTATGACATCTCTTGATCTCGAAGATGTTAAAAATAATAAAATTATTAAATTAAAAAAGCTGTCAGAGGGTGAAAAGAGAATATTGCATGATGACTATTTGAAAGCTTCAATTATGCTTGGGGAATACTTGATGGAAAGAGCATATTATGGAATGAATGAAGGAGAAGAGGATATATCTTGGATATCAATTAATGTAGTTGGAGAAAAAGAATCTGAGTGGAGTATCAAACCTATAGGAACAAGTATATATGAAGGATTATGTGGAATTGCACTATATTATGCTCATTTAGCAAAAGTTACTAATAGGCAGGATTTTTTAGAAATTGCAGAAAAGGTACTAATTCCATTAAAGAAACAGTTGAAGGTTGAAAGGCAATCTTATAAAAATTCTGAAATAGGCGCATATGCAGGAGATGCATCCTTAATATATACATTGCTAAATTTGGCTAAAATGTGGAAAGATGATAAGCTATTAATTGAAATCATTGATATGTTAAAATATTTAGAACCTCAAATTGAATATGATGAGAATTATGATATCATTTCAGGTTCAGCAGGCTGCATTATAGTTTTGTTAAAATTGTATAAAGAAACAAAGGATCACTATGCTCTTGATTTAGCAATCAAATGTGGTGAAAAACTTTTAAAGGAGTCTATGAATATTGATGGTGGACTTGGCTGGCAGCCAAAGGTTGCATCAAATGCATTAGCAGGCTTCTCACATGGAGCAGCGGGTATTTCCTGGGCGTTATACAATCTTGGAGATGTAAGTGGGATCGATAAATTCACAAAAGCAGGGCATAAGGCTTTAATGTTTGAGAGATCTTTATTTTGCGAAGAGAGAGGAAACTGGGCTGACAGAAGAGCCTTTGATGGGGTTGTTAATGAAGATTTAGTACCTGTAGCTTGGTGCCATGGTGCACCAGGAGTGTTATTGGGAAGATTATTAACAAGACCATATATAAAATCAAAAGAAGAACTTGAATCCATAGATAAAGAAATAAATATAGCATTAAATACAACTACTAAATATGGATTTGGAAGAAGTGATTGTTTATGTCATGGAGACTTAGGAAATATTGAAATCTTGAATTATGCAAGCCAATGTTTAGGCAGAGATGATTTGAAAGATTTAACAACTAACTACAGCAGAATAGTGGTTGAGAGAATATTAAATCAGCAATGGCAATGTGGATTGCCGCATCAAAAAGATGTTCCCGGAGGAATGTTGGGAATTGCTGGGATAGGATTATCTTTATTAAAATTATATGATCCAGATTTAGTAATTGCATTAACAAGACTCGAGGGGCCAATAACAGCGGATAAATAGCATTATAAAGAAAAGTGGGGGGCAGTCTTGATAAATATTTTAAAACATAAAGCTCCATTTATAAAACAAGGAAATAATACTGAATGTGGTGCCGCATGTCTTACAATGATATTACATTATTATGGTAACTATATTGAGATGGACAAAATAAGTGAAGCGTGTGGTATAAATAGAGATGGGATTACTATTAAGACTTTAAAATATGTAGCTGAAAATAATGGCTTAAACTGCAAAGCATATAAAGTGAATCATTTAAATGATTTGAAGCATAATATTATTTTTCCTATTATAATGCTAATCAAAGAAAATCATTTCATTGTAATTGAAAATATTATAAATGACAAGTACTTTATAATAGACCCAAATATTGGAAGAAAGACACTTAGGGAAAATGAAATCAAACAGGTATTTTTAGGATTTATAGTTACTTTAAAGCCTAAAAATACTTTTATGACAGACAGGAAAAAAAATAAATGGAATGTAATAATCGAAATACTAAAAAATCAAAAGAGTAATTTATACTTTATAATGATTATTTCTATTATAATAAGATTGTGTATAATTTATATTCCATTTATGGCTAAATATTTAGTAGATTATATAATTGCGAAACAGAGAGTTGAAATGATTGATAAAGTATGCATATTGAATTTAATCATTATTTTTATATATGCAATTGGGCTATATTATAGAAATAAAAGAATTATAAAATTAAAGTATACTTTAAATAATGTCATTATGAAAAAATATATTTATAAAGTTTTTTATCTTCCTATGAATTTTTTTGAATTAAAAAATACAAATGAATTAACAAATTTATTAGATAAAACAAAATTTATAACTAAAACTATATGTAAAGTGTTTGATTCTTTGATCCCTAATATATTAATGACAATTTTACTGGGAGTTTTTATGTTTGCTAATTCATTTAAATTGTCATTAATTGTAATGATTATTTTATTAATTAATTATATTATTTATTTTTTGTACTCAATTAAACTTGACAAAAATCACGAAAATCTAATATTTAAAACAAATTTTTTTATAAATGAAAGTCTAAGACGAATTAATCTAATAAAATGCAATGGAATAGAAAAAAACGTTGTTAATAGTTTTGATAATATATATAGTTTTGAGTTAAAGCAGTCTTATAAAAAAGAACAAGTGAATATTTTTAATTCAAATTTATTATCATGTGGGAACTTAATTACATCGATTATTATAATTTGTGTAGGCGCAAATGAAATTGCCCAATCCTATTTATCAATAGATAATTTTTTGATATTTATATCATTTACAATTTTATTTGTCTACATGGCTGAAATTATTATTAATAGTATTTATAAGGGTAAAAAAATGATGCTTGTTTTAAATAAATTTCTAGAATTAATGAATTATGTAGAAGATAATGTCGCTCACGTTAATAATAAAAAAAGGATTGAAAAAATAGAAACTGTTGAGTTTAATCACGTATCTTTTTCTTATAATAAACCAGATAATCTAATTTTAAAAGATATAACGTTCAAAATTAATAAGGGTGAAAGGGTAGTTATAACAGGTTCATCAGGGGTAGGAAAAACCACTTTAATAAAATTAGTACTAGGACTTTATAAACCATACAGTGGTGAAATAAAGATAAATGGCATAGATTTAAACAATATTAATTTGGAATTTTTTAGACAAAATTTAGGAATAGTAACGCAAGAATCATATTTTTACAATGATACAATTCGAAATAATATTGATATTTCTTGCAGCATGCAATTGGAAGATATAAGAGAAGCTGCTAAAATAGCATGTGTTGATGACGAATTCATGAATTTTCCATTGAAATATAATACGTACATTGGACATGAAGGAAGAAATATATCTGATGGAGAAAAAAGAAGGATTGCTGTTGCTAGGGCACTTATAAATAAACCTTCTATTGTTATATTTGATGAAGGTATAACTGAACTAGATGCTATTTTACAAAAGCAAATACGTGAAAAACTGGATGAGCTAAATAAAACTCAGATCTACATAAAAAAGGAAATTACTTCGTTCCAGAATATTGATAAAGTTTTTTTTATTAGGGATGGAAAAATGATTCAAAATGTTAAGTTGTAATAAATTTTGTGTATTCTAATCATGACCACCCGTCAAACGGGTGGTTTGTTCTGAGGCTATAAGCCTCTGTTACCGGCCAGCGCCTAAAGACGCTGGCTTTCACTTTGTTCAAGCCTTAACAATCAGTCTGAATGCTTTCACATGGGAAGCATGTGATGTGTGAAAAAACAATTACATCCAATCAACTAGAACTCAATAAATTAGTAGAGATTGCTGACAAAAACCATGTCGTTTTACAGCTTTCGGGAACTACTATTTCTTGTAATCTTTGTTAGCATTGCAGTTATTGCAATTATTGATACTGTCAATAGTTTTGCGCAAATTAAATTTCAACTTAACCGCCTTGATCATCTAGTACCGGTCCGCTCAGGTAAAGTCAAGAGTGCTTGCACTTGTCTTGCTCTTGACCTTACCTGGGCAGACTGGTACCGTACTTCAGGGCGGTAAGACTGTTTTTCGTTTGGTTCCGGTAAGTTAGCCGGCTATG
>NZ_RJLQ01000021.1 GCF_003833015.1 Clostridium sp. E02
GTTGTTGAGTTCATAGACAGTCCTCCTATAGATGTCAAAAAAGTTGAGGTTAACTTTTTTGATTTAATGAGCCTATTATCTCAGATACATAGAAAGAAATCTACGCATTCACTATGGAGCGTTTACTGTTGTCCTGACAGAATTGTTACTATTGCTAGGCTGGTGTGGAATTTATATTTTGAATAAAAAGTTTTTCCTAAGAAATGAAGTATTCCCAACAAATTAAATAAATATTTCAATAAGTAAGCAGTTAGGGCTTGCTGCCTGAGTAGAATATGTGCTGTGTGTTAAGCCCTTAGCCACTTTCTAAGATTAATCGGATAGGCGGTTACCCATTAATTGAGTAGCCGACCTTTCATACCACCATACGTACCGCTAGGTATACGACAATACCATAGTTTACGTAGTAACCTGCCGTATCTATGTAGAAAAGTTTATTACAGTAGGAAAGACCGGATCATCTATCCATGGTATACTAGAATAAACTCTCCTTCAGTGGTATGCTAGAATAATTGTTTCTTGTATAAAATAAACCCTACAATGCTACTAATTATTACAGAGAAACCAACTATAATCCAAAACGAACATTGTAATGTTAATGGTAAGACGACATTCATACCAAAGAAGCTCGATATCATAGTAGGTATTGCCATTACTATTGTTATAGATGTTAATACCTTCATAACGATATTCAAATTATTCGAAATTAATGAAGCGACGGTACCCATTGTCCCGGAAAGTACACTGCTATAAATATATGCCATCTCAATCGCCTGCTTGTTTTCGATAATCACATCTTCCAGAAGCTCTTCATCTTCAGGATAATTCTTCAAATATTCATATTTCATAAGCTTTTCCAATACGATTTGATTCGATTTTAATGATGTAGAGAAATAAACCAAACTTTTTTCTAATTGAAGCATTTTAATTAGCTCATTGTTTTTCATTGAACGATACAAATGTTGTTCCAATTCGCTACTTGTTTTGTCGATGTTACGCAAATAATGCAAATAACCATTTGCATTTTTAAGTAGGATTTGCAAGACAAATCTTGTCTTAAATTGCGTGAAAAATGTTTTGATCCTGTTATTTTTAAAGTCATTAATTAGAATGTTGTCTTTTAAGCATACCGTAATAATTAAATGTTCCAATAAAATGATTGCAAGGGGAATGGTAATATATAATTCTGTTCCTGTAGCAATTTCAACAATAGGTATATCTACAATAATCAATGTTTGAGCATTCATATTTTCGATTCTTGATCTTTCTTCTTCATCTAATGCCGCTTTTAAAAATTCCATTTCAACGTTTAAGCTGCTACTTACTCTATCAAGTTCCAGACCATTGGGATTCACCAGATTTACCCACGAACCTTCCTCAAATTCATCTGTACGTAGTATTCTATTGTCTACAGTTTTATATATTTCAAGCATTGATTACACCTCCATAATTACTTTTTTGAAGGAATCCCTTCTCATACAATCTTAAAATAAAATAGAATGGAAAGTGCCTTCAACTATGTTATACACATTTTCATTACTACTATCCGCTTCACTTTCCAATTCACTCACCTCCATTTAATACGTATCATAGGATTTAACTCAATCTTATACCAATGGCACATCCCATAGGCATTATTCATGCTCCTGAATAACCAACACATGATTCCGTATCTTCTCTCTAATTCCAATCCAAAGAACGATTCCTACCAAAGCTGTTATTCCTTCTGAGATGGTCATCGCCCAAATAACGCCATCTAAAACAAATAGCATATTGCCAATAATAAGAATTGGTATGAAAATAAGTCCACGAAGTACTGACATTACTGTTGATTGAACTGCCGTTCCAAATGCCTGAAATATTCCAGTAAAAACACCTGATAAAGCTGCAAAGGTAGTAGAGCAAAGCTGTGCAAACAGTATTCGTTGCCCTATTTCAATTACTTTTGGATCAATGCTAAAGATTCCTATAACCTGTGATTTCAAAGCGAACAGAATTACTGACATTGTTAATATAATACCAAGCATGTATACTATAGTTTTCTTAACAATCTCCATTAATCGCTTGTCGTTTTGTGCAGAATATGCATATGCAATTAACGGAACAGATCCCATGGCAAAGCCCATACTAATAAAATCAATAATCTGAATGATTCTCTGAGAGATTCCAAATCCAGCCACAACACTATCCCCATAAATCATCGAGTAATTGTTATATAACAGACTGGTAATTACCATAAACCCATCTAGCAAAAATGCGGAAACACCAACTTTGAGAATATTCGCATAAATCTCCCTACTAGGCTTAAAATCTTTAATTGATATACTCTGAACACTACTTATTTTCTGAAGGTAATACATGTACCATACTACTGATGTCACATTACCGAGTACTGTAGCTAATGCAGCTCCCGCCACTCCCCAATGAAATAAAAAAATAAACAAAGGATCCAATACGATATTAACAACAACTCCTGTAATCATACCAATCATTGATGCCGTAGATGCTCCCTCTGCCCTAACTGCTTCTTCTAAAGATATACTGGCAATGACAAAAGGTGAACCAAGGACGAACATTAAGAGATAGTTCTTTGTGTGTACAAATGTCTCTCCATCAGCTCCTAACATTCCTAAAATGGATGATAAAAACGGTAGACAAATCGCCATAAAAACAACACCAGTAATCAATGATGACCAAAAATTAATGGAACTGACTTGTTTCGCTCGATAAATGTTCTTTTCACCTAAAAGTCTTGAAATGAATGTACCTGAACCTGCACCAAACAGATGTCCAAATGCCATCAGAACACACGAAAACGGTAGTGCCAAAGTCACCGAAGCCATCATTGCCGTATTATTCATCTTTCCAATGAAATATGCATCTGTAATATTATAAATAATTGTAGCAATGAAGCTTAACATCATCGGAATTACCATATGCATAATAGCTTTTGAAACTGGTGCCTTCTCTAAATAATAAATTGATTTTTGATCCATATCTTCCATAATAAAAACTCCTTTCTAATCATTTTGCGCGAAAATTGGCGCAAAAAAATAAAGGCACTGACATTATAGGTCAATTGCGCAGCGCCTTCATACATTATGCTGCTAAAAGCTGATTACTCGTGATCTGATCCACTTTGTTGTCTGTCAGGATTACCTCTGCGAGGTTCTCGTGTACCATTCATATTTGCTTGATCTCCAAATCGCTCATCATAAAGATTCCTCCCACCAAATTGAGGATTACCATTCCCATGATACGGATTTCCGCCTTTCATGCGTGGGTCGAAGTCGAGTTCTGGCTGTTCATCATTAACCTGTGACTCTAACGTCCTAATAATACGATCTAAATAACTGCTCAAGTTTTGTTGTTCCTCATCATTCAGACATTCAAATACCTTGTCAAAGCTAAATTCCGAATCCGTTGATTCTGCTGTTGCTTCTTCTCCTTCTTTTGTCAGCTTGATATTTAAAACTCTACGGTCTATTTTTGAAGGTGTCCGGCTTATATATCCCTTTTTTTCAAGTTTTGTGAGAAGTTCACCCATCGATTGTGGTCTCATTTCAAGCAAATATGATAACTCCTTTTGGGTGATTTCTGGTTTCATTTTAAGAATGCTTAAAATTCTTCCCTGTCCCTTACGAGTATCTCCCATCGGTCCAAAATTCATATGGTTTTGTTGGTGATACTTGTGGAGCAACCACTCAACACGTGTCAATTGCATAATTAAGTCAAATTTTTTTTCTTCCATATACATTCCTCCCAGTATGCACTAGTTTTGAAAGGTACCTTACATTTTTAATTATACAGGTACCTTATTTATTTGTCAATAGTTTTTTTAAGGTACCTTTTTAATTTTTTTTACTCCTTCCAATAGCATTAATTTTCAACACCACATATGGGTGCTATTTCTGAATATGCGGAATTGAAATTATTATTATTTATCTCTTGTTCCAGTTCTTTTAAAGCAACTTCTATGGCTTCAATTTGTTAATATTAATTCATAATTTTCCTGAAACCAACTTATGAATAGGTAACCCCCCTATGTCTTCCGTGGAATTGGCAAAAAAAGAGGGCTAAAAATCGCAATTTTTAGCCCTCTTTTTCTCTCATTTTCTACCCAAAGCCACTACATCTTGTGGTCAAAACCTTCTATTTCTTATCTTTACCACAATACGTCATCATTATCACCGCTTCAACATGTTTTGTCATAGGAAACATATCCACTCCCCACGCCTTCTTCGCTTCATACCCCTTCTTTTTAAAATATTCCAAGTCTCTCGCTAACGTTTCCGGTCCACAAGACACATATATCACCTTCTTCGGCTGTAATTTGGCAACTGAATCCATAAACTCTTCCGTACTTCCACTTCTGGGCGGATCCATAAATACCACGTCAACACGCTCACCAGATTCTGCCATATGAACCATAAATTTTCCTGCATCATTGCAATAACATTTCACATTTTTCACTTCGTTTAGTTTGGCATTTCCTATGGCATCCCGTACCGCATCCCGATTCAGTTCCACACCAATCACTTCTTTTGCATGTTTACTGGCAACAATTCCGATTGTGCCGACTCCACAGTAAGCATCAATCACCCGTTCCTTTCCGGTAAGTCCTGCTGCTTCTATTGCCTTTTTATAAAGAATCTCAGTTTGCTCCGGGTTCACTTGATAAAATGATTTGGAAGAAATCCGAAACTTGAGTCCACAAAGAACATCTTCAATATAGCCTTTTCCAAACAGTACATGTTCCTTGTATCCCAACACCATACTGGTCCCTCTACCATTCACATTCTGAATAATAGTTGTAATTTCTGGATGCTTTTCCCTTAATGCCTTAACAAAATTATTTTTGGATGGAAAGACTGGAGATGCTGTCACTAATACCACCATGATCTCCCCAGTACTTCTCCCTTTTCGAATCAGTACATGACGAAGCAATCCATAACCCGTATCTTCATCATACGTACGGATTTTGAATGATTTTAACATACCACGAATCGTACCAATAATCTCATCGGCTTTCTCATCTTCAATCAAACATTTTTCAACTGGAACCACCTGATGTGAATTTGCTTCATATACACCAGAAATTGGATTTCCTTTTTCGTGATCAAAGACTGCATGAACCTTGTTGCGATAATGATATGGCTCTTCCATGCCGATCATAGCTTCCAAACTACAAAATGGTTCTAGCAACATCTCTAGTTGTACCTTTTTCTGTTCTAGCTGTTTCTTGTATGGCATATCTAACAACTGACACCCCCCACATTGGTAAAACACCGGACATTTAGAGGTGACTACTTTTTTACGAATATCAGATCCTCGCCCGTCTCCCTGCTTCCGGTTATCTCCATCCGTTCGGTGATCTCTCTGACCGCGGCTGTCTCCATACTTTCGACCATCTCCCGGCTTCTGGTTATCTCCATCTCTTCGGCGATCTCCCTGACTGCGGCTGTCTCCATATTTCCGTCCATCTCCCGGCTTCTGGTTATCTCCATCCCTTCGGCGATCTCCCTGACTGCGGCTGTCTCCATACTTTCGACCATCTCCCGGCTTCCGGTTTTCTCCATCCCTTCGGCGATCTCCTTGACTGCGGCTGTCTCCATACTTTCGACCGTCTCCCGGCTTCTGGTTATCTCCATCTCTTCGGCGATCTCCTTGACTGCGGCTGTCTCCATACTTTCGTCCATCTCCCGGCTTCCGGTTGTCTCCATCCCTTCGGCGATCTCCTTGATTGCGGCTGTCCCCTTGGTCAGAACCGCTTTTCTTGCCATATTTCTTTTCTCCCTGAAATTCCTTTTTTTCACCTTTCCAATTACTTTTGTTGCTTTCCATACGTTTCTTTCCCGTTTTTTCGGATCGATTCGTTTCCTTTTTGACTTTATGATCTATCATTATCAAACCACCTTTTCCACGCTTATGCGATACATAATAAAACCCCGGCATACAGTAACACCTGGATAGCGTACTTAGTCTGCCGGGTTTTTTCACTTTTAATTTCAAAAATCATTATAATACATTCTTCTCAGTAAGACTACCATTATTCAGAAAATATAATAAAAACATTTTATTCCTTGACCTAGAAAAAGAGTAACGAAATCAAACACCAGATGGTATTTGCCAGCAAAGCAGGCAGAACCGTTACATTCGATTCTGCCTGTAATTTCTAAATCGCTCTTGTATTTTCTTTCAACCAAGCATTCTCTTCTTCCGTCAGGTACGAAGATACGGCTTTGTATACCGCCTGGTGATAATCATTTAACAGTTTAAGATCACGCTCTGTCATCAGGGATTTGTCAAGTGCCTCTAAATCAATGGGAGCCATAGTCAAAAATTCAAATTCCATAAATTGACCAAACTCATTTTTTTCTGCTTTCTTGCAGACAATCAGATTTTCCGTCCTTACTCCATGACTTCCCTCAATATAAACACCTGGTTCATCTGAAGTGATCATTCCCTCTTCCAATTCACAATTATCCTGCCGTTCCGGTACCATACGCCAACGGATGCCATTGGGGCGTTCGTGAACATTCAATAGATAACCGACCCCATGACCAGTTCCATGATCATAGTTGATTCCCCTGCTCCAGAATGGTTCCCTTGCTACATAGTCCAAAGATAACCCCCTGCATCCATGGAGAAACTTTACCGCACCAAGACGGAGCATACTGATAACAGTTAACGTAAAATGCTCCCGTTCTTTCTCCGTTAGTGGGCCAACCGCTATGGTTCTGGTTACATCCGTTGTTCCCTCATAATACTGACCGCCGGAATCCACCAGATACAGCCCCTTTGGTTCCACCTTCGTATCATTTAAAGCAGTTGCTTTGTAATGACACATAGCAGCGTTGGCACCATAAGCTGAAATCGTATCAAAACTAATTCCAAGGTTTCCTTCCTGCTCTGAGCGGAGGTGATCCAGATATTCTTGTGCACTCACTTCCGTAATTGTTCCCTTTGAAACATTCTGCTTCATCCAATAGATGAATTTCACCAAAGCTGCCCCATCTTTTCTATGGGCTTCTTTCATATTTTCCACTTCGGTTTGGTTTTTGATTGCCTTTGCAAGAACCGTTGGATTCATTTTATCAATTAGTCGGTTGGATTCGTTGATGTTCTCCACAATTGCATAATTGGTTTTTGATGCTTCCAATAAAACACTCTGGTCTCTTAACTGAGAAACAGAAGAATAAACCTGTTCGTAAGGCCGTGTGGTGATAGATAGCCCTTTCAAATAGGCCGTTACCTCATCATTCAATACCGTTTCATTGATGTAAAGATAGAAACGATCCAATGTGATCATTGCATAAGACAGTACCACTGGATTACACTCCACATCATTGCCCCTGATATTTAACAGCCATGCAATATCGTCCAATGTAGTAAGCACATGCACGGTTGCTCTTTCTTTTCTCATCTCATTTCTCAGATCTTCGATCTTTTCTTTTGCAGATTTCCCAGCAAATTTTTCATCCAAGATCCAAACAGGCTCTGCGGACAATGCAGGACGGTCTTTCCAGATTTTATCCGTAAGATCTTCCTGATATTTGAATGTGACGTGCTTGTCTTCCAGAGATTTTTTTAAATCCTGTCCCATCTGGCAGTTCACTGCCCGTCCATCAAAGCCAAGACACGCGTTATCCGAAAGTTCTTGATGTAAATAATCAGAAATAGAGGGAACCCCAGGTTGTCCCATCTTCATTAATGTAATCCCTGTATCTTTTAATTGCTTTCCTGCCTGAACAAAATACCTCCCATCTGTCCAGAGTCCTGCTTCATTCATCGTAATCACTACAGTACCTGCGGAACCACTAAATCCAGTTATGAATTCCCTGCTTTTAAAATAATCTCCAACATATTCCGATTCATGGAAATCGGAAGTAGGAATTAAATACGCATCCATTTGTCTCTCTTGCATTAAGCTTCGTAATTCTTTGAGTCTGTCTTTTATCATTGATTTTTTACTCCTTTATTTTCAAAATAATTTTCTATGGCTGAAGTAATCCCCTCACTATAAGTCGGATGTGCACGCATGGCAAATAAAAGTTGATTCACTGTCAATCCATTGGCGATTGCTGTTGTCAGTTCACTGATCATGTCAGTTGCCCGTTTGCAGACAATCTGAGCCCCTACGAGGGTTTCTGAATATTCCTCAAATACCAGATGAATAAATCCATTTTCTTCTCTCGTAATAATTGATTTCCCATTCCCACTCATGGAACATCGTCCACAGCGAACTTTCATATTAGAAGCAATTGCCGCCTCTCTGGTAATTCCAACAGAAGCAATCTCCGGTTCCGTATAAATACAGCTTGGGACAACAGGCAACTCTACAAACATACCGTTTGGCACTACACTAAGCCGTATGGTATGATTCACTCCTGCTATTTCTTCTACCACATAGGTGCCTTGTGCTGCCGCTACGTGAGCCAGTCTGATATCTGCTGCCACATCACCGATGGCATAGATCCCTGAAACACTGGTATGGAATTTGGAATCCACTTTCAAACATCCACTTTTCATTTCTATCCCCACATCTTCTCCCAGCAATCCATCCAGATAGGGTTTTCTTCCCGCAGCAATTAATACATGGCCTGATCGAATAATCTGTTTTGAACCGTTTTTTTCAAACTCGCAAATAAGTCCCTGCGGATCTTCTCTAATCTCTTTTATTTTTGCCTGACAATGTACCGTAATTCCCTTTTTTATAAGATCAGCCTCCAAAGCGCTGGAAACTTCTTGGTCCATTGGCCCTAATAGAGAGTTTTCCCGTTCTAATATCGTTACCTGTGAACAAAGCGCTCGAAATATGGTTGCAAATTCCACACCAATCACGCCTCCCCCTACGATAATCAACCGGTCATAATTCCATACATCAGAAGCCAGCAATCGGTCACTGGTTAACACTCCTGGCAGATCATTTCCTGGTATTTCAGGAATTACAGATTCTGCCCCCGTTGCAATTATAATGTGATCTGCCTCATAATAATCTTTGCCAGCTGGACCATTGACTTCTACGGTATGCCCCCTGCGAATGGTTGCTTTCCCATAAAGAGTCGTAACACCTGCCTGTTCTAATTGTTCTTCAATTTCTTTCCGGTAAGATTTTACAGACCTCTTTTTATACTGCTGCATCTTTTGAAAGTCAAAGGCTATAAAATCACTGGACACACCAAACTGATCGCTGTTTTTTAAGGTTTCAAAAATACTGGAAGCATAAAGCAGTGATTTCGTTGGAATGCAGCCTTTATTCACACAGGTACCACCAATTTTTTCTTTTTCCACAATCGCCGTATTCATTCCCAGTGTAGCTGCTTTTAAAGCCGCCGTATATCCCCCTGGGCCTCCTCCAATAATCAAAAGATCAAAATGGACTGCCATCAATTCCCTCCCTGACGGATTAACTTAAAATGAAGACAGGCGTTTTTAATTCCATCCTGATCAATGGGATCTGTTACATAGTCGGCTGCCTGTTTCAGTTCTTCCATAGCATTTCCCATGGCAATTCCGATTCCAGCCGCTTTAACTATATCAAAATCATTCATACTATCTCCAAATGCCACTGTCTTAGACAGAGGCAGACCATAATAATCACAGAGCCGTTTCAAACCGACTGCCTTGGATGCTTTTTTCTCTACCACATCTGCCCCATTCTTATCTGCAAACATATGTACATGAATGTCTGGAAACATTTCTACTATGCGTTTTGCCCCTGTTTCATTCCCTATATAAGCCATGGTTCTTACATCTTGATTCAAAAGCCCCTTCGCATCTTCAAATTTCCGGCCACATTCCCCCCATAGATTTTTATCATGTTCCATCACCACTTCGGGGTGTACGTAGTAATCAAAGCCTTCCACAGTTGTACCCACACTATAAGGGGTGGTTTCAACATAGTCAAGTATTTGCTTTAATAGCTGCTTATCAAATGTGTGCTCATAAATCACCTGGTCCCCTACGGTAACCTTGGTTCCATTTAGATGAATAATGGCATCTGGTTTGATCTGATCACGAACCTCTGTACTAAATATAGAATCCATATCTCTTCCGGTTGCCAACACAATGGTGTGATTTTCTCGCAGTCTCTCTATGGTTTCGAGTGCACTTTTTGGAATGGTCCAGTCCTTATGGTCAAGCAATGTCATATCTACATCAAAACTCACAATTGGTTTCATCTATTATCACCTATTTTTCTTCTAAATTTGCCTTGTCTTACTCATCATATATTAAATTAGAAAATTTTTCAAGAAATATACTTTACCAATCCAAAACTTTCTGCTATAATGTCATAGTGTTGAAGAACGGAGTATGGCGTAGTTTGGTAGCGCGCTCGGCTGGGGGCCGAGAGGTCGCAGGTTCAAATCCTGTTACTCCGATTATTATATTAGAAAAAGCTAGATTTTACAAAGCTTTTGTCTGCGTTTCCTAATTCTTTCAATCCTCAAGCAATTTCAGCTTGCGCATTAAAGCATTCTCCTTTTCGTTATTAAACATAGTTCCCCATGTAAACCAAGCATAGAAATCATGCTGGTTTTATTTTATTAAGTTAACTGGAATTGCACAATGTCTATTTCCTCCCGGCGGCAGTTTCATTTTTTTGATCTTGAGATAAGTCACATTTTCTGCATGGCTGTTATTGCCAACAGCCTCACCACCTCACTTTAGTTTGTTTAGGGGAATAAAAAAGAGACACCTTGGCGCCTCTTTTCTAATATTATTGATTATTACTCATCATACCATTCTGCAAAACTTCCTTCATAAGCAGCATTATCACCACTAATGTATGTAATTATAGTATCCGAATGGCCTCGTGAAGTATCCCCTTTGGGAGAATGGAAAAACACATAATCTTTAATGGTTGCCTGCCATGGTTTACCGTCTGCAGAGATATAATTAATAATAGTATCTTTATGCCCTTCTTCTTTCTTTCCCTGATGCCAGTGAAAAAAGGCATTACCATCATCTACTACCTCTGCAAACCACAAACTAGAATCATTCCAAGTTTTGTACGCAATAAATTTACTTACAGTTTTTACTGAATGATTTGACATAAGTTGGTTCACAAAAACTGGTCTTTGGTACTTACTCATGCTATTTCCTCCTTCGTTATTTTGTTTCGCGTGGTTATAACTTGAAAACAAATACCGTAAATAAAATATCTATATATTTAATTATACGCTTATTTAAATCTAAATCAAACTCCTAACATATCGCAATAATCGACAATTAAATTCTAAATACTACAATCATAAGAAGTGGTCCAACGGTTCCAGCAAAATTTATTGTAACCGGACCGTCAGAAGCATTAATGAATGCAATTTAATCACCAGCGGTGGCTGCATAAACAGTGCTACTACCTGTTATGGCTGGATTTGTCGCCGTAACACCCATTCCCGCTATAAATATGCTACCAGGTATTAACACCATATTAACTTGTGTAGTTAGCGTTGCAGGAGTCGCAGCAATTGCCATCTTCCAATCAAAAACATAAGTGCCAGTTGTGTTGATTGTAAATATCCCCGTTGTTGAATTATAACTAAAATCGCTTCCAACGATAATTACGTTTTCATAAGCAATAATAGTATTTATAGGAATATTCAACTTATTAACGGTGATTTTTCCGTTTAGATAAGAATTAAAACCTGGACCTATCGCTCCAGTCGGTCCAATCGGTCCAGTTGATCCAGTCGCTCCGGTGGCTCCAGTCGCTCCAGTCGCTTTCAAATCAATGAGAAGCGAGAACGTAAGTTCTTACAGCCTTGTTATTTCCATGAAAATATGATACTATATATTTGGTAATTTTTTCTATTTTCAATGGGATTAAATTACCTATATTTTTTATCATATACAAAGGAAAAGAGGAAACGTATGAAAAAGTTATTATTGGTATCTCTATTATGTGTCGCAACAATCACAGCTACTGCATGTGGAAGCAAGGCAACCGCCGAAAAGGGGGAAAACACGAGCAAAGCAGAAGTAACCACTTCCGAAGAAACCACGGAAGCAGAAACAGAAGCTGTTTCAGAGACGATTCCATTGGGTGAATCGGCAAAAATCGGTGAATGGACTGTGACCGTTAACAATATGCAGATATTAGATACGGTACCTGACACATACGGTCAGTTTAACCCAGATGAAGGGAATAAATATTTATTAATCACACTGACTGCTTCCAATGAAGGAAAAAAAGCGGATACCTTCCTCTCCACATTCCCCATGGAAGATGATATTTCAGCAAAAGTTCTATTCGGGGATGGCTACGAATTTAGCCAGACTAACTTACTGGGGTATACAAAATCCATCGTTAGCTCCAGCGTTAATCCATTATCATCAAAAGAGGGAAACATAGCATTTAAGATTCCAGATAGCGTGGGTTCTTCCGAAGATCCACTCACTCTTGTATTCACTTGTGGCAATGAGACGTTAAATTTCTCAATCCGCTAACCATCAGCTTGTTCACAGATGATGGAAACATGCATATAATACAGTACAGAACAAGGATAGGAAAGCAAACAGGTAGAACTGGCAACAAAAACCGCCATAAAACCGCCTTACCAACGAGAAACAACTCATTGACCCTTGTTGCCATGAATCCCTTTTGGCTTACCTTGTTTTGTAAAACTGCCCGATCATAAGTATTAGACCTCATCAGGGCGAAAATCAGAATTCTGGTTTTCGTCCTTTTTATGAATCTTGATTTTTTTTATTCGTAATAAAAAATTACGTATAAGTCAAAGTTAAGGTGCACATGATAGCAATGAGGTGATAACCATGTCATATATAGCTCCTGCCGTCCAGGCGAAATTTGAAACCCTGTCCACTGACTTAAAAAATGAGATTTTGGAGCGGAACGTTCAAATTAACACCATCCATGACTTAATTCATGTGCTAGAAGAGATCACAGACGGCAAATAAGTAATTCAAAAACAGCCCCGGAACCGTATGTTCTGTGGCTGTTTTTCAAACAGTTTATAATTTACACTATCTCCAACTTCTGAAATAAGAATTGGATCCATAGCAGGAAGAACTATTTCTTCCAGACGTATAGCAATTTCTGCTGTTTCTGTTGCTGCATCCGTACTGGCTTAAATTGAAATTTCCAAACTGCCCATAACAATTAGAAGAGAAACAGTTAGAATAGGAATTCGAACAACTTGCTGCTTGTGCTGTCATTGGTACACCTGCAATGGAAAGAACGGTAGCTGCTGCTAAAATAAATACTGGTAATTTTCTCATGGAAATATCCTCCTTATATGTTACACATTTATTACATTTCTGTTACATTTTGTATATTAACATACAGGAAATGGAATTTCATTAGGAGAAAAATGGCAATTATCCTTTCATTAACATCTGATGCTCATCCCATGCCAATTTTAATGCTCCCATAATCCCCTGGTTGTCATTAAGGCTAGGTAATACAAGATAATGTTCCAGATCAGAAAGTTCTTTTGTCTTAATATAGCCACCCAACTGACGGCTTACTTCCTCTCGTATCATTGGCATCAAATGTTCCTGGTGCATCACACCTCCGCCAAGTATTATTCTCTGGGGAGAAAGGACCATAATATAGTCTACAATGGCTTGAGCAATATAATATGCTTCTAATTCCCACACCTCTGGCTGATTTACCAGTTCAGCCCCTCCTTTTCCCCATCTGGCTTCAATGGCAGGTCCTGCTGCTAGTCCCTCCAAACAAGTCTTGTGGTAGGGGCAGGTTCCTTCAAACGAATCCTTTGGGTGTTTTGATAACAGAAGATGACCACCTTCTGGGTGAAGCATTCCGTGAAGAAGCTTGCCATTGGTTATAACACCTGCTCCCACCCCAGTACCAATGGTGATATACATACTGCTATTCAACCCCTTTGTGATTCCCCAGGTTGCCTCTCCAAGGGCTGAACCATTCACATCCGTATCAAATCCCACTGGAACGTTTAAAGCCTCCTGAAAGGCTCCTACTATATTGTAATTTACCCAGGCAAGTTTGGGAGTTGTTGTAATATACCCATAAGTCTCGGAATCTCGATTTAAATCGATTGGACCAAAACAACCGATTCCAAGCGCCTCGATGTCTTTGTCTTTAAAATATCGGATCAGTTCTTTCATGGTTTTTTCCGGAGTTTCTGTTTTAACGGAGATCCGTTCAAAAATCTCACCTTTTTCATTTCCAATGGCACAAACCATCTTAGTACCGCCTGCTTCTAATGCACCTAGTCTCATAATGTTCTCCTTATTCTGGATTGGAACAGATGACTGTCATTGTTCCTTCAAATCTCAATTCTCCACTTTTTGCGGGTATGATAAAATGCTGACCAGCTTCGAGTGGAATTCCATTCACGGAACCAGCTCCACTGATTACACTTACATTGGTAAAATACGGTTTAAACTCTTTTGTGAAGATACCATCAATCTCGTATTTATCTACAGAAAAATATTTACAAGTCACGAGATGGGTATGAATGGCACCTGAAAGATTTTCTACCACTGGGTTAATTTCAAAATCCTTAAATGGCGCCCGGATGGTTGCAATACTCTGCTCCACATGAAGCTGTCTTGGTTTTCCATCTGAGAGACGATCATAATCGTACACCCGATAGGTTATATCACTGCTCTGCTGAGTTTCAAGAATCATAGTTCCGCCCTTAATGGCATGAACGCAACCTGGATTAATCTGAAAAAAGTCTCCTTTTTTCACTGGAATCCTGCGGATAAATTCATCCCATTGATGATTCTGGATCATAGCCTCCATCTCTTCTTGGTTCTTTGCGTGATGCCCAATGACAATCTCCGTATCCGGTTCACAGTCTAGAATATACCAGCATTCCGTCTTCCCAAGAGATCCCTTTTCATGAATTTTTGCATAATTATTATCTGGATGAACCTGAATACTTAAATCCTTCTTTGCATCTATAATTTTAACCAGAAGAGGAAACTCGTCTCCCTTATAATGTCCAAATAAATCAGGGTTCTCTTTCCATAGACTGCTTAAAGATCTACCATCATAAATACCGCCCGCGATCCGGCACTCGCCGTTCTTATGAGCGCTAATTGCCCAGCATTCTCCCGTGCTATTACTTGGCAATTCATAGCCAAATACTTCTCTAAGTCTTTCTCCGCCCCAAATAGCTTCCTTAAATACTGGTTCCAGAAACAATAATTCCATCTGTCTTCCTCCTTATGCGTCAACAAAAAAGTCTTTGTATTCCACTTCAATCTGAACCTTCATACGTTTCATACTATAATAAAGATGTTCCCGGAGGGATCGTTCCAGGCCTTCAATATCTTTTTTCTCCAATAATTCAAATAACTCCGTATGCTCTCTGATAATTCTGGTAAAATCTGTTTCTGTCACAAAATCAAGCATACGAAATCTTGTATAATGAAGTTGTTGTGCCTGTATCATATCCCAGAGTTTCTGTTTGCCAGTTGCGTGAAACCATATGGCATGCATCTGTGCATCAATCCGGTAAAACTGCTCTGGTTCAAACTCTTTCTCCATAATGAGCGCCTGTTGTTTGCGGATCATATAACGCACTTCTTCCATCCAAAGAGGAGTCGCCATATCCATAAAATCCCGCATAACCATGGTTTCCACTGCAACTCGCATATAGATCATTTGTTTGATATTATCCAGATCAAGAAGCGTTACCTGAGTCCCCGAATAAGGGACTGAGAGAACAAATCCCTGTTCCTGTAGTCTTCTGACCGCTTCTCTGACTGGAGTCCGAGATACGGCAAACCGCTCACAAATCTCATTTTCACTTATCATCTGTCCTGGCTTTAATTCCAAATCCAGAATTTCCTGTTTTAATGTTTCAAATACCAGTTCGCCGCGGTTTTTATAGGTCTTGGTCTTTTCTTCCATAGATCCCTCTCCGTTTTCTTTACTCAATGCCACACAAAAGCTGCCATGACATTTGCCAAAATGGCAGACATCATGGCAGCTTTTATCTGGCGGGATATCCCCGCTCTGGCTCCCTCATTACTGAGGCTGTTTGCCAATGTATGCTAAAATACCACCGTCAACATACAGAATATGTCCATTCACAAAGTCAGAAGCATCCGAAGATAAAAATACTGCAGGACCTGCAAGATCTTCCGCTTCTCCCCAACGCCCAGCTGGAGTTTTGGAAATGATAAACTGATCAAATGGATGTCTGGAACCATCTGCCTGAGTCTCGCGCAGAGGTGCAGTCTGAGGAGTCGCAATGTATCCAGGCCCGATCCCATTACACTGAATATTAAATTCACCGTATTCGGATGCAATGTTCTTAGTTAACATCTTAAGTCCGCCTTTTGCTGCTGCATATGCGGATACGGTCTCCCTGCCAAGTTCTGACATCATCGAACAGATATTAATAATTTTTCCATGGCCTTTTTTAATCATAGAAGGAATCACAGCTTTTGCTACGATAAATGGAGCGTTTAGATCCACATCAATCACCTGTCTAAACTGTTCCGCCGTCATGTCGCACATTGGTACTCGTTTGATGATTCCTGCATTATTCACCAGAATATCAACCACACCTACCTCTGTCTCAATCTGTGCGACCAGCTTGTTTACCGCTTCTTCATCGGTTACATCACACACATAACCGTGTGCCTTTATGCCCTCTTCCTGATAGGAAGCAATTCCTTTATCCACCAATTCCTGTTTGATATCATTAAAAACAATCGTAGCACCTGCTGCCGCAAGACTTTTTGCGATCGCAAATCCGATGCCATATGAGGCACCTGTAACGAATGCCACTTTCCCCTCAAGAGAAAAGGTCTTTGCTAAATAATCATTCATATTGCGTATTCTCCTTTGCTTTATAATCTGGTCAGTGATTCTACAAAGCGTTGTATTTGTATCCAAACATTACAATTTGTATACAAACTATCAACTGATTCTATGCTACCACAAGGTATGTTGTTTTTCAATGTACAGAATATACAAACACAAGAGAGATTATTTAGTCATAATTTTACAATTATTGACTGTTTTTTATTCAATTAAAAACAGATGACTGGATATAACGTCATCCAATCACCTGTTTTGCTTATTTTACAAGATAACCACCGTCAATGGGGATGGTCGCCCCATTTAAGTAATCGGATGCCGGTGATGATAAAAACAGCACTGGCCCCTTCAAGTCATCCGGTGTTCCCCAACGTCCTGCAGGAATTCTCACCGTACATTCATCTTTTCTAGCCTGGGTCATATTCGCACACATTTCGGTATCCATATAACCTGGACAGATACAATTAATATTGATGTTTCTTCCAGCACAGTCCACCGCTAAACTCTTTGTAAGCTGTGAAACAGCTCCCTTCGATGCCGTATAAGCTGGTACTGTAGTTCCACCAAACCAAGTCACCATAGATCCTATGGTTATAATCTTTCCTCCGTTTGGCTGTTTTAACATAACTTTTAACGCTTTCTGAATCATGAAAAATACGGCATTTAAGTTAACATTTAATACCAATTCCCAATCCTGGGCAGGAAATTCTTCTGGAAGATGTCTTCTTTGTACTCCAGCAGCAGGAATTAAGATATCCAGCTTTCCGTCTAGCACTTCCATGGCTTCCTGAAAGATCCGATCCAGATCCTCGCGGTCTGCAAGATTCCCACATACACCATACGCCTCATAGCCCAGATTCCGATATTCATCACAAACCGTTTGTAGTTTATCCTTTTGAACATCCACCAGAACCACCTTGCAGCCGTTTTCTAACAGACCCTCTGCCATTCCCTTAGAAAGCCCTTGCGCTCCTCCTGTAACAATGGCGTGTTTACCAGTCACATCAAACATTTTCTTATAATCGTAAGCCATTTTATCTCTCCTTTGTTATACCCTTTTAGTCAAATAAAATTACCATTTTTTTTGATTCCCCACTGGGATGATCCATGGCATCAAACACTTTTTCAATTTCACTGAATTTTACAAACATAGTTGCAATCCCTTTTGTATTAAATTCCCCCTTTTCCATCCGTTCAATGGTAGGCTCAAACTGATAACAGGACATGCGGGAACCGATAATATCCAATTCTCTCTGGTTAATCATTGCCTGTGTAATTCCTTCTTCTGCTGTTGAAAATCCAAGAGGCACCATACGTCCTGCATTACACAGAATTCCTAGCTGCAGACAAGCCGTTAAGGAACCAGGGAAACAGGCTGCATCAAAGGCAACCGTCACCCCGTGATAATCCGTGATTTCCGAAACCCGCTTTGCCACATCCTCTTTTTTGGAATTGATCACGTAATCAGCGCCATAGAGGGTAGCTCTTTCTAAAGACTGGTCATCAATGTCACAGCAGATAACCATTTTACAGCCTTTCGCTTTACAGGTTTGTAAAATAATAGATCCTATGGTTCCTGCTCCCATGATAAATACCACATCGTCGGATTGAATTCGTGCCCGGTTGGTACAATGCGCGCCAATGGCATATGGTTCCACCAAGGCCGCATCTTTAAAATCTACGCTGTCATTAATCTTATATACTTCCGATGCAGGAGCCGTGAAGTATTCCCGAAATCCCCCATCTGCACCTGACCCTCTTACCTTTACCTGTTCGCAGACATTCTTTCTGCCAATTCTACACTGATAACAGGTTCCACATGTATGGATCAAATCCACGATTACATGATCTCCCACTTTTACATTGGTAACATTAGAACCTATTTTAGCCACCACACCCGCATTTTCATGACCTGGGATTCTTGGATAAGTAGAGCAGGGATTCAATCCATGATAGATGTGATGATCACTTCCACATACCCCTGCTGATTTCATTTGAATCAGGACCTCATTCTCATCTGCCAGCTGTGGTACTGGCACTTCTCTCACCTCATACTTTTGAGGTTGTGTAATTACTACTTCTTTCATTGTCTCTTTCATAATTGCCTCCTTATGTTTTATTAAAAAGAAATCTACGAGATTAAATTAGGTAAAAAAGTGGTGAGAGCCGGTATGAAAGCAAACAGAATCCCACAACCGACCTCCACTAGTACGAAGGGCAAAATTTGTTTTGCCACGCCTCCAACCGATCGTTTGCTGATGCCGCAAGCGACAAACATACAGGTTCCAAACGGTGGGGTTGCCTGTCCCATTGCAAGGAGAAATACAAAAGTAAGGCCAAAATGAATGGGGTCAATACCAAACGCCGCTGCAATCGGGGCAAGGATTGGTGCAAGGATTAGGTTGGTTGCTCCAACTTCTAGGAACATACCGCAAACACAAAGTAATAAGATAATAATCCCCCAAAACATGTACTTTCCAGAAACGTATGATAACATAAAATCCGTAACATACTGAGGAATCTGATAATAGGATATCAGCCAGCCAAACATCTGAGCGGTAACCACCAGAACCATCAAATTGGCAGTACCAACTGCAGTATCATTTACGATGTTCCAAATACTTTTTAACGTAACCTCCTTATAAATAAACAGGCAGACGATTATCCCATAAACAACTGCAACCACCGCTGATTCTGTTGGAGTGAAAACACCTGCATAAATGCCTCCTAAAATAATGATTGGCATCACAAGTGCCCAAATTGCATCCTTAAAAGAAAAAAGAAACCGTTTAAAAGAGAAACCATCTGCTTTCGGAAAGTTATACTTTTTCGCTTTTAAAAACGCGTAGACACACAGAAACAAACAGCAGATAAATCCTGGGATCACACCGGCCATTAATAGATCTCCAACCGAAGTTCCCGTGATATTTCCATAGATTACCAGTACGATACTGGGCGGAATCACGATACCTAAGGTTCCTCCAATTGCCTGTATGGCTGCTGAATAGTCCTCCGGATACCCTCTTTTCACCATCTCCGGATACATCAGTCCCCCAATCGCAGCTGTCGTTGCCACAGAGGAACCAGATATAGCAGCAAAAAAGGTACAGGCTACAATGGATACCAAGGAAATCCCTCCGGATACCCAGCCCACCAAAGAATCCGCAAACGCAACCAGACGTTTGGATAAACCACCTTTTGACATAATATCCCCCGCTAATATAAAAGCTGGAATCGCAAGCATAGAAAAGCTGTTGGAATTGGCAAAAATCCTCTGAGACACCACAACAAACGATAGTTTCGGATCCAATAACACGGCTGTAATACAGGCAAGCGCAAGGGACCAAGTAATTTCCAGCCCACATGCCATAGCCACCACCAATACAAGTATTAAAGCAATTGCAGCACCATTCATTCGTTTGCTTCCCCCTTTCTTTCTGTTCTTACATATGTTTCATAGAGATCTAACATACTAGCTAAGACATTGAATAAAAAACCGATGAAAATCAGTCCATATAAGAGACTCATAGGCACTCCCATGGCAGGACTCGTCTGAAATCTCCCAATGAGGATCAGCTTGTAACTACTGTAAACAAAAATGATATTTACAAATATCATAATAAATTTCCGTAACAGCTCCAGAGCAATTAAAGCCTTTCCCTTTAAATAGGTATCAATAATCTCAATTCTTACAAACAAATGATTGGTGATTGCTAAATTAACCCCTAGTACAATAACTGCCACAAAAAGATACCGGGACAATTCTTCAGACCAAGATAGGCTTCTAAATATAACAAATCTGCAAAATGTTTGTAAAAATACAACTAAAATCATGGATACCAAAGCCAGACTTACAAGTATGCGGTTAAACGCTTGGATCTTTATAAAGATCTCTTTTAATTTCTGCATCTTTTATTCCTCACTTTCTGTTTGGAAGGAACGGATCTTTGTAATGATATCCCCATACTGTTTTTCCCACTCTTTATAAAGAGGAGCCGCTGCTTTTATAAATTCCTGCTTGTCTGGATACGTGACTGTCATTCCCTGTTCTTTTAACTGATCAATGGACTCTGCATCCATCTTTCTGCTTAGATTTCTCTCTTCTAGACCACATTCCAATACAGTTTCCTTAAAAATCCGCTGGTTTTCCTCCCCCAAAGAGGCCCATGCGGTAGGGCTCATAATGAGAAATACCGTAGAGTACGCATGTTCCGTAACCGCTAGATTTTTGTTCACTTGTGCCACATTATTGGTTAAAATAACGGTACAGGGATTCTCTTGCCCATCCAATGCCCCCTGCTGCAAAGCCGTATAAGCCTCCCCCCATGCCATAGGAGTCGCATCCGCACCAAGTGCTTTCCAAAAGGAGATGTGGATCTGGTTTTCCATTGTCCTTATCTTTAATCCCTTGATATCAGACACCTGATTCACCTCTGTTTTACTATTGGTAAGATTACGAAAGCCTGACTCCCAAATTCCAAGCCCATACAATTCAACATCCGATAATTCTTCCAGAAAATGATTTCCAATCTCCCCTAAAAATACCTGATCCGCCTGCTTGGTTGAAGTAATTAAGTAGGGAATGTCAAGTGCGGGAAAATCAGATATAAAATTTCCAAGAGTAGACTGGTTGACCACCGCTAAATCTATGGTCCCCATCTGACACCCTTCTATGGTGTCAATTTCTGCCCCTAACTGCCCATTATGATAAATTTCCACTTGAATCTTTCCATTGGTCCGTTCATTGATTCGTTGTGCAAACTGGTTCATAGACTGACCAATGGCCCCTGATTCCGAAGAGGTTTGAGCCATGCGCAGGGTCATGATTCCATCTTTATTTGTGTTTGGTCTTGAATCGTGATAGATGCTGCCAAATCCTGTGATAAATGCTGCCGCAATAATCCCGGTGGCAAGAATGCTTTTTTTCATCGTTCCTTCCCCTTCCCCATTTATGGTGTCTGAAGTGCACCATCTTTCCTTCTGGTCTGTGTCCAGATTGTTACCGTGTTTTCGCATGGATACTTGGCTGCTTCCTTTTCATCGATATCCACCCCAAGCCCCGGTTTATCATTGGCATATACATATCCATTCCGGTATTCCGGCAATCCTGTAAATACTTCTAAAAGAGCGCCGTGAGGTCCTTTTAAATCCTGGATCACAAAATTCGGTGGTTCAATCCCTGACCACTCCTGAACCCCAAAGTTCTGAGCGGATAGATCAATATGGATATTCGCAGCGTGTGCAACCGGCGACATATCTCCAGGACCGTGCCAGGCTGTTTTTACCCCAAACTGCTCTGCAAATATCTGAAGCTTTCTTGCCGGTGTAATCCCCCCCGCCTGACTTAGATGAACCCGAATATAATCAATTAAGTGTTCTGTGATCAATGTCTTCCATTCGACTGGATTATTAAATAATTCCCCTTCTGCAATTGGAATGCTTGTCTGTTTCCTTAACTGTCTTAACCAATCTGTCTGTTCAATCGACACTGGGTCTTCTAAGAAAAACAGATCATAAGGCTCTAACTGTTTTGCCAGACGTATGGCTTCCATGGGAGTGATTCGTTCGTGGACATCATGAACCAAATTCATCTCATACCCAATCTTGTTGCGGATCCCCTCAAACAAATCAACGGTATTCCGAATATAGGACTTAGAATCCAAATAGATTCCTGGACCAGCCCCTTTGGGAGCTGTGTTTGGAATAGTTCCGTATGAATCTCCCCCATATCCCCCACACTGACATCGAATGGTAGAAATCCCCATCTCCTTATATTTTAAGATGTTGTTACAGATTTCCGAGACATCTTTCCCGTCGGCATGACGATACACTGGTATTCCTTCCCTGCATTTCCCTCCGAACAACTGATACACTGGCATTCCTGCCATCTTCCCTTTGATGTCCCACAGCGCCATATCCACACCGGAAATCGCATTGTTTTCTATTGGGCCATTGCGCCAATAGGCATTCTGATGCATTAACTGCCATATCTCCTCGATATCCTCTGCATTCCTCCCTTTTAGCAATGGATCCAAATATTCCTCCACCACTGTCTTCACAGCCAGATGGCGGTAAGCAAAAGTGGCGCAACCCAAACCGTAAAGCCCAGCCTGATTCGTTTCCACTTTGACAACAACCAGATTAATTCCCTCTGGGGCCGTACAGATAACTCGAACCTTATTAATTCTTACTGGCATATCTATTCTCCAATCTTGTTAGTCGTCTGACAAGTTAGTTCTGTTTTAAAGCGGTTATACAATAACCGCATCATTCATGTCTGACAAGTTGTAGGTTTATTATATCATCTTATAAAATTATGTCAATATTTCGCTAATATTTTTTATAGACAAATCGCATTTTTGTACAAATCGTACATTTTATATGCCTGTTTTTATTCACTTCAAACAAAGTTCGCATCAGATCAACTGATCCATTCCATTTTGTAAATGTTCATACATCAGTTTTCTCGCTTTCTTGGAATCCCCATCCTTTAAAGCACTTAGAATCAGTGTGTGATAATAGATTCCATCTTTAAATCCAAATATATCATGCATCTGACTGTGATTCTTTCTGGTTTCCTCAAATACTTTTACCATACTCTTTTCCAGAAGGGGGTTTTCAGAAGCGGCGCAGATTGCCTCGTGAAATTCAATATCAGCTGTCACAAATGCTTCCTTTTTTTCTTTATTTGCTGCCATCTCCTCTAAATATCCCTGCAGTGTTTGAATCAACTCAGGTGTCACATGTTCCGCTGCTAGAAAACATGCTTCACTTTCTACAATGCGGCGAAACTCCAAAACCTTTAAAATATCTTGACAGTCTTCTGATGTAATCTTATTCCCACTTCCTGTGATATCGTCTACCTGATCATCCAATAGGAACGTTCCTTTTCCATGCTTTGTCTCTAGTACACCAAGACCAACCAGCTGCTGAACTGCAGTCCGAACACTAGCACGGCTTACTCCAAGGATTTCCCTTAATTGATTTTCAGAAGGTATCTTTTCTCCCACTTTCCAGTTTCCTGAATTAATATTATCTTTAAAATACTGAACCAATTGATTTGTTACATTTGAGTGTAAAATCATACTACTTTTCCCCTTGTCTGACAACTTAATATTATTATATCATTTGTTTTAATTTTGTCAATTGCTCTTGGATATCCAAATTTTCATACAAAAAAATCCGGGGTAGATTCCCGGATTTTTTCATACGAATGCAATATCGTTCTATTCCTTGTTGGCTGAAAGATATGTTTTACTTTACTTACAGCCACAACCAGGATCGGTTGCTCCCATCACAGACCCGTAATTTTTTCCACATCCGTTTGCAGACCAGAACCCATCCCGAAAACCAGTTTCATATCCATCTTTAAAACCTGCCGCATATCCCTGGCGGTAGCATACATTCATATTCTGATTGCAATTGTTTTCGACTGCATCGCTGACTTCACTTTTGCATTCACATTTTTTATTGCTGCTGTAGCAGCCACAATTATTACGATTATTCCAATTATTACAACTCATTTTAATAGACTCCTCATATTCGTTTCGTAGTATATCTTATGCTGACGGACATGGAAGTGAGATAAAATCCTGTCTTAAATTGGAAAAATCCCAATAGTATTTCCTTCATTCTTTATGATTTTACCTCATAAATCATAATCTGATCCCGATTATGTAACTCCTGTTGAAAATATGCGTTTTCTCCATTCACCGTAAGTACCACCTGTCCAGATACATTCTTTAAATCCAGACCTGAATATTCCAGCATGTCCATTAAAAAGTAAGGACGGTGATCTGGTTTTAATGGGAGTGTCAATGGCTTGTCATTCAGAAAGAAAGCAATCTTCCCCATCTCTTTCGGCAATAAATCATCTGCCGTCTCTGGTTTTTGTTCCACCATATCCCTATCCGTAGAATCTAACAATGGTTGCGATACAATACTATCACCAGAGTTTAATGAAACATCCTCTTTGGTTTCCACTTCGTTAACCAGGGTCCGCATCCCTTCTCTTTGTTTGATCACGTCTGACAGTTTTGCTTTGGCATTTGTCCCATGTTTCGCAGGAATGAATACAATCCAATCTTCTGCATTCACGGTATCAGAAAGTTGGGCCTGTGCCCCATTTAATGTCAGGACAGAAGGTTCTGCCTTCTCTCCATAGAAAACAGTCCTCTTGCCATTTACTTGGACAATTAAGTTCTGGCCGGACCGGCCGATCATATCCTGATAATTGTACCCGTTCATCATTAGAATATCCATAACCGTAAAGCTGCCATTCCGAAAAAGCTTTGCTGGTTTCTCATTTAGCATAACCCGGAATCCTTCATTCACAATATGAAACCCTGCGGAGATCACAATTCCAAGTGGAGTGGCGTATTCTGGATTTTCCAGATCGTATTCGTCGGAGTATGCATTGATCTTAAAATTATTTCCTGCAATGGCAACCCGTTTGGAATCAATCTTCATATATTCTACAATTCCTTCTTTTAATCCCATTAACCGGCTTCCACCACCTGCTAGGAAAACAGCAGAAGGCATTCCTCCGTTCACTTCTAGGATCTTATCCGTAATCTCCTGACACAATCGGGAAGATGCCTCTTTTATGCTTTGAAATACCGCTTCTTTAGTAATGGTCTGCTCAAACCCCATAATATCGGAAAAATGAAGTTCTTCTGCTTCATCAACCTGAGCCTTGATCCTTTCTGCCGTATCAAAATCTACCAGATATTCCTTCATAATGGTTTCCGTAATCTCATCTCCAGCAAGGATTGCCATGGTATACCCCGTAACACTTCCATCCCGGCATACTGCAATATCAGAAGTACCAGCGCCGATATCTACCATCGCCAAATTTAACAGACGGATATTCTGGGGAATCGCTGCGTTGATGGCTGCAATCGGCTCTAGTGTCAGACTTGCGACTTCCAGATTGATTTTATGCATCGCGGCATAAAGACTTTCCACTACTTCTGTTGGGAGAAAGGTGGCAATAATATCTGCTTTCAATAAACGCCCGTGGTGATCGAGTAAATTAGAAATGATATAATTATCCAGATAATATCTACTGACGGTATAGCCCACCAGATAAAACTGACGGTCTGAGTCTCTTCCTTCCCGGTTCATAAAAGCCATCTCAGCTTCACTGATGGCCCCAGCCTCCAGCTTACTGACCGATTCTGCATCGATTTTTCTGGCATTCATAAGATCCAGTTCGTAGGTAACACTTTCCGTACGAAGGGCTCTCCCTGCTGCTGCCACACATACCTTTTCCAGTCTGCACCCCAGCTTTTTCTCTAATCTTTCTTTCACTTCTAACGCTATCTTTGCAACCTGATCGATGTCTTCAATCTGTCCGTCGATCATAGCACGTTTGGTATGCTCGGCCTTCTCTATGGCAACGATATGAATTCTGTCCCCATCCGGCATCCCCACCATGCCGATGATGCTTCTGGTTCCAATATCCAGCGCGAAAATAGCCTGATCTGGAAGTGTGTCTGTCAAAATGCTATTTCTGTTATCCATAAATAATGCCCCTCTTCTTTATTTGTCTTTATTTTACTAGTATAAATAAACTCCGTCAATCGAATAAAGGAAAGTTTTGTTGAAAAAGGAGGGTTTTTAGGACAAAAAGCAGACCGCAGCTCTTTTTTATGCCGCGGTCTGCTTTTTTAACATTTTGTTTTAATATCAAATGCTGGATTAAATGCGTAGAAATTTTTGCTGTCTAAGTGATCCTGGGTTATTCTTAAGCCTTCGCCAAACCTCTGGAAATGTACGATTTCCCGTTCTCTTAAGAAACGAATCGGATCGCAGATTTCTGGATCAGTAATTACACGTAGAATGTTTTCATAGGTGGATCTGGCTTTCTGTTCAGCTGCCATATCTTCCACCAAATCGGTGATGGGATCTCCTTTTGATTGAAATTCACAGGAATTAAACGGAACTCCCCCAGCTGACTGAGGCCAGATTCCAGTGGTATGATCAATATAATAAGGTCCAAAACCAGATTCTACAATCTGTTCCGGTGTCAAGTTTCTAGTCAATTGATGAATGATCGTTGCCACAATTTCTAAATGTGCCAGTTCTTCCGTCCCAATGTCTGTCAAAAGTGCCTTGCATTCTTTATAAGGCATTGCATAACGCTGAGATAAATACCGCATGGATGCACCCATTTCTCCATCTGGTCCCCCTTATGTCAATAACAGAGGATGATAGCACAAAATTTAAATGTGCCAAAAAGCCTCTCACCCGTTCACAGCAGTCGAAATCCCTCATATATTATAACAAACTTCTTTTATGGGGCATTTATGCAAACAGTCTTTGAAAAAACGAGAGCCGATGTCATGATGCAGGGGAATACCCCAGTACTTACTTATACCATAAACTATCCATATTTTACCACCACCTGTAATCCACACGCTTGTTGGAACATTAATTGTTACTATGAAATACAGGCAGATTCTTCCGAACGAAACTGTCGGACTGAATTGTTTCCTCAAGCAGCCCAAAATGGGATGTATGCCGATTACAAACAATTTCCGTTTCGTAGCTACGAATTTTTATCTAACTATGAAATCACATACAATAAAAACTGCATGGTAAGCCTGTTTACAGAAGATTATTCCTATATGGGAGGTGCCCATGGGAATACCATCCGTCAGTCTCAGACCTGGGATTTTCAATCAGGAAATCAGCTGAAACTAAATGACTTTTTTTCTTGCAAAGATTCTTTTACCGAATATATTTTTAAAGAGATAAATCGCCAGATCATAGAACGGTTAAAAGAAAGCCCTTCTTCCTATTTTGACGATTACCCGGTGCTGCTACGTGGCAACTTTAATGTCAATGGATTTTACTTAAAACCGGACGGAATTGTAATTTACTACCAGCAGTACGACATCGCACCTTATGTAACTGGAATCCCTGAATTTTTCATCCCTTTTGAGCCGTGTTTTCATGAGTCACCTCGGTGATATCCAACACGTTCCATCATGCGATCCTGGAGCAAGGCAGAAATGTCCCATTGCTTCTTTTCTGACAAGGATTGAAAACGGATTTTCTCTCCATTTATCTCAATATAGGTTTCTATTTCCGGTTGTCTATTCATATTTTAACCACCTTCCTTGTAAAATGTATGTGACACAGATTGTACCTGTTTCACAATATCTTCTGCATGGTTTTGGAAAGAAGGATGCGTATGAATCAAACAACCGGAATAAAAATTGGAGCCGCTTACATAAGAGTCAGTACCGATGATCAGACCGAACTATCGCCTTCTGCACAACTTCGGGAAATCAAGAAAACGGCAGGAACCGATAAAATTGTAATCCCGAAGGAATACATTTTTATTGAAGAGAAAGGAGTCAGCGGACGCAGGGCAGATAATCGAAAGCAGTTTCAAAAGATGATCTCCATTGCAAAGTCCCAGCCCTCCCCTTTTGAGTATCTATATGTATGGAAATTTTCCCGATTTGCCAGAAATCAAGAAGAAAGCGTTTTTTATAAAAGTGTTTTGCGCAAAAAATGCGGTGTCACCATTAAAAGCGTATCCGAACCAATTATGGAAGGAATGTTTGGACGGTTGATTGAAAGCATCATCGAATGGTTTGACGAATATTATTCAGTTAACTTATCTGGTGAAGTGACAAGGGGGATGACCGAAAAAGCATTGAGAAACGGGTACCAGTCTGCCCCCTGCTTAGGGTACAAGGCAGCTGGTCATGGAAAACCGTTCCTTCTTGTTGAAGAGGAATATCGGATTGTTGAATACCTTCATCAGTCCTACTACGATGGAATGGATCTATCCGCCATCGCCAGAGAGGCCAACAGGCTAGGCTTTTTAACCAAGCGTGGCAGCCCTTTTGATCGTAGATCTGTAGAACGTATCCTGAAAAATAAATTTTATACTGGAACGGTAACTTGGAAAGACATTACCTTTCAGGGAACCCATGAAACCAGAAAAACAGTCACCTCTCTCTTTGATTCCAATCAAATGCGTCTGACACAAAATATCCACCCGCAAAACAGACGGGAAGTTTCCTCCTGCCGTCACTGGGCTTCTGGTCTGATCCAGTGTGGATATTGCGGTGCCGGATTGTCCTATAACAAAGGGAGTCCTTCCGGTCGACCCGCCTGTTTCCAGTGCTGGAAATACACCAAAGGACTACAGAACCAATCCTGCAGCATAACCGTTAAAAAAGCAGAGCATTTGATCCAAAATTCTCTCCGTGAAGTAGTTTCTTCAAAAGAATTTCAATATAAACTTAAGAAACAAGACCTCTGTGAGAACGAAAAAGAAATCACCAGATTAAAAACTGCCTTGTCCAAAAATGAAATGAAATTACAAAAACTTAGAAACGCTTATGAAAGTGGGGTTGATAATTTAGAAGAATATGGATTGGGAAAAGAAAGACTGAATTTGGAGAAACAGGAACTAAAACAGAACCTTATTGCTGCTTTTAACCGTTTAAAATTAGATAACATAAATAAAAAAGAAAACGTATCCTCTCTTAAAACCGTTTCCTCTCTCCTATCTGATCCTGCAATCAGTTCTGACATAAAAGGAAACGCACTTCGAAGTGTCATAAAGAAAATCGTTTATAAGAAAGAGGAAAACAAATTTCAGGTTTACTATTATCTGGATCTGCCATAAGGTCCACCATACTGACTCATGATGAAGGTGGCAATCTTAGGATTGGGAGTTGTTATATTAACGGGATACTGTAATCTTTTTTCATAACTCCACATTACCCACACACTCCTTCCCAAGGCCATGGATCATTCACCCAAGTCCAATAATTTTCATCCATGACACCCTCTACCATTAACGGTCCGCAATTTTCTTCATAGGCCTTGACTGCTTTTTTCCTGAGATCGGATACATAATAAAAATAATTTAATGCATCTTGATCACACGGGTGGGTATCAAGATATAGTACCACATCATTCATAGCAAAGCTGGACTGATATATCTGCATCATTAAGGCATCACAAGTATTCCCACTCCCGACCCCATCACAAGTACAGTCACAGTCACAGTTACAATTACAGTTGCAATTATAATTTTTCATCTTCGACACCCTCCCATCAAAAATGGTTGAAACAGATCCGGGAAGATCGTTCCCATATTGATTGCCACGTCCATAGCATATACATCCTGCCAATGCTGCCATGGTACATATGTCATCCCTACAGGGAACCTTTCTATGTCATTTACATCGGAACATGGATTTGCAGCCGGAGCCCATTTGGGGCATACCTGAGGGGCTGCACCTCTCGTCATATCTGGACACTTCATGGAACAAGGAGGCATCTCTTTCCATTTTTCCATCGCAGGAGATACTCCTTGATCCGGACACCTCATTGGTTTTCCACATACTGGTTTCTCCGGGCATCTCATTGGTTTACAACATACTGGTTTTTCAGGACATTTCATGGGGGCGGGGGATACTCCCTGATCCGGACATCTCATCGGTTTACAACATACCGGTTTTTCCGGGCATTTCATAGGGGCGGGGGACACTCCCTGATCCGGACATCTCATTGGTTTATAGCATACCGGTTTTTCCGGGCATTTCATGGGGGCGGGGGACACTCCCTGATCCGGACATCTCATTGGTTTATGACATTCGCGTCTTTCCGGACATCTCCCCATATAAGTACAAGGGGAGATCCCTTGCTGGCTCATAGTTTCCATGGGGGAGGAATCTGGTGCTGTCCTTGCGGGACCGGAACCAAGAGGCATATCTGGACGAATTACCGTACCAGGGCCCATTGGTGTATCAAGTCCCATATCGGATGCCCAGTCGGAGTTCCGCTGTTTCGTATAACAATCCATAGGATATTTGACTCCTTTCATAATTAAAAAGTTCTAATATCAATCTATGAAGGGAATACCTTGTTGTGCAGGGCCAGAAGAAATTTTCCCATTTATTTCAAAGGAAGAACCATGGCAAGGACATTCCCACCGTTTGTCATATCGATTCCATACCAGACGACAACCCAAATGCGGACAGCAAACCGCTCCTTTTTGCATCCCTTTCGACAACCCCTTGGCGGAAGCAATCCCGTGAAATAAACCAGTTTTCGCTGCCGCTTTTAAATGATGCCTCTGAGGAGAAAACACACCATCATAAGGAGTCTTCTTCCCCATAATCTGCATGCTTAGTATTTTTGCAGCCACCATGGAAGAACTCATCCCCCACTTTCCAAATCCTGTGGCTACATACCAATCGGGGCGAAAGATGGAAAATTTACCAATATATGGCATTCCGTCTAACGTCATGCAATCCTGCGCAGACCATCTTAGAAGTTCCACTGCTCCTGGAAATAGATGCTCTCCCGTCCGCTTCATTGCCGTAAACGGATTTTCCTTTGGAAGTTTACCAGTTCTATGACTCCCATAACCGAGTAAAAGCCGGTCCCCTACTTGTCGAAAGGAATAAGATTTATGGTCAATCCCAAGATACATCCCCTTTAATGAGGCTACTGGCTTCCATTCCGTTACATAGCTTTTTTCCTGATACATTTTGGCAAAATAAAAGCCAGGAACATTTACAAATGGAGAATGACAGGTAAATACCACTTTATCTGCTTTTACCACACCATGATCTGTAATCACTTCGTTGCCCTGCACCTCCAAAACGCGGGTTCGCTCAAATACCGTAAGACCAGCCGACATTGCATCCAAAAATTCCAAGGGATGGAACTGGGCCTGTCTGTCAAATCTCACAGCCCCAAAAACAGAAAACGGCAAATTTGTCTCTCCTGTAAACGAAGCAGGAAGCCCCAGCCGCTTGGCACACTCTGCTTCCCTTCGAAGGATTTCAGATTCCTGTACTGAATATAAATAAGCTTCCGTTTCTTCATAATGACAAGGAATGCCGAAATGGCCGATCAGCTTCCCATACTCTTCTACCGCCAGCTGATTGGCTCTCCCGTATAACCGAGCGGTCTCTTTTCCTACTGTTTTTTCCAGTTTTTGATAAATCAAATTGTGCTGTGAGGTGATTTTAGCTGTTGTAAATCCAGACTGACCGCTTCCAATCCGATCCGCCTCTAATACAACAACATGGACCCCATGCCTTTGTAAATAGAACGCCGTAAGTATTCCCGCCATTCCAGCTCCAATCACCACCACCTCGGTACGTTTGTTCCCCGATAGGTGATTTCTTTTTGGGATACGCACAGATTCCGTCCATATGGATTTCATTGTTTCACACCTCCACCTATATAAAATTTCCACATATTTTTTATTATTCACTTTATTTCCTTAAAAATGCTTCTTTCTCTATTTCCAATTATTTCTAGCTTCTGGGTACCAATTAAATTGTACGAGAAAGAAAAAAACGCTTCCAGCTTACCGCTGAAAACGTCTTTTTTCATATAATTGAGTGAGCTGCTGCTGTCTGGTAAGAAACAGCCTCTGCTTTCACTTTCTGGGACTTGTTATAGAAATAGCGAATGATATCTCTTCGGGTGATGATTCCGATAAAGTTTTTCTGATCATCCACTACAGGGACAAAATTTTGATTCAAAGCCATATCGATCAAACCTTCCATATCGGAATCCGCAGATACCGGACGGTTATCCGATCTTCTGTCTATGGCAGTTACCGTTACATTCTCGGCTTCTTTTAAGTTTAAACTGAATTTATTCTTGATGCCCCATAGCATGTCTCCTTCGGTGATTGTTCCAATATATTTGCCACTTCTGTTAATCACTGGGATGGCAGAATATTTGTGATGTTCCATCTTTTCCAGTGCCTGACGCAGAGAATCATCCTCGTAAATATAAGCCACCTCATTTTTGGGTGTTAAAAAAAACAATATGTTCATAACCACACTCCCCGTCCATTATTCGAGTCTAGTATAGCAGATGAGTCTTAATGGCGTATGAACTTTTTATTATTTTTTTATAACTTTTTGGTGAGCTTTTTACTGCATAAAATTCAGAGGATCAACGGATTTGTCTTCATGGGTCAACTCAAAGAATATGTTTGCACCTTCTACGGAATAATACTTAGTCGGTTCTGCAACATATCCTAAAACCTGTCCTGCTTTTACATATTCATTGTTTACCACCTGCAGCTCCTTCAACTGGCCACAGATTGCAGTATACTGATTGCCCATGTCTAAAACAACGTAATTGCCTATTTCTTCATTCGATCCTATTTTTTGCACTTTTGCATTCGCAGGTGCAACTACCGGTGTGCTGACATCTCCCTGGATTACCACTCCTGGATTGCATTTGTATTGATCCAGAGTTGGGAAATAAATCGTTGAATCCATGCTGTAATCTAGAACAACATTCCCTCTTACTGGCCAGCTCATTCTGGTCCCATCACTAAAGTTAAGTACCAGAGACTTTGCTGCATTTTTGTCTGTTGCCGCTTTTACTACCTGTGTTTTTGTTTCTTTCTGTGCAGTTGCTTTGTTGGAGTCAGCAGCCTGTGTTTTATTCGCTTCATTCTTGACTGCATTAGACTCACCTGCAACTGCCACCTTTTTTTCCTGGGGGGCTGATTCTTCCATCACCATCTTATTCTGATCCGGAACTTTTAAATATGGGCTTTCTCCTCCACTATTTCCTCTTTGAACGGTAATGACCCCTGCTGCAGCTACTATAGTCAGCAGGCCTAGAACCAACAGGACAAGGAATACTTTATCCTTGAACAATTGACTTATTTTTTCCTTCACGTTTATCACCTCGGTAATATTCTTACCAAGAGTGAAAGAGTTATTCAGAAATTAAAACAATATTTTTATAAAAGTATGAAAGAATTTTTTCTGCCTTCCATCCTTGCTCTGCTTTGCATTTTGCTCCATACTGACTTAAACCATACCCATGCCCAATTCCTTGGCATACAGCCCTGATTTCTCCTTCGTATTCTTCAAAGCCATACGAAGCGGAAGGAAGTAAAAGTGCGTATTGAACCTCCTCCCCTGTAAACACACGAGTTCCAATCTGAATCTGTTTTACATAACCGCTCTCGTCCCGTTCTACGATCTGGATGCTCTGGGGAATCTGGTCTACTGTTACCAAATCTTCCTGGCTGATCTGATTGATTTTTTTAACAAACTCATCTTTTTTTAATGGAATCACAGTCACATATCCTTCTGCTTCCACATCTTTTTTACTTTCTACTCCCTCCAAATAAGGGTGGATCTCATCCCCCGTCCGAGTCTTTCCAGTACTTGCTCGATGAAACAGAGGATCAATCAGCTTACCCTCATATGTAATTACCATTCGATTCGTCGAACGAACTGCTTCCTCGATCGCCTGATAGCTGGTTACAAAAGATTCGCTGCCCCACATTTTTTCCATCTGCTTCTCCTCTAAGTACTCCATATGAAGGTTTGACTCTTTTATTTCATCCTGCCCATCCATTTTGCCGTAAATATAAGTTCTGGCAATGATCGCCTGTGCTCTTAACGCCTCCGTCCCGTAGTCCACGGGAATCTGCTTTGCAACTACGCCCGGTAAAAATTCTTCCACATCCAGATAGGATTCTCCTCCTTTCCGATCAAGAATCACCCGTTTTCCGCTGGATGTCATCGGTATTTTCCCTTTTTCTTCCACCTTTCCTGTCCAGGCAAGGGTAATGACAAATGGAACCAACAACGCAAGCAAACATACGAGGACTGCCTTTTTTAACAATCGCTCCACCTCTTTCTAATTTTGTACCATTGGTTCAATATATGTAAAAAAGCGCCCCGGAATCACTTCCTGGACGCTTTTGAATTCTTAACTTTATTATATTGAAACCTTTTCTACCCCTAAGGTAACCAGTTCCCCATTGATATTCCATTCCTTGGTATATCCTGAGACTTGATTTAGTTCTATATGGTCTGCAAGTACTTCACTTTTAATCTCTTCTTCATGCGTTTTAAAAATTTCGCTGATCTTATCGTTATCTTTACAAGATAGAACGATGTGATCGGTCACTTCAAACCCAGCTTCTTTTCGCATTGTCTGGATTTTGCTGATCAATTCTCTTACAAATCCCTCAGCTAACAACTCTGGAGATAAAGTTGTATCCAAAACTACGGTTATGGTGTTATCCCCTTCAGACACAAACCCTTCTGTCTGAGCGGTATCAATGAGGAGATCTTCTTTCGCAAGCACAACTTCTGTTCCTCCAAATGAGAAGGTCAGAGCACCTTTTTCATTTAAAGCATCCATGGCTTCATTCCCATTGAGTTTTGAGAGTGCTTTTTTAATATCTCCCAGCTGTTTCCCGTATTTTGGACCTACGGTTTTTAACTGTGGTTTAAAGCTGTAGGATGTAAATTCCCGAACGTCATTGGTAAACGTTACTTTTTTGACATTCAGTTCTTCTTCCATGATCTCTAAATAAAATTCAGGGAGACCGTGAGGTGCTTTTACATACATCTGACCGATGGGCTGACGATTTTTAATATTCGCCGTATTTCTTGCTGAACGACCCATCACTACAATCTTTAGTACCTCATCCATATTTTCTTCCAGTTGTTTATCAATTCTTTTTTCATCTACCACCGGATAGTCACATAGATGAATGCTTTGGGGCGCTTTCTTATCCACACTGCAAACCAGATTCTGATAAATCTGCTCGGTTAAAAAAGGAATCATAGGAGCCGCTGTCTTTGATACGGTAACAAGTGCAGTATAAAGTGTCATATAAGCATTGATCTTATCTTGTTCCATCCCCTTTGCCCAGAAACGTTCCCTGCTTCTGCGGACATACCAGTTACTCATATCATCAACAAATTCCTGAAGTGCTCTGGCTGCTTCTGGGATCTGATATCCTAAAAGATAAGAGTCTACCTGTTTGATCAGTGTATTCAACTTAGATAGCAACCACTGATCCATAACCGGAAGTGTCTCTTCATCTAGTTGATATCTGGTGGGATCAAATTCATCTATATTTGCGTAAAGCACAAAGAAAGCGTAGGTATTCCATAAAGTTCCCATAAATTTACGCTGACCTTCTGTAACCGCTTTCCCATGAAAACGATTGGGTAACCATGGAGCACTGTTTACATAGAAATACCAGCGAATGGCATCCGCCCCATAAGTCTCAAGTGCATGAAACGGATCCACTGCATTTCCCTTTGACTTACTCATCTTCTGTCCATTTTCATCCTGCACATGCCCCAACACGATAACGTTTTTATAGGGTGCTTTATTAAAGATCAGAGTTGAAATCGCAAGCAGGGAATAAAACCATCCTCTTGTCTGGTCCACTGCTTCTGAAATAAAGTCTGCTGGAAACTGTTTTTCAAATAAGTCTTTGTTTTCAAATGGATAGTGATGCTGTGCAAATGGCATAGAACCAGAATCAAACCAACAGTCGATAACTTCCGGTACCCGTTTCATCTGTTTGCCACATGTTTCACAAGTAATGGTCACTGCATCAATATAGGGACGATGAAGTTCTATGTCATCCGGGCAGTTTTTAGACATCTGTTTTAGTTCTTCGATGCTGCCGATGGAATGCTGATGACCACATTCACACTCCCATACGTTAAGTGGAGTTCCCCAATAACGGTTTCTGCTGATTCCCCAGTCCTGTACATTGGTCAGCCAGTCACCGAAGCGTCCTTTTCCTATGCTTTCAGGAATCCAGTGAATAGTATTATTATTACGGATCAAATCCTCTTTTACATCTGTCATCTTGATAAACCAGGACTCTCTTGCATAATAAATGAGTGGGGTATCGCATCTCCAACAGTGAGGGTAACTATGCTCAAACAACGGAGCAGAGAACAAAAGACCTCTTTCCTCTAAATCCTTTAATACCAGTGGATCTGCCTTTTTGCAAAACGTACCCGCCCATTTCGTTTCTTCGGTCAACTCTCCAGCGCCATTTACCAACTGAACAAATGGAAGGTCATACTTTCTGCCTACCTTAGAATCATCTTCACCAAATGCAGGAGCGATATGGACCACTCCGGTTCCATCGGTTAAAGTAACGTAGGAATCACAGGTAACAAAATATGCTTTCTTGTCTGGTTTTACAAAATCAAACAAAGGCTCGTATTCCTTAAATTCCAAATCTTTCCCCACGTATCGCTCCAAAACCGTGTACGATTCTTCTAATACTTTATCGCAGAGTGCTTCTGCCAGATAGTAGGTATAGTTCTCGGTCTTCACTTTCACATAAGCCTCATCTGGATTCACACACAAAGCAACGTTAGATGGAAGCGTCCATGGAGTTGTGGTCCATGCAAGAATATAGGCATCTTCTCCCTTTACTTTAAATCTTGCAATCGCTGAATGTTCCTTCACATCCTTATACCCCTGCGCTACTTCATGACTGGAAAGGGGCGTTCCACAACGGGGACAGTAGGGAACGATCTTAAACCCTTTGTATAGCAAACCTTTATCCCAGATCTGCTTCAGTGCCCACCATTCAGACTCAATAAAGGAATTATCATACGTGACATAAGGATCATCCATATCCGCCCAGAAACCTACGGTTTTCGAAAAATCTTCCCACATCCCTTTGTAGTTCCAGACACTGTCCTTGCAATATTTGATAAATGGCTCTAAGCCATATTCTTCAATCTGATCCTTGCCATCTAGTCCCAATTTTTTCTCTACTTCCAATTCTACAGGAAGTCCATGGGTATCCCAGCCAGCCTTTCGGGGTACGTCATATCCCTTCATGGTACGGTATCTTGGAATCATATCCTTAATGACACGAGTTAGTACATGACCAATATGAGGCTTCCCATTGGCAGTGGGTGGACCATCATAAAACGTATAGGTTTCTGCATCCTTCCGGTTTTCCATGCTCTTTTTAAAGATTTCCTGATCCTCCCAGAACTCATAAACCTCTTTTTCTCTCTCCACAAAATTTAAGTCAGTAGGGACTTTTTTATACATCGTTTGAGACCTCCATTTACTATGAGATAAAAAAACCTCCGTCCCGCAATCAGGACGAAGGCTTAATCTTCGTTATACCACCTAATACCGCATACCAGCATATGCTTTTCCTTAACGCAGAACTACGTCCGGACCTACTAAAATACGTTCAGCCGGAAACTCAGGAGTGATGTTCGAATCCCGATTACTCTCACCAGGCTTCCACCATCCCCGGCTCTCTTTGGATTTCATTCAGATCTACTGTCTCCATCAAAGTTTTTCTTTTCTAATATGAAGTTATATGTTTCTCATTATAGGTTTCTTATTATGAAATGTCAAGTTATTTAATCTTGATTTATAGGAAACATAAAGATAGGACCATACTTTGTTATTTTTTTATCAATGCCATTGTTTTTTTGTAAATATATGGTATAATATGCGAAAACAAGTTGTAAAAAGGAGAAACAATATGAGTCAGCGCAATTTAACTTTATTAACGGATCTCTATGAGTTGACCATGATGCAAGGCTACTTTAGAGAAAAAGATGCCAACGAGACCGTAATTTTTGACGCTTTTTACCGCAGCAATCCAGGTGGGAACGGGTATGCGATCTGCGCTGGCCTCCAACAAGTCATCGACTACATCAAAGAACTCAAATTTTATACGGATGATGTGGACTATTTAAGAACCACTGGTCTATTTGAAGAAGATTTTTTGGAATACCTGCTTCATTTTAAATTTTCCGGCGATATCTATGCCGTCCCAGAGGGAACGGTCATATTCCCTCGGGAACCTCTTATAAAAGTGATCGCTCCCGTCATGGAAGCACAGTTGATTGAAACCGCTCTTTTAAATATCATCAACCATCAAAGTCTGATTGCCACAAAAGCCGCCAGAGTCGTCTATGCGGCCGCTGGAGATGGGGTTATGGAATTTGGACTACGTCGCGCCCAGGGTCCTGATGCCGGAATCTACGGAGCCCGTGCAGCCATGATTGGTGGATGCATTGGAACCTCCAACGTGTTAGCTGGAAAAATGTTTCAGGTGCCTATTAAAGGGACACATGCCCATAGCTGGATTATGAGTTTCCCCGATGAGCTAACTGCTTTTCGCAGGTATGCACATCTATATCCACAAGCATGCATCCTTTTGGTTGACACATATGATACCTTAAAATCTGGAGTCCCTAACGCAATCAAAGTATTTGAGGAGATGAAAGAAGCCGGTATTGCACTTACCAATTACGGCATCCGCTTAGATAGCGGAGATCTTGCCTATTTATCCAAAAAAGCAAAAAAAATGCTGACAGAAGCAGGGTTTCCCGATGCTGTCATATCCGCTTCGAATGACCTTGATGAAACCCTGATCAACAGCTTAAAGATACAGGGCGCTGCAATTAATTCCTGGGGCGTTGGCACCAATATGATCACCTCCAAAGACAGTCCCTCTTTTGGTGGCGTGTACAAACTAGCTGCACTGATGGATAAACAGACCGGAACGTTTATTCCGAAGATTAAACTTTCAGAGAATGCAGAGAAAATCACCAATCCAGGAAACAAAAACATCAAGCGAATTTATAGCAAAGAGACGGGTAAAATCATCGCAGATCTTATCTGTCTTAATGGGGAGCATTTTGAAGAGAAGCACTCCCTGCTGCTGTTTGATCCCATTGAAACGTGGAAAAAGACTCACCTCGCACCAAACACCTATACCATTCGGGAACTTCTCGTTCCTGTCTTTCAGGATGGAACCTGTGTCTATGAATCTCCAGCCGTCATGGACATTCAGGAATACTGCAAGAAAGAATTAGATACATTATGGGAAGAATCCAGGCGACTTGTAAATCCTCACGAGGTGCATGTAGACTTATCAAACGAGCTTTGGAATATGAAAAAGCAGTTGTTGGACAACTATCATTTTGGCGCATAATACCACCGTTTCATTGTTCACAATCTAGTCATAATATTGTTACAACCCGGACAAATTTACTTCATAATTAACAGATATAATTTAATTATCAGAAAGAGATGTTGCCAACATACTTTTAGATAAGAATTTTTTTCATAATTGCCGGTGTTCCTCGTGGAATACCGGCTCCTCCCTTTTCTGGGGCTTTTTTCCTTATATTTGTTTTTTTACAATCGCATAATCGTCTCCAAATTTAAAATAAGGACAGCCCTGACTCCGGTCGTTGAATAATCGCATCTGGTCATCCTCATCTAACTGAATCTCGCATTCATAACATTCATATTCTTCTTTGTACCGATAATACAGGCAGTAATCACAACTACTTTTCATAAAGTTTTACCCTCATTTCCGATTCGTTTTGTCTAATTTTCTTAATCCCCATATTATAAAGTGAATCACAGTTCCATCTAAGATCCAGGCCACAGCCAGAGATAAGATAAAAGTGAGCGCTGTTTCAAATAAGATGCGGGGGACATAATAATGCCTGAGGAACAATCGTTCTGTAATTTTACCTGCCACCTCTCCCAATATTAAATAGTGAATGAGATACACCGAAAAACTAAATCGGCTGATAAAACCAGTGATTTTACAAAGAACTTTATTCTTACAATCTCCAGAAATTTCAAATAGCCAGAAAATAGACAGAGATATGGCAATCATCGTTGGTGCCAGATCATGGATCCCAGGAGCAAAGTACGGCGTGAAACATTTTTGTAGCATGGTAATAAGAAAACCAGTAAGTCCTAGGATTCCAAACATCAAGTACGGACGTCCATGATACAATCGTTTCACCCCATATCCAAGGACAAAATAAATGAACCACCCTTTAAAAATCATATACTGCAAACTCTCTTCCACAGAAAATCCCAGCTCAGGCAGATAAAGAAGAATCGACTGGACAACCAAGATCAATACAAGAAATAATTTGAGTTCTCCATCACTCATGGCGTGAAACATACGTGCTAGAAAGGGAGTACAAAGATAGAGTGCCAGTATTACATACATAAACCATAGATGGGGAGCCATTGGTATGGTCCCCGTCATTAAAGCCTTTAACCACCTGCCAATATGTACGAAAAACCCAACCGTATCCTGGCCTAGATACACTTTATAATACCAGTAATAGATCCCACTGTAACAGGCAAAAGGAACCAAAATCATCTGGATTCGTTTTTTATAGAACCGTAAAATATCCTCTGTATGAGAAGAAAGAAGAAACAACCCACTCAACATAAAATAGATCCCTACAAAAGACAAAAGAACCGGCAACAGCGCAGCAGAGAAAACCCACTGTCCAGTACTCGTTGATTCAGCCGGAATGGCATGTACCATAATAATTGCCACAACTGCCAAAGACCTTAGATGGTCGTATTTTACTTCACGTCTTTTTGATTCCAACATGACTGCACTCCTCTTTCTCTTATTTATGAAAGAGTATAGCATAGTCAGACCTTTTTTGACAAATTTATTATTTTTTTAAAAAAGTGTAGACAAACAGATCTTCCTATGGTATTATAATGAAGCTGTCAGAAACGACAGAGACGAAAGGCCTATTGGTCAAGCGGTTAAGACACCGCCCTCTCACGGCGGAATCCCGAGTTCGATTCTCGGATAGGTCATACATATCAGAAAGCCCTGCTCCTTTTCGATAAAGGTTCAGGGCTTTCTGTTTTTTATGTACTTTTTAGATGGTTATGCCAATGCCTTCCCAAGCTCTTTGCACTGGTTTTTTCCTTCGTCATCTGGTTCGTTGTTACAAATCACACTTTCATACACCAGCTCTGCACCTGCCTCTTTGCACTGTTCTTCCCAGGTTCTCATCCATTCTCCATCTCCCCAGCCATAAGATCCAAACAGCGCCAATTTTTTCTTTAAAAACTTATCCTTACAGGTTTGAAACATGGGATCAAATTCACTTTCTTCTAATTCCTCATTCCCCATAGAAGGACATCCAAAAGCAACCGCATCGTATTGGTCCATCTGATCCCCACCAAATTGTGCTGCCTGAATCAGAGTTGCTTTTGCACCAGCCGCTTTTGCACCTTCTAACACTTGATTTGCCATTTCTTCTGTATTCCCAGTTCCACTCCAATAAACAACTGCAATTTTACTCATATTTTCTACCTCTTTTTATTTATTTGTTCAGACAGCTACGGTTAGCTGCCAGACAGTTCTTCCGTTTTGCCATAGCTTTGCATAAATATCTTTGCACTTTTTGTATTTGGCAAATCGTTTGACCGCCTCGCACTCATTGCAATATACTTTCCAGCACCCCAGACAGATACAGTTTTTTCCAGCATGTGTTATAAAACCAATTACATCCAAAAGCGGATAGCCAAGAAAAATCCCTATTTCGTGAGGAAATGTTTTTTCCTGCTTCAAACGCACTTTTAACCTCAATAAGGCAGCCTCTACGCTTAAATTCTCGTATCCGTAATTTTTAAGAAAACAAGAAACTCCAGGTTTATTAAGATCCTGAATCAATTGCTTTTTTCTATAAACATAGATAAGTGCCTTATTCTGCTGTCTGCATAGTATTGTCAATGAAATCCCTTTCTCTCCCAACTGACTATTTAATCTATCAAACTGTTCCATAAATTCAACTTCCGATGCCACGGTATGGTTAAACAGACTTGCTGACTTTAATGACGCGAGTGTTGGGGAGCAATATTCGATTAGATGTCTTTCTAGTAACATAGGAATACCTCCAGGTTTTATTTACGTTCCCATAATCCTGTCAAATATTGCCACTTGACGTTCAGGGCTGCTCTGGTTAGTTTTGGCTAACTAATAATAAAATACCATACTTTTTGAATCCAATCAACCCTTTCTATGCTTTATGGGAATTTTTATCTATAGAAGTAGTATCTGCAATAAAGGATAGCTTATATTTCCAATTTTTGTCAGAAATTCTTTATATATTTCACTTTAATTTTATAACGTAGTCAAAATTCCTTCATATTTTTCAGGTATTATAAGAATAGAAACATAAAAAATACAGAGCAGTCAGAGTGCTGTCATACATATGTTTTACTAAGTCGGTAGAGTTGCGGGTTAACTTCTTTGCCGGCTCAACCCAACAATCAGACTGGATTCCCTGATTATGAATCCAGGATTTAAATATAGTAAAGTAAGCCTAAGTTGTTATTCCAAACTTAGGCTTGCTTTTTTTATTCGGGGCTTATTCACTTTTTTCAAACCAATACATATGATATATAAGAAATACGTATTTCTAATCCGCCATAAAGGGGGGCTTTATTATGGCAAATTATAGACCACTTGTAAAAACCATAGGATCCGCATCCGCTGTTTCAGGAGAACTTGTTTCTGCCAATATTTCTACAACAAGCTGGGGACTTTTACTGGTAAGAGGAACCGCTTTATTTAGCAATACCGTTTTACCTAGTGGCGCAGTTGCTGTTTGGGAAAGTACAAATCCCACCACAGCATCTCCCGATCGTATCACATTTTCAAATGCAAATGCGAACTACGGAATCACCTGCCGAGCTGGAGTACAGCTGGTATTAAAATTCTACTCACAATAATAAATAGGAGGGTGCCATGAACTTTTATTCCATTGACACCCTCAACAAAGGAGGGGAGAAATTGCCAAAACTACATTTTACCGGCTGCCAAATCATCTGCTCCAAAGTTGTGACAGCCGATGTAACCTTAAAGTATGACAGATTTTTAATTACGGGAATCGTTTATAGTCCCACAGGAGTACCACTTCCGAAGGCAGCCGTGTTGATACGGGTGATCGATGAAGATTCGTCTGACTGTGAGATTACTTTGGGTGTGACGTTTACCCTTTCCGATGGTTCTTATGGAATCTCTCTTCCAAAAATCACCGGAAAACGGTACCAATTAATTGCATATGCAGACCAGTCATGGAGGGAACTATGAAAAAGTGCAAAACATCCGATGGCTTCCATGTCTATCGCATTCACCGGAATCATCGGTTTTACTATCTGGCAGACAGACATGATTACAAACAAGAAATCACGAATCTTACCAATACACTAAGTGGCTTAACCTTTGATTCCATTGTATTTCTCTTTGGAATTGATACTGGAGCTTATTTGGAAGATTTAAAAAAACTTTTATGCGCCCAGAACCAGGTATTTATATTCGAACCCAATCATTGTGTTTATCAAAAATATAATTCTGATCTGGGAAATCATATACAGTTAATTTATTACGAAGAAAAAGAAGTGAAAAAAAAATTTCATGATACGATACAATTTAAAAATATAAACCACATTTATTTTTACGCCTTTGGTAATTACAAACGAATTTATCAAAAGGAATATGACTCTTTAATCCGACACCTGGACTGGACCATGTTAAATGCCACTTCCCAAATAGATTTGGCAAAACGGTTTCAAACTGTATTTATAAAAAATATGATTGCAAATATGGACATTGTAACCCACTCCACTCCCATTCACAACTATTTATTTACCAATGTGGATGTACCTGCAATTGTTGTATCTGGAGGTTCTTCCTTAGATCAAAATTTAAAAGACATGGTCAAATACAGGGATAAATTAAAAAACTTCTTCATTATTACTGGCACCAGAACGGTAGACGCATTGATTTCTAGTGGCATCCAGCCTGACCTTATCGTTTCTGTCGATCCGGTAAATGCCAACTACGAAATGATGAAACATCATCTCGATCTTCCCGTCCCTCTCGCCTATTACGAGTATAGCAACCGCTATCTGCTTCGAGAATACCAGGGGGAAAAAGTGTTTCTCTCTCTTTTGTTCTCCAAAATCTTAATCGGATATCAGCATTTAAAAGGAGTTTATTGCGGCGGTTCTGTCGCTCATGCCTGCATTGACATTGTGAATTTGCTGGGCTGCTCTCCCATCTTTTTCATCGGTCAGGATTTTGCATACACCAACCATAAGCATCATGCAGACAGTGCAACCTTTCCCTATGACAGCAGCTTAAAATACAAAACACAGATATCCGTAAAAGACATCTACGGCAATCAGACTGGAACCACCATTACGCTAGATCATTTTCGTAAAAATTTAGAATCCTATATAACCAAGTACAAAGACCAGTCCAGAGTCCAGTTCTACAACTGTTCTTATGGGGCCGTAATCGAGGGTGCTCCTCACAAAGAAATAAAAGAAGTATTAGAAACCATTTCTTTTTCTGGTACTAAAACCCCTCTAACCACAAGTCACGATCTAGTTTTTCCCAGTGAAGAAATGATTACTACCTTATTGGATTATATCAATGACACGTTAACAAAAGCGAGCCAGGGACTAGAATTAACCAGTCAGATCCTTTCTGAACATCAGAACAAATCTCTCTTAAAAATTCCGGATGACGATTTGGATCTGCAAAAAATTCTATATATTTTGCAAATTGTAAACAATTTTGAAAACAACCCAATCAGCCGTTTTTTCGGAGGCTATTTGACCGAATTTTTATATGAAATGAAAGAAAAAAACAGCTCCATGCTTGCAAAGGATTATGATAAGTTAACTTCCAACCTACAATACCAGGCTGGATTCTTCCATGCGTACTTTGAGCTGCTAACCAAGATACTTTTAGAGATAAAGGAAACCACACTTTTAACGGTATCAGAATTCTACCCGTCGCATATAGTTAAGTAATCAAGTGAAAAAGAGGGATTGATATGGAACCTAAATTTGAGGACAATAAAATTGACAGTAGCTACAAGGAAATAAAAGTCAATAAAATGATCGTAAACGGGAGAGAACAAGAAGGAAATATTATCCATGCAGAAGACACCAAAAATGTTCAGGAATTAAACGTAACCGTATATACACAATCATGAATGAATAAAAAGGGGGAAAGAGAAGGATCATGGACTATGTAAATAAAAATTCTTTCTGCGTCAATGGTAACAGACTAAACCCTTTGAAAGAAAATCATTTTAACTTTCATTTGTCACGGAGAGATTTCCAAATTATCAAAGGCACCGTATACAGCCCTATCAAGATTCCCTGCAGCCATACCGTCTTGCAGGTATCGGAAATTGATTGTGACACCCACAAAAAAAGATTGCTGGGCTATACGCTCACAGATGATAATGGAAATTATCTGATATCAATGAAAGCAAAACCCTATAAAAATTATGAAATCACGATTTTTACCCCTCTTATAACAAACAAAAAGGAGGCTGCCTGTTGAGTGGCTATCAAGAAATCGTACTTTCGCCAGAAAATTTCAAAAACAAAAATACCATACAAGCAGCCATCCTGTTAGAATCTCCATGTGATGTGCTGCTGACTGGTACCGTTTATAACATCAACTGCGAATGCGTTGAAGGTGCAGTCGTCCAAATAACGGAAATTTCCCGTGGAAATCAAAGAAAGAACTTAGGTTTTGTTATCACAAACCTGTTGGGAGAATTTGCTGTTTCGGTAAAAAACAATAAAACGGTTAGTTACCAACTTGATATCTACGAACCACTTTTTCCAATTGATAAGGGGGGAGAGGAATGGAACACGCAATAGTCAAAGGATTTGTTCGATACACAAACCGCAATCCAGCTAGTGAGGTAATCGTAATTCTGGAGAAATTAAACGAAGATCAACAGGGGATTTATCTAAACTATACGTTGACAAATCGTCGGGGAGAATTTTGTTTTTTTATTCCAGATAAAACATGTACATATTGCATCAAAGTGTTTGATAATCATCATATTTAAAGGGGGCATTCTATGAAAAAGGTACTGGTTACCGGTGCCGACGGCTTCATTGGAAGCCATCTGACAGAAACACTAATCCATAACGGGTACCAGGTAAGAGCATTTACCTGCTACAATTCATTTGGAAGTTTTGGGTGGCTTGATACTTTGCCGGAAGTTATCCGGGAAGAGATTGAAATAATACCAGGGGATATCCGGGATCCAAATGGGGTAAGGGATGCTGTAAACGGAATGGACTCCATCTTTCATCTCGCTGCTTTGATTGCCATCCCATACAGCTACCATTCCCCGGATTCCTATGTAGATACAAATATCAAAGGAACCTTAAACGTATTGCAGGCAGCAAGAACCCTTGAAACGAACCGAGTACTAATCACATCCACCTCAGAAGTCTATGGAAGTGCACAATACGTTCCCATTGACGAGAATCACCCTTTATGCGGACAGTCCCCCTATGCAGCAACCAAAATCGGTGCGGACCAACTAGCTGGGTCTTTTTATCGTAGCTATTCTCTCCCTGTCACCATTGTACGTCCATTTAATACATATGGGCCCAGACAATCCCAAAGGGCCGTAATCCCTTCCATCATCGGACAACTGCTTTCTGGTGTAGAGCAAATACAGTTAGGCAGTCTTACTCCCACCAGAGATTTTAATTATGTAATGGACACAGTCAATGGATTTGTAGAAATTGAACGCTCCAGTCAGACCATTGGCGAAACCATCAACATTGCCAGTCAACAGGAAAGTACCATCAAATACCTGGCAGAAGAACTGATCCGACAGATTAATCCCAATGCAAAAATTATAATTGACAACCGCAGAATCCGTCCAGAAAAAAGTGAAGTAACCAGATTGCTCGGCTCTAGCCTAAAGTTAAAGAGTCTGACAGACTGGAAACAAGAATATCCGCTATCTCTTGGTCTGGAAAAAACCATCCAGTGGATGAAAACCCATAAAAAATGGAATGAAACCGGATATTATCGTCTCTAGCATGGAAAGGAAGGTGCCATGATTCCTTTATCTGTTCCCTCGTTGGGGGAAAAAGAAAAAAAATACGTTACCGATGCACTTGCAAACGGTTGGGTTTCCACTGCTGGAAGTTATGTGACCCGGTTTGAAAAGGACATGGCTGCCTATCTTAGAGTCAACCAAACCGTTGCCCTGCAAAGTGGAACCGCAGCTCTGCACTTAGCTTACTTACTTGCAGGAATTGGACCCGGCCAAGAAGTGATCGTTCCTACTCTTACCTTTATTGCCGCAATTAACCCCATTCGGTATCTGGGGGCAGTTCCTGTTTTTATGGATTGCGATTCCTCTCTATCTATAGACTGTGAAAAATTGGAACAGTTTCTCACTACTCAATGTGAGAAAACAAAGCAAGGACTAAAAAACCGACAATCAGGCCGTATTATAAAAGCAGTCACAGCCGTCCACATCTTTGGTAACATGGCGGATCTTGTAACCCTGCGATCCTTGACTGACCGTTTTTCACTGGTTCTGATCGAAGACGCCTCCGAAGCACTTGGCACCAGATATCAAAAAGGAATCTACAAGGGCTGGTACGCTGGTACCATAGGTGATTTTGGCGTTTTTTCCTTTAATGGCAATAAAATCATTACCACCGGTGGAGGCGGAATGCTGGTCGCCAAAGATGAGTCCCTTTTGAATCGGGCGCGTTATCTTTCCACACAGGCAAAAGACGATCCACTCAACTACGTTCACAATGAGATTGGATATAACTACCGTATGACAAATCTGCAGGCGGCTCTGGGGGTGGGGCAATTGGAATGTCTGGAAGCTTTTATTAAAATCAAGAAAAAGAATTATCGCCATTACAGCGATGCCTTACAGCATTTGGATCAATTCCTTCTTCTTCCTTTCCAAAAGTCTGCAAGGTGCAATCACTGGTTCTATTCTTTATTTATAAAAAATCCACATCTGAAACGGGATTTTTTGATGAATCAGCTAAAAGAAGCAAAGATACAAACAAGACCAATCTGGAAACTGAACCATACCCAGGTTATGTATGAGAACTGTCAGACCTATCAGATTGAAAAAGCCCCTTTCTATCAATCACGTATTCTCAATCTCCCATGCAGCGTTGATTTGAAAGAAAACGATATCGAACAGGTAACTGAAACCTTAAGGGAAATCAATGAACGGGAAGGACGATCTATGTGGATGTAAAAAAACTTTTTATTTCACCAGACTGCTCCATACGGGATGCCATTCGGCAATTGGATCAGACGGCTAAAAAAATCCTATTGGTAATTGGCAACGGGAAACTAACTGGTGTCGTCACCGACGGAGATGTAAGACGATGGATCTTAAAGAATAAGGACATTTCCATGCCGGTAAATCTAATTATGAATCCTCATCCCATTGTCGTCAGTAAAGAAGAAACCGACCAGGCCCCAGTCATTATGAAGCTAAAACGAATTGATGCACTCCCTGTTCTAGGTGACAACCAAGAGGTCATGGACGTACTTTTCTTTCATGAACTTCCTGACCAGAAACGTTATAAGGTAAAAAAGAACCACACTCCTGTAATCATTATGGCAGGTGGGAAAGGGTCAAGGCTCTATCCCTATACAAAAATTATTCCAAAACCTTTGATTCCAGTGGGTGACACTCCCATAGTTGAACGAATTATGAATCAATTAAAAACCGATGGGTTCTATGATTTTTATCTCACTGTAAATTATAGAAAAGAACTCATTAAAGCATATTTTAACGAGGATGACCGATACCAGCTTCATTTTATCGAAGAAAATACTCCCCTTGGCACCGCCGGATCCCTGACCCTTTTAAAAGACCGGATTAACGGGAGTTTTTTTGTTACCAACTGCGATATTTTAATTGACATTAATTATGAAAAACTGCTTGCATATCATAAGAGCTGCAAGAACCAGATCACACTGGTTACTGCAATGAAAAATTATGAGATACCCTACGGTGTTATTTCCTTAGATGAGAAAGAATCTGTCTCTTCTTTAACGGAAAAGCCCAAATATGAGCTGTTGGTCAGTACCGGATTTTATGTACTTGAAACAGATATCTTAAAATACATCCCAGAAGATTCCTGTTTTGATATGCCAGATTTAATCCGCTTTTGTTTGGACAACAAGGAAAAAGTTGGAGCATACCCGGTTATGGATAGCACTTGGATGGATATGGGGGAGTTTAGTGAAATGAAAAAAATGGCAGAAAGAATGAAGTTATGAAGAACAAACTTCTCTTACTTGGTGGAGGCGGTCATGCCAAAAGCATCCTTGACACCATTGGATCTTTAAATGATTATAGCGTTTATGGCATTCTAGATTCCAAGAAAGAACTCCACACAAAGATTCAAGGTGCAGAAATCATTGGTCGAGATGAAGATCTTCTTTCTTACTATCAGAAAGGAATCCAAGATGCAGTTCTTTCCGTAGGAAGTGTGGGAAATCCCAAAATAAGGATCTCACTTTATCAAACCGGGAAAAAAATAGGATTCCAATTTCCCAATATCATAGACCCCAGTTCCGTCTTATCTCAATCCCTTGTGATGGGAGAAGGCAATTTTATCGGAAAAGGAGTGCTCCTTGGACCTGATGTCACAATCGGAAACGGCTGCATTATCAATACGGGGGCCATCTTAGAACATGGAACGAATATAGGAGATTTTGTCCACGTAGCCCCAGGATGTGTTTTGTTGGGGAATGTTACCATTGGAGCAAATACTCATGTTGGGGCAAACACAACGATTTTACAAAATGTAACCATTGGAAGAAACAGTTTGATTGGGGCAGGAAGTCTTGTATTAAACCATATCCCATCCCACTGTCTGGCTTATGGAAGTCCGGCAAAGGAGGCAGGTCATTATGAATAAAGTTATGGTCATTGCAGAAGCAGGGGTCAATCATAACGGTGATATTAAGATTGCAAAACAATTAATTGATGCCGCTAGCGCTGCTGGAGCGGATGCAGTGAAATTTCAGACTTATCAGACGAACTTACTTGCTGCCATTGACGTAAAAAAAGCGGATTATCAGATCAGAAATACAGGAAGCACGCATTCACAATATGAAATGTTAAAAGAGCTGGAATTATCTTATGAGGATTTTGAGAATCTATATGATTACTGTGCCTACCGAAATATTATGTTTTTATCCTCTCCCTTTGATGAAGAAAGTATGGAGTTTCTCGATCAACTGGGGATGGAGATATTGAAAATTCCTTCCGGAGAGATCACCAATTATACCTATCTCTTAAAAGCCTCGTCTCAAAATAAACCCATCCTTTTGTCCACAGGCATGTCCACTTTAGACGAAATAAAGGATGCGGTAAACTTACTTGACCCGGGGCGAAACCCCATCACATTACTGCATTGTGTCAGCAACTATCCCACTCCTGCGGAAGAGGCAAATTTAAATGCCATAAAAAAACTTCGGGAAACCTTTCTGGTACCAGTTGGATATTCCGATCATACCGCAGGGATTGAGATTCCCATCGCTGCGGCTGCTCTTGGTGCTTGTGTGATCGAAAAACATATGACACTGGATAAAACCATGCCAGGCCCCGATCATAGGGCCAGTCTGGAACCCGATGAATTCAAACAGATGACGGATGGAATCCGTATCATGGAACAGGCCATGGGAGATGGATCTAAAATCCCTTCAAAAGAAGAACTGAAAAACCGGGAATCTGTAAGAAAGTATCTGGTCGCCGCAAAGGATATGAATAAAGGAGAAGTATTAACCCAAAGTCACCTGTGTGCCAAACGATGCGGGTTTGGTATCTCCCCCATGAAGATACCGGAACTTCTTGGAACAACTGCAAATAGAGACTATAAAGAGAATGAAAGGATGAAATTATGATACGCTTATGTGTCGTAACGGGCAGCCGTGCCGATTATGGTCTGCTGCTTCCAGTGATAGAAAGAATCCGAGATGAGAAAGACTTCACACTTTCACTTCTCGCTACTGGCTCCCATTTAGATACCAGATATGGAAACTCCTCTTTGTCACTGGAAGCAATTGGAATCGAATTTGATGAAACCGTAGAGATGAATCTGGCCAGTGATTCCCCTTATGGAATCTGTACCTCTATGGGTGTGGAGATGATTGGCATCACCCAGGCCTACCATCGGCTCAATCCAGATATGATTCTGCTCTTAGGGGACCGGTACGAGATCTTTACTGCTGCAAGTGCCGCTTTGATCTTACGGATTCCTGTTGCACACATCCATGGAGGAGAGCTATCTAGCGGTGCTTTTGATGATTCTCTCCGACACGGAATTACTAAAATGAGTTATCTTCATTTTACCAGCACTCTGGCATACAAAAAAAGAGTGATTCAGATGGGAGAATCTCCGGATCGTGTCTTTTTTGTGGGATCTCTTGGAATTGAACGGATTCAGTCTATGAAGTTTTTAACCAAACAAGAACTGGAAAATTCCTTATCTTTGAATCTTTCAAAACCAATCGCCTTAATTACCTATCATTGTGCTACCTTGGACTCAATGGATGAGACCATGCAATTTGCTCCTCTCCTTTCTGCCTTGGAATCGTTTCCCCAGTTATATGTCGTATTTACAGGAAGCAATTCAGATCCAGGTGGTGGCAAAATCAATGAAATGATCCACCAGTATGTAAAACAACACCCCCATCATTCTGCCACTTTTCCTACCCTTGGTTCCCAGTGCTATTTGAGTCTTATGAAACACAGTCAGATCGTGGCAGGCAACTCTTCCAGCGGTATTTTGGAGGCTCCTTTTTTAAAGATTCCATCAATTAATATCGGGAAAAGACAGGATGGACGGATCAAACCGGATTCCGTAATCACCTGTGGTTGTTCGACCTCTGATATTCAAATTGCCATAGAGAATGCATTGGCCTTTGATTGGCATAAAGCAATGAAAAATCCTTATGAATGCTCAGATACCAGCAAACAGATCTTGGTTCGGATCAAACAAGCCTTTGCATCTGGGATTCAACTGAACAAAAAATTTTATGATATTGATTGGAGTTTATGATGTTTCAAAACAAAACTTTTCTGGCACTGATTCCAGCAAGAAGCGGATCCAAAGGACTGAAAGACAAAAACATAAAAGAACTGAATGAAAAGCCACTTATGAGCTATACCATTGAAGCCTGTAAAAACTCAGGTATCTTTGATAAAATCATGGTTTCCACGGATTCCAACCAGTACAAAATGATTGCAGAGACATGGGGAGCCGACGTTCCTTTTTTAAGACCTGCAAGCTTATCATGCGATGAGGCGAAATCTGCCGATGTGATTCTTCATACACTAAATGAATTAAAAAGCCAGGGGGAAACGTATGATTATTTTATGCTGCTCCAGCCCACTTCTCCCTTACGAAACGAACTACATATAAAAGAAAGCGCAGAGCTTCTCTTATCACGCCATGGGGATTCTGTGGTCTCCATCTGTCCCATTGATTCCCATCGGCAATTAACCGTATCCTTTACAAGGTCTGGTTCCATAACCGTACCGTTTCCTCACAAGGCTCAGGTCAGACGACAAGAGGAGCACACAGGATACCGGATCAATGGCGCCATCTATCTTACCTCAACCAATTTCTTCTTAAAACAGGGAAATTTCTACGATGGTACCGTTTTCCCCTATTATATGGATTCCATCCATTCCATTGACATCGATGACAGCAGCCAGTTTCGTATTGCCGAACTGCTCCTTCGTTATGGCGGTGCTTGGGCGTATGAAACAAGGGATGACAAAACCAGTGCTTTGAAAGGATAGAGAAGTTATCCTTTCAAAGCACTGGTTTCAATGATTATTTCTTTAATTTTTCAAGTGCTTCCCAAATACCATTTAAATACATGATACCAAGCGCACGGTCATAAAGACCATATCCTGGTCTTGCTTCTTCTCCCCAGATCATACGACCATGATCGGGACGAATATGACCTGAAAATCCAGTATCATGAAGTGCTTTCATGATCTCAAACATATCAAGATCTCCATCGGAAGAAAGATGAGAAGATTCTCTGAATTTTTTCTCACCAAGGAACTTCACATTCCGGACATGCACACATGCAATCCGATCCATACTTCCAAAATGACGGATAATAGAAGGGATATCATTGGCTGGGTTGGAACCTAAGGATCCTGTACACAGACAAAGTGCATTGGCTGGACTGTTAACAAGACCAACAATCTTATCGAAATCCTCTTTCGAATGTGAAATTCTTGGAAGTCCAAATACAGGCCATGCCGGATCATCTGGATGAACTGCCATACGAATACCAACCTCTTCACAAACCGGAATAATCTTCTCTAAGAAATAACGATAATTTTCTCTTAACTGATCGGCATCAATGTTTTTATACTGATTCAGAACTCCCTCTAGTTCCTTTAACCGCTCTGGCTCCCAACCAGGAAGAGAAAATCCTTTGGAATTTTGGGTAGTTTTTTCTACCAGTGTTATAGGTGTCATACCCTGAAGTTCCGCATCATCATAATACAGAACATTGGAACCATCTTCGATCACTCGTGCAAGGTCGGTTCTTAGCCAGTCGAATACAGGCATAAAGTTATAAACAATTATTTTCACGCCACACTGAGCCAGATTCCGGATGGTGGTAATATAATTATCAATGTAACGATCTCTCGATGGAAGTCCCATCTTAATATCTTCATGAACGTTTACACTTTCAATTACTTCCACTTCCAGTCCAGCATCCTGCACATGTTTTACATACTTCTTTATTTCCTCTAACGGCCACACTTCTCCTGCTGCATACTGTGTCATAACTCCCATAAGACCTGTACAACCGGGAATTTGACGAATATTTTCAAGACTTACGCTATCATCGCCTTCGCCAAACCATCGAAATGTCATCTTCATTTTATTTGTCCTCCTCAAAGGTTAATATAATTTTCATCGTTGTTTCTGGTTGATTTTTTAATTTATCAAAAGCTTTTTCAATATCTGTAAAATGGAAGGAATCCGTTATGATTTTGGTTGGATCCAGTTGTCCATTTTCAAACCACTCGATCACCTGAGGGAATTTGTTGTTATTTAATCTAGAACCTCTGATATCCAGTTCCCTTGCTGTAATTTGGAATTCAGTAATCGGAACAACTGTATCATGAAATCCCATGGTTACAACGACGCCACCGGAACGAACTGCCAAAGCCGCCTGCTTTAGAGTCTCACCAACACAAGCTGCATCAATAGAAACATCTGCGCCAATTCCGTCCGTCAATTCTTTGACCCGTTCGACTACGTCTTCTTTTCCGGAAAGAATCGTCTCATACGCTCCGAACTCTTTTGCACGGATCAAACGATCTTCTAGCACATCTGTCATAATACATTTCGCACCTAGAATGTTACATACCTGCAAGATAGTCAGTGCAATCTGTCCGCTTCCACAGATCAATACCGTATCACCTTTTTCGATCTCTCCACGGGAAGTAACCTGAGCTGCTACTGTATATGGTTCCACGATTGCTGCCTTTTCCCAAGGGATATTCTTGCTTACGGAATATACATTCTTTGCTGGAACCTTTACATATTCGCTGTATCCACCATCTCTATGGACACCTAATACGGTTAAACTAGCACAGACATTGCCTCTGCCCTTTTTACAGATCCGGCACACACCACAATTGCAGACCGGATTAACCACTACATGATCACCAAGCTGCAAATTGTTTGTTTTCCCCACTTCATTTCCAATCTTTTCAATCTCGCCAGCAAATTCATGCCCAATGACTCTTGGATAAGTCGCTACTGGAGAAGTTCCTTTATAGATACTGATATCAGAACCGCAGATCCCGGCTGCCTTTACTTTAATTAGTACTTCATCTGCTCCAATTTCAGGCATTTTCTCATTTTGAATTTCAATGGTTCCTGCTTTTATTACTCGTAAAGCTTTCATATTTTGTCCTTTCAAAATAGAGCAGGATTTCTAGACCCCTGCTCTACTTACCCTACTATCTGGTTTCTGAAAACCATTTTGTGTTATCTTTAAAATACTCTGGATATAGTTCACGAATCTGTGCTTCGTCAGCAACCGAATATCTGCCAAGATGCTTTTCCATACTCCTCTTGGCTGCTTCCTTATCCTTGTCGCGTATGGCCTTTAATATTTCTTTGTGATCATTGACAATCTTTAAGTCTTTAACCGCAATCAAACTCATGTTCCTGACTCGGTCAAAGTGAATCGACATCATATCTTTAATCGTAAAAATATCTTCTTTTTTACACAACTTATATAGCTTATAATGAAATTCATCATCAAGCTGAAGCAATTTTCCATGAGCAGGATTTTGCAAACAGACTTCCTGCATCATGACATTTATTTCTAGTTCTGCAAAATCTTCTGGTGTAATGACTTCGCATGCAAGTTCAACAATTGCAGCTTCTAAAACAGCCCTTAAAAACCTTGCCTCTTCCACCATATCCGTATCAATGTAGGCGATTATGCTTCCTCGTTGAGGAAATACTTCAATAATTCTTGCCTTGTTTAATTCCAACAAAGCTTCTCTGACAGGAGTCCGGCTAATACCAAGTTCTTGTGATAATTCATATACACTAACCGAACTTCCAGGTTCTAGTTCCATGGAAATAATGTTCTCTCTCAACATTCTAAGTGCATATTCTCTGGCTGTTTCATTGGCAAAACGAGAACTAACTTGCATTTCATACCCACCCTTATTCTAAATATTTATTACTAAGCCCGATAACTGTCTATTTTCACTTTACAGATAATTTTTTTCACCGATTCTGATTGTTCACCAAAATGGCAAAGGGGTTTGTGCGGCTCATAAGGCCATACCGCATAAAAATCTCCTTTTGAAACAGCTGCTACATTCTGATTTTCACAGGTAAAAAATGTAATATCTGCTTTTTCATCATAATCACAAGATTCTATATCCATTGGAAGATCTGCCAAATAGCAACATTCGCTTCCTTTGAGCATATAATGAATGTCCATAAAATCTTTATGAATTTCCATATCGGTTTTTGTCTCATCCACGGTATCTTTCGATACGACAAACGCAGTGACTTCACCTGGAATGATCTCATATTTTCCGTCAGCCATTTCTGTATCTTCTTTATGAAGATACAGAAATTCCAAGGCTGCTTTTATGAGATTGTCTGTCTTTGTGTATCTATTTAAGTTGACAATCTTATCCAGTATCATACCATATTCCTCTCTTTTTTACAAAGATTTAATCTCTTCCCACACGCTGTCATCAACGAAAATACCATTTGCATCGTGATCTTTGCGGAACTGAATATAATCTTCTCCTGGAGCAATAATTCCAGTGGATTTTTCTGCGGGTGCAGAACTCTTTAAATGATCGACTGCTTTCTTTACCAGATCCGTTAACTCATCTGCTGTACCAGTCTTTTTCGGATCAATAATAATGATGACCTGAGAGGCTCCACCGCAGCTTCCCATATTTTTTTTATCCAGATCCGCTGCTCCGATTCCACCCGTTAATGCACTGCCTAAAATATCAAGCATGAAGGAAAAACTAGAACCCTTCCAATAACCAATCGGCATAATACGCATGGATTCTTCAATCGCGCCTGGATCGTCTGTGACATTCCCGTCCTTATCAAATCCACCTGGGAATGGAAGTTTCTTGCCTGCAAGTCTTGTTACCTGGAGTTTTCCATAAGCATACTGGGAAATTGCCATATCCATCTGCAATGGATCTTTTCCATCAATTCCTGGCATTGCCATAACAAATGGATTGTTTCCAAGTTTGCATTCCTTACCACCCCATGGTGGCATACAAGATTCGGTATTCGTCCACATGATAGCGATGTAGCCTTTCTTTGCTGCATAAAGACCATAAGTACCGCCTCTCATCCAGTGTGTCGTGTTTCGTAAACCTACCATACCGATTCCGAACTGTTCTGCAAGTTCAATGGCACGATCGGTCCCTTTTATTGCATTTAATATACCAGGGCCCATATTACCATTCATAATTTCGATGGCACCAAACGATTTATCAACTGTTGGATCTGCATCAATATCTACCCAGCCTTTTTTAATATAATCCACAAATCTTGACACACGATTTGTTCCATGGGAATAGATTCCATCATAGGTAGATTCGGTATGAATTCTTGCACAGATCTCTGCCTTCTCTTCGGTTAAACCGTATTTTACAAATACTCGTTTAATCTCACTTTGTATTTCGTCAAAAGATAATCTCATAATCTTTCATTTCCTTTCTTGATTTAACCATAAACTAAATTAGGTATAAATAATACGATTTGAGGGAATAAAGCCAAAATCACCAATAGTGCAACAACAGCGATTAAAAATGGAACCGATTCTTTGGTGTATGTTTCAACCGGACAATCAAGGATTCCACATGCAGTGTACATAGTAACACCGATCGGTGGTGTCATTCCTCCCATAGTAACTAAGATCATGAATAAGATACCAAAGTGAACTGGATCAAATCCTAATGAAGTCATGATTGGAAGGAAAATTGGTGTAAGGATCAGCACGTTTGCTGTTGCTTCCATAAACATACCAATAACAAATACAAATACCATAACAATTGCAAGTACAATGTATCGGTTCGAGGATACAGTGGATATCAAAGCGGCCAGTGTCTGTGGAACCTGTCCGGTTACAAGCGCATATCCAAATGCATTGGAACAGATAATGATAAACATAATAACAGCCAAATCCACACCCGTCTGTTTTAACACATGAAACAATTTCTTAAAAGTCAGTTCTTTGTATACAAACAGTCCTACGATAAATGCATAAACAACTGCGAATGCACCTGCTTCGGAAGGTGTAAACAAACCAAAACGGATCCCTACAATCAGGATAATCGGGAACATGATCGCCCAAATATTATCCACCAGACCTTTCATCACTTCTTTAAAAGTAGGAGCCTTTTCAAATTCTCTGGCATAATTTCTTTTCTTAGAAGTCACATGTACCGCAACCATAAGAAAAATAGTCATTAGAAGACTTGGAATGACTCCAGCCATGAACAAACGTCCGATGGATACTTCACCCGTTACTCCATAAAGAATCAAACCTACACTTGGAGGGAATGTCGCAGTGATCAAACCTCCCATACCAAGGATCGCAGCAGTAAACCCTTTGCTGAATCCTCTTTTATTCATATCAGGGCCAAGAATCCGGCATTCCATGGCCGCATCTGCGGTTGCGGAACCAGAGATTCCTCCCATCAAAAGACTTAATACGACAGAAACCTGTGCCAATCCACCCATCATATGACCGGTAAGGACGGTTGAAAATTTAATCAAACGTTTTGTAATTCCAGTTTCATTCATCAGATTCCCGGCAAGTACGAAGAAAGGAACTGCCAGCAGTGAAAATGACTGAGTACTACTAACCATTCTCTGTACTACAATCTGAATCGGAACCTGCTCCATAACAAAATACACCAAACTTGAAATTCCTACGGAAAATGCCACCGGCATTCCGATTGCTAATAAAATTGCAAATGTCAATATGAGCCAGATCACAGGATTTCCCCTCCTTCCGTATTGCTGCGGTTAAGATTTGTATAATCTTTCTTAATTAAGTTGGTTACATAAGTCTTGATGTTTCCAACTACCGTAAATACCATAAGAAGGCATCCCACAGGTCCACTTGCGGTTGCAAAGGAATAACTGATGGGCAGCGTATTAAACATACGCTGTGAATTGGTGATACAAAGACTTGTTCCATAATATACGACTACTAACAAAAAGCAGAGCATTAAAATACTGTTAAAAAGATAAATAATATTTCTAACCTTTACCGGAAACCGGTTCACCAGCATATCTACTCCCATATGTCTGTTTTTACGAATTGCCAGATCAGCACCGATAAAACAAACCCATGCAAAACTTAATTGAGCCAGATCCGTAGACCATGACATATCGATTCCGAAAAACCGGAGAACTGCTGCCGAAAATACAAGTATAATCAGAAGCGACAGTCCTATACTTTCAAATACTTCTTCGATGCGTTCTAACATTATAACACCTCGTTCTATTATTTACCAAGCTCGCTCATTAACTTGTCTTTTAATTCTCTGTATCCAAGTTCATCGTAAGCTTTATCTGCTGCTGCCTTAAATGCTTCTTTATCACAATCTACTACTTCCACACCGCCATCGATACATTTCTGAAGATATTCACTATCTTTTTCAATTACGATATCAGAAGCAAATTTACCTGCTTTAAAAGATTCTTCTTCTAAAATAGTCTGATATTCAGCCGGTAACTTTTCAAACCAGCCATTTGAGATAACAAGGCCTGTTAGTAACTGGAAATGACCTGTTAAAGTCACATAATCTGTTACTTCATAAATACTAGAACCAACTGCTGCTGAGTTATGAACTTCTACGCCCTCAATTACTTTCTGCTGTAATGCCTGATATGCCTCAGACCAAGCCAGAACGGTTGTGTTTGCGCCCATTGCTTCTAAAGATTTAGTAACAACATCTGATCCTGAACTTCTAATTCTTAAACCATTTAAATCTTCTGGTTTAGATACTGGTGACTTAGTGAAAAGGTTTCTGCTTCCCTGATAGTAGTTAAAAGAAAGGATCTTAAAACCATCATTTTGGAACTGATCCGCAAGTTCTTTATAAACCGATGTATTCATAAGTGCCAATGCGCCTTCATAATCATCTGCAAGATAAGGACCGCTTAAAATTCCAAAATCCTTGATATAATTGGACATACGACCTGGATCCGTGATAATTCCAACACCAGCTCCAACTTTTGCCTGTTCCAAAACATCTTCATCGGCTCCAAGCTGAGATCCAGAATAAAGTTCTATGGTTACATTCCCATCGGTCTTCTCTTCTACATTCTTCTTAAACTCTTCCAGCCCCTTATAAATAGGATCTGCCTCTGTTAAAACAGTTCCTAACTTTAACGTATACTTGTCTCCTTTTTTACCAGTAGAACCGCTTTTCCCCGCCGCTCCACAGCCTGTCATAGAAATTGTCATTGCTGCAATCAATAAAGTTGCCATAAGTTGTTTTTTCATAAATATCCTCCTATAAAGTTTGTACTAACATGCTAACATATTAGTATGGTATTGTCAATATGTTGTATCTATACATTTTAACATCGGTTTTTTGTGCAAAATGTACATTTCATTTCTAAATATAACTCAAGCATAGCGTTTGCAAAGTATAGCTATAATATTCGAATGTCCGTTTTTTTTTAAATATCCTTATTTTTCAAGATAAATAAAGGATTTCCGTCTAAAAATTATGATTTCTATTAAAAATAAAATGCCCAGCCAAAAGCTGGACACATCATTTTTATTCTTATTATTTTATATTATTTCCATATATTACCTATTATTTTCCTAATGCGTGTATAAGCTTTGGAATTACCGTTTCAAAATTCACACCATACCACGTTTTCTTTCCATCTATTTGAGTCGCCTTGATACATTCTACGGTATAATTTGCCGCTATTTTTAAAGAATCCATCAAATTCTTACCATTCATAAGAGCCCCAACCGTAGCACTGGAAAAAATATCTCCGGTGCCGTGATAGTTGGTATCCACTTTTTCATGACAGTAAGAAAAATAGTCTCCACTCTCTGTGAATATCCCCGCCACTCCTGTTTTACCAGAATTTAAACTCACTCCAGTAAGAACCACGGCTTTCCGTGTTCCAAGCGCCTTTAATCGACCTAACAATTCCTTTACATACGCCTCGTCATAATCTGTCCGGTACTCAGTTCCAGTCATCAAACAAGCTTCTGTCAAGTTGGGGACAATGATATCCGCGGATGCACAAAGTCCAGCCATCTCCTGAACAAAATTCAAATCAAACGAAGGATAAAGCTTCCCATTGTCTGCCATAACCGGATCTACAAATATTAAATTCTCATCCGTCCTAAACTGATTGAAAAATTGTTTTACAATCCCTATCTGCTCCACAGATCCAAAATATCCCGTGTAGATTCCATCAAATTGAAACCCCTCTTTGATCCAATGTTGGGAAATGGGTGTGATTTCATCGGTTAAATCCCGATAGGTAAAATCTTGAAACATCGTGTGTGTCGACAAGACAGCGGTTGGTATTACTGCAGTCTCTACTCCCATTGCAGAGATAATAGGCAAGGCCACAGTTAAGGAACACTTTCCCAAGCATGAAATATCTTGTATTGTTACGATTCTTTTCATTTTCTTTTCTCCTGTTTCTTTCTTATTCTATTTTAACCTTTGGTGTCTGATTTCTCAATTTTATAAGGATAAGCCATTACAATTATTATACACATTTTTTTATTTCGCACCATATATATTTTAAAATTCAAATAAAATAGGCGGCTGATTATAAGTTAAACTTATAACCAATCCGCCCTCTTTTTCCTCTATTCTTTAAACACTTTCGCTAAACAATGGAGTAGATAAATAACGATCACCCGAATCTGGTAATAGAACAACAATCGTCTTTCCTTTATTTTCAGGCCTCTCCCCTACGATTTTAGCTGCCTTTAAAGCTGCTCCTGAGGAAATTCCAACTAAAATCCCCTCCGTCAAAGCAAATCTTTTCCCTTCCTTAAACGAATCCTCATTATCAATTAACAGCACCTCATCGTAGATTCCGGTATCTAATACTTCTGGCACGAAGCCTGCTCCAATTCCTTGAATCTTGTGAGGACCTGGTTTACCGCCGGATAAGACTGGGCTGCTTGCAGGCTCGACTGCTATAATCTGAATTTCAGGATTCTTTTCTTTCAAATAAGATCCAACGCCAGTTATCGTTCCGCCAGTACCGACCCCAGCGATGAAGATATCAACCGTTCCGTCGGTCTGTTCCCAGATCTCTGGCCCCGTAGTCTCCTTATGAACGTTTGGGTTCGCCGGGTTTTTAAACTGTCCTAATATAATAGATCCCTCTATCGTCTCTTTTAATTCCTCTGCCTTTTCAATGGCGCCTTTCATGCCCTTTGCGCCTTCTGTTAAAACCAGCTCTGCACCATAAGCCTTTAATAAATTTCTCCGTTCTACGCTCATAGTATCTGGCAGCGTTAAAATAGTTTTATACCCTTTCGCCGCTGCAACTGCCGCTAGACCAATGCCCGTATTTCCAGAAGTAGGTTCAATGATTGTCGCTCCTGTTTTTAAAAGCCCTTTTTCTTCTGCATCTACAATCATGGCATATGCAATACGATCCTTAACCGAACCAGCTGGATTTAAATATTCCAATTTGGCAAGAATTGTCACTTCCTTTTCCTGAGCGTAACGGTTTAGTTTCAATATCGGTGTTCCCCCAATGAGTTCTACTGCACTTTCTTTAATGATTCCCATATTCTTATCCTCCATTTCATTTTCTATGCTAAAATTCCTTGGCATTCTGCCACCAGATTCAATCTCATCTTATCAGACTACAAACATATTAATTAAGTATGTTTGTATGTTTTCTTATCTATTATATTACAACAAGCAAACAAAAGTGTCAATAGTTTTTATGACTTTTAATTGCTGCCTCCAGTTTCATAAGGGCCTTCGTTAAAACAGAACGGGGACAGGCTATATTCATTCGCTCAAATCCTTCTCCCGATGGTCCGAACATACTCCCACTGTCCAGCCATACCCCTGCTTGTTTTACAATCAGTTCCTCCCTCGCTTCTTCTGTAAGCCCGAGTTCTCGAAAATCTAGCCAGAGAAGATACGTTCCTTCTAGCTCAATCAATTTTACCCTCTGTATTCGTTCCACTAGAAATTTCCGAACATAATTGATGTTCCCGTTTAGATAATCAAGAAGCTGATTATGCCAGTCTTTTCCGTACCGGTAAGCCGCTTCACATGCGACCAGTCCCAATGTATTCAACTGACTATACCCCAATGCATCCATCTCTTTTTTAAATCGTCTTCTTAAATCAGGGTTCGGAAGAAACAGATTGGAGATTTGAAGTCCTGCTATATTAAATGTTTTACTAGGTGCTGTACAGGTGATGGTACGATTTTTTAATTCTTCGCTGATTCCGGCAAACACCTGATGGCGTCCTTTGAATACAAAATCTTCGTGTATCTCATCACTAACCACTATCAGGTTATACCGACACACGATCTCCCCTAGTTTTATCAGTTCTTCTTTGCTCCAAACCCTTCCTACTGGATTTTGAGGATTACACAAGAACATAAGTTTAACCTGATTATCTCTAACCTTATTTTCCAAATCCTCTAAGTCCATGTGGTATCGTTTGTCTTCCCCCAGATAGAGATCATTGTGTATGATCTTTCTGTTATTGTCTCGGATCACCTGCTCAAAGGGATAATAAACTGGCTGTTGCATTAGGATTCCATCCCCTTTATTTGTATACGCTTTCACTGCAGTGGCAAGTGCAAATACCACTCCAGGAGTTTTAATCAGCCAAGCGCGTTCTACCTTCCAGTTATGATTGTTCTGCATCCAGGATTTCACTGCATCAAAATACGACTCTTTTGGCTCACTGTACCCAAATATTCCATGGGAAACGCATTTCTCCATTGCCTTTAAAACTGGTTCTGGAGCTTTAAAATCCATATCAGCCACCCAAAGAGGTAAAATATCCTCTGGCTTCCCCCGCTGCGCTGCAAAATCATACTTAATGCAGTTGGTGTTTTTTCGGTCTATGACTTCATCAAAATCAATTCTTTCTTTCTTCATGAAAAACACGCTCCAATTCTCCAATCAAATCCTGTAACTCTTCGATTCCGACAGACAGCCGCAGTATCCGATCCGTAATCCCGTTTGCTGCAAGAGTTTCCTCCGGCACATCTGCATGCGTCTGCGTTATGGGATAAGTAATCAGTGTCTCGACGCCACCCAGACTCTCTGCAAACTGGATTAATTGGACATTTTTAAGTATTCTATGTGCCAGTTCTTTTGATTCCACCTGAAACGTGATCATGCAGCCAAATCCCGTGGCCTGATTTTTGCAGATCGTATGACCGGGATGATCGGTAAGACCGGGATAATAAACTTTGTTCACTCTCTTTTCTTGTTCCAACCAGACAACCAGGTTTCTGGCATTTTGCTCCGCTCGTTCCATTCGAAGAGCCAACGTTTTAATTCCCCTTAAAATCAGCCAACTATCAAACGGAGATAAACCAGACCCAATGGTTTTAATGATAAATCGGAGTTTTTCCAAAAGTTCAGTAGAGGATGCAACCAAAAAGCCAGCAATGGTATCGTTATGACCACCCAGATACTTAGTACCACTGTGAACCACAATATCTGCACCAAGCAACAGCGGATTTTGAAAATACGGGGATAAAAACGTATTATCTACAATTAGAAGCAATCCATGTTTTTTTGCAATCTCACTCACTGCCCTAATATCCGTAATGTTCATCATAGGATTGGTGGGTGTCTCAATAAAGATTGCTTTTGTCTTTTCCCTGATTTTATTTTCCAATGTTTCTAAAATGGAATCCGTACCTGCCACAGAATCAAACAATATCCCGTTCTTTTTGCTAATATGATCAAACAGACGAATGCTTCCTCCATATAGATCACAGCCCGTTATGATATGATCCCCTGGCGAAAACAATTCCATTAATGCCGTAATAGCTGCCATTCCACTTGTAAAAGCCAGTGCATCCACCCCATGTTCCAAAGAAGCCACCACATGTTCTAACTGCTCTCTGGTTGGATTCTGCAACCGGCTATAATCGTATCCCGTACTTTCTCCCACCCCTTTATGGGCAAACGTTGCTGTTTGATAGATCGGGAAGCTGACCGCCCCTGACTGATCCACGTTTGATTTTGATCCGTTGCCATACAAACACTTTGTTGCACTTTGATATTCCATATTCTCCCCACTTTCTTTCCTGTTGTTCGAATCAGTATAACAGCCAGGGAGTTTACTGGGTATGAGCAAAAAACAATAACCTGTTATCCTTTCTTTCTATACCTGTACTCACTTCCCAATCAGAGAACTCTTTCTTTAAATTTTTCTAGTTCTGTAATATACTTTTCCCCCAGAATGCTCAAAGGCATTTTTTTCTTTTTGATGTATCCAATTTTCATCTTATCACTGGTATTTAATGGTATGGCTCTGTATTCGTCCCCATTTAATTCTTCACATAGAATTCCAGAACAAAGCGTATACCCATTTAGGCCTACCATAAGGTTTAATAGCGTCGCCCGGTCATCTGCCTTAATGATCTGCTTGTATTCAAACGTACTAAACACTTCTTCTGCAAGATAAAAGGCATTGTTAATTCCTTGTTCAAAGGATAGGCAAGGATACTCTTTCAAATCATCAAATTCTATTCTTATTTTATTCGCAAGGGGATTGTCTTTCCATAAAAACACAAAAATACCACATTGAAATAATTCCACAAACTCCAGCTCTTTGTCATGAAATATCTTATCCATGGATTTCTGATTAAATTCGTTTAAATATAGAATCCCCAACTCACTTTTTTGGTTTTGTACATTTTCAATTACTTCATACGTTTTCGTCTCATGAACTGCAAATTCATAGTCGTCCATGCCAAATTCTTTCGCCATATGAATAAATGCCTGTACCGCAAATGTATAATGCTGCATCGACACACTGAATTTCTTTTTAAATTTTTCTTTCTTTATAAAACGCTCTTCTAATTGCCGGTACTGCTCCAGCATCTGTCTGGCATAACCAAGAAACTCCTCTCCATCTGGAGTAATCGCAATTCCTCTGTTGGAACGGGAAAATAGCTTTAAGCCGATCTCTTCCTCCAGATCCCGAATGGTACTTGATAAACTGGGCTGGGTAATATATAATTCCACAGCCGCTTTATTCATGGATTGATTTTTTGCAATGCACACGACATAGCGTAGCTGCTGTAATGTCATGATGTCTCCCTTTCCTTTTTATACTCAAATAGCTGCCATAGTATCTCTATGACAGCCAACTTTCGTTCCCTATGATTCTACGGCATGAAATGCCTCTTCCAAATCTTCTATAATGTCTCCCACATGCTCGGTGCCAATTGATAACCGAATGGTATTGGGTTGAATGCCTGAATTCTCTAGTTCCTCTTCCGTCATCTGAGCATGAGTGGTGGAAGCTGGATGGATCACCAACGACTTAACATCTGCTACATTCGCCAAAAGAGAAAAGAGTTCCAACTGATCGATAAATTCTTTGGCTTTTTGAGCATCGCCTTTTATTTCAAATGTAAAGATAGACCCTCCTCCATTTTTGAAATATTTCGCATACAACGCCTTCTGATTTTCATCGTCTGACACGGAAGGGTGATGTACTTTTTCGACTTGTGGATGATTTTTTAAATACGCAACGACTTTTAACGCATTCTCTACATGACGTTCCACCCGCAAAGACAAAGTCTCCAGCCCTTGTAGGAACGTAAACGCATGAAATGGAGAAAGACAAGCCCCTGTATCCCGAAGTAAAATGGCGCGAATCTTCGTAATGTAGGCGGCGGCACCGGCTGCTTTTGTAAAACTAATTCCATGATAGCTGGGATTTGGTTCGGTCAGTGATGGGAACTTCCCAGAAGCTTCCCAATCAAATTTTCCACTGTCAACAATTACACCACCGATGGTTGTGCCATGGCCTCCAATAAATTTAGTTGCAGAATGAACAACAATATCTGCACCATATTCAATGGGACGTACCAGATAAGGGGTTGCGAATGTATTATCTACAATCAATGGAATCTTGTGAGCATGTGCAATCGTCGCAATGGTTTCCACATCCACTACATCTGAATTTGGATTTCCCAGTGTCTCAATGAATATCAACTTGGTATGCTCTTTGATGGCTCGTTCCAATTCCTCAAAGTCAAATGGATCTACAAATGTTGTATTTACTCCATACTCAGGAAGTGTGTGTTCCAGCAGATTATAGGTTCCGCCATATATGTTCTTAGCCGCTACGATATGATCACCGTTTTTTGCGAGGTTTTCAATGGAATAGGTCACTGCTGCTGCACCAGAAGCAACGGCAAGGGCTGCAACGCCTCCCTCTAATGCTGCGATCCTCTGTTCAAATACCCCCTGAGTAGGATTGGTCAGTCTTCCGTATATATTTCCCGCGTCCGTGAGTCCAAACCTTGCCGCCGCATGTTCGCTGTTATGAAACACATAGGATGAAGTCTGATAGATGGGAACGGCTCTTGCATCCGTAACAGAATCAGGCTGTTCCTGTCCCACATGAAGCTGCAATGTCTCAAATTTAAAATCTCTTTCTTTTCTTGTTTTCTTTGCCATGCAAATATCCTCCTGTCACGATCTTGTTCTTGATTTATTTCCCTTGATTTGTATTATACCCTGTTTTAAGTTTTTGTGTTAATATTTATAACTATGATCTGGTTATAGGGAAAACCTATAACAGCAGGAACACTGTTTTTTGTTTCTTGCTTATCCATCATATATCACTGTTCTTTGAATATACTTATACAAATCGCAAAAGGAATTCAACCAATGAATGAACATTATCCATTTGTGAATCCACCTCTTCCTTATGCATACGATGCACTTGAACCTTATATAGACACACAAACTATGTACATTCACCATGACAGGCAGCTGCAACGGTATGTGGTGGAACTCAATACAATTTTAAGAGACCATCCGGAGCTGCAGAATTGGTCCCTTGAAGAGCTGATTTCCAACCCCAATGCTCTGCCTGAGGATATCAGACAGCCTATTCTTAATTATGGTGGTGGAGTCTATAATCATATCCTGTACTTTAATGGCATGACAAATCCCATGGAACGATCCCAGGCTGATGCTCTTTACCCAGTGATTATCCGGGATTTTGGATCGATAGAAAATTTCTTTAACGAATTCAAGAGAATGGCACTCTCGGTGTTTGGTTCCGGGTATGCATGGCTAGTCGTGAATCCAGAAGGAAAATTATCGTTTATGACCACGCCAAATCAGGATACCCCTCTATTATACGGTTTCTGTGTAATCGCCGGCATTGATGTCTGGGAGCATGCCTATTTTTTAAAACGCTATAACGACCGGGCTGCATATATAGAAGACTGGTTTCATGTCATTAACTGGAAAGAAGCAGACCGGCGTTATAAACAATGTATGGGAATTGAAGAAGAACAGGATGAGACCGAATAGATTGCGGTACAAACCGGAGACACTTGTATCATAACCTTCTGTCATGTAACTCCCAGTTACAGTTTTTACATTTACTTCTTAAGAATATAGTGTAATTGGCCCCTCTATCCCGAAAGGCTCAATAACCAGGTATTGAGACAAACCATCCCTGATCTGGGTTCCCAGAGTATTGGTCACTTCTACCCTCAGTAAGTGCTCCCCCTGTTCCACCAATCCGGTTAAATCAAATACATAGGGAGGGCACAATTTTACTCCGGCTGATTTGTTATTTACAAATACTTCCGCAATTTCATAAACAGTCCCTAAATCCAGAAAAACCCCGTCTGGCGCTTCCTTTACTGAAAGAACCGTCTCATACGATACAGTTCCGCATTTATCCTCATATCCGTCAATCGTATTTACCGTGACCGCTTCACTAACCGGCAGCGTCTCTTTAAAATCCGGGTAAGAAAAACTGTCTGCAAAGGAAACCTTCCACTCCGCCGTCAATTGCTGCGGTTTCCCATGGCATACTGGTCTTACCGTTTCTTTCGCATTTGCAATAGGATCTTCCGAAAAGATCCAGACACAGGATTCATAAGGAGCCAGTTTTAGCCGATAACCGGTTTCTTCCCTCTCCAATTTATATAACTTATTGGAAAATGCGTCATAGGAGTATGCATAGGCAGCATCCGGAATCTCTATGATTGTATCTACAGTTTTTGACAGATGTTCATTAAAAAACATCCAGTTTTGTGTTCCCTGATCATAGTGGTAATAGACCAGCTCACGAAAAGGGGATTCCAGCCTGATTTCTGCCAGATCCCTGCACAGAACTTCCAAATCGCTGACAGCTCCCGCCAGACAGACTTGTTTGAGTATGTGCCATTCTTCCTCTGACAGCTCCCCTCCCAGCGTTCTTGACGGATAATTATTAAGAAAAATAACCCGTATTCCTGACTTGGCATATTCAGTTACTTTCCTCATTACGTTTACAGGGATCGCTTCGCCATAGGGAATAATTACAGTCTTAAAATATTCCTTATGAATCTTAAGCATATTTCCTTCGGTCACAGCATTAAAAAGATAATCCGCAGATACAATATCACAGTCGATCTGATGTTCCAGCAGTTCCCTTACCGGTTTTTCCACCGGCATATAGTTCCCTGCCCATTCCTGCTCTGCCGGATATAAAACCGCGGCAGGGGCTCTGTGAACTCCATTTTGAAACAGGTTCATAAGGCGGTTTGTATAATCGCTGTAGACAGAGAAATACCGAAACTCAGGATTATGTCCCTGGGCATAAAAATGGGGAGGACAGTCCCAATCCGGAAATTCCCTGGGGCTAAACGCATGGGGAACCAGATAATTAATCCCCCGCACAACCAGATGATCTGTAATCCATTTCATCAGCTTAAGCCCCTCATTCCAGCCATAAGCGCCAAACGCCTCACACATCGCCCGGCCATTTTTCACCGGATCCAGATGAGCAGCGGAAGATCCCAGTTTTGCAAGGGCAAAATGATAAAACTCTCCATCACACCCGCCTGTTGAAAAAGCATCATGATGATACGGCATTCCCGGAACAATCTGGGTCCCGATCACATCAATGCCTGAAAAGTCCTGCTCTGTCTGTCCCCGGAAGTAGTGCCCGGTTCCATATCCCAGTCTGGCATGTGCCCCGTTGTCTTCAATATTATGTCCCAGATAACAGAGATCTCTGTCATGACACCATTTTGCCAGTACACCTGTAAAATTTTCATGATATAATCTAGTAATCAGATTCATGTACTGATACCGGATTTCCCCTTCCAGTCCCTCGCCCTGCACCCACAGCAGGGGCAGAAATTTTAATTCAAAGGCGAGCTCCTCCTCAAGCCCCAATCTCCAAGGAAGAACCATATCCTGTCCTATACCTGCTAAAAAGCCTTTTTTATTTCCGAACCTGGGTTCATCTGAAAAAAATCCTGTTATTGTTTTTCCAAAATCATCTTTATATTTTTCATAATGGGGTTCATAAACTGTATTGACAAGAACCTCCGTAGCTTTCGCAGACAACGGATTCAAATAATCGGCCGTCGTCTCCTCTCCTCCGTTTCTGGTATAAAATACAGTAAATATAGTGAAAGCACCCTCTGGAATATCAAGGGATATGATTCCGTCTTTTAACGCATCCGTTTTATCCACCAGTGTATCAATGGCAATCTCTTCTTTGCCTGTATTCCGGTCACTCACACGTCTTGCCATGTAAACTCCAATTACATGATTGATATCTTCACTGACTCCATCCCAAGGCCGCCCTGCAAGATAACTAATGTTGATTCTGGCACCCTTTACAGGCCCGGCTACATCGAAACGCCGCATGTAAAGGTACCATTTTTTGTGTTCCGGATATTTTTCTTTTATTGCGCCATTGGCGTATCCTGTAGGGAAATGAGAATCATCAAGAATCCATATTTTCATAGCCCTTTTTCTGGCTTCATCTAATATAATATCTAAATCAGTCCACCATTTTTCTCCCAGAAAATCCGGATGAGGTCTTGCTTCAATGCATACGGCTTTCATTCCGCTTTTCTGTATCTTTTCCATATATTGGCGGAGCACTGCCTCTGTTTCTCCGTGCTGCCAGAAAAATGGATAAAAGCAGTTTTCAGTCTTCCCCTCTAAAATTTCTTCTATTCTGTTGTACATGTTTACATACTCCGATCCTTATTTTTTGTATCCTCTCCAGCCAGTATAAATGCCAGAACTGCTGATATTACAAAAGATATGGCGGCGCATACGGCAAAACCGTAAAAGCTGATATCCAGTCCAGCCGGATTAATCATTGCCGGAAAACGAAAGATTCCATCCCCGATGAATGAATACATTCTTCCGCCGAGTCCCGCCATAATTCCACCTCCGACGCCTCCGCCCACAAAGGCTGCGATAAATAGCTTAAAGTTGGGAAGAGCAATCGAATAAATAGTCGGTTCCGTGATGCCGAATAAACAGGATATCAGATTTCCAAACCCCAGGGATTTTTTCTCCTTATCCTTTGTCCTTAACGCATATCCCAGTGATACACCTGCTAAAGCCCATACAGTAAGTCCTAATACCGCATTGACCGGATCACTTCCCAATGTAAATAAGTTATTCAGTAACACTGGTATAAAAGCAGAATGTAATCCCAAAAGAACGATTACCTGCCAGAATGCACCGAAAAGCACTCCTCCCAAAACCGGAAAATGATTAAATATGAACATCACTCCGGCACTTAAGTAATTGGACACATAGGTCATAACCGGTCCAATTACCAAAAAAGACAGCGGCACGGTAACCATGAGAACAATCGTGGGCACAAAAAACAGCTGGAGCATTTGGGGAACGATTTTTTTGGCACCCTTCTCGATTTTTGAAGCAACCCAGGACGCTGCCACAACAGGGAGCAGGCTGCTGCTATAATTGATCAGCGTAACAGGTATCTTTAGAAAGGTCAGCGCTGTACCTGCTGTCTGAGCTGCCAGTATATCCGGATAGATCAGGGATGCACCGATAATTGCAGTAACAAACTGGTTGCATCCAAATACCTTTCCCGCATTAAAGCCTACTATGACAGGCAAAAAATACATGATGGAATTGGCTGCTGCGTATAAAATCAGATAAGTACCGTCTGTAGCCTCAAGAACTTTGGCAGTTGTGAGGACTGCAAGCAGCCCCTTAATCATACCAGAGGCAACCATGACTCCGATCATGGGCATAATGCAGCCGCTGATAATTTTAAAAAGCCGGTCAAACAGATTGCCATCCTTTAAAAGCTTCATATCCTGTTTCTCAGCCCCCTCCGTGATTCCCGCTTCTTTTCTCACATCATCTATCACTGCATTTACATGAGTACCAATAATAATCTGATACTGACCGCCCTGCCGGATAACCCCTTTTACCTCCTTATTTGCTTTTATCTCATCTGTTTTTGCAGCATTCTCATCCTTTAATACAAACCGCAGTCTGGTCATACAATTAGTAACGCTGCTGATATTATTCCTGCCTCCGACCAGTCTGACAAGATCTGATGCCAATTGAGTATAACTGTTTTTTCCCATTTTCATCTTCTCCTTCTCTCTCAAGCATAGTATCTAAGTACTTTGTATCTTTATACTATCATATGTGAATGCTTATAATAATAACGAAATCACTTCTGTTTATTGACCAAACTAACGATTGTGCCTATACTTGTCTTATAGACACTGCCATCTAATTCAGCCAACCGTAAAGGAGCTTCTTATGGATTTAAACAGCCTTGATTTTACATTACGCAGCTTAAGTACAAGCGAGAAAAAATATAAGAGCGGATACATTCCGGATTTTTGGGACTATATGCCCAAAATCAAAATCAGCGGGGAGACAGTCAGCTGTATCTATTTTGACGAAAAACATAATAGAATGGATAAACACAGTGTTTTATCTGGGTGGCAATCCACTCCTCTTGATATCAGCATCAAAAAAAATTCCCGCTTTATTCCGGTACCCGTACATGTTCATGACTATGTTGAGATAAACTACGTCTATTCCGGTATCTGTCCTCAGACCATAAAAAACACAGATATCACATTAAAGCAGGGACAGGTTCTGATTATTGAGCCATACGTTCCCCACTCCATAAAAGCAACAGGTGAAGATGATATAATGATCAGTTTCATGGTATCAAAAAAATATCTGCGGGAGAATCTTCTGGATCATTTTTCCACAGACAGCATCTTATCTCACTTTTTTATTAATGCAATGAATGAAAAAAGCCATGAAAACAAATACTTGTTTTTTCAATCGGAAAACAGCAGAAGAACACAATTATTTACCCTGGAACTTCTGTGTGAGTGCTTTGATCCTTCCGTAAATTCCACGGATTTTATAAAGAATCTGTTCAGTTTAATCATTGCCGAGCTTATCAATGTATATAAAAATCAACTGGTCCAGGAGGAAAGTGAATCCAGTACGCCTTCTATTCTTAGTATAATCCGGTTCGTTGAAACAAATTTCAGAAGCTGTACTTTAAATTCAGTTGCTGCGTTTTTCCATCTCAGCCCGAATTATCTCACTTTTCTTATCAAGAAACATACAGGTATGACCTATAAACAGCTTGTACAGTCACAGAAATTAAAATATGCAGCTAAATTTTTAAGAAATACAAATATGTCAGTTACAGAAATTGCAAATGAAGCCGGTTATGAAAACATCAGCTTTTTCTATCGAAAATTTCAGGAACACTATGGCTGCAGTCCCAAAGAATATCGTTCGTAAACAAACTATAATTGTCAACCGTTTTTGAAAATGTCCCGAAAAAGTTTTAACATAAGCACCAGTTTTCTGGTGCTTGATTTAACCAGGTACTATTAGTTTTTGGGTAACTTTAATAAAACTACAGTTACCTGCTTGTAAA
>NZ_RJLQ01000022.1 GCF_003833015.1 Clostridium sp. E02
CCCATCGCAAGAGTAAGACCCCTTGAAGACGACGAGGTAGATAGGGCAGAGGTGGAAGCATGGCAACATGTGTAGCTGACTGTCACTAATAGGTCGAGGGCTTAACCAAGTTGGTTTAGGTAGAGATTACGGATGAATAGATATATAACAATGTGTGGTTTTGAGGGTATGTGTAACACCTTCTAATAGTTTTGGCCTGGTGGCTCAGCTGGTTAGAGCGCCGCCCTGTCACGGCGGAGGTCGTGGGTTCGAATCCCATCCGGGTCGTTTAGTAACAAAATTTGCTTATGGGATCTTAGCTCAGCTGGGAGAGCATCTGCCTTACAAGCAGAGGGTCATAGGTTCGAGCCCTATAGGTCCCATTCTATATGCAAATGCTATACATGAAGAGATTTGTGCCGATGTGGCTCAATTGGCAGAGCAGCTGATTTGTAATCAGCAGGTTATCGGTTCGAGTCCGATCATCGGCTTGTATCAGAATTAAATATGGATGGGTTCCCGAGTGGCCAAAGGGGGCAGACTGTAAATCTGTTATCGACGATTTCGATGGTTCGAATCCATCTCCATCCATTTGGTAATCAAATCATTGATTGCCGCATACAATTAAATAGCGCGGGGTGGAGCAGTCTGGAAGCTCGTCGGGCTCATAACCCGAAGGTCGCAGGTTCAAATCCTGCCCCCGCAATTTTTGTTGGTATTTTTAGCGAATGGTGTACATGTAGGTACATACGCCCAGATAGCTCAGTTGGTAGAGCAGAGGACTGAAAATCCTCGTGTCGCTGGTTCGATTCCGGCTCTGGGCATATGGGATACTAGCTCAGGTGGTAGAGCACTTGACTTTTAATCAAGTTGTCCGGGGTTCGAATCCCCGGTGTCTCAGGACAAGCTTTGAAACAGTGATGTTTCAAGGCTTTTTTTAATTGTTTTATTAATTATTCATCGAATTCAACGATGACGTAATATCCCCGGTCATTGTGTTTGACTTCAATTACGAAGCCATGATCAGAGATTAAGCGATCACGACCCACATAACAGCCAGACATGGCGACAGCCGGATCAATGATATAACTGTAGCTGCTGGTTCCCTCTCGTTCTATGATTCTAACTTCATCTCCAGCTTTCACCAGACCTGGGCGTTCCATTTTAAATTCTATTTTTCTCATGCTCTTATCCCTTCCTTTTAAATCACCAAAATATAATTATAACCCTGAGTTAAAAAATTGTAAAGCCAGGATAAAAATGCTATACTGTAAGAGCTAAAATTAGTTATAATTCGACATTAATCTAAATGATTAAATGGTAAGATAAAAGAGGAAGGGAAAGGAAAATGAATCAACCACCGAACCTGCTTAAGAAATTAGAAGTGTATGGAAAAACAGATTTTTACCCGTTTCATATGCCTGGACATAAGCGACAATATGGGTGCAGTTTTGGGAGAGAATTTCCAAATCCATATTCCATTGATTTAACAGAAATAGAAGGGTTTGATAATCTTCATAATCCGGTGGGGATTTTGAAAGAATCTATGGACTGGGCTTCTAGCATATATGGAAGTGATCGTTCTTATTATTTGGTGAATGGAAGCAGCTGTGGTATTTTAAGTGCTATCAGTGCCACAGTACCTCATGGAGGAACGATTTTAGTTAGTAGGAATTGCCATAAATCCGTATTTCATGGTGTTTTCCTCAATCAGTTGCAGGTGGAGTATGTTTATCCACATATGATAGAAGAATTCGGGGTACAAAGTGGATTAATTCCAGAAACTGTTGAGAAAATGTTGATAAACCATCCGGAAATAAAGGCCGTACTAATTGTATCTCCAACCTATGATGGCGTAGTATCGGACATAGAGAAAATTGCAAAAATTGTTCATAATTTTCAAATCCCTTTGATCGTGGATGAAGCACATGGAGCTCATTTTCCTTTTGGAAAAAACGATGGATTTCCAGTATCCGCAATTGAATGTGGAGCTGATGTGGTCATTCAAAGTCTTCATAAAACATTGCCATCCTTTACTCAGACGGCGATCATGCACGTGAAAGAAGGTTATGTTGATATAGGAAAATTAAATCGCTACACACAGATGTATCAGACCAGTAGTCCTTCCTATGTTCTACTTGCTGGAATAGAAAACTGCATTCGTTTTATGACTGGAGAAGGAATGCAGAAGATGAAGGATTTTTCCATAAATCTTGCTAGGTTAAGAGACCAGTTATCTAGATTAGATCATTTTAAACTTTTGAGACGAAGCGTAGATCTTAGGAACGGAATATTTGATCTAGATCCATCTAAAATTATTATATCCACAAGGAATACTAGCTTATCAGGAAAAGAGTTAATGGACATATTAAGAAGTGAGTATCATCTGGAGATGGAAATGTGCAGTTCTGATTCTATAACTGCAATTACGACTCTGATGGATACAAAGGAAGGGTTTGACAGATTAGTACAAGCAATGAGCCAGATTGATGAAAAAACCAAGAAAGCAGATAAAGATCGAATCAATTCAAATCGAAAAATATTATCAATCAGTAAATCGGAGTGTCCTCTGACGATTGCAGAAGCCATGGACCAGACCAGAACAAGGGTTTTATTAGAGCAAACCGTTGATCGAATATCAACGGAATTTGTGTATGTTTATCCCCCTGGAATCCCAATTGTAACACCAGGTGAAATTCTAAGCAAAGAAATAGTAGAACAGATAAAATTCTATAAAAAGCAGAATCTTATGATACAAGGGATGGAAGATGAAACGGCTGATTTTCTTTACGTTGTAGAAAAGTAGTCAAGTGAGAAGTTATCAAAGACAGGCAGCAATTAGGAACATTATAAAAATAGTAGTTTTATAAAATTAAAAACGGTGTGGAGTAGATTATATGAGTAAAATTTATTATGTGATGGGAAAAAGTGCAACGGGGAAGGATACCATATACAAAAAATTATTGGAACGACTTCCAGAATTAAAAAAAATAATTCTATATACAACAAGACCCATACGGGATGGGGAAAAAGAAGGAATGGAGTACCATTTTACTACCGATAGGAAGAGAGATGAATTCCGCAAGGAGAATAAGATTATTGAGGAAAGAACATATGAAACCGTATATGGACCATGGACGTATTTTACAGTCGATGACGGACAGTTTAATCTGGAAGGTAAAATTAAATATTTAATGATTGGAACACTGGAATCTTATGAGATGACGCGAGAATATTTAGGTAAAGAGAACCTGGTGCCGTTATATATCGAAGTAGAAGATGGGGAAAGACTGCTACGAGCATTAAAACGAGAAAACAACCAGAAAGTACCAAAATATAAAGAGTTGTGTCGAAGGTTTCTAGCAGATGAAGTGGATTTTAAGGAAGAGATACTAAAACGATGTGAAATTGACAGGAGATTTGAAAATCAAGAATTGGAACAATGTCTCAATGAAATTATATCGGTAATTAATGCAAATTAGAAGGTTATATTTGGGGTAAAAAGAAACTGAAATAAAGAGGGTTGCGTGTGGTGGAGACAAGTATTAATTCTTATGTAGCTCGAAAGAGCAGATTTTTTAAAAATATGTTTTTTTCTTATTGCTTGATTATACTTTTAAGCTTTTTTGCATATTCAGCAATGGTTACTTTCGAGTCATTGAACGTAAAAAAACAACAAGCAACACAGTATTATAATACAAAAGTTCAGGCATTTGCCAATGCAATGGATCAGCAGATTTATAGTGCACAGAAAATTGTTTCCAATATTAATACATCTTCTTTGATTAATAAGCTTTATCTTACGGTACGGATGGACCGTTCCATAGACTCTTATCTTCTTTATCAAGTGTTAAATGATATTAGTTCGCAGAAGGCGGCAGGAGATAATCTTAATATTTATGATATCGTTATAATATTAAATGATTATGATAAGATTTATACGAGTAACGAGGTCATCTTACTTTCTGATTTTATGAACTTCTCATCGAATGAGATAAAGCCAATGGCAGTTACTAATTTGAATCAATTATTAAGTTTGGATAATAACCAGCTTATATTTTATAAAAACTATTTTATCTATAGTAGTAAATATCAGTATGGAGCTGGTTCTGAACGAGGGGGGATCTGCGTACTGTTTGAGAGTGAGAAGATAGATAAATTATTAGCATCTGCCGCCGGTGAGGTATCTGGTTACGTTGTATACGATCAGGGGAATCCCGTAATTGAAAGTGGAAAGAGGGGTGGACACACATTTAAACAAGTCTCTAGATTTAATCCATCGATTACATATGAAATAACAGCAGATAATCAGATGTTTGGATTTGATTTTCAAGATTTAGGCTCCTTGGCGCTGCTTTTGGGGATTCTTATTTGTATTTGTTATCTCTTACTTGCTTATTTTTTTGCGTATCGGTATTCCTCTCCATATGTAAAGATACAGCAGTTAGTTGGAAAAGGGAGAAAAGATGGCAAAAATGAACAGGAGGGAATTGTTTCGGATGTACGAGCTCTTGTAGGCGAACGAAATGGCTATATGGAACAGGTCCATTCCATTTCTCCTTATGCAAGTCAGGGGTTATTACATAGTCTTATTATGTATAATGATGATGAGATCAAAAAGATGGAATATGTAAAGAATTATATTGAACTTAAAAAAATGTTTTTTTTAACTGCTGTGGTGGATCTCTTTTATACTTACAAATCACGAGATTCTAAGGAAAATACGAAACGAATCATCAAAGAGGTCATTGAACTGGCGGGAAAAGAGTCTGGGGATGACTTAAAGATTCTATACTATGAAAAGGATATACATCACATATATCTGATTTTTAATAGTGATAATGGGGAACGGTTGGAAGATCGCCTGTATGAATTTTTTGAAATCCTGCAAACGCAGTTGGGCCAGGATTTTGTGATTACCATTGGAGCCGACGAAGTACGGGATGAGCTAAGCGAATTAAGTAGATCTTGTGAAAACGCATTGTTGGCATTGGAGAAAATCTTATGGGAGGGAAGAGGTTTCATCTATTTTTATGAGTCTAGCTTGGAATTTTCTATGAATTATTATTTTCCTAAGGATGGCGGGAAGCAGCTGAATAAAGAAATTAAGGATAGGAATAGGGAAGGGGTAAATCATTTCTTAAAAGAAATACAAAGTAAGAATGGAAATGATTTTGATCATTCTGTATTTGCAGGGCAGCTTCTTCTAAGTGAACTGTATATCACGGTGGTAAAGGCAATCCAGTCGGTAGGAGATCAATACGGGTTGACAGGAAGGAAACTAGACAAATGTCCGTCCTATCGCCCAATGGAGGAAGTTATTTCCTATTACGAAGAGTTGGTAAAGGAACTTCTAGATGAAGTAGAAACACTGGGAGAAGGAAGGGAAGAACTATTAAACCTTGAAGTGGAATTAATTGACTACATGAATCAAAACTATAAAAATCCAGACCTGTCTCTAACCCATATTTCGGATCATTTTTCTGTAAGTAGTAAATACGTTACCACCTTGGTGAAAAATAGGTTTGGGGTGACCTATTTAAAATATGTGCAGGAACGTAGAATTCATCATGCAGTATACTTACTTAAGACAACCAAGTTATCTCTAGAAAAAATTGCCGAAGAATGCGGCTATACCAATATTTTAACCTTTCGTAGAAATTTTAAGTCTATTATGGAAACGAACCCCAGTGATTATCGCATAGAGAATGTATGTATAGACGAATAAAAATATAAACAAAAAGTATGGTTAAAAACAATGAATGGATCAAAAAAAGACGATAAATACAACTCTTTTTTTGATCCATTCATTTTTTGATGGTAAAATATACAAAAAAATATGAATCTATTATTATTTTAATACAAAGTGTACAATTTTAATATAAACACAGTAGAGAGAAGGGAAAGACAAAATGAAACAAAATGCTGGTAAGGGAGCAGGGACTTTCAATCGAAATTGGAGTAAGGATGAGAAAAAGCAACTTTTTATTAAGAATGTAAAACGGGATAAATATTTAATCTTGATGTTTATCCCTGTATTTTTCTATTTTCTTATTTTTTCCTATTTGCCCATGACGGGACTTTTTATGGCTTTTACTCAATTCAAACCAGGGAATGGAATGATGGGGATTTTTACGGGGAAGTATGTAGGTTTAAAATGGTTTATTCAATTTTTTCAGTCGCCCTATGCATTTCGACTGATTCGAAATACATTTTTACTATCGTTTTATTCTTTAATCTTTGGTTTTCCAATTCCAATTATTTTTGCACTTTGTATTACACAGGTTAAAAATAAAATTCTGCAAAAGGGGACACAGGTAATTACTTACTTACCATTTTTTATTTCCACCGTTGTAATCTGTGGGATGATTACCAACTTTTTATCTCCATCCAATGGAATTATCAATCAGCTGATTGAACGGGTAGGAGGGACGGCTATTAATTTTTTAGGTGAGCCCAAATGGTTTCGTTCTCTTTATGTAATTTCTGGGTCATGGCAGACGTTTGGGTTTAATTCCATTATTTTTGTGGCGGCGATAATGGGAATAGGCCCAGAACTTTATGAGGCAATGAAAGTTGATGGAGCCAGTAAAGTTCAGACCATTCGATATCTGGTGCTACCAAGCATTAAACCAACAATTATGCTGCTACTAATTATGTCCATGGGAAATCTTTTGAATGTAGGGTTTGAAAAAGTATATCTCCTTTATAATTCTGGGATCTATGAAACCGCAGATGTAATTTCCACCTATGTGTACCGGCAAGGAATTGGAAACCAAAATTACAGTTATGCAACAGCCGTAGGACTTTTTAATTCTTTGATTGGATTTTCAATTGTATTTTTGGCTAACCGGTTCAGTAAGAAACTAACAGAAACGTCAATATGGTAAGGAGAAGGATTATGGAGCAAAAAAGTACCTGGGTGGAGTTTAAGAATGAGTGTCTGACGGATAAATTGTTTGATATTGGCATCTGGATTCTTATTATCGTAGCAGTGTGTATCACCCTTTATCCATTTATTTATGTAGTGAGTATTTCATTGAGTTCTGGGGAATCGGTGAATCGAGGACTGGTAACCTTTCTCCCCGTGGATATCAATCTAGAGACTTATAAAATGGTTATGGGCTATAAGGATTTATGGGTATCGTATGGAAATACCTTATATTATACCATCACTGGAACCGTCTTAAATCTTATATTTACTTGTTTAGCCGCTTATCCGTTATCAAGAAAACAATTTTTTTTGAGAAGAAAACTAAATTTTTTACTTGCATTTACGATGTATTTTTCCGGGGGACTGATCCCCATGTATCTTGTGGTTACAGGGCTTGGTTTATATAACAGCCGCCTTTCGATGATTTTGCCGGTTTTAGTCAGTGCTTATAATGTAATGATATGCCGCTCTGCGTTTGAAGGGATTTCTGAAGAATTGTTTGAAAGTGCTTATTTAGAAGGAGCCAATGATCTACAGATATTAACAAAAATAGCAGTTCCGCTGATTAAGCCAACCCTTGCGGTGTTAACCCTGTATTATGCAGTGGCCCGTTACAACGATTTCTTTAGTGCACTTCTTTACATAGGAAAACAAAATTTACAGCCACTTCAGTTATTCTTGCGTAGAATTCTTTTGATGGCATCTTCAGAAATCATGCAGTCTTCGGGCGATGCCATGGCGGCAAGTGCAGCCGCGCAGTCCACGATTCAGATCCGATATGTCTGCATCGTACTTTCCATGATACCAATTGTTTGTATTACCCCATTTATTCAGAAATACCTGGTTAAAGGTACAATGCTTGGGGCAGTGAAAGGATAATCATGCTTGATTATATATAAAATAAGGAGGGTTTAAAATGAAAAAAATGTTACGGTTTGGTGGTGTAGTACTGTCGGCACTTATGGTGTTATCTAGTATGGTGGGATGCGTAGGAACTGGAAAAGAAACAGCAAAAGATCCGTTAGAAGGAGAGGAAGCGCAATACAATTACACAGGGGAAGGACCAGTTACCAATACGAAAGATGCGAAAGTAAGCATCCTGGCACTAAATTCCTGGTATTCAACCGTGGATTATGCAAATGCAGAAATCATCAAGAATATTGAATCTCGTGCAGGGGTGTCTATTGACTGGACTTTAGTATCTCCAACGAACTATGAAGACAGTGTAAGACCAATGCTGGCGTCTGGTTCTGATTTACCGGATATTGTTGAACTTCCAGATTTTGATGAAAATATGAATTATATTAATGCCGGCTTATTTTATCCACTTGACGAATACATGGATTATATGCCAAATTATAAGAAGTTTCTTGACAAAAACCCAACGATAAAAGCCAGTTTAACGGCAGATGACGGTCATATTTATTATGTTCCTCAAACAGCGGTTACGGATAATTATCAGCCATGTATTATTATGAATATGGAATGGCTGGATCAACTTGGATTATCCGTTCCGAAAACACTAGATGAATTTGTGGAGGTCCTCCGAGCTTTCCGGGATCATGATATGAATGGGAATGGAGATGCCACAGATGAAATTCCACTTAGTATTGAAGCAGAAAAGCTCCCATATATGTTTGGGTCAGCGTTTGGTCTTAATCTGGTGGATGGATTTTATGCAGATAAGGATGGAACGGTTCACTATTCCGCAGCAGAAAAAGACAAGTACAAAAAGTATCTTACTTTTTTAAATAAGCTTTACTCAGAAGGATTATTGGAAGTAGAATATACTTCCCTTACCCGAGATCAGATAACAGAACGTTGTGCCAAAAACATGACCGGAGTTACCTTTGATTTTAGTTGGCAGATGTCACAGCTGTATAGCAAGCAGTATCCGGAATATACGGGAGAAAAGGGAATTATGGCAGGCATTCCACCTCTGTCCGGAGAAGAGGAAGGGTATTATCTTAGCAGAAATCCAATTTCTAAAATCTTTGGGATCAGTACAGCTGACAAAAATCCTTTGTTAGCAATTAAGTTTTTGGATTATGCAATGGGAGAAGAATCTCAGGACAGTTATGTATGGGGAATTGAAGGAGAAAGTTATACCATTTCCTCTGACGGGAAAAAAGAGTATACAAAAAAGGCATCGGATAACAACTGGCTCCAGCAATTGGGAATTAACGCAGGGTGTCTCCCGTCTCAGCAGTCTGTGGAGGCGACCGATGTGTTATTACCAAATTGGCATGTAGCAATAGACAAAGAACTTATGGAGTATTCACGTGCACCTTGGCCATTTATCTATTCTACGACAGAGGAACAGAATGTGATTTCTCAGTATTTGGTAGACATAACGACTTATGTAGAAGAGATGAATGTGGCATTTATTACAGGTACCACCGATCTAGACAGCTTTGATTCTTATCTGTCCACTCTTAATAATATGGGACTGCAAGATCTTTTAAAAGTAAGACAAGACCAGCATAGTCGGTTTTTAAAATCAAATCAATAGATAAAAAAAGATTGGCACAGGGGATAGGAACCTGTGCCGGTTTTTCATATTAAAACGTATCCAACTTTTTAGAAAATGGAGGCATGGAATAAAATGAATCAGATAAAAAGGACAATTGCTATTTCTAAGTTCTATACATGTGAGGAATCTTTGATCAAACGTATGAAGGAGAGGGGAAGAAAGGATAGATTTTGTGCAGAAACGTTAAAAGACTTTGAAAATTGGAAACAATTTGTAAGAGAAAGATTAACCGATCTGATCGGACTTCATCAGATGGAACACAGCCCCTTACATCCGCAGTGTTTGGAACGGATAGAAATCGAAGATGGAATTATACGGGAAAAGGTATTAATTACAGTGGAACCAGGTGTCTATATGCCGGTTTATATCCTGATTCCACCAAAAAAAGGAACAGAAAAACAAATCTGTTTTCTGGCTCCTCCGGGACACCAGGGAGGCGGAAAATACTCGGTAGCTGGGGTAAGAGAAATTCCTGCAGTCGAAGAAAAAATCGAGTTTTTTCATTATGATTATGGTCTTAAGATGGCGAAACTAGGGTATGTAGCACTGTGCCCAGATTGTCGTGGTTTTGGGGAGCGAAGAGAGGCGTCTTTACAAGGGGAGGATGAACATGATTTTTTAAATTCCACTTGTTTTGAATTGGCACATATGGCTGAGCCTCTGGGTATGACGGTCATCGGGATGTGTACTTGGGATTTGATGAGACTAATTGATTATGTAGAACAACGGGGTGAATGGGATGAAAAAAACATTGGCTGTATTGGTTTTTCTGGTGGAGGGATGCAGACACTCTGGCTGGCCGCACTAGACGACCGGATTAAAACGGTAATTATCAGTGGATATCTCTATGGGTACCAGGATTCTCTATTACGGTTAAATGGAAATTGTAGTTGTAATTACGTTCCACATCTATGGGAACACGTAGATATGGGGGATATCGGTGCGTTGTTGGCGCCCAGGCATTTGATGGTTCAATCTGCAAAATCTGATCATCTAAATGGAAAACGGGGAATGGAAAACGTGTACGAACAACTGGATATAATAAAAAGAGCCTATCGTTTGTTCGAGAAAGAAGATCATATATTCCATGATGTATGGGAGGGAGGACATTGCTTTCATGGGGAACATTTGGAGGTTTTTCTTCATAATGTATTTGCCAATACTTCTTTCTTGTGATGGGAAAACTTCTATGTTATAATTGGGGTAGCTTATTCTCTTAATTAAAAAGTTTAGAAAGTAGGTTAGACAACAGCGATAGGGGGTGTCTCTATGCCAGGATTTCAAGATATTATCGGTCATGAGAGAATCAAGGAACATTTACAAAAAGCAATTAAGTTCAAACGTGTTTCTCACGCATACATTCTGACTGGTGAAGCGGGGATGGGAAGAAAATCTCTGGCTCACGCATTTGCCATGACTTTGCTTTGTGAAAAAGGAATGAGTGAACCGTGTATGCAGTGCCATGCCTGCAAACAGGTAATGAGTGGGAACAATCCAGATCTTTTGTTTGTCAATCATGAGAAACCAAATAGCATAGGGGTGGATGATATCAGGCAACAGATGCATGACACTATTATGATACGTCCCTACAGCAGTTATTATAAAATATATATTGTGGATGAAGCGGAAAAGATGACAGTTCAGGCGCAGAATGCTCTTCTAAAGACAATTGAGGAACCACCCTCATATGCGATTATTATTCTGCTTACTACCAATCAGGAAGCTTTTCTACCAACCATATTATCCCGATGCGTACAGTTAAAATTAAAGCCATTAAAAGATTCGGTGGTGAGTACCTATTTGTCAAAAACTCTTGGAATCGCGGAGAGTCGGGCGGAAATATATGGTGCATTTGCCAGAGGAAATTTGGGACGTGCCATTCATCTTGCATCATCTGAAGCATTTCAGACAATGCATGGGGATCTTCTCCAGATGTTAAAGCATCTAAAGGAGATGGATATTATGGAACTTTTGTACTACATTAAGAAGATAAAGGATGACAACCAGGATCTTTATGACTGTCTTGATTTTATGCAGCTTTGGTACCGGGATGTCTTAATGTATAAGGTAACTCAGGATATTAATCTTCTGGTCTTTAAGGAAGAATTTAATACAATAAAAGAGATGAGTGCTGCCAGTGCTTATGAAGGTGTTGAGCTGATCTTACAGGCAATCGATAAGGCAAGAATCCGTCTGAATGCCAATGTAAATATGGAACTGGCAATGGAACTCATGCTGCTTGTAATGAAGGAGAACTAATCGATGATAAATGTAATTGGTGTCAGATTCCGTAACGCTGGAAAGATCTATTACTTTGATCCCACGAATCTGGAAGTAAAAGCCGGAGATCATGTGATCGTTGAGACTGCCAGAGGAATTGAATATGGTTACGTGGTTTTAGGAAGTCGGGAAGTAGAGGATGAGAAGGTCGTTCAGCCTTTAAAACCTGTAATCCGGATGGCCACACCGTCAGACAGTGAAGTGGAGAATAAGAACCATGAGAAAGAAAAAGATGCATTTGTAATCTGCAAAGAAAAGATCAAAAAGCACGGTCTTTTGATGAAGTTAATTGATGCGGAATATACCTTTGATAATAATAAAGTATTGTTTTATTTTACGGCGGATGGACGGATTGATTTTAGAGAATTGGTAAAAGATCTGGCATCTGTTTTTAAAACTAGAATTGAACTTCGCCAGGTTGGTGTGCGGGATGAGACGAAGATAGTTGGAGGCGTTGGGATCTGCGGGCGGACGTTATGCTGTCACTCCTATCTATCAGAGTTTATTCCAGTATCGATTAAGATGGCAAAAGAACAGAATCTTTCCTTAAACCCTACGAAAATATCAGGTGTCTGCGGCAGATTGATGTGCTGTCTGAAGAACGAAGAAGAAACGTATGAAGAACTTAATAGCAAGCTGCCGAATGTAGGGGATTATGTTACTACAGATGAAGGCTTAAAGGGTGAGGTACACTCCGTTAGTGTTTTAAGACAGTTAGTGAAAGTGGTAGTTAACATAAAGGATGAAAAAGAGATTCGGGAATATAAGGTGGAACAGCTTAAATTCCGCCCCAGACGTCGGAAAGAAAAGAATCACGTCGCAGATGCGGAGTTAAAGGAACTGGAAGCTCTTGAGAAAAAAGAGGGAAAATCAAAGATAGATGACAATTAAATTAAAGGACAATGAGCGGATTGATGATCTTCAAAGAAACGGATATCAGATTATACAGAATCAGGAAGGTTTTTGTTTTGGTATGGATGCAGTTCTTCTTTCTGGATTTGCAGCAGTAAAGCCTGGGGAAAAGGCGATTGATTTGGGAACCGGAACTGGGATCATTCCGATGTTGTTAGAGGCAAAGAATCAGGGAAGTCATTATACAGGGCTTGAGATTCAAAAAGAAGTGGCAGATATGGCCAAAAGAAGTGTATTACTAAATCATTTGGAAGATAAAATATCAATTGTTGAGGGTGATATTAAGGAAGCTAGCCGTTTATTTGGTGCGGCTTCCTTTGACGTAGTAACGACCAATCCACCTTATATGAATGATGCACATGGGCTTAAAAATCCCGATTTACCCAAGGCTATTTCACGTCATGAAGTGTTATGTACCCTTGATGATGTGGCAAGAGAAGGAGCGAAGCTGCTTCGACCAGGTGGACGTTTCTATATGGTTCACAGACCCCATAGGCTGATAGAAATTATTACTGCATTAAAGACCTACTGTTTGGAACCCAAGCGTATGAAGATGGTTCATCCTTATATAGAGAAAGAAGCCAATATGGTTTTAATTGAGGCGGTGCGGGGTGGAAAATCCATGATAAAAGTACAAGCACCAGTAGTGGTATACAAGGAACCAGGTGTATATACTGATGAGATTTATCAGATTTATGGATACTAGATGGAAAAGAGAAGAATGAGACAGATCGGATCGGGAGAAGATAAAGTGGAAGAAATTTTTGGAAAATTATATTTATGTGCGACTCCCATAGGAAACCTTGAGGATATTACATTACGGGTACTTGAGACTTTAAAGCAGGTTGATTTGATCGCAGCAGAAGATACCAGACACAGCATTAAGCTATTAAATCATTATGAAATCAAGACGCCTATGACCAGTTATCATGAGTATAATAAAATTGATAAAGCAAAATATCTGGTAGAACAGATGAAACAGGGTGTCACGGTGGCTTTGATAACGGATGCAGGAACACCTGGGATTTCTGATCCGGGAGAAGAGCTGGTTTTACAGTGTTACAAAGCAAATATTTCAGTGACTTCCCTGCCTGGCCCAGCGGCTTGTATTACGGCGTTAACTCTATCTGGGATGGCAACGAGACGTTTTTGTTTTGAAGCATTTTTACCAACGGATAAAAAGGAAAAGAAATGGGTTTTAGAGGAATTAAAATCAGAAACCAGGACAATCATCCTATATGAGGCACCTCACCGTCTGTTAAGGACGTTGAAAGAACTTCACGATGCATTGGGAGATCGTAACATCACTATCTGCCGGGAATTGACCAAACGCTACGAGACGGTCTATCAGACGACATTCATAGAAGCGATGAAACGGTATGAGCAAGAGGCTCCAAGAGGAGAGTGTGTTATTGTGGTGGAAGGTAAATCCATTAAAGAAATACAGGAAGAAAAAAATAAGTCATTTGATGAAATACCTATGGAGGAACATATGAAGCAGTATGAAAGCCAGGGGATTGTTCGAAAAGATGCTATGCGTATGGTTGCAAAGGACCGGGGCATCAGCAAAAGAGAGGTCTATCAGACGTTGCTAAACAGTGAAAAATAAAAATTGTCTTGACATTTTGTATGAAATTTTATAAAATTACTTTGATATTCAAAATATTTGATTGATATAACAATTCAACGCAGCATGCAGCGATCGTTTTGCATTTTTGACGGATTGCGGCATGAATGGGGGAATTTATGACTACAAAAATAATCGGAACAGGTTCAGCGGTTCCTAAACAGGTGATAACCAATGATGACCTTGCAAAGATCGTGGATACCAATGATGAATGGATCCGAACGAGAACTGGTATTCAGGAAAGACGGATTGCGGATTCGGATACAGGAACCTCCTATCTTTCAATCCAGGCAGCAAAAAAAGCGCTAGAGAGTGCAGGGATATCTCCACAGGAACTAGATGTGATTGTTCTGGCGACTTCTTCTCCGGATCACTGCTTTCCAAGTGGGGCCTGTGAAGTTCAGGAGGCGATTGGAGCTACAAAAGCAATTGCTTTTGATATCAGTGCAGCCTGTTCTGGATTTATTTATGCGCTAAATACAGTATATAGTTTCTTTCAATCTGGAATCTATAAGACAGGTCTTGTCATTGGGGCGGATACTTTAAGTAAATTGATTGACTGGGATGATAGAAATACATGTGTTTTGTTTGGAGATGGAGCAGGAGCAGTCGTTGTTCGTGCGGAAGAAACCGGCGTATTTCATATGACCTTGGGATCGGACGGAAGTAGAGGGAACGTATTAAAATGTCCTTGTAGAACGACAGATAACTTTCTGACACAACAAAAGCCTACACTTGGATTTATGTCTATGGATGGGCAGGAAGTCTTTCGATTTGCAGTAAAAAAGGTACCGGAAGCAATCAATAAGGTTCTTAAGGAAAGCCAAACCGATATCAGTGAAATAAAATATTTTGTTCTGCATCAAGCAAATTACCGGATTTTTGAATCCATTGCAAAGCGGTTAAAAGTACCCATGGAGAAATTTCCTACCAATTTAGAATGGTATGGAAATACATCGGGAGCTTCCATTCCTTTGTTGCTAGACGAGATGAACCAGGATGGAAAACTAATCCGGGGCGATAAGATTGTTCTAGCCGGTTTTGGCGCAGGACTGACCTGGGGCGCCACTCTTTTGGAGTGGTAATGATCGGACTAATACTTTGAAAATCAAAGTAATAGCATATAATATTAAATTAAAGAAGATGATAAGGAGATTAGAAAATGTTAGAAAAAATGAAAGAAATTATCGCAGAGCAGTTAAATGTAGGAGCTGAGACTATCACCGCAGAATCATCTTTTAAAGAGGATCTTGGAGCTGATTCTCTTGATTTATTTGAACTTGTTATGGCGTTGGAAGATGAGTATTCAGTTGAAATTCCATCTGAGGATCTTGAAAAAATAACAACAGTAAAAGCAGTTATGGACTATTTAAAAGCAAAGGGCGTGGAAGCGTAATGAAAACCAGAATTACGGATCTTTTGGGAGTGAAACATCCGATTATCCAGGGTGGAATGGCTTGGGTAGCGGAACATAATTTGGCGGCAGCCGTTTCCGAGGCCGGAGGTCTTGGACTGATTGGTGGTGCCAATGCACCCGGTGAAGTGGTTAGAGATGAGATTCGCAAGGCAAAAGCGTTGACCAATCAACCCATTGGTGTCAATGTAATGCTGTTAAGTCCCCATGCAGAAGAAGTAGCAAAGGTGATTGTGGAAGAGGGCATTAAAGTGGTTACCACTGGTGCCGGAAATCCGGAGAAATATATGGAAATGTGGAAAGCAGCAGGGATCAAGGTAATTCCTGTTGTGGCCTCAGTTGCGCTTGCTAAGAGAATGGAGCGATATGGTGCAGATGCCATTGTGGCAGAAGGGTGTGAATCGGGGGGACATATTGGAGAACAGACAACCATGACACTGGTTCCTCAAGTTGTAGATGCAGTAAGTATTCCAGTCATTGCAGCTGGTGGTATTGGCGATGGAAGAGGAATTGCAGCCACCTTCATGCTGGGGGCGGAAGCGGTTCAGATCGGAACTAGATTTGTTGTCTCCAAGGAATCGATTGTACATGATAATTACAAACAGAGGATTATGAAGGCAAAAGATATAGATTCTGCAGTCACAGGAAGAAACCATGGACATCCAGTGAGAAGTTTACGAAACCAGATGACCAGGGGCTATGTAAAGCTGGAACAAGAAGGGAAGTCCTTTGAAGAGCTGGAGTATTTGACCCTTGGCACGCTTCGGAAAGCGGTTTTAGAAGGTGATGTAATAAACGGCACGGTAATGGCCGGACAGATTGCAGGTATGGTGAGTAAAGAACAAACCTGTAAGGAAATGATAGAAGAGATGATGGAACAGGCTGAGAAACTTCTTGGCCGTTAAAGAGGAGTAAAGAGTATGAGCAAGATTGCATTTATTTTCCCAGGACAGGGTGCACAAACATGTGGAATGGGCCAGGATTTTTATGAACAAACAACCATTGGAAAAGAAATTTATGATATGGCATCCGATTTGCTTGGATTTTCCGTACCCGACCTTTGTTTTGTAAAAAACGATCAGTTGGATATTACGGAATATACGCAGGCGGCCATGGTGACAACGGGGATTGCCATGATGCGGGTAGTGGAAGAAAAAACTGGAATAAAACCGGATGTAACGGCAGGATTAAGTCTGGGAGAATATTGTGCACTCGCTGCCTCCGGTGTTATGGATGAGAAGGATGCTATTTTAACCGTAAGACAAAGAGGTATTTTTATGCAGGAAGCAGTACCAGCTGGCGAGGGTGCCATGTCTGCCATCCTTGCATTGGATGCATCTAAGATTGAAGAAATTCTTGACGAGATTGAAGATGTTTCAATCTCTAATTATAATTGTCCAGGACAGATCGTTATTTCAGGAAAAAAAGAGGCGGTGGAAGAAGCAAATATAAGGCTTTTAGAAGCTGGAGCCAAACGGGCCATCTTACTAAATGTCAGTGGACCATTTCACTCAAAACTTCTGACTGGAGCAGGGGAAAAACTGGGCGTAGTTTTGGAAGGGGTTAAGTTAAATCCACCAATCATTCCTTATGTTTCCAATGTAACCGCAACGTATGTATCCGATGAAAATGAGGTAAAGCCTCTTCTAAAAAAACAGGTATCCTCTTCCGTGCGTTGGCAGCAGAGTGTGGAAGCTATGCTGGCGGATGGAGTGGATACATTTATAGAAATCGGTCCTGGGAAGACTTTGGCTGGATTCATAAAGAAGATGAAAAGAGATGTAAGAGTCTTTAATATAGAGAAATTATCAGATATAGAAAAGCTATTCAGTTTATGACAGAGAAGGAGACCAATATGTTAGATGGTAAAATTGCTGTGGTAACCGGGGCAAGCAGAGGAATCGGGCGTGCCATTGCAAAGAAGCTGGCTTCTCTTGGAGCTATGGTTATCGTTAATTATAACGGCTCTGAGAAACAGGCGCTGGAAGTAGTAGATGAAATCATCGATAAGGGTGGGAATGCGAAAGCCGTTCAGTGTAATGTGACAGATTATGAAAGGGCCGGTACCTTTATTAGCGATATTGTGAAAAGTTACGGAAAACTGGATATTCTTGTAAACAATGCAGGAATTACAAGAGATAATCTACTTATGAAGATGTCAGAAGATGAGTTTGATGCGGTAATTCAAACCAACTTAAAAGGTGTTTTCAATTGTATGAAACATGTGTCAAGACAGATGATCAAGCAAAGAGGCGGAAGGATTATAAACATTTCTTCTGTATCAGGAATCCTTGGGAATGCAGGTCAGGCCAACTACTGTGCGGCGAAAGCAGGTGTGATCGGTTTAACCAAATCCTTTGCAAGAGAAGCCGCAAGTCGCCAAATTACAGTAAATGCAGTGGCTCCTGGATTTATTCAGACAGATATGACAGAAGTACTTTCTGACGCTGTAAAAGCTGCTTCTTTGGATCAAATTCCATTAAAACGGTTTGGTTCTGCAGATGAGGTAGCGGAAACAGTAGCGTTTCTGGCTTCGGAAGAAGCTGGTTACATCACAGGCCAGGTGATCAGTGTAGACGGTGGTATGGCAATGTAAGAACCCCCCTTGCGGAAAGGAGAAAATGGTATGAAGAGAAGAGTTGTAGTTACCGGTATGGGGGCAATTACCCCCATTGGAAATAATGTGGAAAGCTTTTGGAATGGATTAAAAGAAAAGAAGGTTGGAATTGGACCGATCACACAATTTGATCCAACAGAATATAAAGCAAAATTAGCGGCAGAGGTAAAGGAGTTTGATCCAAAGGAATATATGGATCCGAAGTCAGCTAAGCGTATGGAACGCTTCGTTCATTTTGCAGTTGCAGCGTCCAAAGAAGCACTTTTAATGTCAGGCATTGACATGGAAAAGGAAGATCCTTTTCGTGTGGGGGTCAGTGTGGGTTCCGGAATCGGAAGTCTGCAGGCCTTAGAGCGGGAACATAAAAAACTTCTGGAACGTGGACCAGGCAGAGTAAATCCCCTTTTGGTTCCTATGATGATATCGAATATGGCAGCAGGCAATGTGGCGATACAGTTCGGCTTAAAAGGAAAATCGATCAATGTGGTAACCGCCTGTGCCACCGGAACTCACTCCATAGGAGAAGCGTTCCGTTCCATCCAGTATGGGGAAGCGGATGCGATGGTAGCAGGAGGTGCAGAAGCTAGTATAACGCCAATCGGCGTGGCTGGGTTTACGGCACTTACGGCACTGACTACTTCCGATGACCCAATGCGTGCGTCCATTCCATTCGATAAGGATAGAAGTGGTTTTGTAATGGGGGAAGGAGCAGGTATCGTGGTTCTAGAAGAGCTAGAGCATGCTCGCTTGAGAAATGCAGTTATTTACGGGGAAATGGTTGGTTATGGATCAACCTGTGATGCGTTTCACATTACGTCACCGGCAGAGGACGGAAGTGGTGCGGCGAGGGCCATGGTAGAAGCGATAAAAGATGCTGGAATTACACCCAATGACATTGATTACGTGAATGCACATGGAACCAGTACCCATCACAATGATTTGTTTGAAACCATTGCAATTAAAGCTGCCTTGGGCGATCATGCATCAAATGTAAAAATAAATTCTACCAAATCCATGATCGGTCATCTACTCGGTGCGGCTGGTGGTGTGGAATTTATTACTTGCGTCAAATCCATAAAAGATGGATTTGTTCATGCCACAGCCGGACTTTTAGAAGAAGGGGAAGGTTGTGATTTAAATTACACTAAGGGCGAAGGAATCAACTGTAATGTTAATTATGCCATAAGCAATTCTCTTGGATTTGGCGGTCACAATGCCAGTATTGTGGTAAAAAAGTTTGAACAGTAGGAGGTTTTTATGGAAATAAATGATATGATCAGGCTGATGCAGGCGGTTACAGAGCATGACCTCACTAGCTTTAAACTAGAAGATGGTGATCTAAGACTTTCCATTAAAAAAGAAAAGCAGGTAACTGCAGTTATGGCAAGCGAGGAACACTCCTATCCAACAGTAAAACTTGAATCAGTAGAACAATTACAAGAAACATATAAAACAGAGCAAACGAATGAAATCGATTCAGATAAAGTAATCTCTTCCCCCTTGGTTGGGACATTTTATCACTCTTCGTCACCTGAAAGTGAAGCCTTTGTTAAGGTAGGAGATTCGGTTAAAAAGGGTCAAACACTTGGAATCATCGAAGCGATGAAGCTGATGAATGAGATTGAATCTGAATACGATGGCATAATTGAAGCGGTTCTGGTTGGAAATGAAGACGTGGTAGAGTACGGTCAGCCTCTGTTCCGTATCCATTAGACGAAAAAAATAAAGAGGGGTCCAGGATGGGACCTCTCTTTTGAACATAAGGAGAGTGAAATGATGTTAGGAATTAAAGAAATTCAAGAAATTATTCCACATAGACACCCATTTTTACTGGTGGACTGCATAGAAGAATTAGAGCCTGGGGTTAAGGCGATGGGCTACAAATGTGTTACATTTGATGAACCTTTTTTTCGGGGACATTTTCCAGAGGAACCGGTTATGCCTGGTGTTTTAATCCTTGAGGCATTGGCTCAGGTTGGCGCAATTGCTATATTAAGCCTAGAAGAAAACAAGGGAAAAATTGCTTATTTTGGTGGAATTGATAAGGCTAAATTCAGGAAGAAAGTAATTCCTGGGAATCGATTAAAATTGGAATGTGAAATCATTAAAAGAAAAGGTCCCGTTGGGGTAGGAACTGCGGTTGCGACGGTTGACGGAAAAGTAGCGGCCAGTGCACAACTGACGTTTATGATTGGATAGGTGGATGTCTATGTTTGATAAGATTTTAATAGCCAACCGCGGTGAAATAGCCGTGAGAATCATAAGAGCCTGCAGGGAAATGGGGATTAAGACTGTTGCGGTATACTCAGAAGCAGATAAAGACAGTCTCCATACACTGTTAGCAGACGAAGCGGTTTGCATCGGTCCAGCCTCTTCCACTCAAAGCTATTTAAATATGGAGCGGATTCTTACCGCAACAGTTGCCATGAAAGCAGATGCCATACATCCTGGTTTTGGATTTCTTTCGGAGAATGCCAGATTTGCAGACCTTTGCAAAAAATGTAACATCACATTCATCGGACCAGATGCTGATATTATAACCAAGATGGGGAATAAGTCAGAAGCTAGAAAAACCATGATAGAAGCAGGAGTTCCTGTGGTGCCGGGTGGAAAAGAAGCCGTACACCAGGTAGGTGAAGCAAAAGCCATGGCAGAAAAAATCGGATTTCCAGTGATGATTAAGGCTTCCTCTGGCGGCGGTGGCAAAGGGATGAGAATCTCAAGAGGCGTGGAGGATTTTGAAGGAAACTTTAAGAATGCTCAAATGGAATCGGTGAAAGGGTTTTCCGATGATACAATGTACATTGAAAAGTGCATTGAAAAACCAAGACACATTGAGATACAGATCCTAGGGGATCAGTATGGAAACGTGATTCATCTAGGCGAAAGAGACTGTTCCATTCAAAGACGTCACCAGAAGGTTCTAGAAGAATCCCCCTCAGCGGCAATCTCCGAAGAACTTCGTTCTCGAATGGGAGAAGTGGCTGTTTGTGCGGCAAAAGCAGTGGGATATGTAAATGCAGGTACGATTGAATTTTTACTGGATAAAGATAAAAACTTTTATTTTATGGAGATGAACACTCGCATCCAAGTAGAACATCCGGTAACAGAGATGGTAACTGGGTTGGATTTAATCAAAGAACAGATCCGAATTGCAGCTGGAGAACCTTTGGGAGTTTCCCAAAAGGATATCATCATTCGTGGTCATGCCATCGAGTGTCGGATTAATGCAGAAAATCCGGCAAAGAATTTTATGCCCTGCCCGGGAGTGATAAAAAACGTTCACGTACCTGGTGGAAATGGAATACGAATTGACACCCATATTTACAGTTCCTATCAGGTACCGGCAAACTATGATTCCATGTTAATGAAACTAATTGTTCATGGCAAAGATCGTAAGGAAGCCATTTCTAAAATGAGAAGTGCACTTGGGGAATTGATTATAGAGGGAATAGAAACCAATGTAGATTTTCAGTTTGATATACTAAGCCATGAGAGTTATCAAAATGGAGATGTGGATACAGATTTTATACCAAAATATTTTCCGGATTATGTTCGGTAAACAGGGAAAGGAGTAAATCACATGTTAAAAAGTATGTTCAAGAAAACCTACACCCTGATTGACAGCAAATACAACAATCCAGATAAAATAGACGAACCAAATATACCGGCAGGTCTATGGAAGAAATGTAACAAATGTGGTCAGCCCATTTATGCGGAAGATGTAAGATGTAATTATTATATATGTCCCAAATGTAAGGGGTATTTCCGGGTTCATGCATATCGTAGAATTGAGATGATTGCGGACGCAGGTACGTTCTTAGAATGGGATAAAGAAATAGAATTTAAAAATCCCCTGGATTTTCCTGGATATGAAAAGAAACTAACTGCCATTCGAGAAAAGACGGGACTGTCCGAAGCCATTGTCACAGGCATTTGCGAAATCAATGGACAAAAGGCTGTGATTGGTGTTTGTGATGCCAGGTTTATTATGAGCAGCATGGGATATGCAGTCGGAGAAAAGATTGCCAGGGCAGTGGAACGGGCTACGGAAGAAAAACTTCCAGTGGTTTTATATGCCTGTTCTGGCGGTGCCAGAATGCAGGAGGGAATTGTATCTTTGATGCAGATGGCCAAAACGTCTGCAGCTTTAAAACGTCACCATAAAGCTGGGCAGCTTTATGTCAGTGTACTCACAGATCCAACCACGGGCGGTGTTACGGCTAGCTTCGCAATGCTTGGAGATATAATTTTAGCAGAACCTGGGGCATTGATTGGGTTTGCAGGCCCCCGTGTTATAGAACAGACCATTGGACAAAAACTCCCAGAGGGATTTCAAAGAGCGGAATTTCTTTTGGAACACGGGTTTATTGACAAAATAGTTCCAAGACAAGAGATGAAAGAAGTCCTCTCTTCTATCTTAATGCTCCATACTTCCCACCCTTCTTTCAATGATTGTGTGGATAACTTGGAGAAATCCAAAGAAGAAGGTGGAAAAAAGAAGAGTTTTTGGCAGAGGAAAAACAAAAGAAGTCCTTGGGATACGGTCTTATTATCTAGAAATGCAAACCGTCCTGTGGCTTCGGATTATATTCAAGCATTATTTGATGATTTTATGGAATTTTCTGGAGATCGGTATTATAAAGAGGATGGTGCCATTATTGGTGGAATCGCATCTTTTCATGGTTTTCCTGTTACGGTAATCGGTCAGGAAAAAGGAAAGAATACCAAGGATAATATCAAACGGAATTTCGGGATGCCCTCTCCGGAAGGTTATCGGAAGGCACTTCGGTTAATGAAACAGGCAGAATGCTTTAAACGTCCAATTATCTGTTTTGTGGATACGCCGGGAGCATTTTGCGGTCTGGAAGCGGAAGAGAGAGGACAGGGAGAAGCCATTGCACGCAATTTGTTTGAAATGATTGATTTAACCGTTCCAGTCCTTTCGATTGTAATTGGAGAAGGCGGAAGCGGTGGCGCACTTGCGATGGCTGTGGGGAATGAAGTTTGGATGATGGAACATTCCATTTATTCCATTCTTTCTCCAGAAGGCTTTGCCTCTATTTTGTATAAAGACAGCAAAAAAGCAAACGATGCAGCGAAAGTTATGAAAATAACAGCGAAAGACTTAATGGATTTGGGACTGATTGAGCGAATTATTGGAGAAGAAGAGCCTGCCTGCGCAGAGAATCTTCCTGAGATTTCCAAAGAAATGTCTGGAGCCATAAAAGAATTTCTGGCAGCTTATCTTCCCATGACGGAAGAGGAACTTAAAAATCAAAGATATGATAGATTTAGGAGAATGTAATGGGAATATTAAAACCTTTGGTAATAGGCGATCTTGTGTCAAATCATCCGATCATCCAGGGCGGTATGGGGGTAGGAATTAGCCTATCCTCTTTAGCCGGTTCGGTAGCAAAGGAAGGTGGCATTGGTATTATTTCCACCGCCCAAATTGGATTTCGGGAACCTGATTTTAAAAAGAATCCTTTAGAAGCCAATCTGCGGGCAATTGGGGAAGAAATGAAAAAGGCCAGAGAGCTGGCCCCCGATGGGATCATTGGATTTAACATTATGGTTGCGACTAAAAATTATGCTAGTTATGTAAAAAAAGCAGTTAAAGCGGGAGCGGATTTAATTATATCCGGTGCCGGTCTTCCCATAGGTCTTCCAGAATATGTAGCAGAAGCTGCGGAAGAAGCAGGGATCAAACTAAAAACAAAGATTGCGCCCATCGTTTCAACGGTTAAATCTGCCATGGTAATCTGCAAGATGTGGGATCGTAAATATCATCAAGCGCCAGATCTTGTTGTCATCGAAGGACCGCTTGCTGGAGGGCATCTTGGGTTTAGCAGAGACCATCTTACTCAGCTAGGTGCGGATACGGAGAATGTAGATAAAACTTATAATCAGGTAGATTATGATGAGGAAATAAAAGGCATCATCCGGCTGGTAAAGGAGTATGGAGAGAAATATAATAAGGTAATTCCGGTTGTAACGGCAGGGGGAATCTATACCCATGAGGACGTGATGCACCAGCTAGACCTTGGTGCGGATGGGGTTCAGGTTGGAACCCGGTTTGTGACTACAGTCGAATGCGATGCACCAAAAGAATTTAAACAGGCCTATATTCAGGCGGAAAAAGAAGATGTAGTCATAACTAAAAGTCCGGTTGGAATGCCAGGGAGAGCGATTAAAAACTCTTTTTTGCAAAACGTTGCGAATACACCGTTTCAACTGGAGCATTGCTATGATTGTCTGGATAAATGCGACAAAAAAACCATCCCCTATTGTATTACCAAAGCACTGATTTCGTCGGCACAGGGAAAGACGGAAGAAGGTCTTGTCTTTTGTGGGAGTAACGCTTACCGGGCAGAACAGATGGAGACGGTAGCGGATGTAATAAAAGATTTGGTAGGATAAAACGGAATTATAAATGAAATCCCACAGCTGCGAGAGAAAACTTGCTGATGTGGGATATTTATATCCTCAACGAAGCGTACAAACGCTCCATTTAAAGATTGTTACATAACCTTGAAAAGATGGGAATAAGATAATGAAAAGAGCTTGAAAGGCAAAGGAAGATGTTAAATTATCTTTGGGCTTTTATGATTTTGGCTGGAGTCTTATGGGGTGCACTTCACGGGAACTTAAATGCGGTTACCGATGGAGTTCTGACTTCTGCGAAAGAATCGGTAATGCTTTGTATCACCATGCTTGGCATTATGTCTTTCTGGACAGGAATTATGGAAATCGGACAAAAATCAGGCCTGATTGAGCGAATGTCAGCAAAAATGGGACCTTTGTTACACTTTTTATTTCCCAAGATACCCAGAGAGCACAAATCATTAGAGTATATCTCCACGAATATTATCGCCAACATTTTAGGGCTGGGCTGGGCGGCTACTCCTGCCGGATTAAAAGCAATGGAATCATTAAAGGAGTTAGAGGAAGAGCGGAGAAAGACTTCGTCTGCTTCCTTAAAAAAAAGAAAGCCGGTACCAAAAGGAAGTGCCAATAATGAAATGTGTACGTTTCTAATCATTAATATATCTTCTCTGCAGCTAATTCCTGTCAATATAATTGCTTATAGAAGCCAGTACGGAAGCCCAAATCCTGCGGCAGTGGTTGGACCTGCACTCATAGCGACGTTGATTTCCACCCTGGTGGGAGTGGCATTTGCTAAGATGATGGATCGGTAATTGGGTGGGGTAATTGTGGCTGTAAGGTAAAAAAAAGGCATGCTGTAAACTGTTATAATCGTTTGCAGCATGCTTTTTTAATAAATCTTCAGATGTTATCTTGTCTGAAAGGAACAGCCAGATATGTTAGCTCCTACAATGACATCCTTATTCTTTCCCCCTTTGGAGATACAGCCCGTGAACGTATGTTTTCCGGAGGCTGGTGCTTTGGGAAAATAGAAGTTTACTCCGTTGTTGGTACCAGTACAGTTTTTCAGTGTGATGCTACCTCTGTTATTATTCTGATCGTATCCTCTTTTCCGGTTCCCAGTCGAAACACAGCCTTCTAAATAATGGTTGTCACTGGTAAAGTTTCCACCGACTTTAAAGCCCTGTCCATTGCCGTCCCCTTTGCCGTTATATGAGGCTTCACTGTTATAAATTCTTACTGCGTTGCCTGCGTCATAAAAATCAAACCCATCATCAGAGTTATGATATGCGTTACAATTCTCAAATTGGTTTCCAGGTCCGATTTTCAATTTGGCGGCAAACCCGTCGGCATTTTCACCGTTGGTTTTTTTATCAAAATTATAGGTTGAAGTTACTCGTATGACCCGGTTGTAAGAGGCACCGTTGCTCATCTGTAACCCAGTATCACCACATTTGGTAATAAAGCAATCCTGTATCCGGTTATAATTACCGCTGATATGGATTCCGTTATCTCCTGCGTTTTGAATTGTTAGACCGGAGATGATCCAGTAGTTACCTGTAATTTGGAACCCTCTCGAACTGTCTGCGTATGGCTGCTTGGAAAAATCCACAACAGGCTTATGTCCGCTGTAATTTAAGATTTTAATCGGAGAGTTACTGGTACCGTTTTTCTTCAACTTATAAGTGGAAGAAGATGAATAGGTACCATTCATTAAAAAGATTGTAGTTCCTGCATTGGCTTTGCTAAGTGCCTTGTCTAGAGTTTTAAATGGTCTGTCTTTTGATTGTCCGTGATTGGAATCATTTCCGTTTGTCGATACGTAATAATAGGTAGTTGCCGCATCGGCAGGTATCGGATGAAAACAGCAAAAGGCTGCAATCATAAAGCATGTGGCAATGATCCAATTGATACTTCTTACTCTTTCTTTTCTCATATTAACCCCTTTCTTTCTATCTAGATACCCAAACCGTGATTGGTCTAGGTTTACCAGCAAAGAAAAAACAAATTTACAGAACGCTAGAATTTTGGTACATTCCATATTGACTGCACTATTTGTAAATACATAGTAAAATAATTAATACAACTTGTCAATGTTTTTCAAGGTTATTTGAAATAAGTTAAAAACATGTAACTAAAATGAATGAAGAAAGGGGATTACAAATAAAAAACACGAGAACAAACTAGGATCAGTCTGTTTTCGTGTTTTTCATAATATTAGTAAGTAATTGCGTTAATCTACATTTTTTTGATATTCTCTTAAGGCCTGGGAAAGCTGATCGGGGCATGAAGATGGACGAAATCCACATTTGATTCCTTCCAGACGTGTGATTGCCTCATTCACATCCATTCCTTCAACCAGACGGGATACTCCCTGTGTGTTTCCGGAGCATCCGCCTACAAACTGAACGTTAGTTACTTTATTACCATCTACTTCAAATTTAATTTCTTTGGAACATACTCCATTTGTTTTAAAATTCATGCAAGATCCCTCCGTTTGTCAAGACTTCTAGTTAGGTTAGAAACTAGAAGAAATTATAACGAAAATAAAAGGCAGTGTCAATAGGGGGAGAGTGGCATTGACAATATATTTTGTTTGTGCTTTAATCTTTATATATTATTAATGACAAAGCATTAATAATAAAAACAATCAAAATTTAAAATAACATCATTAAGTAACAATGGATGATTTGTTCTGATCTTATCAGGATAGGAGAATGAAGTATGGAGCCAGTATTAAAAATCACGAATCTGCTAAAAAGGTATAATGATTTTAGTTTGTCAAATATTAATTTTGAAATCCGTCAGGGGAGCATTGTTGGTTTGGTAGGAGAAAATGGTGCAGGTAAAACAACCTTGCTAAGTCTGATCCTAAATCAAAGACGAAGAGAGGATGGACAAATAGAAATATTCGGAAAAGACAACATTGAGTATGAGAATGATATAAAACAAAATATTGGATTTTATAATGACGAATCTTTTTTTCATTCTTGCTTTACGGCTAAGAATATAAATAGTATTATGAAATCAATTTATAAAAAATGGAATAAAACAAAATATTTAGACTATTTAAAACAATTTAAAGTTCCATTGAATAAAAAAATAAAAGACATGTCGAAAGGGACGAAGAGCAAATTAATGATTGCAATTTCATTATCCTATTCTCCTTCTTTATTAATATTTGATGAAATAACTTCTGGTTTAGATCCTATTGTTCGGAATACAATTCTTCAAATCTTAAAAGATTATGTAAAGTCAAATTGTGCTACTGTTTTTTTCTCGACCCATATAACGAGTGACTTAGAGGATATAGCAGATGAGTTTCTTGTTTTACATGAAGGGAAAATAGCTTTTCGTAAATCAGTAGATGATTTACACAGGAACTATGTTATCTATGAGTGTGATCTACAGAATTATAACAGTTTACCTAAAAAAGGAATGGAAAGAATTTTAAAGTTTGATCACAAGTGTGTTTTATTGGTAAAGAGCGATTATGAAAAAAAAGAATTTTTTAGAGAGAAGAGAGTTCCATTGATTGATGATATTATGCATTTTTATATTGAAGGTGAGGCATGTTTATGATTGGATTATTAAAAAAAGATATGTTATTAATCGTAAAAAGTTTATCTCCCATTTATTTTATTGCAATTATGCCCCCTCTAATGGTATCCTTAAATAATCCTAATTATTCTATCTTTATAATTTTAACAGTATTCGATTTTTTAGTTGCGATGCAAATTCAGACCACCATGGAATGGGATGAAAGAACTCACTGGAAAAACACATTAATGTCTATGCCGATTCGTGCGGAAGCTGCAGCATTCAGTAAATATCTTTTAGCCTTTGTATTGGCATCCTTTGCTGGAGTCGTTCATGGGATCGTGTCCATAATTATTCTAAAAAAATTAAGTGCTTTTTATATTGTAATGGCCTTTGTTGTCATTATAATTTACAATGCTTTAATCATTCCCGTATCTTTTGCATTTGGTACAAACAAAAGCAAATATTTTTTAATCATCTTTGTTACAATCCCCACTTTCCTTGCATATCTATTTAAAAAATTAAATATCAATATAAGTAAATATTTAATGAGTTTCAAAACCGGGAGAATTTACATTTTTTCTTTTTGTGTATTAATCGTATTTGTTTGTGTATCAATTGCGGTGTCCATAAAGGCATTAAATAAGAAAGAATAATATAAAAGTGCATGGTTAAATTAGCAAGCTGAAAAAGTTCTTCCCTCAAGGTACACTTTCCGTTATAATTAAAAATAGTTATTTAAATAGAAAGAATCAACAAGGAGGAACGATATGTTAGGAATCATAGGAGCAATGGACGTTGAAGTTGCTGAAATAAAAAAAACAATGACAGACGTCAATGTAGAAACCATAGCAGCAATGGAGTTTTATAAAGGATTGTTAAGAGGAAAGGAAGCAGTCGTGGTTCGTTCCGGTATCGGAAAAGTGAATGCAGCCATTTGCACACAGATTTTGGTGGACCATTATCATGTGAATGCTGTGATCAATACAGGAATTGCAGGTTCTCTAAAAAATGAAATCAATATTGCGGACGTGGTTCTGTCCACCGATGTGGTACACCACGATATGGATGCCACTGGATTTGGATATCCGGTAGGACAGATTCCACAGATGAAAGAATTCTCCTTCCCGGCAGATGAATCGCTCCGTAATCTGGCATATGAATGCTGTAAAAAAGTGAATCCTGAGATTGAAGTATTTACAGGAAGAGTGGTATCAGGGGATCAGTTTATTTCCGATCAGGTTAAGAAAGACTGGATTTTTAAAACTTTTCAGGGCGCTTGTACGGAGATGGAAGGCGCAGCGATTGCACAAACCGCATACTTAAACCACATTCCGTTCCTTATTATTCGAGCTATTTCAGATAAGGCGGATAACAGTGCTGGTATGGACTATAGCGAGTTTGAGAAGCTGGCAGTAAAGCATTCGGTGAAGCTAATTCTAGCAATGGCAGAAGGGGATTCATATTAAGTTAAGAATCGAATTGTGTAACCATTTGACGAACGATTCTAGGCTCTCTCATCTTCCCAAAGACGGTCCGGGTGTTTATAATAGACCTATCACCCGGAGATGCCGGGAAGAAAGGGGAGCTATTATTATGCTGGAATTTTTACAGACAGGCAAAGCATTATACGTGCTGGCAGCTTTTTGCGGCATTGGTGTTATAACCAGATGGCTGACACGTAACCTCTACAAAAGATTGATAAAAGAATCGGACAACTTAACACTTACCAAAAACAAAAACCTTCGGTCGTTTAAACAGAAGACGGAGAATACTTATCAGATCAATCAGGGGATTCCCAAGGTAAAGCCTTATTTGGAAAGGCAGATGTATGATTTTAAATATATGGGAGTTACGCTTCACGGCTGGAATTTATTCTCCAGTCAAATGACACTGTGGTGTTTTTTAGGAGGAGGTGCGGCGGCCTTTGGGGCATATTGGTACCGGACGGATCCTTATTATATCGTATTATATGGTTCCGTAGGTATAATGGCAGGACTTTTCACCATATTGGTAGAACATGGGACAGGTGTAGCAGAAAAAAGGCAGCAGTTGTTTGCCGCACTTGACAACTATTTGGAAAATACGTTGATTTACCGGCTTGATCAGGAGAGAAAAGATTCTCATTTGATACGAGGTCCTCGTTTGGAGCCTCGGGAAAATATCCGGACCCTTTATTCTTCGAATTCCAGAAATGATACGGAGCATGAAACAAATGCCGATAAAAAGGCGGAACGTAGAAATGGAAGACTGAGAGCCAAAAATCGGTCACAACAATCTGTGATGGAGGAGTATAAGGAAGAACCAGAGCAAGTACCTATCCACAATGAAGTGGAGGAAATCCCAGAAAAGAAACGTTCCATTCGGGATACTGATTATCTAAAACATAGTCTAGAACAAATTGCAGTAAGTCGTGAAAAAGGGAGGGAAAACCGTCAGGGAGAAGATTGGCTTAAGGAATTAAATCCGGATGAATTAAAGCTTATTGGAGAAATTCTACAAGAATATTTGACGTAAGCGTTTGGATAGAATCAGAAAATAAAGTCGCATTTCAATGCGTTCTATGATATAATTTTCCTAAACAGGCAGAGAAGAACCTGAAAAAGGAAAAGGAGAATATGGGCAATGGGTAATTTAGTTTTTGATGATTCCAGGGTAACAGACTTTGTATCAGCAGAAGAGATGGATCATATGAAATCCACTGTGATGTGCGCCAAAGAAGTGTTGGAGAATAAATCTGGCGCAGGGAATGAGTTCCTTGGATGGATTGATCTTCCGGTGGATTATGAGAAAGAAGAGTTCCGGAGAATCAAGCTGGCAGCAGAGAAGATTCAAAAAGATTCAGAGGTATTGCTCGTTGTGGGAATTGGAGGTTCTTATCTTGGTGCAAGAGCAGCGATCGAATTTTTAACCCACAGCTTTTATAATGAATTACCAAAAGGGAAACGCAAAACTCCGGAGATTTACTTTGTTGGAAACAGCATTAGCAGCAAATACATCAGTGATCTAAAAGATGTGCTGGCTGGGAAAGATTTCTCCGTTAATATTATATCCAAATCCGGTACCACCACAGAACCGGCAATTGCTTTCCGTGTATTTAAGGACATGCTGGTAGAAAAGTATGGTCGGGATGAAGCAAATAAAAGAATTTATGCCACTACGGATCGGGCCAAAGGAGCGCTTAAAAACCTGGCGGATCAGGAAGGATACGAGTCCTTTGTGGTTCCAGATGACGTAGGCGGACGTTTTTCCGTGCTTACAGCCGTTGGTTTACTTCCAATTGCAGTATCCGGTGCTGATATTGATCAATTGATGTCTGGTGCAGCAGCGGCCAGAGAGGAAGCACAGAACGCACCTTATGAGACAAACGGTGCACTGCGTTACGCGGCGGTTCGCAATATCCTTTTAAGAAAAGGCAAGACAGTTGAGATGGTGGCAAATTATGAGCCGAGCCTTCACTATGTCTCAGAGTGGTGGAAGCAGCTCTTTGGAGAGAGTGAAGGAAAAGATCAGAGAGGAATCTTACCGGCTGCCGTAGATTTGACTACAGATCTCCACTCCATGGGACAGTATATTCAGGATGGTGCAAGAATTATGTTTGAAACCGTATTGAATTTAGAAGAGTCTTCTGCAGAGATTCTTTTAAAAGAAGAGAAAGAGGATACGGATGGAATGAATTATCTGGCTGGCAAAAGTGTTGATTTCGTAAACAAGAATGCCATGAACGGAACCATTCTAGCCCATACAGATGGGAATGTCCCCAATCTTATGGTTAAGATTCCAAAGCAAGACGAGTTCAGCTTAGGTCAGCTGTTTTATTTCTTTGAATACGCATGTGGAATCAGCGGTTATATTCTGGGAGTAAACCCCTTTAATCAGCCGGGGGTAGAAAGTTATAAGAAGAATATGTTTGCTCTTCTTGGAAAACCTGGATATGAGAAGGAAAGAGAAGTGCTTTTAGAACGATTAAAGTAAAATCATGCATGATACCGGTGTTCTGGTACAAACTAGTGAATAGTCTGTACTGGGATGCCGTTTTTTAATGGAATGGTGATGGTGCTTGTTTATATCATTAATGTTAAGAAAATTGTAATTTTTTATAATTTACTATCTATAGTATACTCTAATGTGTAACTGTAAATGTGTGAAGGAGGATATTATGAAAAAGTATATTATGATTTTAATGGCAGTGGTTACGGCTTTGTCTGTCACGGCATGCAAAGGACCAAAAGATCCAAAGTTGATTTATGACGATGCCTTGAAAAAAACATCGGAACTTTCTGATATTGAAGCAGATTCTCTTACAAATCTTACCATGTCTCAGGGAGAGGAAAAATCAGAGATTAAGATGGATTTGAAGTTGAAGATGACAGATGTAAATTCGGATGCGATGAAGTATTTAGCAGAGGGAACAACTTCCGTCATGGGACAGGATTTAGCCATTAGCATGTATTATGAGAATGGTTATTATTATACGGATACCATGGGACAGAAGATAAAGTATGCTATGGATATTGAGGAGTTGATGAAAAAGGTCAGACAATCCGTAGATGGTGGGAATATGGATTCTTCCTACATGTCGGACTTAAGTAATAAAAAAGATGGGGATAATTACGTATTTACCTATACGTTAGATGGAGATAAATTAAGCACATATGTGAACAACCTTATTTCACAACTTGGAACTGAAGTTGAGGGTATTTCTTATGATATTAAAGATGCCAGCGGGGAAGCGACCATTAATAAGGAGGGGTATTTTTCTAAGCAGAAGATGAAAATGACCATGGATATGACGGTGCAGGGAGAAACAATTTCCATGATAATTGATTCCGATATTAATTATGTAAATCCAGGTCAATCTCTGGAAATTACCGCTCCGAACCTTGATGGGTATACCGAGATTGATATGAATGCTGTAGGCCAGTAAGGAGAGACGTTTTTCATTATAAGAAAGACCGGTCTTAACGTTCTGTTAAAGGCTGGTCTTTCTTTCAATCTATTCTTCAATTACCTGAATCTCAAGAAAATCAAATTCCATTGACTCAATAAAATTATCCTGGTAAAAGCGTGCTTTGTCATGTCTTTTAAATTCTTTGATTGTGGCATCAAGCCAGATAGGCTTGCCAAGATCAAACTGATAGCAGATATCCTCTAAGGATTGAAAAACCATACTGGTTCTTGAAAGACTGTAATCGGAGATACAAATTACAGTATCTTTAAGGATTCGGTTGTCTTTTATTATTTTTGCCCACATACGAAACATAATTGATTTCCCTTCTGAAGTAATCGGATATCATATAGTTGCCTAATGGAACGATTATAGCATTATCTTTAGGAAATTGGCAAGGATGAAAATGCGATGAGATTGTAAAACAGAAAAAGTTATGGTAAAATTATCCTAGGAAAAACCGAAGGAGGAAGACAAAAGATGACACAGCCTATAACGGATCAGGTTGGTTTTCTTGGAGAGGCCTGCAGGGCAGTTCAGGAATTATCGGTTAGCAGGAGTTTGTTGGAAAAGTTTCGTCTGGAAGAAAAGAGTCTTTCAAAAGAACTAGAAACAGAAAGAAAGGCTGTGACCGATGCCATTAGCCTTACGGTAAAGAAACGAATGGAAGAGATCAGTGAAACGTATGACAGGGAGATTGCCAAGGAACAAGAACACCTAAAGAGGGTAAGGGCTCAGCGGGAAAAAGCAAAAAATCAAGGAATAAAAGAGCGAATTCAGGAGGAAACATCAGAACTGAAAAGTAAAAATAAGGACCTGCTTTTGGAGATGAAGAATTTTTTTAAACAGGAACAAGTGCCTGTTTTCTGCCGCTCTAATTGGTTTTATTCGCTTTATTTACCAAAAGGGTTTGGAGAATTTACGACCTTATTTGTGACTTTAATGCTTTGCTTTTTAGTAATTCCTTATGGGGTCTATTATCTGATTCCGAAACCTACGGTTTTGCACCTGGTCATGATTTATTTTGCTGCTATCTTATTTTTTGGTGGTATTTATATTTTGATTAACAATAAAACAAAGGTGAAACATCAAAGGGCATTGACAAAAGGGCGTATGATAAAAAATCAGGTGAAGGATAATAAGCGAATGATTCGCTTGATTGTTCGGTCCATTCGAAAGGATCGGAACGAAACTTTTTATAATTTGGAAAAGTATGATGATGAGATTGCTCAGGTTGAACATGACCTTGCTGATATAGGGGATCATAAGATGGAAGCATTAAATACATTTGACAAGGTAACCCGCACCATCATCTCAGATGAGATTGCAGATGCAAAGAAGGAAAAGATTATGCAGCTTGAGAACGAGTATGAGACTGCAGTGGAGAATAATAAGGAAGCACAAATCAGGGTAAAGGAACAGACTCTTTTTATCAATGATAACTACGCATCCTATATTGGGAAAGAATTTATGACTCCGGAAATTTTAGATAAGCTGGCGGATATTATACGAATGGGAAAAGCGGAAACAATTAGTCAAGCCAAAAATTTTTATAATAATCTGAGCGAATAATTAGAAAGTGCAGGAAGCGGGCATGCAATGCCCACTTCCTGCATTTTCTTGTTTGAGTGATAGAATTTTAAGGACGATGTGGTGAATAATTCCATAAATGCCGGCTTATAATAGAACAGAGAAAATAAGGACAGCAAGGGCAGGATATTATGAAATTATGGGAAAAAATTTCGATCCGGGGAAACCGGGACGTTTTTTATTATGATACCAAGCAATCCTTTCAGGAAGAAGAGTTTGCTACAAGATTATACGAAATGATTGGGTTAGAGGGAAGAAATGGAAAAACAGCAGGCGTACTTTTTTTATGCATTGGAACGGACCGTTCCACAGGAGACAGCCTTGGCCCCTTGATTGGGTACAAATTAAATGAGGAAGGATTGGAACATTTGGAGGTGATTGGAACCTTGGAACGTCCGGTCCATGCAATGAATTTAGAGACTTATCAAACGATATTAAAAATCAGATACCCGAATTATGTGGTAGTCGCTGTGGATGCTTCTGTGGGGAATATGGAGCACATCGGATACGTGACATTAGGAAGGGGGGCATTAAAACCAGGACTTGGTGTAAGCAAAGAATTGCGTGCGGTAGGGGATATTTTTATTACCGGAATTGTTGGTAGTTTGAGTAATTATGATCCGCTTATGCTTCAGAGCATTCGGCTGTCAATTGTTATGAGAATGGCAGACTGCATTAGCCGCAGTATTTGTCTTGTCGAAAAGTTATGGGATAACTCGTACTTTCTTTGACACGATTTGCAATTTTGGTATGCTATGATTCATTGGATTAATAAGAATAGCGGGGTGAGCCAATGGGTGAATTATACGATCCCTATCCGAAACTGCCGAAAAATATTCGACAGATTGGGGAACGGGATCAGATTGTAAAACTGTACGTGGAAGATTATGTAAATACGTATCTAAAACATCTGTATCCTTCGGGTGGACAACAGCTTCGTGTTGGTCTTTTGTTAGGTAATATCGAGATAAACGATGGAACGCCATATATTTTCATTGACGGAGCTTTGGAGATGGAGGAGGTAACAGAACCAGGAAAACGAGTGACATTTACTGAAGTCTCTTGGAAGAGAGCCTCTCAGAATATGGACCATAATTTTCCGAAGCGTTCTATCCAGGGTTGGTTTTTATGTGGCCGTCCTGGGGAGGATCTAAGTCCTCTTAATTACTGGAAACAGCATATTCAGTATTTTGGAGGACCCAACAAGCTGATGTATTTAAGCAATGGGACTGATGGGGATGAGGCGATTTACGTAACCTCAGAGGATGGATTTTATAAGCTCTTGGGCTATAGCATTTATTATGAACGAAATCAGATGATGCAGGACTACATGGTTCAGAGAAAAGATATAAAACGTATCGAAACCGATACAAATGATAAGGTAATTGAAGAATTCCGCAAGCGGATGGACGATCATAAGGAAGAAGCGACGGACAGGCATCAGACCACCGGGCTTCTCCGTGGCATGTGTATGGCCATGTCAATCGTCATATTAGCTGGCGGAATTGTTATGTTTAACAATTATGAAAAAATGAGGGATATGGAGAGTGTGATTGTTTCAGCCATTCCGGCAAAAGCAGAAAAAATCCTGATCGGACAAAAGAAAGAAAAACAAGATAGCAAGGAAAAAACAGGGGTGCTAATTGAGGAAGCAGAGGGTGAGGTTTCTCCTACCACTGCGGTAAATAAAGAGACAATGTCTGAAACCATTTCACAAGGAGATAATACAATTCAATCGGAAACAGAGGTACCGGATGTGAATGCGAACGCCTCCGATATCACCGAGGCAGCAAAGTCTGAGGATCCGGCAACTGAATCCCCGCAAGAGACGGTTAAAGAAACGGAAGCCGCGGCAGTGGGCAATCAGAAGGTTTATGTTGTTGAGGAAGGTGAGACGTTGTTTGGTATTTGTATAAAAGAATATCAGAATGCAAATATGTTAAAGGAAATATGTGAACTTAATGATTTGGAAGATGAAAATAAAATTGTTGCAGGTCAAAAATTAATTCTTCCATAGAAAAAAAGAATGCGTTTTTTCTCATTTTGAGGTATACTATCAATATATGGGCAATTTTGGGAGAAAACTGCATGAGTGATATGAACTCTATGAATAGAGAGATAAAAAAGAACCAGCTGCGGCGACAGATTGTTCCATCTTCCGAATCAAATCAGCAAGACAGCGAAGAAATCATAAAAAGAGCCCGCGTAAAGGTAAGAAAAAAAAGAATAAAGATTTTTCTGGTGTTGTTTTTAATACTTGCTGCCGGTGGGATTGGAGTGTATACCTATTTTACATATTATACTTATATCCGTTATGGCGTAGTATGGGACAAGAAGCTAGACCAAGGCAGTTACGTCGGTTATCTAGATTTTGGCACCAATGTATTAAAATACAGCAAAGACGGGGCCTCCTATCTGGATTCTCAGGGAAAGGAAGTCTGGATTCAGAGTTATGAGATGAAAACTCCAATTGCTTCTGTGAATGGGGATTATGCAGCCATTGCAGATCAGGAAGGGAATCAGATCTATATCTTTGATAAACATGGGAATACTGGAGTTGCCTCAACCGTACTGCCGGTTGTAAAAGTCACGGTATCTGCCCATGGGGTCGTTGCTGCCATACTAGAAGATTCCACCTCTAATTATATTTATTTTTTTAAGCGGGATGGGAGTGGCATTGATGTACAGATCAAGGCATTGCTTGGTGGGAGTTCTGGTTATCCAGTGGATGTCAGTTTATCTCCGGATGGAACTCAGCTGATGGGAGCTTATGCCTATTTAAAAAATGGTGCTTTGAATGGAAGAGTTGCATTTCATAATTTCGCAGAGATTGGAAAGAGCATACCAGACAGGCTTGTGGGGGGATTTGATGAACCTTATGAGGCATCTTTAGTTGCACAGGTTCATTTCTTTGATGATACGCATTCCTGTGCGTTTGGGGATAACGGAATCTCATTTTATTCCACCAAGAATGCACTCTCTCCGGAGCTTCTAAAGCAGATAAAAGTTGAAGATGAGATGAAAAGTGTGTTCTGTTCCAGTCAATATGCAGGTATTATAGTCAATCACCCAGAAGGTGAGAATCCATACCGTCTTGATGTTTACAAATCCAATGGAAGTTTGGCTTTTACAAAGGCATTTAAATATCCGTATAAGCAAGGTGATATTGACGGTGACCATGTAATTTTGTATAATGAAGATTCTTGCAGAGTCTATAACATGTCCGGCAGACTAAAATTTTCCGGAACATTTGATTTTCCGATTTCTAAGATCCGAAACGGCAGGTTTCCAAATACTTTGATCGTTACGGGTCCTCAAAATATGAAAGAAATAAAATTACAATTAGGAGGACAGTACCAATGAGCAATGTCGATACTTTGTCAATCAATGCAATTCGCATCCTTTCCGCAGATGCAATCCAGAAAGCCAACTCCGGTCATCCGGGACTTCCCTTAGGCTGCGCTTCAGCCGCATATGAGTTATGGGCGAACCATATGAACCATAATCCTGCAGATCCAGATTGGGCAAACCGGGATCGTTTTGTGTTATCCGGTGGTCATGGATCTATGCTCTTGTATTCTCTGCTTCACTTATTTGGTTATGGAGATTTATCCAAAGAGGATATTATGAACTTCCGTCAAAAGGACTCTATGACACCAGGTCATCCGGAATATAGACATACCGTCGGAGTGGAAGCAACCACAGGCCCTCTTGGTGCCGGTATGGGTATGGCTGTTGGTATGGCAATCGCAGAGAGCCATCTTGCTGCTGTTTTTAACAAGGAAGATTACCCAGTGGTGGATCATTATACTTATGTTCTGGGCGGAGATGGCTGTATGATGGAGGGGATTTCTTCCGAGTCCTTTTCTTTGGCCGGTACGCTTGGACTTGGAAAATTAATTGTATTTTATGATTCCAATCAGATCTCCATTGAAGGAAGCACAGAGATTGCATTTACTGAGGATGTACAAAAACGTATGGAAGCCTTCCATTTCCAGACCATAACGGTGGAGGATGGAAATGACATCACAGCCATAGGACGTGCTATTGAGGAAGCGAAAGCAGATACAGAGCATCCTTCCTTCATTACGATTAAAACACAGATCGGTTATGGCTGTCCTGCAAAACAGGGCAAAGCCAGTGCCCATGGAGAACCGTTGGGAGCCGATAATATTACTGCTTTAAAAGAGAATTTAGGCTGGCCATCCATGGAACCATTCTATGTTCCAGATGAAGTTTACAGCCACTATAAAAAGCTTGCAGAAGAAAAAGCAGAGATCGAAGCGGCATGGAAGGTTATGTTTGCTGCATACTGCCAGGAATATCCGGAGATGGAAACACTCTGGGCAGCTTATTATGATCCGGATGCAGGAGAGAATGCAATCAAAGCATGTGAAGATTTCTGGAAAAAGCCGGAAAAAGCGGATGCAACCAGAAACTTATCTGGTCAGGTATTAAACAGGATTAAGAACTGTATGCCAAACTTAATTGGTGGATCTGCGGATCTTGCTCCTTCAAATAAGACAAACATGTCTGAAGTAGGCGATTACAGTAAGAATAACCGAAGTGGAAGAAATATGCACTTTGGAGTTCGGGAACTTAGTATGACAGCCATTGGGAATGGTATGATGCTTCATGGTGGTCTTCGTACTTACATCGCTACTTTCTTTGTATTTAGTGATTATACAAAGCCAATGGCACGTTTGTCTGCACTGATGGGGGTACCGTTAACGTTCGTATTTACTCATGACAGCATTGGAGTCGGAGAAGATGGTCCAACCCATGAACCCATTGAACAGCTTGCTATGTTGCGGTCACTTCCAAACTTCCATGTGTTCCGCCCTTGTGACGAGATGGAGACAGAAGCAGCTTGGTATCATGCATTGACATCGAAAAGAACTCCAACAGCTCTCGTTCTTACCAGGCAGAATTTAACACCAATGCCAGGGAGCAGCAAAGAGGCATTAAAGGGCGCTTATGTCATTGATGACTGTGAAGGAACGCCTGAGATTATTTTAATTGCCAGTGGATCAGAAGTAGAGCTGTCAGTGAATGCAAAGAAGCTTCTTACCGATAAAAAGGTTCGTGTGGTTTCTATGCCTTGTATGGATCTATTTGAAGAACAGTCAGACGATTATAAGGAATCCGTACTGCCTAAGGCAGTCAGAAAGCGGGTAGCAGTGGAAGCACTGAGTGATTTCGGTTGGGGCAAATATGTGGGCCTTGACGGAGCCTATGTAACCATGAAGGGTTTTGGAGCCAGTGGTCCTGCCAATCAGTTATTTGAGCACTTTGGATTTACTCCAGAATGTGTGGCAGAGACAGCTAAATCTTTATAATCTCTTTGACTGACTGAATACGAAAGCATAAAGGAGTTTAGGGCAATGGGAACGAAATGTATTGGGATTGATGTTGGGGGAACAACCGTAAAGATCGGTATATTTGAACATAGTGGTGAATTGCTGAAAAAGTGGGAAGTGGTCACTAGAAAAGAGAATTCTGGAAGCCATATCCTAACGGATGTCTCCTCCTCTATCTTAAAGAATCTGGAGGATCTTAGCATTCCTCTTGACGAAGTTAAGGGAGTGGGTTTGGGTGTTCCAGGTCCTGTTATGCCGGATGGATATGTGGAGGTCTGCGTTAATCTAGGCTGGAAAGACCAGTATCCAGGCAGAGATTTGAGTGCAATGCTACAGGGAATTCCAGTAATATGTGAAAACGATGCCAATGTGGCGGCTCTTGGTGAGATGTGGCAAGGCGGTGGCAAAGGATTTGATGATCTGGTTATGGTAACTCTTGGAACGGGTGTGGGAGGTGGCGTAATCAGAGATCAGAAGATCGTATCCGGAAAGCATGGACTGGCAGGAGAGATCGGTCATATGCATGTTCGGGAAGACGAGACGGAACGATGTAACTGTGGAGGCGTTGGTTGTTTAGAACAGATTGCAAGTGCTACCGGAATTGCCAGGGAAGCCAGGAGACAGATGTCTATGGTAGAGACCCCATCTTCTTTAAGAGCGTTCGGAGATCAGATCACAGCAAAAGAGGTCTTTGATGCAGCGAAAGCAGGAGATGAACTGGCACGTAAAGTGGTGGAACGTTTTGGTCACTATATGGGGATTGCACTGGCTCAGACCTCAATGATCATGGACCCAGAGGTCTTTGTGATCGGTGGAGGTGTTTCAAGAGCCGGTACATATCTAATTGATGAAATTTACCGACACTATGATAAATTTACGCCTATTTCAAAAAGTAAAAGCCAGATTGTGCTTGCGACTCTGGGCAATGATGCAGGAATCTATGGGGCAGCTAGAATGATTCTTGATTGATTCTAAATAAAAAGGGAGCGTCTGAAAGGTATAACTTTCAAAAGACGCTCCCTTTTCCGAATGGTGATATATAGAACCACTTATTTACAATTTACTAAATTATGATATAATGGGAATACTTCACGTGGAATGGATCTTTGGGGATGAGGAGACCTCGGTTGACAGACAACCGAGGCAATTATGAAAAATCTATGTGCAAATTGATGATTAAAACAAATTAATAATAATAATTTCTATACATTTAGTATAAAAAACACATATGAACAGAATGTGAACCCTGTGTAAATAGATTATGAAAAGAGGGAGGAAGACATGGGAAGCAGCAGAAAAAACAGAAAGACAATTGTGATTGGTCATAAAAATCCGGATACAGATTCCATATGTTCCGCAATCTGTTATGCGAATCTAAAAAATCTCGTGACTGGTGAGGAATATCTACCAGGGAGAGCGGGTCAAGTCAATGAAGAAACCCAATTTGTTCTCAAATATTTTGATGTGGAAGCACCGGAACTGATTCAGAATGTTAGAACTCAGGTTCTTGATATTGAGATCCGAGAGATCAAAGGGGTTCAAAAAAATCTCTCATTAAAAAAGGCTTGGAATTTGATGCAGGAAGCCAATGTAGTGACCATACCGGCAATCACAGAAGACGGTATGCTGGAAGGCTTAATTACGGTAGGTGACATTGCAAAGTCTTATATGAATGTATATGACAGCAGTATTCTTTCAAAAGCCAATACCCAGTACAGTAATATTATGGAAACCGTAGAGGGAGAATTGGTGATTGGGGAATCGACCGATTATTTCAATCATGGAAAAGTTCTAATCGCAGCAGCAAACCCGGATATGATGGAATATTATATCGCAAAGGGAGATCTGGTGATCTTAGGAAATCGTTATGAGTCACAGCTTTGTGCGATTGAGATGGAAGCTGCCTGTATCGTCGTTTGTGAGGGTGCAGCAGTCTCCATGACCATTAAAAAACTGGCACAGGAACGAGGGTGTGCAGTGATAACAACGCCTTATGATACCTATACGGCGGCAAGACTGGTGAACCAGAGCATGCCCATTAGTTATTTTATGAAGACGGAAGGGCTAATTACCTTTGAGGTTGAAGATTATATCGATGAAATAAAAGATGTAATGGCAAGTAAGCGCCACCGAGATTTCCCTATACTGGATAAAAATGGAAAGTATAAAGGGATGATTTCCCGCCGTAATCTGCTCGGTGCAAAGGGGAAACGCTTAATATTGGTGGATCACAACGAAAGAACCCAGGCAGTGGAAGGCATGGAAAGTGCTGAGGTTTTAGAAATCATAGACCACCACAGACTGGGGACGGTTGAAACCATCGCTCCTGTATTTTTCCGGAATCAGCCGGTGGGCTGTACCGCTACCATTATATTTCAAATGTATCAAGAGAACGGGATTGAGATAAAGCCAAAGATAGCAGGATTATTATGCAGTGCCATTATATCGGATACTCTGCTGTTCCGTTCCCCGACTTGTACGGATTCGGATCAGAAGGCGGCATTAAAGCTGGCGGAAATTGCAGGAATTCAGATCCACGATTACGCATCATCGATGTTTGCTGCGGGTAGTAATTTAAAAGGAAAGACGGTTGAAGAAATATTCTATCAGGATTTTAAAAAATTTAACTTTGGAAAGGTTTCCATTGGAGTGGGACAAATTAGTTCCTTAAATCCAAGCGAACTTGATGATTTAAAAGAGCGTCTTCTTCCTTATATCAAAAGGGCAAGAGAACAGCATGGCGTGGATATGATGTTTTTTATGCTTACCAATATACTGACTGAATCCACAGAACTTTTGTGCGAAGGGCAAGGGGCAAAGCAACTGATTGGTGGAGCGTTCCGTCAGGATGAGGATATCTCCAAAGAGGATGAACACAGTGTGAAATTACCGGGTGTGGTATCGCGTAAAAAACAGTTAATCCCCAGTGTTATGCTGGCGGTGCAGGAATAGGAGGATACCGTTCCATGAAACAACCGAAATATAGTGAAAAAAAGAAGTCAGATGGGGCAGAAAAAATAGATTGGAAACCTGGAAACATGCTTTATCCGGTACCGGTGGTTATGGTAAGCTGCAAACGGGATGGGGAAAAACCCAATATAATCACCGTTGCCTGGGCAGGAACCATCTGCTCAACGCCCGCTATGCTCTCAATCTCCATTCGTCCAGAACGGTATTCCTATGATATGATAAAGGAAACAGGGGAATTCGTTGTAAATTTGGTGACCCGGGATCAGGTTCGTGCCACTGATTATTGCGGCGTAAAATCAGGTAGGGATGTGGATAAATTCCAACAGATGAAGCTGACACCATTCCCTTTGAAAAATAGCAATGTCCCTGGAATTAAAGAATGTCCAGTGAATATTGCATGTAAAGTCACTGAGATAAAGCACTTAGGAAGCCATGATCTGTTTCTGGCAGAGGTGGTTGGGGTTACAGTTGACGGAAGCTATATGGATGAAAAAAACAAGTTTCATCTTAATCAGGCTGGTCTTGTCACTTATTCCCATGGAGAATATTTTGAACTTGGGAAAAGACTTGGGAGTTTTGGTTACTCGGTAAGAAAAACGGATAAAAAATCATCGGCCAGGAGGAAAAAAAGAGGATGAAAAAACTTGACAACATTACACTGATTGGGATGCCCGCTTCTGGGAAAAGTACCATTGGAGTGCTGTTAGCAAAACGCCTGGGATTTTCTTTTGTAGATGTGGACATTCTCATTCAGGAAAAAGAGCAGAGACTTTTAAAGGATATTATAAAAGACGAAGGCTTGGCTGGATTTCTAGACTTAGAAAATAGAGTAAATGCAGACCTTGATGTTGTAAAAAGTGTCATTGCTCCTGGGGGAAGCGTGATTTATGGGGAGGAAGCGATGGAACATTTAAAGTTCATTAGCACCTTGGTGTATTTAAAAATCAGCTATGAAAACTTGAAAGAGCGACTAGAAAATTTAACGGACCGTGGTGTTGCATTAAAAGATGGGATGACGCTAATGGATCTTTATGAAGAACGGATTCCATATTATGAGAAATATGCAGATATCACCATAGATGAGACTGACGTAGAGGCAGGCGTCATCGTGGATGAGTTAAGATCCATATTGGAAGAACAATTTGGACTAACGACTTAAGAGAGAAAGGGCAGAAAACTTTGGTTTCCTGCCCTTTCTAATGACTAAATTTGTAAAATTCTTATATTTTTAATTGAAATCGTGTCATAAGTGCTTTTAACATCTGTGCCTGTCCTGCCATTTCCTCACTTGCAGCTGCGCTTTCTTCAGAAGTAGCAGAATTGGTCTGAACCACACTGGCAATCTGATCAATTCCCTGAGTGACTTCTGATACGGAATAAGCTTGTTTCTCCGACGCAATGGAAATCTGATAAACGAGTTCAGCAACGGTATTAGCGGACGCGACTATACGGTCCATGGATTGGGCTGTCTCGTTGGCAATCTGGTTTCCAGATTCAATGGAAGTGAGTGCGCATTCGATGAGTTCGGCTGTGTTTTTAGAAGCTTCTGAACTTTTATTTGCAAGATTTCTGACTTCATCCGCAACCACTGCAAATCCTTTTCCGGCTTCTCCGGCTCTTGCAGCCTCTACGGCTGCATTCAAAGCCAAGATGTTAGTTTGGAATGCAATATCTTCAATGGTCTTAATTACTTTGCTGATCTCAGCAGATGCATCTTTAATGTTTGTCATAGCATCTGTTAAATTCTCCATCTGTTCTTTCCCAAAATTCAATTCCCTGGTCGTGGTTTCTACCTGGTCGTTTGTTTCTTTTGCATTGTCTGCATTTTGATTAACATTGCTAGAGATATCATTGATGGTGGCAGCTAGTTCCTGAATAGCGGATGCCTGCTCGGTTGCTCCCTGACTCAAAGCCTGGGCACTGTCTGCGACCTGATCGGATCCAGAGGCGACCTGGTCTGAAGCTTGGGTAATCTGGGTCATTACCTGGTTTAAGGAGCTTGTAAGATTTTGTATGGAAACTTGTACAGGTCGGAATTCTCCTTTGAACTCGTCCTGATCCAGTGGAATGTTAAAGTTGCCCTGGGAAAGTTCCTTGGTGGTAGATGAAATGTGTTCCATATAATACGAAACTCGTTGCATCATCGTTCTCATACTGTCCGCAAGCAGTCCCAGTTCATCGGATGAACGGTAAGTCAGTTTGCAGTTTAAATCTCCTTCTGCCATTCGATCCGCTACGAGTCTTATTTCATCAAGTGGTTTGGTGATTCCAATGGTAATTGCAAGAGCAATTAAGACAGAAATAACAATAGAAGATAATATAATGAGGATCATGATTCCGATAAAGATATTAGTCTGTATGGCAAGCTTGCTTGATTTTAATGTTCCATTATTGGATTTATCAGTCAGTATGGTGTTTATCGTATCGGAAATGTCGGCAGCCAATGGAGCCGCTTCGCTTCGAAAGAATGCCATGGATTTTTCCGAGGACTGACTCGTCAGATTAAGGGTTTGATCCCGGATGCCATCGTAAGTGGTCATTTTCTTGGAAAGCTGTTGATAAAGATCCTGTTCTTCTGGAGTCACCATTCGGGTTTTAACCTGTTCCATCTTTTGATGAATCACATTGATCTGGGTGTTAAGAACTTCTTTCTGATGTTTTGTTTCTTCAGAATTTTCTGCAAATATTATGTATAGAACTGTAGCCCTGTGTGCTTGAAATGCCTGTCCCAGACTGCCAATATCGCCTTGGGCAAATCCGTAATCATTCAGTTCTCTCTGGTATTCCTTATTCACGGTTCCAATTAGTAGGATGCCAATGGTTCCAGACAGGCCTGCAAATAATACAACAATAAGGAAGGTAATTAGTAACCTGTTTTTTACCTTTAATTTTTTTAGCATATTGTTCCCCTTTCTGAGCATAGATGTAATTAATTTAGTTACAGTTTAAGCCTTCTCTTTGCGTTATTCTTAGTACACTCTTTATCTTTCTGTAAATAATGGTATATATGTAAAATATTATAATATATCTCATCATAAAATAACTATCCAAATTATGGATAATGCTCATTATAATTTTATTTTTGACATTAGTCAAGAACAAAAAAATAATTGAGATCAATGTACCCCCTCCCCCCACAGGGAGGGGGTTTTGCGTATTGGGAATAAAGTTATTCTTTCCCAACCTTGTCTTACTGTTCCCATCCATAGATTACGGGATCGACAAAAGTTGACATAATGTTTAAAATGAAACATATGACGCAATATCAATCGGTTATGTAAATTGAAAATCAGGAGGAGTTATCATGAGCTGGGAAGAGAAAAAAAGAAATATAATTTTTATCTTGACAACTATTTTGATGACCGCTTATTTGGGATGGCGGATCTTTTTCACCCTGCCGATTCATGAGGGCGGATGGAATTTGCTATTTGGAATCCTTTTGATAACGGCAGAGATTGTGACTGTATTTACAACGTTTGAATTGTTTTTTCAGAAAATGAGGATGAATCGATTTCATTTAGAGTGTCCTGCGATTCCAAATGAAGCTTATCCCGATGTGGATGTCTTGATTGCGACACATAATGAGTCAGCAGAGCTTTTATATAAAACAGTAAATGCCTGTACGTTTCTAGATTATCCAGATAAAAGTAAGGTTCATATCTATCTATGCGATGATGGAAACAGAGAAGAAATTGCAAAACTTGCCAAAGATTTTGAAGTGGGTTATCTTGGATTATTGGAGAATAAACATGCGAAGTCTGGCAATCTAAACAATGCGTTAGAAAAGACGAATTCGCCGCTTATTGCGACATTTGATGCGGATATGATACCTCAGCGATCATTTCTTATGAAAACAGTTCCTTATTTTCTTTTATCTGAATTTAAAAAAGAAAGTGGTGTATGGAGGCTTAAGAAGGAAGAGGAACAACAAGAGCAATTCCGCCTTGGACTGGTGCAGACCCCTCAGAGTTTCTACAATCCAGATTTGTTTCAGTTTAATTTGTATGCAGAAAACAATATTCCCAATGAACAGGATTTTTTTTCCAAGGAAGTTAATATTATGAGAAATGCTTCCAATGCGGTTGCGTATACCGGAAGTAATACTGTGATTTTAAGAAAAGCGTTAACAGACATTGGAGGGTTTCCTTTAAAGACCATTACGGAAGATTTTGAGACAAGTATAAGGATACAGAAAGCTGGTTACATTACCTATGCAACAGATGAAATCTTGTCGGCGGGTTTAACAACTACGACTGTGAAAAGTATGCTTAAGCAACGGGTTCGTTGGGCAAGTGGGGTGATTCAGAGTCTTCAAAATACCAATGCTATTTTTTCTAAAAAACTTTCCATACTTGCAAGAATCACGTATTTAAATAGCTTTTTATACTGGTGGTCCTTTTTTAATCGGCTGATTTTTGTTCTTGCTCCTATACTGTTTGCATTGTTTGATTTTAAAATTGTAAACAGTGATTTCTGGGATGTGATTGTGTTCTGGCTGCCAGCATATTTTTTATACAGCATATCGATGCGGTATTTATCTAGCAACATACGGAACCAAAGATGGAGTCAGGTTATTGATACAATTTTTATGCCTTATATGATTGTACCTGTATTGCTTGAGACATTTCACATTCACCAGAGAACGTTTCGGGTTACGAATAAGAAAAAAGAAGGAAATGGACATAAATTCAAAGATTTGCTCTATGCAATTCCTCATCTTGCCTTATTGTTACTTTCTGTTATAGCAATGATCCGATTTGTGGATAATAAATATGGATGGGCCTTATTCTATAGCAGCATTATATTCTTTTGGCTGGCCTATAACATGGTCGCTTTGTGCTATGCAGTCTTTTTTATGCTTGGCCGCCCTGCTTTTCGCAGAAGCGAAAGGATACGAGCAAGGGAAAGGATTCAAATGAAGTGGGAAGAAGGCTCTTATGTTGCAGAGACAGTGGATTTGTCAGAAACAGGAATCGCTTTTTTTATGGATGAGTCGATATGTTTTCCGAAAGATCATCCCATTCATTTTACAATCACAACCCCGAATTATGAGGCAGAACTGCAAGGGAAAATTATTCATAAACGGGAGCAGTCTGGGGGCTGGCAGTATTCTGCAGAGGTTGAGGGAGTAAAAGACAAGCGTCAATATATGCAGATTATTTATGACAGAACGCATACACTTCCAAAGCAGATGGATTTATGGATTACGGCTTATGATGATTTACTTAGAAACATAAAGAAACGGATTCAACGCAGTCAGGTTATTATGAAGTTTCAAAAACAAGGGGGGTAACAATGCACACGATGATACAGGCAGCCCGAATACTATTGCTTATTTGCTCGTTATCCGGATATTTGGGAGTCGTATGGAAAAAAGGTAAGATTCAAACTGAATTTGTGCCCGTTTTTGTTTTTACGACAATTGCCTGTGTTGTGTATTTTTTTGGTCTGGCTGATATTTTATGGATTGGATCTTTGATCGTATTTTTGCTGGGACTGGTCTTCTTCTTCCTTTGGGTAGTCCTTCTATTTAAAAGAAAACTTGTTTTTTTCATTCAGGCTCCCTTGTTTCTGACTTTATTTGTAGTAGGGAGTCTGCCTTTTTTTTATCAACTTTTACACAGCACTCTGATTCATTACGATAATTTCTCCCATTGGGCGATCGTATTAAAACAGATCTTAAGCACCAATGCATTTCCAGATGCAGCCTCTGAACTCATTGACTTTAAAAATTATCCTCTTGGAACGACTTCTTTCCTATATTATGTCTGCCGTTTTGCCGGGGAGGATCAAGGGATTATGCTGGCTGGACAAGGGATCATGATTTTTTCGTGTTTTTATGCATTGTTTGGTATCATCAGGCAAAAACAGCGTTTTTTACTTTATGGTTTTCTTGCCGCAGGTCTTTTGGTACTTTCCATTTTTAATATTACCATTCGGATTAATAATCTTTTGGTTGATTTTCTACTTCCTATTGTTACGTTAGTTCTATTTGCAATCATCTATCGTTGTAAAAATAAATTAAATCAGGCTTGTGTGGTTGTGGTTCCCATTGCTGGATTTTTAATGATAATTAAGAATACAGGAGTGATTTATGCTGGAATGGGGCTTATGTATCTGGTGTTTCAATGGATCAAAAACAGAGATAAAAATTTCTTGAAAAGGGGTCTTGCCGTTGGTCTCACCATAGCCGCTTCCCTCGTGCCTTTTCTCTTATGGAGTCACCACACAACGGTTAAATTCCGGGGAGTAGAAAATAAATTTGAAACTTCATTAAACCAGATTGCTTTAAGCGGCGGTGGGAAGAATTCAGATGAGATCAGGCAGATCTCAACCTTGTTTTTTCAGTCTGTGTTTGATATTCATAGTCGTCCATTTATGGGGATACTGGGATTTCACTTGGCAGTCTTAGCCGCCACTTTAATTGGAGGGGTCGTTTTAAAGAAAAAGTGGAATATATGGAAAGTGTTGATTGCTCTAGATGGGGTTTTGGTGATTTATTATCTTGGAATTTTAGCTCTTTATCTTTATTCTATGCCACTAGACGAAGCCATAAGGCTGGCTGGGTTTGATCGTTATGCTTCTAGTATTGTGATTTTGTTTGCGGGAGGACTTATCCTTTGTGGAACAGTAGATATTGAACATTCTTTTTACTATCAAGAGAATCAGATGCCGGCTTACCGTGCATTTAAATCGGTCGAAAGTAAAGGTTGGTATCAAAAGGGGGTAATTGTATGCCTTGCGGTTGCAGTTATCTTACTTTTGTCCGAATACAATGGAATGGATATTATTCGGAAAGGAACCCAGAACACATTGCCTTACAAGGTTTGCAAGATAACAGGGGATCGGTGGTATCGAAATGGGTTGGTAGATAAGAACCGGTATCTATTTTATGCCTCTGATGAAAATAGCCAGGTGACCAATTATTACCTGCAATACATTGGAAAATATATGCTTTATGCCTCCCAGGTAGACGGAATCTGTGCATTTTATGAGGATAATTTGATTCATCTGTTACACAGGTATGAGTATCTCGTGATTGTAGAAAGCGATGTACAGGAAAAATATCTTCTTAAGAAACATTTCTCTGTAACAGGGGAAACTGGTGTCTACCAGATTCACATATCAGGGGATAAAGTCGCCTTAGAAAAAATAGATTTATAACCAATATCTAGTCCATTATAAACGTTAATAGTCAAGATTTTATCCATATTTGAGGAAGTATATATAAAATAATATAGAAAATTACCGCCAACTTTGATATAATAATAACAATAAAGACAAATTATTTGAAAGGAGATATAAGTACAAGGGGAGGCTTTGTATGCGTATAGGGTGGTGAATATGGAAAAGATACTTGTAATTGACGATGATGATGAGATTTTAAAGCTTATGAAAGCTTGTTTGAACAAACAGGGGTACTTGGTTTATACTATGGATAAAGCCTATCACCATTGCGTAGAAGATTTTAAGGGTTATGATATGATTTTACTTGATATTATGATGCCTGAAAAGGATGGGTATGAGGTGTTATCAGAGATCAGAGAGAAGGTTTCCTGCCCCATTATCTTTTTATCTGCACTCTCAAAAGAACATGAAAAAATCAAAGGGCTTCTAGCGGGTGCCGATGATTATATTGCAAAACCATTTAGTTTAGATGAATTAACAGCAAGGGTAAAGGCTCATCTGCGAAGAGAGAAAAGGGCTGCCGCACCGAAAACATTGGACGTGGATGGGGTGACCTTTTACTTAGAATCTAGAGAAATATATGTGAATGGGAAAAACATTCCTTTAACCAACTACGAATATAGAATCTGTGAACTTCTGGCGCAAAACAGAAATCGTGTATTTACCAAGGAAGAGTTATACAACCGGATTTATGAAGAGAACAGTGAGTCGGATGCGCAGATTCGAACCATTACAGAGTTCATTTATCAAGTGCGAAAGAAATTTTCAATACATAAGATAGAACCAATCAAGACAATCTGGGGGGTAGGTTACAAATGGGTAAACCAACAACCATAAAACGTCAGATTACGGTATTCTTGGTTCGCACTGGGCTCAGTATGGCAGCAGTAATAGTGTTTTGGTTTATCGTAACACAGATTCTTGCTGCCATTGGAGTTTTAATACCTCCCAATTATGCGGAAACTTATATTAAGTATAATACCAAAAATTTAATGAATGTCAATGAGATCTCGGAATCCATTCTTCCCCCTGGGGTATCCTTTGGTGTGTATTCGTATGAGAATCGGTATCTGTATGGGAATATGGAGAAAGAAGAGAGAGAACTAGCTTCCACAGTGGTTACAAAACGGTATTCCAATCTAATGGGTGACAATATGTACTATCTGATCAATCGGGAGCAAGATATGTGCGTCATTAAATATGGATATAAACCGATCTTACTCTTCGGAAAGTTTGAGTTTTTCCATTATAACCTGCTTTCCATGGGATTTATTTTATCCTTTTGTACCATTTCTTATCTATATGAATTAAACCGAATGACAAAACAATGGTTTTATTGTTTTCATTCTATTGAGAATCTGACTGAAACGATTCGCAATAAAGAACTAGAACTTACGTGTGCCAAAACAAATATCAAAGAGTTCGATCAGGTGATTCATTCCATGCAAGACATGTCAAGATGCCTAAAGGATTCCCTCCAGAATCAATGGACTATGGAGCAGACCAGAAATCAACAGATTGCATCTCTTGCCCATGATGTGAAAATTCCATTGACCATTATCAAAGGGAATGCAGAGCTATTAAAACTTGCAGATACGGAAAAGGAAAGACAGGAATATACCCAAAGTATATTGATGGGAGAGAGCCGGATTGAACACTATATAGAACATATTTTAAAACTCAGCCGTCTGGACCAATTATCTAAATTTAATAAAAAAGAAGTCAGTGCGGGTGGATGGTTCTGTTCCCTTGTCCGAGATGCAAAAGGACTTGCAAAAGTCTATGATTTGAACATAGAATATTCATCTCCAGAAACAGAGTTTAATTTATATATGGATCCGGCCTTTCTTACAAGCGCTATGTTAAATATTATTATGAATGCTTGCGAGCATTCTCCAGAAAAAAGCTCTGTTTTTCTAGATGGAAAAGTGGATGGGGAATTTGTGTTAAAAATAAGAGACAGTGGACCTGGGTTTTCCGAGGAAGCTAGAAAAAATGCGACAACCTTGTTTTATATGGAGGATAAAAGCAGAGGGAACTGGAATCACTATGGAATTGGTATGACAATGGCAAATCAGATCATTGCCGCTCACAGGGGAACTTTGACAATTTTCAATACCAGGGACTCTCATGGGTGTGTGACAGTAAGACTACCTATCAGTATAGGATAAATAAAAACGTATAATAAGATGAAATAAATGGAAAATTATAGAAACAATTAACAATTCATTGATAGTTCGCTGACAAATAGCTTGTACACTAAATATAGCGATTAGCGAACCGGTTTTTTTATCCAACCAGCTGGCTTTTCTGATCCATAATTTTCAAGAAGGGGGTGTGAATTATGGCAAAGTTTGATGATTTCGATTTGGACTTAAAAGCTACAAGCACAAAGAGTGGTGGAATATCACCAATGGTTACAAGTGTAAGTCTTTGTACGCCAGGCTGCATTACTGGAGTCATAATGACCTGTACGATCAAGACGGCTACTTGCGGCTGCCACGTCGCTGGAAAGTAATTACAGATTGCTTTCACAAATTCCAAATGACCAGACGATACGCTCAATCTGGGGATGGATGGTATTGAGTTTTAACCCAATACCATCTATTTTATTATTTCATGGAAAAAATAAAAGGATGCGTCTTACAGATTGATAGTTACGATAATTAAAAAGGGGCAATTGCGATGAAAAACAATACATTTGAGACGATCGGTACCTATATGATACGGGTCCCTTATAAACAGGAAGAGCAGGTTGACTTAGGAGAAGAATCGGTTCTTAAATTCTGCAAGGATCCTGTTTTTCAAGAGCAAATACTGATCGCCAGCCAGAATCTATATGAAACAATGATGACATTTCTTACGCATCCAGACGCACTTTCTGCAAAACAATCCCGTGATTTCCTATATTCCATTCGCAAATATATGATTCGCAGCGTTACCAGAACTACTCCATTTGGACTTTTTTCTGCTGTAGGGGTTGGGAAGGTTTTAGAGGAAGTTACTTTTAATCAGAAGTTGGGTCAAGTGATAAAATCGGTTCGACTGGATACGGAATGGATTTTTACGCTCATAGAAGAGTTAGAGAATACTTATCAGGATCAGATTCGATTTGTGATCAATCCTGCCTGCGTGGCAAGGGGAAATAGAGCGTTTCTTCTGTATACCACAGATGGAAAAGAGGAAGAAATCAGCGTACGAATATCCCCCTTGTTTCTTCTTGTTCAAAAAACGTGTGATACATACCTTTCATTCAAAGAGATTATAAATCAGATACGTAACGCCCATCCGGATGCACCAGAGGAGAAGATGGTTACTTATTTAACGAAATTGATGAAAAAAGGGTATCTCATATCTGATTTACGGCCTCCAGTTCGCAATCAGTTCAATTCTTTGGATTATCTGATTGGTAAACTATGGGAGTATAATAATACAGATTCCCTTGTTTCAAGCCTTGCTCTGGTTCGAACAAAGATCAAACAATATAGTATGGTGCCAATAGGGGAAGGAATTAAAATTTATAAACAAATAGAGCAAACGATGAAAGGGTTACTGCCAGCGAAGTCTTATTTGCAGGTAGATCTTCATCTAAAAAAAGAGATTTCCTTGTTTGATCAGGAGGCGGTTCATCAGTTGGAAGAAGCAGTGGGTCTATTTGTGGCATTATGCAGAAAAGAATCTTCACAAAAAACGTATCTGGATGAATATCGCGACCGATTCTTAGAACGATATGGGTATGAACGGGAGATTCCTATCTTAGAGTTACTGGATCCCATCAAAGGGATTGGTGCGCCAGATAGCTATGAACAACCACCCAATGCCAGAAAACAAATATCCAGTACACGAACAAACACCCAAGGAGAGCTTTCTGCTTATTTCCTTCAAAAGTTCTTAGAAGCACAAAAAAACAACAGTGGCATCCAATTAACAAAGGAGGAACTGGCTCCGTTTCTAAGCAAAGAATCTTTAAGCAGTCTGGATCCTTATTCTCTGGAACTATATTTATTTCCCAAAAAGCGAAATCATAAGTTGTGTTGGTATGTCAGTCCACTGGTTGGATCGGATCAGGCAGGGAAGACGTTTGGACGATTTGCAGGTGAAGGCAATGAATGTGAGACTGTAATTCGAGGGATTTGTAAGGACATAGCGAAACGAAAAAAAGATTCCATTTTAACCTGCTCCTTTCAATATCTGCCTTCCAAGAAACGTTACGGCAATGTAACCCGGGAAATAAACGATACAGATACAGAGATCTCGTTTTACACAACGCCATCTATGCCAAATCAACAGCTTGACCTAGATCAGGTGGTGGTTGGTATTGATTTAAAGAATAATTTTTATCTGGTTGATTTGAGCAGTCAAAAGTTTTTGAAAGCATATTCCTTTCATATGTTTAACCCATTGCTTCAACCCAATGTATTAAGACTTATAATGGATATTTCAAACGATCATACCGTTTCTTTTGGCTGCTTTCCATGGTTGGAAGTGTATCAGAAGTTTGATGATGTGCCAAGAATTTCTTACGAAAACTTTGTTCTATCTGGTGCCAGATGGAAACTGACCATGGAACGATTGAAACTGAAAAAGGAAGCGTCTCTCTCCGCGTTTACTCAGGCCTTTCAAAGCGTTCGAAAAACCTGTAATTTACCAGATGAAATATACATAAGTTATGAGGACAATCGACTTAAAATCCATCTGAATCAATCCGAAGATCTGCAGGTTCTCTACATGGAAATGAAGAAAAGTAAAACGGGATATTTAATATTGGAAGAGGTGGAGGAGGGGGAAAACTTACTTGTGGATGGGGAGGGACATTCCCACTGCTGCGAGGTGGTCGTGCCGTTTGTAAATCAAACCTTCGAATATCCAGAGGTAGACCGAGTTTCTCCCTATAGAAAGATAGAGGATTCAGATCGATTGATTCTCCCCTATGATGGCTGGCTCTATATAAATCTTTATACCACAAGAAACAGGGAAGAAGAAATGATAGCCATAGAAATCCCGGAATTTTTTGAAACAAAGGCATTGGCGGAAGAGGTAGCTTACTTTTTCATACGTTATCAGGATCCGGATGCTCATATCCGCCTACGGATTCGTGGGAAAAGAGACTGCCTAAACAGACTGTCTCCAGATTTGTTTTTCTGGATTGATAAGCTTCTAGAAAATCAGCTAATTTCCCGGTTTTCTATGTTACCTTATGAAAGAGAGGTAGAACGGTATGGTGGTTGCTCCTTAATTGGCAGGGCGGAAGACTTTTTTATCGTGGATAGTTTTGTGGTGTCCTCATTTCTTCAATCAATTCGAATGGGAACGACGGAATCTTCATTGGAGGAGCTTTGTGTCCTCTCTCTTTTGTTTCTTGTGATTGATTGGTATGAGAACTATACGGATGCGATGGAATTTATGACAGACCGGTATGAATCCAAAGAATGGAACCATGATTTTAAAAAAGAGAAAGATAAATACTTAAAAATCTGTGATATGGAACAGGACTTTGCCAGTCTTAAAACGGAAAAAAACAGCAGCATGTTAAATCTTCTGAATCAGTATAGAAAACCGATTCGCGAACTGATATCATGTTACCATAAGTCAGAAGACACTACCAACACGTTGCCAGGTATATTAAGCAGTCTATTGCATATGCATTGCAACCGAATGCTATCGACGGACCAGATGCAGGAAGAAAAGATAATGGCTTATTGTGAAAAAATAATGTATGCAAAAAGCTACCGGATGAAGCAAAAAGGATTGGTGGATTCACATGGATAAAGAGAATAAGACCCTTACATTTCAAGGAATTATTATAACATTAAAAAAGATTCCAAAGACCCTAAGATTGTTATGGTCGATAGACCCTAAAGACACGGTAATCATAGTGGGATTTCATGTAATCATAGGTATTTTTCCAATCCTAACGGTTCTTTTATCTCAGGCTCTTATTAATAATCTGGTGAAAGAAGGGGCGAGTTTAAATATAGTATTAGCTGTTTTTTTGACTTATATGGTGGCTACGCTTTTATCTGAGCTATTTGCTCAATTTTCGGGATACTTTCAAAATTTGTTTCAGTTTGATATTCAGTATAAGCTAAAATATAAGATGATGGAACAATGTGCCCTCTTAAGCTTAGAAGACTTTGAAGATCCACAAACCTATGATTCGGTGGAAAAATTGATGGGAGAAGTTACTTATAAGCCTTATCAGATGTTTACGGCAATCATTGGAATCATTAGTTCATCCATTACGATGGTATCGTCTATCATTTTGATCTTTTCCTGGCATCCCATTTTTGCTGTGTTTCTTTTGTTTACCCCCCTGGCCTCCATTCTATACTTTCTAAGAATTGGTCAGTCCGAGTTTATTATGATGTGGGACAGAGCGAAGGACGAACGAAAATCTTGGTATCTCAGTTATTTGACAACCCATGATTTTTCTTTTAAGGAAATGAATCTATTTGGTACGAAACCGTATTTTATGGAACAGTACTGGAAAATCAGTGAGAAGTTTATTCTTCAAAATAAACAGATTTTGAAAAGAAAGACAGTTTTTAATGTTATATATGAGATTGTATTGCAGGGGATCAGCGTCTTTATCATCGGGGTATCGGTGATGGAAGCTTTTTATAAAAAAATACAGGTTGGTAATGTGCTTAGTTATATTCGAGGTGTTTCCTTGATACAGAATAATTCCCAATCTATCATGGAATGTATTTATATTGCTTATAATTGCACTCTTTACATGGAACAGCTCTATGCTTTTTTAGAGGAAAAGAAGCCGATGAAAAGAGAGGAATTACTTACCAGTCTTAAGGGAGAGGTAAAAGAGATTCGCCTTGAGAATCTTACATTCCGGTATAAGAGCAGCAAAACGGACGACGCATTAAAAGGGGTTAGTTTACAGATTAAAAAAGGAGATCACATCGCAATTGTAGGAAAGAATGGTTCTGGAAAAAGTACCATAGCAAAAATGATAGCAGGTCTTTATCCAGTATCGAAAGGTCAGTTTTTTATCAATCAAATAGATATTACAGATCTTGACATTGATCAGTACAAACAAAAGATATCGGTACTGTTTCAGGATTTTGTAAAATACGAAATGCCTGTAAGGGAAAACATAGGATTGAGTAAAGTAGAAGACTTGGAAAATCTAGATAAAATGCGCCAGATTGCCAGTCAGGTGGGGCTTGATTTCTTGGAAACAGATGGAACCCTTAACCTTTCGATGCAGCTAGGCAGTTGGTTTGACGAAGGCAGGCAGTTATCGCAGGGACAATGGCAGAAGGTTGCTCTTTGCAGAACCTTTTTCCGTGATGCGTCTGTATACATTCTAGATGAACCGAACTCCGCTCTTGATCCGGTTTCGGAAAAGATTATACTGGATCTCTTCTTTTTGTTGACCAGGGATCAGATTGGGATCTTTATCTCCCATAAGATTAATGCAGCAAAGCTGGCTGATCGCATCGTTGTGATGGATGATGGAAGGATTGTGGGTACAGGGACACATGATTCGCTTATGAAAAACTGCAGCCAGTACAGAGATTTATATTACGCGGAAAACTATACCCAAGAGGAAAAAGCGGAGGAGGTGTGAATATGAGTATAGATACGCTCGCAATTATAAAAAAGATTGGGAAAAAAATAGCGAGGACAGATCTAGAAAAGGAGTTTCCCCTCAATGAATTTGAGACATTAACGCTACATTCTGGTCTACCAGGGCTGGTGCTATTCTACGGGGAGCTGCAGCAGGCATTCCCAGAGGAAGGGTGGGATGAAACGGGGAATAAGTTTCTGACCAGACTGGTAAGCGCTATAAAACAGCAGGGAATTCCCTCGTTATCTATGTTTTCAGGAGCAGCAGGAATGGGGCTGGCAGCCGTTTGCTTATCAGAAAATTTTAAGTATTACAATCATTTTATTTCAAATGTGAATGAGATGATCAAAGAGCAGCTTTTCAGTTACATAGGGGATGAACCAACGCATGGAATTCATATGCAGGTATATGATGTCATCGAAGGGCTGTCTGGGATTCTAAACTACCTTCTTTTGTTCCGTGAGGATGAGGGCATACGTTCGGCTTTGGAATCAGGTCTTAATTACCTTGTCACGTTAATCACCCGGCAAATTCATGTGAAAGGCACCAATGTCCCTGGTTGGTATGTTCCATCGGAGTACCAATTTTCTGCGATGGAGAGTCAGATTTATCCCAATGGAAATTTTAATACCAGTATGTCTCATGGAGTTGCCGGACCTTTGGCTTTATTGTCACGATGCTGCTTACAGGGCGTTGTGGTGAAAGGGCAAAAGAGAGCCATTGAGACCCTGATTGATTTTTTAAACTGGAGCAAACAGCGTGATGAGAAACGGATTTTCTGGAAAGGACAGATTGATTTTTTAGAGTATCAAATGAAATGTGTGAATGATGAACATAGTATTCGCAGAGATGCCTGGTGCTATGGCCCCCCTGGTATTTGTTATGGAATGGCATTGGGCGCAAAAGCGTTGAATAATCACGTTCTACTTCACGAGGTAGAAGGGGTTTTTATGGATGCCATTCATGATATAAGGGGGATTTTTTCTCCTACGTTTTGTCATGGATATGCAGGACTTTATCAGATGGTTCAGGCCATGGAACAGCTGACTGGTAAAAGCTACTTAAGGGAACGAGATCGCTTAAAACAGAATATAGTAAGTTATTATAATGAGAGCAATCCGTATGGATTTAATAATGTTGAAACAGAGGGACCGGATCTCATTGAGAGAGCCTCGACCGGTCTGCTAACCGGAGCAACAGGAACTTGTCTTGCTTTATTAAGTGGGGAGTTAGGATCGGAGAAGCAGCTTTGGCAAAATGCGTTTTTGCTATAATTTAGAAGTAACCCCCATGTGAGGATGCCTTTATGGATTATTTATCGGATCATGTGTGCAAACATGCCGGAGAAATAAGGAATCAGCCAGATCAGCCACACAATCACGCTAAATTTGTGGAATTTAGCCATAACTATATCATTCTTCTGTTTGAAAACTACCGTTGCCCAGATTGTGTGAATCAACATAAGTACAATGGCAGCAATTCCAGTCACGGTATGAAAGCTTATGCTGTTTTGTCCACCAGCCAGACGGATCATCAATGCCGTTCCGGTTGTGTCACAGGCAAATCCAGCCCAGAATGCAGCAAGATGCCAGGATTTTAAAGTCTTTTGCAGCTTCTCACCGAAAACACCCAGCGTATAAAAAATTAAAGCAAGAGTAATAAAAAGTATTGCGAAAAAAAGCATTCAAAGCCCTCCTTTTTTATAAAATAATTTTGATTAATAACAGATAATTGATACAATAAAATCATAGACCATTGAATCTAACATTGCAAGGAGGTTCCAATGAAAAGACATACCGATTATAAAAAATCATTAAACTTATTTAAAAATATTACGTTTGTTTTATTAATCGTTGCAGCTGGAATGATAGCTTTTAGTAAGTATAGAATCCTAGGTGTGATATTAGTTTTTATTTCATTATTTTTAGAGTGGAAGTTTTATAGATGTCCACATTGTAAAAAAGCATTCGATCCAAGAATAAATTTGACTCAATATGATCATTGTCCTTATTGTGGTGAAAAGATATAAAAAACAAATGAGACTTTCTATATTCTGGGACTTTTCTGACATATAATTTCTTTAAAATCGGTAAAATAAAAGTAGCTTATTTGCTATTTCATTCTCCACAGGGATAAAAGAACCTGAATAAGCTTATTTTCTAAGAACAATAATTATCCTTATTTTGTATTCTATTTTCTACTCCCCATTCGCACATCATATTTAAAACAGGAATTAGGGATTTTCCGCGATCTGTTAAAAAATATTCAACTTTCGGCGGTATTTGCGGATACTCTTTTCGAACTATAAGCCGGTCTGCCTCTAATTCCTTCAGAGTTGTTGAAAGTGTTTTGAAAGAAATTGTACCAATGGCGCGTTTTAACTCATTAAAACGCATAACATCCTTGTATTCTGCGAGCCAGTACATAATAATCATTTTATATTTACCGCCAATTATGGATAGAGTATATCCAAAGCCTGTATCTTTAATATCAACTCCTGTGGGGCTACAATCTTCAATTGCCATTTACGCTCTCCTTTGAGATAGTATATAACTTAAATGTGCGTACTTCTTTTTTTAAAATATTATACTATAATTAAGTAAAAGTAAAGGAGGTAATCTTATGAGCAGAAAAATCTTAGTATTAACTGGTAGTCCTCGCAGAGGTGGAAACAGCGACATGCTTGCGGATGCTTTTATGAAAGGTGCCGAAGCGGCAGGACACGAAATAACAAAATTTGGGTGCGGTCATAAGAACATAAGACCATGCATTGCTTGTAATGCGTGCTATTCTAAAGCGGGAGCATGTGCTTTTGGAGATGACTTCAATCAACTTGCACCATTATTGGAACATTCGGATATGATTGTACTTGTAACGCCAATGTACTGGTTTACGTTTCCAGCACAGCTAAAAGCCGGACTTGATAAAATGTATGCGCTGCTGATTGGTGGACGCCAAAGTTCAATAAAAGAAAGTATGCTGCTTGCTTGTGGTGAATGCGAAGAACAATCTGATTTTGATGGACTTGTAAAGACTTATCAAAGGATTGCAATTTATCAAAGCTGGAAAGACGCAGGAGTACTTGCGGCTCCGGCTGTTTTAGAAAAAGGTGATATCCTGAAAACCGATTTTCTGGAAAAGGCCGAGCAGATGGGGCGGGCAATTAGGATAGATGCGTTTATAAGTCAGGGTATAGGAATGGGTTAAATAGGGAATAAAATTATATATATTTTATTTAAAATAAGCTCTATTTTGGTAAGAATTAAGGTGTTAAAATTCTTATTAAAAAAGAGCTTTTTTATAGATGTATGAAGGTGAGGGAATGCTTACGGGAATGACAACAAACCGGATGCAGAATGAAAAACGAATCCAATTGGCTCTCTTCAAGAAATTAATTTATCTTACCTTCAACTTTTTGCTAATAAGCTTTGTCTAATTAATATAAAGCACGAAAATAAAGGAACGTTAAGGAGGGAAAATGTTTTGCAGCAAATTGATAGCAAACTTGATATACTCAAAAAATATATTCTGAGTGATCAAAACAAATTTTACCGGCTAGCCTATAGTTACACGAAGAACAGTGACGAAGCCGCAGATGTCGTACAAGAAGCAATCTGTAAAGCGATAGAAAAAGTGAACACACTTCGTAAAATAGAATATGTAAAGACTTGGTTTTACCGGATACTTATTAACGAAAGTCTCAATTACATACGAAAAAATAAAAGATATATTCAAGATGAAAGAATATCTGATAATGCTATCTACGAGGATAAAGATATTGCTCAAAGCTATACAGTATTAAATGCCATCTTTGGATTAGAACCAAAAATGAGGACAATAGTCATTCTTAGATACTATGAGGATATGAAATTAACTGAAATTGCAAAAGTTACAAGCTGTAACGTAAACACCGTTAAATCGCGTTTGTATAAGGCACTTGATCTTTTGAAAGTATCAATAGGAGGCGATGATTTTGAATAAATTTGAAGAAGCTAAAAAAATATATGAAACTATAACCCCGCCTAAGTTTTATAATCAAATGGTTGAACAGGCGGTTAATGGAGATGTTTTGGTACGAAAAAAAACAAATCATTATATATGGTATAAAATGGTAACAGCAAGTGCAGCAGCAGTGTTTGCAATCTTTGTTATTATGCTAAACACGATTCCCTCATTTGCTTCAGCCGCATATGAGATTCCTGTATTAGGTGATATTGCCCGTGTGTTTACTTTCCGGGAATATCAATTGTCCAGTAATGTCTATGATATTCAGGTCGAAGTGCCATCTATTAGAAATACGAGAGACACGGACTTAGAAAAGCGTGTTAATAACCAGATTCAGGATAGAATCGATCAAATTGTAGAAAACGCAAAACAACGCGGAAAGCAAGCGATTGATGATCAGTTGGCGGAAGGTGGAAAAGAAGATTTAATACCTTTCCACATTATGATTACATATGAATTAAAATCCAGCAATGAAAATACGCTTTCATTTGTAGTCAACGATACGGAGTCTTCCGTGACCTCCTACACCTATCAGACTTTTTATAATATAGACTTAAAAACCCATAAAGATATTACTTTATCTGATAAATTGGGCGGGGATTATTCGAAAATAATTGTGGACAGCATTCAGAAACAGATAGAACAGCGTATACAGGAACATCCTGATTGGTCCTATACAGTCACGGAGACAGATTTAAAGGAAATGGTAAATGATATAAAATTCTATATTAATGATGTAGGCAATGTGGTTATTTCTTTTGATAAGGGAGAAATTGCACCTCCACCTATGGGCATACAGGATTTCGAAATTATTATATAAAATGAATTTAAAATAAAGCTACAATCCAAATGTGATAAAATATCCTCAAATTGATGGTTTGGGAAATGATTCAAGGGACTTCCTATGTGGAGGGAGGAGGAATTGACCAATGAGGCAGTAAAAAGTCATGAAAATGATAATCAGTCAACCGAAATTCGTAACTATTTAATCACTGAAATTCAAAGTCAAGAGGATAACGATACCAGTATCCTACGGGGATCATTCATTATCCGTCGATTTTCGAAACCTTTAAATGCAAGTGATGTAAAAAGGGGGTACTTGCAAATTTCCATTTCTTATGCTATAGTATCTCCCGTAATAAGGCCGTGAAACCCTTGATATTAAAGGGAATTTCACAAACAGACCGGTGTGTTCGAGACCTTCCACACCTAAAACAAAACTAAAGGAGAATCAAATATGAACCAAAAGCCATCAAGAAGTATCTACTTTTTAGTTTATTCAGCGACAATAGCAGCAATCTATACGGTTCTGACTATGATTTTTGCACCCATCAGCTTTGGACCCATCCAGTTTCGGATCTCGGAGATGCTTTGCGTTCTCCCCTTTTTCACCCCAGCTGCAGTACCTGGATTATTTGTGGGCTGTCTTTTGTCAAATCTATTGTGTGGATCTGCCGCAATCGATGTCGTATTTGGAAGTTTGGCAACATTAATAGGAGCAACTTTATCCTATCAGCTGCGAAGGAAGCGTTGGCTTGTAAGCATTCCCCCCATTTTATCGAACGCAATCATTATTCCATGGGTATTGCGCTATGCATATGGTTCCGAAGATATGATTTGGTATGCAATGGTTACCGTATTAATTGGTGAGGTTCTTGCAGTTGGAGTATTAGGGAACATATTATTAGGTGTCTTAAATCATTACAAATATATTATTTTTGGACCGGTACTAAAAAAACCAAATAAGTAGCGCAGAAACTTCTGGTTTTTTAACAAGACCAGGAGTTTTTTGCATGCTTTTTGCTTTTTTTAAAATGTTACATTAGAATTTTTTTTTTTTGTCCGATTAAATATATGTAACTACTATGTAACCACTCTCATGTATAATGAGAATATTATAAAGGATGATGGTGAAGATTATGACAATTGGAAGAATGAGCATAGTTCGCAATGCAGACAGATATTTTACAATTGCATTGGATGAGTATAATGACAACAAAATGAGGGGCTTAATATTTCATAATCAAAACATGGCAGGGGTTGCGTTTGAAAGCTTTTTTGAATTGATGTTATATATGGATGGAGTTTTTCATGAAATGGGATATCCAAAACAGACCGTTCAGGTACGGAATTTCCCAGATACAGATACGCTAGATAAGAGTGCAAAGGTAAGCAACGAGACAGAGAGACAAGGAAAACTAGCTACTTTTCGTTTGTTTGTACAGTATTGTTATCATGCAAGCTGGCAGGGGGCGATCATCTGGGAAGGAAACGAGAAAAGAGAACAATTTGACAGTGAACTACAGCTAATTCAGATTTTAGACCAGAAATTGTGTGGAAAAAGAATAATCACGCAAAAACAGCAATTTATCAATACCTGTCATGTGGCGATCGAATCTTATGAGCGGGGAGAGATTACAGGGAACTACCAAAACATTCCAGCCGAAGTTGTAGAGAAATATAACGAACCAGTTGATTTTGCAAAGACATTGAGTGATTTTATAAAATTCAGCGGATATGAAAATGAATCCCTGAAATATGGATTGAACTATGGGCAGATGATATCTAGCGATGCCTGCAACTTGTGTAGAAAAGGCGGTAAATTAGGTTCATTCTCAATTAAAATATTATTTTGTGAACACAATACCTGCCAGGGAATTATTTTCTGGCGAGAAGGAAGGCAGCAGGTGGCATTTCGGAGCTTTAAAGAGATGTTTAGTATGATCGCGTCAGCGGTAGAATCATCAAAAGATAACCATTCCAAAACCATAAGTCATAGGACCCATACAAGTCTTATTGCATCTGGTTCCAAATAATTACAGTCATAAAGTGCACTTTACAAATCATAGAATCTGTAAGGTGCATTTTTATATAGGAGGAAACGATTCGAATTTCACTTCTACGCTTGTACGATTCTATTGTAGATTTTCTTCATTCTTTCCTATATAATAAAGAAGATAGCAATTGACTTTATAAAAGATCAGCAGTAGAAGTTAAAAGAAATAGGTATGATATTATAAAACAATAATTAAGGATGGAAAAAGCATGTATCAAATTGATTTTCATAAACCACAGGCAATACATTTTATTGGGATTGGTGGGATTAGTATGAGTGGTCTGGCGGAGATCCTTATGGATGAAGGGTTTACAATAACCGGTTCTGATTCCAAAGCGTCCGCACTGACACAACATCTAGAAGTGAAAGGCGCTAAGATTGACTACGGACAGAAGGCAGAAAATATAAGAGAAGGGATTGATGTGGCTGTCTATACAGCGGCCGTTCATACCGATAATCCAGAGCTGATGCAGGCAAAAGAGATGGGAATTCCAGTTTTAAGCCGGGCAGAGCTGTTGGGACAGATGATGAAGAATTATGAGAATGCCATTGCCATATCAGGAACGCACGGCAAAACAACGACCACGTCTATGATCACAGAGGTTTTGTTGGCGGCCGATTCAGATCCTACCATATCAATTGGCGGTATCTTAAATTCCATCGGGGGAAACATACGGGTAGGCAGTTCAGAGCTGTTTGTGACAGAAGCATGCGAATACACCAATAGTTTTTTGTCCTTTTATCCAACCGTGGAGATTATATTAAATATAGAGGCAGATCACTTAGATTTCTTTAAGGATATCAAAGAGATTCGTCACTCCTTTCACTTATTTGCGCAAAAATTACCTAAGGACGGATTGCTGGTAATCAACAATGACATAGAGAGCATTGAAGAAATCATAGAAGGTTTACCTTGTAAGGTGATTACGTTTGGTAAAAAGCCAGGAAGTAAGTTTCAAGCGGATGCCATAGAATTTGACGATCTTGCAAGGGCTACATACGACCTAATCGTGGATGACTCCGTTGTGGACCGGGTTTGTCTTGGAGTACCTGGCGAACACAATGTTTATAACTCTCTAGCCGCCGCCGCAGTGTGTACAGAACTTGGTATTTCCCTGGAACTGATAAAAAAAGGATTGAATCATTTTACAGGAACCAACCGAAGATTTGAAAAAAAAGGTGAGATTTCCGGAATCACAATCATTGATGACTATGCCCATCATCCGCAGGAAATCAAGGCGACCATAGAAACCGCAAAACATTATCCCCATGAAAAATTATGGGTGGTATTCCAACCTCATACTTATACCAGAACAAAGGCGTTTTTAGATGATTTTGCGGAAGCATTGTCACTGGCAGATGAAGTGATACTTGCAGACATTTATGCGGCAAGGGAAACCAACGACTTGGGCATCAGCTCCATGGATATCGTAGAGAAAATCGAGAAAAAAGGTGGAAAAGCGCACTATATTACATCTTTTGATGAGATAGAGTCCTTTATTTTAGAAAATTGTATACACGGTGATTTGTTGATAACTATGGGAGCCGGAGACATAGTAAAAGTGGGAGAAAAGCTGTTGGGCGTATAGTTATCCACATTATCCACATAGTTTTCAACATTTTATGTTAAGAAACTATGTGGATTTTTTAATTTACATAAATTATAGTCTCACAATTCACCAAATCTCGGATTTATCAGGAAATCGACAGGATTTGGGGAGATCCCCCTTAATTATGTATACCTCGTTTCCACATTATCCACATTATCCACAATCCATTTCGTGGATAACTGTCTCTATTTTCTTTTGCAAAGACCTGTGGTATGATAGAAATAAGAGAAAAAGGTGAGGTTATGTCAGTGAAGGTAGAAAGTAGTTTTAAGATCAATGCGACTTTGATTTCCAATGATTTTATAGATGAATATATGGCAAAGGCCAATGGCGAATATATAAAAGAGTATCTCTATCTCATGCGTCATGAAGGAGAAGAGTTGACGCTTTCTATGATTGCAGATGCTTTGAATCATATGGAGTCAGATGTCATGCGGGCAGTTACCTACTGGAAGAAAGCTGGTGTTTTAGTAGATACGAAAGTGGTGAAACAAAACGATTCACCTGCTGTATCGGAGACTGCCTGTTCGGTTGGGGCAAGTACAGGTTCGAAACCTCAAAAAGAACCAGGAAATCGACAGGTCTACACACCAGATAAAATAAATGGACTTGCAGGAGATGAAGATTTTTCTCAACTTCTTTACATAGCACAAAAATATATGAATAAAGTATTTACCCATCGGGAGTGCGAAGTGTTTGCGTACTTGTACGATGGGCTTCATATTCCAGCTGAATTTTTAGAATACGTGGTGGAGTATTGTGTACAGGAAGGCCATACCAGCATTCGCTATATTGAAACGGTTGCGATTAACTGGCATGAAAAAGGGCTTCGTACCTTAGAAGAGGCAAAAAATTATTCCTCTACCTTTTCAAAAGATGGATATGCAGTGATGAGAGCATTTGGGCTAAATGACAGAAATCCTGGAAATTTGGAACGGGACTATATGGACAAATGGTTTCGTATCTATGGGTTTACCAAGGAACTGGTCATTGAAGCCTGCAACCGGTCTTTGGCAGCCACTCATTCGCCTAGTTTTCAATATGCAGATAAGATACTTGAGGGCTGGAAAACAGCCGGGATCCATTCCATGGCTGAGGTTCGTATTTTAGATGAACAGCATCAGGATAGAAAAAAGAACGGAACGTATAATCAGAATAATAAAGCAGCGGGACAAACGGGTGGATATAAGAATCAAACTGGAACAAATGGGAAAAATAAACAGAATCAGTTTCAGAATTTCCCCCAACGGGAGATTGATTACGATGCCCTTGTACTAGAGCAGTTAACCGAGCAAAAATAAGCACGATAGGAAGCATTTGCAGTAGAAAGGAGGGAAGCTATGGCACTGAGCAATTCACAGTATGATGCGATCATGCGGGCTTATGGACAGCAGCAGTTTAAGAACCGACATGAACAGGAAGAGCGGGTTGCAGAAGTTTATAAAAAGATTCCAGTCATGAAGGAACTAGATGATTCCATTAGCAGCAAAGCGGTATCATGTGCACGAAGGCTGCTTGACGGAGAAAAAGAAGCCCTGAAAGAATTGAGAAATGAAATCATAGACTTAAGAGAACAAAAGAGCCTTTTGTTAAAAGCGGGTGGATTTAAAGCGGATTACTTAGAGATGCATTACAATTGTACCGATTGTAAAGACACTGGATACAAAGAAGGGATTAAGTGTCACTGTTTTCGACAGTTGGAGATGAAATATTTATATGCCCAGTCAAATATTGAACAGGTCGTATCGGTGGAGAACTTTGACACGTTTCGCTATGAATACTTTGATGATACAAAGATAATACCGGTTTTAAACCGGACCGTAAAACAGTATATGGGACAAGTAGTAGAGACCTGTAAAACCTTTGCAGAAACCTTTGTGAAGGACCATGGAAATCTATTGTTTACAGGGCCAACGGGAGTTGGAAAAACATTTTTAACAAACTGCATTGCCAAGGAACTGATGGAACGTTATTATTCAGTCATCTATTTATCTGCCAATGATTTGTTTGAAGTGTTTTCTAAAAATCGGTTCGACTACCAAAACGTTGAAGATATGAAGGGGATGTATCAGTACATTCTGGATTGTGATTTATTGATTATTGATGATTTGGGAACGGAGTTAAACAACAGTTTTACCTCCTCAGAATTGTTTACTTGCATCAACGAGCGGTTAAATACCTCAAAGTCTACGATAATATCCACCAATCACCCAATCAATGAACTGAGAGACCGTTATACAGAACGGGTGACTTCAAGACTAATCAGCCGCTATACGATAATTCCCTTGTATGGAGATGACATCCGGATTCGAAAAAAAGCAAAAAGAGTCGATTAACTGTCAACCGTTTTTGAAAATGTCCCGAAAAAGTTTTAACATAAGCACCAGTTTTCTGGTGCTTGATTTAACTAGGTACTATTAGTTTTTGGGTAACTTTAATAAAACTACAGTTACCTGCTTGTAAATTAGGCTATTTCTTTTCTGTGTCGTTGTCCTTTTGCATATTTTTCAAATGATGCCTGCCTCCATGGATGGTT
>NZ_RJLQ01000023.1 GCF_003833015.1 Clostridium sp. E02
GCCGACTGGCGACACCGGACCTACTGGCGATACTGGGCCTACCGGACCGACTGGTGATACTGGACCCACGAGTGATACCGGGCCCACTGGACCTACTGGCGACACCGGACCTACCGGCGACGCTGGAGATACTGGAGATACTGGACCTACTGGCGACACTGGACCCACTGGAGATACTGGACCTACTGGCGACACCGGTCCCACTGGCGATACTGGACCGACCGGCGATACTGGACTTACCGGCGATGCCGGATCCACTGGCGATACCGGGCCTACTGGCGATACTGGTCCGACTGGCGACACTGGACCGACCGGGCCTACCGGCGATACCGGTCCCACTGGCGATACTGGACCTACCGGCGATACTGGACTTACCGGCGATGCCGGATCCACTGGCGATACTGGACCTACCGGCGATACCGGACCTACCGGCGATACCGGACCCACTGGTTCTACTGGACCGACCGGGCCTACCAGCGATACCGGTCCCACTGGCGACACCGGTCCGACTGGTGACACTGGACCTACTGGTTCTACTGGACCGACCGGACCCACTGGCGATACCGGGCCTACCGGCGATACTGGTCCCACTGGCGATACCGGTCTCAATGGATCAACTGGCGACACCGGACCCACTGGCGATACTGGACCCACTGGGCCGACTGGCGATACCGGGCCGACTGGCGATACCGGGCCGACTGGCGACACCGGACCTACTGGCGATACTGGGCCTACCGGACCGACTGGTGATACTGGACCCACGGGTGATACCGGGCCCACTGGACCTACTGGCGACACCGGACCTACCGGCGACGCTGGACCCACTGGAGATACTGGAGATACTGGACCTACTGGCGACACTGGACCCACTGGAGATACTGGACCTACTGGCGACACCGGTCCTACCGGCGACACCGGTCCTACCGGCGACACTGGACCGACCGGTGATACCGGACCCACGGGGGATACCGGACCTACTGGCGATACTGGACCTACCGGCGATACCGGACCCACTGGTTCTACTGGACCGACCGGGCCTACCAGCGATACCGGTCCCACTGGCGACACCGGTCCGACTGGTGACACTGGACCTACTGGTTCTACTGGACCGACCGGACCCACTGGCGATACCGGGCCTACCGGCGATACTGGTCCCACTGGCGATACCGGTCTCACTGGACCAACTGGCGACACCGGACCCACTGGCGATACTGGACCCACTGGGCCGACTGGCGATACCGGGCCGACTGGCGACACCGGACCTACTGGCGATACTGGGCCTACCGGACCTACTGGACCTACTGGCGACACCGGTCCTACCGGCGACACTGGACCCACTGGAGATACTGGAGATACTGGACCTACTGGCGACACCGGTCCTACCGGCGATACTGGACCCACGGGTGATACCGGACCTACTGGACCTACTGGCGACACCGGTCCTACCGGCGACACCGGGCCTACCGGTGATACTGGACCCACGAGTGATACCGGGCCCACTGGACCTACTGGCGACACCGGACCTACCGGCGACACCGGGCCTACCGGTGATACTGGACCCACGAGTGATACCGGGCCCACTGGACCTACTGGCGACACCGGACCTACCGGCGACACTGGACCCACTGGAGATACTGGAGATACTGGACCTACTGGCGACACCGGTCCTACTGGCGACACCGGTCCTACCGGCGACACTGGACCCACGAGTGATACCGGACCGACTGGACCGACTGGCGACACCGGGCCTACCGGCGACACCGGACCTACCGGCGACACCGGACCTACCGGCGACACTGGACCCACTGGAGATACTGGAGATACTGGAGATACTGGACCTACTGGCGACACCGGTCCTACCGGCGATACTGGACCCACGAGTGATACCGGACCTACTGGACCTACTGGCGACACCGGACCTACTGGACCCACCGGCGATACAGGACCTACCGGCGATACCGGACCTACCGGGGATACTGGACCGACTGGCGATACCGGACCTACTGGCGATACTGGGCCTACCGGCGACACTGGGCCAACTGGAGATACTGGACCTACTGGCGATACTGGGCCGACCGGAGATACTGGACCCACGAGTGATACCGGACCCACTGGACCCACTGGCGACACCGGACCTACCGGGCCGACCGGCGATACCGGGCCGACTGGCGATACTGGATCGACTGGCCCTATTGGCGTTCAGCCCTATGCTTTAATTACAGACGATACAACCCAAACTCCAGCCACCGCAAATACTCCAACGCTAATAACGTTATCAACAAATGAGCAGCTTAATGACATTACGCACACAACAGGCACCGGAACAATTACCGTACAAACAGATGGCGTATATTATATCAATATATCAGTTGAAGTCTCACAAACCGTTGCACAATCTACCAGGATCTATATTTGGATTCGCGTTAATGGTGTTGATATAACAGATTCTAACAGAACTCGTTCACTAACATCCGCTACTGATGTCGGAAGCTTGGCATTTCCATTTCTTCTTTCTCTGACATCTGGAGATACCATACAAATTTATCAATCAGTTAGTGTAGCCGGTCGAAATACCGGAATTTATGCATTTACGCCAGCTGGTCAGCCAGCTGTACCTTCTATTATTATAACCATAGAATATATTAGCCAATAGCAATTTATTATAATAAAATCGCGTTAATCTAGATTTAAGATTTATATGCAAATTTTAATTAAGACCGTCGGTTTACCGATGGCCTTAATTTTATCCACTAAAAACTTTAAATTTATTCTCATATCTGCAACAATTCCGCCTTATTCTTACAAATCATATTATTTATAAATAACTATCAGAAATAAATCCTGATAATGTACTTTTTTAATAAGTATAAAGTTGTAGTAAATTAGTTTAGTAAAATAAGATACTACAATATCCACCAATAAATTATTGATTTTTACTAAATGACGTACATTTATGCAAGTTTCCATGACTATGTCCCAAATCTCCTTCACCTACATATTATATATGGATACTATTATTTTATAATAATCAGTATCAAAACCAATTCAATATAACAAGGGGGATAATTATGGCTGATATAGCTCTCCAATTGGAGTTAGAAACTGCCACCACAATAAATTCCGGCGAAAATGTTCTTTTTGATAACATTGCTTTTACATCCGGAAATATAACTTATAATCCTGTAACTGGTATCATCACTTTTCTGGAGGCAGGAAGATTTTCTATTGACTGGTGGCTGGCAACGCAATCATCTCAATCTACAAACGGCACCTCCTTTGCACTTGTTAGCTCGCAAGGTGATTCTTTAACAGGAAATTCACCATTAAGAACCGGTGAAGTATATGGAGCTGGCATAATTGAGGTAGTTAGTGCACCTGTAACATTATCTTTAGTCAATATCAGTACTGGCACAGTATTTTTCGCTCAACAGGTTCCTTTAAGGGGTTCTTTGGTTATTATACAAGAAGATATCACCGGAAGTGGTGATACCGGACCTACTGGACCCACTGGACCGACCGGACCTACTGGACCTACTGGACCTACTGGACCTACCGGACCCACTGGACCGACCAGCGATACTGGACCTACTGGACCCACTGGACCGACCGGCGACACTGGACCTACCAGCGATACTGGACCTACTGGACCCACTGGACCGACTGGACCGACCGGCGACACTGGACCTACCAGCGATACTGGACCCACTGGTGATACCGGACCTACTGGACCGACCGGACCTACCGGCGACACTGGACCTACCGGCGATACTGGACCCACTGGCGATACCGGACCTACTGGACCGACCGGACCTACCGGCGACACTGGACCTACCGGCGATACTGGACCCACCGGCGATACCGGACCTACCGGCGACACTGGGCCGACTGGGCCGACTGGGCCGACCGGCGGCACTGGACCTACCGGCGATACCGGACCTACCGGCGATACCGGACCTACCGGCGATACTGGACCTACCGGCGATACTGGACCTACCGGGCCGACTGGCAATACTGGGCCGACTGGCGATACTGGGTCTACCGGCGATACCGGACCTACCGGCGACACTGGGCCGACTGGCGATACTGGGTCTACCGGCGATACTGGGTCTACCGGCGATACCGGACCTACCGGCGATACTGGACCGACTGGACCTACCGGCGATACCGGACCGACTGGCGATACCGGACCTGCTGGCGATACTGGACCGACTGGCGATACCGGACCGACTGGTGACACTGGACCTACTGGTGATACCGGACCGACTGGCGACACTGGGCCTACCGGCGATACCGGACCGACTGGCGACACTGGACCTACCGGCGATACCGGACCTACCGGCGATACTGGACCTACCGGCGATACCGGACCTACCGGCGATACCGGACCTACCGGCGATACCGGACCTACCGGCGATACCGGACCTACCGGCGATACCGGACCTACCGGCGATACTGGACCTACCGGCGATACTGGACCGACCGGCGATACCGGACCGACTGGCGATACCGGACCGACTGGCGATACCGGACCTACCGGCGATACTGGACCGACTGGCGATACTGGGCCTACCGGTGATACCGGACCGACTGGCGATACTGGACCGACTGGCGATACCGGACCGACTGGCGACACTGGTCCCACCGGGGCTACTGGACCGACTGGCGATACTGGACCTACCGGTGATACCGGACCGACTGGAGATACCGGACCGACTGGTGACACTGGACCTACCGGGGATACCGGACCGACTGGCGACACTGGTCCCACCGGGCCTACTGGACCGACTGGCGATACTGGACCTACCGGGGATACTGGACCGACTGGCGATACCGGACCGACTGGCGATACTGGGCCTACCGGCGACACTGGGCCAACTGGTGATACCGGACCGACTGGCGACACTGGGCCTACCGGTGATACCGGACCGACTGGCGATACTGGACCGACCGGCGATACCGGACCGACTGGCGATACTGGGCCTACCGGCGATACTGGGCCGACCGGTGATACCGGACCAACTGGCGATACCGGACCTACCGGCGATACTGGACCGACCGGCGATACTGGACCGACTGGCGATACCGGACCGACTGGCGATACTGGGCCGACCGGTGATACCGGACCTACTGGCGATACCGGACCTACCGGCGATACCGGACCTACTGGCGATACTGGACCGACTGGCGATACTGGACCGACTGGCGATACCGGACCTACCGGCGATACTGGACCTACCGGCGATACCGGGCCTACCGGCGATACCGGACCTACTGGTGATACTGGGCCTACCGGCGATACCGGACCTACTGGCGATACTGGGCCGACCGGTGATACCGGACCGACTGGCGATACCGGACCTACCGGCGATACCGGACCTACTGGCGATACTGGACCGACTGGCGATACTGGACCGACTGGCGATACCGGACCGACTGGCGATACCGGACCTACCGGCGATACCGGACCTACCGGTGATACTGGTCCGACCGGTGATACCGGACCAACTGGTGATACCGGACCTACCGGCGATACCGGACCGACTGGCGATACCGGACCTACCGGTGATACCGGACCGACCGGCGATACCGGACCGACCGGCGACACTGGACCTACTGGCGACACCGGACCGACTGGCGACACTGGACCTACCGGTTCTGTATCTGCTTTTACGTTTGATAATAACACTGCTACAACAGCCGTATTTCCACCATTAGCAACAGAAGTTACACTTAATTCTATAGCCACTCCAGTTACAGCTGGAGATAATGTAAAAATTGATTTTGGTAACGATCTACAATTGGTAACCACTGCCTCTTATAGTTATACTGCTGAATTAAGAATATACAGAGATGCAACATTAATCGAGACTAGGATTACAAGTTTTTCTGGATCTGCCGCTGCTACTATGGACATTGTTCTTAGCAACACCTATGTTGATACAGCTCCTGCTACAGGGACTTCAACTTATGAATTACGAATTATATTTACAGCAGCTACTAACATTACAAGTGCAAGCGTAATAAATAGCAATATGAATAATATTGTTATTTAATATACAGAAGCCCCAGTTTTCCGGGGCTTCTTAACCAAATAATTTTAACCAAAAAATCAGTTTGTAAAATGAAAAGCAGACATATTAACACCACAAATTACAGGAAGTTTATAATGTCTCTAACAAACTTGACACTAAACACATATGATATCTTATAAAGGATTGAAAAAGCCCTTTATATTACAATTCACATCTACAAAAATCATACAAAGAAAATATTACACCTTGACAGGAGGGAATTATAATGAATAATTGTAGAGATTGGGACGGAAACCGCTATAATAGGTGCGGTGGTAATTGCGGTTGCGGCTGCATCGGACCTACCGGACCACAGGGACCAAGAGGGTGTCCTGGACCAATGGGACCACAGGGACCAAGAGGATTTCAGGGGCCTACCGGACCGACTGGTCCTCAAGGAATACCTGGTCCTGATGGACCAACTGGGCCACAAGGTCCTCAGGGACCCGTTGGACCACAAGGTCCGCAGGGAATCCAGGGGCCTACCGGACCAACTGGCGCAACTGGCGCAACCGGGGCGACCGGGGCGACCGGAGCGACTGGACCTATTGGACCCGCAGGACCTCAGGGACCGACTGGACCAACTGGCGCAACCGGGGCGACCGGGGCGACTGGACCTGTTGGACCCGCAGGACCTCAGGGACCGACTGGACCAACTGGCGCAACTGGGGCAACCGGAGCAACTGGACCTACTGGACCGACCGGCGCTACCGGCGCTACCGGCGCAACTGGACCTACTGGACCGACCGGCGCAACTGGCGCTACCGGCGCGACTGGACCGACTGGTCCCACTGGCGCAACCGGGGCGACTGGTGACACTGGACCTACTGGACCAACTGGGGCAACCGGACCGACTGGTCCTACCGGACCTACCGGTGATACCGGACCGACTGGACCTCTTGCACAATTAAGAGGTATTGAAGTCCAGTTAACAAATGCATCTACTGTAGCAGATAACAGCCCAGTAATCTTTAATACGGTTGTTAATGATCAAAGCCTTAATATTGCTTACAACACAGCGACTGGCGTGGCGACGATTAATGCTGAAGGTGTCTATTATGTAGCTTGGTGGATATCTACTGATGGTGCCGGAATTTCCACGTTTGTTGAATTTACAACACAGATTAATGGCAGCGGCGGAGTTACTGCAAGTTCTCCTGCGGTAACCGGTCAATTATACGGTCAATCTCTAGTAACCGTTGGTGCAGTTCCTACTACCATAGAGATTGTTAATACCACCGGACAGCCCGTATTCTTTGGAGCTACACCAGTAATCGCCAACTTGATCATTCTTGAAGTTACAACCTAACAAAATAGTATCACAAATGGAGCGTAGCAGAACCAGATGAGCAATCATCCGGGGAGCTTCGCTCCTTTACTAATTGCCATAATATGTTACATAAGTGGAGAAAAAAGTCTAAGTACACGTCCGGCAAATTTTTCATAACATGGATCCTCCTTCAAGTCTTCTAAAGATACAAGATGGCACTGCCGAAACGTATCCTTAAAATCTTTCTGTATTTCTTGAATTACCTCATTCTTGTATATATAGGTTCCACACTCAAAATGCAGATAAAGACTTCTATAATCCATATTAATGGTACCTACTGCAGCTTTTATGTCATCGCTAAGAAACACTTTCCCATGGATAAAGCCAGGTGAATATTCTAAAATCTGAACTCCCGCTTTTATAAGCTCCTTATAATGAGATCTCGATAGTAAGAAAGTGAATTTCTTATCCGGAATTCGTGGCATCACAATCCGTGTTTCAACCCCTCTTTTCGCCGCAAACGTCAAAGCGTTGATCATCTCAAAGTCAAGGATTAAATATGGAGTCATAATATAGACATAGCGTCTAGCCGTATGAATGATGTCCAGATAGACTTGTTTGCCAACCGTTTCCTGATCCAGGGGACTGTCACCATAGGGAATTACGAACCCATCCATTCCAAGTTCCAAAGGATAATAATACTCTGGATCTTTTAGATAAGCCCCGAATTTCTCCTCCTTCTTCTCTGAAATATTCCACATCTGTAGAAACATCATGGTAAAACTAGTAACAGCATCTCCTTTTAACATAATTCCACTATCTTTCCAGTGACCAAATCTTACACGCCTATTGATATACTCATCTGCAAGATTAATTCCACCCGTAAATGCAGTGTGCCCATCTACAACAAGAATCTTTCTATGATCTCTATTATTTTGATACGTTGTTAAAGCTGGTTTGACCGGAGAAAAAACGTTTGCCTTAATCCCTTTCTCTCTTAAATGATTACAATAATGATATGGGAGATAAGTTAGAGAACCCATACCATCATACATTACTCTGACTTCTACCCCCTGACCTGCTTTACGTTCCAAAATCTCCAGAATGGAATCCCACATTTCGCCCTGATCTATAATGAAAAACTCAATGAAAATAAATCGTTTTGCACCCTCCAATTCCTTTTTCATCTCTTCAAACATAAGTTCCCCTAATGGAAAATATTGTAAATTTGTATTTCCATACGCAGGATAATGACCATAGTTTTTAATGTAATGAGCCAAGTTCGTATTTCCTTTACTGATTTTCAACAATTTCTGGGTCACGTCTGGGTCTTGCTCCAAATAGACCTTTGATTGTTCTATATTTGCAAAATGCTTGTTTTTCATTAATCTTCCTATAATCTGTAGTTCTACAAATAAATAAAAAAGGGAACCAAAAACAGGGACTGCAGCAATCGGTATCATCCAAGTCATCTTAAAGCTTGGATTTTGCTCTTTATTTAATATATATATAATGAGAAATGCGCTAAGTAATGTGAATGCACCATAAAAATAAGCAGTATACACACGTAACATTCCAAATATGGCAAGTAAAATGGCAATTTGTATCATAAGAGAAATAACCACAAACATAGTTCGCCCAAATATAATTCTTAACATTCTTTTGATTTGTTTCATCTTCTGTACCTCCAAGCTCCTCCACACAATTCACAGCCTCTCCATTATACCCCCTGAATTATTTTCTTGCAATCCCTTAGCGCCTCTGTCCAACCAAGGTTTAAAACCAAAAGTTTTCTTGTATTCCCCTTTTATTTACAGTATAATGTCTAAGTAATAATTATTATCAAAAGGAGACCATCTATGGAAAAGTCAAAGGTTTACTATACGAATTTTCACACAACATTCCAGGAAAATCTTCCTCAAAAATTAGCACGTCTAATAAAGACTGCTGGAATGCTGAACCAAATTGATTTTAAGAATAAATATACGGCAATTAAAATTCATTTTGGCGAATTGGGGAATTTATCTTTCCTACGTCCCAACTATGCCAAAGTCGTGGCAGACTTAATTAAATCCCAGGGCGGAAAGCCATTTTTGACCGATTGCAACACCTTGTATGTAGGCAGCCGTAAAAATGCACTGGATCATCTGGAAACTGCCTATGAAAACGGTTTCTCACCATTTTCAACTGGTTGTCATGTCATTATTGCCGATGGATTAAAAGGAACGGATGAGAGTCTAGTCCCCATCAACGGTGATTACATAAAAGATGCTAAAATCGGACGAGCTATCATGGATGCTGATATTTTAGTGTCGCTCTCCCATTTCAAAGGGCACGAAAGTACTGGATTTGGCGGTGCTTTAAAAAACATTGGTATGGGTTGCGGTTCCAGAGCTGGCAAAATGGAGATGCATAACGCAGGAAAACCACATGTCACGGAGAACGACTGCATCGGATGTCATGCATGCGAAAAAAACTGTGCGCATCATGCAATCTCATTTGACAACAAAAAAGCATCCATCGACCACAATCGTTGTGTTGGATGCGGACGGTGTATTGGTGTTTGCCCCACTGATGCTGTACAATCTGATTGTGACGAATCAAATGATATTTTAAATTGTAAGATATCAGAATACACGAAAGCTATCTTACAAGACCGTCCTCATTTTCATATCAGTCTCATCATGGACGTCTCCCCCTATTGTGATTGTCATTCAGAAAATGATATCCCTATCATACCTGATGTAGGTATGTTTGCTTCTTTTGACCCCGTAGCACTCGATGTTGCCTGTGCGGACGCCGTAAACCGACAGCCCGTCATGGCAGGTAGTATACTAGAACAACATGGGAGCCATCATCAGGATCATTTTAAGGATACCCATCCGGAGACAAACTGGAAATCCTCCATTGATCACGGAGTAAAAATCGGTCTTGGTACAGCAGAATACGATCTGATCACGATATAAACAATAGAAAAATTCCATCATAGAAAAGAGAGAGATTCTATCATTGTAATGTTGATATTAATCCCTCTCTTTTTGATAATAAAATCTAAAATCCCAAGTTTTACCCACTCCCAAGGGTACTTTATCTCTTCCAATCTGCCAAACAGAGATTTCAGAATCAATCACCTTCTTTTCCGGAACTTCTTTGGCAATAACCAATTGCGGCCACACAAAAGTAGTATCGACCATTTTTCCATCCAAACAGATTTTTGAATAAGGTGTGAAATTTTCACCATAGACCAACAAATCATGATCATTATAGACCACCCGATCAACATCAATATTTTCAATCCCCATTTTAAGATTTGTTTTTTTATATGGACTTTCACCACCATACACTTCCCGATCGCCATAAAGAATATCGTACTCCAGTGTTTTCATATCTTCTAAGTATTTTTTTTCATTTGGATTCTCATTGTTTAGGTACTTCTGATGAAATCGCATCATAGTACCTTCATGAATTTGAAGCATATCAAGAACATGAGCTGCTATCTGATATGCCTCCACATCCTTTTTCACCTTTGGTAAATTCATATTGTTCCATATCACATACTCTGTCTGAAAAAGGGACTGATTTTTCATATCTTCCTCTTTCCATTCAAATCCAGGTAGATGATCCCCATACATGACTAAGACGATGGGTTCTTTCCGAGTTCTCAACGTATTAACTAAGGAACGAACAAACTGATCCATCTCTTCTATCTGATGACAATAATATTCAAAATCCGGATATTTCCCATGCCCCTGAACGGATATGGTATAAATAAAATCAGGTCCAAGGGAAGAATCTAGAGTTTTAATGATCTCACCCGTTAGAATCTTATCCTTGCACCAACCCGTAGGGTTTCTTTCTATCTCATTCATATACTCGATTGGAGTAAACGTATCAAAACCCAGTTGGGGGAAAACACGATTCCTATCATAAAAAGTTGCCTCATTGTTATGAATGGCATGGGCAGTATACCCTAAGTTTTTTAAGTCAAAAGCCACACTCTCACACGTTGTTTTCTTTAAGACTGTTTTATAAGGATATTCCCCAGGTCCGAAAAAATCAAGATTCATCCCTGTAATGGATTCAAATTCTGTATTGGCAGTTCCCGCGCCAACCGAAGGAACACTGATGTACCCCCCAGGATAATTTTTTTGAAGCTGGTGGAAAAAAGGAATTGGATCATAAGATAAGGAGCTCTGTTTCCACAAGGAAGGATCAAAAAAGGACTCCAGCTGTATCATGACGATATTCGGTTTTGTATTTTTTGAAAGCTCATAGGTATTCTCAGGAACCAATTCTTCTTCCTTAATTGCTTCCAAAGTTTCCGTTCCATACCCATGGGGTTTTGATATTCCGGTATTAAACAGAGAATTGGCAAAGCAATACGGAAAACCATATATATGAAATGCTTCCCCAATATTGCCAAAATGTACGGCAACCAGACCAGTCTTCATTGCTGCACTTGTCAGCCCCAGAACAAATAAGACACAAAAAGCCGAGATTGTAATTCCTCTATGATATTGTATCTTCTCTTCGCATACAGGTGCTTTTTTCCAAAGAATCAGCAATGCAGCCACTCCAATGCTGATTCCAACCGTAATTAGTATAATCTGGGCCCAGGTAAAATACACAGTAGCAAGGCTCACTGCATATTTAATCAAGTATAAATCCGCAGCCGTAAAGGGGGTTGTCCGAAAAATCAACAACATCCCATTGACACCGCCCAGAAACAACCAGACAGCTGATACGAACATAGAGGCAAAAACCTTACGCTTTGTTAAAAACAGGATTGTAAACGGAACCGATATAATAAATGTATTGATTAAAAAAATCAAAAAGCTCCCAGTCAGATAGGAGCCAAGGCTAATGACAGACTTTCTGCTAGCAAACTCAATCAAAATATTAATCCCTATTGAAAGAGCAAAGATCTTCCACATCCACCTAACATACTGTTTCATACTATACCCCTTTTATCTTATTGCTTTCTTGAATCGGGTATAGTCTATCATATTTTACATTGAATTTACATAGCTTTTGATAAAAATAATAAAAAAGTAAAAAAATAGACCGAACTCCATTGGGCCGGCCTATCTCGTTTATTCATTCTGGTCTTCTGTAGATTCAAATGCATCTTCATGCGCTGCATTGATACCAGCAGGATCACTCTCTAGCTCTGTTATTCTGGTCACTGCCTCTTCGTCCTCTTTATCCGACTCATCTTCTGCTTCTTTGACTGGTGCTCCGCACTTACCGCAGAAGAAAGAATTTTTAGGAACCTTAGCTCCGCATTCTGCACAAATATGACTTCCTTCACTTTGGGTTAATTCAATCTCCAGAGCGGCAATTCTCTCCCGGCTAGCTCTGACAGCTTCATAAGCCTTATCATACATCTCATCCGGCTCTTTATTGGATTCGTAAAATTGTTTGCCTACGACTGCATAAGCTTCCTTCAATTTGGTTTTCTCTGTACTGATTTGTGTCTTCAACTGTATCGTGTCAGACAATACCTTCGCTTTGGTTGCAACCTCTTTGCCGGTATCACTCAATGTCTTTCCTAGCTCTTCAAAAAATGCCATCCATGACTCCTCCTTTGACATATGCTTCTACTATTTTAACTTCTATGGTAGAAAAAGTCAATGAAAGACTATTGATCTAACTTCTGTTCCTCTATTAATCCATCTTTTATAGATTGTGGAAGATACTCTATCGGGACAACATACTGCAACTCGCTTTTAATTCCATCTGTAGCATCAATTGCAGTAAATCGTATTTGTTTGTCTTCATTTGAAATATAGAATGGATTCATATTAGAATATTCCGCAATCACTGCATGTTCCATAATCTGTCTTATTTCTTCCTTCTCTGTAATCGTCATCGAATCGGAATCGTCATCTTTATAGCTTGATGCTCCATACAATTGAGTTTTATCTATATTAATCTCAAAAACCCCAGACTTATCGCTCCAACTATCAGTATTTACCTGAGACTCCTTTAATAAATCTAATGTACGATGAAACGATGGATAAATAGGATAATAACCTTGTGATAATACTTTGTTATATTGCCTTGAAACCTTATCCTGTTCCCCAATCGTCTCTGCTTTTGCCTGCATTTTAGATAAAAATTGAATCGAAGCAGTTGGATTTTCCTGTTCCATTGTCTCAACTTTCAAATCACTTAGATCTTTCTGATAAGCCAGTAAAATCTTTTCAGTCATAGCTTTATCCCGGCCATTCCGGTCGCTGCTTGCAAGGTATGATTGAGAACCACGTCTTATACGAATCCGGGACGTGTCATCTGGTGTTTGGTTCATAATTGGGTAGAACGCACGAATAAACTCTGGATTTTCATAAATTTTTACTAATTGGGACCTTTCATCGTCTTTCTCCAATTCGTATGAACGATAGACCTCCCTTCCATCCACTAATGTGTATTTCACATCCATGTCAGTATAATACGTTCTGGTACTCACTCTTGATTTATTAAGCACATTGCGATGTACTACCTGATTGCGTTTTATCTCATCCCTCACCAGAGACAAAACCGGGGTCTTATCCGTGAGTTCCATATGATCCAAAACATAATCAGATCCATTTATATAATCCCAGTAATACTGATTTGATTTATTTTGTTTCACCTCTCCGTAATCGATCCAGTTACTCATATTATCAAAGTAAATAGCGACCGATTTAATAGAACTTTCATTCGGGATATAGCTATCATAACCAAATAAATCAAAACAGAAACAGCAGAAAATAATTGCCGCTAACAATCCTGAAATAATCATCTGTTTCCAACAGCCAAACAATTTCCGAAAATCAAAGTGATATATAATCTCAATGATGCAATGAGACAACATCATCCCACATATCAGACCAAATGCAGCCCAGCCAATGCTAGAATTAACAAGCCAGAAAAATAAGCCGCCACTTAAAGAGAATAATATTACCATCAGAATACGAATGATGGGCATACTGATTGAAAACGCCATTGCTTTTTTTGCTGATTCCAATCCTCTTTTTTTATAAAGAAAGAAGGCAAATGCGGTAACGATGATACCAATTCCTATTGCAACTAAAACCATAATGATCTTTTCCTGTAAAGATATCGGCATATTCATGGACTCTATATTATTGAAATACAAGACAATGGGAGATGACCGTAACAACAAAGACTCCAACATATTCCCTTCCCCATTATATCTCGTGAGGAAAAACTCACTAAAATACATTTGCAAGATCAGGATAACGGAAGTAGAATAAAATTGCAAAACAACCGTACCTAACATACCCACAATTACATTACCAGTTAGAATCATGGCAAGTACTGTAACACTATATATCATGACATAATAAATCATAAAAAGTAAAAATCCACTAACTGCAGAACCAAATACTTCTCCAGGCGAAATTCTGTATGCAGCAATCACGCCAAAGGTAAGGACTAAATTAACTGCATAAACACCTGCAACGATCAGTATTCCATTGATATAGTTCGACCAGAATAAATGATTGCGATTGACTGGTATTCCATGATAAAGATCCACCTTTTGTCTGGAATGAAGATAAGAGAAACTGGTAATACCCATAATAAAAGAGAGCAGAATTATAAGAATTGCCAACCAGCCTGATTCAAATCGAAGCCCGTGTATTACTTGAGATAGCATCGAATCGTAACTTTTTTCTAAATTGATAGAATTCCCCAGCAATAAAGCATATTTAACTGGCATAATAAAGAAAAACAATAAAAATCCAAGTGCGATAGACCAGAGACGGCGTTTCCCATCTTCTTTTACCAAATTAAAAAATAAGCTTTTTGATGTCATACCCTGCCACCTCCGTTTCACTTATAAATATTTCTTCCAAAGACAAAGGAATGATTTCATAAAAAACAGGTTTACACGATTCCATAGTTTTAACCACTTGTTCTTTTGTACCACGTACTGTAATGGTGTAAAGTTTTCCTCTGTTTTCTATCTTAATCTTATCTAGGGATTTAAGATCGTCCGCTGTCATTCCGTCTTTTAATACACATTGGATTTTATGAATATTGAGTTTCATATCATCCAACTCTCTTGATAAAAGAATGCCTCCTCTGTGAAGCAAACCAATATGATCGCATATATCTTCTAATTCTCTTAAATTATGAGAGGCTATAATAGGGGTGAGATTTCTCTCTTCCATATCATTGGCGAATATACTTTTCACTGCCTGCCGCATAACAGGGTCCAATCCATCAAACGTTTCATCACAAAAAAGGTAATCCGTATTGGAACAAATCCCACATATCACAGAAAGTTGTTTTTTCATTCCTTTGGAAAAGGTATGAATTTTACGTCTAGGGTCCAATCCAAAATTATCCAATAGATGGTTAAATCTAATTGGATCAAAATCAGGATATACTCTACTATAAAATCCCATCATATCCGATGGTGTTGAATTATTGAAAAAATACTGATCATCTGATATGTAAAAAAATCGCCTTTTCACTTCCTCATTTTCAAAAACTGATTCCCCGTCAATCGTAATGGTCCCTTCATCAGGCTTTAGAATCCCACTGAGCATTCTTAAAAATGTACTTTTTCCTGCACCGTTTGTTCCTATTAAACCAAATACGCTTCCAGACTTTATCTCAGCACTCACACGATCAACAGCTAAAATTGTGTCAAATCGTTTCGTCAGATTTTCTGCCTTTATCATCTTCTTTCATATCCCCTTCCATATAATCCTCTTTCAACCACTCTTCTGCAATCCAGGTATGAGCTTTCTGTTCCGTGATTCCCGCACGTTTTGCTTCTTCCAACCAAGACCTTAGTTTTTTTTTCAATTCACTATCTTTTAATGCCATAATTGAACGGGTGTCTGCAACAAAACTTCCTCTACCCTTTACAGAATAGATAAATCCTCTTCTCTCTAATTCTGCATATGCACGCTGAATGGTGTTTGGATTTATAGACAAATCAGTTGCCATTGACCGAACTGAAGGTAATTGACTATCTTGTTCCAAAATTCCACAGATCATAAGTCCACTGAGTTTTTCCACTACCTGCTCGTAAATAGGTCTACGGTCTTTATAATCAAGCAGTATCATATTTCACCTCCTACTAACTGTATTAATACATCTAATACGCTTAGTATAGCAGTTGCTTCTGTCTATGTCAAACGAAATTTTTAATGAGACAAAAAACCTTCCAATCAGGAACTAAATTCCTATTGGAAGGTTTCTTATAAAAATAGAAACGCACCCGAGTCAACCCCGGGTGCGTACTGCAAATACGATTTATTATTCGTTACCGTATAAAGTAACCAGTTTCTGCAGATAGTCATATCTTTCTTTTGCATCTTTCTCATTCTGGGAGAATAATTCAGCTGCTCTTTCAGGATTTTTCATCGCTAGAGATGCATAACGAACTTCACCCTTTAAGAAATCCTGATAACCTTCCAATGCTGGAGCCTTGCTATCTAAGGAGAATTTCTTCTCAGCTGCAGGGTTAAAGCGGAAGTTATTCCAGTATCCACACTGAACAGCTAATTTTTCTTCTGTCTGAGCTTTGGACATACCTTTTTTAATACCGTGGCTGATACATGGTGCATAAGCGATTATCAAAGATGGTCCTGGATATGCTTCAGCTTCAGCAATCGCTTTCACTGTCTGTGCATAATCAGCACCCATTGCGATCTGTGCTACATATACATAACCATAGCTCATTGCAATACTAGCAAGATCTTTCTTCTTCGTCTCTTTACCACCAGCTGCAAACTGTGCAACTGCACCAGTCTTAGTTGCCTTAGAAGACTGTCCACCTGTATTGGAGTAAATCTCTGTATCAAATACCATGATATTGATATCCTGTCCACTAGCAAGGACATGATCAACACCACCAAATCCGATATCGTAAGCCCAACCGTCACCACCAAAGATCCACTGTGATTTTTTAGCAAGGAAATCTTTATCTTTTACAACTGATTTCGCTAAATCGCAGTCAATTCCTTCTAAAGTAGCTACAAGCTTGTCTGATGCAGAACCATTGGTTGCTCCTACACCATAGGTATCCAAGTATTCCTTGCAAACTGCCTTTACTTCTTCCGAAGTTTTTTCAGAATTCATGATCTCTTCAACTTTATTCTTTAAACCACCACGAATTGCAGTCTGAGCTAATAACATACCATAACCAAACTCAGCATTATCCTCGAATAAAGAGTTAGACCATGCAGGTCCCTGTCCCTTTTCATTCACTGTGTAAGGTGTAGATGGAGAAGAGTTACCCCAGATAGAAGAACATCCTGTTGCGTTAGCAATGTACATTCTATCACCAAATAACTGTGTTACTAATTTAGCATAAGGAGTTTCACCACATCCAGCACATGCTCCTGAGTACTCAAGAAGTGGCTGTTTGAACTGACTTCCTTTTACAGTTGTGCTCTTGAATTTATCAATTACTTCCTGCTTAATCGGTAGAGTCTGACCATAATCAAATCTCTTCTGAGTAACATCGCAGTTTGCTTCCATATTAACCATAGTAAGAGCTTTCTCGCCCTTCTTACCAGGACATACATTGGCACAAGAACCACATCCGGTACAGTCATATGCAGAAACAGTGATTGCAAACTGATATCCTGCCATTCCTGTCATAGGAAGTGACTTCATCTCTTCTGGTTTGTTGGCAGCTTCTGTTTCAGTCAAAGCAACTGGACGAATGACTGCATGAGGACATACATAAGCACAGAAATTACACTGAATACAGTTATCTGGATTCCACTGAGGGATATTAACTGCAATCCCACGTTTCTCATATGCGGAAGAACCAGAAGGTGTAGACCCATCTGCATAATCAACAAATGCAGAAACTGGTAAAGTATCGCCCTCCTGAGCACTTACTTTTGTCTGAATATTGTTTACGAAATCAACAACATCCTGTCTGCCATTGGTGATTTTCTTGTAATCAAGTCCCTCATCTTCGCAGTTTTTCCAGCTCTCTGGAACTTCAACTTTAACAACGCCTTTTGCTCCAGCGTCAATTGCTGCCCAGTTTTTCTTAACAATTTCTTCACCCTTACGTCCGTAAGTAGCTTTTGCAGCTGCTTTCATCAGTTCATTGGCTTTCTCAGCTGGAATAATTCCAGTAAGTTCAAAGAATGCAGACTGAAGAATTGTATTAATACGGGTTGGACCCATACCAGTTTCAATACCGATTTTCACACCATCAATGATATAGAACTTAATGTTGTGGTCAGCAATATATTTTTTTACCTGTCCAGGTAAATGTTTCTCAAGACCATCTTTGTCCCAAGCACAGTTTAACAGGAATACTCCGCCGTCTACCAGCTCCTGAACCATGTTGTATTTACGGATATAGGAAGGATTGTGACATGCCACAAAATTAGCCTTGTGAATCAAATAGGTAGATTTGATTGGCTTATTTCCGAAACGTAAATGAGACATTGTCACGCCACCTGATTTTTTAGAATCATAATCAAAGTAAGCCTGAGCATACATATCTGTGTTATCACCAATGATCTTAATGGAGTTCTTATTTGCACCTACCGTACCATCTGCTCCAAGACCCCAGAATTTACAGTTAGAAGTTCCTTCTGGTGTGGTAACAATGGCTGCTCCTGTTTCAAGAGAAAGATGAGTCACATCATCAATGATTCCCACTGTAAATGGAGACTTTGTCTTGTTATCGTAAACAGATACGATCTGAGCAGGTGTTGTGTCCTTAGAACCTAAACCATAACGTCCTGACAATACCTTAACCTGATCATACTTAGTTCCCTTTAATGCGGTAACAACGTCTAAGTATAACGGTTCACCTAATGAGCCTGGTTCTTTTGTTCTGTCTAAAACAGAAATAGTTTTTACAGTTTCTGGAATTGCATTTACCAGAGCCTGAGCACTGAATGGTCTGAACAGACGAACTTTAATCACACCAACTTTGTGACCTGCAGCAGTTAAATAATCCAGTGTCTCTTCAATTGTATCATTAACAGAACCCATTGATACAATGACATGATCTGCATCAGCAGCGCCATAGTAGTTGAATAATTTATAATCGGTACCGATCTTAGCATTTACCTTGTCCATATAATTCTGAACGATTTCAGGTAATGCATCGTAGTAAGGATTGCAGGCTTCTCTTGCCTGGAAGAAGATGTCTGGGTTCTGAGCAGAACCTCTCTGACATGGATGATTTGGATTTAATGCATGGCGACGGAATTCATCAACAGAATCCATGTTAACCATCTCTTTTAAATCCTCGTAATCCCATGTTTCGACCTTCTGAATCTCATGAGATGTACGGAATCCGTCAAAGAAATTAATAAATGGTACTTTACCTTCCAAAGCAGCCATGTGAGCTACTGGAGTTAAGTCCATAACTTCCTGTACACTGGATTCGCACATCATAGCACATCCGGTCTGACGGCATGCGTAAACATCTGAGTGGTCTCCAAAGATAGATAACGCATGACTTGCAATTGCACGTGCAGATACATTGATAACACCTGGTAATTGCTCTCCTGCGATTTTATAAAGGTTTGGGATCATCAGTAACAGGCCCTGAGAAGCGGTATAGGTGGTGGTCAGCGCACCTGCTGCTAAGGAACCGTGTACTGCACCTGCTGCACCAGCCTCAGATTGTAATTCTGTAATGTGTACTTTCTGACCAAAGATATTGGTTCTTCCGTCTGTTGACCACTCATCTGTAGCTTCTGCCATAGGTGAAGATGGGGTAATCGGATAAATAGCCGCTACGTCAGTAAATGCATAAGAAGCATGTGCTGCTGCATGGTTACCATCCATGGTTTTCATTTTTCTTGCCATTCTTGATATCCTCCTGCAAATGTGAATATTGTATAATTTAGTTCCCCGAAAGGGAAAGTGACCTATGGTTATTATAACAATTATTTAACAAAAAGCAAATAATAAAACTGGAAAATTAAGTATTCTTTTCGAAACAATTTTAAAAAAGGACTGGATTATCAAAAATCCAGTCCTCTTTGTCGTGTTTTTGTTAGCTAAATGGATTTGGAGGTACGATGTTTTGGCTGTCCCCACCACTGGAAACACCGGGACCCGCCCCTGCACTTTCTTGACCATTCGGTTCATTGGGTTGATTCGGTGCATTCGGAGACTCCTGTGTTTCTTGTTCCCCTGGTCCACCAGAACCTGAATTCGTTGAAGAATTTGTATGAGATGAATCTGGTTTCGATCCATCCGTGGTGCCTTCCTGACCTGGCACCGTCGAAGTCCCCTCTGGATCCGGAACAGGAATTACAACTCCGGAGGTGTTTCTTTTTATTGTCGCAGGTTTTCCACGATAAGTACTATTATGGAAAAATTCATCCTTGACTACCGCCCCATCCTTTTTTGTGACCAGATTGGTAACCCATCGGCTTCCTTTTTTTTCCGCTTTTGCAATCTTTTCTTCCTCCAATTGAAGCGTCTGATCTTCTTCATATACCGGAGCAGGAGCGTCAAGTTCGGCAGTTTTCTTAGAAGTCAAAGATAAAGTGACACCTTTTTCCAATATAGGAATCCCTATAATGGATATCTTAAGCTTGCGCTTAGAAAAACTGGTCCGGATTGCAATGGCGTTTTTGGAATTGTTTTCAAATTTCATATCAGGCCCGCCAAAACTAACCATAGCGTCCTCACCTGGAGTTACGTAAGAAGGTTCATAACTATGAGCATGTCGTTCCGTAGTGTTAAGACCGGAAAATACAACTGCATTATACAGTGTGGAGGAAACTTGGCATACGCCTCCCCCTGGCTCTTCAATCAGCTCTCCATTTAAATAAGCACCTGCCGGGCGATAACCTTTTGCAGGGGAACGTTCCCCTGTTGCTTTGTTAAATGAAAACTCTTCCCCTGGCTGTAAGATCATACCATCAAGCGCTTTGGAAGCAAGTTCAATATTCTTGTTTCTAGCACTGTTTGCCGTTGTAGTTGTTGTATAGGTACCAAGCATTTGGTACATCTCTTTCGCTTGAGATTTGGTAAAATCCGGAGCAACTTCTCTTCCCTTGGCAAGAATTTCCGCCTTAAAATTCTTTGCTTTCATCTGAGCCAGAATATCTGAAACCAGTTGATCCTGATCAATGGTAAAGCCATTCTTTTCATCCGTATATACAAACTGCCCAGTACTTGTATCAAACTTTGAGATTTCACCATTCTTAGCTGGAACATCCCACTTCTTGGCCATGGACTTTACTTCTTCTTTTACTTCCACATCCAGTCCGTCCGTATTCAGCGTATAATTATCTTTTGGTTCCCCGGAATAAATTTCATCCAACAGCGAATCGACCTTGCTGTCCATGAAGTTTTTTAATTTGTATTCCTCATCATGATAGGTGACCTTCATTCCCCACATAAGTTTTTGATCAATGGCTTCTCTGGCTTCCCCTCTTGACATTCCAGTAATAGAGATCCCTTCCAACTTAACTTCTTTTTGCAGATCTGTCTCCGAAACCGTAGTGGTATTCACTTCTGTCTCTTTCGACTTGTTGCCAATCAATTTGACTGCTGCCACTACACAAATCACTGCCGCAGCTGCCATCAAAACCGCAAGAAGAATTTTAGTAACCCCGTACTGAGGTCCCCTTCTCTTCTTCCCTCGTCTATGCTGATAGGAACCATTGGTTCTATAAGACTGGCTTGTCCTACGTCTTGTGCTTGACGTATTCTTTTTATTTCCGTTTTGAGAAGATTGCACTCTTCCTCCCCGATTTTCTCTGTTACTATTTTGACTCATTCTATTCACCTTTTACCATGATTATGTAGCATTACAACCTGTAGTATACCATACTTTTTTGTAAATGCTATTACGATTTTATGAATTTTGATAATTATTATTCGAGTTATTTCAACATTTTACAGAACATAAAAAACATGTTAATATAGTGTTACTAAACTATTTCATTTTGGAGGTTTCTATGAATTTTGTCGATTTACACGTACATTCAAACGCTTCAGACGGAACCTTAACCCCTTCTGAAGTTGTTGCAGCCGCATTGGAAAAAGGACTTTCTGCCATTGCACTTACCGATCATGATACGATAGAAGGAATTTTCGAAGCTCAACAGGCAGCAAAAACACAGCCAATTGAGATCATACCGGGAATTGAGCTGTCCTGCGTTTATCAGGGAGAAGAAATACACATTCTAGGACTTTATGTGGACCCCACAGTCGAAACATTCCGAAAAGAAACCGATTCCCTAAAAGCCAATCGGGAAAAAAGAAACCTGGAAATCATCAAGCGCTTCCAGGCAGCCGGGATTTTGATCACTTTGGATGAGGTAAAAGGTGGAAATCCAGATACGGTTATTACCCGTGCTCATTTTGCCAGAGTCCTATTTGAAAAAGGCTACGTAAAAAACACAGACCAAGCATTCAAAAAATATCTCAGCTACACAGGTCCCTACTGCCCTAGAAAAGAAGAAATCACACCCGAGCATGCCATGAATCTCCTAAAAGACTGCAATGCCTCACCCGTTCTCGCTCATCCATATCTATATAAATTAGGAGATAAAAAAACAGAAGAACTTGTCGCCTATTTAAAAGGTCTGGGTCTGCATGGGCTAGAAGTGTATCATTCTTCGAACAATCAGTTCGAAAGTGGCAAATTAAAAAAGCTATCTGTCAAATACGACCTGTTTCCTACTGGAGGTTCTGATTTTCATGGAAGCAATAAGCCAGATATCCAGTTAGGTTCCGGCAGAGGGGGATTACGGGTATCCTCCCTTCTTTTAGATGATATAAAGAAAATCAGGCAGGAAAAGGGACTTTAATCCTTTTCCTGCTGGTTGTCAGCCAATGATACCTCTATCCATCATTTCAGCAAGTTCCATTGCAAAATAGGTAATTAGAATATTGGCTCCAGCCCGGAATATACTGATCGCTGATTCCCCTATCATTCTCTTCTCATCAATATACCCTGCTTTTGCTGCCGTCTTTATCATGGCATATTCCCCACTTACACTGTAGGCTGCCACGGGAAGGTCATACTGGTCTGAAACTTCCCTTATAATGTCAAGATAAGAAAGTGCTGGTTTGACCATTACAATATCAGCCCCTTCAAACACATCCAGTTTCACTTCTTTTAATGCCTCTTTTCTGTTATGAAAATCCATCTGATAACTTTTTCTGTCACCAAAAGAAGGGGCGGAGCCTGCCGCATCTCGGAATGGTCCGTAAAAAGCCGATGCGTATTTTGCAGAGTAAGCCATAATAGGGGTGTTTTTAAAACCCGCTTCTGTAAGCGCTGATCTTATAGAAGCAACTCTGCCATCCATCATATCAGAAGGAGCAACCATATGGGCACCTGCACGGACATGAGATACTGCGATCTGGTCTAGATAATTAAGCGTCTTATCATTGTCAACATAGGTTCCATCTAAGATACCACAATGTCCATGAGAGGTATACTCGCACATACAGACATCTGTAACGATATAAAAAGCAGGATAATTTTTCCGAATGAAACGAATGGCGCGCTGTACAATTCCATTGTCGTCGTATGCCTGCGTTCCCATGCTATCTTTTTCTGCGGGAATTCCAAACAAAAGCACCTTTTCCACACCTGAATGTATAAGTTTATCCATGATTACAGGAAGCTGGTCGACTGTGTACCGATACTGTCCTTCCATGGAAGGAATTTCCTCTATCATTCCTTCTCCATCCATTGTAAAAATGGGATATATAAGAGATTCTTTTGAAACTCTTGTTTCCCGTACTAGTTTTCTTAATGATTCCGTTGTCCGGAGTCTTCTCGGCCTGTATACTAAATCCATAATTGATTCCTCCTTTGTACTCGTCTTATTATACACTAGAAGAAAGAAGTTTCAAGTAATTCTTGCGGCATTGAAAAAGATTGCTTATAATAGAATTGTATATTACAAACTAGAAATGAGGACTGTTCTATGGAAGAATTTTATCAGGCAATTGAGGCGGGAATCCGCGCCTCTGGATATCAAGAACCAGTAAGCGGAGAAGAGATCTATCAAGAGATCTGTGATCAAATGGATGAGAAAGAGCCAGGTGCCTATATTTTCATGTCAAAAATAACAGGAGACACTTTTTTCGAATATAATATACAGATATTCGAAGATCAGTTTAATTTAAGTTCTATTGATATTCATTCCAACGGAACAAAATATCATGCGGATTTTGATTGAGACAGTCATAATCGAAGAAAAACCGATTCCTACGAATGGTTTCGGTTTTTCTTCTGCAGTAATCTTCGATTGACTGTCTGTCTTAATAAGGAATAAAAAACAGAGCTGAGAGGAATAAATATGAGCATCCCAACAATCCCCATGGCACTGCCTCCAAGTGTAACAGCAACTAAAACCCAGATAGAAGGAAGTCCCACTGAATTACCAACCACATGGGGATAAATAAAATTCCCCTCTAACTGCTGTAACACAAAAAAGAGAATCAGAAACAGAAGCGCGTCAAAGGGCGTCACCATAAGCATTAAGAATGCGCCGATGGCGCAGCCAATAAATGCACCAAATAGGGGAATCAAAGCCGTAAAAGCGATCAACACCCCAATTAGTAAAGCATAGGGAAGACGAAAGATCCAAAGAGTAACAAAAAACATACTCCCCAATATGACTGCCTCCATACATTGTCCCGCTAAAAAGCTGGAAAAAGTATGTGAAGTTAACTGTAAAATCTCCAGCGTTCTTGCATTCACTTTATCTGGTAGGAATGCTCTCATCAGCTTATTGCATTGGCGGGATAGTATTTCTTTTTGAAGCAGAATATAAATGGCAAACACAACGGCTATTCCAAACGTCATCACTCCGCTTATCATGGATAAGGCCGCGGAAACCGTAGAAGAGATCACATTTCCTGCGCCGTTGGATAAAAACTCCAGGATATGCTCCATAACTGACTTCCAGTCGATCTGTATCTGTCCAATCTGGTTTGCGATTTCAGGATAACGGTAGAAAAGATTTTCTGCTCCATCTTTCATCTGGGTGAAGAAAACTGGAAAACTGTTCTGCAGGCTTAAAATGGTAGCAAACAATTCCGGCAATACAACAAAGATTACCACAAGCAGGATACCTATAACGAATAAAAAAGTTAAAAAAAGACTTAGCGGCCTCCGAAACCGATTCTTTTCTTTCACTGGGAGTAACTTTTCGATTCTTCGCATCGGTACATTTAGTACAAATGCTATGACTGCTCCCAAAAGAAAGGGTGTCGTATATCCAATTAATCTAAGAATCAACACAAGCAAGATTCGGTAGTTAAAACCGATAACGGCTGCCAAAACAGCAAATGCAATCAGTCCGTAGATTTTTTTAATCGTGCGATCATTTAATTCCATAGTTGTCTCCTTCTAGGTTTCTTCCTTAAAGATCTTTTTAATATCTTCTTCAGTGGCTTTTAGTGTTCCCTGAACCATCTGTGTACTTCCACCACCGCGACCCTCTAGTCTTTTGTTCATACGCTTGCTTAGGTCTCGCATATCCTTTTTCCCACTTCCCAAGGCATACTGATAGACTCCATTTGATCCAGAACAGATCAGAACAACTTCCCCTTTGTTTTTCTCAAACAATAACGTACTGTATTGTCTCATGTGCAAAGGAGACATATTTTCTTCAAATAATAACAAAGGAGAATCCGAGAACGAAAATTCCGCCGCTTTTCTCTCAAGTATATCCTTGGTCAATTGGTCAATTCTTACGTTCTTCTCTACTCCTTCTTCTTTTAGTTTTTCCACAGCCTGCACGATACCATCTGATTTCTTCGACAACAAGGTAGAAAGTTCTGATACACACTCTTGCTTTCTTCGATAATCGAAAAGTGCATCCTGACCGCAATGTAAGGATATCCTTACTCCACCTTTGTAGCGTACCATTCCTGTCACTTTCATGATCCCAATCTCACCACTTTGATTTACGTGGGTTCCGCAGCAGGCACAACGGTCTCCGCCGGGAATTTCTATAATTCGTACCTGCCCACTCAACTCTTTTTTACTTCGATAATCCATTGCCTCTAGTTCTTCTTTTGAGGGATAAGTCTCCAATACAGGTAAATTTAACCAGATTAACTCATTGACTTCCTCTTCCACCATTATCATCTGCTCCATGGTCAAAATTCCATTAAAATCTACCGTCACTTCATTCTTCCCCATGTGAAAGCCAACATTATCGTATCCAAACTTCTTATGTACTACACCAGAAAGTAAATGTTCTCCTGAATGATTCTGCATGTGAGAAAATCTCCTCTTCCAGTCCAGCACTCCCTCTACTGCATTCCCTTTTACAAGTGGTCTATCCGTCTGATGGATGATTCCTTCCTCTGTTTCTTTCACGGAAAGGACAACTGCCTCTCCCAATGTTCCTATGTCAGACGGCTGTCCCCCACCTTCTGGATAAAAGGCTGTCCGATTCAAAAAGATCTCAAACGTTCCATTCTCGCCTAGTCTGCATTCCGTCACATTCGCTTCAAACGTTTTTATATATGTTTTTTCATAAAATAATTTTTCCATGCTTGCCCTTCTTCCTCTGTTGTTACTAATTATACACAACAAACTGGTAAGTTCAAACATATAAATAAAAATTTTTGAGAAAAAATGGAAACAGTGGCAAGCAGATACTCATACACTTACAGTGTAAAGAAATTAATTGGAGGAACCAATATGAGTGATCTGGCAGCAACGAATTGTGGATGTGGATGCGACACAGGATGTGGTGGTAGTGGTGGCGGATGTGGTAATATTATCTGGCTTATCCTTATCTTGTGCTGCTGTGGCGGTAACGGCTTCGGCGGCGGTGGAAGTTGTGGCGGCGGTTGCGGCGGCGGTTGCGGCGGCGGTTGCGGTGATGGAGGTAGTTTTATTTGGATTATACTTCTCCTTTGCTGCTGCGGCGGCGGTAGCGGTTTTGGCGGAGGCTTCTGCTAAACAAAAACATAAAACAGGACCCGAACTTTTCTTTGTTCGGGTCCTGTTTTCGTTCTTAGCGATTTTGCGGTTTATCCTGTCCGGGCCTTTTAAAAGTGTTTGGGTTACTACTGCCCTTTAACGTGTTCCTATTTTGTTTTTGTTTCATACATTCTTCGTCGATTTCGTAAACTGCATTCCCATCTATAATTAATCGGCTTCTCATATCTATATCACTCTCCTGTAATACTAATATATGCAGCTGCATATATTGTCAACAAGAAAAGTAAGGATCTTATGCCATGAACAATGAAGAAAATATACAAGCAAACGATCTAGACTCACGCATTGGTGACAACCATATACAAATGATGAAAGCAGCATTGCCTTATATGAATGTTCCCAATCAACGGTTTATTTCTTATTTTATAAAAATAAGTGAATTACGCCGTACCGTTCATTTATTTGATGATGAAGAGGTGGCAACTATGGGAATCTGTTCTGCAGGAGAACGATCAACCCCAGATTCTCCCATGGATATGCTAAATATCATCAAGCCATATGCCAATCCTGCTGAACAGGATTTAATTGATTTATTCATGAATTTTTTCCAGGGATTTAAGATGGCTGGAGCCTATTCCAATCAGGTCCCAAGTTCCACCATTCCATTACAGGCACAGTCGGAAACAAATAACAGAAATCAAAATACAAACCGTTCAAACAATCCGTTTGGTAATTTACCAATTGATCAAATCAAAAATTTCCTTCCACCGGAACAGCAATCCCGTCTAGATACTATGCAGCTTATGATGTCTGCCATGCAGCAGATGAACTAATACCACCAGTCAAAGAAAGGAAATGTGAAAACGTATGAATTCCAATTGGAAACAGGACCCAAGACTCAAAAAAATGAATCCTCAGAAACTTTCTATGCTTACTGAATTCGCAAAACAGGTAGAATCAACTCCAAAGGACCAACTTTTTACCACTCTCATAAGTTTAAATGCACAAGCCAGCCAAAAAGGGGTCGAGTTTAATGACGAGGAAACTGATCTGCTGATCTCCATAATGAGTGATGGTATGAGTCCTAACGAAAAGCAACGTATTAATACGCTTAGGCTTTTATCTCAGAATCTAATGAAACGCAATAAAAAGTAAAGGAAAGGACATTATGGTTTTTTCTAATGGCCATAATGTCCTTTTTTTATTTACACACGATATTAATTATCTTTCGGGGAACGTAAATTTCTTTGATGATCGTTCCTGTGATTTTATCTGGAATTAATGCTTTACCAGCTTCTATGGCAGCTTCTTTCGAGACATCTACAGGTAACGTCACCACAGCTCTGGTTTTCCCATTCACCTGAACCGCAATCTCAATCTCGTCTTCCTTCATCGCTTCTTCATCCCACTTAGGCCATGTCCCATGGAATACAGTATCTGTACCACCAAGCTGACGCCACAGTTCTTCTGTGATGTGAGGTGCAAATGGAGCGAGTAAGATTACAAACGTCTCCAATGTTTCTTTATCGATCCCACCCGTTTTTTTCGCCAAGTCAATGAATTTATTGTTATACTCCATGAAGCCGGAGATAACTGTATTTAAATTAAACTGATTAAACCGCTGTTCTATGTCAAATACCATCTTGTGACGAAGACGGATCATCTCTTTGGTTGGTTCCACCTGTTTGCCTGCGTTTTCCGTTACCAGATTCCAGAAACGATTTAAGAAACGGCTGACTCCTTCAATTCCTCTGTCATCCCATTCCGCATCAAGTTCCGGTGGTCCAACAAAAAGCTCATACATACGAAGGGCATCGCAGCCATAGTCTCGAACCAGTTCATCTGGTGAAACCACATTTCCTTTCGACTTGCTCATCTTAATGCCATTTTTCCCGGTTATCATACCCTGATTAAACAGCTTAACAAATGGTTCGTTAAAATCAACCACACCGATATCATTTAAGAATTTGGTGTAAAAGCGGGAATAAAGAAGGTGAAGTACTGCATGTTCCACTCCTCCAATGTACATGTCCACCGGAAGATACTGTTGTGCCTTTTCTTTTGAAACCAATTCTTTGTTATTGTGACTGTCTACATAACGAAGGAAATACCAGGAAGATCCTGCCCACTGTGGCATGGTATTGGTTTCTCTCTTCGCCGGTGCACCGCATTCTGGACAGGTCGTATTCACCCACTCGTCAATATCTGCCAGTGGGGATTCCCCTGTCCCAGTGGGCTGATAGGTTTCTACTTTCGGAAGGGTAAGGGGAAGCTGATCCTCTGGAACTGGAACATTGCCACAATGCGGACAATGAATAATCGGAATTGGCTCTCCCCAATAACGTTGTCTGGAGAATACCCAATCACGAAGTTTGAAGTTTTCTGTCTTCCTGCCAAGTCCCCGTTTTTCGATCATTGCAGGAGCCTCTTTTTTCAGTACTGCAGACTCTAGACCATCCCATTCTGAAGAATTGATCATAATTCCATTGGCTTCTGTGTAAGGTTCGGTTAATGGTTTTATTTCTTCTCCAGCCTTAGCAATTACCTGAATAATTGGAATCTCAAACTTAGTAGCGAACTCAAAGTCTCTCTCATCGTGAGCCGGCACACACATAATAGCACCCGTCCCGTAATCTGCTAATACATAATCAGAAAGCCAGATGGGAACTTTTGCTCCACTTAATGGATTTAGAGCATAACTTCCGGTAAAAACTCCAGTTTTTTCTTTATCCTGCAGACGATCCACATTGGATTTCATGGAAGCATCATAGATATACTGATCAACCGCTTTTTTATTCTCAGGCGTTGATAGTTGTGCCGCAAGTGCATGTTCTGGTGCCAATACCATAAAAGTAGCTCCGTATAAGGTGTCTGGTCTTGTTGTATAGACCGTAATTGTATCGTCTCTGTCTTCAACTTTAAAATCAACTTCTGCACCATAGGATTTACCGATCCAGTCTGCCTGCATTTTTTTAACCTTTTCCGGCCAGTCAAGCTGATCAAGATCATTTAATAGTCTGTCTGCATATTCTGTGATCTTTAACATCCACTGTCTTAGATTTTTCTTAGTAACTGGGGTTGCACATCGTTCACAGCAGCCATTTACTACTTCTTCATTGGCCAATCCCGTCTTACAAGATGGACACCAGTTAATCGGAAATTCCTTTTCATAAGCAAGACCTTTTTTAAACATCTGAACGAAAATCCATTGCGTCCATTTATAAAATTCCGGATCTGTGGTATTAACCTCCATATCCCAATCGTAGACAGCAGAAATTTCACCCATCTGACGCTTAATGTTATTCACATTTTCTGCTGTTGATTTAGATGGATGAACTCCCATTTTAATGGCATAATTCTCTGCAGGAAGTCCAAAGGCATCCCAGCCCATGGGATGGATCACATAATGCCCTTTTAAAATCTGATACCGGCTCCATACATCAGAGATTACATACCCTCTCCAGTGTCCTACGTGAAGTCCACTTCCTGATGGATATGGGAACATATCCAGACAGTAATACTTCGGTTTTTTTCCATCATTCACATTAATGGGACTTTCTTTCCAATTTTCCCGCCATTTTTTCTCAATGGCGCTATGATTGTATGATGCCATGATAACAATTCCTCCTTAATTTTAAAGTTTTGGGATGTTCAAAGAACCTCCAGACAATACAAAAAAGCGTCCCCATCCGTCCTTAGACGATGATAGAGACGCAGATTACACCACGTGGTACCACTCTATTTCATACAAAAAGTATGCTCTCACTGGATATTCTATCTATCCACCTACGATAACGGTGAGGAAACCGGCAACACTTACGCAAAAGCGAACTTTCTTCAGTATGCTACTCAAAGGCCAGTTCAGCTGTCCATCCCAACCAGCTTCCACCAACCGCTGGCTCTCTGTATGTTTCAGACTGCTTACTACTCCTAATCATTGTATTTATGCTGTCAATAAATGTATCATACCCAAAGAATTGTGTCAACCCTTTTAGAATAACTCAGTTATAACAAAAATAAAGGCAGAAATCAGGAAAAACAAGATCATTCCTGCATTACGAAAAATTATATTCCTTCTCCCTCTGTTCCATACGTCATATTCGCCCTGCTCCAGCACCCATTTTTTCTGACTCGTAAAGAATAGTACAATGCCGATGACTACACTTCCCAGTAGAAAAAGGGAGTATAGGTATGCTAACGGAATGGACTTTTGCACTTGCAAGGCTATGATAGAACCCATAAAATTAATGATCATGTGAAATAGAATGGTATAGCGGAGTCGTCCAGTACGAATGTATACATACGCAAGCACCAGACCGATTCCAAATGCATAAAAAAACTGATAAAAATTCCCATGGCTCAATCCAAAGATAATCGCAGAAATCAAAATAGCCGCTCGGTCTCCATAGATACGAACGCGGTCAATCAATAACTTACGGAATAAAAATTCTTCACAAATCGGAGCCATTATGACCATCACGATCAGTATGGTAACTGGATCTAACTGTCGAACCACCTGATCAATGGGATTAATCATTGGCTCTCCTGTCAGTGCACTGACTAGCTTCATCAAAGCCTGCCCCATGATATTACCTAGAAACAACCCACTGACACATATGAAAAACGAGTGGATCAGTAACTCTTTTCCGGCTCTTTGTTCCACTGGTTTTCCCGACGTTGGTAGATTCCTTATAATCAAATATACGACACTGCCCCCAATTAAGTAATTGGCCAATGAAGACAGAAACATATACCCATTCATATCCGTGATCGCAATCCCTGCTTTCGTAAGCAAAAACATTATTAATCTAAACAAGATCTGCACTACAATCGATCCTCCTAAGAATGCACTGTAGCCAAATCCAATTCTTCGAAATATTTGGGCTGCTCTTTTCTTATCTTCCACTCATACACACCTCCTGTAAGCATGCTATTAGTGTAGCATAGATAAGTAGGAAGTGCAATTTAAAGAGTGTCCACTTTTCCCGCCCGTTCCTCCACTTCTTTCTTCTGTACATCCATGGGAGCCTGCTCATAATGGCTGAATTTATATTCATAGGTACCAATTCCACCTGTTATGGAACGTAAATCCGTATTATAGCCAAACAGCTCGGACATGGGAATCTCCGCTTCAATCACCTGTTTGTTTGAATGATTGGACTCCATCCCAAGCACACGGCCTCTCCTTCGGTTTAAATCCCCCATAACATCTCCGGTAAAGGAATCAGGGACTAATACCTTAAGGGTGACAATCGGTTCCAATAAGACCGGGTTCGCCTCCATAAATCCTTTCTTAAATGCCATGGTTGCCGCCATCTTAAATGCCAGTTCCGAAGAGTCCACCGGATGATAGGATCCATCGGTTAAAATGGCTTTTAATCCTACGATGGGATAAGCAGCAAGGGGTCCCTTACGCACACATTCTGCAATTCCTTTCTCCACTGCAGGAAAATAATTTTTAGGAACGGCACCTCCAAAAACATTCTCTTCAAACACATAGGGTGTTTCCAAATCATTGGTTGGTTCAAAGATCATCTTCACATCCCCGTACTGGCCATGTCCACCTGACTGTTTCTTATATCTCCCCTGTACCTCCACTTTTTTTTGGATCGTCTCACGAAATGCAAATTTAGGTTTGCTAAGTTCTATCTCGACTTTGTATCGGCTTAACAATTTGCTAACCACTACCTCTAATTGCTGATCCCCCATTGCATACAACAAAGACTGCCGATTTTCCTTATCATTAACTGATTTTAAGGTCAAGTCCTCTTCCATAAGCTTACTAATCGCATTGGATACTTTATCATCGTCTCCTTTGGTTTTGGTCCGGTAACGCATATAGGTATAAGGTGTGGAAATATCTGGTCGGTGATACAGAATAGGAGCAGAACGAAGAGCAATGGTATCGCCAGTCTGCGTTACGTTCAGTTTGGATACTGCACCAATATCTCCTGCTTTTAATTCCTTAACTTCCATCGATTCTTTTCCTCTTAACAGATAAAGTTTACCAACCCTTTCTTCCATTTCTTTATTTACGTTATAGATATTACAATCCGGTTTTAGTGTTCCAGTGCAAATTTTTAATAAGGAATACTTCCCAATAAAGGGATCTACAACCGTCTTAAATACGCGCGCAGATAAAGAGACATCTCCGTTGTATTTTGCCGTAAAACGTTCCCCAGTGGAAACATCTACGCCAATGCACTCATAACGGTCTGGAGATGGGAAATATTTATCAATGGCCTGTAGTAACATATTAGCTCCTTGAGCATGGATTCCAGAACCTAATAAAACCGGTACAATGTCTCCTTCAATGACATGCTGCCTAAGTGCAGTGGATATCTCTTTCTGGGTGAATGCATCCCCGGAAAAATAGCGTTCCATGTATTCTTCACTGGTTTCAGCAACCGCTTCCATTAACGCTTCCCTAGCAATCCCCAGATTCTTCTTACTATATTCTGGAATGCTGCATTCCACATAATCACTGGCTGTAGTAAATCGGCGTCCAACCATTTTAACTACATTCACAAATCCTACAAACGTTTCATTTTCCCGAATGGGGAGATGGAATGGTGCGATCTTCCTTCCAAATTCTTTATCTAGTTTCAGCAGTAATTCACGGTAACTCGCCTGATCATCATCCATATTGGTCACAAAAAACAATCTGGGAAGTTTGTACTTATTACAGAGTTCCCATGCCTTTAATGTTCCCACTTCGATTCCTGCCTTACAGTTTATCACTATGACAGCTCCATCTGCAACGCTGATTGCTTCTTCTACTTCACCTGTAAAATCAAAATGACCAGGCGTATCTAATAAATTGATTTTAAGCTTCCCCTCCTCTCCTTCATATTCTAAGGGAATCAGAGATGTAGAAATAGAAAACTGTCTTTTTGTCTCTTCTTTGTCATAATCACTGATAGTACTTCCATCTATCACTTTACCCATTCTGCTGATCGCTCCTGTAACGAACGTCATCGCTTCTGCCAGGGTGGTTTTTCCAGCACCACCATGCCCAAGCAAGGCGACGTTACGAATCTGTTTGGTTCCATACACATCCATAAACATTCCTCCTGTTCCGTCTTATCGTTTATATAACACATTTTACTGAAATAGCATTTTAATTGCAAGTATAATGTGCAATTTGCACAAATATCTTTCGACATTTTTCTTAACACACAAAAAAAAGAGGGCTGAGCCCTCTTTTTAATAAATCTTATTCTTCAAACGCTTTGTCTAGTTTTCCACCCTTATCAAAGGAGTAACTAGAACCACCTATTTCAATCGTACCTGTCACCATATGACCTTTGGAATCAAAATAATACCAGTCGTCATTCACCTTCTGCCAGCCTTTTACCATATACCCATCTTGATCAAAATAGTACCACTTATTATCCACAGCCGCAAAACAGCCCTGTGAAAAAGAGCCATCACTGTTTCTATATTTCCAACCATCTGCTTCTTTTTTCCAGCCAGATTTCAGAGATTCAGAGGTATCTTCATTATAAATATTTTGAGCATTTGCCTCTATTTGCAGGGGAGATTGACGTAAAAAGGTCAAACAACCAAACGAAATCAAACCAGTTGTTCCAAAAACAATCATCTTCTTCCATACTTTTTTCATCATTTACTCCTCCACTGATTTTCTATAATTATAACAGATTTTAATCCAAATTTCCATATCTTAATATTATTGTAAATATTTGTAATAACTAAGTTCATAATTGTATTCGCTTTAAAGTTTCAAAGTTTAAAGTACAAAAGCGTTGACAAGTCTCAAACTATCCTTTACAATGAGGATTAATCATTTGTTAAAAGAGAGGGGATCCTATATGATTATCATAATGAAACCAAAAGCCTCTGTGGAAGCAGTGGAAAACATCAGATATATAATTGAAGCCAAAGGACTACAGGCTCATCTGTCTCAAGGGACAGAAGTAACGATTGTTGGAGTTGTTGGTGATAAAACAAAACTTGAAGGTTCCAACATAGAAATGATGGAAGGAGTCGATAAAATTGTGGCCGTTACGGAACCTTATAAACTTGTAAATAAAAAATTTCATCCAGATGACTCTGTGATCTCTGTGGGCAACGCTAAAATAGGCTCCGGACATCTTACTATGATGGCAGGTCCATGTGCGATCGAGAATCATGATATGCTCTTAGAAACTGCATATGCAGTAAAAAAAGCTGGTGCACAATTTCTACGAGGAGGCGCCTATAAACCAAGAACCTCACCTTATGCATTCCAGGGTCTGGAAGAAGAGGGGCTAAGGTATATGAAAGAAGCAAGGGAGGCAACTGGACTTAATGTTGTCTGCGAAGTCACCAGTCTTCGGGCTCTTGAAACTTCTGTCAAATATGTAGATATGATACAGATTGGTGCCAGAAATATGCAAAACTTCGAGTTGCTAAAAGAAGCTGGAAAAGCCGGAATTCCTGTATTGTTAAAAAGAGGGCTCTCCGCAACCATTGACGAATGGCTCAATGCAGCAGAATACATTGCATCGGAAGGCAATCAAAACATCGTACTTTGCGAGAGAGGGATCCGTACATACGAGACTGCGACCAGAAATACGCTGGACATCAGTGCGGTACCTGTGATTCGTTCCAAAAGCCACCTCCCTATTATCATTGACCCTAGTCATTCTACCGGAGTAAGAACTTATATTGAACCAATCTCGAAAGCAGCCATTGCTGTAGGTGCGGACGGACTGATTGTAGAAGTACACCCCTGCCCTTCTTCTGCATTGTCAGATGGCCCCCAATCCCTTACGTTTGATCAATTTAATCATCTTGTGGAAGAACTGATTCCTTACGCCAGACTTTCCGGGAGGGATATCCATGAATGATGCGGTCATTGCCTTTATTGGGCTTGGTCTCATCGGAGGTTCCATCGCCAGAGGGATCAAGCGAGAAGCACCTGATACAAAAATCATGGCTTATATGCGGACTCGCAAAAAGTTATTAAAAGCAAAAGAAGACGGAATTGTAGATGTGATACTTAACGGTGTTGGAGAAGAATTAAAAGAATGCGATCTGATCTTTCTCTGCACCCCAGTTGAATACAACGCCAATTACCTTTCACAAATCCAACCATTTCTAAAACCGGGAGCTATTATTACGGACGTAGGCAGCACGAAAACAGACATTCATGAAGAAGTGATCCGCCTTGGAATGGAATCCTGTTTTATCGGGGGACATCCCATGGCTGGGTCGGAAAAAACAGGGTATGAAAATTCCACCTCTCATCTTTTAGAGAATGCCTATTACATCATAACACCTACCACCCTTACCACATCCGGACAAACAGATCGCTTGGTTAACATTGCAACGATGATTGGTTCCCTCCCAATTGTCCTTGATTATCAGGAACATGATTTTGTTACGGCCGGAATCAGTCACCTGCCGCATATTATCGCATCCAGTTTGGTCAATTTGATCAGAGATACCGATAGCGGACAGGGACTTATGAAGCAGCTTGCCGCAGGAGGATTTAAGGATATTACAAGAATCGCTTCGTCTTCGCCAGAGATGTGGGAACAGATATGCTTGACAAACCATAAAAATCTGGGCATCATCCTAGAGCGTTATATTACTTCCTTAAATCAGATCCTGGCTGAATTAAAATCCAAAAACAGTCCGTACATCCATGAACTTTTCCAGTCTTCTAGAATATACCGTGATTCCTTTTCGGAACACGCAGCCGGTTCCATTCCTCCAGAACATTTCTTCACGGTAGACATGGCAGACGAGGTTGGCGCCATCTCCACGTTATCGGTTATCCTTGCTGCCAAGGGAATCAGCATTAAAAATATAGGCATCAATCATAACCGGGAACAAGGGGAAGGGGCTCTGCGCATTGAGTTTTATGACAGGGAGAACATGAATCAGGCATGGAAACAACTGGAACATTACCACTATGATTTAACATCAAATTAATGAGAGGATTCTTTATGAAATTCACAAAAGCCTCCCCTTTAAAGGGGGAAATCACAATCCCAGGAGACAAATCCATCTCCCATCGCAGCGTCATGTTTGGTTCCATTGCAAAAGGAACCACAGAAATTTCCCATTTTCTTCAAGGGGCCGACTGTTTGTCAACAATCTCATGTTTTAAAAACATGGGAATTAAAATTGAGAACAAAGGGGATCGCGTAACCGTACATGGCAATGGACTTCATGGCTTAAGAAAGCCAGATACCATTCTAGACTGTGGAAACAGCGGTACCACAACCAGATTGATCTCCGGAATCCTTTCTGCTCAAAATTTTCGAGTCACTTTAACTGGCGATGAATCCATACAAAAACGCCCCATGAAACGGATTATGAAACCGCTTGCACAAATGGGCGCCGACATCAAAAGTGTAAATAACAATGACTGCGCCCCACTCAGAATCAACGGACAAAGTCTCCACGGGATTCATTATAACAGTGAGGTTGCTTCCGCCCAGATTAAGTCTTCAATTCTGCTTGCCGGGCTTTATGCAGACAGCGAAACAAAAGTTACAGAACCATACGTTTCGAGAAATCACACGGAAATCATGCTAAAGAGCTTCGGAGCGGATGTCCAGACAGAGGGCACCACCGCTTGCATTTATCCTGTCAGAGAACTCTATGGAAATAAGATTGTAGTTCCGGGAGACATCTCTTCTGCTGCATACTTCATCGCCGCAGGCCTGTTGGTTCCGGATTCAGAAATTTTGATCAAAAACGTGGGCATCAACCCTACTCGTGACGGCCTCCTTCACATATGCCGGGATATGGGTGCTGATCTTACGCTTTTGGAAGTTCATAAGGATTCAGGAGAACCTACTGCCGATATCCTGGTAAGATCCAGTTCCCTTCACGGCACCGTCATCGGAGGAGCCATCATTCCAACTCTGATTGACGAGCTTCCTGTAATAGCCGCAATGGCCTGCTTTGCCAAGGGTGAAACAGTTATTCAGGATGCTGCGGAGTTAAAGGTAAAGGAATCTAATCGGATAGAAGTCATGGTACAAAACCTGGCCGCCATGGGTGCCGATGTTACGGAAACTGAAGATGGAATGATCATCCGCGGCGGGAAGCCCCTTCACGGCACTGTCATTAACAGTAATCTGGATCACAGGATAGCCATGACCTTTGCCGTAACCGGACTGTGTGCCGAAGGAGAGACCGAAATTTCAAGAGCCGAATGCGTGAATATATCCTATCCCGGCTTTTACCAAGATCTTGAGCAGCTGCAGAGTCCTGTGAAACGCTAAAAATATCGCCAGTCGCTTTCTGCCGCTGGCGATATTTTTATTTCTATGCCGCTTACGCTAATTGTTCTCTCCAAACGGATCATGACACTTCGATCTGACACACCTTCATTGCGTTCAATGCATTCTCATGGCTTACCTGCGTAACTCCGGCACAGCAGGAGGAATCCACCAGAATCGGTGTCTCCGGAAGAAAGGCTTTCATAAGCAAAGCGTTGGAAATCACGCAGATGTCTGTACATAAACCAACCAGCTCAATGGACTCATACTCACGTCCCGTCACGTATGCTCCGATTGTCGCGCTGCCAAACGTACTCTTTTCAAACCGCTTTCCTTGAAATTCCTTTATTCTATCATCAAGTTCCCAGCCATCAGTCCCCCTTACGCAGTGAATCACTGGAAGCTTACTCCCCTCCAGTGATTCCAGATAATTCTCCCCATGGGTATCCAGCGTAAAGATGACCTCATCTCCTGCTGCCTTATATTCTTCTATTTTCTTTTTTACCTTGGGAACAATCGCCGCCGCTTCCCTGCTTCCTAAGGAACCATCAATAAAATCCTTCTGCATATCTACAACAATTAGTAATTTTTTCATAATAGACCTCCACCAATGATAATACTTCCATTTTATCACAAATCACTAAGAAGAAAAAGAGGCGAATCGATTACTAGAATATCCGGCATCGAAAGCCTGACAATTTCTACCTTCCAGCCGTATTTCTCAAATATTAGTTGACAAATCAGCTTCCACGCATTAATATATTGATTAAATAGACAAAACCGTTGAAAAAGAGGAGTAAGCTTTTTAAGTATAATAACAGAGAGCCGTCGTTGGTGTGAGTGCGGTATTATGCAGAGAGCTGAATGGACTTTTGAGGGCAGCCTTGAACTTATGATTATGTAGGGGCTGACGGAAACCACAACCGTTATATCCGTGGCATATATGTTCGTATATGAAAAGTGGGCTTAATAAGCCAATTTGAGTGGCACCGCGGATTGAATGATTCGTCTCAAGTATGGGAATAACGTACTTGGGACTTTTTTTTATATTTTTTTCGCTTATTAAATTAAAATTGAAATTATGAAGGAGGATACATATTATGAAAAAATCTATGAAAACCCTGCTATTTGCTGCTTTAACTGCTGCTGCACTCTCCGGTTGCTCTTCCAATAAAACCCCAGGTAGTGCTGCTGATTCCACTGGGAATCAAACTTATACCATTGGCATTGGTCAATTTGCAGAACACGGTTCTTTAGACAACTGCCGAGAGGGATTTTTAAAAGGACTGCAAGAAGAAGGCATTGAAGAAGGAAAGAATCTTACCGTTATGTATGAAAATGCACAGGCGGATGGTGGAACTGCCAGCCAGATCATTAACAACTTTATTACCAAAAAAGCAGATTTAATCTGTGCCATTGCAACCCCCATGGCACAAGCCGCCTATAGCGGAGCAAAAAAGAAAGACATTCCAGTTATTTTCACAGCAGTTACCGACCCAGTTGCTGCCGCCCTGGCAAAGGAAGATGGGACACCGGTTGGCAAAATAACAGGTACCAGTGATAAACTGCCCGTAGAAAAACAGCTGGAAATGATTCGTACCATTCTTCCCGATGCAAAGACCATCGGAATTTTATACAGTACCAGTGAAATAAACTCTGAAGCAGCGATCAAGGAGTATAAGGCAGCGGCAGCTGAGTATGGTTTCGAGATTGTGGAAGGCCCAGTTACCGCAGCTGCTGATATTCCTCTTGCTGCTGATAACATCTTAACAAAGGTTGATTGTTTGAATAATTTAACGGATAATACGGTAGTAAGTTCCCTTCCAATGATCTTAGATAAAGCAGCAAAAAAGAACATTCCTGTGTTTGGAAGTGAGATCGAGCAGGTTAAGATCGGTTGCCTGGCTGCTATGGGACTTGACTATGTGGACCTGGGAATGCAAACAGGAAAAATGGCTGCAAAAGTATTAAAGGGAGAATCAAATGCAGATGAACTTAATTTTGAGATCATAAAGGATGCGGCTTTTTACGGCAATGCAGAAGCAGCTAAAAAGCTGGGAATAACACTTCCTAAAAATTTGGCCGATTCAGCTGCTGAAATTTTTACAGATATTACCCGCTAGTATCGCGCCAAATTATACGAACCATATTGGAGGAAATAAAAGCATGTCAATTTTACTAGGTTTTATGGAAGAAGGTTTCATCTATGCCATTATGGCACTGGGGGTATACATTACGTATAAGATCCTTGATTTTCCGGATCTGTCAGTAGATGGAACCTTTCCTCTTGGAGGTGCGGTCACTGTTACTCTGCTATTAGCTGGAGTAAATCCAATGGTTTCACTTTTACTTTCCTTTCTCGCCGGCGCTCTTGCCGGATGCATCACAGGGCTGATTCACGTCAAATTAAAGGTAAGAGATCTTCTCTCTGGTATCATTGTCATGACAGCGCTTTATTCTCTAAATTTAAGAATCGCAGGGCAGGCAAATGTTGCTTTTTTTAATCAGGATACCATTTTTGATAACCAATTTATAAACCGCTTGTTCCCAGAACCGTTCTCTGATATATCTGTGATTGTTATCCTTGCAATCATCGTGATTGTTGTTAAACTGCTATTAGACCAGTATTTAAAGACGCGTTCTGGATATCTGCTTCGCGCTGTTGGGGATAATGAAACCCTTGTGACTTCTCTTGCCAAAGACAAGGGAACTGTAAAAATCATTGGTCTTTCCATTGCCAATGGGCTTGCAGCTCTCTCCGGTGCCGTATACTGCCAGCATAAAGGTTTTTTTGAAATCAGTATTGGTACTGGAACCATTGTGATCGGTCTTGCCAGTGTGATCATCGGTACAAAACTGTTTAAGCGGATTGGATTGATAAAATCTACTACGGCTGTCATTGCAGGATCTATTATTTACAAGGGTTGTGTCTCCTTAGCCATCTTCCTTGGAATGGAAGCATCGGATCTTAAACTGGTCACATCCATCTTGTTTTTAGTTATCCTGGTATTCAGCACCAGAAAGGAGAAAAAGGTGAAGCATCATGATTGAACTAATTGACATCAATAAATATTACAATCAAGGAACGATCAATGAAATGTGCTTGTTTCATGACTTTCATTTAACCATTAAAGACCAGCAGTTTGTATCTGTTGTTGGAAGCAATGGCTCTGGGAAAACAACTCTTTTAAATATTATCTGCGGAAGCATCCCTTTAGACAGTGGTACCATTTTCATGAATGGAACTGATATCACCAATATGCCAGAATATAAACGGCAGCGCAGAATTGGCAGAGTCTATCAGAATCCTGCCATGGGTACTTGCCCTGAAATGACCATCGTTGAGAACATGGCACTTGCTGATACCAAAGGGAAGCCTTTTAACTTGCTTCCTGGTACAAACAAACAGAGAATTGATTTTTATAGAGAACAGCTTCGATCACTGTCTCTTGGTCTGGAAGATAAAATGAATGTAAAAGTTGGTGTTCTCTCCGGAGGACAGAGGCAGGCAATGGCTCTACTTATGTCCACGATGACCCCCATAGAATTTTTAATCCTGGACGAACATACCGCTGCACTGGATCCAAAGACTGCGGAAACCATTATGGCTTTGACGGATAAAATCGTGAAAGAGAAGAAGCTAACTACCATTATGGTGACCCACAACCTGCGTTATGCACAAGAATATGGAAATCGTCTGTTGATGATGCACCAGGGAAAAGCAATTATTGACAAATCCGAAACCGAAAAAGCAAATATAAATACCAATTTCATTCTAGATAAATTCAATGAAATCAGCATTGAATGCGGGAATTAAAAATATTTGTCAAGCTCTTTCGTGACTGTGATAAAGTCACTGTTTTGTTTTATAAAATCTTTATAATCATATATAGTCGGTAAACCGAACTTTAGCTTCTTTGCTATGTATTTATGAGGAGGATTTTATGAAAACGTTATCTTTATTATGGAAAAAATATTCATTCCTGTTACTTGTCATGTTTGTGATATCTGGTCTTTTTGATTTGAGATTTGCCGTAGTTGCTGTCATCTGTATGGCTGCACCCGTTGCCGTGTCTTTCTTTCGAGGGAGATACTGGTGTGGAAATCTTTGCCCAAGAGGTAGTTTTTACGACAACGTAATGATTAAATTTACGCCGAACAAACCGGTACCCAAATTTTTGAAAAGCACTGGCTTTCGGGCTTTTATGGTTGTGTTCATGTTGAGTATGTTTGGATTTGGAATCAAACAGAACTGGGGAAACTTATATGGAATTGGTATGGTGTTTTACCGCCTGATTGTTGTTACTACCGTTGTAGGGATTATCCTCTCTCTCTTTTACAATCAACGGACTTGGTGTAGCTTCTGTCCCATGGGTACTCTCTCCTCCTGGGTTAGCCGATTTAAAAAAAACAAACGGGTATTAAAAGTATCTAATTCTTGTGTTTCTTGTAAACTCTGCGAAAAGAAATGCCCGATTGGTCTTGTTCCTTACGAGTACAAAGGGGATTTACTCAGCCATCCCGATTGTATTCAGTGTGGAAAATGCGTCACTGTCTGTCCCAAAAAAGCAATTGGCTATGATCAATCATAAAAAACCGGAAGAAAATCTTTGCAAAGATTTTCTTCCGGTTTTTTATGATTAACTAACGACTCATCTCACTCTGTGGTCCTTTGTCATTGTGTTCCCGTATGATCGTATTTACCTCACTTAAATCAGAAGTCGGCAGATCTCCCGGAATCGTATTTTTTAAAGCCGCAGTCGCATTACCATATTGAACTGCTTTCATACAGTCCCCGCCTGAGCTTAAGAGACCATAGAGAGCGCCTGCTATATAGGCATCTCCGCTGCCAATCCGATCAACCACATCAATATTTCGATAGGGTTCTTCCTCATAATACTCGTTCCTGGAAGCATCGTAAATGATAGATCCAAATGTATGACTCTTTGGACTATGTACGATCCTCTGAGTCGAAGCCACAATTGAGATCGGATAATCGTCTGTAAAGCTTTTCATCATCTCTTTGACTGTGCCCTCTTTTTTAAATGTCAGTCTAGCCGTATCCTCGGAACAAAAGAAAATATCCACATATGGCAGGATTTGCTCGATGCAGGCTCTCGCCTCATCTCCTGTCCATAAATTCCCCCTAAAGTTAACATCAAATGATATAATCGTACCACTTTTTTTAAATTTGCGAATCATATCAATGGCTGTGACTCTGGTATTCTCACACAGTGCAAGAGTGATTCCTGTGGTATGAAAGCAGGTAGTAGCCTGATACATGTCTTCTGAAAATGATTCTTCTGTGATGTTATAAAAAGAGCTGTTCTTTCTATCATAAATAACTTTTGGTTTCCTGGGATACGCTCCATATTCGTAATAATAAAGTCCCAGTCTGGCATCGGAACTTTGATCATATACAAAATAATCATCACTGATCCCATAAGAACGGACTTTATTTTTCACAAAGTTTCCCATATCATTGGATGGAAGTTGGGTAACGACACCAGTGTGCAGCCCTAATAAAGAGGCGCCTACTGCTACGTTTAGTTCTGCTCCTCCCACCTGTTTTTGAAAGGACTCGCCCCGAACCAGTCTTTCCACCCCTGCCGGAGACAGGCGCAAAAGCAGTTCTCCCAGGCTCAATAAATCAAATGGTCTGTCACTCATTTTGATATTTCCTCCATAACTTTCAAAAAGGGGGTCATTCATCATGACCCCCAATTCTCACATATTCACTCAAAGTATGAACTCTGCTACTAGCAGGCTCTAAAACTATCTCTGCACACGGCCAGATCCATCACCGCCTGCAAGATTGTCAACATCTTCTCTTGAAACCAAGTTAAAGTCACCAGGAATGGTGTGCTTTAATGCGGAAGCAGCAACTGCATACTCTAACGCACTCTTGAAATCTTTTCCATCAGCCATACCACAAACAACACCAGCTGCAAATGAGTCACCGCCGCCTACTCGGTCAACGATTGGGGTGATATGATATTTTTTAGAATGATAGAATTCACGAGTTTTTCCATCCATAATGCATGCAGACCAACCGTTGTCTGACGCGGAATGGCTCTCACGTAAGGAACTAATTACATATTTGAAATTAAATTTGTCGACCATCTGATTAAAGATATCAACATAACCCTGTAACTCCAGCTCTCCTGTGGTTACATCTGTGTTACCTGGCTTAAATCCAAGAACTTTTTCTGCGTCTTCTTCATTTCCAATGCAGACATCAACATACTGCATTAAATTGGTCATGACTTTCTGAGCTTTCTCAGAGGACCATAATTTTTTGCGGAAGTTTAAGTCAACGGAAACAGTAACTCCATGGGCTTTTGCTGCTTTTAAAGCAATTTCAGTCAGTTCTGCTGCTTCATCACTAACTGCAGGTGTGATTCCTGTAAAATGGAACCAATCCACACCGTCAAAGATCTCATCAAAATTAAAATCAGCAGCAACTGCTGTTGAGATAGAAGAATGTGCTCTGTCATATACAACAGAAGAAGCTCTCATCGCTGATCCAGTCTCTAAAAAGTAAATGCCAAGTCTTTCTCCGCCTTTTGCAATATGCTTTGTTCCAACGTTGTATTTTCTCAATGCTGCAACTGCACAATCACCAATTGGATTCTTTGGTACTGCTGTTACAAATTCCACATTGTGACCATAGTTTGCTAGAGAAACAGCTACATTTGCTTCTCCTCCCCCGTAATTAACATCAAATTCATCTGCCTGAATAAATTTTTCATTGTTCGGTGTAGATAATCTTAACATGATCTCACCCATGGTAACGATCTTAGCCATATTGTATACTCTCCTTACACTCTGTTGTAATTTTTTATAATTTATTTACGTGCTGCTGCTACTGCTAAAACGAATTCTTTTGCTTTTGCTGTTACTGCAGCAAAATCGCCTGTATTGGCGCCTTTGGTCAAACTGCTGCCTGTTCCAACTGCATAAGCTCCTGCCTTAATCCATTTATCAACGTTATCCACATCAACTCCACCGGATGGCATAAAATCACCCTGAGGAAGTGGTCCTTTGAATGAACTAATTGCAGATGGTCCCATAATATTGCCTGGGAAAATCTTAATAATATCGCATCCACTTTCCAATGCAGTAATCGCTTCGGTTGGTGTCATAACACCTGGAAGCATCGGAACTTTGTAACGATTGCAAAGCTTAATGGTCTCTACATTTAATCCTGGGCTTACGACATAGTTGGCCCCAGCAAGAATGGTTGCTCTTGCAGTTTCTGGATCCAGTACGGTACCTGCGCCAATTACAACATCCTGATTGTCGCTATATTTTTCAGACATTTTTGCGATGAATTCAATGGGATTTCCTTCATCCATAGTCATAGTAATTTCAATGAAATTAATTCCACCAGCAATGATTGCATCTACTACTTTTTCGCCATGGTCTAAATTTTTTGCGCGAACAACAGCAACCAGACAGTCTTTTTTCATCTTTGATAAAACCTGTTCTTTTTTCATGATTGATTTCTCTCCTTCTTTAAATTCGTAAATGCGAATTAACTTCTTATTTACGATTCTTATACTTGAATATTAATCGTTTCAAGCTATTTTGTCAACAGGTAATCCTTATATTTTTCCAAGAAACCCTAATAACTGGGAAACCTCCAGCCCCTTTCTCATCACCAGTTTTCCAAGGGCTTCGTAATCCTCTGCCGGCTTATACAAGCTAGATACACTGATTGCTCCAAGAACGTTGCCATCCTGATCAAAAACGGGTGCACCAACGCATTGCATATGTTCTTCCATTTCCCTTGCATCAAACGCATATCCTCTTTCTTTGACGCGCTCCAGTTCCCATAGCAGCTGTTCTTTATTTTTAATCGTCCGGTCTGTATATTTTGTAAAACGGATGCGGTTCATGATCTGCTCTCTCCTCTCATCTTCTATATAAGCAAGAATCACCTTACCCAGAGAGGTACAATACATAGGATTCTTAGATCCTACGGTTGCAGTTGTAATGATAGGGTTCTCTGGTTCAAATTTGCATATGTATACAACATAATGATCCGATGGAATTCCAAAAAATACAGTTTTTCCTACTTCTCTGGAAAATGCTTTTAAAAGAGGTTCTATTATTCCAATGAAATCCAAATTGTTGGTATAGTTAACGCCAATTCGATAAGCCATTAAACCTATGGTATAGTTTTGTTTCTGCCCTCTTGTTACATTTACCATGCTCATCTCTGCAAGAGTCGTCACTATGTCGTAAGCACTGGTTTTGGGGAGATTAAGCTTATCACATAATTCATCTAAGGTTGTACCATCGGGAGATTTAGAGATCAGCTTCAGAATTTCCACGGTCCTTTGGGTTGTTCTGTTTCGTTTCATGGTTATCCTCCATTTCTACGTCCTAGTATACTCCGGATTGCCAAATAAATGCAAGATTAATTTCGTATATACGAAGTATTTGTAAGCAGTTACAAAAATATACGCAAAATTCGTTCCTTTTTCGGAAAAGAAGAAATCAGGGATTGTATTATTTCTAATAGTTATGTATAATATTCTTGGTATGTAAATACTTACAATTACGGAGGTGATGTTTTTGAATATCTACGATGTTTCCGAACATGCTCAAGTTTCTATCGCCACCGTTTCCCGTGTAATCAACGGCAATCCAAACGTCAGCGATAAGACCAGAAAACGGGTTCTTGCTGTCATGGATGAGTTGGGTTACACCCCTAATGTGTTTGCCAGAAGTCTGGGATTAAACAGTATGAAAACCATTGGAATTATGTGTGCCGACTCTTCTGATTCCTGGCTTGCAGAAGCAATCTCCTGTCTGGAAAAGGAATTACGGGGATATGGTTACGACTCGATTCTATGCTGCAGCGGCTATCTTCCTGAAACAAAGAAGAAGTATTTGGAACTACTGCGATCCAAACGGGTCGATGCCATTATACTGACGGGTTCTCACTATATTGAATCCAGACCCAAGGACAACGCCTATCTTTTAGAGGCCGCAAAGGAGATTCCACTTATGCTGGTCAATGGCTATCTGGAAGGGAAACAAATTTATAGTACGGTATGCGATGATCATGCTGCTGTTTATCACGCTGCCAGACAACTCTATCAATCTGGGAGCAAATCGATTCTATATCTTTACTCTGGAAATTCCTTCAGTAGTTTAAGCAAACGTTCTGGTTATCAAGATGCAACCCTTGATTCTAACATTCCATTACGGGAAGAGCGAATGGTTCTTTGCCAGAAAGATCCAGACGCGGCTCTTTTGCAATTGAAAGAACTTTCTGAATCTGGAATCTTTTTTGACTCCGTTTTGGCCGCTGAGGATATTTTGGCAGTTGGTGCGGTAAAATATGCAAATCAGGCCGGTTTTAAAATTCCAGAGAATTTTAGCATCATTGGATATAATAATTCCATCTTGTCACGATGTACCTCACCAGAAATCACTACGGTCGACAACAAAGTAGAGGCTCTGTGCACCACAACCGTAAATACCTTAATGAAAGTGCTGGAAGGCGGAAACGTTCCGGCAAAAACCACCATAACCCCGGAGCTTGTAAAACGAGGTACCACAAATTTTTAATCATATATAAGGAGGACTTTCAACATGAAACAGTTTATGGACAAAGATTTTTTATTGTCAACAGACGCAGCAAAAGATCTCTATCATAATTATGCAGAAAAAATGCCCGTCGTAGACTATCACTGTCACATTAATCCACAGGAGATTTTCGAAGACCGTAAGTTCGATACCATCACTCAGGTATGGTTAGGCGGCGATCACTATAAATGGCGTCAGATGCGTTCGAACGGTGTGGAAGAAAAGTACATCACTGGTAACGCAACGGACCGGGAGAAATTTCAAAAATGGGCCGAGACCTTATCTAAATTAATCGGCAATCCACTCTATCACTGGAGCCATCTGGAATTGCAGAGATATTTTGGATATACGGGATACTTAAACGGAGATACCGCTGAAGAAGTGTGGAACTTATGCAACGAAAAACTTCATCAGAATTCTATGAGTGTCCGTAACCTGATTACACAGTCAAACGTTACGGTTATTTGTACAACCGATGACCCAGCGGATACCTTAGAATGGCACCAGAAACTTGCTTCTGACTCATCCTTTTCCGTAAAGGTCCTTCCTGCATGGAGACCGGATAAAGCCATGAACATTGAGAAATCTGATTTTGCTGTGTATATGACTAAATTATCGGATGCAAGTGGAGTAAAGATCAAGGATTTCGCCACCTTAAAAGAGGCTCTTAAAAATCGTATGGAATTCTTTAAAAGCCAGGGCTGCTGTGTATCCGATCATGCGCTTGAGTACGTGATGTATGCTCCTGCCGGAGAGGAAGAACTGAACGCTATCTTTACAAAAGGGCTTTCCAACGAAGAACTGACAAAAGAAGATGAATTAAAATATAAAACTGCATTCATGCTCTTTGCTGCTAAAGAATATAATCGCATGGGTTGGGTGATGCAGCTTCATTATGGCTGTAAGAGAGATAACAATGCCCTGATGTTTGAAAAGCTGGGTCCTGATACTGGTTTTGACTGCATCAACAATTATGCTCCCTCCGCACAGATGGCTGATTTCTTAAATGCGTTAAGTGCTACAGATGAAGTACCAAAAACAATCCTGTACTCTCTAAATCCCAATGACAATGCTTCCATCGGCACCATCTTAGGCTGCTTCCAGAGTCAGTATCCTGGTAAGATCCAGCAGGGCTCTGCATGGTGGTTTAATGATAACAAGACCGGCATGACTGAGCAGATGATCTCCTTGGCTAACTTAGGGTGCCTTGGCAATTTCATCGGTATGCTGACCGATTCCAGAAGCTTTTTATCCTATACCAGACATGAGTATTTCCGCAGGATTCTTTGTGAATTAGTCGGTGGCTGGGTTGATAATGGAGAATATCCTGATGATCAGAAAGCACTGAAAGAAATGATTGAAGGAATTTCTTATAATAATACCATGAACTATTTCGGATTCTAATCCAATCACGACAAAAAAGAGCTCGTTCCATTAAATGGAGCGGGCTCTTTAAAATTACTGTATTACTTTTACTGGACACTTGGCTGCGCATTTTCCGCAATTGGTACATTTCTCATAATCAATCACTGCAACATTATTATCCATATGGATTGCATCAAATTCACACTGCTTGATGCAGAGGGTGCATCCAATACAACCTGCACCACATTTGAGTTTCACATCTTTTCCCTTATCATGGGAATTACACTGTACGAGATGCTTTGCTTTATATGGAACTAGCTCAATCAAAGCGTTTGGACAGGAAGCCACACATTTGCCACAGGCCACACATTTTTCTTTGTCTACAACTGCGACTCCGTCAACAACGTGGATCGCATCAAATTCACACGCCTTTACACAGGAACCATATCCCATGCAACCATAAACGCATGCTTTTTCACCAGATCCAGGTACCACAGAGACTTTGCGACAATCGTCAATCCCATAATAATTATACTGAACCTTTGTCTTATCACAAGTTCCTTTGCATTTTACAAATGCAACCTTCTTTTCGGTTGAACCGGCTGAAACTCCCATGATCTCACCGATCTTTTCCGATGTAGATGCACCGCCTACTGGACAAGCCGACACTTCTGCCTGACCAGCTGCGATCGCTTTTGCCAATGCATCACATCCTGCGTATCCACAGCCTCCGCAGTTGTTACCAGGGAGTTCATTTCGGATAAGAATCTCCTTCTCATCTACTTCTACTTTAAATTTCTCACTGGCTATTCCTAAGAACACACCGATTAAAATACCGATGATTCCTACGACCAGTGCCGCATAAATTATACCTGCTACCATTCTTTCGTTTCCTCCCTATTAAATTAATCCGGAAAATCCGAAAAATGCGATTGCCATCAGGCCAGAGGTAATCAAAACAATCGGTGATCCCTTAAAGGAATACGGAATGTCATTATTTTCGATTCTCTCACGGATACCAGCCAACATAACAATGGCAATGGTAAATCCCAAAGAAGTTCCAATACCATTTACGACACTTTCTAATATATTATAGCTTTTTTGTACACTTGTCAGAGCAACACCTAATACTGCACAGTTGGTAGTAATCAGAGGAAGATAGACACCAAGCGCCTCATAAAGCGGAGGTACTGCTTTCTTCAAGAACATCTCTACAAACTGTACCAATGCTGCAATCACCAGAATAAATACAATGGTCTGAAGAAATTCCAAGTGGAGTCCTCCAGAAAGAATCCATTTGTAAATCAAACCAGTCACAAACGATGCAATGACCATAACAAAAATAACTGCTCCGCCCATACCGGCAGAAGTCTTCACATTTTTGGAAACTCCAAGGAATGGACATAAACCGAGAAACTGGCTTAGCACTACGTTGTTAACCAGTGCGGCACCAAAGGCAATTAATATTAATTCTTTCATCTATCCATCCTCCTAATCCTCTTTCTTTGAAGTCGCAGCTTTTAAATCCGCTTCTTTCTTCGCAACTTCTGCCTTCTTTGCCTGCAGGGCCTCTTCTTCTGCCTGTCTTTTTCTGGTTTCCAAAACTTCATGATTGGACATGCATGAGGAACCAGAACAGGAAGCACAGTTTCCACCACAAGCTAGTTTAGAAGAAACAACAGATCCATTGGTTGCAGATGGAGCTTTAAACTTATTTTGAAGTGCTGTTAAGATTGCCAGTACAAAGAATGCTCCTGGAGCCAATACAAAGATCGCAATGTGATAACTTTCCGGAATAAATGCATGACCAAACACAGCGCCTGATCCTAAAATCTCACGGACAATACCGATACAAGTAAGTGCAATGGTAAATCCAAGCCCCATACCAATTCCATCAAACGTTGATAAGAGAACTCCGTTTTTAGAAGCATAAGACTCCGCACGACCTAAGATAATACAGTTAACTACAATCAATGGAATATAGATTCCAAGTGCAGAATACAGACTAGGAACATACGCCTGTAATAGAAGCTGCACGATCGTAACTAAAGTTGCTACGATAACAATATACGCTGGGATTCTCACACGATCTGGAATCACTTTACGCATCGCAGATATAATCATATTAGAAAACAACAGGACCAAAGTAGTCGAAAGTCCCATTCCCGCACCATTGACTGCAGAAGTTGTAACTGCCAAAGTCGGACACATACCAAGCATCAGCATAAAGGTCGGGTTTTCTTTTACAATTCCGTTAAATAAACGTTCTGAATATTTGTTGCTCATTTTCCCACCTCCTACTGGTTGATATAGTTGTGCACATAAAACAATGCTGCATTGACTGCGTTTGTTGTTGCGCTAGATGTAATGGTTGCACCACTGATGGCATTGATTTCTGAATCTCCTGCATTGCCTGACTTAACAACCGTCAAAGACTCTGAGTTCTTTCCAGCATATTGATCCTTAAATGCAGGTTCTTCTGCCTTTAATCCAAGTCCTGGAGTATCACTGATTGTCAGAAATTCAATTCCGTTCATGGTGCCGTCCTCTTTGATTCCAACGGAAATACGAACGGTACCGCCATAACTGTCATCTGAGTAGGAAGTGATTACATATCCAAGTACGTTTCCGCTTTCGTCTACTGCTTCGAGTGCTTTCTCAACTCCAACTTTGCCAAACTTCTGTGTCAGCAGTTCCTCATTACATGTTTCAATGGATTTTGCCATCTCATCCTTAGTCTGAAAGTCATCTGCGTCAGGAAAGACCGCTTTATATGCCTCTAGATTAGCTGCCACAGTCGCTTTTTCAATCGGAGCTTTCGTAATCTGATAAGCGCCGCCCAGTAAAAAACCGGAGAACAGGGTAATCAAAAATAAAACAAAAGCGTCTTTCATATAACCGCCTTTTTTCATCTTACTTCCCCCCCTTTCCAAATGCAATAGGAAGTGAAATCTTCTCTATCAAAGGTACCATAATATTACTAATGATAATCGCATAGGAAACTCCTTCTGCGGAACCACCAAAAAGACGGAACAAGCCAGTGAGTACCCCTAACAGGATACCGAAATAAATTTGTCCCTTGGGCGTTATTGGACTGGTTGTATAATCCGTAGCCATAAAAAATGCGCCAAAAATAATACCACCGCCACACAAATGAGTCAGTACATACATCAGATCATGCTGCCCAAATATAAATACAAAAAGAGAAAATGTGATTAAATAAACGGCAGGAATTCGAATGGAAATCACTTTCCTGATTATTAAGTAGGCTGCACCAATTAACAATGCAATCACCGATACTTCACCAATCGTTCCTGGAATCTTACCTATAAACATTGCAGTTGTATCAACTACCTGACCTGCCTTGAATGCAGCAAGTGGTGTCGGGCTTACAACTGCGTCATTGTATGTAAACGTAGTCATAGGACCAGCAAAAGAAATCAAAAGGAAACATCTGGCAGCCAAAGCTGGGTTCATAAAGTTCTGACCCAATCCACCATATAATTGCTTTACAACAATCACTGCAAAGATACCGCCCAAAAATGGCATCCACAATGGGAGAGCCGGTGGCATGTTGAGTCCTAAGATCATACCAGTTACCAAAGCACTTCCGTCACCAACGGTTACTGGTTTCCCCATTAAAGTTTCAAATACATATTCACTTAATACACAAGACAAAACACTGACCAGTAAAACAAGGGCAGCTTTTATTCCAAACTGATATACACCATACGCAGTTACAGGGAGCATAGCAATCGCAACATCAAGCATAATATTCTGTGTTGTGATCCGATCCCTTACATGAGGTGATGATGATACGTTTAATAATTTACTCATTCTCCACCTCCTACGCTTTCTTTCTACTTGCAACAACAGCTTTTCGCATCTCTTTAAATGCCTGGGTGAGTGGCCTTTTTGCCGGGCAAATAAAGGTACAACAGCCACATTCGCAGCATTCCATACCATCGAGTTTTAAAAATTTATCCATGTCAGAACTCTCTGCAGCATCCATCATCATCTGTGGAATGACACGGCTGGGGCATACAGTTACACACCGGCCACAACGAATACAGGCAGTGGGTGCGTTTATTGCAACTTCATCTGTTGTCAGACAGGTAAGCGCAGAAGAAGTCTTTGTAACAGGAATATCCATATGAAACAGGGCTTGCCCCATCATCGGACCTCCTGATATCACTTTCTCCGGCTCTGTTTTAAATCCACCTGACGCTTCTAAAAGTTCCCGATAATTTGTTCCGGTTCTCACCTCATAGTTCTGAGGATGTACTATGGCATCTCCGGTAACCGTAATGATACGACGGATTAACGGTGTGCTCTTTGCAACTGCATAATAAATAGAAATAGCCGTGTCCACATTATTAACAATACAGCCTGCATCTGCTGGCAGCATGGTAGAATTAATCTTTCTTCCTGTCACAGCATAAATCAGAGAGCGTTCTCCACCCTGAGGATATTTTGTCTTCAATGGACAAACTGTGATTCTTGGCTCATCTTTTACCAACTCAGTCATCCGTTTGATCGCTTCTGGTTTATTGGTTTCAATGCCAATTACACCTTTCGCGTTGTCAAAAAGCTGAAGCATGATATTCAAACCTTTTACAATGCTTTCCGATTCTTCTAACATCATACGATAATCCGAAGTCAGATATGGTTCACATTCTGCTGCGTTTACAATAATGGTGTCAATTTTGGTTTCATCCTTTGGTGTAAGCTTTACATGAGTGGGAAATCCTGCTCCTCCAAGACCTACGATTCCAGCTTCTTTTACAATATTACGAATCTCATCCTTTGACAAGGACTTGGGATCTCTATCTGCACCAAATCCTTCCACAGTTTGATATTTTCCGTCATTCTCTACAATAATAGATGGAACCATGGAACCATTGGCAACCATTCTTGGTTCAATTGTCTTAACCGATCCGGATACGGAACTGATCACATATGCTGATATGAAACCACCCGGCTCTCCTATCTTCTGACCAACAAGTACCTGATCTCCTGCAGCCACCAATGGCTTTGCAGGTGCGCCAATATGCTGGGACAGTGGGAACACCATCTCACCTTTTGGCTGAAGCACTTGAACTGATTTACTCTCAGACAGTTCTTTTCCCTCATAAGGGTGAATGCCGCCTTTAAATGTAGCCAAACCCATTTAACTAACCCTCTTTCTCTACAATTCTTAGTCTCTCCCGACAGAATTTTTGTCTTCCGTCACTCGAAACAGTATATCACAAATAAAAAACCGAAACAATGGAAAATTACATATTGTATACTGTGTTTCTAAAGTAAAACCTTCCATTGAATCAAATATATGCCTTTTATTATAACTCCTTATTGTTAAATATTTATCAGCTCGGAATGACTTTCTTCGCCATTGTTTTTGATAAAATACAATTAACGAATCATCTTTGTAAAATAAACCATATTTACATAAAATAAATTTTTATCTTTGTGAAAGTTTTAATGATAAACTGCTGATTTTTGCCTTATATGGCTTTTGCATCCATCGAATTTTTATCAGTTATATTTTACTTATTAAAATAATTAATAAATGAAGGGAGCAAGGAAAAATCGTTTCCATGCTCCCTGATCACTGTTATTTTATATCGTTAGTCTAATTCAAGGGCTCCTGTATCAAGCTGATAATACCTGCCTTTTTGTTTCAGCAGATCCTCATGATCCCCCCGTTCTATAATCTCTCCATTTTCTAGTACCATAATGGCATTTGCATTGCGTACTGTAGAAAGACGATGTGCGATCACAAAGGTGGTACGATCTTTCATAAGCCGATCCATTCCTTGTTCAATGTGTTTTTCTGTTCTTGTATCAACGGAACTGGTAGCTTCATCAAGAATTAGAATTGGGGCCTTCGAGAGGGCAGCCCTTGCTATATTAAGCAGTTGCCGCTGTCCTTGACTTAGATTCGATCCGTCTCCCTCTAAAACAGTATCAAACCCTTCTGGCAGTCTCATAATAAAGGAATAGGCAGACGCTGTTTTTGCCGCCTGAATCACTTCTTCATCCGTTGCATCCAGTCTTCCATAACGAATGTTATCCATTACCGTACCAGTAAATAGGTGGGTATCTTGAAGTACCATAGCGATATTCTGGCGGAGATTATCTCTTCTTAAATGTTGTATGTTCACTCCGTCAATGATTATCTCTCCACTTTGTATATCATAGAACCGATTAAGCAGATTGGTGATTGTGGTCTTCCCAGCTCCCGTGGATCCTACAAAAGCAATTTTCTGTCCTGGCTTTGCATAAAGACTGATATTCTTTAAGATCACTTTGTCTGGATTATATCCAAATGTAACTTGTTTTAATTCTACAAAGCCATTCATGGGCTTCAGTACTTCGGCACTGGAATCATCTACTGGCTCTGGTTTTTCATCCATAATTGCAAAGACACGTTCTGCTCCTGCCAGAGCAGTGAAGACGTTGCTGATCTGCATGGAAATCTCATTAATGGGACGGCTAAATTGTCTGGAGAAGTTTAAAAATACAGTCAATCCACCTACATCAAAGCCCCGCAGTACACATAGTGCCGCACCAATACAGGAAGTGAAGATATAATTTAACTGGCTTAAATTCAACATAACAGGCATCATGACACCACCAAAAAACTGGGCATGAATCATGTTGTTTCTCAGATCATCATTTAATAATCCAAACTCTTCTTCCGCAACCTCTTCGTGGCAAAAAACTTTTACTACCTTTTGTCCACTAATCGTTTCTTCTATATAACCATTGACAGCTCCCAGGGAACTTTGTTGAGCCGAGAAATATTTCTGGCTTCTAGAAGCGATCAGACTTGCTGCTTTTATCATGATCGGTATAATCACGATAGTTATCAAAGTAAGCCAGAGATTGGTGTAGATCATAAGAGCCAGAGTTCCGATAATACTCAGAGCACCAGAAAACATCTGTACCAGTGTACTGCTTAACATCTGACCAATGGTATCCACATCGTTACTGAATCGACTCATTAAGTCACCCGTGTTATTGGTATCATAAAATCTGATTGGAAGTTTCTGCATTTTTTCAAACAGTTCATCTCTTATCCTTTTTAATGCGTTTTGAGCAACTGTAAGCATAATTCTTGCCTGTGTATAATTGGCTATAATTCCAAACAAATAAATAATTCCCATTGTTGCCAATCCTCGAAAAAGACCTGCTGCACTTCCTCTGCTTCCATCAAGAGGAGCAATGTATTGGTTGATGATAGGGCGAAGCATATAGGAACCACCCAGCATGGAAAGTGTATTGATAATAACACAAAAGAAGGCAACTCCCATTGAAAGTTTATATTCACTTAAATATGACATCAGCCTGCGAATTGTAGCTTTCGTGTTCTTTGGTGCGCTTCCTTTCACTGATCCTCCTCGGCCGTGCCCTCTGCCACTCATACCTCCTCCCACTTTAGCAGGTGCTGTATAACGGTTGTAGCGCTTTTTCAAACTGTTAATTTTCTTTTGTTCTTCCATTAGGCACCTGCCTCCTTTTCCCGATCTTTTTGTGAATAGTAAATCTCCTGATATGCCTCACAAGATTTCATGAGTTCCTTATGAGTTCCCATCCCTGTGATTTTTCCTTCATCCAGGACAATGATTTTATCTGCGTGTTCTACAGATCCAATTCTCTGCGCAATAATGATTTTTGTAGTGTCTTTTAGTGCTGTTTGAAAACATTGTCTGATTTTGGCTTCCGTTGCGGTATCAACCGCTGAAGTGCTGTCATCAAGAATTAATATTTTCGGTTCCTTTAACAAGGTTCTTGCAATGCAAAGCCTTTGTTTCTGTCCTCCCGATACATTCGATCCGCCCTGCCCTAAATCTGTATTATACCCCTCATTAAAACTGGATACAAATCCATGAGCTTGGGCACTTTCCGACATCTGATAGATCTTTTCCATCGTAGCATCCGCTTCTCCCCAACGCAAATTCTCCTCAATCGTTCCGGAAAACAGGACGTTTTTTTGAAGAACCATACCTACGTTTTCACGAAGATGTCGAATGGAATAATCTTTTACATTGATTCCATCTACCAGAACTTCTCCCTCACTTGTATCATAAAGGCGAGGAATCATTTGTACAAGAGATGTTTTTCCACTTCCTGTAGCACCAATGATTCCAATGGTTTCTCTTGGTTCTACTGTAAAATTAATATGGCTTAAAACCATCTCATCGGTTCCCTCTGCATACTGGAAGGAAACATCACGAAATTCAACTTTTCCTTTTGTGATCTGTGCGGATTTTTGTTTGGACTCATCATCGGTTAAATCTACTTCTGTATCTAGAACTTCTCTCACACGTTTTAAAGAAGCCATCGCACGGGATGCCTGCAAAAAGACCATAGATAACATCATCAACGACATAAGAATTTGAACAATATAGATGGTAAAAGCAGTCAAATCTCCAACGGGCATTTTTCCTGCTATGATTAAATTCCCTCCAAACCACACCACTGCAATCGTGGTAACATTCATCATAAGCATCATGACTGGCATCGTGGCTATTACCACTTTCATTGCATTTAAACTGCCTTCTGTCAAATCCAGGTTGGTAGCCTTAAACTTTTTTTCTTCATAATCTTCTCTTACAAACGACTTTATGACCCGCATATTTGTCAGCGCCTCTTGAACCCCTGAGTTCAATCGGTCTATTTTCTTTTGCATTATTTGAAATCTCGGATACGCTGTTTTCAATATGATTAAAATAAAAACAATAAGAATGGGAATCACTACCAATAAGACCATTACCAGTTGCTGGTTTATTAAATATGCCATAATCAATCCACCCACCAGCATTCCAGGCGCCCGAAACATGAGACGCAGACTAAGCATTACTACATTCTGAATTTGTTGAATGTCATTGGTGAGTCTTGTTACCAAAGATCCTGTGCTGAATTCATCAATATTTTTAAATGAAAACTGCTGGACTTTATGAAATATATCCTTTCTTAAATCTGTACTAAAGCAAATGGAAGCTTTTGCTGAAAAATAAGCTCCTCCGATTCCTCCCACAGCCATAATAACAGCAATGATAAGCATTCCAATCCCCATCCGGACGATGTAATCCAAATTTCTTTCCAAAACACCATGATTTATGATCAATGATGTCATTCTTGGAAGCATGATTTCTCCAAATACTTCCGTTAACATTAGAACCGGCGCCAGAATAAAGGCTCCCAGATAGGGCCTTATATATCTCCAATATTGTTTCAAATCTTTATTCCTCTCTTTCTGTCATGTTTTCTCCCATAGGAATTTGAGATAAATTGGTATAAATACGATCCAACATCTGCTCCATCTCAGACAGTTCTTCTTTGGTAAATCCAGTAAACATCTGGGTCTCCACCGTGTGAAAATATTCCTGACTGCACTTTACCATATCCCATCCCATTTCAGTCAGACCTAACTTATTCATCCGATTGTCATCCTGATCAACGACTCGGGTGATATATCCACCTTTTTCCAGTTTCTTTACTGACACGGCGATGGTGGCTGTGGAAACATAAAGGTGTTGTGCAATTTCCTTTTGTGATATGTTGGAATGACGGGCCAGCATCATAAGGATCTGATGCTGGCTGCGATAAACCCCTGTTTTCCTTACCCTGCAATCTAAAATACAGTGGTGAAGCTTCATTATTTTCATATATTGTTTCATTACACTACGCAGTGGGGAAACTTCTTCTTCCTCCGCTCCAGACCTAATTGGCCTCATTAGATCCCTCCTTTCGTTAGCTTATTAATAATTAGCTAATTAACTATATGGAATTATATCACCAGAAATTATTATTTGCAACTAGATTATTATAGAAAATCCAATTAAAATACTAGTTTTATTTGCGCAATATGCCTAAATAAAATTGAATGCTTCTTGTTCATAAAGCTGTTGTTTCTTTAAAACAACTGGTCTTTGACCGATTCTTGTTTGAAACGTCTCATCATTTAATAACCAGTCCCCAATTTCATCCCGCTCTAATACAAAGGGCATTCGGCTATGAACAGGAGCCACAGAGGGGTTTGCTTCTGTTGTCATTATCACAAACCTTTCTTCTCCTTCCCATATATTAAAAAACCCGCCCATAAAGATTACAGGAGAATCCTGCCGGCGAAAGGAAACTTTCTCCTTGGATCGATTCCATTCATAAAAACCGGCACAAGGAATCACAACCCTTCGGTGAAGAATACTTTCCCGAAACATGGTTTTCTCCAGAACCGTTTCTGATCTAGAATTAAAGATAACCCCTTTTTTATTCCATCCAGGAAATCCCCATCGCTGCCACCTAAGAGCTACTTTCTGATTTTTCCCCACCAGAACGGGTGCCTCCTGTGTTGGATAAATATCCCCGGTAAGCTGCGTTCTTTTTACTCTTTCCTCTATTTCTTCTATTAATTTTTCAATTTCTCTGGCTGTCTCATCATCCACATAATATCTTCCACACATCCTACTTCATCTTCCTTTTTCGTTCATTTTGGTAATATCATAACCCATTTGCAAGCTTCCATGTAAAAAACAAGCTTAAACGTATGGAGAATTCCTCCAATTACCGCTTCACAATCATATTCCTTTGATGGAATTCCAGAATAATTCTTATTTTCCAAACTTTTTACCCGAATCTCTTTTACACTCTGGATGATGCCATCATCGCCTTCGAATTTAAAGCTTAATGGTCTTAAACTGCAACTGGCAGTAAACCAAGCTTTGCAAGCGATATGATACATTTTACCATTAACTTCTCCACTGTCAATCGCCTTTGCGTTGATTCCGATTCCAAACGAAGACATACACACCTCTCCCTGTTTTTTATCTAATATTTTGTTTCCCATAGTCTACGGTTCTTTTTTCCCTGCTGATTCCACCACTCATATGATCTAAATAACGAACCTGTTTTTGTTCCGGAGATTCTAAAAACACCGCTCTTTTTATAGCATCATTTCCAAAGCGTTTCCGGATCTGATCAACGGTTTGATCAAGTCGTTCAAGTTTTTCGTAATCATTTTTCTCAAAGAAACTTATCTGCCTGTCCTGGTTATCGGTTACGTGACTCATATGAATTCCCAGATGCCGGACCGGAGTTTTATCCCATGCCTGGTCAAAGACATCACAAGCAATTTCAAATATCTCCTTCGTAACATTGGTTGGAGAATAAAGTGAAACTTGATGACTGTAATAATGAAAATCCCAGTCTTTGATCCCTACCGCCAAAACACTGGCCCGGACTTTATCCTCCCGAAGTCTGACTGCTAATGTCTCCGCAAGGGATAAAAGTACAAGATGGGCATTTTCTCGATCGGTTATATCAAAAGCTATGGTTGTACTATTCCCATACCCTTTGTTAGGAGGAGGTACCGGTTCCACTTTAGAACCGTCCACGCCATGGGAAAATGCATAGAGTTGTTCTCCCATTTTCCCAAGATGGCTTTTGATCAAACCAGGATCGCTTTCTGCTAAGTCACCGATGGTTTTTATTCCTATATTATACAGTTTTTTAAACGTGGCTCTCCCCACAAAAAACAGCTCACTTACAGGCAGCGGCCATAATTTTTCCGGTATTTCTTGACACCAAAGCGTATGCACCCGATCTGGCTTTTTAAAATCCGATGCCATCTTAGCCAAAACTTTATTCTCTGACACTCCAATATTTACAGTGAATCCAAGTTCTTTTTTGATCCTTTCTCCAATCAAGGCTGCCGCGATCTCAGGCGCTCCAAACAAGACTTCCATTCCAGTCATATCCACATAGGCTTCATCTATGGAATATTGTTCTACCTTGGGGGAATATTCCTTTAATAAACGGATAAATGCTTCCGATGATCTCTGATATAAATTGTAATTAGGAGGTACCAGAAGAAGACTGGGGCATTGTCTTAAAGCCTCTGTAACAGATTGTCCCGTATGAATCCCATATTTCTTTGCCGGAATGCTTTTTGCAAGGATAATTCCATGGCGCATAGTCACATCTCCTCCAACTGCAGATGGTACCACCCTGAGATCTAAGTTCCCAAGCAAATGCTTCTGCCTATATACTGCTTCCCAGCTTAAAAACGCCGAATTTACATCAATATGAAAAATCACTCGATTCATATACTCACCTCTGAATATATAATAACCGAATGTATGTTCGATTTATAGTGGAAATAAAAGGATGCCTTCCGAGATACGGAGCACCCTCTACATTTATGTTTTTATAAGCTTCCAGTGATCTGGAGAGAATCCCTCACTTCTGATCCAGCAATTTCTCCGCTTCCACTTCCGTTATTACTTCATAGCAATCAAATTCTGGAGCATCTGGATAAAAATACCCCAGAGAAAGTCCACGCCTTATCCATGCTCCGTTCTCATATCCAAAAAACTGTCTGCCATCCTGTTTGATCACAGTCCCTTTGTTCTCAATATCGGTTAATTTAAGAAATCTGATTTCTTTCATAATCCTTCACCTTCTTTATTCCCTTCGGAATCTCCATAGAATCGGAAAGTTCGAACATCTGATCTCCCAGTTCTATATAGCCCCTGCTGCTTACATCTTTCATCAACCTTTGCTTCTCATACAAATCATGCATCTTCCCATTTTTTATCTCAAAACTTTCAGGGGTATGATACTGAAGTTCAAATGCCTGCCCTTTGGGAGAACGCAGTTTTGTGTTGATCCCATTGTATGGATTCTGGCCATCCAGCCAGTAATTCTTAATCTCAACCGTATTATAACCGGAATATTCGTAGATCTCAATCACTTTTATCATTTTTTCTGTAAGTTCTTGGGCAGATGCGATGTAGGTATACCTTAAAATATCTTTCACCTCGCAAAGACGTCCAGTCAGACTGTATTTTCTCAATATTTTTTTTAAATAAGAATTTCTGGATTTAATCCGGCAATCAACCCCTGCCATGTCCATCCCTGTCTGTCTTGCAGTTTTTTTAACCTGTGCTGTAATCACAGGTTCCCACTCCAATGCACGCGGATAAGAGGAGGTTCCGTTTAGAACGGATCTCACAATCCGTTTGTCTCCCCTGACTGTTTTATAATATTTTTCCCACTTATTATGGCTGTTGGGAAACTTTTTTTCCCTTTGCATGATTCTGAATTCCTTTGATATTTTATAGTACCATTCAGAATATGCCAGGTCACTCCAGATTGTGTCTATTTTATTTCGTTTTAACGAAACAGACGAAAACCCGAAAAATCCAGGCCTCCGTCTGTTTCTTTAACTGCAAAGATTGTCGTTATCGTAGTTCAAGCAAGATCAGAAAAAGCAACTCATATTTCACACCTATCCTGACAACAAAGAGAATCCTGCATATCCTCTTACTCATTCTTCAAACACTTACAGTCTCAATCAGGTTTTTTTGTGGACTTACAATCAGTTTTTTGAGTTAAAAACCAATATGCCAGGTTTTTGCCTTTCTCTAAAACCTGCCATGGGTAACTAATTTCATTACAGTTAATATACTCTATTATATGGAAAACTTAGACAAGATGTGAACCGCCTTGCTGGCAAGCACTTTTGATGTTATAATCTCTACATGAAAAAATAGGAGGAATTCCCATGAACTTTACTTACAAGCCAAACCAGATTGCACTTTATCACTCAGATAATCAATTACTTGCAGAAGTTACGTTTCCTGATGTCGACTCCAATACAGTCAATATCAATCATACCTTTGTGGATAATTCCCTTAGAGGACAGGGGATTGCCGGACAGCTGATGGAAGCGGTCGCCAAGCAACTACAGTCCCAGGGCAAACAAGCCGTTCTCACTTGTTCCTATGCAGTGAAATGGTTTGAAAACCATAAAGAATACAATGATTTGATAAAATAATCGTTCCATGTACCTCATGCTTACGAGTCTTCCCTAGGTACCTTTGTAGCTAAGGTGATTTCATTTAGCTAATTCAAGCATATCTTTAAATGAATTTCATATAATTTACAAATTTATACTTTTGAGGCGAAAATGTTAGACTACAATAATACTCATTCTAGCAACCTAGATAACACCTACTTTAGATCTCCACCTTTGGTGCCTAACGATTACGGACCATATCCATTCACGATTGATATAAACAAAGCTACTGCGAATAATGACACCTTTCGCACTGCCCTATGGACAGGTGAGCATTTACAACTCACCTTAATGAACATCCAGGTATGTGGCGATATAGGATTAGAGATTCATCCGGATGATGATCAATTTTTGTATATTGAATCTGGCCACGGTGTCGTTCAAATGGGGGATCAAAAGGACTGTTTATATTTTCAACAACCCATTTTTACTTGCAGTGCTATTTTTATTCCCGCAAGGACTTGGCACAATGTGATAAATACGGGCGATGTTCCTTTAAAATTATTCTCTATATATGCACCTCCGCATCACCCTTGGGGCACGATTCACCAAACAAAAGCGGTTGCAGAAGCTGATATGAATCATTATTAATTATTACCCGTCAGTCTTTAAAAGGATTGGCGGGTTTTTACTTGCAATCGTTACTGACTTGAGTGGGTAATCACTATCATATTTCCGTAAACTGCAGTTTCTAAAATTTGTCCAGGTTTGAAATTTGTGTGCGACATGCAAAGATCATTAAGATTTATTGTTTTTCCGTTATAAGGAATTACATTGATTGCTTTTAAAATATTATCGTTTTTATTCATGTGGCTTTCCTTTCTGCCACTCTACATAATGATAAATAACAGAATTGAAAAGTACTCTTGACGGGCAGAGCTGGAATACCGAATTCCCACCTACATTTTATATAAAAGAAAAAGCCCCGGTTTCCCAGGGCTATTTCGTTATTTTGCTTTAATTTTATTACTCTCTTACTCTCACGTATATTTTACCAATGATTTTTCCATCTTTATCTTTAGCCGTGATTAAAACCAACCCTTTGCTCAGTGCTGTAACTTTTCCCTTGATAGTTACATTTGCTATTGAGGAATCCATAGGAGCCCATGTAACATTAGCTGTATTCGTAAAATCATCAGCTGTTAATCTGGCTGTCTCTCCAACGTTTAAGTCTATTGCAAGTCTGTAATCTTCTGCGTTCTCCACAACTAGAACATTTATATAATCCGTATATGAGCCGTCTACACTCTTAACTGTTATAACTGTGTTACCAGGAGCCAGTGCTGTCACAATTCCCTTTTCATTTACAGTGGCAACTGCTTCATCAGATGATGACCATGCCATTTCGGTATTTACATTCAAATCATCATCTACACTTAATCGAAGTGCTTCGTAAACTTCTAAAACTACTTTTAATTTAGTGTCTACTGGCGGCGGTGTTTGGCCTGCTGTTGGAGTTGCTGAGGCTTCATTCGAATTACCAGTTTCTCTACCATCGGCGATTGCTGTTACAACATAATAATATGCAGTCCCGTTGGTAACGTCATTGTCTGTATAGGTAGTATCTGTTATGTCAGTGGCTATTGTATTGTATGAACCACCCGCAGTTGTAGAACGTTTAATCGTGTAACTTGTTGCGTTGGCTACTGCGTCCCATGTTAAATCAACTTTGGTATCGCCGCCAATTGCTTTTAGATGTTTTACTGAACTAGTCATTACAGTATAGACTTCCACAGAGGAATCATTACCGTTACCGCCAATGACATAAATTTTTCCATCAATAGTTTCTGTTCGAAAATACGCACGATTTATAGACCTAGACGCTAATTTTGTCCATGTATCGGTTACTGGATCATATACTTCTGTTGTTTTACGTGTAGTCAAATCTCCTAAAGCATATATTTTTCCATTAACTAATTCTGTTTGAAACATCCATTTAGCTACAGACATAGGAGCTAATTGTGTCCATGTATTGGTTTCTGGATCATATACCTCTGTTGATTTTATCTGCTCACTCCCATTATAGCCACCAATCGCATATATTTTACCATTAACTTCTATAGATTGAAAATTTCTCCTAGCATCAGACATTGATGCTAATTTTGTCCATGTATCGGTTGCCGGATCATATACTTCCATTGATTGCAATTCTTTGCTCCCATTATAACCACCAATCGCATAAATTTTCCCATCAATTACCTCTGTTTCAGAAAAATACCTAGCATCAGACATTGATGCTAATTTTGTCCATGTATCGGTTGCCGGATCATATACTTCTGTTGATTGCAATTCTTTCCTCCCATTATGACCACCAATCGCATAAATTTTTCCGTCTAATACTTCTGTATGAAAACTGCACCTAGCATCCAACATTGATGCTAATTTTGTCCATGTATCGGTTGCCGGATCATATACTTCTGTTGATTGCAAAGTTTTAGTATAATTATTGCCACCAATCGCATATATTTTTCCATTAACTTCTATAGATTGAAAATTTCTCCTAGCATCAGACATTGATGCTAATTTTCTCCATGTATTGGTTGCCAGATCATAAACCTCTGTTGTTGATAGAGCGTCTCCTCCATATTGTCCACCAATCGCATATATTTTTCCATCAATTACTTCTGTTTGAAGCTCTCCCCTCCCTACAGACATAGAAGCCACTTTTGTCCATGTAGGTTCAACCTCTTCAGCAAAAGCTGAACTCTGCCCTAAAAACATTACACTAATCATAAAACATATAACCATTGTTATTTGAAACAATGACCTCTTTTTCATACGATGTACCTCCAAATTTATCTTATGTAATTATAGTTGTTATAAGCATTCTAAATAATTGATGTGCCAGAAAAGAAAGCCATCTAGAAATGGCTTGTTGCTTTTTATATAACCGGTTATACTTCTGGAAATTTCTTCCATTTAGAATGATTGTATATTATCATCCTGTATTTATTAAAACAATTGGTAACCTTACCAAACAAATTTAGTACTATTTCACCAATCCCGGATACTGCAGCGCTCCGTCCTGATCTGGTATAAGCTTAACTGGCTCTGTTATTACCCTGCCTAAAGCGTCCACCGCATAGATCTTTCCGGAATTCGCAACAAGCTGTGACTGACACATAGCCCCGTCAAGTCCTAGGTAATACCATGCTTATAGAACCGCCAGCCGCCGTCCTCTTCTTTCCAGCCGGATTTCTTTTCTTCCGGTTCTTCAGCAGACCATGTCTTCTTAAACTCTTCCAGACTAGCATATACCTTTTTGATTCCGCCTGTGGAACTACCCCAATCCGGAAGTTGAAAGTGAGGCTTGTCAGCCGGTTACTTCCAGTTACCGCTCCCTTCCAGGGTTTGTTAGGGAGCGCAAAATGGATCTTAAAGAACGTATCAAAGAATTATGTAAGAAAAGCAATATTTCAATGAATCAATTAGAGCAAGAACTTGGTTTTGGCAAAGGGTATATTAGTAAGCTAGGGAAAGGCACACCCAATACTACTAAGATTCAGCAACTGGCATTTTGGAATAAATTCCTATTTTGAAGGAATTAGTGCAAAGCCCAAATAAAATAAAAACCGCCCAGCACTCGCAATGCTGAACGGCTTTACATAGATTTTCTCTTGTCGGATATACCGAAAAGATACAATCATTCTCAAAAAGATTATATCTTTTTCGGAACATACTGGCAAGGGGCGTTATTTTTATACCCAAAACTAGAAAGGAAACGATAAAATGGCTACTGCAAAGAAACTCCCTTCCGGCTCCTGGAGGTGTCTGGTATATGACTACACTAACGATTCCGGAAAGAGGCACTATAAGTTTTTCACCTGTGATGACCCAACTTCCTCCGGTCGATGTGAAGCAGTGGCAAGCCGCGTACTATGCTACTACAAAAGAACTGGGGAAAGTTGAAACAAATACAAGTATGACCTTACAAGAGGCTCTGGATCAATACTGTATCTTAAAAAGCAATGTTCTCTCCCCCAGCACTCTCAGGGAATACAAACGAATGATCAAGAGTTATTATACTTAATTTGGACCAATGAGAAGGGGTGAAATATACGCTCTTACTCAAAAAGATATCGTAGGCTGCAATATAACGATCTCCAAATCCATGGTAAAAGGTTCTGATAAGCAGTGGCATATAAAACCGCCAAAAACAATAGCTGGCTATCGCACCATAGAATTTCCACAATTTGTCATTGACATAGCCCTAAGAAATGCTACTAATGGTAAAATTGTCCCCTTGGTTCCTGACAGCATAACGAAACGTTTTATTGATACAATTAAGCTGCTTGATATACCCCGTTTTCGTTTCCATGACTTACGCCATTATGGGGCATCGATTCTTCACGCTATTGGCATCCCGGATCAATATATTATTCAACGAGGCGGTTGGTCTACCGACAATGTTATGAAATCAATATATAGGGGCGCAATCACGGAGGAAACAAAAAAAATCAATCATATAATTAGCGATCATTTTGAATCCATGCAACACGATATGCAACACGAAAATAAAAAAGCCTAGTATTTACTAGACTTTTCAAAGTGGAGCAGACGGGGGTCGAACCCGTGTCCAAAAACCAATTCCCTGTTCTTCTACTATCATAGTTAGTTTATTAACATTCCCTCCACTGCCCGGGAACTAACACCCTGACAGCTTTAGTAGCTTCATAATACGACCGGATACTCAAAGCTTTGCAACCGTCGTTTCTCACATCATCGATGCCGGGTTCTTAAAGTGTGAGTGCCTTAAGGCCGACAAGCTGCTTACGCAGCTAAAGCTAATTTATTATTGTTAGCGTTTATATTTTGTTTGCCATTTAACGCATCGCATACGGATAGCTTCACCAGCTGCATGGCCCCTGTCGAAACCATTACTGCCCCTGATTATTCCTTTATTCAGAAGTAATCTTATACTAACACGAAAAAAAACACTTGTCAAGACTTACCACCAACCGTTACAGGTCATCTATGATTCATTTATGATAATGTCCTAGTGTATCACAAATGATTATGTCCCAATTAGTAGTTCATATATTATAATAGAACCTCATGACTTAGAAATGAGGTGGACACAATCAGAAAGGTATTACTAAC
>NZ_RJLQ01000024.1 GCF_003833015.1 Clostridium sp. E02
GTTAGTAATACCTTTCTGATTGTGTCCACCTCATTTCTAAGTCATGAGGTTCTATTATAATATATGAACTACTAATTGGGACATAATCATTTGTGATACACTAGGACATTATCATAAATGAATCATAAAAATAGAGGGGATTTACCATCATTTATTGACAAATGTATTTGAGAATGTTAATCTAAAAATCAAGATACGTAAATACATACAAAGTACGTAAATACGTACCAAGGAAAGGGTAAGGGAAAGTCATTCAATTAAAAGGAGAAGAAGTTAAAATGGAAAGAAGCAAAAAAATATTATGTGGTCTTCAGAATCAGTATTACCGGGCAACCTATAAATCAATGGGATTTACCACTGGCGATTTAAAACGCCCTATGATTGGGATCGCCAATGCCTGGAGTGAATGCGTACCAGGGCATTATAACCTTCGTCAGGTTGCTCAGCGAGTGAAAGATGGAATTTATCGGGCAGGGGGAACACCGGTTGAATTTGGTGTGATCGGCGGATGCGACGGCATGGGGCAGGGACATGATGGAATGCACTATATCCTTCCTTCTAGAGAAATTATTGCTAATTCGGTGGAATCCATGGCTCAGATCAATTTGTTTGATGGATTGATCCTTCTTGGTTCTTGTGACAAGATTGTACCAGGTATGTTAATGGCAGCAGCTAGGCTTGATATTCCTTGTATCTTACTTCCGGGGGGACCTATGGATGGAGGAATTGAGTTTGACGGACGCAAGTCAGACCAGACCTCTAGTACGGAAGCATACGGGATGCTTTCCGCCAATAAAATTACAGAAAAAGAATATACATCGTTGGAAGATTTAGCCTGTCCAACTTGTGGATCCTGCTCTTATCTAGGGACGGCCAATACCATGTGTTCATTATCCGAAGCATTGGGAATGACGCTTCCGGATGGAGGAATCATCCCGGCAGCAAGTGCGGCTCGTCTTGCCATCGCAGAGGAAACCGGTATAAAAATCATGGAGCTGGTAGAAAAAAATATTACAGCACGTCAGATTATAACAGAAGAAAGTGTTAGAAATGCCATTAAAGTCTGTTTAGCCATGAGTGGCAGCACCAATGCTGTCATGCACCTAACTGCTATCGCTCATGAAGCGGAACTGAACTTACAAGTACTGGAGGAATTTGATCAGTTGTCAAATATAACCCCTCAATTAGCAAAAATCAATCCGGCATCCGAATATAATATGATTGATTTTTACCGGGCTGGTGGAGTTTCAAAGCTTCTGGAAGAGATGCAGGAGTTGATATCTACCGATGAGATGACGGTAACCGCTCGCACGGTAAAGGAAAATATAGAAGCTCATGTGTATCAATATCCAGAGAACCCGAACGTAGTAAAAACCGTGGAACAGCCGTTTGGTTATCAGGGGGGAGTAGCGGTGCTGCGTGGAAATCTGGCTCCAGATTCTGGAATTACAAAGCCGGGAGCATTCGATGAAAGTCTTCATCATTTTGTAGGAGAAGCTATTTGCTTTGATTCTGAAGAAGAAGCGGAAGAGGCTATTCTAAATGGGGACATCCGAGATGGACATGTTGTGGTTATCCGCTATGAGGGACCAAAGGGAGGTCCTGGAATGAGAGAGATGTATAAGGCCATGAAATATCTGTATGGAAGAGGATTATCAAAAACAACGGCTCTGATTACAGATGGTCGGTTCAGTGGAACCAATAACGGATGTTTTGTGGGACACATTTCCCCAGAGGCGGCAGAAGGAGGTGCCATTGCCATTGTTAAAAATGGGGATAAAATTGAAATAGATATTGAAAAGAGAAGCCTTAACTTATTGGTTGGAGAAGAAGAAATCAAGGAGCGTTTAGAAGGCTGGAAACGTCCAGAACCTAAATTTAAGCGTGGATACTTAGGGCTATATTGTAAGATTGCGGCATCCGGTTCAGAAGGTGCAATCTTAAAGTATGACAATCTGTAGGAGGGGCTTAAATGGAAATATCTGCGATTGGAGCAATTTTGGCTCTCTTAATAGCAATGATTCTGATTTTAAAGAAAGTAGAACCGACATATGCCATGATCTTTGGAGCAATCATTGGAGGACTCATTGGTGGCGGCGGTCTTATCGAGACCGTTCAATATATGATTTCAGGAGTACAGGGGATCGTGTCCGCCATTGTACGGATTGTGACAGCTGGTGTTCTGGCTGGAGTTTTGATCGAAACCGGTGCAGCTGCAAGGATTGCGGAGACGATTATTCGTAAAATGGGAAAAAAACGTGCCTTGCTTGCGATGATGCTTGCCACTTGGTGTTTGACAGCAGTAGGGGTATTTGGAGACGTGGCTCTTATCACAGTTGCACCGATCGCCATACAGCTTGCCCAGCGTTCTGGGTATAAGAAATTAGGAGTATTGATGGCACTGGTGGGTGGAGTCAAGGCGGGGAACGTAATGAGTCCCAATCCCAATGCGATTGCAGCTTCGGAAGCATTTGGTGTTCCCCTTACCTCGACTATGATGGCGGGCATGGTTCCAGCTGCCGCTGCCTTACTAGCCACAGCTCTGATTTCTCGTGCACTGATACATAAGGGGTCTGATTTTGGACCATTAGAAGAAACTATATCGGAAAAGGATCTTCCCAGTTTGTTCGGTGCGATTGCTGGACCAATGGTCACCATCGTGTTATTGCTATTACGGCCATTGTTTGGGATTACGATTGATCCTCTGATTGCACTTCCCATAGGAGGTTTGACTGGAATTCTTGTAATGAAAAAAGGAAAGCATACCTGTTTTTATCTTTCTTCCGGACTGAAAAAAATGAATGGTGTCACCATGCTTTTAATTGGGACAGGAACGCTTGCGGGGATAATCACCAATTCCAGTTTAAAGGATGTCATCATTGGGTGCATTGAACAATCAGGACTTCCGGGATTTTTACTGGCTCCGATTTCTGGTATGTTAATGGGAGCGGCCACCGCTTCTTCAACAGCAGGTACTACATTGGGAAGTCAGATATTTGGGCCTACGGTTATGATGAGCGGAATTTCAGCCATTGCTGCGGCTGTGATGACCCATACTGGGAGTTTTGTATTTGATGGACTACCGCATGGTTCTTTCTTTCACGTAAGTGCAGGTGCATTAAATATGGAAATCCGTGAGCGGCTGAAGTTAATCGGTTATGAAATATTAAATGGAATTGCCATGGTAATAACGGCGGTATTGGTCTATGGTGTATTACGGATCGTCGGTTAATAAATAAGAGAGGAAACATGAGATGTATAAAATAATAACTCCGGTTATCACAGTTTTTGATGCGATGGAAAAGCCCGATTATGAGGCAAATAAGAAAGTAATAGATTTTCTCGTGAAAGGCGGTGTAGACGGGATTTTAGTACTGGGATCGACAGGCGAGTTCACTGGTTTGACCAAACAGGAAAAATCTGATTTTTTCCGGTTCTATGCAGAATATACGGCTGGACGTGTTGAATTATATGCCGGTACTGGAGGCATGAATTTTGCTGAGACAGTGGAAATGTCAAATGAAGTTTATTCCATGGGGTATCATGCTTCCATGGTGATTGGTCCTTATTACTATGGATTGGATCAGGAGAAACTTTTTATCTTTTATGATACTCTGGCAAAGTCAGTAAAGGGAGATATGTACATATATAATTTTCCTGCCAGAACTGGACACTCCATTTTACCGGGGACGGTGAAACGGCTGTTGGATTCCAATCAGAATATCATCGGATTAAAGGACTCTGTGACAGAACCTAATCATACCAATTTAATTTGCCTGGAAGCGGAAGGACATCCATTTCAAGCATATTCCGGGTTTGACGACCAGTTTTTATATAATATATCTTCAAACGGCAATGGATGTATTGGAGGATTGTCCAACCTTGTGCCGGAAATCTGGAGTGACCTGGTTCGGGCAGCGAATGAAAAAGACATGGATCGTTCCTTAAAACTGTCCAATTTAATTCATCGACTGATGCCTCTGTATGATATGGATTCTAACTTTTCTTTGCTGTTTAAACGACTAATGCAGCATAGAGGAGTAGAAATTTCATCAAAGTCAATCTTTCCTTTTAATCAGATAAAAGAAGATATTTATAAAAAAGCAGAAGGATTGTTGGATCAGGAATTGAAACGGTATCATAGTTTGTAAGTTTGTATAATGAAATGAATAGAATCGCTCTGTAAAAGACCGTATGGTTTTTTACAGGGCGATTTTGCTATTATTTTTGCGGATATAGTGATGGGATATTGATCACTAGAAGTTATAAATCATAGGAAGAAGGCTCTAATAAATGAATGCTATCCTTAATAATAAGAGTAATTATATTTATAATCTAAGATAAATACGAAATGAGAAATAAAAAGAATGTAATAAGAATATACTTATATTATATATTATAATAATAAATTAAAAATTCAATACATAGATGACATTCGAGTAAATATGAGAAACAAAAGACAATTGCCCTGCAAAGAGAAAGGGGGAATACGGAATAAAGAGCAAGTCTTTTTTAAAATAATGAGGCTAGGGGGGATGATCCGATGAGTTTATGCCGGAATTATAGTATTCCGTCATGTTTCTGGGGTTGAAGAAATTATTATTTTTAACCCATGTGATTTTTACATTCTGGTATGCAGCATTATTTACAGACCAGTACAAAGAAAGGAAATAAAATATGAATAAGAGAAAATTAGAAAAATTACTTCTTTCTGTCTTATTGCTCATTGTTATGAGTTTTATCACAGGAGCTACGGCTTTTGCGGAGAATAACCAACAGATTCCATTTTCTACCGCTAAGAAAGAGCAGCAGACGGAATCTAGAAATAAGATAGAGTCTAACTTTATTGATACCCTTTCAGATGGGGAATATGCAGAAGCAATCATTTATTTAAAAAGTCAGGTAGACAGTATGAAGGTTGCTAACGAGGCTGAAAGTAAGCTGAGCAAAGCAATCACGCCATATAAGTCGAAAGTGGAAGTTAGAAAAGAGGTAATTGAAGCATTAAAGGATAATGCAGAGGATACCCAACGAAATCTGATACAATATCTGAATCAGGAGGAAGATAAGGGAAGTATAGAGGAGTATAAACCTTATTATATTATTAATGCCGTCTATGTAAAAGCAACAAAAGATGTCATTGAAACGATTTCTCATATGGATGAAGTAGAAAAGATATATGAGAATAAAATCGTTAAATTAGAAAAACCTTTCGTTACATCGGAAGAAATTGAGGCGAATAAAGCTGGAGTAGAATGGAACATCGAGAGAATCAAAGCAAATGAAGTATGGGATCTCGGTGTAGATGGAACCGGCGTGGTTGTAGGTATCATTGATACGGGAGCAACCTGGAATCATCCGGCATTGCAGAAAAAATGGAGAGGATATAACCCAAACAATCCGGGGAACCCAAATCCCTCAGGGAACTGGTTTGACCCGATAAACGGGAGCACCCTGCCAGTTGATGAGCCAAGCATTCCTCACGGAACCCATGTAACAGGCACTATTTTGGGACAAGAACCGGATGGGAAAAATAAAATAGGTGCTGCACCGGGAGCAACCTGGATAGCAGCAAAAGCATTTACGCCTGATGGAGGTTCCGATAATAATATATTATCTGCAGCAGAGTGGATGCTTGCACCTGGGGGAGATCCGGCAGCGGCGCCGGATATTATAAATAATTCATGGGGCGGAGGACCTGGACTCGATGAGTGGTTCCGTCCTATGGTAACCTCATGGAAAGCTGCCGGAATCATCCCGGTATTTTCATCAGGCAATCAGAGGGAAGGTGCGGCCCCCCGGTCCTCTGTTAGTTCCCCAGCCAATTATCCGGAAAGTTTTGCCGTAGGAGCAACGGATAAGATGAATAAAAGAGGCGATTTTTCAAGAAGGGGACCAGGACCCTATAAAAATGTGAAACCGGATGTTTCGGCTCCCGGAGTAAACATTCGATCTTCTGTACCTGGTGGGTATGAAAGTGGTTGGAATGGAACGAGTATGTCCGCTCCTGCTGTTACAGGTGCCATGGCATTAATCTTATCTGCAAACCATTCCTTATCAGTCGATAAGGTAGAGGCATTGTTAGTGGAGACTGCTGTTCCAATGGAAGATTCCGATGATATAGGGTATCCCAATAATGGCTATGGCTATGGTCTTATTGATGTGTTTGGAGCTGTATCCAAAATAACAGGCGGTACCGGCACCATAGAAGGTCAGGTATTAAAGAAAGAAATAAATTCACAAGATTCGGTTCTTCCGGATGAACAGGGAGCAGCGGTGATGTCAGGTATACCTGTTTATGCGGTGGTAACTGTACTGGAAACAGGAAAAAGTGTAAGGACAAATCCAGCAGATGGCAAATTCAAATTAAAACATGTTGCAAATGAAGGAGATACCACATGGACACTGAGGACTGAGGCCTATGGCTTTCATTCTATTGAAACAAAGGTTCATCTAGAGGAAGGCAAGACCATCAATGAGAATCTGGTAATGGAAGAAAAAGCCAAAGGAACCATTACAGGAACGATTGTGGACAGGTATTCAAAAGCACCCGTAGCCCATGCTACAGTAAGAGTAAAAGAAGATTCCAAGATACCAGCGGTAACTGCCGATGAAAACGGAGTTTTTGTCATACCAAATGTATATGAGGGAGATTACACCCTAAAGGTAATAGCGGAGGATTTTGTGTCTGGAGAAGAACGTGTTACGGTAGAAGGAAATAAATCGACAGATATTCAGGTTCATTTAACGAGGTTCGTAGGTTATGAAGAAGAGATTGTTTATGATGACGGAACTGGTGAAAATGCACTTGTAATGAATTCTGCAGGCGGAGGTCTAGCTATAAGGGTAACGCCTGCTCAATTCGGAAAGGTAAAAGGAGCCAATCTCTTTTTCTGGGGAACGGATTGGCCGGTTCCTGGTGGAAATACAATCGGCATTACCCTATATGATACCGATGGAAATGGAAAACCGGTGAAGCTAAATACCGAGCCAAAGATTGTTCATGTGGAAAGAGGACAATGGAATAATATTGACTTATCCGAATTTGGATTTTCAACGGACCGGGATTTTTATATTGCGACTAGTCAGACAGAGGCCGGAACTTCTTCCCCCGGACTTGGTATCGATGAATCTAGTACCTATGCCGACAGATCCTACTTGTATTCAGGAGAAAAATTTATTCCTTTAAAAGAGAAAGATACCCAAGGCGGATTAATGATAAGAGCAAGAATGGAGTATTCTGCCGATCTGCCAGAAATCACCAATCTGAAAGCAATAAATTACACCAATAAGGATTCTGTTTTAATTCAAGGAAAAGTAAATGCAGAAGGTAAGATCTTTCTTTATTCAAACGGTGCTAAAGTGGGGGAAACAGTTACGTTGAATCATACCTTTGATATGGAAATTCCATTGACTGAGGAAAAGAGTGTGATTACGGCTGTTGCAGTGGTAAATGAAAAGGAAACGGAACTATCAACTGGAAAAACCATAATCAAAGATAAAACTGCACCAGAATTAACCATTACTCAACCTTCAGATGGATTGACAATAAAGGATAGAGTGGTAGATATCAAAGGGATTGCTTCTGATGCTAATTTTGACCGATTGGAAATGAACGCAGAATCTGTGGAGGTTGTGGATGGAGCCTTCCATGTGGAAGAAATTGTAAAAGAAGGAGAAAATACCTTCCAAATAATAGCCTATGATCTGGCGGGTAATAAAACAGAGAAGACAGTCGTTGTAAATGTGAAACAAAAAGCACCGGTTATCACAGATCTGACTCCAAGCGAAAATGTTACACTAACAGCAGGGGAAACACTGACAGTAAGCTTTAGAAGCGAATCAGGTGGAGATGGAGCGTTTCGAGTTGTTTTGCCAAATGTATTCCAGACTAGGTCGAATACCATGACCGAAATGAAAGAAGTAGAAAAAGGCTATTATGTAGGTACGTGGACGGCACCAGAGTTTGTTATAAGCGGACTTACCGTTGAAGTAGAATTTACTGATAATGCAGGGAATAAAATAGAAACTGCAGCAAAAGGAAAAATTCAGATAAAAGCAGAACAGGGGACTACGGATTTAAAATTGTCTGATAAAAATGGCCCGAAACGTTAGCGCATTGTATCTGAAATTAGAAAGAATATATCAATAAAACAAAACAGCCAGAATTCTTTGTATATACAAAAATTCTGGCTGTTTATCATATAGCAGGGGAAGAGGGGCTCGAACCCCCATTTACGGTTTTGGAGACCGTTGCTCTACCATTGAACTATTCCCCTATAACATGTTATTTTGTACCCTTACTCGAGCACCTAAAAAGTATAGCATAGAAGGTTTTAAATTGCAACAGTTATTTGAAAAAATTAAATAATTAATTTTGAAGACAGAAGAAAAGGCTGGAAACCAGTAAATTCAATCGGTTACAGCCTTTTTATCTGCGTTACAGCAGCGGAAACCTCAGCTTTATTTATCGGATATATCTGATGTATAGCTTTTGATTTTAGACATCAGTGCCGAATTTAAAGCATAAGACGTATCATCAGAAGCATCGTCAAATTTCCAGGTAAAGTCTCCATGATTCATACGTCCGGCCCTTGTTGTAACAATTTGTTCCACTCCGTTTGCAGTATCAATATCAGATTGGCTGACACCGATATCTACACTGGTATCAAAGTTGTTATAAACAGTATGTCCAGATATTGTTTGGTAAGAACCTGGGACGGTTTCATTTCTCGAGGAAGCGAAATAAGCATCAAAGGAGGCTGCATCCGCATTTGCTGTTCCGTCATTAGAGTTTGCATAGATCAGGCTTGAGGCATTTTCTATAACATTGTTATAGGCTTTGATCATACCACCATTTTCACCGGAAAACGTACCATCACCCAAAGCATCTGTACCCTGTAAGGAACTCATCATAGGATTCTTACAATGCCTGAAATAGTTTGCTTCTACAAATGCAGAACTGCCTTTTGTTACACCAACCCCATATTTTGCATTTCCGTCAAAAAAGTTATTGTAAATATGAACGGAGGCTGCTCGGATTCTCGGATGACGGGAATCGGAATGATCGAACCAGTTATGGTGGTAAGTTACAAAAAACTCCTCCGTATCTTTCATGCCGCAAAGAGAGCATTTTCCAGAATCCCAGAAATGATTGTACGACAATGTCACATAAGTGGATGCGCCCTTAACGTCAATGGATCCATCTCCTTTTGCCTGATCGGCATCGGAACCTGCAGTTCCGTAAAAGATATCATTGTTATGTACCCATACATTGCAGTTGGCTGTATCAAGTGAAATTCCATCGTCAGGGTACAGCATTATGCCTAAGTTTCTGATTTCCACGTTACCGCAATTTCTGACTAATATGCCCCATCCATAAGCCGTTGCATCTTCACCAATACCTTCTAAAGTTATATTCATTTGTGTGTAGGAGGATTTTCCTTTTACCTGAAGATATCCTTTGCTGTTTAGCTCACCAACCATGTTACTGTCCGTAACTTTTCCGATAAAACGGACAGCGAGTGGGGTTGTGTCATATCCTTTTTGACGTAACTTTAAAATTTCACCAATACCGGTACCTGTTTGTTTTTTCCCTGATTTGCTTACGGTAACATCAAGAGTTATGGTTTTTGCTGTTTCAGAAGTCACATAGATCACTTTTGCTTCATCTTTTAGTGTTCCGCTTTCTTTGTATGCACCAGATCCGGATTTATATTTTGAATCACTGGAAAAAGCAAATCCGGTTCTGTCATTTGAATTTACGTTGAGGGTACCGGAAACAGCACTTTTCTTTGAACCATCGGGCATGACTGATTCCGCTTTCATGATATATTGGCCATCTGCAAGACCTACTGCATCTGCTCGCCAATAAGAGGAATACTTCCTTATTAATTCCTTATCAATTTGTAAATAAGCAGTATCGTCTGCACCTGCGTGCTTTACATATACATTGTAGGAAATGGCATTATTGACTGGACTCCATTCAATATAAGCACTTTCATACCATCCTCCGCTCTCTGTCAGCGATATACCTGCAGCAAAAGCAGACAATGCGTAATTCTCTGATGCCAAAGTGAGTACCAGAGAAAAAAACAATAGCTTTTTGATCATTGTTTTCCATTTTTCTTTCATTTTCCTTCTCCCCCCAAATTTTCAAAATTGTTTTTACATAATAGTAAGTCAATCAATGGATCGTAAAACTGCCTGTGTCTTCAGCATAGATCTTCTTTCGAAAAATTACAACACAAGTGCCAAAATTATACACATTGAGTGCCAAAATTAGCACTTATACACTAAAAACAGACGGGACTATCGTAACTGGAAATGGAAAGAAAATAAAAAAACAATTTTGCTGTTAATTCACGTCTTTTTATGGTAAAATAACTCTAATAAGGACAACGGTTCTGACTGTATGGATATATAGCAGCATAAATGAAACAAGTAAAAAAGGGAATTGTACGCCGAATGGTCTGCAGTTTCCTATTTTTTATCTCATAGATAATTACGTCCTATGAGATAAAAAACCTTCCTGGAAGGATGCGAATGCCGCTTAAGAGGAAGATGTCACTAAAGTGACAGCGCGTAAGACTCTTCCTTTCTTAATGGCTGAGAAAGAATAGAATATTGAAAGGAGAAAATGCTGGAATGGAAGTGGAAGAGAAAAAAATTCTAAAAATGTCAGTCAGGAATTTGGTTGAATTTGTACTTCGTTCCGGTGATCTGGATAATCGCAGAACCTCGGGAGCCGAGAAAACCGCCATGCAGGAAGGAAGCCGGATTCACAGAAAAATCCAACGACGCATGGGGGCGGATTATAAGGCGGAAGTCATACTAAAACATATCGTAGAAGAAGATCAGTTTAAAATTTTAATAGAAGGAAGAGCGGATGGCGTCATTGATATACCAGAGGGATTGACCATAGATGAGATTAAGGGGATCTATATGGATTTGGATTATTTAACAGAGCCAATCCCTGTTCACTTAGCCCAGGCAATGTGCTATGGATACTTTTATTGTTATGATCATCATCTAAATGGCGCAGTGATACAGATGACTTACTGCAACATAGAGACGGAAGAGATCCGCCGCTTTCAAGTGGAGAAAACATTTGAAGAATTGGAACTCTGGTTTCAAGGGTTGGTTCATGAGTATGTCAAATGGGCCAGGTACCTATATAACCATGGAATTCGAAGAGATGAATCAATTTGTGATCTGGAGTTTCCCTATCCATACCGAGATGGTCAAAAAGACTTGGCGGTAGCTGTCTTCCGAAGTATGAAAAGAAAGCGGAATCTTTTCATTCAGGCACCAACTGGGATTGGAAAAACCCTGTCCACTCTATATCCATCGATTAAAGCGATGGGGAAGGGACTGGGAGATAAGCTGTTTTATTTGACAGCAAAAACCATAACCAGAGGTGTGGCAGAAGAATCCTTTGATATTCTACGGGAAAAGGGACTTTATTTTAATACCGTTACCATAACCGCAAAAGAAAAACTTTGCTTTTTGGATACTCCGGAATGCAATCCAGATGCTTGTCTCTATGCAAAGGGACATTTTGACCGAGTCGGGGATGCTGTTTATGAGATCATTCATAAAGAAGCTGGGATCACCAGAGATGTTATTTTAACGTATGCAAAGGCGTTTCAAGTTTGCCCTTTTGAATTATGTCTGGATATTAGCAACTGGGTGGATGGGGTGATCTGTGATTATAATTATGTGTTTGATCCAAACATCCGCTTAAAAAGATATTTTTCTGAGGGGATATCTGGGGATTATTTATTTCTGGTGGACGAAGCCCATAATCTAGTATCCAGGGGCAGAGAGATGTACAGTGCGCTTGTTTATAAAGAGGACTTTCTTCTTATGAAAAAGTTGTTAAAATCAGTGGATGGAAAAATTGTAAAATTGTTAGACCGCTGCAATAAAGAGCTTCTTCGGATGAAACGAGAATGCGAGGATTACTGTTTATTGGAAGATGTTCGTTTCTTAATAACGAGTATTATGTCTTTAGTAGGAGAATTAGATCGTTTTTTAGAGGTTAATCGAAACTTTGCAGACAGAGATCTGATTCTATTATTTTATTTTGCTTTAAGAAATCTGGTGTATACTTATGAACGTTTGGATGAGAATTACAGAATTTATACGGAAAATCTAAGCGATGGTCGTTTTATGCTACGACTGTTTTGTGTGAATCCAGCGAATAATTTAAAGGAATGTTTAAACAAAGGAAACAGTACTGTGTTTTTCTCTGCCACCTTGCTTCCGGTCTCTTACTATAAAGAATTGTTGAGTGGAGATTTAGATGAATATGCGGTCTATGCGCCCTCTCCCTTTGAACAGAAAAAAAGGCTGTTAGTCGTGGCATCTGATGTTAGCAGTCGTTACACCAGAAGAAACCAGCGTGAATATGAAAAGGTCGTTTCGTATCTGATAAAGATTGTTTCAGGTCGCAAAGGAAACTATATGGTATTTCTTCCTTCTTATCATTATTTAAAAGAAGTAGAATCCATTCTTTCTGTCAAACAAGAAGTGAAAGAAACATTTGCCTATCGTTCTCAAAACACACATATGAATGAGCAAGAAAGAGAAGCGTTTCTGAAGGAGTTTTCGGATCAACGGGAAGACTCGTTTGTAGCCCTTTGTGTAATGGGAGGCGTATTTTCAGAGGGTATTGATCTAAAAGAAGGCCGGCTGATCGGAGCCGTGATTGTAGGAACTGGACTTCCTATGGTCTGTACCGAACAGGTGATATTAAAAGATTATTTTGATGAAAAAGAGCAAAAGGGATTTGACTATGCTTATCAGTATCCAGGGATGAATAAGGTCATGCAGGCAGCAGGCAGAGTGATCCGGACGGATAAGGATGAGGGAATCATAGCATTGCTTGATGAGCGTTTTTTAAAACTGGACTATCAGGCTCTCTTTCCAAGAGAATGGGATGGGTTTTATGAAGTTAAATTAAATACGGTGGAGAAAGTATTAGAAGATTTTTGGGAAAACCGGAAGAGGGAAGGAGAAAAAAATGATTGAAAAATTACGGATTCGTCCTTATAAGAAAAAGGATGGACAGTCTGTAATCCAGTGGCTTTATGAGGAACGGATGCTTCGCATGTGGTGCAGGGAACATTTTTCCTATCCTCTTACTGTGGATCAGTTAGACCGCTATTACGAAGAGATGGAACAAGATCCAAATACATTGGGATTTTCTGCACTCGACGAGGCAGGAATGGTTGTTGGAAGCTTTCGTATGTCACGGATCAACTACGAGAAGGATAGTGTGCACCTAGGATTTATTGTAGTTGATGGTACAAAAAGAGGACAGGGGATTGGAGAACGTATGGTATCCAAGGCTGTTTCCTATGCGGTAGAGTCCCTTTCAATGAGCCGGATTACACTAAATGTATTTGAACCTAATTTAAGAGCAAAACGCTGCTATGAGAAAGTTGGATTTGAACCGGAACAATATACGAAAGAGGACTATCAATTTAAAGATGAAATCTGGGGGAATTATCAGATGGTATATCATGCTCATGGAGAACAAGCTAGAGTCTGACAAGTCAGACTCTAGCGTTATCACGTTAGTGACATCTTCCTCTTAAGAGATGGTTAAAGCATGTCCATAAACTGTCTGGAAGCCTGGGAAATGGGAATGTTCTCATTATAAGCAACAATCATCTGTCTGGTAGGCAGGCTTTCTGTGAGTTTTACCTGGAAGAGATCTTTGTCCTTTTCTGGAATACAAAAATCAGGAACAAATGCGATGCCAAGGCCGATTCGTGCCAGGTCAATTAATAGGTCGTTGCTGCTTAGTTCAATTTCAGGGACCAGATCCAATTGTTCCTTCTGGAACATATGATGTAGAAATTCACTGGTGGTGCTTTTTCGATCCAACATTAAGATTGGATAAGTCTGAAGCTTTGGCAGGCTGACTGTTTTCCCTTCTAAAGGAAAGTATTCCTGATTGGCAACGAACACATCGGAGAACTCATTGATAACACGGACTTTTTGAGAGCTTAAAAGTCCTGAATTTGGATAATTGGTTATAATAAAATCCACCTGTCCATTTTCTAATAAGTGTGCACATTGGATGGATGTCTGATTGGTGACTTTAATATGAACATTGGGGTAGGCCTTGTGAAACTGATTGAGATAAGGAACCAGGTAATACCGGCAGATTGTATCGCTGGCACCGATACGGAGCTGACCGCCGTTTAGGGTATTTGCCTCTAGTAATTGGTTTTCCCCTTTCTGGATTAGGTTAATCGCTGGTTCAATGTGCTTTAGGAGTATCTCCCCTTCCGGAGTAAGTTGGACTTTTTTTGTACTTCGGATAAAAAGCGTCTGATTTAATTTCTTTTCCAGTACTTTGATGGACTGGCTCACTGCCGACTGGGAAATAAAGAGTTGTTTGGAAGCCTCTGAAAAGCTCAAAGTAGCAGCCACATGATAAAATACTTTGTAAAGTTCGTAATTTACATCCATTATTAGTCCTCCTTATAAATATATGGATATATTATCACGAATAAGATAGATTTGTAAAGGAATTTGACAAATTTCCTGGTCTGCTGTATTGTAACGGACACAGGGAAAAAAGAACAACATAAAAGGAGTGGATCAAGAAAATGCATGATGATTTTTACCAAATGTATTTAAATGAAATGGAAGAGATTAAGCCTTGTTCAGGAGAAGAACAAAAAGATCTTATTCAGAAAATGAAAGATGGAAACGAAAGTGCAAAAAGTAGATTGGTTGAGGGAAATTTAAGGATTGCACTGGAGTATGCCAAGGAATATGATGGGAAGGGAGTTCTATTAACGGATTTGGTTCAGGAAGCAAATATGGCTCTTGTTATCGCGGTGGATGACTATATTGGTCTGGACGATATGATTGACTTTGACAGCTTCGTTCGTGATCACATTCGGAAAGCCTTAGATGATCTAATAGAGGAAGAAAAGTTTGCGGATCAAACAGAAGAAGAATTGGCAGCCAGGGTAAATGTTTTGCAAACCGTATCTCAGATGCTTGCAAAAGAGCTAGGGAGAGAGGCTACAATCGAGGAACTGGCTGCTAAGATGAAGATGAGCGTAGATGAAATAAAAGGCATTATGAAGATTGCGATTGATGCGATGAGTATGAATGCGGAAAACATGGATCTGGATGTTCTCTCTGAAGCAGAGGGAATCGAGATCATTGAAACTCAGGATGAAGAGGAATAGAGGTTAAGATGAAGATATATTTGATACGTCATGGTCAGACAGATTGGAATTTACAAGGTAGAATCCAGGGAAGCCATGACATTCCCTTAAATGAAACGGGATTGAAACAGGCAGAGTGTCTTGCGCAGGGAATGAAAAATCATCCGGTGAAAAAGATCTTTTGCAGTACATTAAAGCGAGCGTTGGCGACTGCAGAAGTTTTGGGAACGATTCAAAACACACAAATAATAGAAAAGCAACAGCTGATTGAGGTGGAATTTGGAGAATGGGAAGGCCTTACCTGGGATGAAATCCAGAAAACGTATCCAAAGGAGTATCGTCACTGGTCTTTGCGACCGGCTGAATCAGCACCTCCGGGAGGAGAAAGCCAGAGCGAAATTTTAAACCGCTGCCGACAGGTCGTGAAGGAGATTATAAGCGAAACTGGGGGGAGAGAAGATGCTGCTGTGGTTTCCCATGGGGCAACGCTGGCGTATTTGTTGACCTGTATGTTGAAACCAAATTCATTGGAAGAAAGTATTATCGTTGAGAATGCCAGTATAACCACCGTCAATTATCAGCCATTGACAGAGGATTTTATGTTGTTGGATAGAAATGATACAGCACATCTGACCGGTTCTTTTTCATAGAATAAGCAGAAAAGAGAGACGATGATCGCCTCTCCTTTCTTTGTCCCATTTCACATGTTATAGAATTACTTATTACTTCATTGTTCCGGTACTGGATACAAAATCTCAATCAAACAATGTTTCTACCAATATTTTCAGCATGGAAGGTGTGGTTCGGATAAACAGCTTATCATTTCCGGCACAGCGCAGGGTGGTCTGCATCATAACTTCTTTGGATGCAGAAGTATCGAAAATACCAATCATATTGGCGCAGGATTCTACAATTGTAGTAAGCTGTCCGGCTTTTTCGATAAAGGTTTCAATAAGCTCTTCATTCAGTTGTAAGCACACCTCTAAATTTGGACTTTGTCCATCCGTTTTATACTGGGTGTTTTCAAATGAATATTTCTGTGTTAATTCGTTTAGTTGTTGATTAAGATCCATATAATATAACGCTCCTTTGTAAAAAATCCTTTACTACTATATTGTAAATTTGCCAAATTATCAAGAGGTTTCCTGAAATAATGTCGAAAAATGTCGAAATAGTTTCTGATAAGAAAGTACTTTCTGCCTCAGAGTGGAATCGGGAATTCATTTATTAATAATACTGATTAATAACATAAGATATATTAATTTCACTAATCGTTATAATTTATGTTATGATGGTACAAGAATAAGAGGGATGGAAGAACCTGATGAATCATAAGGATTCTTTATAAGGAGGAAATTATGAATGTAAGAAGAATATACGTTGAAAAGAAGTCCGCTTATGCCGTAAAAGCGAATGAACTAAAAGAGGAAATTGCAAATTATCTGGGGATCCAGGCGGTAAATGAAGTGAGGATTCTCATCCGTTATGATGTGGAAAATTTATCGGATGAAACGTATGGGCTGGCTCTTACTTCTGTTTTTTCTGAGCCTCCACTTGATCAGGTGTATGAAGAGAGTTTCCCCCATAATGAGTTGGATGTTATGTTTACCGTAGAATATCTCCCAGGTCAGTTTGATCAACGGGCGGACTCGGCAGAGCAGTGTGTCAGACTTTTAAAGGAAGAAGAAACACCTGTTATTAAATCAGCTATCACTTATGTCATATCTGGAGATCTGTCAAAAGAACAGGTGGAAGAGATAAAATCTTACTGTGTGAATCCTGTGGATTCCAGGGTAGCAGAAGAGAAAAAGCCTAAAACACTGGTAACTGTTTTTGATATTCCACAAGAGGTTGCTATTCTTTGTGGATTTCAGGCGATGACCGAAAAAGAATTAAAGAACTTATATGATACGTTCCACCTTGCCATGACATTTCAGGATTTTCTTCATATCCAAAGTTATTATCGGGAAGAGGAAAAAAGAGATCCATCCATGACAGAAATTCGTGTGTTGGATACCTATTGGTCGGATCACTGCCGTCATACAACGTTCCAGACAGAATTAAAAGAGGTGTTTTTTCAGGAGGGTGCATACAAGAAGCCCATGGAAGATACGTACCGTCAGTACTTATCGGATCGGGAAGAAGTGTTAAAAGATAAGAGTGGGAAGTTTGTTTGTCTTATGGACCTTGCTTTGATGGCAATGAAAAAACTTCGGAAGGATGGGAAACTGGAAGATCTGGAAGTATCGGATGAAATCAATGCCTGCAGCATTGTGGTTCCAGTTACCATTGATGGAGTAGAGGAAGAATGGCTGGTTAATTTTAAAAATGAAACGCACAATCATCCCACGGAAATTGAGCCATTTGGTGGTGCTGCTACCTGTTTGGGTGGAGCCATACGAGATCCTCTTTCCGGTCGGACTTATGTCTATCAGGCAATGCGGGTAACGGGTGCAGCTGACCCAACGAAGCCTCTTCATGATACGCTTAAGGGAAAACTGCCTCAAAGAAAGATCGTGACAGGTGCAGCAAGAGGGTATAGTTCCTATGGGAATCAGATTGGGCTGGCGACTGGTTATGTAAAAGAAATCTATCATCCGGACTACGTGGCAAAACGAATGGAAATCGGAGCTGTCATGGGTGCTGCTCCAAGAAAGAATGTAATTCGGGAAACCTCAGACCCAGGGGATGTGATTGTCTTGCTGGGAGGTAGGACTGGTCGGGACGGCTGTGGAGGTGCCACTGGTTCTTCAAAAGTTCATACGGAAGAATCCATCGAAACATGTGGTGCGGAAGTGCAAAAGGGAAATGCACCAACCGAACGTAAGATCCAGCGGTTGTTCCGCAGAGAAGAGGCAAGCCGGATCATTAAAAAATGCAACGATTTTGGAGCAGGAGGAGTGTCGGTTGCCATTGGAGAACTCGCAGATGGACTGGAGATCAATTTAGATCAGGTGCCTAAAAAATATGCTGGACTGGATGGAACTGAAATCGCTATCTCTGAGTCTCAGGAAAGAATGGCAGTTGTGATCGATGCGGCAGATGAAGATCAATTTCTTTCCTATGCAGCAGAAGAGAATTTGGAAGCGGTAAAAGTAGCAGTAGTCACGAAAGAACCAAGGCTTGTTATGAACTGGAGAGGGAAGACGATTGTCAATATCAGCCGAGCCTTTTTGGATACCAATGGAGCCCATCAGGAAGCCTCTGTCGAGATCGAAATGCCAGAAAAAACAGAGAGTTCGTTTGTGAGAAAAACGGGCAATGATGTACGGAAACAGTGGCTTTCTACGTTATCTGACTTAAATGTCTGCGCTCAAAAAGGACTTGTGGAGATGTTTGACGGTTCCATCGGTGCAGGCAGTGTACTCATGCCTTACGGGGGAAAATACCAGTTGACAGAATCTCAGGCAATGGTTGCAAAACTTCCCGTATTAAAAGGAAAGACCGATGCCGTAACCATAATGAGCTGTGGGTTTGATCCTTATCTGACCAAATGGAGCCCGTATCATGGAGCAATCTATGCAGTATTGACTTCCGTTGCTAAAATAGCGGCAGCAGGAGGCGATTTTAAGAACATACGGTTTACGTTCCAGGAGTATTTCCGCAGAATGTCAGAAGATCCAAAGCGGTGGAGCCAGCCTTTTGCAGCTTTATTAGGTGCTTATCATGCCCAGATGGGATTTGGACTTCCTTCCATCGGAGGAAAAGACAGTATGTCCGGGACGTTTCAGGACATTGATGTGCCGCCGACTCTGGTTTCCTTTGCAGTTGATGTGGCAAATGGGAAGCACATTATCTCACCGGAGTTTAAAAAGGAAGGAAATAGTATCGTGGTATTTCATATCGAAAGGGATGCCTATGATTTGCCTGTTTATCCGCAGATTATGGATGGATATGAAAAATTATACGAAGACATCCTTGCACACCGGGTTGTTTCTGCATATGCAGTGGAACGTCACGGCATCTGTGAGGCTGTAAGCAAAATGGCGTTCGGCAATCACATGGGAGTAAGGATCGGAGATCAAATCAGTCCAGATGAATTTTTCGCGGCAGGCTGGGGAAATGTTGTATGCGAAGTTCCAAAAGACCAGGTATCAAAGCTTTCGCTTCCATGTACGGTAATTGGTGAAGTGACGAAACAGGGAATATTTGAATATCAGAACAGTTCTATTCCCATGGAAGATGCATTGCATGCATGGACAGAGCCATTAAAAGAGGTCTATCCTACAGAATCTGGTGCAAAAGGTCAATTGGTGAAGGAAGTTTTTTATGATACAAAAGAGATTTATGTATGTAAAAACAAAGTCGCCAAACCAAGAGTATTCATTCCGGTATTTCCAGGAACGAATTGTGAATACGACAGCCTCCGGGCATTTGAACTGGCAGGAGCCAAGGTGGAAACAAAAGTTTTCCGTAATCTGACGGCAGAGGGGATCAAAGAGTCTGTTCAGATGTATCAGAAAGAGATTAAAAACGCCCAGATTGTGATGTTCCCAGGTGGATTCTCCGCTGGTGATGAACCAGATGGATCGGCAAAGTTTTTTGCTGCTGTATTTCGCAATGAAGGGATCAAGGAGGAGATTACCAGGCTGCTCAATGAAAGAGATGGTCTCATGCTTGGAATCTGCAATGGGTTTCAGGCTCTGATCAAACTGGGATTGGTTCCAGAAGGAGCCATCACCCAGCAAAGAGAAGATTCTCCTACCCTTGCAATGAATACCATCGGACGTCATGTTTCAAAAATGGTTTATACGAAAGTGACTTCCAACCGATCCCCATGGCTTTCGGGAGCCCAGTTGGGTGGAGTATACTGTAATCCAGCTTCTCATGGCGAAGGACGGTTCGCAGCCAGTGAGAAATGGATGAAAAAGTTAATAGAAAACGGCCAGATCGCGACTCAATATGTGGATGCGTCTGGAACTCCTACCATGGATGAAGACTGGAACCCCAATGGTTCGTATCTGGCAGTAGAGGGGATTACCAGTCCAGATGGACGGATTCTGGGGAAAATGGCACACTCTGAGCGGCGGGGCGATTCCGTAGCCATTAATATCTATGGAGAACAGGACATGAAAATTTTTGAATCGGGTGTTAATTATTTTAAATAAACAAAAGGAAACAGGAAATCTGAGGTTAGAAGATATCAGATTTCCTGTTTTTTTTACTTCTGTTTCAGTGAGTCCACCGGAGAGCGAAGTGGTAGGTAAAGCTCAATATAGTGAACCGGATCGCCTTCTTTTATGGCTTCGCTTTGAGGAACAACATCGTCAAAGGCGCACTGGGGCAGATATTTGCTGAATGCAGTGCCAGAAAGGGAATATCCCATTTCATAAGCCCAGCTTGCAGCAGCTTGAATCGTTTGTGGATCTGGGTTGGGAGTTTCTGATGCGAGAATGGTGTAAACACATTGATCATAAGAAAGAACGGATTGGTGTTTCAGCTCTGGTTTTAATTTCATGACAGAGGCAGTATCCATAGTAAGTAAAAATACTTGGCTGGTTTCCTTTCCCTGGCGTCTCTCTAAAGGATATTCATTTAAAAGATAACAAAGGTCAGATACACCAAGATCATTCAACGCATCTTCTGGCAAGATATAACTAGGCGGAAATGATTTTATTTTATAATGACCTAAGTCACGTTTCACGCTGTCGTATAGGGCTTTTAATTGGTTTAAATGAACCAGAGACTGTCTGTGCTGTTCTACTTGCTGTTTTTCTTCTGCAATCTTTTCCTGAATCATAGAACGTCTGGAATGAAATGTACTTTTATACAAGATTCGTTCAATATCCTCTAAACTAAAATTGAGTCTTCGGTAAAACATAATGTTTAACAATTGCCGGATATCTTCATAGGTATAGCTTCTATAACCGTTTTTTAGTTTATGTGGTTGTATGATTCCTCTTTTTTCATAGAAACGAAGGGTATCCCGGCTTAGCCCCAAACGGTTTGAAACTTCTCCAATGCTGTATTTTTTCATATTAATTCCCCATTTCTGTTTGGTTTTACCAATTTTATTTTACCATAAATAAGGAAGGAACGGTCTTACGGTTTTCTTTCTATACTTACAAAATTTTAACAAAGTGTAAAAATATGTGAAAATACGGCCTCTTTGCGAAAGAGACCGCAATGGAATCGGTTTAGACAATGGTAATGTGGTAAGCTTTTAGCCAGTAATTTACCTGTAGAATGTATGCAAGCATCTGTGGACCAGCCATGAGCTGTCCATACCAGGGCTTTCCGTAATCGGAAGGGCTCATAAGGAATTGTTCAAGTTTCTTTTTATCTAGAAATTCCATAACCGGTGAGGAAACATCTGTCATCATTTCTCGAACCCGATTGATTAAAAGTGTCTCATAATTGGTGTCATAGGTTTTGGGATAGGGTGATTTCTTCCGAAACACAATTTCCTCTGGAAGTATGTTTTTTCCAGTTTGACGTAATAGATTTTTCACAACCCCATCCTTTGTTTTCATATCCCATGGAACATTAAAGACATATTCAATGATTCTGTGGTCAGCAAAGGGGACTCTGGCTTCTAGCCCAGAGTACATACTTCCCCGGTCCATACGATTTAGCAGGGTTTGCATAAACCATCTTAAATTTAAGTAAGAAATTTCTCTTCTTCTTGCTTCTTTTTTATGTTCCCCAGGAAGACATGGAGTTTCAGCCACTGATTTTTCATAAGCCTCTCTTACATAATCGTCCATCTGTAAATAATCTAAAAATTCGTCAGATAATAGAACCTTTCTAGGTTTTAAATCCATGGTCCATGGAAAAGCGTGGGCTTTGAAACAATCTTCCCGATGAAACCAGGGATAACCACCAAAAATCTCATCTGCACATTCGCCTGTTAAGGTAACTTTATTGAGCGGTTTCACCAGGGAACAGAAATGCAGCATAGAGGAATCAATATCTCCCATTGCAGGAAGGTCATGTGCCAATACGGAATCATAAAGACGATCTGCCTGAGTGACGTTGTCACATTCCAAATAATGATGATTAGTATCAAGGAATTCCACCATTTTATCTACATAAGGTCGATCTTGGGAAGGTTGGAAAGCACTGGCCTTAAAGTACTTATCATTGTTGACGAAATCAAAGGAAAAGGTAGTAAGCTTTTCTCCTTTTTTTTTCAATTCAGCCGCACAAACGGCTGAGACCAGACTTGAGTCCAAACCTCCGGATAAAAAAGTACAGATTGGAACATCGGAAACCATCTGTCTTTTTATTGAGTCTGTTACAAGAAAAGATGTCTTTTCAATGGTTTCTTCGTAACTGTCTGTGTGAGGTTTGCTTGTGAGTTTCCAATAGGACCTTAGATGAAATCCATCACCAGAACAAAGTAGCATATGTCCAGGAAGCAGTTCGTTTATATTTTTAAAGACGCCACATCCAGATGTTCGGGCAGGACCAATGGAAAACACCTCGTTTAATCCTATTCGGTCAAGGACTGGTTTTATTTTTGGGTAGGCAAAGATTCCTTTTAACTCAGATGCAAAGACAATTTCTTCGTCCTGTATGGTATAAAACAAAGGTTTTACCCCAGAACGATCCCTGCAAAGGCAAAGGCAGTCTCGGTAGGGATCTAATATGGCATAAGCAAAGATTCCATTTAACTGTTTGGCAAAATCGGGTCCATATTCCATATAGCCGGTTAGGATTACTTCCGTATCGCAAGTGGTGGAAAATGAATGTCCCTTTTGGATTAGATCATTTCGAAGTTCCTTTGTATTGTAAATCTCTCCATTGTATACAATACCAAAGGTCTTACCCGCTTCTGTTTTTTTCATTGGCTGGTTTCCATTTGCTAAGTCGATAATGGATAACCGGGCATGGGCTAGCCCCCCATGTGGAAAAAGCCACATTCCTAAAGCATCTGGTCCCCGGTGCTTTTGAATGGATGACATATCTGAAAGTATTGTTTCATAATAAGATTGATTCATTTGGTAATCTCGGTTTGGATTATAAAAACCGGCAATTCCACACATGACAATCCCTCCTTTTGACTTGATTACTGCTATCTTTTTTCCTGATAGGAAAAATATCCTGCTCCTATTTAACAGATATGCGCAAATTACGGGAACGATGCTTATAACAAAGAAAACAAACCACTCGTTGTGATATGTAAAATGATACATGCTGTTGCTGTTTGCAGCATATAAAAGGATAGGAGGGACACATGAAATAACCGGTTACTTTAACTAGAAATAAAAAAGCAAGTTTTTGAAAAAAGGCAAGAAAGTGCTATTACTTGGACAAATAATAGCACGCTTTTTTATGGCATGTATATTATAATCAAGTTAAGAGATTTTACCAGGAGGTAACAGGATGAATTATCTGATAGGAATTGATGTGGGAACATCTGCGACAAAGACAGTTCTGTTCGATGAAAAAGGGAATGTTGTAGTTTCTGCATCCAAAGAATATCCGCTTTATCAGCCAAATAACGGTTGGGCGGAACAAAAGCCAGAAGACTGGCAGGATGCGGTAATTGAAACACTTACTAAGGTGGTTAAAGAGTCAGGAGCATCAAGCGAAGAGATTAAGGGAATCGGGATTTCAGGACAGATGCATGGTTTGGTTATGCTTGATGATAAGAATGAAGTGATCCGCCCCTCGATTATCTGGTGTGACCAGAGAACGGGTGCAGAAGTGGATGAGATGTTAGCGATTATGCCTAGAGAGCGTTGGATTGAGATAACAGCCAACCCACCGCTAACCGGTTGGACTGCGGCCAAGATTTTATGGGTAAGAAACCATGAACCAGAAAACTATCGCCGGTGCAGACATATTTTACTTCCCAAGGATTATATCCGTTTTGTGCTGACTGGTGTATTTGCAACTGAAGTGTCAGATGCCAGTGGGATGCAACTTTTAGATGTTCCTGGCAGATGCTGGTCAGAAGAGGTTTTAGATAAGCTTCATATTGATCCTAATCTTTTGGGTAAGGTTTATGAATCCTGTGAGGTAACTGGAACCGTTCTTCCAGAAATAGCCAAAAAAACAGGACTTTCCGAAAAAACCAAGGTAGTTGGCGGTGCTGGCGACAATGCAGCAGCAGCGGTGGGAACAGGAGTGGTAACGGATGGAACTGCTTTTACCACCATTGGAACTTCAGGGGTTGTGTTTGCTCACAGCAGTCAAGTTACCATTGATCCCAAAGGCAGAGTGCATACCTGTTGTTGTGCGGTTCCAGGTGCATGGCATGTGATGGGGGTTACTCAGGCAGCGGGGCTTTCGCTTAAATGGTTCCGGGATAATTTCTGTCAGGATTACATAGAGGAAGCATCGAAACAGGGCATTGATGCGTACGAATTGATTAATCAGGATGTAGCTAAGATAGAAGCAGGAAGTGATAAACTGATTTATCTGCCTTATCTCATGGGAGAGCGGACGCCTCATCTAGATCCGGACTGTCGGGGCGTATTTTTTGGCTTATCTGCCATACATACCAGAGCTCATATGCTTCGTGCGGTTATGGAAGGAGTGTCTTATTCTTTAAGTGACTGCAATGATATTCTGAAAGAGATGGGCATTACCGTAGACCAGATGATGGCATGCGGCGGCGGTGGAAAAAGTCCGGTGTGGCGGCAGATGCTGGCGGATATGTATAATTGTAGTGTAAAAACAGTTGCTCAGACGGAAGGCCCTGCGCTGGGAGTTGCGATATTGGCTGGAGTTGGATGCGGAATTTATGAGAGTGTGGAATCCGCATGTAAGATGTTAATCTGTGAAGATAAATCAACAGAGGCAGATGATCAGCAGGTACAGCGTTATGAGAAATACCATACGCTTTATAAAAAGTTGTATGTAAATCTAAAAGACAGCTATAAAGAACTATCAACAATTTAAAACAGGCAAAAGGAAAACAGGAGGATAAGAATATGCGTTTTTTTATTGATACGGCAAATGTAGAAGAGATCAAAAAGGCAAATGAGATGGGGGTTATATGTGGAGTTACTACAAATCCATCTTTAATCGCGAAAGAGGGACGTGATTTTAAGCAAGTTATCGGTGAGATTGCTGCTATTGTTGACGGTCCTATCAGCGGAGAGGTAAAAGCAACTACCGTTGACGCTGAGGGTATGATTAAAGAAGGCAGAGAAATTGCAGCCATTCACCCCAATATGGTAGTAAAGATTCCTATGACAGCAGAAGGTCTAAAGGCAGTAAAAGTGTTGACAGCAGAGGGAATTCACACAAATGTAACACTTGTATTTTCTGCAGCTCAGGCACTTTTAGCAGCAAGAGCAGGTGCTTCTTATGTATCTCCATTCTTAGGACGTCTTGACGATATTTCTATGCCTGGAATCCAGTTGGTTGAAGACATTATGGAGATTTTCCAGGTGCATGGAATTGAAACAGAGATTATCGCAGCCAGTGTAAGAAATCCAATTCATGTCATTGATTGTGCGAAAGCTGGAGCTGATATTGCAACTGTGCCTTACCAGGTATTTCTACAGATGACAAAGCATCCGCTTACCGATCAGGGAATTGAGAAGTTTAGAAAAGATTATATTGCTGTATTCGGAGAATAAAAAAAGAGAGGTAAGATTATGGGAATGGATATCAAACAGGTCACAGATCCAGCCTTTCGCTCTTATGGAAAAGTGATCAAGGGTTATCAGATACAGGAACTAATGGAGAAGATGAAAAAAACTCCCCTTCCTGGGGATGTGACCTACGTTCCATCAGTGGAAGAACTAGAATGTCTTTTCGTATCCAGGGAGATGGAGAAAAAACTATATGGACAGATGCCAATCCAAGTCGGATATTGCAACGGTCATAATAAAAAATTAAATGCAGTAGAGTACCATAGAAATTCAGAGATCAACATTGCGGTAACTGATCTCGTTTTGATCCTGGGGAAACAGCAAGACATTGCTTCGGATTATACGTATTCATCGGATCAGATGGAGGCTTTTCTCATTCCTGCAAATACAGTGATTGAGGTTTACGCTACAACGCTTCATTATGCCCCCTGTCATGTAGAGGACAGTGGATTTCGTTGTGTCGTCATTCTGCCTAAGGATACAAACACAGATTTGGATCCGATAAAGTCAGTAACTGACCCGGAAGATCAATTGTTGTTTGCAAAAAATAAATGGTTGATTGGACATCCGGAAGGTGGATTGCCAGAAGAAGCATATATTGGAATTATAGGAGAGAATCGAACAATCTAGAAACATTATATCAGGTAAATTACCTGCAAGATAATAGGAGGAGTTATAAGATGATTAATATCCCAGAATTAAAAGTTGGAATAGTAGCAGTTAGCAGAGACTGTTTTCCAGAATCTTTATCCGTAAACAGAAGAAAAGCGTTGGTAAAAGCGTATGGAGAAAAATACGATGCAAAGAATATCTATGAATGTCCGGTTTGTATTGTAGAGAGTGAAATCCATATGGTACAGGCACTGGAAGATATTAAAAAGGCAGAATGCAACGCTCTTGTTGTGTATCTTGGAAACTTCGGTCCGGAAATTTCAGAGACACTTCTTGCCAAACACTTTGATGGTCCTGTGATGTTTGTTGCGGCAGCAGAGGAAAGTGGCGATAATTTAATTCAGGGCAGGGGTGATGCATATTGCGGTATGTTAAATGCCAGCTATAACTTAAAGCTCAGAAATATTAAGGCATACATACCAGAGTATCCGATTGGAACCGCAGAAGAATGTGCAGATATGATAGAAGAATTTTTACCGATTGCCCGGACTTTGGTTGGCCTTTCCAGCTTAAAGATTATAAGTTTTGGGCCTCGTCCTTTAAACTTCCTTGCATGCAATGCTCCGATTAAACAGCTTTATAATATGGGAGTAGAAATTGAGGAGAATTCAGAATTAGATCTGTTTGAGGCATTCAATAAACATGCTGATGATCCCAGAATTCCAGATGTGGTAAAAGATATGGAAAAAGAGCTTGGGAAAGGCAATCAAAAGCCTGATATTCTTCCAAAACTTGCTCAGTATGAATTGACTTTACTTGACTGGGTAGAGGATCACAAAGGATACCGCAAGTATGTTGCAATTGCTGGCAAATGCTGGCCAGCTTTCCAGACACAGTTTGGCTTTGTTCCATGTTATGTGAATAGCCGTCTGACTGGAATGGGAATACCAGTTTCCTGTGAAGTGGATATTTATGGAGCGCTCAGTGAATTTATTGGAACTTGTGTCAGCCTAGATGCGGTAACCCTTCTCGATATTAACAATACGGTTCCAGATGATATGTATGAGGAGAGTATTAAAGACAATTACAACTATACCCACAAAGATACCTTTATGGGATTCCATTGCGGCAATACTTGCTCTAGAAAGTTATCTGCTTGTTCCATGAAGTATCAGATGATTATGGCAAGAACGCTTCCAGAGGAAGTAACTCAGGGTACTCTTGAAGGTGACATTGCTCCTGGAGATATTACATTTTTCCGTTTACAGAGTACAGCAGATAATATTCTTCGTGCATACGTCGCGCAGGGAGAGGTTCTGCCAGTAGCGACCCGTTCGTTTGGTTCCATAGGTATCTTTGCAATATCAGAAATGGGAAGATTTTATCGTCATGTATTGATCGAGAAAAACTATCCACATCATGGTGCAGTTGCTTTTGGACATTATGGAAAAGCAATGTTTGAAATATTTAAATATCTTGGTGTAGATGAAATTGGATTTAATCAGCCCAAAGATATGCTATATAACACAGAAAATCCATATGATAGATTCCTTTGATTTTTAAATAAGGTTATTTATTAGGACAGGAGGACAACTCTGCAAGATTTGGCAGATTTGTCCTCCTGTCTCTTTGTCCTTTTGTTAATTTGATGAATGCAGTACCCGATCCATTCCCTCTTTCATACATTACTATTAAGCGTTATCTATGTTTACGCTTAATAATTAAATAGGAGGATTTACAATGGCAAATAGTGCTCTTCAAATAGAACTAAATACCGGAGCAACCGTGGCTGCGGGTGCTAACGTTCTCTTTGATACAACGGTTTATTCCTCTGGGAGTATCACTTACAATGCAGCGACTGGTATACTGACCTTTTTGGATGCAGGTAGATATGTAATAGACTGGTGGCTGGCAACGCAGTCGTCCCAATCGACAGTTGGGACAGCCTTTGCATTATCATCTTCTCAGGGAGATCTGTTAGAAGGGAACTCTCCAATTAAAACTGGAGAGGTGTATGGAATTGGTATTGTAGATGTAGCAATCGCTCCGGTAACAGTTTCTCTTGTAAACGTTAGTAATGCAACGATCTTCTATTCTCAAGCGGTACCGTTAATTGGTACTCTAGTAGTGATACAAGATGATATCGTTATAGGAGATACCGGTCCAACAGGTCCAACAGGTCCAACAGGCCCAACGGGTCCAACAGGTCCAACGGGAGCAACGGGATCTAGCGGGTCCACCGGTCCAACGGGAGATACAGGCCCAACGGGTCCAACGGGAGATACTGGCCCAACTGGATCAACCGGTCCAACGGGTCCGTCAGGAGGCCCAACGGGAGATACAGGTCCAACGGGTCCAACAGGAGATACCGGGTCCACCGGCCCAACAGGTGATACTGGGTCCACCGGCCCGACAGGAGATACGGGGTCCACCGGCCCAACGGGAAATACTGGCCCAACGGGAGTAACCGGCCCAACGGGTCCGACAGGAGATACCGGCCCAACGGGACCAACGGGACCAACGGGAGCTACGGGAGCAACGGGAGCTACGGGAGCAACGGGGCCGACAGGTCCGACGGGAGATACCGGCCCAACGGGAGATACTGGCCCAACGGGAGATACCGGCCCAACGGGAGATACCGGCCCAACGGGAGATACTGGCCCAACGGGAGATACTGGCCCAACGGGAGATACTGGCCCAACGGGAGATACCGGCCCAACAGGAGATACTGGCCCAACGGGTGACACCGGCCCAACAGGAGATACCGGACCGACAGGAGCTGGAATTACAACATTCGGCTATGTTTATCAACTAGCAACGCTTGCAGATGCCACGGTCGTAGGTGGTGCCGATGTTCCGTTTAGTAATAATGGTCCGTTAAGTGGAGTAACACATACAGCTGGAACGACAACTGTAACGGTTCCGACAACGGGAACTTATCAGATCGACTATGATATTAGTATTACTGCTGGTGTCGGATCTGCTATTGCAATTGCAGTAAACGGGACTGTGGATGCATCAACTACTATTTCAGCTCTGATTGCAACTGGAGGTATCGCAGGTACGGCTATGTTAACCCTTACGGCAGGTGATGTATTAACACTAAGAAACAACTCTGCAACACCACTGACGTTAACCCTTGCTCCAGATGTAGGAGCTCAGTTTAATGTGATTTTCTTAAGCTAATTAATACTGGACCGGTGTCTTTGGATGCCGGTCTTTTTCAGTTGCATCTACGTATTTTGAAATATGGGAAAGTAACATTAATTTTAAGGAATTAGCGGCGATACTGAGAGGACGGCTTGAATCCTCTACCAGACAGATTCCTCTTCTTGGAATGGGCTCAATTAAAGGAATCGAATATACTTCTTGGCTTTTTATGGACTCCATTGCAAAACGTTCTGGAATAAAGCCAATTCCCAAATGATTTTTAATCATAGGAAGAAGCTGCCCTGTGGTTGCCGTTTCTGTATCTGGTTTTAAAATAAGGTTGTATTTTAGAAAGAGTCGTTTATAAAATTCATAAGTCTTTGTATTTTTACCGAGACAAATTAAGGGATATGATAGGATCTCACATAGATGACGGGGGCGAGTAGCGAGGAATGAATACTGACTGCTTCCAATTAAGATTTCCTGAAAAGTCTTTAGTCTCGTTTCTTTTAAAGGTTTCTTGACGTCAGTGGGAGTTGTGGCAACTGCAAAGTCAACGGTTCCGTCTTTTAATGCCTGAATTGCCTGGGGGGTTGAGTGATTTAAAATGCACAAGCGAATTTTTGGGTGAAGGTTGTGAAAGTTTCCAAGGATAGGGAGAAGGAAACCATGAAGCGCAGTTTCACTGACGCCTATGGTGATAATTCCGCTGCTAAGACTTTGATCCGTAGCAAGTTCAAGCTCTGCAGTCCGGATCTGTTCATATGCAATGGATACATGTCTAAAAAGTTTTCCCCCCTCGTGAGTTAGCGATACCCCCCGATTGGAACGGATAAACAGCTTACATCCCAACTGATTTTCTAAATTGCTCATGAATTTTGAAATATTAGGTTGGTTGCTCATAAGAATGTCAGCAGCACGAGAAAAACTTTTGTAGGTAGCCACATAATAAAAAATTCGATAATAATCATAAGTGATTTCCATGGTACCTCCATTACTGATATACACTTATTACATACTGGATATCTATTATATATATTTTACATAGGATTCATTCTATTATATACTTTGATTGATAAGAAGTAAAGAATCGTTGTGTCCCATCTATCTAACGACTTCTGTAATGTAAGAAGTATTCTTGGTACTTTTGTAAGTGTATTTTAAATTCCCCAGCAAAGATACCGATTCTAAGTATGATTTCGGTATCTTTGCATCCCTTTATTGTTAAAAAAATAACAAAATATAAAAAACAATTCAATCATTTGTAAGTCTATAAAATTAAAGAAACGATTTTATTTGGTGAAAGTGCAAAAAAATACCATACGAAAATCCTATTGTTTATGATAAGTTATTCGTATTTTCCTTTGATTGGAAAAAGAGTTAGAATAAAAATTGAAAAGAATGTTAAAAAAATAACTATTCAGGAGGAGATAAAATGAGTCAATTGATTCAAACTTTGGTAGAACGTTCCAGGAAAGCGCAACAGATTTTGTGTACCTATGACCAGAAGAAAACAGATGAAATTGTAAAGGCATTTGCAAAGGTGATTTTTGAACATGCAGAGTCACTGGCAAAGCTGGCAGTGGAAGAAAGCAGAATGGGTGTCTATGAAGATAAGGTTGTTAAAAACAAAGCAAAATCAAGAATTATTTGGAATTCACTAAAAGGAAAGAAATCCATAGGCATCATTAACAGGGATGAATCGGCAGGGCTCATTGAGATGGCTAAGCCAATGGGAGTGATTGCAGCAGCCACTCCTTGCACCAATCCAATTGTAACTCCAATGTGCAATGCCATGTATGCAGTAAAATGTCAGAACAGCATTATTATTGCGCCTCACCCCCGGAGTAAAAAATGTGCTATGGCGGTAGCAGATTTATATTATAAGGAATTAGATCGTATGGGGGTGCCAAGAGATATTTTCCTTGTAATTGAGGAACCCAGCATAGAACTGACCAATGAGCTGATGGCTGCCTGCGATGCGGTAATTGCCACTGGTGGAATGGGAGTTGTAAAATCTGCGTATTCCAGTGGAAAACCAAGTTACGGAGTGGGACCGGGGAATGTTCAGGGAATTATAGATGAAGGAATTGATTACAAAGCAGCAGCAGACCGTATGATAGCCAGCCGTATCTTTGATAATGGGATAATCTGTTCTGGTACCCAGAGTATTATTGCTCCTCAAAAGGATTACCAAACGGTTATAAAAGAGTTTATTTCCAAGGGCGCTTATTATATAGAGGACCAGACAATGCTTACCAAACTGGCCGATGTGGTATTTCCAAATGGTGTGATCAATAAAAAGGTAGTTGGACAGTCTGTGCAGACAATTGCAAAATTAGCTGGAATTTCTGTTCCGGATGACACAAAAGTACTGATAGTAAAACCAGAGAAACATGGTGAGGGTGTTGTATGGAGTAAGGAAAAGATGTGTCCGGTTATGGCTGCATACAGCTATAAGACATGGGAGGAAGCAGTCCAGATTGCCTATGAAAATCTGCTTTATGAAGGCGAAGGCCACACAGCAGATATCCAGTCCGATAACAAAGAGCACATTGAATATGCAGGTGTAAAACTGCCGGTTAGCCGAGTAGTAGTTAACCAGACCAGTTCCAGTATGGCAGGAGGAGCGTTTGCAAATTCTTTAAATCCTACTACGACTCTTGGATGCGGAAGCTGGGGCAACAATGCGATCAGTGAAAACTTATTCTATACTCATTTGATGAACAAAAGCCGGATTGCATTTGTTAAGAAGGATTGGAAACAGCCATCGGATGAAGAAATTTTTGCTTAGGAGGGCAGGGAATGAATGAAATAATCTTAAAATCTCAGATTACATATTTTGATACCTGTGCAGAATTTGCAAAAGAATTTAATTTGGGAAGTCAGGATCTGGTGTTAACAAACGAATACATCTATCAACCGTATTTCGGACATCTGAATCTGAACGTTTCAACCATTTATCAGGAAGCATATGGCACAGGAGAACCTACAGATGTCATGGTGGATGCCATTTTAAAAACAGCAGAACAGTGCAACTGTAAACGAATCATAGCAATTGGCGGAGGTTCTGTCATTGATATTGCAAAAGTACTGGCAGTATCAGCAGGAGAATCTCTTGACTCTCTTTATTCAAATCCTGAAGAGATAAAAAAGAAACATGAATTAATTATTCTGCCCACGACCTGCGGGACGGGGAGTGAGGTCACAAATATTTCAATTATCAACCGAACCAGGCTCGGCACTAAGGTGGGGCTCGTATCCCCAAATATGTACGCAGATCATGCCGTACTCGTCCCTGAGCTTTTAAAAGCACTTCCGTTTTCTGTATTTGCAACCAGTTCCATTGATGCACTGGTTCATGCGGTAGAATCGAGTCTTTCGCCTAAGGCAACTCCTTATACGAAGCTGTTTGGATATCGTGCAATTGAGATGATTATTCATGGATATCAGATTCTTGCAGCTCATGGGAAAGAGGCCAGACTGCCACTTATGAAGGATTTTTTAATTGCCAGTAATTATGCGGGAATCGCATTTGGAACCGCAGGTTGTGCGGCAGTTCACGCCACTAGCTATCCTCTGGGAGGTTCCTATCATGTCGCCCATGGAGAAAGCAATTATGCAATGTTTACAGGGGTATTGAAAAATTATATGGAGATTCGACAGGACGGTGAGATAGCAGTTTTAAACCAAATGCTGTCCGGATTACTGGGTTGTGATATCCAAGTGGTCTATGACAAATTGGATGAACTGTTAGGTACCGTGATTCCCAAGAAACCACTTCATGAATACGGAGTGAAAAAGCAGGAATTGGAGATTTTTACAAAGAGTGTTATGGAACAGCAGGGCAGACTAATGGCAAATAATTTTGTACCGTTGAATGCAGAGAGAGTTTTGAAAATTTATCAGGAACTTTATTAATAAATCTATGTCTGGATTCCAAATCAAAGAATTTAAATAGGAGTGCAGCAAAAGGAGAAGAGAGTTATGGCATTAATGTCAGGGGAAGAATTTGTAGAAAACATGCGTAACATGAAATTGAACATTTACCTGTTTGGAAAAAAGATAGAAAATCCAGTGGATCATCCAATATTAAGACCCTCTCTTAATTCTGTAAAGGCTACTTATGATCTGGCACAAATGCCGGAATATGAGGATCTAATGACAGTAACGTTAGATGACGGTCGTACAATTAACCGTTTTACGAACATTCACAGAAGTACCGATGATCTGATTAAAAAGGTTAAAATGCAGAGACTATGCGGTCAGAAAACGGCTTCCTGTTTCCAGCGCTGTGTGGGAATGGATGCCTTTAACGCAGAGTGGTCCACGACTTACGAGATTGATCAGAAGTATGGAACTCATTATCATGATAATTTTAAAAAATATCTCCGCATGGTTCAGGATCAGGATTTAACCGTGGATGGAGCAATGACAGATCCAAAAGGTGATAGAGGATTGGCCCCCCATGCACAACCCGATCTGGATCTGTATTTAAGGGTTGTAGAACGTCGTGATGATGGAATCGTGGTAAGAGGGGCAAAGGCGCATCAAACGGGAATTATCAATTCTCAGGAAGTGATTGTAATGCCTACTGTTTCAATGGGACCCGATGACAAAGACTTTGCAGTGTCCTTTGCAGTTCCTACCGATGAGAAAGGAATTACAATGATCATCGGAAGGCAGTCCTGTGATGCAAGGAAGCTGGAAGGCTCTGAGATAGATGTTGGAAACAGTGAATTTGGCGGTGTGGAAGCATTGGTGGTATTTGATGATGTATTTGTTCCCAATGACCGGATCTTTTTAAACGGGGAGTTTGAGTTTGCTGGGATGCTGGTTGAGCGTTTCGCAGGGTATCATAGACAATCCTATGGTGGCTGTAAAGTTGGGGTAGGGGATGTTTTAATTGGTGCAACTGCATTGGCTGCTGATTATAACGGAGTTCCAAAGGTATCTCATATCAAAGATAAATTAATTGAAATGACCCATTTAAATGAAACGTTATATTGCTGTGGAATTGCCTGTTCTGCCGAAGGAACACAGACGGAATCAGGAAATTATATCATTGATCTTCTGTTAGCCAATGTATGCAAACAGAATGTAACCAGATTCCCATATGAGATTGCCCGTTTGGCAGAGGACATTGCAGGAGGACTTATGGTAACCGCTCCTTCTGAAAAGGATTTAAACAGTCCGGAGATCGGCGGCTATGTGAGGAAGTATTTAAAAGGAGTCGAAGGAGTTTCTACAGAGAATCGTCTTAGAATCCTCCGCCTAATTGAGAATTTGACCCTTGGGACGGCTGCGGTGGGCTATCGGACAGAATCCATGCACGGTGCGGGTTCTCCACAGGCACAGCGCATTATGATATCACGTCAGGGTAACATAGGGAGGAAGAAAGAACTTGCCAAAGCGATTGCAAAAATCAAAGAATAGGAATAAATGCTTTGAAACAAATCAAAACTGGGAGGTTACATAAGTATGGATTGGAGAAAATTATATACATCGAAACTAAAAACGATGGAAGAAGCTGTTAAGACTATAAAATCCGGTGACCGTGTGGTAATCGGTCATGCAGTGGGGGAACCGGTAAAATTAGTGGATTCTATGGTGGATTATGCGGTTGCTGCTGATTTACGGGACATTGAAATCTTTCAACAGGTGGATATGGGGCATTCCCTTTATGCCCAGCCGGGAATGGAAAAACATTTTAGAGAAAACAGCCTTTTTCTAGGGGCAAAGACCAGAGATTGCGTCAACAGCGGGCGGGGGGATTTCACGCCTTGTTATTTTTACCAGGCGCCTGATTTCTATCGGAATATCAAACAGCCAGATGTGGTATTGGCTACTTTGTCTCTGCCAGATGAAGATGGATATTGCAGCTTTGGAGTCTCTTGTGACTATACAAAACCAGCTGCAGAGGTGGAAGAAGCGAAGCTGATTGCAGTCTTAAATCCGAATATGCCCCGTACTCTGGGGGATAGTTTTATCCATGTAAGTGAAATTGATGTGATTGTAGAAGACGACACACCAATACCGGAACTGGGACTTCCTAAAGTCGGTGATGTAGAGATGGCAATCGGGGAACACGTCGCCTCTTTGGTTAACGATGGGGATTGTTTGCAGCTTGGGATCGGAGCCATTCCGGATGCAGTTTTAAAATTCCTTGGGGATAAAAAGGATTTAGGTATCCATTCAGAAATGATTTCCGATGGCGTGATTGAACTGTTTGAGAAGGGGGTTATCAACTGCCGGGCAAAGAATTTTAATCGGGATAAGATGGTGGTATCATTTCTTATGGGAACAAAACGATTGTATGATTTCGCAGATGACAATCCCGGCATTTATATGGCACCGGTGGATTATGTCAATCACCCGGTTGTGATAGGAAAGAACGATCACCTGGTTTCCATCAATTCTTCCGTAGAAGTAAATCTTATGGGAGAGGCATGTTCAGAAGCAATCGGATTAAAACAGTTTTCTGGGATCGGTGGGCAGGTGGACTTTATTCGAGGGGCTTCGTTCTCAAAGGGAGGACGGTCTATTCTAGCCTTTCCTTCCACGGCCAAAAAGGGGACGATTTCAAAGGTTGTACCGTATTTGACCAAAGGAGGCACTGTAACGACCAGCAGGAATGATGCGGACTATATTGTAACAGAATACGGAATCGCTAAAATGAAGGGAAACACACTCAGAGAAAGAGCGCGTCAGTTAATTGGGATTGCTGCGCCTCAATTTCGGGATGATCTTTCGGAAGAATTTGAGAGACGATTTGCAGAAACATATCAGGAGGTGTAAGTGTATGGATTGGAGAAAAACGTATGCTTTAAAGGTAACGTCCCCTCAGGAAGCAGTAAAAATAATCCGTTCCGGTGATACGGTGTTAATAGCCCATGCGGCAGCAGAACCGGATTTACTTGTCAGTGCAATGGTAGATTATGCAGTGGAACAGGATCTAAGAGATATCCATATTGTTCAGCAGCACGATATGGGAATCTGTAAATATTTTGAACCTGGGATGGAAAAACATTTTAAATATTCCTCACTATTTATAGGAACCAGAAGCAGAAGCTATATTGCAGAAGGGAAAGGGGATTTCGTGCCTGTTTTCTTTCACCAGATTCCTGATTTCGTGACCAATACAGAACCAGCAGATGTTTTTCTTGTAACGTTGTCACAGCCAGATGAACATGGATACTGTAGTTATGGGTTATCCTGCGATTTTGCAAAGGAAGTGGGAGAAAGACCGGGAACGAAGGTAATTGGAGCAGTAAATCCCAATATGCCAAGAGTCATGGGGGATAATTTTATTCATGTAAGTAAGCTGGAATCGATTGTGGAATGTGAGGAGCCGATTCATGAACACGGTCGTCCTAAACTTGGGGAAGTAGAGGAAAAAATCGGAGCCAATATTGCGAGTCTTGTGCGGGATGGAGATTGTCTTCAGCTTGGAATTGGGGCCATTCCAGATGCGGCTTTAAAGTTTTTGGGGAATAAAAAGGATCTGGGGATTCATTCTGAGATGATATCCGATGGAGTTATGGATCTGTTTGAGACAGGTGCGATTACTGGAAAAAAGAAAAATATAGACAGAGGTAAAATGGTAGTTACATTCATGATGGGAACCAGGCAATTGTATGATTTTGTGAATGACAATCCGGCCATCTGCATGATGCCTGTTAGTTACGTAAATGATCCGTTTGTCATAAGTCAAAATAATAATGTAGTATCCATTAATTCGGCTTTGCAAATCGATTTAATGGGGCAGGTCTGTGCGGAGTCGATTGGACTGAAGCAGTATTCTGCTGTCGGGGGACAGATGGATTTTGTCAGAGGTGCTTCTGCTTCAAACGGAGGAAGATCGGTCATTGCATTTGGATCTACCACCAAGGGAGGAACCATATCAAAGATCGTCCCTTTTTTGACGGAAGGAGCAGCGGTAACTACTAGCAGAAATGATGTTGATTATATTGTAACGGAATATGGAATTGCTCATTTAAGGGGGAAATCACTAAGGGAACGGGGGAGAGAACTGATAAAAATTGCCGCACCTCAATTTCGGGATGGGCTGATAGGAGAATTTGAGAAACGTTTTCGGGGAGCATTCGAACTGTAAATTTATGGGGGTATCTTATGGATATAACAATGGTATCAAATTTATTGGAAACGCTTATGATTGTTTTATTTGGATTATCCTGGCCGTTTTCAATCTATAAATCATATATTTCAAGAACTGCAAAAGGAAAGAGTCTGCATTTTGAGTTTTTTATATGGTTGGGGTATATTTTTGGAATTGCCAGAAAGGTTATTTTGTTTCAGTATGCACCTTCTTCCAATGATTGGCTGTTTTTTCTTTCCTGGTTTTTCTACTTTATGAATTTTATAGAAATCAGTTATGATATGTGGCTTTATAAAAGAAATGTAAAACTGGATCAAGTGAGAGATGAGAGGGGATAACGATACCAAGTTACAGACCCGGAATCAAAATTCCGGGTCTGGTATTGAAATAGAAAAAGGCTATAACGGATGGTTTAGTATCTTGTGTGCCATATCAATCAGCTCTGGATTTATTTCTTCTACCAGAACGACATCTTTTATATTGGGGAAGGCAGTCTGGATTTCATATGTAATCAGTTCTTCATTTGTACTGTGAGCAGCAGGACATCTGGAACATTTACCAGTAAGTCTCACTTTCAAGATCTGATCTTCCAGACTTTGTATTATTACATCTCCCCCATGCTCCTTTAGGATTGGACGCACTTTTTCATCTAGTATTGCTTCTATTTGTTTCAATGTAGTCTCCATATAAAAACCTCCTATGCAATGAGTGTATCAGCGTGTAGAATGTTTGTCAAATGTTAGAGTCATTTAATAATCTTATGAATGTAGACAAAAATAAAAAGAAAGAAGTAATGGTATGACTGCAAATTTTGAGCATTATAAAGTCTTTTATTATGTGGCTAAATATAAAAATTTTACCAGAGCAGCCAATGCCTTGGTAACAAGCCAACCATCAGTAACCTATTGTATGCAGAATCTGGAAAACTTGTTGGGATGTAAGCTTTTTATTCGTTCCAGAAAAGGGGTCAGGTTAACAGAAGAAGGGGAATTGCTTTACAGCTACGTGGAACCCGCATGCAGACAACTGTTCCAGGGAGAGGAAAAATTGGGAGAGCTTCTTGGAGAACAGCATGAGTACATAAATGTAGGAGCCACACAGGTTGCTATGTTATCTTATCTGGTGGCAAGGTTGAACTTATTCCAGGAACAATATCCACAGGTAAAATTAAATATTTTTAATCATAATACGCAGCAGACATTAGATGAGTTAAAAGCAGGAAAGATTGATCTAGCTATTATAACAACACCATTTGATCAGGAACAGACAATAAAGGTGGTCAGAGTTAAGCCCTTTAACAGCATATTAGTGGGTGGGGTAAAGTACAAGGCATATGGTTCTGGGACTGTGTACTTATCAGAACTGTCCAAACTTCCACTAATTACTATGTCAAGTTCCACTACCACATTTTCTTTTTTAAGGGAATTTTACCGATCCTGTGGATTGACCATGCAGCCTGCAATTAAAGTAGCAACGATGGATCTGATTCTTCCAATTATAACAAAAAATCTTGGCATTGGCTTTGTACCGGAGGAGTTTGCCCGTCCTTTGATTGAGCAGGGAGTTATTGTTGAAATAAAACTGCATGAACCAATTCCGGAGCGTGATATCTGTATTGTAAGTGATACCAACCGGCCTTTGAGTCCAGCTGCGAAAAAACTTCAATATATGTTGGAATGTCAGGAATAACAGGAGGATTGAATGGTAATAGGAATCAAATACTGTGGTGGCTGTAATCCAGTGTACGACAGAGCCAGAAGAGTGAGAAGATTTATGGAAGAGAATCCTGCCCATGAATACAAAGGGGCATTAAATGAACAAACGTATGATTACTGGATGGTAGTATGTGGTTGTAGTAGAAGATGTGCGAAAACCAATGGCTTAATCGCACGTAAGAACGTTTTTGTCGTATGGGATGAAGAAAGTTTTCACCAAATGGAACAGGAGTTAAAGAGGGCTGAGGGGAAAAAAATCCTTAAACTCTATGACAAAGTGGTTTTATCTAAAAGGATAACAGGAGAGGATACAACGGCTTTTTCTAATCTGACGGGAGATGAAAACAGGATTCATAGAGACGTTGAGGTGGCACGAAAGGCAGGGTTTGACAGACCTATTATTCCAGGAATGTTTGTAGATTCCCTGGTTTCATCTGTTATGGGGACTAAACTTCCAGGAGATGGGACCTTATATTTAGAGCATAATGCCAGATTTATGCGGCCGGTTTATCCTGGAGATACTATCGAGGTTACCGTATCTTTTTACTCTTATGAGGAAAGAAAGGATTGCTATGTGGGAAGTTTCCGTGGTACCTGTAAAAATCAGAAGGGAGACAGAGTTCTTGTGGTTAATAGCCGGCAGATGATGAGAAAAGAGCTATTTTGTGTAAAGGTTGAAAGGGAGGAAACAGACGATGACAAATTTAGAACGGTATAATCAATTATTTGTCCGGGATTTGAGAATAAAGGAGGAGGCCCTGACTGGACTCAAATACAGAGGGATTTCCTCATGGGACTCCCTTGGACATATGGACTTAATCGCTGATTTAGAAGAGGTGTTTGATATACATATCAGTACTGCAGATGTGATGGATTTTTCCTCGTATGAAAAGGGAAAAGAGATTATGAAAAAATATGGTGTTAACATTTAAATACATTACTATTTTACCAGGAGGTGAGAGATGGGGTGGATTACGAGAAAATTCTAGGCAGGAAACCTTACTCTCTTAAAAAAGAGGAGAAAAGTAAGCTGTATGGAGAATGGCTTTCAGAAATGACTGCCTACCATAGACAGAATTGTGATGTATACCGGAAATTTCTTAATGGGCTGCACATCCCAGAGGGAGTGAAACAAGAGGAAGAAAAGATTCCAATGCTACCCGTTGGGGTGTTTAAAGACATGGAGTTGAAAAGTGTGCCTAATCATATGATACAAAAAACCATGACTTCTTCAGGAACGATTGGACAGAAGGTATCTAAAATCTATCTGGATGCAGACACTGCGACCAACCAACAGAGGGCACTGGCTCACATAGGTGCGGATTTTTTTGGAACGTCACGACTTCCACTTTTAATTATGGATCGTCCAGATGTTTTAAAAAACCGGAACCTATTTTCAGCAAGAGGTGCCGGGATTCTTGGCTTTTCTATATTTTCGTCAAAGATCTGTTATGCCCTGAATCAGGATATGGAATTGGACGTGAATGGAATCGAGGAATTCCTTATTGGTTGTCAGGGGAATCGGGTATTGATCTTTGGATTTACTTATATAATATGGAAGTATTTTTATGAGGTACTTAGACGATCTGAAAGAAAGTTTAACCTTAAAAATGCCATACTGATACATGGCGGTGGTTGGAAGAAGCTTCAGGCGGAGTCCGTTTCCTCCGACAAGTTCAAGAATGAAATTCAGGAGGTGATTGGAATTAAAACCATTCACAATTACTACGGCATGGCAGAACAGTCCGGATGTATTTATATGGAATGTTCCCATGGAAATCTACATGCCAGTATTTATTCCGATATCATCACCAGAAGACCAGAAGATTTCAGCCCTTGTAACCGAGGAGAGAAAGGAATCATTCAGGTTTTGTCCCCTCTTCCTCATTCGTATCCTGGACATTCAATACTGACAGAAGATGAAGGGATTATTATGGGGGAGGATGATTGCCCCTGTGGTCGTCTGGGAAAATATTTTAGAGTAATAGGTAGAATCTCACAGGCACAGATAAGGGGGTGCAGTGATACCTATGAAGCATGAGGAGAAGGTTCTTGTGGGAACTGGAAAACTGGTGGAAGAGCCATGGGAACCTTTTTGTGAGCCTGTTTTGGAATTCTTAAATCAGTTATCAGTCATCATACGCAGAGATCAGGGAACGAGTGCATATCAACGGAAAGAGACGAAAGCTTTTGGGTTTTGGTGCAGAAGAACCCATATGGAGGAATTTAATAAGAGATATCAAGAGAACAAGACACGTCTTGGCAGAGGGATTATTTTTCACATCCCGGCATCCAATGTACCGGTATTGTTTGCTTATAGCCTGACTATGGGACTGCTGGCTGGAAATAGCTGCGCAGCGCGGATTTCCTCAAGGGGAGAAAAGCAGGACTGGGAGTTGTGTAAAAAAATAGATTCGCTTCTAAAAGAGCCAGAGCATGAAAAATTAAGAGAACGAATCTTTGTCTTTACATGTAAGAAAGAACAGGACGTGGTTCAAAGATGGATCAAACAGTGTGATGGGTGTGTCTTATGGGGAGGAGACAGAACCATAATGTCGTTACGAAGTATGCCAATGAAGCCCGATGCAGTACAAATGGTATTTCCGGACCGTTATTCCATTTGTATTCTGGATACCAGATGCTTGAGAGACATCCAGCCGGAAGTCCTTGAGGATCTGGCTCACCGTTTTTATAATGATTCCTATGCCATGGATCAAAATGCCTGCTCAAGTCCTAGGTTTGTTTTGTGGAACCAGAAAGGGGAGACAGAAGCAGATCGAAACACACGAAGAATATGGTGGGAAGCGGTGGTTAGGGCGGCAGCTGGATATGAGATAAACAATCACAAGGCAACGGCAAAATACGAAGCTTTATGTAGGTTTGCCATGGAATCCGATGATGACATACAGATTGAACGTTATAACAATCTGCTGTATACAATCATGCTAAAAAAAATCCCCGCAAACCCCTTAGAGGTTATGGGAAACTGTGGAATGTTTTTTCAATATGTAGGAGAATGGAAGGACTTTATGAGTCCATTGGCACTTCGTCAGCTTCAGACCGTAACTTATTACGGAGTCAGAGGGAAAGATTTAATTGATTATGTGTTGAAAAATCATCTCCAAGGAGTCAATCGGGTGGTGCCGGTAGGAAAGGCTGTGGATATGGATCCGATATGGGATGGGCAGGATTTCATAACTATGTTGTCCAGGCAGATTAGCTGGGAGGATTGAGATGTATTTGTTTGAGAAGGAACGATTATACCGTGACCATATCCTGGCTCTGGATGAAAAGAACAGGACAGTCACCTATCAGGAATTGAATTTTTTTGCCGAAGATTTTTATAAGAACATTAGTAAAAAAAGTTTGATTTTTATTCTATGCAGCAATACCATAGGCTCTCTTCTTGGTTATCTTGGTTGTCTGAAAACAGGAGTCGTTCCTTTGATGCTGGAGAGCCACATTCATGAGGATTTATTATCGGGACTTATAAAAAAGTATCAGCCTGAATTTCTGTATGTGCCGGATTCTTGTTCCAATCAGGAAGGGGAATATGAGATTTCATGGAAGGCATGGGGGTACTGTCTATGCCGCAGAAGGATTTGTCAGCCTTCTTCCCTTTATGGAGAGTTGTCTTTGCTTCTTACGACTTCAGGCAGTACGGGAAGTCCCAAACTGGTAAGACAGAGCGGTGATAATATTGATGCAAATGCTGCATCTATTTGTGAATATCTAGCTATTGATGAAAACGAGAGACCCATTACAACACTTCCCATGAATTATACTTATGGATTATCCATAATTAACAGTCATGTTTTAAAAGGTGCCACAATTTTACTTACAGAACAAGGAATGGTAGAACAGGAATTTTGGAATTTTATAAAAGAAAAGAAGGCCACTTCTTTTGGAGGAGTTCCTTATACTTACGAGATTCTAAAACGGATTGGTTTTATGGATATGGAATTACCGGAGTTAAAGACAATGACTCAGGCAGGAGGGAAGCTTTCTGTGAACCTTCACAGGGAATTTGCCTTATACGCAGAGCGGACAAGAAAAAAAATTGTGGTCATGTATGGGCAGACCGAGGCAACAGCGCGCATGGGATACCTTCCTTCTTCTAAGGCAGTAGAACGATGCGGAAGCATGGGGATTGCAATCCCGGGAGGCAGATTTTGGTTAAAGGATGAGGAAGGAAAGGAAATCCTAAAAGCAGACACGGAGGGAGAACTGGTATACGAAGGGAAAAATGTGGCGTTGGGATATGCAGGCTGTGCAGAGGACTTAAAAAGACAGGATGAATGGAATGGGATTTTATTTACCGGTGACTTAGCTAAACGGGATTTGTCCGGTTATTACTACATAACAGGCAGGAAAAAACGGTTTCTCAAGTTATTTGGAAAAAGAATCAATCTAGATGAAGTAGAACGTATGTTAAAGGAGTCCTTTGAAGGAGTTGATTTTGCGTGTGTAGGTTCGGATGACCGATTAATGATTTATACAGACAGCGCAACAGAAGATGGGCAGGTACTGATTTTGGATTACTTATTACGGATGTTAGGAATCAATGGCAAGTCAGTCCTGGTACGGTGTTTGAACCAAATACCAAAAAATGAAGCAGGAAAGACCCTTTATACGAAACTGGATTCTGAAAAGGACATACGAACGTGATTGGAAGAATTGAAGATAATAATGGAGGAGCAGAACATGGATTTTAGTTTATCAAAAAAACATCTTCTCGCGCAATCTTTGTACAGAAGTTTTGCTGAAAATGAAGTAAAACCTTTGGCAAGTGAAGTTGACGAGACCGAAGAATTTCCTAGAGAAACAGTCAATAAAATGGCATCGTGTGGTTTGATGGGAATTCCCGTTCCAAAAGAATATGGTGGTCAGGGCTGCGATGTGCTTTCGTATGTTATGTGCGTCGAAGAACTGGCAAAGGAATGTGGAACCACATCGGTTATTTTATCTGCCCATACGTCTCTTTGTATTGATCCTATTCTTACGTATGGGACGGAAGATCAGAAGCTAAAATACATTCCCCAATTGGCATCAGGAAGAAAACTAGGTGCCTTTGCATTAACGGAACCAGGAGCTGGAACTGATGCCCAGGGTCAGCAGACAAAGGCAGTTTTACAGGGAACGCATTGGATATTAAACGGAACAAAATGTTTTATAACCAATGGAAAAGAAGCGGATATTTATATCATTATAGCGGTAACTGGTACGATAGAAAAAAGAGGCACGAAAAAGAAAGAGATATCAGCGTTTATTGTTGAAAAAGGAACACCTGGGTTCAGTTTTGGAACAAAGGAAAGGAAGATGGGGATTAACGGCTCATCTACCTATGAATTGATATTTAATGACTGCTGTATTCCAAAAGAGAATGTATTAGGGGCTAAGGGAAAGGGATTTGGTATCGCCATGCATACTCTGGATGGGGGACGAATCGGAATTGCCGCCCAGGCGCTTGGTCTGGCGGAAGGTGCATTTGATCATACAGTAAAATATGTGAAAGAAAGAATTCAGTTTGGCCGTTCCATTGGACAGTTTCAGAATACACAGTTTCAATTGGCAGATATGGCGGCTAGGATTGAAGCCGCAAAGCTTCTTGTATACAAAGCGGCAAAAGCAAAGGAAACCCAGAAGTCGTACAGTGTTGAGGCCGCTATGGCGAAATTGTATGCAGCGGAAACAGCCATGGAAGTAACCCAGAAAGCAGTCCAGCTTCATGGAGGGTATGGATATATCAAGGAATATGGGATAGAGCGGATGATGCGGGATGCAAAGATTACGGAAATTTATGAAGGGACCTCGGAAGTCCAGCGTATGGTGATAGCCAGTAACGTTTTAAGGTAAGGAGGATGTGAAGTGAAGATAATTGTTTGTGTCAAACAAGTGCCTGATACAAAAGGCGGAGTAAAATTTAATCCAGATGGTACTTTAAACCGGGGAGCAATGCTTGCAATTATGAATCCAGATGATAAAGCAGGTCTTGAAGCAGCCTTACGGTTAAAAGATGAGTACGAAGCAGAAGTAACGGTGATTACCATGGGTCTGCCTAGGGCAGATGAAGTCTTGCGGGAAGCACTGGCTATGGGGGCAGATCATGGGATATTAGTTACGGACAGGGTGTTGGGAGGAGCCGATACATGGGCAACATCCTCAACTCTCGCTGGAGCCATTAGAAATCTGGAATATGATTTGATTATTACAGGCCGTCAGGCGATTGACGGGGATACCGCACAGGTTGGTCCCCAGATATCGGAACATTTAAATATTCCTGTGATTTCTTATGTCCAGAACTTAAAGATCGAAGGCAGAAATGTAATTGCAGAACGTCAGTTCGAAAACCAATATCATGTACTAAAGGTTCAGATGCCCTGTCTGATTACAGCACTCACAGAACTTAATGAGCCTCGTTATATGACACCAGGGGGGATTTTTGATGCCTATGATACAGAACTTACGGTATGGAAAAGAGCAGACTTAAAGGATGTAGATGATAGGAATCTGGGGTTAAAAGGGTCGCCCACTCAGATTGCAAAGGCTTCTGACAAGGTGAGAAAAGGGACAGGTGAAGTGGTTACTCTTGATGCATCGGATTCTGTCACTTATCTGATGGATCAATTAGTCAAAAAACATATTATTTCATTATAAGGAAAAGTGGTGATTAAAATGGATTTAGAAGAATACAGAGGGGTCTATATTTATGCACAACAGGTGGAAGGGGAATTAAGCAGAATATCATTGGAACTTTTGGGAAAAGCAAGGGATCTGGCAAAAGATTTAGGGACGGATGTGACTGCGGTCCTAATTGGTTCTAAGGTAAAGGATATGGCAGAAATGCTTGCCCAATACGGGGCAGATAAGGTGATTCTGGTTGACAATCCCATACTAAAGGAATACAGGACAGAGCCATATGCCCATGCACTTGCCTGTGTAATTGAGACATATCGCCCTGAGATTATGCTGGTGGGGGCTACGGCAATCGGGAGGGATCTTGGACCTTGTGTTTCAGCCCGGGTTTTTACAGGTCTGACGGCAGATTGTACGAAGCTGGAGATCGGAGATTTTCCTCTGAATCCGGTAGCTGGAAAAGAACAGAAGCATCATCAGCTTTTGATGACACGACCCGCCTTCGGCGGCAATACGATAGCAACGATCGCATGTCCGAATCATCGTCCTCAGATGGCAACGGTAAGGCCTGGAGTTATGAAGCCGAATCAACGAATACAGGAAGCAAAGGTGGTTGTGGAGGAATACGATCCTGTATTTGTTCCCAACCACAAATATGTAAAAATTCTCGATATTGTGAAATCAGTGACAGAAGCTGCAGATATTATGGATGCTGAAATTTTAGTATCTGGCGGACGTGGAGTTGGAGGGCCAGATAATTTTAGAATATTGGAAGAATTAGCGGCTGCTTTAAAAGGAGAGGTAAGCTGTTCCCGTGCTGTTGTGGATGCAGGGTGGAAGCCTAAAGAATTACAAGTGGGGCAGACGGGCAAAACGGTCCGGCCTCATGTCTATTTTGCCATTGGTATTTCCGGTGCAATTCAACATGTTGCAGGTATGGAAGATTCGGATCTCATTTTTGCGATTAACAAAGATGAGAATGCGCCCATTTTTGAGGTTGCAGACTATGGGATCGTAGGCGATTATAAAAAAATAGTACCGGAATTAACAAAGCAGATTCTAAAACTGAAAACGATGAATCCAACAAGATAAAGTGAACCGACCCCCAAAAGTTAGACCTAAAATCTAACGGTTGGAGGTCGGTTTAGTATCATAATTCTGATTTATAGGCTGCCTTTCATTACCATGATCACCAGGAAGCAGGTAACTAGAAGGAGCGATGCAATTAAGGTCATATCTAGATTGAAAATTCGTTTCCTGGGTGTTTCGGATTCAGTAAAAGTTATAAGATTGGATTTCCTTAAGGTAGTTACCAGGGGTTTATAAATGAGTAGCGTCAATGCGGTGTTAATTCCCCCTTTTAAAAGATTAAAGGGAACAATTGCGGGAAGCAGTAGTTTTACAACGGCTTCTCTTGGATAGCCCATATAAATAGGTGTAATCAAATAATTCCATAGTACCATCACCAAGGTCATTAAAAAAACGCCGAGTATCATACCAAGAAGTGCGCCTTTCATATTATGCTTTTTCTTATAAAAGTAGGCGGCAGGTAAGACAAAAGTAATGGTTGAAAGGATATTCATGATAAGTCCAATGATTCCGGAACTGCTTATGGTAAACAGCTCAATAAAAGATACAATGACAGAAATTAATACAGCCGACATAGGACCAAACAAAAATCCTCCTGTTAGAATGATAACATCCTTGGGTTCATATTCCAAAAATGGAACAATTGGAATAAGGGGAATTCGAATGGTTAAGACGGCGACAAAGGATAATGCACATAACATGGACATTAAAGTGAGCTGATTTGTTTTTTTTGACATATTCATGGAATATATCCCTCCTGAAATATAAGTAACACCTGAAAGAGTGTGCCCTTCAGGTGTTAAAAATAGACAGGTGTATTATCATAATTTAACACATCTTCTTTCATCCAGACTTTACTGTCGGTATTGGAATCAAACCAATTCTGCGCATTCTGCGCTCGCGGACTTTACCGCCGGTCGGGAATTTCACCCTGCCCTGAAGACAACTATATGCAAATGTTCTGAATGTATTATAACATTTTTTTCGTAAAAAGCAAGATGTGGTTGCAATTTTTTTATTCGTTTGCTATAATATCTGCGATGGGGGTATAGCTCAGCTGGGAGAGCGAGATGTCCGGTAAACGACCCCTCAAAGAAGAAGTAGATTTAAAAAAGTAAAATGCTGGAAACCCAGAAAAATAAAGGGTTTTCGACCATATGGGGGTATAGCTCAGCTGGGAGAGCGCTTGAATGGCATTCAAGAGGTCATGGGTTCGAATCCCACTATCTCCACTTAAACAATAAGCCGCAGGCATGAATGCTTGTGGCTTAAATTATTACTTATAGGGACGGGACACTTGATAAATCAAGGACAAAAAAAGCACATTTTCAGTTTGAAAAATGTGCCTTTTTTGTCCTTGAACTAATGCTTTCATTTAAGATACCAGTAGATATGTTTTCTTATACGACACATGTGGAGACCATAATCCTGTTGCAACGGAAAAACAGCTAAAAATGACTAGAAAATAATATGCAAGGATTAAGGATATGAGAGTAGATGCTTTCATGTCCTTTTTATTACTACCCAATTTATAAACTTATCCAATATAACCTAAATCCAAGTAGAGTCTATGGATGAGGAGCCATGGGAGGCATTGATTGTAAAAGAGGATGTGAATGGAGAGACACATGGCAGCGTGCTGGTAATGCCAGCAGGGCCGTATGATATTTGGGATGCATTAGACAGTGTCAATTAATAAGGAAAGATTACAAGGTGAAGAGATGGAAACTAAACTATATATTATTGGGAACGGCTTTGATGCTGCAAACAAATTAAATACTTCATATGAAGATTTTAAAAAATATTTATGTTAGAGAAAGATACAGCATTATGTTTTATGGATCACCGTGATTTTTTTCAAAAAGTGAACAATCGGATAAAAGAAGTTATCTCAATTGGATTTTCTTACTCTGAGGTAGACATGTATTATATTGATAAAATTATTAAGAGTGTTGGAATAAATACAACATGGTATATTCATAATTTTAAATATGATACTAAAGATATTAGACAGCTCTGACGCTTACTTAGAAAGCATGGTTTTTATGGAAGAATAAAGTTTTTTAATGACATTGGTTGTTATTTAAAGTAACAATCCTATCGAAGCATAAAGACCTAAAGAGTATCAAAAACATAGTAATTCGCCAGGAATTTTATTGTTGGCATAAGAGGAGGAGCCAGCAAAATATTAAGGTTTTAAATCTATTATTTTGTTCCTTGATTTGATACAATTATAAGGTGTTAGATTGTTTTTTTCAATTGGATTATGGATTGAATTTGTAAGAAATGGGGATATGAATATGCAGGATGAAATTGAGAAAGCAATACTTATTGCAAATGGATTTGATATACAGGTGGCAGGAGATGATTATCTTAACAAGTGGATTATTGTAAGAATGTTAGCAAAAGCAAAAATGAACAAATATGATTGCTTATTTTTGAATACAGAAACACAAGAACCTATTATTACTGGAGATGAGATTATTGAGATGTTCAATAATATGATTGACGTTGCGAATGAAATTAGGGCAGATCAATATGATGAAATTATCGAAAGATATAATTCAGGTTCAGATGAGATAAAAGAAGCGGTCAAGGACTTCAAAAAGAATTATGATTATGAATTGAAAAGTGTTGAACAGATTGGTATGGAAGATTGGATACTTATTTTTCTGCTTTATCTCATAAAGGAAAAAGATATCTTGAATCAGTATGGAGCAATTAAAAAGGGTTTTGTATGTATGATTCTTGATGCAATATACTGTGAGGGAACCATACAGAATATATATCAAAAACTTGGAATGAAGTTAAAAAAATATTTTAGAAGATTTGATAAGATATTTACATTGAACTATGATAACAGTATGGAAAAGATAAATATGGAATCAGTTTTTCACCTTCATGGAGAATATGAATCAGAGGGGCAAGATGAAGAAAGCTATTGTTTGTTGAGTGCAACAATGAAAGATGAAAATATACTGTACCAGTATCCAGAAGAAATGCAGCATTGTAATTGCAGTGCAATTCTTGATTTTTGCGGTAATCGTAAATATCAATATGCTTCTGAAGTAACAGTGATAAAAGAAAAGACTGGAAAAGGATATGATTATCATTTTAAAGAATTTGAGAATCTGGCGGGGCAGTTAACAATTGTGGGATTAGCAACAAAGGTAATATTGAGAACCATTACCGCGCTAAAACAAAAGTGAATTTAGTAAGATATGCTGATGACTTTATCATTACAGCAAATTCGAAAGAAACTGCCGAAGAACTAAAGGAACTTGTCAGCGTCTTCCTATCTACTAGAGGACTAACACTTTCAGAGGAAAAAACTCTCATCACACAAATAGATGACGGATTTGACTTTCTTGGTTGGAACTTTAGAAAATTTAAAGGAAAACTCATCGTCAAACCTTCTAAAAATTCGGTAAAGAATGTCATACATAAATGCTCAAAAATCATCTTAAAAGATGGAAAAGCAATGACGCAGAAAAACCTAATACAACGTTTGAATGCAGTGTTACGGGGCTGGACGAATTACCATAAACACGTAGTAGCTAGCCGTGCATTCTCTATTGTCAATAATTCAGTATACTTACTATTGCAACAATGGGCTAAACATCGTCACCCTAACAAAAACAAATGGTGGCACCTTAAACGTTATTGGCATGAATATAATGGAAAGCCGTGGGTGTTTATGACGGGTGAGAACGTCTTAATTAACTTAAGAAGAATTCACATTAAAAGACATCAAAACTTATGCATTGACAAAAACCCATTCTTAGATAAGACGTACTTTATCAAAAGAAGAATGAAACTACGTTCACTCAGTGCCGCCTGAAAAGGTGAAGAGATGCTTGAGCCGTATGAGCGGGAAACTCTCACGTACGGTTCTTAGACGAGGGAAAGGGAGTAATCCCTTTTTCTTAGTCGAGTATACCAGTGAGCTTTATCGTAATGCTATAAAAAAATATGGTATTCAACAAAGTATGAATAGTGCTGGTGGAAGATGTCATGATAATGCACGCTGTGAAAGTATGTGGGCAAGACTTAAGGAAGAACTTTTATATGGTCGCTATGATACATCTAAAATGACTATAATAGAATTAAAAACACTAATCTGGAGATATTTTATCAGCTATTGGAATTATAGGAGAATCTGCTCTACTAATGGTGGATTACCTCCAATGATCAAGAGGCAACAATACTATGCCTCCTTACAGGATGCAGCATAGGTCGAACATCCTTGAGAAAAAAGTGTAAAGAGATATTGACAATATCAGACGATGGGGCGCCGTGTGAGGTGAAAGTCTCGTGCACGGTGCTAAGCGGGGGAAAAGCTGGAGATTATATCAAAGGTTTACCTATCGCAATATACGGTGTTCGGCGGTTTTGCCCCCAACAGCGAATCGGCACAGATATTATCCAAAGCTCTCGGAAGCAAGACGATCATGAGCGGTTCCGTCAGCCGTGGGAAAAACGACCCAAGCCAGTCTCTGCAGATGATTGAGCGACCGCTTATGACACCTGATGAATTGAAGTCAATGCCAAAAGGTTATTTTGTCGTGACGAAAACAGGAGCTTATCCAATGAGAACCAGGCTAAAGCTATTTATTGAATGGGGAATTGTCTTCGGCAAACCCTATGAAATCATGGAGAAGTCAGCCAGAAAGGTCGACTATGCCGACCGATTCACCTTGGAGGAAGAAATTATCCGGCGTCAAACTGTCTGTGAGGAAATGCCGGAAAAGCATGCGTCAGCTGAGGCTCCATCAGGAGGAATTACGCATTCTTTGGCATCCATCAATCTCGATCCATTTGTTCAAAAGCAGGAATCCACAAAGGGGTGATGCTATGGGTTACTTTACCTCGCTTTATTCCTCTGAACTGCCGCACCGTGCAAGAACTGTCTATATGTATCTTTCTGACCGGTCTGATAAGGAGGGCAGATGTTATCCGGCGATTGGCACTATCGCCAGGGAACTTAAACTGTCCCGGAGTACCGTTAAACGTGCAATTGTTGATTTAGAAAAAAATGGATATCTTACGAAAGAGCAGCGGTGGAGGGAGAGCGGCGGCAAGAGCAGCAACATGTTTTTTCTGAAAAAAGCGGATACCAGATAAAAGCCTGAAATGTGATTCTCACACCAAGGGTGAAGTCTGCTTTTTTAGTGGACCATGGTATGGTTCACCATGGACCATGTAGGGGAACTTCTCACTTTAAGAATATTTAACAGCAGAAAAAGAGCAAAGATTGGGGGAGAGAGAATGGCAGAGGTATTGGAATGGAAAGCAGTTTTTATGTGATATAATTATTGTGTTTTAAAACCAAGTACACAGTTAGGCTTAAAAGCAGTTCATTCCGCCAAGAGAATGGTCTACTTTTTTCATGGACTGTGCCAGGGGGCATGATGCGCCGTGAAAGAGAACTCCTCACTCTAAAAAATATAATTGCAGAAAAAGAACAATTGGACTGTATAGATATTGTTAATACAGCAAATATATCAGGAATATATTTATCTTTATTTGCCAGCTTTGTTTTCTTTAAAATATTCTCCAATATGATATATCTGGTGAGTTTTAAACATTAAACGATATTACTAATTGTCGTTATCTGTTGTTTCCACAGTGTATACATGTTATAATTTACACAGTTACAGAAAATAACAAAAATATTGCTTTAATATGGGTGGATATCTCAAAGGATAGCTTTAAAACAGATTTTACAGAGTTCATTGCGTATGGTTATAACCTGATCCATTTAGAACAGAAGTACCAAGCCGTCAGAAAAATCTATAAGGCACTTGTCCTCTTTGAGGGCAGGTTTTTGTCTTTTATAACGTCTTTTAAACAAGGAAGATACTAGTTTTTGTATATTGCCTAGATAAGAGGTTATCTGTATGCTTCATTCCAACATCTGTTTTTTGAGGTGGAGATAAAGACAGCCGAGTACATACACTTCAGCCACCAATAATTAAATATATTAATAAATCAGTACTGCATCTAACCTGGTGTAGTGCTGATTTTTTTGCTTCGACAATAAAATTGTTCTGGCGACCTAATGTTACAAAAGAGGGCATCATAAAAGTCGCTTTTGATAGAAAATTGTCTGTACCCCGATGCAGATCCCCACCGCTTGTTCTTCATTCTTTGATTTTAAAATCATGTAATGGAGGACAAGCCATATGGCAAAAAGAATCAGAAGAATTAATTATCGAGAGAAGTATCCAGAAGCAAGTGATGCTGTTATTGAGGTATTGGAAAAAAGCGATCGCAAAATGGAGTACCAGCAGTATGACTTAAAGGTGGAGCATTATCATATTGACCGTGTTAGCTGTGCAATTAACCTCATTCCAAGCCGTGAGGATTCCTTTGAACGGCTAAAGGATTCAAATCAGCAGTTTGCAACGGATGAAATAAGCGTTGAAGATGCCGCAGTCCAGGCGGTGTTAATTGAAAAACTTTTATCCTGCCTAAAACTGCTTACACCGCAGGAGCAAGAACTAATAAACGAGCTGTTTTTCAAAGGAAAAAGCGAGCATCAGATATCTAGAGAAACAGATATTGCACAGAGAACCATACATGACCGGAAAGTAAGAATCATCTGCAAATTAAAGAAACTGATGGAAAATTAAAAATTGTACCGCTCACCCCCCTCTCTGAACGTGGAAGTAAGTGAGGGGGTTTTTCTATTCCTTCTTTTGCTCCTTGAAAACTTCATATCCGGCAGCATTAATACATGATCTGTCCAGCCGTGTAAAAGCGGCAGCGACATTGACGGGCGCGCCAAAACTGCCTGCGGATGGGTGAGAGACATTCGTCGAACCGATGGCATCGAAGGTGATGAGCGAGAACGCCTGGTCATAGAACAGTTTATGGTGGACTGTTTCGCAATGAAATGGACAGTGCTAACGCTACTTCCGTCCAGCCACAGACATCGCAATGGGGGCGGCTCGCAGAGATCCTGAGAGAGGTGAAATTCCTATGAGGCCCGTTTAACCGACAGGCCGTTGCTGTTGCCGCCCTATAGAAGACTCATTTGTTCTTTGCGTTTTGGGGTGTTGTATCGAATAAAAGCGCAGATATGAAGAACAAGTAGAAATTTTCATTTTAGAGATCATGTGGCAGGACAAGATGGCCCTGCCGCATTCCTGTGAGATGAATTTAAATAGACATTGTATTGGAAATCTTAGAATTAATAAAAATTCGTTTAGATAAAAGAACAAATAGAAAGCAAAGTATGTCCTTTTATTATCTACAGGCTACCAGAAAACTTTGCTGTTCTTATTAATGGTTGGTTATTCATGGATCCTTCTTGATTTTAAGTAGGCGGAGAAAATTTATGGGAATTATAGAAACAATTTTAACTGGACCATTAAGCGTTATCTGTTAAAATAAATTACTGTATTTACTCCGCTGTATTAAAGAAATTTGATTCCAGCGGAATTCACTGCTTAGCAGGTAGGAGGCGTTTATATGAATGAAATAAATAATGAATTAAGGAAGAAATCGATAAAGCTCACGATAAACGATAAAATTATAACTTTAACATTTGCATCAGAACCTAATATAGAAGTGGCAGAATTTATAAAAAAAACTTTAATAAATTCCTTTTTAATAAAAGGCTATGTTAAAGAATAATGTTGATAATTAAGATAACTAAAAAAGAAAAATTTTCTCAAAGTTTTCTATAACACACATATGCTGATATATAAGTTAGATGAAACTTCTTCTTATTATTGATAAAATAATACATAATTTGCGGGAGTATTCTAAACGTTCTTCTGTCTTTGAGTTTAGCTTGTCTGTCTTATATAAGTTGTCATTCTTATACTTTGTAAATACACAAAGATGATATTTCCATACATCTTAATTTCAACAAGGTTCATAATCCTTTATATGTTAATTAAGAATTATAATGGCAGTATAAATCAGATCTTTCTTAAATATTAAGAATTAAACTATCTTTTAAATGCAATAGCAACAAATGCGATGAATTATTTTCTGTAAGAGCAATTTATACATAGTATTATATAGTAAGTATTGTTATAATTTATACTAAATCACTAAATAAACGTGGGGGAAAACATGACAAAGTATACATGACGTACAAAATTCGACAAAAATCGACAATAAAACATTAAAAATCTCAAGTTTAGCACTATATTATGAAAGGAGAAAAGTATGATAATTATTTCAATTCATACAAAAAAATCATGGGAGCATTTTTAGAAATAAGTACTTCAATTCCTTGTATATTGCATTGTGAATATTGTCCGCAAGAGGTTTTGAAAAAAAAATATAAGTCAAAAATAAAAAATTTATCACTAAATAATTTTAAGATAGCAATAAACAAATTGCCAGAGAATAGTGTTATCACATGGAGTGCTTTTAATGAACCTTTTCAAAATCCTGAAACAATAGATATGATATTTTATGCATATGAAAAAGGACATAAAATTCAATTAAATACTACATTGGTGGGTTTGAATATTGAAAAATATAATTTAATAAAAGATTTACCTTTTTCTCTCTTCGGAATTCATCTACCAGATTCAGAAGGAAAGACGGTTATACCAATTACAATTCAATATAAAACACTGTTAAAATATATTGTAGAAAATCCTCCTTTAAATGTAAATTATAATCACCATGCAGCTGAAGTTCATGACGAAATAAAGAATATAATTAATAGTAGTCATAAACTGATCATTCATAATAGAAGTGGCTTGATTAAAGGTGGGCGAGTAGATTATCATCCAAATGTTATTAAGTGCGGTCAACAATTTTTATTTACTAATAATGATGGTGGTTGCGTTTTATTACCAAATGGTGATTGTGTAACATGTTGCCAATCATTTAATATACAAGAAAGATTAGGCAACTTATTTACACAGTCATGGGGTGAAATAAAGTCTAATATTAAACTATTTGAATTATGTAAGTTTTGCAGATATGCGGTTGATAAGGATGAAAGTGCTATTAGCCAATTGGGGGGGTGAAATGAAAAAAAACATCAAAATAGTAATAGTTGGAGCTGGTAGTACATCATTTGGTTTGTCTATGATTAGAGATGCTTTTGCGACAAAAGAATTATGGGGAAGTGAATTAGTACTAGTAGATAATAATATTACAGCCTTAAAACTTATTTTTAAAGTTGCGACACGAATGAATATAGAATTAAATGCTAATTTTAAAATTTCTATGACAACAAATAGAATTGAAGCTTTTCGAAATGCTAAGTATATAATAATTTCAATAGCAGTAAACAGAAATGAAATGTGGATTAAAGATTTTACGATTCCTCAAAAATATGGTGTAAAACATGTACTTGGTGAAAACGGCGGACCTGGTAGTGTGTTTCATACTATGAGAAATATTCCTGTTATTTTAGAAATATGCAAGGACATAGAAGATATATGTCCTGATGCAGTTGTTATTAATTTTACAAATCCGGAAAGTAGAATTTGTTTAGCTATAAATAAATATACATCTGTAAAGGCAATTGGATTATGCCATCAAATCTACGAGGGAATCAAAATAATATCAAAAATCATGGAAAGATCTGATGATAGTTTTGAGATTAAAGCTTTTGGCATAAATCATTTTACTTGGGTAAAAGAAATTAGAGATAAAAAAACATGTGATGATTTATATCCAGTCTTACAAGAAAAAGAAAAAAATTATAATTCATCATATGAACCATTAACAAGATTTTTATTTCATAAATTTGGACTTTTTCCTACTTCAGGGGATATACATTTAGGTGAATATATATCATATGCGCATGAGATGGTTAGTACAGAAGGTTATAAATTTAAACTTAATGAACAGCGCCGCAATGAATTATGGTCATTTATTAAAGAATTTGGTAATAATAAACTGTCATTAACAGATGAATTTAAATTTCCAGGTCATGGTAATATTTCACTTCTAAAACCGTCTGGTGAGAGGGCATTTGATATTATTAGGGGCATTGAGTGTGATACCAATGAAGTTATTGATTCAGCTAATGTACCTAATGAAGACTATATAGAAAATTTGCCTCGAAACTCCATTGTTGAAGTTCCGATTATAGTAAACGGTTGTGGAGTAAAAGGGATCAAAATGGGAGATCTGCCGAGAGGAATTTCAGCAATGTGTATAAATGAAATAAATATACAACATTTAGTAGTTGATGCAGGTGTAACTGGAAATAATGAGTTAGTCCAGCAGGCGTTGCTAATTGACTCAACGATTGGAAGTGCTAATGCAGCTATGGGCATTTATTCGGAAATGATGAAAATTAATAAAGAGTACTATCCTCAATTTTATAAAGAAAGAGGTTGATTAATTAAAACATAATTTTTATAAGGAGTAAAATAATGTATTATATAAGAAAAAAATTTCAAATTTCAGCTGCACATCATTTGAATTTAGATTATGAGAGTAAGTGTACTAGTTTACATGGACATAATTGGGTAATTGAGGTGTATTTAAAAAGTAAACAACTGGATCACAATGGTATGGTATTTGATTTTGCAAAAATTAAAAATGATATTTCAGGATATCTTGATCATGGGAATTTGAATGAGCTATTGCCTGATTTTAATCCAACTGCTGAAAATATTGCAAAATGGATTTGTGATTCTCTTGGCTCTAAATGCTATCGCGTAGAGGTTCAAGAAAGCGAAAATAATATAGCTATATATGAAATTGATTGAAATGTATTAATACTAAGGATAATAATATTGCTGAAAGAGGTGTTTTCATTGATAGATAAGCTCAAAATCGAAAAAAGTATAAGGGATATATTAGAAGCTCTGGGTGAAGATATTAATAGGGAAGGACTACGTGATACTCCGAAAAGAGTTGCTAATATGTATGAAGAAATATTTATGGGAGTTCAATATTCAAATAATGATATAGCAGATTTATTTAACGTTACTTTCGAGGAAGATTTAGATTATGATGAAAATAATATTGTAATGATAAAAGATATTGAGACCTTTTCCTTTTGTGAACATCATATGGCACTTATGTATAATATGAAAATTAATGTTGCTTATATTCCACAAAATAAAGTAATTGGATTTAGTAAAGTCGTCAGAATATGCGATTTAGTTTGCCGGCGTCTACAAATCCAAGAAAGAATTGGAAAAGATATTGCATATATTATAAAAAAAATTACTGAGACTGATAATGTTGCAGTTTTTTTAAAAGCAGAGCATAGTTGTATTACAATGCGTGGAATTAAAAAAAATAATACGAATACTGTTTCCATGTCTTTAAATGGTAGATTTAAAACTGATACTAATTTATTAAATAAAATTAAATTGATGATGTAAGAATTCAATTTCAATTTTTAAATTTATCATATTAAAGGCATTTTATTATCGTAGTAGGAAATGTTTATTGTTTTGAACAGCTTTGGCTGCATTGAACAAAGTATTACGAAGGCATTTAGTACTTCATTTTGACATACTGGTTTTAATTTTCAGACGGATTTATAGCGAGATCCAAGCCTAAAAAAGCAAGCAGCAAATTCAGTAATATCTTCGAACTCACCTAGTATCAGCCACCATTCACATGCCTAATACAAGGAGTAGTTATGATTACAGAATTAAGAGAAAGGATAATTGCTTTTATTTCGGATTCGGCTTTAATAACATGGCTATTTAGTATTCAAACTGAACAATTGATTGAGTTATCTGTATTAATATATAAATCTGTCACAGGAACCGACAGATTTCTGTGTCGGAGTACTTAATAACTTTACTTGATGAGTTTTTGAAGGCATAGACCGAAGTACGTCAGAAGAATCAAACCCAGGTCATAGGTTGTAAAGAACCTGTGAGGATGTATCATTAAAGTTTTAGTGAGAATGTAGCTATCAGCCTTATCCATTTTAGTTATACGGATGTTATTCTTTCGCATTGTGGATGTTTAGATAGGGTTAATGATTACAGGTAAATAATCTAATCTACAATATCTGAATGTATTATAATCACAAATCTAAAAAGAAAGGTAAGTATGTATTTAGCTTTTTAAAAATCATACAAGAAATAAGTATGCTTTTATATAATTTTTTAGTAGAATCAGCTTACAAATATCCAGATGCTAATGCTTTAATTTATAATGGTAATAAATATACATATCAAGACCTTAATCAATATACTTGTAATGTATATAACTCTTTAAGAGAAATTATATCAGATACTAATAAAAGAGTAGCATGCTTAATGTATAATTCACTAGAATTAATAGTAAGTATATTTGCTTTATCCAAAGGTAAAAACATTACTCTATTATTAAATCCTGATTTTGAGAGTGTAGACATTTTTGAAAAATTGCAGAGCGCTAAAATAGAAGTAGTAATAATAGACAAAGAAGTTTATACAAAATTAAAGCATTATAATAACGACCTAATTAATAAATATATTTTTATTTTTAGTTCTGATCAGATCTTTAATTTTAATCATATTTGCAATAATTTATCATATGAATTATTCAATAATAATATAAGCATGAGCGATAAGGTATTAATCCAAACCTCCTCTGGTACGACAAATATATCAAAAATGGCTTATAGAACAAATGAAAATATCTATGAAGATAGTAACAATATAATTGAGACTTTTCAATATGAGCATTCTGATAGTATATATTTGTCAGTTCCTATTTACCATGGATATGGTTTGACAATGGGATTAATATCTCCTATCAGGCAAGGTATGACTATTGTATTTGATAAATTATTTATGCCTAATAGATTCTTAAGACAATATATAACCTTAGAAAAAATGATCTTTGTTGGAGTGCCAGATATATTTAATTTATTAAGCAATTGCATAGGCGAGGAACAAATAAATATAACTAATGCAAAATGGTTTTTTTGTTCTAGTTCAGCTTTAAACTATAAAATTGGAGAAAATTTCAATAAAAAAACAAATATTTGGTTAAATCAAGTTTATGGGATGATGGAGGCCAGTACGATTGCAGCAAATCTATCCCCTAATAAAAATAATTTTATAAGTGTTGGAAATGTCGTCAGTAATGTAGAGTTAGTTATAGATAAAAATATTTATATAAAAAGTAAAGCAATATCAAATGATTATATTGTTAATGGAGAAGAAAAAGAGATTCAAAAAAATAATTATTGGTTTAATACTGGCGACGAAGGAATAATAAAAGATTCTGATTTGTACTTACTTGAAAGAAAATAAAATTAAAAAGTAGGATTGATTAATGAAAAAAGAAATTATATTAAATTTACTAACTGGTCTACTAAATATAAGCATTGAAGAATTAAAAAATTTAAAAGATACAGATGATCTTTGTACTTTTGGTCTAACGTCAATTAAAGCTTTAGAATTTCTGGTTTTATTAGAAGAAGAGATGCAAGTAAAACTTAATGAAGAAGATATATATATATCAAAAGTATTAACTTTAAACTCGATATCCAAACTTATTGATAAATATACAGAATAATAGTTCTAAAATGGAGAGTGATTATGATTAACGAATATAGTGAATTGGAATTTAAAAATGATAATATTTATTATTGGGAGAATTTATTACTTAAAGATTACTCTAATCAACTACCTATAAATTATAGCAATATGATGAAAGAGGAAGATTTTATTGATAGCGAAAAATCAATCTATTCAAAAAAAATACCACAAGAGTTAATTGCAAGAATAATAGATTGTTTAGATGGTAATGAAGAGGTAACAATGTATCATTACTTTGTCACTTTTTTTGTTATCATAATGATTCGATATAGACAAGAACAAGATATTATATTACCTATTTTATTTGAAAATAGGAAAGAAAACCTTATTAAAATGTTATCATTAAAACTCCCCTCAATAATATCATTTGAAGTATTACTTAATAAAATCATAGATCTTGATAAGGAAATAAGTGAAAAAACAAAATTGCATTTAAAAAATTTGGAGTCTATTCTTAATAAACAAAAAGAGATACCAACAATATTAAAAACAATATTTCACTATTCTGAGATTACAGATGAATATAATACTGCTTTTACTATAAATGAATTTGATGATTTCTATAATGATTGCATACATGTCTATATACATAAAAAAGTTGATGATTACTATTATTCAGTTAAGTATTCTCCAAAGCTTTATACTAAAGAAGCAATAGAATTTCTTTTTAATCATTATTGTGAAATTATTAATAATAGCTTAAATAATAAAGAGAAAGATATTTATTTTATAGATATTATGAATTCAAGAGAGAGAAAAAAAATACTATTTGATTGGAATCAAACTAAACAATTTTATCCACAAGATTATTGTTTACATCAATTAATAGAGAATATAGTGGTCTCTAACCCAAACGGAATTGCAATAATACAAGAGGATAAGGAAATCACTTATAATGAATTAAATGAAATGTCAAATAGAATTGCACATTATCTAATTAAATTGGGGGTTAAAAAAAATTATATAGTAGGTATTTATATTGAGAAAACATTTAAAATGGTAGCAGCTCTTATAGGGGTATTGAAAGCAGGCGGAGCTTACTTACCAATGGACACTTCATATCCTATACAACGTATTCAATATATGTTGGAAGATTCAAAGGCAGAATTTTTGATTTCTGACAGTTCACTGGTTGAAAATATTTCTGTAAATTCTAAGATGTCAGTTATACTAATGGATCGAAATGATGAAATTATTTTAAAACAATCTATTGTAAACCCTCAGGTAAATGTTACGTCTGAAAATTTTTGCTATGTAATATATACTTCAGGTTCTACGGGGAATCCTAAAGGAGTTGTGTTAAATCATAAAGGAAGGGTAAATAATTTTTACGATTTTAATTCACGCTTTGGAATTCGTGAGGGTGATAGATTGCTCTCGGTTTCCTCTCCTAGCTTTGACATGTGTGCATATGATATTTTGGGTACATTAGCAGCTGGAGCTACTATAATTTTTCCAAATAGAGATTTACAAAATCAACCTATGCATTGGTTGAGATTAATTTCTAAATATGAGATTACAATCTGGCATTCTGTACCTGTTATGCTTGAATTGTTATGTAAATGTGCGGAGATAAGAGTGAATATGAAATTGAATTCATTGCGTCTATTTCTTCTTGGAGGTGATTGGATTTCAGTATCGTTACCTGATCGAATAAAAGAACTTGATGAGGCATGCAAAATCGTTAGTTTAGGTGGAGCTAGTGAGGTATCTATGGATTCTACTATATATATAATTCAATCAGTAAATCCCAACTGGCCCAGTATTCCTTATGGTAAACCTATGGCAAATCAAAAAACGTATATTCTTGACAATAAATTAGAGCCGTTACCAGTTGGCATTCCGGGAGAATTATTTATAGGGGGTATAGGTGTTGGTCAAGGATATTATAATAGAGAAAAATTAACAAAAGAGAAATTTCTTACGAATCCATGGGGGACAGATCCTGACGAAAGAATCTATCGTACTGGTGATTGGGCACGTTATTTACCGGATGGTAATATACAATTATTAGGAAGAATAGATTTACAAGTTAAAATAAACGGAGTTCGTATAGAACTTGGTGAAATAGAAGCTCATTTAAAAACAAATTTATACATAAAAGATGCTGTAGTGTTAGCATTAGATAAATCTGATAATGTTAAGAAAATAGTTGCATATATTGTATTTAAATCTTATGATACTCAGTTATCTATAGCTGAATTAAAATCTTATATTAGACAAAAAATGCCGATTAGTTATGTTCCATCTAGCTTTATTTTTTTAGAAGAATTACCATTGACACCAAATGGAAAAGTAAATCGAAAAGCACTTAGCAATATGAGAATTATTTAACATAAACTTAGAGAGGGTGATATTATGAATGAGATTTTGAATTATTTATATAAAATAATAAGAAGATTAACAGGTGATGAAAGGTTATTGTTAAATGAAGAAACTGTTCTGGAAGATCTACAACTTGATTCAATAACTTATATAGAAATATTTATTGATATTGAAGAAAATTTTGCTTTTGAATTTGATGATGAAATGCTGTTAATAGAAAAATATCCCACTTTACAAGAGTTAAGTGAGTATATTTACCGAAAGACATATAAACAAGAGAAAAAACAACTGAATAATAATGTTTTGAGTTGAAAATTAATTTATAGTGGAGGAGTTTTTATGAGTAATAGAGAAGATGGCTTTTTAAAATTATTATCTAATGGAGAGTTGCAGATAAAAGAAAAATATCCAGACATGTATGAAACTCTAATTGATGAATACCATAGACAAAAAAATGTATTAATGATGGTAGCATCATGCAGTTTAGTGTCTCCCCCAGTATTAGCTTGTCAAGGTATGATACCTGTTAATATTACGGCTGAAGGATATCCAGATCAGCGCTATCATGCTGGTTGTACTCAGATTGATAAGATTGAAAATATGGCAATTGTCTTGGCGAAACAATTGTTTAATGCTAATTATGCAAATGTTCAACCACATTCTGCAACAACAGCAAATGAAATTGTGATGTTTTCGTTGCTTAATGCTAATGATGTAATATTAGGGATGGATCTTTCGTCAGGTGGACATCTCAGTCATGGAGCTAATGTATCATATTCTGGAACATACTTTAATTCCATCAAGTATGGCTTAGATAAAAATTTTTTAATTGATCTAAATCAAGTAGAATCTTTAGCTAAGAAATATAGGCCTAAGCTAATAATTTGTGGAACAACAGCATATTCAAGATGCATAAATTTTAAAGCTTTTAGAGAAATAGCGGATCGAGTAGGTGCTTATTTATTAGCAGATATTTCACATATATCAGGGTTGGTTGCGACCGGTTTACACGAGTCTCCTATAAATTATGCTCATATAACTATATCATGTACTCATAAACAATTATTTGGCCCGAGAGGTGGAATAATATTATCTGGTAAAGATTCAGATATGGAAATATTAATAAGAGGAAAGAAAAGAACTTTATCACAGCAACTTCAAAAATCAGTTTTTCCGTTTTTTCAGGGCGCACCTGCCATGAATTTGATAGCTGCCAAAGCTATGGCATTTAAGCTTGCCATGGAATCTGATTTTAGAAGTACAATGAATGATGTAGTTAGAAATTCAAAAATATTAGCCCAATATTTTGTTAGCAAGGATTTCGATGTTATATCAGGCGGTACAGATACGCATATTGTATTATTAGATTTACAAAATAAAGGTATTAACGGTCAAGTAGCTGAAAGAGCACTAGAGCAGTGTGGGATCATTGTAAATAAGAATATGGTCCCCAATAGTGATAGATCTTCTAAAATACCAGCCGGTATCCGAATTGGAACCAATATTTTAGCACAAAGGAAATTTTCAAAAGAAGATGTTATAAAATGTGGGCAATTAATAGAGATGGTATTGGCAAATATTATAATAGATTCAGATAATACGGGAACAGTTAGAAGTGATGTAAAACACAGAGTAATTACATCTGTACGAGAATTATGTGAAAAAAATCCTATTAATGAATATTTATAAAGTTCCTATAAAATCAGTATTCTAATGAATCTCCTCCATCTTGTCTTATAGGAGAGTTGCTTCATTACATTTAATTCAGAAATGTAAATGATATAATTATATATTAAATTTATCAAGATAATATAGAGTACATTATTTATCTGAGCATAGGTATCATAATAAACTAAAAAGGTTTATTAGTAATCACTTTAAAATTTTACTGGAGGAAGATACAAAAAATCAAAAGAAAGGAAAAGCAGATGTATTGTTTATAGTACATTGTACAAGATTAAAATGAGTTTCTTATTACCAATTACTGTACAAAGAGAAATGAATACATATTTATGGTATTCTTTAAAACTTTGTGTTTTACCCTCAACAAAATTTTCAGCATGGTATAATCAGCATTTTATACAATTATACATATATGAACGTGAAAAATGTAAATGGAAATTAGATTATGAAGATAGAGAGATTAGAGAATCCGTTTTTTTAGAAGTTTTGGAGTTATATGCATATAAAAAAAAAGATCTGGATTATTATAATATAGTTAATATAATTAATGAAAATTTATATAACAAGTATTATGTAATAATAGAGATAGATGAATATTATTTTCCAGAAAAATCTCATTTTAGAAAAAGGCATTTTATTCATCCGATATTAATATATGGTAGTGACAATATAAATAATTTTTTTTTCTGTATAGGTTTTGATAAAAGAAATATTTTTAGAACTTTACAAATAAGTTATAATGATTTAGTAAAGGCGACAAATAGTTGTTTATCATTAATTGATAACAAAAGCTTGATTTTATCTATTTTTCGTCCTAAAGTAGACATTAATTTTTATAATCCTATAATTGTTAAAAAAAATTTGGAATCATATATTAATGGGAACAATATAAATGTTTGTAACTCTATATTTACTACCACACCTAATTATGGCTCTAATACATATTCTAAAGTTATAGAATGTTTAAAAGAAAATATATTTGATTATAGAATTTTTCATTTGTATGCAGAACATAAAAAAGAATTATTAAAGAAAATTAATTACTTAAATCAGTATATAATTAAAGATACGTATTTAAATCAATATCTTTTAAAATTTAAAGAAGAAGTTGTTGATTATTCAGAAAAAACTAGATTGAAAACTTTGAAATATACTATTAAAAATGGATTAGAGAATAATTATCTTAGTTTTTTGCCTGGATATACAGGTGTTAATATTATGTTAGATAAAAATTATAATCAAGACTTTTTGAATGTATTAATTAATGATTTAATATATATTAAATCAAAAGAAGATTATTATTTAGATAAAATAAGTAC
>NZ_RJLQ01000025.1 GCF_003833015.1 Clostridium sp. E02
ACGATTGACTGTATAGATGGGAATTGGAAGAGGGGGAATCCTCAGAGATGTCCTTACCACTATACTTATAAAAAAGAATAAGTCTGAAAGCAATATTTTTTGCTTACAAACTTATTATACGAGGAGGTGTGGTATGAAACATATTATGCTTATATTCGGAACCAGGCCAGAAGCGATTAAGATGTGTCCTCTTATTAATGAACTGAAAAGCAGAACGGGAGTTCGTATCAGTGTCTGCGTCACCGGTCAGCACCGTACAATGCTTCATCAGGTACTGGAGGCGTTTTGTGTAGTTCCGGATTTTGACCTTTCCATTATGAAGGAAAAACAGACATTGTTTGAGATCACAACGAATATATTGGATAAAATCAGGCGTATACTGGAAATAGAAAAGCCGGATCTTGTATTGGTTCATGGTGATACAACCACGACGTTTGCATCTGCTTTGGCCTGTTTTTATTTACAGATACCCGTAGGTCATGTGGAGGCTGGTTTAAGGACTTATGATCTATCTTCCCCCTATCCGGAAGAGTTTAACAGACAGGCGGTCAGTATAGTCGCTACACATCATTTTGCGCCTACGGAAGCAGCGAAACAAAATCTGATAAAAGAAGGAAAGAATCCATCGACATTGTACGTTACTGGTAATACGGCTATTGATGCATTAAAAACCACAGTCAGGGAGGATTATAGCCATGAGCAGCTGGAATGGGCATCAGACAGTCGGCTGATTTTGCTGACAGCACACAGAAGAGAGAATCTGGGTGAACCAATGAGGCAGATGTTTTGTGCCATTAAAAGAATTATAAAAGAATATCCGGATGTTAAGGTGATTTATCCCATACACTTAAATCCTCTTGTAAGAAATTTGGCTGACAATGTATTTAAAGATGAGGATAGGATCCGCCTGATTGAGCCTTTGGATGTATTGGATTTTCATAATTTTCTTGCGAGAGCGTATCTGGTTTTAACAGACAGTGGAGGAATACAGGAAGAGGCCCCGACTCTAGGAAAACCAGTACTGGTCATGCGTGATACGACGGAACGTCCAGAAGGAGTTGCAGCAGGAACCCTTTGGCTTGTGGGGACAGAAGAGGAAACAATCTATCATTCGATAAAGAAGCTGCTAAATGACGAAAGTACCTATGATAAAATGAGTAAAGCCAGCAATCCTTATGGGGATGGATTTGCCAGTAAACGGATTGCAGATATCTTGTTAGGGGTTCATACGTTCCATTAATATAGCAAAACACCTCAGCGTAACATAAGATTTTATATGTTACGCTGAGGTGTTTTGCTTGTTGTTTGCAATTTTACTTGACAGTGACCATACGTCACCCTCTATAATGCTTATAGTATAAGATTTATAGAGAGGGGGCAAGGCAATGAGCCAATTTTACACATCAGGTCAGTTTGCAAAGAAGGCCAATGTGTCCATTCGTACGATTCGGTATTATGACAAACAGGGGCTTTTAAAACCGGCGGGAATGAGCAGTGGTGGATATCGTCTCTATACGGATTCAGATTTTGCGAAACTCCAGAAGATCTTATCCTTAAAATATCTCGGCTTTTCTCTTGATGAAATCCGATCCATCACCATCAATGATAATGACAAGGATTATGTAGGAGAATCCATAAAACTACAGTTGAATCTGATCCGAAAGAAAATTGAACATCTTAAACTGGTGGAACAGACGCTTACAGAGACATCCCGTTTAGTAATGGATGATAAGAGCGTAGACTGGAGTAAAATCCTGCATCTGATTCATATCACGAATATGGAAAAAACACTGGTGGAACAATACAAGGATGCGGCCAATGTAAGCATTCGGATTGGACTTCATAAAAGGTATACAATGAATAAGCAGGGCTGGTTTCGCTGGCTGTATGAGCGTATGGAACCCATTGCTGGGAAACGGGTTCTTGAGCTGGGGTGTGGAAACGGAGAATTATGGCGCAGCAATGAGGATAAAATCCCTAGGGACGCCAACATTTGTCTGACTGATGTTTCGAAAGGAATGGTTCGGGATGCAGAGGATAATTTAAATGGTCTGTTGGGTAATTTATCGTTTGAAGTACTTGACTGTAGGCAGATTTTAAAACCAGAAGGAAGTTTTGATATAGCAGTTGCTCATCATGTACTGTTTTATTTGTCTGATTTGTCTGGAGTTTTAACACAGATTTATCGGGTTTTGACGCCGGGAGGGATTTTTTGTTGTAGTACTTATGGATGCGAGCATATGAAGGAAATTGGTCAACTTGTTCGAGAATTTGACTCTAGGATTACGTTATCCGAAGTGAATCTATATGATGTATTTGGTCTTGAGAATGGAGAAGAGATTTTAGCACGGCATTTTAGTTCGGTGAAAAAAGAGGAATATCAGGACAGCTTGGAGGTCACAGATGCGGGTGCTCTTATGGAGTATATTTTGTCTTGCCATGGAAATCAACAGGAATATCTAAGCGATCGGTATGAAGAATTTCGTGAATTCCTTGAAAAAAAGATGAAAAAGAGGGGAACCATCCATATTACCAAGCAGGCAGGCGCATTTCTTTGTACAAAATAAGGAAAAAGTAAGAGAAAAACACTTGACCATTACCTTACGTCACCCTTTATGATAGGAGTAAGATTGAATAGGAGGAAACAAAATGAAGGGAATTATTCTTGCCGGAGGCTCCGGCACCAGGCTGTATCCATTGACTATGGTGACATCCAAACAGTTATTGCCAATTTATGACAAACCTATGATTTATTACCCTCTTTCTGTGCTTATGAATGCAGGGATTCGAGAAATTTTAATTATATCCACACCGGATGATACACCCAGATTTGAAGCTCTTTTAGGAGATGGGGGCCAGTTTGGAATCCAGTTATCCTATGCAGTGCAGCCATCTCCAGATGGGCTTGCTCAGGCATTTATCATTGGGGAGGAATTTATCGGTGGCGATAGTGTCGCTATGATATTAGGAGATAATATTTTTGCAGGACATGGACTGAACAAGCGACTCATGAATGCTGCGAATAAAAAAGACGGCGCTACAATTTTTGGTTACTATGTAGACGATCCTGAGCGGTTTGGCATTGTAGAATTTGATTCTGACGGAAAAGCAATTTCCATCGAAGAAAAACCTGAAAACCCCAAGAGTAATTATTGCGTGACGGGTTTGTATTTTTATGACAATAAAGTGGTGGAATATGCAAAAAATCTGGACCCGTCTCCAAGAGGAGAACTGGAAATTACGGATTTGAACCGTATCTATCTGGAGGCTGGAAACTTAAATGTGGAACTGCTAGGGCAGGGATTTACTTGGCTTGACACAGGAACCCATGAATCATTGGTTGATGCAACTAACTTTGTACGAACCATGGAAACCCACCAGCATAGAAAGGTGGCTTGTCTGGAAGAAATTGCATATTTAAACCATTGGATTACCAAGGATCAGCTAATTGACAGCATTGAACCTTTAAAGAAAAACCAATATGGACAGTATTTAATGGATGTTTTAGCGGGAAAATATATAGATCGATAATGAAAAAATAAAGGATCAGGAGGGAATACAATGAAAATTATCGTAACAGGCGGTGCCGGTTTTATCGGAGGGAACTTTATTCATCATATGGTAAACAAATATCCAGATGATCAAATTATCAATTTAGATTTACTAACATATGCAGGAAACTTAGAGACTTTAAAGTCGGTAGAAGAGAAGCCTAATTACCGTTTTATAAAGGGAGATATTGCAGATCGCACGTTTATATTTGAATTATTTGAAAAAGAGAAGCCAGACGTAATCGTCAATTTCGCAGCAGAAAGTCATGTGGATCGATCCATTACCGATCCGGAAGCATTTGTAAGAACAAATGTTATGGGAACGACGACTCTTTTAGATGCTTGTCGTACGTATGGAATTAAGCGGTTCCATCAAGTGTCCACTGACGAGGTGTACGGAGACCTGCCTCTTGACCGACCGGATCTCTTTTTTACGGAAGAAACACCACTTCACACATCGAGTCCCTATTCGTCGTCGAAAGCAAGTGCGGACCTGTTTGTATTAGCGTATCACAGAACGTTTGGGTTACCTGTGACGCTTTCTAGATGTTCTAATAATTATGGACCTTATCATTTCCCGGAGAAATTGATTCCTCTTATGATCAGTCGTGCACTGGCAGATGAAGAACTTCCGGTGTACGGAAATGGGGAGAATGTAAGAGACTGGCTTCATGTTTCGGATCACTGTGAGGCCATAGACTTAATTATCCATAAAGGAAAAGTGGGAGAAGTCTATAATGTAGGTGGACACAACGAGCGCACCAATTTAGAAGTTGTGAAAACGATATTAAAGGAATTAAAGAAACCGGAAAGTCTGATTAAATACGTTACGGACCGCCCAGGTCATGATAGACGTTATGCCATTGATCCGAAAAAACTGGAGACAGAACTTGGCTGGAAACCGAAGTATAACTTTGATACTGGCATTCGTCAGACCGTTCAGTGGTATTTGGATCATGAGGATTGGTGGAAGCATATTGTGAACGGGGAATACCAAAATTATTTTGAACGTATGTATGGAGCCCGTTTATAATCCATGATGATGAAGTGAGGTTATTATGAAAGTATTTGTTACTGGCGTAAAAGGTCAGCTGGGATTTGATGTAGTAAATGAATTGAACAAACGCGGGCATGAAGCGGTGGGGGTGGACATTGAAGAGATGGACATTACGGACCCAGAAAGTGTAAACCGAGTGATTCGGGAACATGCACCGGAAGCAGTCATTCATTGTGCGGCCTATACGGCAGTGGATGCGGCGGAAGAGAATGAACAAGTGTGTCGAAACGTGAATGCAAAAGGAACCGAATACATTGCAAAGGTGTGCCGGGATCTGGATATTAAGATGATGTACATCAGTACGGATTATGTATTTAATGGGGAAGGAACTCGTCCCTGGGAACCGGATGATAAAAGGGAACCTCTTAATGTTTACGGACAGACAAAATATGAGGGTGAGCTGGCGGTAGAAGAAAACATAAAGAAATATTTTATCGTTCGGATTGCCTGGGTGTTTGGGAAAAATGGAAAAAATTTTATTAAGACTATGCTAAATCTTGGTAATACCAGGGATAAGTTAACGGTGGTGGCGGACCAATTTGGTTCTCCTACCTATACGTATGACCTGGCAAGGCTTTTGGTGGATATGATTGGAACAGACCGGTATGGACGGTATCATGCGACGAATGAGGGATATTGCAGCTGGTATGATTTCGCCTGTGAAATCTTTAAACAGGCAGGTATGTCTGTAAGTGTGGAGCCGGTGGGATCTGATCAATTTCCAGTAAAAGCAAAACGGCCTATGAATAGCAGAATGAATAGAAATAAGCTGATTGAGAATGGATTTCGTTGTCTGCCTCCCTGGGAGAATGCGCTAAGACGATATCTGGCTGAACTGGAAAATTAAAGGAACAATGGAACTGTTTTTTCTGATCGTTGAAACAACTCGGTCAGAAAAATAGTTTTGAAAGCAAGAAGAAAAAAATTGTTTCTTGCTTTTTTTTGCTTTTTGTGGTACAATGTCTGAATATTACAAATTATTCGGCTTATACAAAAAAAGATTGACGAATCCTGCCCTATATGTTATAGTGATTGGGCGAATGGAAGAGCTTAGGTCTTTTTTTTATGCTCAAAAATGTTTGCAGCATGAAATGAAGGCTGAAAACACAATAACGAAAATTTAAGTGGAGGTGGAAGTCGTGCGCACAAAAATCACACTGGCATGTACAGAATGTAAACAGCGTAATTATAACATGACCAAGGATAAGAAGACTCATCCGGACAGAATGGAAACTAAGAAATATTGTAGATTCTGCAAGAGCCATACAATGCACAAGGAAACAAAGTAATTAGTTTGTAAAGGACGTGAAATTATGGGAGATACAGTGAACAACGAGGGTGCTCAGAAGAAAAGCTTTTTTTCAGGCTTAAAAGCTGAGTTTGTAAAAATCGTTTGGCCTGACAAAGAAACCGTAACGAAACAGACGATTGCTGTTATGTCGGCATCGATAGCTTTAGGACTGATTATTGCGATTCTTGATCTGATCATCAAGTTTGGTCTCAGTTTTATCTTATAATTCGTAAGGGTTAAGGTGAGTTTATGTCAGAAGCACAGTGGTATGTAGTCCATACCTATTCAGGTTATGAGAACAAAGTAAAAGTCGACATTGAGAAAACAATTGAAAACAGAAACTTACAGGACCAGATTCTGGAAGTATCGGTTCCGTTAGAAACCGTCATTGAAATGAAAAATGGCGTGGAGAAAAAGGCCGATAAAAAGATGTTCCCCGGCTACGTACTGATTCACATGGTTATGAATGATGACACATGGTATGTAGTGCGTAATACCCGCGGCGTGACAGGCTTTGTAGGTCCTGGATCAAAACCGGTTCCTCTGACAGAAGAAGAGATGGAGAAACTTGGGTTCAAGAACGAAGAAGTTATTATTGGCTTCGAAGAGGGAGATACCGTTGTGGTAACTTCCGGTGCATGGAAAGATACCGTTGGTGCCATCAAGTCCATCAACGGAGGAAAGAAAACCATCACCATTTATGTTGAGATGTTTGGCCGGGAAACACCGGTGGAACTGAATTTCAACGAAGTGAAATTGATGTAACAAGTAAAAGCGGCTTATACCAATGTATAGGCTCGTGGGAGGGAAATCCCCGACAATACCACATTTATTTAGGAGGTGCCTAATTATGGCAAAGAAAGTAACGGGATATATTAAATTGCAGATTCCAGCGGGAAAAGCTACACCAGCTCCTCCTGTAGGTCCGGCACTCGGACAGCATGGTGTAAACATTGTTCAGTTTACAAAGGAATTTAACGCAAGAACAGCAGACCAGGGAGATTTAATTATTCCGGTTGTTATCACTGTTTATGCTGACAGAAGCTTTAGCTTTATTACCAAGACTCCACCAGCTGCTGTATTATTGAAGAAGGCCTGCAAGTTAAAATCTGGTTCTGCAGTTCCGAATAAGACAAAGGTAGCTGCTATTTCTAAAGCTGAATTACAAAAAATTGCTGAATTGAAGATGCCTGACTTAAATGCTGCATCTGTAGAAACTGCTATGAGCATGGTTGCAGGTACTGCAAGAAGTATGGGTATCACAGTTGAGGATTAAGTTTCTTAACGAAGACAGGCAAAGTGCCAGCAGAGCTTAAAACTTAAGCTGTTTGAAGAGCCATTAGGCGAATCAGACTTTCTTCTCGGTTGGCGAAGCTTTAAAAACGTGGGAGGGAAAATCCCCGACAATACCACTAGGAGGTTATTTAGAATGAAAAGAGGAAAAAGATACGCAGAGGCAGCTAAGACAGTAGATCGTGCTGTTCTCTACGATTCACCAGTTGCAATTTCTTTGGTTAAGAAGAATGCAAGTGCTAAATTTGATGAAACAATAGAAGCTCATATCAGAACCGGTTGTGACGGACGTCACGCTGACCAGCAGATCCGTGGTGCCGTAGTACTTCCTCATGGTACCGGTAAGACTGTTCGTATCTTAGTTTTTGCTAAGGGGCCTAAGGCTGACGAAGCACAGGCTGCAGGAGCAGATTTCATTGGAGCAGAGGAATTAATTCCGAAGATCCAGAACGAAGGATGGTTGGATTTTGATGTGGTTGTTGCTACTCCAGATATGATGGGTGTAGTAGGTCGTTTAGGACGTGTCCTGGGACCGAAAGGTTTAATGCCTAACCCCAAAGCTGGTACTGTTACTATGGACGTAACAAAAGCAATCAACGATATCAAAGCTGGTAAGGTTGAGTACAGACTTGATAAGACAAACATTATCCACGTGCCAGTAGGAAAAGCTTCTTTTACAGAAGAACAGTTAGCGGACAACTTCCAGACGCTTGTTGATGCAATCTCCAAAGCAAAACCAAGTTCACTTAAAGGTGCTTACTTAAAGAGCGTAACTCTGACATCCACCATGGGACCTGGCGTTAAGCTGAACGTAGCAAAGTTAATGAACTAATTTTGTTTTGTGGTTGACATGAATGATATATAATGTTATACTACGCTAGTATTGACTGCCGAAGACAGCAGGTGCCGTTAGGCATAAGGTGTTACCACCTGCCGAGGATTGTACAAGAATCATTTTATTCAAATGAATTTGTAGACCTCTCTGTCCTTTGGGCGGGGAGGTTTTTTCTTTGCGGTTTATACGAGCGGGTTTTGGACTAGTTCCAGGACTTAGACTAAACAGGAGGTAAACCATAATGGCAAAAGTTGAATTAAAGCAACCAGTTGTAAGCGAGATTAAAGAATTACTTGACGGCGCTGAGACAGCGGTAGTTGTAGATTACCGTGGAATCACCGTTGCTGAGGATACAGAGCTTCGTAAGAAATTAAGAGAGGCTGGTGTTTCCTACAAAGTATACAAGAATACCATGATCCGTTTTGCAGCTAAGGGTACAGCATTTGAAGCATTAGACCCAAATCTGGAAGGACCTACAGCACTTGCTGTATCCAAGACAGATGCAACCGCTCCAGCTAGAATTTTGGCTGAGTTTGCAAAGACAGCTCCCGCTTTAGAAGTTAAGGGCGGCGTTGTTGAAGGTGTTTATTACGATGCGATAGGTATGGAGCAGATCTCCAGCATTCCTTCCAGAGAAGTTCTTCTTGGAAAGTTACTGGGAAGCATCCAGTCACCAATCACAAATTTTGCCCGTGTTCTCAAGCAAATTGCAGACGGACAGGGTCAAGAAGCAACAGAAGCATAATTTTCTCATTGAAAACAAGCGGCTGGCCGCTTGTGTGTAGAAAATTGGCTGTTCGATGAGCCAAAGGCGAACCGAACTTTTATTAAAAAATAAAACATACTAATTACGGAGGTATATTATCATGGCAAAGTTAACAACAGCTGAGTTTATTGAAGCGATTAAAGAATTATCTGTTTTAGAATTAAATGATTTAGTAAAGGCTTGTGAAGAAGAATTTGGGGTATCCGCAGCAGCAGGCGTTGTAATGGCTGGAGCAGGTCCTGCAGCAGCAGCTGAAGAGAAAACTGAATTTGACGTAGAATTAACTGAAGTAGGTCCTAACAAAGTTAAAGTTATCAAAGTTGTACGTGAAGCTACTGGCTTAGGCTTAAAAGAAGCAAAAGAAGTAGTTGATGGTGCTCCTAAGGTAGTAAAAGCTGGCGCTACTAAGGAAGAAGCTGAGCAGATTAAGGCTTCTTTAGAAGCAGAAGGCGCAAAAGCTACTTTAAAGTAATTTAAGCCTTTATAGAACAGGGTCTGATCCTAAGAATAGGGACAGACCCTGTTTTTCATGGTAGGAAAATTTTCTATTTTTCTTTTGGTTAAAATCATGTCCCACTATAGTTGCAAACATCCTAGTATTGGGAAATCATAGATTAGTCTTGACATTTTATGATTTTCGGGTTAAAATTAACGTGTAATATCGTATGGAGTTATGATTTCACATATTTTTGTAAGTCATTATTTTCGGATGATGATTTACAAAAATATGTGAATTTTTGTTTCAGGCGATATATCAAATTATTTATTTTTTTAATAGGAGGTACACGTTATGAACAACGGTACAGTAAAATGGTTTAATGGTGCTAAGGGATATGGTTTCATCGTGAATGACGCTACTGGCGAAGAAGTATTCGTACATTTTTCCGGAATTATGTCTGATGGTTATAAGACACTGGAAGAAGGCCAGAAAGTGACTTATGAAACAACAGAAGGAAACCGTGGTCTGCAGGCAGTTAATGTTTGTATGGCTTAATTGATCGCGAAAGCATCAATTTATAAGCGAACCTTTAAGAGCTGTCCCCATTCAAGATGGAAGGGCAGCTCTTTTTTATTTGTAAAATTTGTGCAATAAATAATAAGTATTTAGGGAGTAGTGCTGCATGTAAGAAGTAGGGAGTCTGTGTAGATGTGTTTGATTAAGTTGAGGGTGGGGGGGATACCAAGATTGCTGATGTTTAAAAGAAGCTGATAGGTCTCGATGCTTCCCCACTTATGGTCGGTATAGGTTTCATAGTAATGTCTTCTTCGATTATCGGTGCGCTTGATACATAGCTCTGCTTCTTTTTTTGATATTCCATAGCGTTCCATAATACGATGAATCCGGTCATTTTTGGAGGCGCATATAAATATGTGAATGATTTGGGAATAATCCCGGAGTATGTAGTCGGCACATCTGCCTACGATGATGCAGGGACCTTTCTTTGCAAGGTTTTGAATGATTTCTTTCTGGGCCTGAAAGGTGCAATCGTTTAGGGATACATGGTGTGGGGCTAGCCCATTGTACCGATAGGCAGAGCGAAATGTATTGTAGATCGATTCATCTACCTCTTCAACAGTGCCCTCAGTGAGCCCTAATTTGATGGCGGTCTTATTGACTAAAATTCTGTCGTACATAGGAATTCCAAGTTCTTGGGATAATTTCTCTGCAATGTCGTGACCTCCACTGCCAAATTGGCGTCCTATGGTAATAATTTTGTGCTCCATATGGGACCACTCCTTTCTTTTTTGGAAATTTACAGAAGACGTTTGGTGTACTTTTTATTATATCTTAATCATAGCCTAGTTTAGAAGAAAAGAATAGAGAAATCTGGAAAATTAGGTTTTATTTTTGGTTCTTATTCCATAGATTGATTAATAAAGGCAGAAAGCCGGTCTTGTGTTATATGAAGATGAGATGGAAGGCAGCTTGTTTACTGGCTGTTCTTGTATTAGACATTTTTTTGGTGGGTGCTATGAAGGATTCGTATCATAAAACAAGAGATACATTATTTCTTCCGGTTGATGCAGAGGCTGAATCAAAGGAAAAGGTCAAGGAACAGTTTTCTGGAAATAAGCAAATCGCATTGACGTTTGATGATGGACCTCATTCGAACTATACACCAAAGCTTCTCGATGGACTTCGTGAAAGAGGAGTTCATGTGACTTTTTTCCTTCTGGGTGAGAATGTAGTAGGAAAAGAAGCAATTGTAAAACAAATGCAGGAAGATGGACATTTGATTGGAAATCACGGATATAGTCATGTTCAGCTGAATAAAGAGTCTGTGTTAAGCGCCTGTGAGCAAATAGAAGAAAATAATAAGCAGATTGAGGCAATCACTGGAGTGAGACCTCAGTATCTGCGTCCCCCATTTGGATCTTGGAACGATGAACTGCAATGTACCACCAACATGTCTGTTGTCTTGTGGGATGTAGATACGTTGGATTGGAAAACACAAAACACCCAAAAAGTAGTTCGATACATCCTAAAGCATGCGGAACCAGGAGATATTATATTACTTCATGATGTGTTTCCGACTTCTGTGGAGGCAGCACTTGAAGCAATTGATATTCTTTCCAAGGAAGGCTATACGTTTGTTACTGTGGATGAGTTGCTGATCGATTGAGGTTGTATGACCTAACTGCATACAGCCACTTGACTTTAAGCATTATTTGTATTAATATAAATAATACAAATAATGCTTAATGAATGAATGGAGGATAAGAATGTTAGTTAAGCTTAACACTGCAAGTTCAACACCTATCTATGTGCAATTGCGTAATCAAATAGTTATGGGAATAGGACGGGGAGATTTGAAAATTGGACAAGGGCTACCTACTGTTCGGCAAATGGCAGAAGACATTTGTATAAATATGATGACGGTGACAAAAGCTTATACCATCCTTAAAAATGAAGGATACATTGAAATTGACCGTCGTCATGGAGCCAAAATTAAACCGACAGCACTTTTAACAGGTGACTTTACAGAGAAAATTGAAAGTGAGCTAGCTTTACTCATTACTGAATCATCGATAAAAGGAATAAAAAAAGAATACTTTTTAAAAACATGTGAAGAATTGTTTGATGGATTGAATATTATACAAATGGCAGGTGAAAGTATATGATTTCTATAATTATTAATATATTTGTCACAATAGTGATTTTATTTGCACTAATGTTAACAAACAATACTGCGGAAAAAGCTAATGGTAATATTCTTCTTGGAGCCTCACTCCCCTATTCAGAACTTAAAAATAAAGAAGTACTGAAAATTATTCAAGATTACCATAGAACTTATATTTTAGTAGGCGTGATATTTTTTATACTTATTCTTCCACTTCTAATTTTTTCAAAATATGTTTCGATTAGCACATTATATATTTTATTTTGGTGCTGCTTGATATTCTATATAAACAGTATAATTAAAAAAAGTATTTTAATAAATTATATTTGTTGAAAAGAAAAAAAGGATGGTTTGTCGGAGAAAAAAATATTATTAGCATTGATACAGAGGTAAGTAGATTAAAAGGCAAAATGGTCCTCTCAAAGTTTTGGTTTATCTTCGCTTTTGTTATTTCTATAATACCCGTAGTGTTATTATTATTGGAAAATGAGTATCATTATTTTTCTTGGATATATCCTATTTGTTCAATTGCATGCGTAGGTGTAGGATACTTTGCCTACCGGCTAGTAACAAAAGAACGGACTGTCACATACTCAGAAAAAACGGAAATAAATTTAGCCCTGAATCAAATATATAAATATCAATGGTCAAAATGCTGGATTTTGCAAGCGTACATTGGAAGTATACTTTATACGCTTATGTTTTTCTTAGCTCGATATCATTTTCTTCATTTATTTATAATGTTTGCCCTTCTTGGTATATCCACTTGTTTGACCTTTGCGCCTATTTTATCTGCTTATTTTAAAGTAAGAGACAAACGCAATAATCTGTTCCTATTTGCTTCTAGTGAGGTGTATACAGATGAAGATCAATACTGGAAGACGGGAAGCTATAATAATCCAAATGACAAACGTGTTTGGGTTGAAAAGCGCGTTGGTTTTGGAACAACGATTAATATGGCATCAAGATCTGGGAAGTTTATTAATATTTTTATTAATGTTATACTTGTTGCAAGTGTAATAGCAGTTATAGCTTTATCTAAATTTTTAATGCCACTGGACTTTGGTTCTGTGGAATTAGAAGTGAAAGATAATATTGCTTATATAAATGCACCTATGTACAGGGACTCTTTTTCAATGGATGATGTACAGGAAATTAAGAAGGTGGAACATCTACCTAAAATGAGCAAACGGAAAGGTGGAGATAGTGATAAATTTTATGTAGGTAGTTTTAATGTGCAGGGATATAGTAACTGCTCAGTATATGTACATCGGAACACTGCTCCCTATATTTTTGTTACTTTTTCAGATCGGGTTGTTATCTTTAATGGAAATTCACCAGAAAAAACAGAAAAATTTTATTTGCGGCTAATGAAGTAATGCTTAGTCGATTGTACAGGTCTAAGACATGCCGCTCGTATGGGCGGCGGGCTTAAGTTGTATTTAAACATCAATTGGGACTTTACTATTTCAGAAACATTTGATAGAATGATATTGCTTCCATCTTTTATTTATCTTTACCTGTAAGTTTATGGGGTTTCTCAATACATCTCTATTTGTCGGATTTATTCAACATACCATCTCAACTAACACAATTTTTTCTCTAATTAACTCACCATTTCTATCTTATTAATAATCTAGCGGTTTTCGAATTCTATCATTTATTCTAATCTATCAATCCAACCTAGAAACAATGTTTTATTTTATTCTTTTCGCATGTCAAAATTTAAATCTAAATATTCTGGCGTCAATTGCCACAATAAAATTCCATTAAACCTAATTGAAATACTTTTTTTGATTCCATTATAAATAGGATCAATGAGAAAAATATATAAGTAAGGAGTGATATTTATATACAAAATAAGAAAGGTCAAATTTATTGTGTTATTGGGTGCAGTACTAACCGCATCCAGTATTCCATTCTCCGGTTATGGGGCATGGATACAAAAAGATATGAATTGGTTTTATGAAGAAAATTGGGTGTATGAAAAAAACACTTGGAAGGAAATTGAAGGATCTTGGTACTATTTTGACCAAACAGGATACATGGTTACTGGTTGGAAATTAATTAACAACAGATGGTATTTTTTCAATCCCATATCCGATGGGACAAAAGGAAAAATGCTTACCGGGTGGCAATGGATTGATGGGCACTGCTATTACCTGGCAGGAATCCTTGATTCTCATTACCCGGAAGGTGCAATGTATTCAGATACCATGACTCCAGATGGGTTTCAGGTTAACAGCTCTGGGGCATGGTCAGATAAAGACGGTAAAGTACAGTACACAGATGGTAAAGGGATACAGACAATAACAACAACAATAAGGTCAGTAAATAAATTTTTTTTGGGAGGTTCTGGTGGAGGCGGTGGATCAAGACATAGTAGCAGACATAGATCCGGTCATAAAAGTAATGAATCCAAAAATCGGGATAATACAAAAGTGGATGTGTCCACTCCATCCGATGCACAATCAGCAGATAAGAATTCAGGTAGTAAAGTGGAAGAGTATAGCTACACCATTAGATATCTGAATGCTGCGAATAAAACCGTTCTCCAGATTGTGACTGGAAAAGAAACTAAAAATACAGAAATTATAATTGATAATCCAAATACTGAGGGTTACAAGATATGTAAAAATCAGAAGGAAAGTTTTCTTCTCTCAAAAAATGGAATGACAATTACGATTTATCTAAAAATGGATAGTGACTGTGCTACGCCCTCAGAAGCGACACCTTCACAAGCGAAGAAAAAGGTTTCATGGAAGGTCTATTTTGTAGAAGAGGACGATCATAGGAATCAAATATTGAAATCTCAACATGGAAAGACGGAGGAAGGTTTGGAACTTGTGATTGATTATCCTGATACTATCGCAGGTGCAGATGGATACTATTATTACTCTACACTTCCTAGTCCATGGACGACTGAGGTATATGGATCTGGAACACAAAAGTATTATATTGAATTTGAAAAAGGAAACAAGATACCCACGAAAGATGATCCTGATCAGGAATCAAAGGATAAGTTAAGCAAATGGTTAGAGACTATAAGTTCATGGGATTTTGAAATTACGGGAAGGAAACCAACCGATTCGCAGATTATAACAGATAGCAGGGAAGGAAGTAACGAAAGGATTTTAAACTTAGTTTCTATGGCTAAAGGTTCGGATCGAAAGGAGCTCTATCTCGTTGCAAAGGGTTATATACCAAACTCGGTGATTATAGGTCAGACGTTTGATGATGTAACAAATGTATCAAATTTGATTATGGATGAATTCATAATAGATGGTAAAACCTATACCGTTATGCGAGTGGGATTTGAGAAGATTTATGATGAGGAAACCTGTAATCATGATTATGAAGTAATAGAAAGAGTAGAGCCTACAAGTACAGAGGACGGTTATGAAATAGTCAGATGTAGAAATTGCGGCAAGGAAGAAACGATTATATTGCCAGCAACAAGTCAGGCAGGTGATACGCACTATAACATCGGTGATGTACAGGCTAGAACCATAGGAGATAAAATTTATCTGTTTCGGTGCATTGATGATGATTTTGAGGATGCACTAGGAAATAACAAGCAGACAGCGTTATTTTTGTGTGATAGCGTGATTCGATCGGATATTGACGGAACAGGAAGTAAACGGAGTTTTGGAGAAATAAATAATTATAAATACTCAAATGTAAGGGAATGGTTGAAGGAACATGCTCTTGATCGGCGGTTTGCCCAGGATACATACATAGGAATTACAAAGTCTTACATCGGAGCAACAAAGAAAGGCACCTATGAACAGTTTTTAGATAGCAGTTTAATGGGATTTGACCGTTTGTATCAGTCCATGGAAGATAAGGTTTTTCTTCTCTCTGTGGAGGAAGCCAATAAGTACCGGGATTATCTCTGGAAGTTCAATGGAAGTGAGGAAAACAATTCGGAATCCCAAATATCTGCTTATTCAAAGGGATATTATCTTAGGACGCCACAGGATAACGGGAGGGATAAGTTCCAGTATGGAAAAGGGATTTATTCGGTCAGTCTGGTAGACGGGAATATAAAGCCAGTTGATGTAAGGGAAACCAGTATAGGAATTCGGCCAGTCATGGCGGTTCCACAGGGATAGGAGAGGACGATGGTAAAACTTAATTTAAGGCTATTAAGAAATAGATTATTTAGTGTTATTGATGATCAATATATGGGGGGAATTCCACAAGAAACTCTGAAAGAGGTAATACAAAGTGGAGCATTTTCTCAAATCGTGATGCCTATCTTTTCTGCTTATTTAATTTTACGTTTTATGTATTTGTTATTGGGAAATGCCGGGGTAATAAAGATAAATTCAATCATTGAACTTATAGGTGGCTTCTTTTTGGCCTATATCATGATTAAATTTCAGCCAAATGTCACTCCTGACTTAATGATCATTTTCTTATGTTGTTTTTTAATGATTAAACTGGTTTTATTGACAATCACAAAGATATTAAAAATACCGACAAGACACTTTGGCAGTTTCGAAACGAAAATGATTTACCCCAAATATGGGATTGCAGTGGCAGTAGATAAGAAAGAAAGGAGGGAAGAGTCATGATTTCACTATTATATTTATTGTTTGCTTTTCTCTGTGCAGCGATTGTTATTTTGTTATTTGTCGGAATCGGCTGCATCGCATCTCTGAATTCCAGACCAAAGACGCAGGAGGACGAGGAACAAATGGAGTGGTTGATCAATTACCAAAGTACACAGATAAAATAAAGAAATCATGCACTTTTATGGAGAGAGGAATATGAAAAAAAGATTAGGGAGAATTGTGAGCCTATGTCTCACCGTGGCACTAATGACCACAAATATTGGTTACTTGCCACCAGTTAATGCACAACCTTTTACTGGAATTTCAAGGAAGATCATAGAAGATACGGATTCCAGAGCAACCCCATCGACAGCAACTAGGCTTGAAGCAACTAAGACAACGCCATCGGAAGCAACTAAGGCAACGCCATCAGAAGCAACCCCTTCCAATGCGGATAAAAATTTTACTTTAGTAAAAATAGATCCTGAGGATGAAGATATCCCGGAGTACTACTCCCAGGTGACAAAAGCGGGAAAAAAGTTCTGGAAGTTTGAGGATCGATATGGGGCTGTACAATACCGGGATTATGGTTTTATTAAAGGGGAAGCAGAGTTTCCTGTGTGGTACGAAACGGATCAGACGGGAACGGTTACGATTCTATCAGATTTCATCAATCCGGATGACGAATACTATGACTTGGCTCCTTATATTTATGAAAGTGTGAAGCCTGAAACGTCAGATTGGGAGGATTTATCCAATAAGATATTTGGAGACACGGATACGATTACCAAATTTAAAAAAGATTTCCACACCTTTATGAACTGGGATGAAAGCAATTATTCCATATGGTCAGTAATTCAAAAAACGGATTTGGGATATTTTTATTACGGTCAAATACAAAATGAACGAGATTCCTTTAATGGGTGGTATTATGCAGATTTAAGTGGAAATATAAGACCAATATTGCAAATGAAAACAATGATGTTAGCTGCAGAAAATACTGTGAAATTAACTCTTGATGCAAACGGAGGAACAATCTATAAGCAGAATGTATATGAAAAAGATGTAGAACCTGGGGAGTATTTAAATAAATATTTAAATTTCGATGAACTAGAGCAAAATCTTAAAAGAACAGGGTATGACTTCTGGGGGTGGTTTGAAAATCCAGAAGGCACTGGTTTAAGGTATCGCTATAATTCAAAAATAACAGAGGATAAAACACTATATGCGAGATGGCATAAAGTAGGAAACAATGTAACATTTTATAGAAACTACCCTCAAGGTGATAAGAGTCCTTATTCTTATAATACAAAAAATATATATTATGGAGATCAAATTGGTGAATTTCCAGATTTATACCCAGTGGGAAAAGGGTTAGAACTAAAGGGGTGGTATCTAAATGAATACTGTACTGGAAATCCAGTAACTCCAGATCAAATTATGGGTGAAACACCATTAAGTTTATATGCAAAATGGGGTGATTTTGATGTAACATATAAACTTCATTATGGCTATGGTATAGATGAAACAAATTTGCCTTCTGAGATTAAAGCAAAATCTACTGCTGACTCAGCAACCTTAGCAAAATATTATCTACCGAAATTAAACTCTAATGACCTTTTTGTTCCTGGACGTTATGATGGTTATTGGTCAGATGAGCCTGATTCAATGTTAGGAGCCGTGATTTTTGAAAAAGCCATTAAGGGAAGTTGGTTTCCTACAAAACATGTAACAGATTTATATTTAAGGAAAAAAATAAAAAATATAGCCATAGATCTCTCTTATCCAGTTTATGAAGACGGAAGTGATTGGATAACATCAGGTGTTGGAGGCGCACCATATCAAAAGTATGGTGAAGTACTATCTGATAGAATATTGCAAATATTAATGAATAAGGTTCCATCTGGCAAAAAAGTTTATGGTTTTTATTATGATGAAAAAAGAACACAACCAATTGATTTGTCTTTACCCCTTTATCCTCATGATCCTCATGATGAAACAACAGGTTTTGTGAGACTAATGTTTTATATGAAATGTGCAAAAGAAACAAGCATAATAACCTTTAAAGATTTTGATGGAAGCATAATAATGCAAGAGCCTGTAAATTTTGGTGAAGACATATCATTTCCAGATGATCCGGTTAGAAACAAATATACATTTATAGGGTGGGATAAGGATTTAGGAAATTTAAGTAATTTATTAACAGATACTGTAGTTACTGCACAATATGAAAAAAATAATTTTAAATTAAAGTTAGATGCCAATTCAGGGAATTTTAATGGCAACAATGAAAAAACCTATTCTGTTGATAAGGGGGAAACATTAAAAAAATATTTAGACGAGTCTGAACATGAATTAAAAAAGAATAATTTTAAATTTTTAGGTTGGTATAGCGACAAAAAAAATGGATTAAAAATAGAAGATTCATTAAGGATGCCAAGTAATGATTTAACATTATATGCGCATTGGGAAAGAAGTTCTAGCGAGGTTACCTTTAAAGATTGGAATGGAACCGTCTTAGAGAGGCAAGAGGTTTCAATCGGAGCGGATGCGACATTGCCGGAGATTCCAGAGCGACCTGGATATACGTTTACTGGCTGGGACAAGCCTTTAACCAACATTCAGGATCATACAGATATTACAGCCCAGTATTCCATTAATGGATATTTGTTGACCTTAGATGGAAATGGCGGAACCCTGGAGGGAAACTCAACAAAAGAGGTGGTCGTTTCCTTTGACCAATCCTTTGATCAAGTACTGAAAGATGGTAGGGATTTGATAAATCGACCTGGATATCATTTTGATGGCTGGTACACCAGTGCTTTAGGAGGAACCGGTTATGCCTACAGCGGAAACCAGATGCCCTCCATTGATGTAAATGTGTTTGCTCATTGGTCTCCCAATACATACAAAATAACTTTTGATCCCAATCATAAGAAATGGGTGGGAGGTGAGTTTAAGGAAGAGCATACCTTTGATACAGAACTTGGAACTCTGCCGGCCCCTGAGATTTATGGCTGGAAATTTAACGGCTGGTGGACTGGAAAGAACGGATCCGGGACAAAAATAACAGAGCATTCTTTGGTAGATCCCAAAGATATGATTTATTACGGAAACTGGTTATCGGTGGCCTATCCGGTTCGTTTCCTTTCAAAAGTGGAACAGCCAGAAGGGGAATCGGTACAAACCTTTCCCGTCAATCAGGTTTATGATGAGGTGTTTCACACGCTTCCAGAACCGGAAGAAAAGGGGTATACCTTTATCGGCTGGTATGATGGAGATAATAAGAAGATCAATCCTCAATCTATCTTTCAGCCAGATTCAGGAGCAGAAGGATATACCTATCATGCAGGGTGGAAAGCAAATCATTATAAGATACGGTTTGTTTCCAATGATACAGATGGAACACCAGTTGTGACAGAAATGAATCAGGAATATCCTTCCCAGTTTGGAACGCTGCCGACTCCGGAAAAATCAGGATACACGTTTGTTGGTTGGTTTAAAGAGAACGGGGACGAGGCAACGGCTGGAAGTTGGATAGAAGCAGGTGATAGGGAATATAAGGCCAGATGGATAGCAAACCAGTATACGATCCATTTCAATAGAAATCTACCGGAGTCAGAAACGGTAGAAAATCCGCAAGATAAGACTGTGACCTATGCGCTTCCAGTTGGTGTGCTGCCACATCTAAATGAAACCGGATATCTGTTCCTTGGATGGTTTACCGAATTAGACGGGGGAAACCAAGTAAAGGAAACCACACTGGCTGCACTGGGAGATCAGACCTATTATGGTCATTGGGTCATTGGAATCATTGATAATGGAAATGGAACCTATCGAAGACCTGGGGCAGATGGAAAATGGAATACCGTGGATGATGAACTCTGGTGGAAAGGACTGGATGGAATTTCTCGGAATTCCGATGATAAACAAATATTAACCTTTTCAAATGGTACAGGCTCTTATGCAGACAATGGAAATGGAACCCATTACCGTACAGATTCAGAAAATTGGATCAGCGGAATAGAACACTGGTGGAATGGTACAGATGGAATTCCCGGAACGGATGATGATATCCGAATTTATAACGGTGGGCATGGAAGCAGTGGAACCCCGATCTATTACATCGACAGTGGCAATGGAATGTATATTCGACCAGGAGCCAGTGGAAACTGGGCAAGCGGTACCGAATACTGGTGGTATGGAGCCGATGGGAAACCGGGAACTACCGATGACAGACAGATTTATGGATTGCCCGGAGGATCCGGTTACTACATCGACAATGGAGACGGAACCTATATTCGTCCGGGAACCGGAGGAAGCTGGGAAAACGGCACCGAATACTGGTGGTATGGAGCCGATGGGAAACTGGGAACTGCCGAAGATAGACAGATTCATATAATTCCCGGAGGATCCGGTTACTACATCGACAATGGAAATGGAACCTATACCAGATCAGGAACTGGTGGAAGTTGGGAAAATGGAACCGAATACTGGTGGTATGGTACAGATGGAAAGCCGGGAACTACCGAAGATAGACAGATTCATATAATTCCCGGAGGAACCGGTTACTACATCGACAATGGAGACGGAACCTATACCAGATCAGGAACTGGTGGAAGTTGGGAAAATGGAACCGAACACTGGTGGTATGGAGCCGATGGGAAACCGGGAACTGCCGATGATAAACAGATTCATATAATTCCCGGAGGAACCGGTTATTACATCGACAATGGAGACGGAACCTATACTCGTCCAGGAACCGATGGAAGCTGGGGAACGAATGAAGATGAGACTTGGAACAATGGTCCAGATGGAAAACCGGGAACAGCCGATGATTATAAGCAGATTGACACAGAGCCGACAAATCCAGAACCGACAAAGCCAGAACCAACAAAGCCAGAACCGACAAAGCCAGAACCGACAAAGCCAGAACCAACCGATCCAGAGCCGGAGCCACCAAAACCCACTGAAAAATCCGAAAAGAGCAGTGAGAGAGAAATTGTAACAAGTCCTATTGAAACAATCATAGACAGTAAAGAAAAACTGACAGCCCCAGATACGGGAGGAACCTTCCAAGTAGATCCAGACAACCCTTATGATGTTACCTATAAAAAATCAGATGGATCCATTGCAAGCAATGAGTGGGTTGGTGACGGAGAAGACTGGTATCATGTGGGTTCCAGAGGGAAATTAAACTATGACTGGTACCTAGATGGACAAAAGACCTGGTATAAGCTTAATAAGGAGACAGGAGACAAATTTGGAGCAGCATTGATTGGTTGGAATCATGAAACCATGGATGACAAGAAGTATTTCTTTGATCCAAAAACAACTCAAATGTTGACTGGCTGGCAGTGCATTGATCATAAGTGGTACTACTTTACCAAACAAAATGAAGCTCAAACCTATTATGGAACCAATGACACTGGCTGGGCGTATGAACCAAAGATGCCGGGAAAACCATACGGATCTATGTATCAGAATGAGAAAACACCCGATGGATATCGGGTTGATGAAAATGGAGTATGGATCAGAAAGTAAGGAGGAAGAATGAAAAAACGATTCAGGAAAGGGATGGCATACGCATTGTGTGCCTCCCTGGTGATCGCAATAACACCGCCGGTTACGGTACGTGCGGATTCCGGAGCAAAAGCGGATGAAAGACGGGACAGAAAGACGGCCACGGCTTCCGAAGCAGACCGGGAACCAGAGGTGGATGCAGATATTACAGAGATTGTGGAAATAGATGAATCAAAAACAGCTACGGCATCCGAAGCAGAGCATGAGGATAAACTGCAAACAGAGAAAACCATTCCGTGGGTGCTAAAAACAGTACAACAAGCAACGGCTTCGGAAGCAATCCTTCCCCAATTGATGGCCAAAACGACAACAACAAGTTCTATTGGTGATATATGGGATTCCTGGTCAGGAAAAACAAGTTTTGAATTCCTAGATGGGAGCAATGGAGAAGGAACTGAAGAAAAACCATTCATGATAAAGAATAAAGAACAGCTTATGGGACTTTCTGAACTGGTAGCGATGGGTATGACGGTTCAAGATGCTGAGGGGGTTGATTATGCAGGAGATTATTCCGATTGCTATTTTGCCCTTGGCAGGAACATTGATTTACAGGGTATAGATTGGATTCCCATTGGTTTTTACCGGGATTCAACGGAAAACGCAGGAGAAGTATCTAGTCCATTTAGCGGCCACTTTGATGGAAATGGATATACCATCAAGAACTTAAAGCTTAAAGCCTTTGCTAGTTATAACAACGTAGGACTTTTTGGTTCGGTAAAAGATGCTACGATTCATGATGTAACAATCATTCCAGATAGCAGTGAGATAAAAGGAAATGATAGAACAGGAATCTTAGTAGGATACGCAGAAGATTCTAAGCTTCATGATGTAACTATAAAAAATGCTTACATCAGTTCAACAGGAGTTTCTGGAGGAATTGCGGGAGAGATTAGAGGAAGTGTCATTGAAAATGCCACTTGTGAAAAGGTGATGATTGATGCTACAGATGGAACAGACGTAATCTATGTCGGTGGTATTGCAGGAAATGCTTCTGATTCCTACATTATAGACTGTGAGGTTTCTACAGGGACTGGAACAACTGCAAGAATTCAAGGTACGGGTTACGTTGGAGGTATTGTAGGGTTCCAAAATGCAACGGATCTCTTTAATACCCATGTAAATGGAACCATTGGGGGATATGATTCTACCGCCATTGGAGGAATCACCGGAAGATATGCAACCGGAAAGTTAAAGGTGGCACGATTTGAGGGGACCATAGGAAATTCCCAGCTTGGATCCATGGCAAGGGAAGGAACTTTTATCGGAACCAGACAGGGAGCTGCTACAAATTTTAACTACGTGGAAGATGTTTCCTATCTGTTTGCAGATACAGCAAGTAAAATCAGCGCAAACGTATGTGGATCAGAAATCAGTGACGACAATGATTACACCTATGAGGCTCATGTGGGATACTGGCATTCGGGAGATCTTTTCTACACTCTGGTGCAGGGGGGAACCACAAAAACCGTAACAGACCGTTACTTTTATGAAGCGTTAGAGGACGGAATTTTAAGTATCATTGACGAAGAATCAGGAGATTATACGCTTAATCATTTTGCTCCCAACGCACTGGGTCGTCCAGTTCGGGGATATCTACTTTCGGTAAACCAGATCGACACAGTGGCCAATGGACAAAACTATTATGATATAGCTTCATTGGAAGTAAGGGGAAGTTCCCAGTACGCTAAGACACTTAATAGGGAACAACGAGGAGCCATAGCAGCTGGGAGTACGGTCAGCGTAACAACCGCTCCAAAGAATACGGATTTGGAAAAATACCAGATGGAAGGATTCCCTTACTATACAAATGGAACAGGAAACAAAAGAGATACTACTTACTCCGATGGAAGCCATGCTTATACGTTTTCCATGCCATCGGAAAATGTAACCGTATCAGCAGACTATAAAAAAGTAGCTGTCTCCATTAATGTTAATCCGGAAACTTATAATTTTACAGTGACACAGATAAGATCTGGAAACCGTAAAAATCCTGTTAAGACAACAGAAATTCGAAATAGAGAGGGAAAACTCATTGCCCGTTACATAAATGGAACACTTGAAAAAGGAACGCAAGTGCAGGAGGTGAATATTGGAGCAATTATAGATGCGAATAACGATGTGGCCGATAATCGGGTGAAGTGGAGCATAGATGATCCTCAGCTGATCGGCCTTGCTAAAAATAGTGATGAAGAAACTGACGGATATACAGCTAAGTCCGCTAGTCTTTCACTAAATCTTGGAGCTTCTTTCTTTACAGAAATCATAGAAGAGGCAGAGAAAAAACAGGCAGAAGAGAATTATCAATTTAAGATACCAAACACGATTTATGGTGCAGGGCATCAAAATGGTGGTGTAGCAGTTTTAACAGCACAGACGAGACCTTCCTCTTCCTTTGAGGGGAAACCCTGTACAGCAAACTGCAAGATTAATGTGACATTCCAGATGATAGACAATACACTGGTCGGCGCAGAGGGGGCAACACTTAATAAGCAGACACTTGATTATACCGTGATTCGAACTTTAACAGGAGATCGGACAAATTCAACAGAAACAATAACCGTTACGGCTCCCCAGTCATTAACAGCTGCCTTTACGCCAGATTTCTTTTCAAGAAAGGATGTAACCTGGACAAGCTCTGATCCAGCGGTTGTATCTGTATCCCAGGATGCAGAGGCTTACCGGGAAGCATTGGTGTCAGGTTTAAAGGATGCAAAGTGGATACGGGATATCATAGCTACTGATGATGGAAGAAAAAGAAATGATAAGTATGCAAAAATATCAGGAAGTGGCAGCCGTAAATCAACTATTACAGTTAATGGAACGGATAAGCTTGGTAATCATGCAACAGTCTCTTGTGAAGTGGCAGTCAATTTTATTACCAATGATCAGACAAGAGTGGTACCAGAAGGAATTACTTTAGATAAAGAAGCTCTTTCCTATCATCTTAGCCATCAAAAGACTGGAGACATTCATTCTCAAACGGTTAAAAAGACAGGATTTGAGACAAAAAAGTTAACAGCTAAAGTGCTACCTATTATAGAAGAAACAGAACAACATAAACCTTATGACCGTAGCATTACCTGGATTTCTTCAGATCCAGAAGCAGTAACGGTTGACCAGGAAGGAAACGTCATTCCTATAGATGGTGCACTATGGATAAAGGATGCACTTTCAAAAGCACCCTATCAAGCGGAAAAGAGCGTGGAAATCACAGCCATAACAAAAGATGGAAAAAAGGCGGCTTCCTGTATCGTATCCCTTGCCTTTCATGCGGAATGCCTGGAAGCAGACCGGGAAAGCGAAAAGTTTGAACTGATACTTACTAAGACGGGCAGAAAAAATAGCCCCGTTCTTACATGGGGTGGACTTGAAAGCAAGAAATTGAATGCTTCCCTCTATTCCAGTAACCAAGATAAAAAAAGTGTTCTATGGAATGTCTCGGATCCTTCTGTCCTTACCATAGATCAGGAAGGAATGATTACTCCAGTTGTTTTAAATGAAAATCAGGAGATTCTCTCTAGCTGGATTCAGGAAGCAATGGGAACATACCCATACACGAAAAGCGTAACCACAACGGTCTTTGCCAAGACAAGAGACGGGAGCATGGCAGACCCCATTCCCGTAATGATTAATTTTAAGGTGGTAGATCAAACCACATTCAGAAGTTCATCTGGAGGCGGTGGCGGATCTTCAGGTGGTGGTGGGTTCCATTCCGTGGGAGTGACTACCGCTGGAAATACAAAAGGACCGGCAGCACCAGCCGGTGCGATAACCGGAACTTGGACCCAAATGGCAAATGGAAAGTGGATCTTTGCATCAAACCGGACGTATACCAACGAATGGGCCTATATCAGTAACCCATATGCAGTTGGAGAGCAGGAAAAAGCTTCTTGGTTCCGGTTTAATCAGGACGGATTCATGATAACAGGCTGGCAGACAGATAAAGATGGAAATACCTATTACCTTAAAACAGCATCCGATGGAACCAGGGGAAAGATGCTTACTGGTTGGCAGTACATAGATGAATTCTGGTATTATTTTAATCCAGTTTCCGATGGCACCAGAGGAAAACTGTTCACCAACACCACGACACCAGATGGATATGCGGTAAATGAGAAAGGTCAGTGGATACAGTAAAACAAGTGGATGAAAACACATCTCCTCTGCTACAAAGGCAGAGGAGGAGAGGAGAAAGAAATGAATCGTGTGATTATAATGGGGAGATTAACCCGTGATCCAGAAGTAAGATATTCCCAGGGCGAACGTACAATGGCTATTGCAAGATATACTCTTGCCGTTGACCGAAGAGGCAGAAGGAATCAGGACGGAAATGAACAAACAGCAGATTTTATTAATTGCATAGCGTTTGATAAGTCAGGAGAGTTTGCAGAGAAGTATTTTCGTCAGGGGATGAGAGTGTTGATATCGGGGAGAATTCAGACGGGCAACTATATAAATAAGGAAAATGTAAAAGTGTATACAACCGATGTGATAGTGCAAGAACAGGAATTCGCTGATAGCAAAAATACATCGGATGATGGAAATCAGTCGACCAACAGACCAGAGCAATCAAGTGCGTCAGGGGACGGATTTATGAATATCCCGGATGGAGTCGATGACCAGAGTTTACCATTTAATTAAAGTGACTGTTTAAATTATGAACACTAAGCGTACATTGACAACCGAATATGTTTAACCGATAGAACTTAAAATTTATGAAAGGGAAGTAAGTTATGAAAAACAAGTTATTTTACCATATGATGATAGATATCAGTATCGCTTCCGGTTTCTTACTTCTTGATGAATTAAGAAAGAGAAGGAAGGAAATCAAAAAGCTGAATAAAAAGATTGAACGTACACAGTCTAGTATTCAGGGGATCGAATTTGATGTTGAACTTATGGAACAGAGTTATAAGGAATTAATTAATTCTATAAAAACCCATTATCCAAAAGAAAGTTAGTATAATATTCAGATTTATTGTATTAGATTTTAAAATATGGTATAATACATATATGGAATATAAAAATAGTAATAAAGTGGTTTACTCATGCAAATACCATGTGGTCTGGTGTCCCAAATATCGGCGTAAGGTTCTTGTAGGTTCAATTTCTGAACGATTAAAGGAGCTGATAGATCAAAAATGTTTAGAAATTAAGGCAGATATAATTGAAATGGAAATAATGCCTGACCATGTGTACATGCGGATAGAAGTAGCTCCACAATTTGGAATTAATAAAGCGGTTCGCAGTGTTAAGGGTTATACATCGTCAGTTTTACGCAAAGAATTTAAAGAACTGACAACTCGCCTTCCTTCTCTTTGGACGAACAGTTACTTTGTATCCACGGTTAACAATGTACCGCAAACGGATATTAAAAAGTATATAGAAAGCCAAAAAACGTCTGAAAGGAAGTAAATCTCTGGAAAGTGAAAAGAAAGGAAGGTAGAATTTTGTCAGAAGAATACCAAATTTATGGTGAGACAATTAATAAAGCTGAGAAAAAAAGTTATTGGGATGCTGCCAAAGGACTTCAGCAAGTAGATGGTCTTAAACCTACAAAATATTTATCTGAATTGGCAGATGCAAATATCGACGGCGAACTGTCATATGGTCAAATTGAAGATTTATTATATAAACGGTATGAAACTGAAACCAACGAGGATATTCAGAATCGCAATAAGGAAGCGGATCTTGTAGCTGCCAGAATTGCGCATATTCTTGATAGTCCGGGTTATCCTTTAAAAATCACTTCGCTTAAAGCAATTCATAAAGAGCTTTTTAAGGATATTTACGATCATGCGGGGCAATTTAGGAAGGTCAATATCTATAAATCCGAACCAATCCTAAATGGAGAAACAGTAAAGTATACGAATTATACAGCTTTGGAAGATACACTTGAGTATGATTTTGATACTGAAAAAAATAAAAGTTATGCCGGTCTTACGGAAGAGAAGGTAATTAGGCGAATTGCTTCTTTTACTTCTTCCATCTGGCAGGCGCATCCATTTATGGAAGGGAACACGAGAAGTACAGCAGTATTTATGGAGTGTTATCTTAATAATATGGGATTTTCAGTTGATAACACCATGTTTAAAGATTACAGCCAATACTTTAGAAATGCGCTTGTGAGAGCAAATTTTGCGGATTACAAGAATGGAATTACAGAAACGAACCAATACATTGAAAATTTCAATAAAAATCTACTTTTAGGTGGAGAGTTTCAATTAAGAAATCGGGATCTTATTTTAAAAGAACGTTTTACACCTGGCAGAGATAGAGGAATCGAACGATAGAGTAAAGATTTGTAAAAACTACCATAATATGGTATAATTTTTATGGTAGTCAATCTGCCGGGTGGTTTCCATCTCCGAAAGGAGGTGGTGATTGTATGAGCACATATGAGGAATTTATGGTTATCATAAATGTTGTAGCATTAATCGTTGCAATACTTGTATACGTGAACAGCAATGACAAAGGTACAAAAAAATAACCACCCTGCCAACCAAGCTATAGGTGATTATTTTTTAAACATTTATTAATTTGGAAGCCACTCTGTGGAGTTGGCTACCCTTTGTACCTTTAGAATAACATGAATTAATAAAGTTGTCAAATCTGATACTTATAAATAGAGTGGATATAAAAGGGAGGAAATGAGATGAAAAAGAGGTTAATAGGAGCAATATTATCAGCAGCGCTTTCAATAACGTTGGCAACACCGGCATTTGCAGCAATCATCTGGACACCGGATAAGTTACCGGAAGGGTACACCACCAATGAGTGGGAGAATAAGGATTTTAGTTTTTATTCCGGAAATGCAATTAAAAGAGATACTTATACATACTATGTAAAAGATCTCCATGGGAATTTCATGAAAAATGCAACATTTGCCGGAGGCTCCAGAACAGATGAAAATGGTGCCTTTATATTTGCAGATGGGTTTGTTCCTTCTTATGGAACAAGTGATGCAGAGATTGAGTATATACTTTCACAACCGTATGAACAAGATCGTTGGCACCAAGAAACTTTAAAACCAGTGAATAAAAAAGGGATTAGTAACTACTGGTATGGGGATAGCAAAACTTCTAGATATAAAAGTAATTGGGATTGGCTTATGGTAGCTCCCGATGGAACGGAAGACGGACTAAAATACGCATATTGTTTTAATGAGTATGGGTATCTTTACACTAATACCATTACTCCGGACGGCTACATGGTGAATGCATTGGGACAGCTCATGATAGATGGAAATGTAAAAACGATTAATCCTAGAGAGATTATTAGTAATTATAACAATTATCCAATTGGATATCTAATTTATGATCCACAGACTCGTGCGGAACGGGAAGCGACTCCTAATCCATACTTCTAAATTAAGTATTACAAAAATAAAATAAGTTTTATAAAAGACTATCGGTTGATTCATAATCGGTAGTCTTTTTTGTTGCAATCAAAGGAAGAGGAAGAATGAAAAAACTGTTACGAAAACTAAACATAAAAAGAAAGACCGCAGGATTTTTGGCTGTGATTCTATCTGTGATGGCATTTTTACCATACATTCCGGAAAACATTATTTCTCTTGCTGATTATGCGCAAGACATTGAACCAGCATCGTTCCCATCTTGGGATGCCAGCAGATACCAGGAAGAAGCAAATTGGAAAGTGTATGCGCCAACGGGTCTTATGTATGAAAACAAGGTATTTCACTTAGGCTCTCCAGTGAAGGAAGGAAACTTTCCGGCTGGAGCCAAGCAATATCTAGTAGAGAACAAACAGCATAGTAAAGGTGAATATAAGGAATTTGATAAAACTTTTATCTATTGTGTAGACGGCCATACTGAAAATGCAATGATCCATCTTGGGAGTCAGGCTTTTTTAGAAGGGTATTGGAGTTTAAATAATCTACCAAAGCAGTTTCCAAAAACTGAAGCTGCAAAAGATCCTATTAGAAGAAAGTTTAACTTTTTAATGAATGTCTATGCCAGCTATATGGGACGAAACGACAGTATACAAGCCTGTAACGATGCCAATGCAGGAACCGCTAAATATATTGTTGCTTCCGTGATTAACTGGGTGGCTGCCGATGAGTGTGGGTTTACTGGAACGGATTTAAAAGCAGATTTAAATACGTTTCAAGGCAGTAAAAATTATCTATCGGTGGTAAAGCAGATGAATCCCAATGCCGTAGGGGATCGCTCGGTTTATAACCAGTTAACCAGTACCCAGATCCCAGGGGATTATAAAGCGAAGGGATGTAGTAACTGGGCAGATTGGATGTTTGCGATGGTATGGGACGCAGCGACAATAACCAAGGGATTGGAATCGGATGCAGAGGAAACTGTTTATTATGCCAAGATGGATCATGCAACGGAGACTTATTCCATTACCATTCCATACCCTAGTGATGCGGTCAAAGCGTATTACCAGAAGTTTTCTGCAAAAGATTTATATGGAGACTGGGTTTACAGCGGTCCTACGGATGGAGGACTTGTCTTTACCTCCCAGTCTGGAGAAGTACCGGCAGATGGAAACGGAGTCGGAACTCTTTACTGGGCAAATCCAAACCAGGAGGGCTTAGAACTGGCAAAAGATATTGGTTCGGCTCAGCTGGCAACCTTTAAGTTCTATACTCAAATTCCGCGAGAATATAAGTATGCTTTTGATATTTCCCAGACTTATTTCGCAGCAAAGCTGGACAAGGAATTAGAAATTCATGTTCGTGCCGGTTCTTTACCAGGGAAAGTAAAACGTTACCGCCACAAGGAAGGCTTTGGAACCAATTATAACGTTGGTCTTAATGTTTTTGATTCGGAAACCGGTAAGTCCCTAGCTGATACCCATTGGGACATTTTAGAAAAATTTGATGATTCCCAGCTTGATGATAGTGATTTAGATCTTACTGATTCAGGAAGTTATTCTTCCAATCTTGGCTCCTTAACGGGAGCTTCCTGGGAAGAGGATCAGGGAGGGGATGAAGCCCGGATCTCGACCAATTATAGTGGAGATATGGGACTGAACGATTCGGATTCCAATCGTTTTAATCAGGCAAATGCATCCGGTTCCCAGTTTGACCGTTGGTCTGATCCGGAAAATGATCCATGTAATGCGGATGAGCATATTACAGATTCCGAGGGTGTTCTTCACTACGTGGATTCCCAGGGAAAGATTCATAGTAAGATTGCTCACAAGGATGCTAGAAGCTACACCTATGAGAAAGGGTATTGTTCTGGACATCCAGCCCCTGTGATTGAGTATGAGGATATCCCGGAACTGGAATACGATGAGGAAACCGGAGATCCAACTAACGAAGATCAAATTGAAGCGGTAAAAGAATATAATCAACAGCTTCATGACGAAGCGTGGGCAAAGTGGCTGGACGGGGTAAAAGAGTGCGAACAGCTGGTGGAACAGGGAGGATTCTTTCATGCCATTGATCCTAGCGGACAGACCCAAAAAGAAGCACTGGAACGGGACCGGGATCAGTTTTATCAGGACTATATCTCTTTGACCTATGAATATTCCGCAAAAGAATTAATACCGGCTCCCGGTTATTCCCTTCATGGAAGCCATCCCGATGACATTCCACTGGAATGGAGGACGGTTTCATCCAGTGAATTTAAAGATTCCCAGTCACATGGAGGATATCGGCTTAACAGTGCGTCCGGAACAGAAATGGAACAAAACTCCATACAGGCAGATCATTCCAACCAGCCGATTGAAGCCAATGCGTTGGAAGAGCCGATGTTTGTTACCCATGGATCTAAAGATAAATTAATCCGTTTTGGGACATTGGAATCCACTAATGAGACAAAAGCAGTGGAGATCAAAGAAGCAGCACCAGAACCCATAGAAGAAGCTGCCATTGAGACAAAACCGGAGGAGACCAAAGAAACAACCCCGGAACTCACCGAAGAAGCAACCAATGAGACAAAACCGGAGGAGATCAAAGAAACAACCCCGGAACCCACCGAAAAAGCAACCAATGAGACAAAACCAGAGGAGACCAAAGAAACAGCACCGGAACCCACCGAAGAAGCTACCAATGAAACAAAACCGGAGGAGACCAAAGAAACACCCCCGGAACCTACCGAAAAAGCAACAGCCGAGACAAAACCAGAGACGGTTAGAGAAACGGAAGAAGAGAAAAACCCAGAAGAAACAGGTGAATCCACCGCTGAGACGAAATCGAACGCCAACAAAGAAACAGAGGCGGAACCGATAAAAGAGACACTTACAGAAATGAAAACGGTACCCATAGAAAAAGCCACGCTTTCGGAACTTGGAAAAATTCAAAAGGCAACCAAATCCCAGATACAAAAAGTAAATGGTGGAATCACCTGGACGGGATTGTTCCACCAGGTATCGGTTCGTTTCCAGATGGCTGCTAAAAAAATGACTTCTTTTTTCCAGTTAAAGAAGGAAAAGAAACGATCTTTTGGAGGGAGAAGCTCTCTGTCCGGACTTCCGGAATCCACACAGACAAGTCGGATCGATCCTCTGGATTCCTCCATTTCGGACTGGACCTTCATCGCCTATGACCATCGGACAGAAGGAGAGATCCATTTTAATAAAAAAGACATGGACTTAAAGAAAGGGGAAAAAGATACCTACCATGCCTATGGGGACGCTCAGGGGGATGGAACCTTAGAGGGAGCGGTTTATGGTCTGTTTGCCTCCACAGACATTCCCCACCCAGATGGGCATTCGGGAGTTCTGTTTCGAAAGGACAACTTAGTTTCGGTAGCAGTCACAGACCGGAACGGAGATGGAAGTTTTTTAGCCATTACCCAGGCACCAGGCAATACCTACAATTACAAGACCGGAACCATAGAGGTGACACCGGATGGGTGGAAGGATTCTGCACCAATAAATCTTTACACAGCCATGCATCAGGCGGTTTTAAAGGAATCCGATGCTGAACGGTTTGAGGGACATACGGATCAAGGAAACAGAATTTCATTAATTGACAGTCGGAGGGAAACAGCTTCTGGTTATGAAAAACTTTCCTCCAATCAGGGAAGAGATGGAACAGGAACCAGCAGTCATTTTTATCCCATTGAAAACAACGAAGCATTAAATGGCAATAGCTGGATCGGACGACCGCTCATTGTCAACGCAGACGGAACTCAGTACTACATGAAGGAACTGACCCGTTCGGAAGGATATGAGTTGTCCATCTATGGAAAGGATGCAGCGGTTAGTAATAAAGATGCGTTTCAGGCAGGAGGGAATCCATCGGCAGAGGGCAGTGTGACAGCCGATTCTCTGGAAGTAGACCGATTGAAAAAGAGCAATACCTTTTTCATAAAAAGCAGTGGTGTTACAAATGGATACCGGATCTATGCCAAAGGAATCCCAGAGGGGGCTTCTTTCTACAAAACCAAAAGTCAAATTGTAGAAGATCCGAACAAAACCCATACGGAATACAGATCCAGAGAGGAGAATGCTCTAGCAGTAGAAGCTGGAGCCAGAGTGATTATAAACGGTTCCAGTGTGGAGGCAAATGAGGGGGATACCATTCCCCTGCCAAATGGGGAAACAGCAACCATCACTAAAGTATCCGAACCGGAGTATGACTATACCGCAGTCCGACCAGATAATGCTCTGCGCTATACCATTCCTACATTTGAAGATAAGAAGGACACGGAAGATTTGATGGAGGATGCCAATGCTGCACTGAAAAAGGCTTCCTTCAAGGAGCCAGATGAGGGTGCCCCGTGGATGCTGATTCCGATTGAGGGAGAAACCTTTGAAGAACAAGCCAAAAGCCTGTACGAAGGAATGGAAAAATCCGGGCTTTCCGTTTTTAACTGCTTACGGGTCGAGGAGATTACAGATGGAAAGGCTGTGATCCGATTCTCCTACCGAGTGGGAAATTCCATCTCTTATGGTGTATATGACGAAGGGTCAAAGATTCTCTATTTAAAAAAAGATATTGATTATAACATCAACGGAGCGGAATTACCTGGATATTTGTATGTACCATATACACCGGATCAGTTTGCAGATTCAACCGAAAACTCAAACGGATTTGTGACCTATGCAAAGGTAAGATTTGGTGAATTGTCAAAGACAAAAGCCGCCTATCCGGAAGATCTGTCAGCCATTACAGTGACAGAAAACCCGGAGCGTACTTACTGGGTATACAGTGAGGGCGAACCGATCCGGAATAACGATGGAAGTATTAAGACAATCATGGTTCAGGAAGAAATACAGATTTCTCCTGGGTATGAGCTGAAAGACGTGGATACCCCTGTAACAGCTGTTTATGATGGGAAAGGTTATACCATAGAGGTGGGAGGGGAAAACGAAACCACATCCACCGATTACAAGATTACCTACACAGATGATTTGGTAGAAGGAACCTATATAACCCCAGAGGAATACGCAGGAGAATACGGAAACATTTCTGTGACTCCAAATATGGCAGGAGCAGGAACTTATATCAAAGCGGTAACTCTTCGCTATGACAAAAACCAGTTATATTCAGATGGTGGAACACGTCAAACAAAAGTTTCTGTAGAAGAGCGTCCCATTGTACAGAAGATCAAGATTACAAAAGATATTTTTACCAAGGAGGATGGAACTTATGAAGATAACACCTATGGAGAGACTGGACATGAAGATAAGGTTACGGAAAACGGAGGAGGGAAAGAACATAACGCAAGATATTTAAAGAACTTCCGGTTCAAAACCTATTTAAAGTCCAACTTAGAACGGCTCTACCGGGCAGAGGACGGAACGGTTAAATGGCAGGATCGAAATGGAAATGAAGTGGATATCAGTGCGTACCGGGCAGATTTCCCTGAAAAAGTCCAGAAGCTGTATACCAGGGTAGCCTACCAGACCAATCCATTAAGTAAGGATTCCAATAAGGCAGCAATCAGCAATACGGAACTTTATAACTATACCAATGGCTTGATTAATCCAGATCAGAACCTAGGCTACACGGCGATTCTGGAGAAAACAAAGCAAAAAATCAAAGACAAGGCTGGAAATGAACGGGAGGTAAGCCGAAACAATTATGACAAATTCTTTGATTCCATAAAAGTGGCCAATCAGGATAAATGGGATAGGACAGAAGATAAAAGTACTTCCTTTCAACCATTTGCAACAATTAAAAAACTACTGTTCGGTATAAACGGAAAAGAAAAGCAGTATCCAGCCGTACATAACAATGAAGAGATTGAAAATAGTATCAATACAACCGATACAGCCAAAGAAAATGCAATTCGTTCGGATCGTGTCCGACAGTTTGCAATCACTTGGTATTTAGACGATGAAGTAGCAAAACTGGTCAAAGATAATCCAGCTGGGGAGAAAGAAAGCGCCACAGGAAGCGAGACATATTCAGATGAAATCTACGATAAAGCCCTTTCCGAAGCGATCAAGAAGGCTGAAAACTATTTAAAGCCATTCTTTAGCTATGATCTTGATGAAATCTATTCTATCAATTGGGACAGTGAAACAGACGGAGGAAAGGATAAAGACAATACAACACTTAGTGCAGATTTAGAAGATACCGGAGCCGGTTATTGCTATGGAATATCAGAATATCTTCCATACGGAACTTATGTGACGGTAGAACAGCAGCCCTTTAACAAGGACTTAGGGGACTTTTTTAACAAGCATTATAAAACCGATGCACCAAAGGAAATTGAGCTTCCTTCTGTCTATGAAGGTGGAAAGACGGGATCAGATCAGACCCCGGAGGGATTAAGCAGCTATTATCATTATAACGCAGCGGATAATGTCTCACAGCTTTCCTCTAAATATCATATCCGCTTTAATGAGGAATGGCCAGGAGAAAGCGGAGAAGATTTAAGGAAGTATGTAATAAAGGCGCACAATTACCTGGGAGATTATGAAATTTATCAGTACGGCTTAGACCTTAACAAGCTTTCCGGCTCATCCTCTGGTGATCCTTCTGGAAAAGGACACTTTACCATTACCCAGGGAGAGAATGATCCAGGTAAGGATTACTACAATACCATGGTCGATTCGGAAGAAGCTGGAGGAAATAAGGGCAGCCATTATCTGGCCGATGATGGCAATGCCGGAAAGCAAACGGCAAATGGTTCCACCTACGAAACAGACGGGATCGAAAAAATTTACCGTTACGGTTCTGTATCCGAAGATAAACAGACCAATAACAATGTTTCTTTTCCATCCGGTGATGGAGAGGTCTACCGGGACAATGTGACGGTTATGGAAGGAATGCAGACCGCTTATGAAGGGAAATATGCGTCCATGCTGGTACCGTGGAGTGTCGCAGAGCCAGCCGATGAAATGGCAGATACCCGGCAAAACAGTGACGGAAGTTCCAGTTATAAGGGGTATGGTTATCGAAAATTTACAAATACCTTCTATAAAAGCCGGTTACGAATTGAAAAGCTAGATTCTGAAACAGGAGAGAATATCCTACATGATGGAGCCTTATTTGCCCTTTATGCAGCATCCAGAGAGGACGGAACGAATACGGACGGTCTGGTAACGTTTTATGAAGCGGATACCAAGATTAAAGGCTCAAAGGAATTTTTAGAAGCCATGGGAGCGGAGAAGATAAATAATTCTGGAGAAACATGGACCGGAACGGTACCAGCAGGAACCCCGATCTGTAAAGAGGAGGAGCAGGTAATTCTTGCCGATCCGGAAGGAAGAAGAACCGGGCAGTTTGAAGCAATTACGACCACTAGGGACGGAGTACAGGCGAGGGAAGAAGATTTAACAAGGACTTCTTATCAAGATCAGAATACCGGATATTTGGTGACACCACAGCCCCTTGGGGCAGGAACGTATGTCCTGTGTGAGATTAAGCCACCAGCCGGCTATGTGAGAACCAAGCCGGTAGCCATTGAAATTTATTCCGACCAGACAACCTATTATCTTGACGGAAACCGGGACAGTCGGGTAGCCGCAGCCATCTATGAGGACAAGAATCAGGCTGGAACTAAGGTAGAAGATACCGCCAGAATCTATATAGGAAATACTCCAGTTCGACTCGAAGTGTCTAAGATTAAGGATTCGGATCATACCGTAACCTATAAAACGGATACCAGGCTTGAAGGGACAGAACTGGAATTAAAGCAGAAGTATGGAACTGAAAATTTAGAATTTGCTTATAAAAACGGAACTTACTTAGGATATGCCTGGTACAAAGGAACTATGGAATACCTTCAGTCCAGAAAGGATGCTGGGGAGGATGTAAATCTGATTTATGTCGATGGTGTTTTTGCCGGCTACGGTCTCATAGAGAGAACACTGGATACCGATGATGATCAGAACCGGTATGTGGCAGGGGCAAAAATGGCTCTTTACGATGCCATAGCAGTCACAGAAAGTGGAGATAGCGGAGATTTAAAATATCATGGCGTTGAAGTGGCCAGAGACCGGAATAATAATGTTCAGTCCGTAAAGGTACTAAAGGGCTATGCCGGAAATACCGTGGAGTTTTTAAGAAAGGAGGATACAGAAGGAAGCCTTACAGGAGAGACCGGGAATGGAACCTGGACCTATAAGACTATAGAAAGAGGGGATACCGATATCCTGTTTTACTCCCTTGGTGGGCTAAAGGTAACGGAAACCGAAACGGACGGAAAGATTTATGGCTATGATAAAGACGGGAATAGGGTTCAGGTAAAGAATCAGGAGTCCATTTATGTGTTAAAAGCTGGACAGCCATTCTTTGAACTTACCGGAGGGGATTTATTGGCAGTGAAATATAACTCTACCGATAAAGGTTTCAATTTAAGCGCTGGTACTACCATGTATCATCTGAACAGTGATGGAAACCGGGATGCATATGTAAATCCTACCACTGGCATGGCTTTTGCTAAAGAAGGGGAAAAACTTCTGGTATGGCCAGTAAAGATCTCTCAGAGGGTAAACGGAGCTGTCATTGCCAGGGAGAAGATAAAAACCTGGAGAATTGCTGCGATCAACGCCGATACGGATCAGGAATACATCACAGGAACTTACAACGGAAGCAATCTGGTAAAAAGCATGAATCCAGTGCTGAACGGCCATGGACTCCCGGAGTATTACCAGAGATCCGGGCAGACCTATAAAAAGGGAGATCCGGTTTATGACATTGACGGAGATTTTGTTCGCTACAAATACGATGATTTATTAACAGCTTTTAACAATGCTTCCTACAGCATAAACAATCAGGCTGGAATGGAGGACATCGGAAAGGAAGAAAATACCACCGATGATAAGAAACTCTACCACCGTCAGGGGGAGTCCTGGGTAATGGAGAACACCTGGATTAGCGGAGAAAAGTATCCAAACGATCCGTTTCAGGCAGATATGACGGTGGGTCAGGCAGATATGCTAAAGAGAGTGATTCCAGGAACCTATATCATGGAGGAAGTAACAGCTCCTTCCGGTTATACAAAAGGGTTCCCAGAAGGCATTACTGTAAATGAATCCAGAGAGGTTCAAAAGACCGGTATGAAAGATGAAAAGATTAAGGTAGAGATTGCTAAAACCGATGCAGCAAATCAGCGGACATTAAAGGTTATTAGCGATTACCAGGATGGATTGTCTGTTACGGAGCCAAAGGGAGCCTATAGTTACAGTCAGGTATCCGGCACACATTTAGCACTTTATAAGGCCAAAAGAGTTTATACCACCAATAGTGAGAAATATCCCAAAGGATATTATCTGGTGAAGACTGAAACCACACCAGCTAAGTGGACGATAGAAAGTACCGCAGATAATGCACCAGTAACCGTGACAGCCGACTGGATCACGGACGGAACCCCCCAATACTTTGAGGGAATCCCGGCTGGAGATTACATATTAGATGAAATAGAACCGGCAGAAGGTTATATCTCCTCCTCTATGGAATTAAACATTAGAGAAACCGGAGAAGTTCAGACAATTAATTTTAAAAATGACCACACCAAGCTGGAAATTTATAAATACTACGTTGACAGCAAGGGAACTAAAGTCTCCCTTTCTAATGACCACGCCGCTGGACTTGCTCTCTATAAAGCGCAGACCGACAGTGAGGGGAATATTTTAATGGAGAACGGAAAGCCAATGTATGACCAAACAAAACGGATCGATGCGTGGACAACCGATGATTTAACGGAATATACAGATAAAACTAAAATCAGTGACAACGTGATTGACCGCTTAAAAGCACTTATCGGACTATCGGAGAACCAGTCTAGTTTTATTACGGATTTTGAAGCTGCCTACAAAAAAAGTGGAAAAAAATTGACTTCCATCACCTGGCATACCAAAGATGGGGAACGAACCGCATCCCTTACTGAATTGATTCAGACTGGAAACGGGGAGGGAATCACGGAAACATGGAATACGGATACTGGAAAAACCATACGGATTACCATTTACCGAAATGTTACAAACGGCTCCCTGGATTTGGACGGTCAGCTGCCACTAAACTTTGAATATCAGTTTAACTATAAAGAGAATGGAGGAATCAAAAGTTACGATACATTAGAGGGAATGCACCGGATTGACTATTTACCTCTTGATACACAAAAAGAAGGTAAAAAGATAGGTACCTATGTTCTGGTGGAAGAAACGGTTCCGGTTGGGTATGAAGCAGCCGATCCGAAAGCAATCGTCCTTACTGAAACCGGAGATGTGCAACGATTCAGCCTTGAAAATGAGGAAAAGTACATCAACGTCTTAAAGGTAGTAAATGATGGTACAAACGAATATGCTGCGAAAGGTGCCAAACTTGCTCTTTATAAAGCGGATAAGGACGGAAACTATGTAGAAGATAAATCTCACCTAGTAGAAACATGGATCTCTGGATCAGACGGTACCTATACCAAAGAAGATAAATTTAATGATACTATTCTACAGGGATTTTCTGTGGGATATTTAAAACCACATAGGATTAATAAGACTCCATATGGAATCTACTACATAGCAGAATTAGAAGCCCCAGCCTATATGCAAAAGGCAGATCCGGTAAAAATTAAAGTAGGGGCAGAGAAAGTGCCATTTTATAAAATGGTCAACAGTCCGTTTACCGGGAAACTGGAGATAAAAAAGAAAGCCTCCGATACCGGAGACGTACTAGGAAACGCAAGGTTTAAAATAACAAATCGGGATACCGGAGAAGTATTTTACATGACAACTGGAACCGATGGACATGCAGAACGAAACAATCTATTGGTTGGAAAAGTTCAAACAGATGGAACTATAAAACCTTATACCTATACGGTAGAAGAAATTTCCCCACCGGATTTTTACCAGATTTCCGAGGGAATGAAGAAATTCCAATTTGATGGGAAAGGGAACGGAAATGAACTACTTTATACCTGTGAAATTGAGAATAGTCCAACCATCATTATCTTTAGAAAAACCAACTTTGACACTGGCATGGCGGTGGAAGGAGCGGAGATAGCGGTTTACCATGCAGTAGCTGTAAACGGAGAATATGAAAAGGCTGGAGAAGTCATAGCAACGGCCATTTCTGGTTCTAATGGTTTTACCCTGACAAAGAAGCTGTCAGCAAACCAGGTCTACATCATGGAAGAATTAAAAGCACCAGACGGATATGCATTATCAAAGCCGGTGATCTTTACGGTAAATAGAGCTGGAACTGGAATTCGAAACGTATCCAATGATTTTAATGTGATAAAACTGGCCAGTGACCAGGGTTCCATCGAAGCAATGACCGTAACTGGACGGGTGCCTGTAAAGGTTTGGTCCATTTTAAAAGATCTGGATATTGGGTATGAATTACCAGCCGTGATCGGAACTGGAGAGAATCAAACCGTAACCCCAGAGGACGGGATAAAAGAGGGACATTTGTACGAGATCACGGAGTATACCAAATATTCCGATGGCAGAACTAAAAAGTCCCGAAAAGAAACCAAGCGGATCTATTTGGATCAGAATGGATCTTATACGATTCCATCCAGGACTTATCTGGGAACCAAACAGGAACTAACCAATGGGGAAGGAATGGTACTGGCAAGCTGGACGGTGAATGAAGACAACCATGAGTATACCATTTTAAATCCGGTTACCAAAGAAATCCCCATTGCCAAAGTAACAAGCAGTGCAGGCGCCAATTATAAAGGCGTTAAGAAAGGAACGGTGATTCGATATACCATTTCTTATACCAATCCGTATCACAGATCGATAGATATTAAGGTAAAGGCAATGCTCATAGATGGACTGGAATATTTAAGATCCACCGACTACGGAACGGAGCAAAACGGAATCATCACCTGGAATCTGACCGATGTGGGGGCACAGGAAAGTGGGACTGTGGAAGTGGCAGCCGTTGTAAATGGAGTGGAGAAAACCTCGACAAAAGCATGGTTTGAAACAGAGACAGAGAAGGTGAAAAAGCAAACCATTTTAAAAAATTCCATTGTCCCAGATGGATCCATTACCATCATAAATCACCTGACGGGAACTGGAAAAGATTTAAAAGATTCTTTTATTTATCAAGTGAAGTTTATGGATCAAAAAGGGAATACCCTGATTGGGTATCAGGCTTACACCGGATCCATAGAAGGACAGATTAAAGGAGTAGGGGAGATTCCCCTAACGGGAGACAGTTTCCTTACCTTTGCCGGACTTCCTTATGGAACTAGATATGAGATAACAAAGGTTCCGAAAGACGGTTATGAGGGAGACGGAGAAACAACCGTAACCGGAGAAATACAAAAGACACTTCAAAGTGCTGTTTTTATAAATAACCGTAACGATGAAACGATCCGGGAGATTTTAACAGCAGGTGGCAGTTATCAGCTGACAGAAACTACAAAATACAGCGATCAGACCCAACTTACAAGTGGGATCTATCGCTTCCAGATCAATGCTTCGGGAATGGTTGATAACGTAGATATGGAGGATAAGCCGGAACATTTATATTTTTCAAAAGTAGATGCAGAGACAAAGGTGGAGCTGGCAGGAGGAAACTATGAGTTGATAGATGTAGAAACCGAAACCGCTGTTTATAAATTTACAAAAGAGAAAGGCGAAAAAGTCACCATTCCGGCTGAACGCATTAATCCCGGAACGGAGTATATCATGAAGGAAGAACACTCACCGGAAGGCTATGCCTATGAAAAAGAGATCCGCTTCACAGCGGAGGAGAGCGGAATCCCGGAGACTATCATCATGCAGGATAGAAAGACAGAGGTGGAAATTAAAAAAATAGAGGAAGAAACAGGAGAAGTACTAACGGGAGGACGTTTCTTAATCCGGGAGAAAGAGACAAAAACCGTAATAAAGGAATTTACCCCAGAAGGAAATCCATTGGTTTTAAAAGGGATTTTGATTGCAGGAAAGACCTATGAGCTAATCGAGAAGGAACCGCCAGCCGGGTATGCGTTTCGTCCGAATGTGGAATTTACGGTTCCGTTAAAACCAAAACCAATCACCGTTACCATGAAAGATCAAAAAACATGGGTAGAGATTCGGAAACTAGATCACAGGCGAATCATTGCAACTCCAAATGAAGCCACCAAGGAAGGGCAATTAGAAGGGTGCATTTTACAGATTTTAAATGAAGACAAAACTCCAGCAAAGGCACTTCGAGATGACAAAGGGTTAAAGAAAGGGGATTTCCTTATTTTCACCACCAGATCTCAATTTGAAGAATTTATGGGACAGCTAAAAGCCGGAAAAACTTACTGGCTCCATGAGGTGAAACCGCAAGATGGGTATGCGTATGCCGAAGATATTTCCTTTACCGTTAGTTTAAATGGGCAAAGGAATATAGTGGTTATGATCGACGATACCACCCATGTGATTCTCTCTAAGAAGACCATAACCGGTAATGAGGAACTTCCAGGAAATCATTTAAGTGTAACAGACAGGGAGGGGAATGTTGTTGAAGAATGGATTTCCGGAGAACAACCTCATGCCATTATTGGTAAATTAATTGCGGGAAAAACTTATCTTTTATGCGAAGACAAACCTGTGCATGGGTATGGATTGGCTGAAAAAGTTGAATTTACGGTAAGCCTGAATGGAGCTATCGATGTGGTTGAAATGTTTAACGAACCAACCAAAGTAAAAATATATAAGACAGATACTTATGGACATAAGTTAGAAGGTGCAATACTACAGGTATTAGACCAACAAAAAAATGTTGTAATACCTGAATTTCAAAGCAGCAAAGAAGGATTTCATATTATAGGAAGTCTGGCAGCAGGAGAAACTTATTATCTTCACGAGACATCGGCTCCTTCCGGTTATCTTCTTTCCGCAGATGTGCCGTTTACAGTACCCAAAAACACAATGCAGCTTGAAGTAGTAATGCAGGATCCCAAAAAGAGAGATCCAGACCCAAAACACCCAACTATGCGTCTATTTAAAGTAGATGCGCAGACAGGAAATGGGATAAAAGGAGTGGAATTTACTATTTTTAATGAAAGAGGGGAACTCTACAAAGTGGTTTCAACAAGAGAAGATGGACAATCTGTTTTTCCATTACCACCAGATGGAACCTATACCTATCAAGAGACGAAGACGGCTTCTGGATATTTGGCAACGAACCAGGTCTGCTCTTTCTTTATTGTTAACCAAATGGTTACAGATAAGAGTCAGGCAATCGTAGTAAATTATCATTCCCCTAGAGTGGACATACTAAAACTAGATGCAGACCAGATGATCGGTTTAGCTGGTGCAAAGTTGGAAATCAGAAATAAAAACAATTCAATTGTATATTCCGGTATAACAGATAAGAATGGTTTGCTTTCATTTTATCCCGACGATTCGGGCACTTATACGGTGGAAGAGAGGAGGGCACCGGACGGGTATATAAGAAATAATAATTACATAACATTTCACGTATCCGAGAGCGGTTCTGTTACCGGAAATTTGGTGATTTATAACCGCAAAGAGGGCAGTCCACAAATAGGGGTCATTACAGCAAAGTACCATTCACATCTACAAGCGGTTGGCATGATTAAGAACAAGGGAACTGGCTTTTGGAGCTTCCTTTCCAAAATCCCTAAAACAGGAGAGAAAAGCAAGGGAGCTGGCTTTTATTTAATAATTGCCTTTGCATTTTTTTTGACCGTTCTTTTATCTAAGACTTTTCACAGGAGAAGAAATGAAAAATAAATACGATAATTGTATACAAAAAGTAGTTATTGTTATTCTGGCCCTCCCCCTTATTTTCGGGGGGGCTAATGTGGCGTTTGGAAGAGAATATAAGATGGAAATCAGAAAGGAATATTGGTCTAAGACGGATCAAAACGACGGAAAAAATCAGTTTGAAGAAATTTATAAAAAGGATGGAAAGAAATACCGTTTGGAGTCAGTGCAGATTGAAGATGTAAAAAAGGTGTTTTCTGGTGATGTGATAACCTATGACTCACCCCCATTTGTAGGGGGTATGAAAGGTTATGGACCAAACAAAGAATTAGAAAAAGAAGGAAAAAAATATACCTTACAATCAAGTGAAATAATACAAGTTACGACAGAAGAAACCACAAAATATTCAGAGACTAGTATATTATATCGGGGGGTGGAAGCCATTGATTGGATTCCGGAGGTGGCAGAAGTCCAGGTCACAAACAAAGATTTGGAGCAGACATTAAAGGTAAAACTTCCTATCGTAGACTATAAGGAAGAGGGAACCTATTGGGATTACCAGTTTTCATTTCCGATTACGGTGACTGGCTACCGTGCATCCACCTACTGGTTGGGAAAAAATCAAATATCAGGAAGTGATTCTTTGATTGACCATGCAGATCAATTTTTAGACTATTTGCAGTTACCATCAAGGTATTACGAAATTACAAGAGTGGAATGGAATGGAGAACCAGAAAAAAGGGATGGAGATATAAAAAGAAAAGCAACTGCTTATGGAAGGAAATTGGTAAAAGACATAAGAGCTGTCTATGGGGGGGAAGTAAAATACCCACCTGTAAAAGCCCAAGTGTATCATGGGATTTATGAGGAGAAAAATTCCATTAGTCCAACGGGGCACTACAAATATAAGAAAAAAGCGACCGCAATCTATGAACAAGTGAGACCGAATCGATTTTGGGAAATATTAAAATGGCTGCAAACAAGAACCATAGCCCTTATGGCACTTCTCCTTCTCCTTTCTCTAATAATAACATTGTCAAAAGCCGCAAAAAGGAGGAAAAATAAATTAGATATGACATGAATGCAAAATTTGGCACCTAACGAGTATAATATTGGCGCATGGGTTGTAAAATGTCTATTTATGCGATACGCTCAAAAAAGATACTTAAAATATGAAATTAAGATGTAAAAATAAAAAAATGTAACCATACAAAAACGAGATTTCCTACTAGATTATAAATAATGGTTAAATTATTCATTAAAATCAAAATAGTTACCAAAAGTTACGTGCAAAGTGTTATTTATTACATGAACGATATTTTTGTCAAATTTTGCGGTATACTGTAGATCAGAAAAAGTAGAGGTGTAGGAGAGTCTATGAGAAGGTTAAATAAAGTCCTATTAATTATTTTGTGTTTTATATTTACCACGAATACATTGCCAGCACATGCAGAAGAAATAGCCAGTGAAAAAAATGGTTTGGATGTGATATTCGTTATGGATTACAGCGGATCAATGGTATCCAATGATCCCACTCATACGGCAACTGGGATGGTAAAAGCTTTTATTGATACCGTCCACAGTGCGGATATTCGCATTGGTTTTGTTGCATATAATGATAAGATTGTAACTTCAGCAGCGCCGCTCTCAATTAACAGCCAGGAGGAAAGAGAGTTTCTTAAAACTCAAATGGACTCAGCGCAATATTCTGGTAATACAGACATTGGTCTTGGTTTAGAGTATGCCTTTGGTTTGTCAAATCAAGATTCCAATCGAAAGCGAATGGTCGTATTAATCTCTGATGGGGAATCTGATTTAAAAGGATCAAAGACAGGAAGAACAATTGAAAACTCAAATATGGATTTAAATAATACCGTAGATGCTTGTACCTCTCAAGGAATACCGATTTATACAGTGGCTTTTGGAAAATATGATGGAAATAAGAGGGTTTTAGAAGATATTGCTAGTAAAACAAATGCTCAAAGTTATACGGTTACAAAACCAGAAGCATTAATTGAAGTACTCTATGGAATTTTTAATTCCAATATGGCTTATCGCATTCAAGAAATTACGAACAGTATTTATGCACAGGGGAACCAAAGTATTCGCATGAAATTAGACGATTCCTATCTAGATGAAATGGATGTTTTAATGATATCTCCACAGCAAATAGGAGAAACGACAGTTCATTACGGGGATCAGCAGATAAAACCCACGAATCTAGTGCATTACTCAGTAGCTAAGATTTCTGAAGTGAATAAAAATATAAAAGAATTGACAGTCCAAACAGGTACCGTCAAAAATCAGGAATTAAAAGTTTATTTGATTAGTTATCGAGATTTAATTCCGGTTATGGAAATTGATTCCCAGGTGGGAAGAAATAAACCATTGCCTTTTAGGATTTATTTTAAAGATAAAAATGGGGTGATGATTGCTGATGATTCTTTCTATCAAAAGTTTACTCCCAAATTGGAATTATATTCGGATGGTCAATCAGATAAAAAGAGAACGGAACTTGAGACCTCTGTGAATAATGGCATTATTACTGGAGAATTAATATTAAAACAGTCAGGAATTTATTATTTAGACAGTCGATTAGATGATGTAATGGAGTCCTGTATTTTTGATAGTATTCGCATACAAGTCGTCAATACACCACCGGCAGGAGCCCTGCCAGATGATATAAAGTTTAATTCTTTTAGTAAAGAGAAAGAGTTTGTTTTAAACAACTATTTTGCGGACGCTGACGGGGATCATTTATCGTTTTCAATCGAAGGTGGATCGGAAGACATTGCTAAAGTAAATTTAGACCAGGGTGTACTTAAAATTAAGCCAATAAAGTCGGGGGTGCAAAACCTGGTGTTGAAAATCTCGGATGGAGAAAGTGCAATATCTTATACTTATTCAATAAAAGTAGTACCTATATGGATTGCTTATTGGTGGGTATTTTGCTTGATATTATTAACTGTTTGTGCGATTTTGTGGAAAGTTTTTCATAAAGCCAAACCAGAATTAGAAGTACTTACCGAGAAAAAAGCCCAGAACCGATTTCAGGGAAAAATGGATGCTTATTTTATAGGGGTTCCAGATGAGACAGAAGAGATACCGCCACTTACCTTTCCTATGTATAAAATAAAAGATAACAGAGTAAGTGTGGGAGATTTGATGAAGGAATATCCAGATGCATCGGCTACATTAGGATTGGATAATATTTTTCTGATTGCAGACGAAGATAGGAAAATGATTCTATACCATTCGTCTAATTCGTTAATTATGATTGGGAATTCAATTGTTTGTAAAAAGATTCAGTATAGCGTAAGTTTCGGTGACATAATATCCATTACATCACCGGATAAATCGTATGATGTGGAAGTTCATTACATATCAATGATTCAATAAAAGTTAAATTTAACCATGTGCATTTATGTTTTTTCACTTTTGGAAAAACAAATGAATAAAAGTAAGAAAGAGGTATGGTGTCTATGGAAACGATCACACAAACAAACCGAACGATTCTATTTTCGGAGATCAACCCTGAAAAGCTAAATCTACTTACCCTAATAGGGGATGTTAGAGGTAAGACAAGCTTAGATGATGATAAGATTAAAGAAATTAATGAATTGCTTCTGGTAGAAAGCTTTGAAGATTTTTTAGAGAAATTTGCACCTGTTGTATATTCGTGGTGTGATGCAAAAACAGGAAGTATAGAGTACAGTCTGGTTAATCCGGAAAATATTCCTGACCAATGTATTACGAAAATACCCTTAAATGAAATGAATGATTTGCTTAACATGCTCATTACTTTACAGGGCGCTAAAGGGGCATTAGGCGTAGCGAATGTAGATTTTAAGTTTAGTAATGTGTTGGATATGATATCACCTAAGAAAATTATGGAAGATATTCGTCAAGTGAGAAGAGAAATTCAATATACATATGGAAAATATATGGAACTTGATGATGAAGATCCAAAGCGTCTGGATACGGGAGATAAATTAAATTATCAATTTGAACAAGCTAGCCTTAATTACAATAATGTTTTAGCAATGCTGCCACTTGCAATTGAAGATATCAAAACAAGACTTTTATTGGGAAGCGGCGAGAAAACACAAGGAAGTCAGGAATTTAAGGCTGGCCTTTTGAGTATGGGCGATGATGGGGAATTAAAAATTTTGGAGATGAAGCAAGAAGAAGGAACACAGCTTGCGGTTGTAGATGATCATATTAACACCAGCTTAATTCAGACATTCCGAGATGATTATGATGCCTTAAATGGTGACCCTTCTGATTATGTAAGAGAACTTGTCGTAAGAACGTTCTGTCCACTTACATCAACGGTGGAAAGCAGCGTAGACCGTGAAGTAGAAGTGCGAAATTATAACACATACCTAGAATTTTATAAAAAAAGCAAAGATGATTTTGTGAAAGCGGTTAAACCATTAATTGAGAAAATTTTAGGTGTAAAATCCTACTTTGATCAATATCAGGTAAAGGAAAAAGGCATGCAGCCAAAACTCCTTATTACAAATACACCCCTTGAATTAATGGTGAAATCTAGTAATCTTCCCAGATTATTGACCTATTTAAATACAACAAACGACAAGAATGAATTTGAAAATACGATTTGGTTCGGGATTGTACCAGATGTGGAACTGAATCAGACCGGTGGTGGTAAGCTTCAAAGAATGCGGTTTGCGGGGAATCAAAAGGTGAAAAAACCTGGGACAAACTCCATGGAAAGTCTTGCTACCTTAATGAATGCAATTAATCCTTATAAAATCACCACATTCTTTAGCTTCTCAACTGGAGAAGAGAGCACCTTTAGTTATGTTGCTACCGAGGGAATTGGAATTTTCAAGGATAAATGTTCTCCGCTGATGAAAAAGGAGTATAGCGAATTTGTTGTACCTTGTATTCCTAACGTTACGATTATACCAAAAGATAAATCAGGATTGATTCTAGACAAACGAATGGTAATTAATGAGGAAGGAGCAGTTGCTCTTTCCGAAGAAAAAGAAGATACCATGAAGATGTGGATCGAGGGAGTTTATATTGGGGCTGCTTATGGAGCCGCTGGTATTTCATCTGCATGGCAATGTCCAGAATATCTAAAACAGAGATTTAAAAATACAACAATGGAGTACCCAGGTGTCCGCTATGATATAGAAGCAGGGGATAATGCTTTGCTGGTTACCACAAGTATGACAAAAGAAATTTCCGGTTTTACGAATACAATTAAAAATTCAATCAATAATACAGGTTTTGGTTTTGTATTCACGTCCGATAATGCACAGCATAAAGGGCTTGAAATAAAAAATATAATGGTATACAAGGCAAGAAACTTGCTTAGCAATGGAATGGAATTTGAACCCATTTATAAAACGCTTGTAGTTACTTATATCGAAAGAATGCTGCGTTTCTATAGCGGCGACTTTAAACAAGATAAAATCCTTAACTTTTTCAGCAATAATCCCAATAGTCAAAAGAGCAAATGGGATGCCAATCGTCAGTATGTGAATTCTCTTCTTCAAGACGGAGATGAGTTGGATTTTAGTATTGATGAAAAGAATGGGATATGTAACGTTCAGCTTACTTTTAGTAACACGACTAGAAATCTCAAAGTTGAGCTAACGAGAAAAGGGCAGACAGCGTAAAGTTTTTTTAAACATGGTAACGAAAAGTCTATATTAAAAGGCTTATAAATTACAAAATTATTCATTAAGAATGGAGGAAGAAATATGGGACTAAGAATGAAAATCACAGGAAGTGAATCTGTGGAACTTCGTGAAACCAGTATTGTCAAAGTAGTGTTTGGAACAGATATACCACATGATTCCAATGCAAGATCAACCGATCTTGGGTCAACGGTTTTGATTGAAGGCAAAATTTTAGCAGCAGTAGGTGGTGAAACTGCAGATGACACCAGTAAATTAGCAAGATGGTCTCTGGTACCAGCAGAGAATTCAGACTGCTATCGTAAAGTAGAGATTGATGTAATCAATGCTTCACAGGTGGTAAGACAAATTAATATTCCCAATGCTTTTGTAGTGGATTATAGTGAAGATTTCACAGATGATACCGGTACAGGAATATTTAAGCTTCTTGTTAAACAGAAAAAAGATAAAATGATTAATTTGAAATTTGAAGGTGGATTCAGCGGAGAATAATGAAATCAATTATGTAGAAAGGATGGAATAAATTATGGGATTTATAATAAAAGTAGAAGGACCATCTACCATAGATTTAGGAACAATCAGTGTAACAGGAGTTAAATTCAGAACAGATATTCCTCATGATTCCAATGCGCGTTCGACTGATATGGGAAGCACAGTAGAAATTTCAGGTAAGATCCTAACAGCAGTGGATGGGGATCCTTTTGACGCGACAAGGCAGTTGGGACTTTGGTCACTGGTACCAGCAGAAAAAGCAGATTGTTATAGAAAAGTTACAATAGAAGTTATTGCTGCGTCTCAAGTGATACGTAAATATACATATCCAAATGCATTCGTAGTAGACTACAAAGAAAATTATGGAGATTTAGAAGGTGTCGGTACGTTTCGGCTGATCATCAAACAGAAAAAAGACAAAATGTCGCAGATCGCTGTGGAAGGCGGATACAGCGTATAAACATGTAGGGGCTGCCATAACGGCAGCCCTTATTTGATAACAAAATGATAGATAGAACCATAAACTTATTGCAAAGGATAGAATAATGGTAGATTACTATAAGATCCTTGGATTAACCCATGAAGCATCGGAGAAAGAAATTAAGGCAGCTTATCGAACGCTGGCCAAAAAGTATCATCCGGATGTAGTGAAAAATGATTTGGAAAAAAATAAAAGAATGTACGAAATACAAGAAGCTTATGGGGTTCTTGGAGACGAGATAAAAAGAAAAAAGTACGATTCTGTCATAAATGCAGAATGGGAAAGCAAAGATGGTAGAAACAAAAGAGAATCTACAAATTCTGGAAAAGTTAACTCTGGCAATAAAACAGTAGATATGAGCCAATTCGAACAATTTTTTGGATTTCAACCGGGGAAAGGGATGGACACGTACCAGGGAAAAAGACCTAAGAATGAAGGGCCTATCAACTATGATGATCTTTTCGCCTCCTTTTTTGGCATGAAAAAATAACAAAGGAGCCAAAATACATATGAATTCGAATAAAAAAATTAAAATAGTACTTGATCTAGTCGTTATAATTGCCACAATAAGTTTATGTGTGGGATTAAACTACATGAAATACAATATAAAATGGCTATGGATTTTGAGTGGAGTCGTTGGATTTTTTGCAGTTTTGGATTTGTTTTATCAATTAATCCATTCTGAAAACAACAGCATAAAAGAGGCAAATAATTATATAAATTCAGGCAAGCCGAGTCAATTGATTTTATTAAATGAACAGGAAAAACCAATAAAGTCCTGGGATTTAGCTGGAAAAACTGCACTCATTATAGGAAAAAATTCGGAAGAAGAAGTAATTGATGTAGATTTAGATGAGTGTGAATATAGTACTTTTATTGATCCCCAACACGCGGCTCTAAATTTTTGTCTGGATGTATGGTACTTAGAAGATTTGGGGTCTCAAAATGGTGTTAAGATTAAAAAAGTAGAAGATGGTGCGTGTTACATTGTATCAAACCGCCCTTGCAGACTATCCGTGGGTGATATTATATACATTGCAAATACCCACCTTTTATTTACTTAAATAGAAAGATTGGAGATTTAAAACATGAGCCTAGTAAGATGTCCCAATGGACATGTCTATAATGCAAGACGTTATGGCAACACATGTCCTTACTGTCAGATGAAATTAAAAGAAGAAGCAGGGGAAAACAAACCGCTTGGATTCGAGCCTGCCATGGAGTTATTACAAGAAGAGATCAATCCTGTTTGCGGGTGGATTGTATGTATATCTGGAGCTAGAGTAGGCATGGATTATAAAATACATAGTGGTAAGAATTTTGTAGGGCGTGGAGATGAAATGGATATACAGATATTAGGAGATAATGATATCAATCGAAAAAATCACACCATAATTGTATATGATCAAAAAAAGAGAAATATGGTTATTTTACCAGGAGACGCTGCTGGACTCGCTTATTTGAATGAAGAGGCAATTTATGTGCCTACAGAATTAAAACCGTATGATGTTATTGAATTAGGAAAAAGCAGATTTTTATTTATACCACTCTGTGGAGAGAATTTTGAATGGAATGATCAGAAATGACAATGATAATTTTGATAAGTCTGGAAGTGATTATAATACTTTCAGTTATGATAAGGGCGATGATTTTTATTAATGAGAGCAGTCAGCAAAAAGGAAACAGCGAAGGATTAAGTAATATAGGGGTGGTCAGTCAGACCACAGGGAATCAAGAATTTCAAGCAGATGTTGCAGGCATTGAAGTAAGTACAGCAGGAATTCTGGCTGTACTTTCAGATGGAATTGGAAAAGCCAATACGGGTAAAATCTGTTCACAAATTGCGACTGATACAATATTAGATTCTTTCCAACCATATAAAGTATTACATAATCCAGAGTATTTCTTTAAGATATCGTTTCATGAGGCTCATAAAAGAATCCAAAGAACACTTGAGAACAGAAGAGGTGGAGCATGCCTGGCAGCAGCTTTTGTGAAAGATGGGATGTTACATTATGGTCTTGCGGGAGATATTAGAATTGCTATTTTGAGAAATGAAGAATTAATACCAATTAGCAAAGGACATACAATTGATGTCCTAGCTCTTAATGCATACGAAAATGGTGTTTTATCGAAAAATCAAACACTTTGGACCATGGAAGAAAAGAAGGTATGGAATTTTGTGGGGAAGGATGGATTTCATGAAATTGAAATAGCAGAAAAACCGGTTGCTTTAAAACCTGGCGATGTTGTCCTGCTTCTCACAAAAGGAGTATATGAGAGTTTATCCTGGGCAGATATTGAAGATATATTGTTAAAAGAACTCACTGTAAAAGAAAAAGCAGACAATATTATCATGGAAGCAGAAAGAAAAAGTGGCATGGAAAAAGAGAACGGAAGTGTAGTACTTTTGATGCCGGAGGTGCAATATGAGAAGAATTAATTCGGATTTTCGAACTCAATATATGTCGGAGGAAGGACAAAAGCTTGCAAACAGGGATTATTTTGGTTATGTAGAAATGGATGATTTTGCCTGTTATGTACTAGCTGACAGTCTTGACGGAGATGTTGAGAGCAACAGCGCAAAATTTGTGGTTGATAGTCTAATTCGAAGTTTTGTTGAAAATCCCACCATGCGGACAGGAAAATTAAAACATTATATGCATCTTGCGCATCGGGAATTGTTAAAACAGCGTGGGGGAATGCATTTAAAGGCTTCTGTTACCATTGTTGTCTCTGATTATAAAAAAATCAAATATTGTTATGTTGGTAATAGTCGATTTTATTTTATTCGAAATTCCAGAATCTTGTTTCAGACGAAAGATCAGTCTTTGACAGAGACGCTGTTAAAAGAAGAGAAAATTACATTGGATCAGGCAGCCGCGCATGAAGAAAGAAATAACTTGTATTCTTTTCTGGGAGAACGTGGGGAGCCAGAAATTGTAGTTTCAAAAAAAATAAAACTTGAAAATGGGGATAGCTTTGCAATATTAACCAGAGGCGCCTGGGAAAACTTGGGAGAGAACGAATTTTTAGAAATATCCAATGAGGCAAAAGAACCAAGTGAAATATTGGAGAAAGCAGAAGATATCATATTGGGAAAGCAGACTGCAGGCGAAATTGATAATTACAGCGTTGCAGTCACTTTTGTTGATAAAGTTTATCTCCCTCCAAAAAAGAAATTTAGTGTAAAAAAAATATTATTGATAGCATTGCCTGTCCTATTAATAGTAGCAGGATTGTCCCTAGCTCTTTTCTTGCGAAGTAGAAGCATTAAAAAGAAAGAAGAAAGTTTGACTAGTTATCTACAAAGTGGAAAAGAGTATTTAAAGTATGACAATTATCAAAAAGCTTCGGAAGAATACGCAAAAGCGAAAAAAATAGCAGAGTCTTTAAAGAAAAAAGAGATATACATAGATGCAGATGATTATCAAAAATTGGCGGATCAGATTATATTATCGGATGAAGCCATATTTGCGAAAGAATATAAAAAAGCGCAAAACTTATATATAAAAGCCAGAAATCTGTCCATGCAAACAGGGAATGTGGGAAAGCAGTATATTGAAAATCAACTAAAGCAGACAAAAAATTATATAGATGTCTTTGACTTAATGGAAATGGGGCAGCAAAAAGAGGAGTATGGGGATATAGAGGGAGCAATAAAAGCGTATCAACAGGCGAGAGAATTAGCGGCCTCCCTATATTTTGATGATGGAAAAAAAGAAGCAATGGCAAAGCTTACAGCAATTGAAGAAAAGGTTGAAAAAAACAATCAGAAGACAGAGGCGGTAGCAGACGCTGCAAAAAAAGAGAGTCAGGAAGAGGAAGAGAAGTCAAAAAAAGAAGAAGAAGAAAAAAGAGAATTAGAGAATCAACAAAAATTAAATGATCAACAAAATGCGATGGACCTTGAAGTTCAAGCAAATAAGCTGTTATCAGAAGAGAAGTTTGAGAGTGCAATTACTTATTATCAAACAGCACAGGCAATTTATGTTAGATTAGAACTTTTGAGTTTGGCCGATAAAATAAACGATAAAATTGCGGCAGCTCGGGCAGGAATAAAAGCAAAAGAAGCGGATATTGATAAATTAAAAAATCAAGCAAAACCAAATGAAAGCGACATCCCAGACAAAGGTCCGGGGATAAATTCTAGCAGTACAGACAAATAGTAAAGTGAGGAATAATAAATGAGCCGATACACCTATACCTTGCATCCCGGAAAAACGGAATCAGAAAAAAAAACTTATAAAAGAATTAACCTTGAAAAGATGACAACCTTCCAGTTAAGTGAAATATGTCGGAGGGAAAAGCTGGTTATGCCTTCTAAAAGTCATATGGATCGGGAAGCACTCCTACGACTAATAATGCGTTTTCGCGGTCAAAAGGATTATCGGCATATCAATACGGCGTGTGAAGGCGGTTTGAATCGTCTTCAGGAATTTTTCGACCGGAATCGGATCGACATCAGCTCGAGTCAAAATGTAAGGATTCCAGGCACGATTGTCATTTACCGGGAAGCCGGTCTGAGTGAATTGGATCATTATAAAGTAGAGTCCGACGTCTTGCTATATGAGGGGAATTTATTGCTCATAGATGAAAATTTTCAGGTATACACCTGTTTTTACATAAAAGAAATGAATCATACATGCTTTTTATTTAAAGGAAAAGATATCCCTGTTCTACCCCTTGGAAAGCATCAATATTTTATTCTGTATTTTCCAAATGAACGGAATTCAGAATTCCTTTATGACTGCTACCAGGGGAATCATACGACAATCCCCGGATATATGGAGGGAATTCGGATTCCGCTTCTTGATATAGAGGTTCGTGAAGTAATGGATACCGATCTTCCTCTTGTTATAGATTTTGGTAGTTCTAATACAACGATGGGGATCTGTCTGCCCGATGGAACTTCAAGAATAGCCAAAGCAGGTAATGGTTACATCATTCCGAGTGTAATCGGAGTGGAGGAAAGCGGAGCTGGAACGCATGATTTTGTGTTTGGGTATGAAGCGTTAGCATTAGGAGGCCAGAACTACCTAGATGAAGATATTCCAGTATTTTTTGACATCAAACGCTGGATTAGTGATCCAGAACGAATGGAAGGGGTCATTTTAAAAAATGGTTTTAAGTATCAAATTTCGAGAAGAGACATGCTAAGAGCCTTTTTAGAGTATTTGATCGACCTGGCAAAACAGCAATTTAAATGCCAATTTAAAAACATACAGTTTTTGGCTCCTATCCGTCAGAAGGAGAAGTTTCAGGAGTTATTTAAAGAACTCCTTCCAGACTATAACGTAAATTGTGAATTGGATGAAGGCATGGCAGTCCTTTTTAACAGTATGAATCAAATGATAACGAAGAACCAGTATGAAAAAGGACGTTCTTACCACGCATTGATCATAGATTGTGGAGGCGGAACCACAGATCTTACCTCTGGGAGATTTTGTATTGAAAATAGTCGAGTTTCCTACACGATTGATTTAGAGACTCGATATGAGAATGGAGATACAAATTTTGGTGGAAATAACTTAACCTATCGAATTTTACAGATGTTAAAGATTAAAATAGGAAATGCACTTGGGTATCTGGGAAAACATAACATGGACAGCCTTTCAGAAGGAAACTCCTGTCAATTGTTAGACAATCAATATCAGGCAATGGAGGACTTCCTTCCAACTCGGTTTAAGGATTATGAAGAGCGAAGCAGGGAACAGTATTTTCATGTGAAGAATAACTATTATTATCTTTTCTTACTTGCTGAAGAGGTAAAAAAGTCATTTTTCCAGACCAAGTTCCAATATGAAGTCTGGATCAGCACTGGGAAGGAACCGGAGGATCATAGAATATTTTTGGATAGATGGAAGTTATCAGTACTTCATGAGGGGGAGTTTACTCATATTGACCAAGAAATTCAGTTCCCACTGTATTTAAATGAAATAGAGTTGGTATTAAGACCTGATATTTACAATCTAATGGAGCGCTTTTTGGACCAGAAGTTCGAACAGGGAGAACTGCAGGAGTATGAAATGATCAAGCTCACTGGACAATCTTGCAAATCAAACCTGTTTACGGAAGCATTAAAACAGTACGTTCCTGGTAAGCTGATTCAGAGTGCAAAAAGGGAAGCAGAAGAAACGGAACTAAAAATGTGCTGCCTAGAGGGGGCATTGGCTTATTTTTTGAATTGTAAACGAGGCTATATGAAGTTCAATCAGAATTACCAAGTTAGGACTTTGCCTTATGAGATTATGACCTACACCCATGAAAATCAGGAAAAAGTACTAATAAGAAGTCTGGACCCAGAAGAGCATATCGGATATATCTCCCGTTTCATGATCGGGAAACAGCTGGATCTTTATTTAAACGACGAGAAAGGCAAGCGTCTGAAAACCTATTATTATGAATATGACACATCCAAATTTGAACGAACAACGCAAGGGGAGATTGACGATCAGTACGCGGGAAGCGTCATTCAGGAGGAAACAGATACTATACTTGAAGGTGAAATGAAGTTCTTTGTATGGGTGTCTAGAAAACAATGGGGCTTTCTGGTGCTTCCTGTGCTAAGAGAGAATGAAGTGCTCTACAAGGGAAATGAGACTTTCTTTGATTTTGAAGATGATACTTGGGAAGAGAACTTTTTTAATGGGAGGAAGTAGAATTCCATGGTAAGAAGTGATATAGATTTATTTTTAGCCCGTATGGTAAGGGCAAAAGACGAAAAGGATACGGGGTTGGGATGTACGGAGGATATAAAAAAGAATGCACTAGAGAAACTGAAAAAAATACGGAGAGAAATCAGTGATGTTGAAAATTTAAAATTGGAGCGCAGAGTATTCTTTGAGCTATTTTCTATCTGTCTTCCCTCAAGCCTGCTTCAATATGAAATTAAAGAAGAACAGTTCATTGTTTTCCGCTTGGAGTCAGAACATCTGGTACTGGTGGTAAAAACGGTTCATAATGAAAAATTGATTGACTTGGAAACCATTAAAAAAAATTATAAGAATAAAATGATGGAATCCAAACAGCAAACACAATTTAATTTATCAGGCTGCAAAATAGTTAACGGAATCGAGGTATATTATTTTACGGCTGCTCATTCTATGCCAAATCAAAGTCAGATTAATTATATTATTTTATTTACTTTATGTAACAGGACGGTCATCCTTGACTTTAATATAGGGGAAAATAGTTATTCGTATTGGAAAATAATAATAAATACACTTATTGGATCATTACGACAGGAGGGAATTTATGGAAAATGAAGAGATTATAAGCTGTGGCGAAATAATAATTGAACCAATTGGATTTATAGAAATAGATGAGATCGAAATCAATAGGAAAATAAATGAGCATGTGTTTTTTGAAGCAACGGGTAGGATTAGGGAAGAGGAAAAAGATCATTATACCCGTGAATTGAGTTTTGGTACGGAAATAGCAGTGAAAGTCAAAAGTGGAAAAATTCTTTTCAAAGGATTAATTACGGAAACAGAATTGAGGCACCAGGGTGATTATTACATACTTCGAGTACAGGGATGTTCTCATACGGTTTTGCTGGATATGACCAAAAAGACCAGAGGATTTCATAATACTAATGGAACATTTATGGAGATTTTTCAATTCATTTCTTCGGAATATGCTGGAGCTGATGCGATTATAAATGATGAATACCTAACAAAGACTGGTCAGTTTCTCATGCAATACAGGGAAACGGACTGGGAATTTATGAAACGTCTGGCATCCCATAAGGCGCAGGGGATATTTGCTGACAGCACATCTGGTCATCCGGCATATTATGTCGGCACTCCCATATTATATACGAATGTAAAAAATTCAGATGGGGGGTATCAGATTAAAAAGGATCTAAAATCGTATAAAAAAGCATTAGAGGTGCCTGAAGCTACAGTTGTTGATGAGGAATATATTACATATTCCGTCCGTATGGATGAATGGCTTCATTTAGGCGAAGAGATAACTTTTAATGGGTTGAAGCTGTGCGTAAAATCAGTCCATAGTGTGTTAGAGCATGCAGTTCTAGTTCATTATTATGAATTATGCGTAAAAAATGGTTTGAAACAAAGAAAAATATACAATGAGATATTATCTGGAAAAGCAGTTTTCGGAGAAGTTGAATCGATGAATCGAGATAGCGTAAAAGTCCGGGTACAAGAGGAACAAAACGGACAAAGATCTGTTCTTAATGCAGTCGATGGAGATTCTTGCTGGTTCCCGTATTCTACCGTATATGCCACCAAAGATGGAAGCGGTTGGTATTGCATGCCGGAAGTAGGTGATAAGGTAAGAATTGTATTTCAGGATTCAGATGAGAAAAATGCATATGCCTCCAGTTCAGTAAATGAATATCAGCCGGGTCCACAGGAAAATGACAAGATGGCTGACTACAGGAGACGGTATATCCGTAATCCGCAGGGGATGGAAGTGGCGTGGACTCCGGAACAAATTAATATATCAGCGAATGGGGCTTCTGTTGCAACGTTTGATCAAAACGGGGTTCTGACACTTTCGGCTGATTCAAAAATCATTCTTCATTCAGCTGGAGACATTGTTATAGAGGCTGGTAATCAGTTTAAAGTGAATGCGTCCGATTCCATTGATATGATATGCGGAGGAAAAGGTGAAATCAATATTAGCCAGGATGGCGTGATTGAGCTGAAAGGAAATGAAATTTACACAAATTAATGAGTTGGGGATTATATATGGATAGGGAAAAATTGTTAAAGCAATTTAAATATGGCTATGTTCTTATCCAAGGGACAGAGCAAATGATGGAACTGGACCGGTTTTGTCGTGAAAATATGGAATTGTTATGTAAAGACTTAAGTCTTGCATTTGACCAGTTAATCGATCGGACTAAAGAGGAACAGACAAAGCATCCGGAAAAGAATATTTTCTGTATCAGCATGAGCGTTTTAAGAAGCAGATATGTCGAAAAAGATGGAAGAGTTAAAATCTTTGCTTATGATGAATCGTTTTATCTTGATTCCAATGCAATATGGACAGAATGGGATGCTGAAATTTTATTTAAGCATCTTTGGGAATTAGAAGACGGTCTGCAACCGTGTTTAAGAAATTTCAAAGGTGAAATCACCCACAATGACTTGAAAAATATTATACTGACTGAGTATGTCCCATATCTTATCCGGTATATAACGGAGATAGCTAGAGTTGCGCTGAGAAAAAAAAATATCCATGGACTGTCAAAGCTAAAGGTGACGGATGACTTTTGTATTACAGCCGGTGAGTACAAAGGTAGCTTTGATGAAATTTATATAACAGAGACATTTTCTGATGAAAACCAGGAATTTGGGAAAATTCTAGAAATTAACAAAGAAAAACCGATTGAATTTTTTTGTAAAGTATATAAAAATATGAAATTAAGAAATTTTCAGTTAATAGAAATGAATTTTACGAAAAGCAATTTTTATAACATGGATATGTCAGATTCCAACTTTGATGGGGGACTTTTCTTAAAATCCTGTTTTTATAATTGTAATTTGAAAAATACATCCTGGAAGGAAGCATTGTTATTTGACGCGGATTTTTCTGATAGTGATTTATCAGGAGGAGACTTTACAAACTCCATAGCTCCTATTACAAAACCAAATTTGTTCAGTCGTATGATTTTTAGTCTAATAGGAGTGGATTTTAAGAATACAAATCTGACAAAAGCAAATTTTACGGGTGCGGATTTTCAAGGGGCAGATTTTAGAGAAGCAATATTGAAAGATACAGTATTTATGGAAACCAAATTGACTTGCGCAAAGTTTAAGAAGGAGTCACTGCGTTATTTAGAACTTACACAAGAACAGTTAAGAGGCATTCAAATATATAATTAGGGGGCGAGCTTTTGGAATATTTTGTATTGTCACAAGATGAAACCTTTAAAAATGGGGTTGTTATTGATCAGGACCGGTTACCTGAAGAGTTGAAAACTTCTCGTTCCCTGGGACGGAAAATAAATCTATATTTACAGAATGCACCTTTTAATGAAAAAAGCTTTAACTTAATGGTTAAAAGTAATGTTAATAATTACTATTCTGATTTAATTGAGATTCCCCTTTTCTTAATTTCAGACCAGCTTAAAAAAATATTGTGTAGTTATGAGAGCGGGCTACAATGCAATTGTGCCATCCTAAGCGACAGGATTCATAAGATTCAGAAAGTTTACTGGCTTTGTACACTGGAAAAGGTAGACTGCCTTGGTAAAAATACAGAATTTTATTCGGATCATTCATTGAAAAAACTAGTATTGGATGAGAAGAAAATAGGAAATAAAAAAATATTCCAGGTATCTGGAATAAGAGAGCAACGGATTATTGTTAATCTTGATGTAATGGAGAGCATATTACGAAGACCATTTACAGGGATACATATGGAAAAGGCTTATGTAGAATGTGCATATTATACTGATGATTAAAAAATAAAGAATAGATTTTGAGGGGACATATAAATAAAATATGACGTATCCTGATGGTGCTAAAGGTTATCTGAAGAGAAAGTATAGAAAAAATAATATTGTAGTGGAATTTATGGTGAAGGTACTGGTAGTGGCAGGGATAGTAATTGGTGTTATTATATTTACTTTAATTATCTTATTTGTAAATAGTGTAAAGAAAGATTTACCCCCCAAAAGTGATAGCATAAAAACACAGAAGGAGTATTATGATGCAGTAGGTACTCATTTGGAAGAGAAATATGGAAAGAAATTTATAGTTAATCCTAAAGGTACGGATGGAGGGGGGGGGCCAATTCCTTTTTCACAGGGGTGTTATACAATGACCTATGAGGCTTATGCGGAGGAAGATCCAAATTTCATCTTTTTCGTGGATGTAATTCCAAAGTCAATAGAAAATAATAATATAAGTGAAATACGTGACAATTACTGTTGGAAATTTTTGAAGAAAAAGCTGAAAAATAATATTAAAGAGAATTTAGAAGTGAATTTATCTGAGGATTATAAATTATTAATTAATCTATCGAATGGTGTAACTTTTGAAAATTATTTAAATTCGGATTCGATAATGGAGGATTACTTTCGAAGTAACAGTCTGAAACCAATCATTTATATATATGTATTCACAATAGAGAGTGGAGAAGATTTAGAAGTAAAAACAGAGCAATACATGTCTCTATTTTTAAATGAAATTAAGGCAAAATCCAAAAGTGTGAAGATAAAATTCACCTATTATGCGATCCAAAATAGAGAGGATTTTGAAGCAATTAATGTAATGAAGGAAGAAAAGAGTAATTTAATGTTATATAGAAATAATATTGAAGCAACATTTAAGCCAATTAAATATATAAAAAAGGAAAAAAAAATAGAATTGGTGATAGATACAGATGACTTATAATTTTAAAGTCATTCACAATGAAATGAGGTTGAGATAATATGGAGGAAATAAAAGATAAAGATGCGGCTAAGCTTGTTAGTTTGATTTATGGAACTACTATGTATAGGAATTGGGGAGAGGCAGATAGCAATAAATTAAGTGATATAGTAACAATTATGAAAGATAGTGTCTCAAAAAGTCCTGATAATAAACTCGGCGGTGAAATGATTAAAGAAGAATTCCTGGACGAAATCAAAGAATTTACGAATAATGACAAAACCGATTTCGGAGCCATGACACTAATAGATCCTCAAAACAAGGTAAAACCGACGATTATATTTCGTGGTACTGCAGGTGTTTCCTCCCAAATCCCATCACAAAAAGAAGTAGCATCCTATGTAATAAACTCCGGCTTGGATCACGTTATCTTGGCAGGTCACTCAGAAGGGGGAAATATGGCGGCCTACTGTTCCTATTTTCTTCCGGAAGGTATGGTTGATAGAGTTTATTCCTATGACGGACAGGGAGAATCACAATGAATACAGAGGTCCTAGGGAGGTACTAATTAGGTATGAATAAAAACTCTGTTAATAATGTGGTGGAATTTATGGTAAAGGTACTGATAGTTTTTGGGATTGTAATTGGTGTAATTATATTTACTTTAATTATCTTATTTATGAAAGAGATAATAGGTTACCATAAAAGAGGAGAAGAAAAGATACAAATTATTACAGACGAGTATCCAGCAGCCATAGAAAACCATCTTGAGAGTAAATATGGAGAAAAATTCATCATTAACCCTAAGTGGATTCGTACAGGTGGAGGTTCACCAATTCCATTTTCTGAGGATGGTTCCCCTATATATTATGAGGCATATGCAAAGAATGATTCGAAATTTATTTTCCGTATATATGTGGACTCAATATCAGAAAAAGATCATAGCATAAAGGAGATACGTGATGGCTATTGTTGGAAATATCTAAGGGAGCAAGTAAGAGCGTATTTTGAGAAACGTATAGTGGGAGTAATTAATCAAGATTATAAATTAGTAGTTGATGTGAATCCAGATATTACTTTTGACAATAACGTTAATCTAAATTCACCAACAGAATCATACTTTAAATATGCAAACAGAAAAGCTAGTATATGCATATATTTGATTTTAAATGAGAATACAAAAATAAGTGAAAAAGAGATTTTAAGAGATAAATTATATAAAGTATTAAAAGAATACTATAATAAGTTTGATAAGAACATGTATATTGAATTGGAATGTTTTGCAGCAAAAACTCAAGATGATTTTATTAAGTTGGATGATAAAAATAACGAAAACAAGATTTTTGTTACGGTAAAAAGTGTTTCTACATCTAATTATGACCCATGGGGGGTAAACTTGGAAACTATATTTACAATAGATGTTATTAATGATTGATAAAAGTGGAGGGAAAACTAAAGTGGGAGAAATTAATGATAAAGATGCTTCAAAACTTGTTAGCTTTATATACGGAGCTACTATTAATGAAAATATGAACAAGCTAAAAAAATCAAACCATAATAAGATGAGTGATTTAGTAAAGGTAATAGAAATAAGTGTAACAGATCTCCCTCCAAATCAAAAACTCGGCGGTGAAATGACCAAAGAAGAATTCCTGGACGTCATTGACCAGGTCAAAGATTCCGATACATTAATGCGAATGGAAATCAAAGATTTTACGAATAATGACAAAACCGATTTCCGAGC
>NZ_RJLQ01000026.1 GCF_003833015.1 Clostridium sp. E02
TGTTGGGCTCAGTAGATAAATGTTTGTGCGGCTGTGGATTTTTTTCAAAGAGCCTTTAGGCTCCAACGTCGGTAATAACCCCTTATAGGGGTAGAGCAAACCACCCGTTCAACGGGTGGTTATGATTCCCTTAACTGTAACTTGCTATAATGCCTGCAAAAATTGTCATGTAAGCAATGAATCCAAGTACAGTTGTAATTGCAGTATAAATAAGATTCGCTCTGCAGTAATTTTTACGGTTCTCATTCCCATTACCGAATCCCCAAACAAACATCATAATAAGATTCACACATGGGATGACCATAACGATAAGAGTTATGAGCCATTCTCCCATTGTCATAACCTGCTTGTTGGGGTCATTATAGCTCCCCTGAATGTTTACATCATTGTTATTTTCCATACTTTCCTCCTTGGTATACGAATTATATTTAAAGCAGAAATCATTATACCATAATTCGACAAAAAATGGTATATTATTTCAAGAATTAATCAAAATGGCGAAAAATTTGTAATAGACGAAAAAGAAGAGAACGTTTTTCAATTAGGTATGGTTCTCTGTATGGAAAATATAGTTTCATTCTCACAAAGTATACAAGCACGGAAATCCCAACTGTCACAAGTAGTAATATCATTGCTTTTTTCGGATCTCCCCGCTTAAAGTAACAAACTCGGATTTCATTCATAAGACAAAGCAAAAATAAAAGTGCCATGGGATTCATGTTTAAACTACCCACCAAATCTCCTTTGGTCAAAAGAATGATGGCTCTAGTACTTCCGCACGCCGGACACGGTATGCCTAACACTCCTTGGAAGGGACAGAGCCCACCAGTCATATCGATCATAGAGATGCCGTATAGAAGAAATAATACGATATAAAATATTATGATTCCTCCATATTTAAGTTTATTCTTTCTTTTCACATTGCCTCCTGGGGTATCTTACCTTTTATTCAAAAGGTTTTAATTCCGCCAAAGGCGGAGAATCCCGCAAGCGAGATTCTTTGTAAATACTTAAAGTTTTCCAAAAGCAAGAAACATAAAAAGGATTCCGCTGATCCATGACAAATCCCAGCCTTTTAATCTAGCCAGCCTGTGCCCCAGAAACAGTCCAATATACATAACTCCGATTCCTACCATCAAAGATATAAACGTCGTAATTGCCGGTGATATCTGCAAAAACCCCGACAAAGTACCAGCTACCAGACTGTCAAGTGACATGGCAAAAGAGAACATGACCGTCTCCTTCCATGACAATGTTTTGGAATGATCCCAATCTGCAGCTAGTGGATTGCCATATATATTGATGATTATACTTAACCCAGAAAAAGACAGGGTCAAATCTTTGTGAACATTTACATGACTATTAATGTACTTTTTTATTGTGTAATCCATAAGTTTAATGATACCTAGGAAGAATAGGCAGAAAAAGGCAGTACCTTTCGCAAGATTTTCAGGTATCAACCCATTCAACAGGCTCCCAAAAATCAATGCAGTGCCAAGACAACTGCTACAAATACCATTAATCGCAATTACCTTTCGCCAAGATATATGCAACCTGTCTGCCCCATATGCGATACTGGCTACAAACGTATCCATGCTAAGCGCCAGTACCAGAATGAAAATATCACGCATGCCTCATCAAACTACCTTTTTTAGTTTAATATATTCCTATCCTTCTGGATTTGCACCTTTTTCTTACTACTTGATTTGTTTAAATTCCGATCTGCCCTTCATTATATCAAATAAATCAAAACACTACAACCAGTATTACCCGTTTGCATATGGGACAAATCACCCCCCATTCTTCTTTAATTCTGCTCTCAACCGCTCCAAAGCCTTTTTTTCCAGACGTGACACGTAAGATCTGGAAATCCCCATTAAGTCAGCAATTTCTCTTTGCGTATATTCCTTGCCGCAACATAAACCATAACGCATTCCGATGATGGTTTTTTCATTCTCTTTTAGACAGGAATCAAATGCTTGATATAGTTCTTTTATATCCTGTTTTAAAATGATTGTTTCCAGCGTTTCCTTATTTTCCATTTCAATAACATCCACAAGACTGACTGTCTCTCCATCCTTGTCTACACCAATGGGTTCAAATAAGGAAACTTCTTTCGAATATTTTTTATTGGCACGAAGAAGCATTAGGATCTCATTTGCTATCCTCACCCTGCGGCTCAAAGGGTTCTTGTTTCGATCCAAATAAATGCAAATGGATGGTTTCACCATCCCATACAACTTTTTCCACCAATATTCCAATGGCTGTCCGCTTTTGATATACATTCATCTGTTCCATTGTTCCTTCAAAGGATGAAAAGGATTTTGCCAACAGATCAAATTCCAATTTCTTTAACGTATTGGTTACTGTTGATTTTTTAATGCATTCCAACTGTGCAATTTTTTCTTCTTTGTACTGATGCAGCGTATCAATTCTGTTTACAATATAAACTTCTGCTTTTGTCCCTCCTGCTTTTGAAAGAGATGCCACAAGAGACTCAATTTCGGATTCCGTTTTTTCCAATTCCTCTTCTATCTGTCCGATTGCAGTTTCATTGTCTCGTTTTTCAAGGAATAGTGATTTTTCACCCTGTACCAGTCTTTTTTCAAATTCACTCCCGTCTTCTCTTAATTTTTTAATTTCTCTCCATACCATCTCATCCATACAATTTCCGTTTGCATTCTTCATGCTGCAACATTTCATCCGGCTTTTTTCTTTCATGGAACATAGATAAGAATAAATTTGTTCTCCATTCTCATTTATACGACCCGATACCTTAGGACGCATATAGGATCCACAGTCTGCACAAAATAAAAGCCCGGAAAGAAGGGCAATGTTACTCCTTGGCTTTCGGTAGTTTTTAGATTTATTTCGTTCCAGCAGTCGTTGCACCGATACCCATACGGAGCCTGAGATGATCCCTTCGTGCTTTCCAACGGATACAATCCATTCTTCCATCTCTTTCATCTCATGGGTTTTCCCTTGCTTTTGAAGGGTTCGGTTATAAGCCATAATCCCATGAATGCCATCAAAATCTTTTTTCTCTGCAAATAGATCCACCTTTTTCTCAATCAAATAGTCATATGCGTCCATATCTGCGATCGAGTAAACTGGATTAGCCAGAATTCCTTTGATTGCAAATCGACTAAACAAGTGTCCCTTTCTAGTCTTATAACCGTTCTGTATTAAGAAAGTTTCAGTCTTTGTCAGAGACCCTGTATCAAGAAACAGATCAAATATTTTACGAACCAGTTTTTCCTCCTCTGGAATTCGTTCTAATTGACATGCTTTCTTTTGCTTCCCCTCTATCGTTACTGATGTTACACTGATTGACTGATATCCGGTGGGGGTATTTCCTCCTAGCCATCTCCCTGTTTTCGATAATTCATGCATATTATCCCTGATTCTTTCTGCAATCGTCTCTCGCTCTAACTGGGAAAAAACAGAAGCTATATACATCATAGCCCTGCCCATTGGTGAAGAAGTGTCAAACTGTTCCTTAATCGAAATAAATGAAATTTCAAGTTCATTCAGCTGTTCGATCAGATTGGCAAAATCTCCGATATTCCTGCTGATCCGGTCAAGACGGTAGCAGACAATCGCGGAAAACTCCCTTTTCTTTGCCTCCTGCATCATAAGCTTAAATTGAGGGCGTTCTAAATTCCCACCTGAAAAGCCTTCATCTTCAAAGATACAAGCACTCTTTCCATTCATTTCTCCATAATGACTGATTATGTACTGTCTGCATAATTCAATCTGATTGTCAATGCTTTCACCCTTTCCAGTGAATCTAGATTTTCTAGAGTAAATGGCAAACGGTTTTTTCATGATTTCCAAAACTTTTTCCCCCTTTATCTAACAATACAAAGTCCTGAAACATACGGGACACGCCAGATGTCATATATTATAAAAACAGCACTTCTCAAAGGCAGTTTCTATGAAAATAACCGTATATCACCCTCAGACAAAAGAAGATAAAAAAGAATTAGGCATAAAAGCCGCCGTTATATACAACCAGACTCTATTTCAATTTTTAAAAGAATTATCCTGTCCCGCTGATCAAAAACAAGCTCTTATCAATGCAATTCATTCGAATCATCAATCACAGCAGTCAAACTGATCCACTCACACATTGACTACTGATCTATCCCATATCCTATCATAGGCATTTCCTGAATTGGTTCCTCCCTCATATAACCTACAATCGGCAAAACATTAAGAACCATAGCGCCCGGATGACAAGCTGCAAACTCCGTGGTTAAATCTTTTCCCGCTGTTAGCCCCCAAAAGTGACTTCCTCCTGACCACAGACGGTTGTTGGACACATTATATACCACACCATTTACTGCCACATAGGCTGGATTTCCATCTTTTCCATTATACTGTGCCAGCTCTGTCAAGGTAAAATATCTGGGAGGTTCCTCTTCTTCCGAAGGCTCCTCTTCCGGGGTTTCTGTGTCTCCATTCAACTGATTGACATTCATATCATATGACTCTGTTTCGTTGATGGTCTGTTGCTGATTGAACTGTGCAAAGTATTGAAGATGATTCTGGAGCATGATAACTTCACTGCTTAAATGATCCAAAACATCACTATTATTGTATTGGTTCGAATGTAGTTTTTCCACATCGGAATTAATTTTCTTTAGACTATTGCCAAGATATGTCACAAACAAATTTAAATCCATTTCGGCCCCCTGTTATTTTAATAGAATCAACTGCTTATCCTTCCTGTTTCTTTATATATATGATAAGGTCCCGTTAATATTCGCAGTCTATCAATGAAACATCCAAAATTACTAAATAAAAAGCCGCTATGATAGGATATCATTTTCCACACATTTCGCCGCATAAGTGGCAAGTCTTGAACCTCTGTCCATATGAAACGTGTTAACTGCCTTAATCAGGCCAATCGTTCCCACCGAAAGAAGATCTTCCATATCATAATCTGTATTCTGATATTTCTTTGCCACATGCGCCACAAGGCGCATATTCCGCTCAATGAGTGTGGCTCTCGCCTCCTGATCCCCTTCCTGGTATCGTTCCAAACACTCTCGTTCCTCTCGCGCATTTAAAGGTTTGGGAAACGTTTTCAAAGAAAGCCACCTTTATCTTACTTACTCTTATTTTATGCCGGCCTTTCTACGAAAGTGCTTTTACAAAAAATATAAGCAGGTACTATTTTAATCGTATAAAAATAGTGCAAGTCTACATAATTATATTACGTAAACTTACACTACAATAAAATAAGCAATTCATCTTTTTTAATGATGGAACAGTCTTACACCTGTAAATGCCATCGCCATTCCATACTGGTCGCAGGTCTCTATCACCTGATCATCTCGAACAGATCCACCTGGCTGTGTGATATACTCAACTCCACTTTTGAACGCACGGTCAATGTTATCACCAAATGGGAAAAACGCATCCGAACCCAAAGACACCCCTTTTAACTGATTCAGCCACTCTCTTTTTTCCTCTGTCGTGAATAAAGCTGGTTTTTCTTTAAATATAGATTCCCACTTTCCATCCGCCAAAACATCCATCGAATCTTCTCCAATGTAAACATCAATGGCATTGTCCCGATCCGCTCGTCGAATATTAGAAAGGAACGGCAATTCTAGAACCTTTGGTGCCTGGCGAAGAAACCAGTTATCTGCCTTATTGCCTGCTAACCTGGTGCAGTGGACACGAGATTGCTGTCCAGCTCCGATTCCGATCGCCTGTCCTCCCTTTGCATAACAGACAGAATTTGATTGGGTATATTTTAACGCAATCAAAGATAGGATCAAATCTATTTTAGCAGAATCTGGTATAACTTGATTCTTTGTAACGATTTTTTTTAACACTTCTTTATCAATCTTTATTTCGTTTCTTCCTTGTTCAAAGGTAATCCCAAACACCTGTTTCTTCTCTAGGGAATCTGGGATATAATTTTTATCAATACGAATGACATTATAATTGCCATTTTTCTTTGATTTTAAAATCTCAAGTGCCTCCGGCTCATATCCAGGAGCGATCACACCATCAGAGACTTCTCTTTTAATCATCCTTGCAGTATCTGCATCACATGGATCTGACAAAGCAATAAAATCTCCAAAGGAAGACATTCGATCCGCACCTCTGGCTCTTGCGTACGCACATGCCAATGGAGACAGCTCTCCCATATCATCAACCCAGTATATTTTTTTCAGTGTCTCATCAAGAGGAATCCCAACTGCCACACCAGCAGGAGAAACGTGTTTAAAAGACGCAGCTGCAGGTAATCCAGTTGCTTCTTTTAATTCCTTCACTAGCTGCCATCCATTAAATGCATCTAGAAAATTAATATATCCTGGTCTACCACATAACACTTCAATCGGAAGAGCCATCCCATTCTCCATAAAGATTTTTGAAGGCTTCTGGTTAGGATTACAACCATATTTTAATTCTAACTCATTCATCGTCCGTACCCCTATTTCATATTCTTATTGATGATTCGAGTTTCAAAATCACCAGTCTCAATCTCAATGTATCGTACAAAAAGTGAAATTTTGTTTTCTTCATTTAAATTATCCCATAAGATAGAAGTGAAATCATCGATTCCATCGACCGTTTCCACTCGTTTGGGTTCTCCTTCAAAACTAGGCAGAGGATTCCCATCCTGTTTATAGGTGTGAAGAAAATGAGCTTGACCAGCCACCGGATTCTCATAGGCGAATGTAAAACGGTTGCAAGATTCTGGATTGCCATTGCAGCTTTTTAGGATAGACATGGCATAATTAAATCCATCTGGCTTCACATGGAGGATCCCTGAAATACGAGGGGTATAATTGGGACTGTCTGGTTCGAATTCCCTGCACCGAAGTGACTGTTCAAATGTTAATTGATGATCCATCCCTTGAAAAATGGTTTCCGTCTGATCTCCGTTGGTAATAATAATTTTATTGCCCATAACCCGTACTGGAGTATAAATAATCAAACTTGGATCCGTCAATTTAGAAGGATCATATGCCTGTGTACGAATTCCATCCCCTTCCTCAACAAAGATACGATTTCGGCTGTTTTCGCTTCTTCCCATGATAAAATAAGCGGTTACTGCTTTAGTTCCATCTGGAGTTTTTCCTAAAATGATTCCTCTTCCCGGATAGGAATTATTCTTTAAATCTTCTTTTAAAGAAATTACTTGCATCAGTCTCAATCCTCCTCTTATAAAATATAAAAAACCGCCTAGACATCCCATACGGTGCCCAGGCGGTCGGCTATAAATTGTATCGTGCTCCCCGTGGTTTACATTCCACTTATCCGCCAGTTGCACGTACCTTGTCTATCATCATATTATATTCCATATAAAAATGCAAGCACTTTTTCCAATCCGCTATTCGTTTCGAATCGCAGCTAGAGGACTCAGCTTCATTGCCCTTAACGCTGGGAAAAAGCCTGCGGACATCCCAACAAAAACAGCAAAAGCAACGGAAGTAAACGTCAGCCACAAGGGAATTCTTGATAGGTTTCCCGGCATATCTGGCATAAATCGTCCCGAGACAAATTTATTAATGATAAACGAAACTGCGTAGCTGAATATAATCCCGCTAACTCCTCCTAAAAAGCCAATAAAACCAGATTCTAAAAGAAACATATTGCGGATATTTATAATATCACATCCTAGAACTTTCAATATTCCTATTTCCTTCGTCCGTTCATATATGGACATCATCATGGTATTGGCTATACCGATTGCAGCAACAAAGAGAGAGACAGCTCCAATTCCCCCTAACAGTGCCTGGACCATCTTCGCCTGTTTTTGGGATTGTTTTAGCCAATCCATATTGCTTTCCGCTTGATATCCCATATCTGATATCGCTTTTTGTATTTGGGCTACATTTGCCATATCATCTACCTCAACCACTGCCTGATTGTAGATAAAGTAGTTAAAAGGTTTCCCCTTTTTATTCGTGGGTTGATTTGGGATCGGTTTTTTCTTAAAGATCTGTTTCAGTTGAGATTTTAATGTTTCCAGATCTACATAAATACTATAACTGTAATTGTTATAATCTTGTATCTCTCCTTCCACAAGACCTGCCGTAGGAATCAAATACTTCTTAGGGGGTTTCATCTTCGTACCGTCTTCCGAAGAGCCACCACTTTGTGCCTGATAATAGGCATCTGTATCAAAGATAACAAACATGGGACGATTCATAAAATCAATATCAGGGACATCGGAAGGATCTCTACGATTCCTTCCTCTGCCTTTGGGATTATTAAACTGCCTTGCCACCATATTACCGACAATCATTTGTAGTCCTCTTTCCCTAGGATCTGGCAGGTGTCCTGCTTTTAGAGTAATGTTTTCCATATATTCTGGTTTTACTCCGATTAAACTGATATTTGCCTCATAAGCACCCTGCTTCATTAACACATTCGTCTCCAAAAGGGGGGAAGCCACAGTAACATGATCCAGTTGTTCGAACTTTTTAATTACATCATCCGTTATATAGTTTGAATCACTACTGCTGTCACCCTCGTCATATCGGGATGCCTGATATACATTAATTTCTGTCAAACTTCCATAAGAAGCAATTTGTTCCATCGTTAATTCATTAAAACCGATCCCCAGTGACAGCATAACAACGATAGAAGCTGTGCCGATCACAACTCCCAAAACGGTTAAAAATGTCCTCAGTTTTCTTCGTCTTAAATTATTGATACTCATGGAAAGCAAATCACTAAATTTCATCGTCTATTTCCTCTTCCAGTTCTTGTTTTTTCTTTTTGCGTTTCTTTCGGATTAGAATAATTACTATCGTTCCCACAACCAAAATTCCAATTACAGAAGGAACAATAATTTTAATTCCCTTCGAACTTTCTACAGGTACTGCATCTGGTGATAAATCCATATCGCCCATATCAGTCATATCTTCTGCATCCGTTACCATAACGGAGATTTCTTTTTGAATCGGGTCGCTGACCACCCCGTTCTCATCTTCATAGGTAATTAAGGCAAGTATTTTTCCATCATCCGCGGTTGGATTTGCTCCAGTAACCATTGCATCCACATTTGCAGTTTCTCCAGGCTTAATATTCCCAACATAAGTATCGATTGGCTGAATGGAATCTGCTTTAAATGATACCGTTACATTATATAGAAGCACCTTTCCTGTATTGTTAATAGGAAACATAATATTGGTTTCTGTTCCAACCGGTATGGATTCTGGCATCACGTCAATGTTTCCAGTATTTAAACGTGGTAACTGCTTGATCGGTATATTTACCGTCACCTTTTCTTCTGCGTTTTTAAATTCGGGACTATCGTATTTCTCATTTATAGTCAAACCATATGTTTTCTGATCCACACTTGCTCCTGAACGAAGTTTTACCCTTACCTCTTTGCCCTGTCCTGCCCCTAAGGAATTCAATACAATAGAAGAAGATCCCGAATCCATAGTAAAAATAATATTATCTGATACTTTTTCAGATTCTAAGTTTAAAAGAATATTACTTGCCTCAACGTTTTGAGACGCATTCTTCATATGAAGAATCAATTCAAACTCCTCCCCAGCATAAACAGTTTCAGGAATGGTTTGAAAACTATCAACAATAATCCTTGCCTTCGTTCTATCATTGGCGTTAAAATCACCGTTCTTTTCTTCTTTGTCTTTGTTCTTTACCTTGACGTAAAAGACTTTATCTACCTTTTGGATGTCTCCATCTGAACTATCCCGATACTCAATGCTATAAGTAATGGGGTAGTATCCACTGTATACATCTTCCTGGATCATCATGCTGTAAGGAACCGATATTGTTTCCCCACCACCGATCCTATCATAATGTCTGACATAGTTCCCGTCATTGATATCAAAAGGAAATTTCGTTTGATCCTCACTAAGTCCCATACGAATATTCACATCAAATGCCGTAATGTCAGAAGTATTCTGAACATTCATATCATAATTCATCACATTAGGATAGGTACCAAAAGGAGTGTTCTGACCTTTTCCAAGTTCAAATTGAATGGTTCCTTCTGATTTATCATCTTTTTTTGTCTCTGTAGATTTTGTAATCCAAATGTTTACTTTTTCATTTGGATATTCTTTATCTCTGGTTTTTACAACCAGTGGTACCGTATAATACCCTTCTGCAATATCCCTACGGACTCTTGCAGTTAATGAAAAACTTTTTGAACTACCGGCCTTTACTGTCCCTAAAACTTTTTTATCAAACGTAGTTGATGTGATTTCAAATGGAAAGATATCACCTGTGTACTTGATATCTTCGTCTTCATCTTCTTTCGCTTCATACTCTGACTTAGCCGTATAATCATTAAATCCGATGGATACCCCTTTCATATCTTTATCTTCTGTATTAAGAAATTCCATTCTAATTGTGACCTTTTCCCCTGTCTTGCCTGAAGGGGTTTTCTTCACATCTATAAATTGGTTTGCCCCCAGATCATACTGTGCAAGCGCCGTTATGGGAACCGAGGATAATACCATTAGTACAGCAAGCAGCCACACGATCCCCTTCCTTATCTCATTCATCAACCGTTTCCTCCTTCGTATCATCATGATGCTTCTCTTCAATCTTAAAAATCTTTCCATCGACGATATGGAATTGTCTGTCTGCAAACTGGGCTATATAATTATCATGAGTAACCATGATTAGTGTCTGGTTTTGCTCTTTTACGATCCTCTGCATCAATCCAAGGATTTCTTTTGTCGTCTTGGAATCTAGATTCCCGGTCGGTTCATCCGCAAAAATAATCTTTGGATCAACCGCTAATGCTCTTGCAATTCCGATTCGTTGCTGCTGCCCCCCTGACATCTCATATGCCATATGCTTCATCTGTTTTTCCAGTCCTACCAGCTTTATGTACTTCTTTGCCTTCTCAATTCTAACCTTCTTAGATATGCCCCGGAAGGACAGCGGAAGTGCCACATTCTCCACCGCATTCATAGTTTGCAGCAAATTGTAAGACTGAAAGATAAATCCAACATGTTTCTTACGAAATGATACCAATTTACCTTCCGATAGTTTCTCAATGTGATTTCCGGCAATTACAATCTGCCCTCTAGACGGCTTCTCAAGACCTGCCATCATATTAAGAAGGGTCGATTTTCCAGATCCAGATGGTCCAACAATCGCACAGAACTCACCTTTATATATGGTAAAGTCCAGACCATTTAATGCATTAACCTTTGTATTCCCGACTTTATACACTTTATAAAGATTCTTAACCTGAATAATCGGTTTTTTATCTTCTGCCAAAGCAGTCTCCTCCTATTTTCAAGATTCACACACATTATACCGCAGATGTATAAAATCAATCTTACTCTATTTCCTTAAATATCCTTACATATTCCTTAAAAGAAAAAAATGTCATTAAAAAATATTATATCATATTTTTAAAATAAGTGTGGTAATTTTAAGAGGTATGCCTTATAATAGGATAGATTTAAACCATAATAGTTGACAAAGGAGATTCTTATGAGACATTTACTTAACCCCTTAGACTTTAGTGTGGAAGAAACTGGACAACTCTTAGATCTAGCAAGAGACATTGAAATTAACCTTCCTAAATATTCTCAAGTGTGCAATGGGAAAAAATTAGCCACATTATTCTATGAGCCAAGTACAAGAACTCGATTGAGTTTTGAATCTGCCATGTTAAATTTGGGAGGTAGTGTACTGGGCTTTTCTTCTGCCGATTCAAGCTCCGCTTCAAAAGGAGAAAGCGTAGCAGATACCATTCGAGTCATCTCCTGTTATGCAGACATTTGTGCCATGCGTCACCCCAAAGAGGGGGCACCTCTAGTCGCCTCTAAATTTTCCAATATTCCCGTGATCAATGCCGGCGACGGAGGGCATCAACACCCAACCCAAACCTTAACTGATCTACTTTCCATTCAATCTTTAAAAGGCCGTATCAATGATCTAACCATTGGTCTTTGCGGTGATTTAAAATTCGGTCGTACGGTTCACTCTCTGATCAATGCTCTTGTCCGATATCCCAATATCCGTTTTGTCTTAATCTCCCCTCCCGAACTAAGAATTCCTGAATATATACGAGAAGATGTATTAACAGCAAATCATATCGATTTTGTAGAGATGGATAACCTTGATGAAGCAATGCCTTCTCTTGATATCCTTTATATGACTCGAGTGCAGAAAGAACGGTTCTTTAACGAAGAAGATTACATCCGTTTAAAAGACTGTTATATTCTGGATAAAAAGAAAATGAAACTCGCCAAAGAGGACATGTATGTCCTTCATCCACTTCCCCGTGTTAATGAAATCTCTGTGGAAATAGATGAGGATCCAAGAGCCGCTTATTTTAAGCAGGCACAGTACGGTGTCTACGTGCGTATGGCTCTTATTATGACTTTACTGGAGGTAGAAAAACCATGCTAAACATCAGCGGCTTAAAAGAAGGAATTGTATTGGATCATATCGAAGCAGGAAAGAGCTTAGATATATACTATAACCTGGGATTGGATCAACTGGATTGTCAGATAGCTATTATAAAGAATGCAAAAAGCAGTAAAATGGGGAAAAAGGACATTATTAAAATTGAAGGTGGGCTCAACCGCATTGACCTAGATATACTAGGGTTTATTGACCACACAATAACCGTTAATATTATCCGGGACAATGCAATTATTGAAAAGAAAGCACTCAGCCTTCCAAGAAAAATCACCAATGTGATTCGCTGTAAAAATCCACGGTGCATCACCTCCATTGAGCAGGGGCTTCCACATATCTTTCAACTATCGGATGAAGAGAATGAAATTTATCGCTGTATGTACTGCGAAGAAAAATACAGCAGATAACAAAAAGAACTGGGCATCCACTGATTTAGATCAGCTAATGCCCAGCTCTTTTTTACTTTTTTTATGCCTGTTCTACATAATCATCTACCATTTCAAACAATTCTTTCTCTTTTTCTTTCTCTTCTTCTTTTTCCTCTACATCCTGTCCAGCATTCTTAATATAAGGTCCAAAAAGATTACCTAAACTTCTTCTTTGTAATTCTACCATAATGTTCCCTCCTTTTCTTACGTCAGGGTGTCTATCCTCATTCACTTGACGTACCACATCAATGATGGTACCATCACGACTTTCAATGATTCCTACCACCCGTTCTCCAAATTTCACTTTTTCAGGTTCTCCTGAAATTGAGTAAGCAATATCTCTCAATTCCTCTATCGTTTTAAAAGGCAGTTCCACATCTTTCATTTGCTCGATGAGATCCGTTCTTCTGGGATTGATTGCGATTCCATAATCAGTTACCACTACATCAATACTTTCACCTGGAGTAGTAACTGTAGTTACTTCACTGCAGACTGCCGGTGTTCTTCCCTGTAACAGAGGAACAATTACAATGCTGCATTTCGCACCTGCCGCCGTATCCGGATGCCCCCCCTGTGCCCCAGTTATCATACCACTAGAGTCTACCACTACATTACAGTTAAAATTAACGTCTACCTCCAAAGAAGCAAGGATTACAAAATCTAATTTATTTACCACAGCACCTTTGTTAAAGGGATTCGCATATTCTCCTGCTGATATTCGAAAATGCTTCAATTCTTTGACCGATTCAACAGCCGATAAGTCAAAATCCTGAGTATCTAGAAGATAATCCACCTGATCATTAACCAGCAAATCACACATCGGTTTCGTTAATCCACCCACTCCAAATCCCATGCGAATGTTTCTTTCTTTCATTATTTTAGACAAATAAATAGTAGAAGCTATGGAAGCACCACCCACTCCTGTTTGATAAGAAAATCCATCTTTAAAATAAGAGGTGTTCACTACAAACTGAGTACAGTAATCCGCCATCATTCGTTTTCTCATATCTGTCGTCGGTTTGGCTGCTCCTGTTGCAATTTTATCAGAATTACCAATTTCATCAACAACTACTACATAATCAACCTTAGTCATGCTGATATGGGCAGGAAAATTAGGAAAGGGTACAAGTGTGTCCGTAATCGCAACCACTTGATCGGCATAATCGGCATCGGCAATAGCATATGAAAGTACACCACAGTCATTCTTGCCGCCAATACCGCGACAATTTCCATAGTCATCGCAAGTCGGAGTTCCAATAAATGCAATATCAATTTTCACTTCTCCTGATTCGATGGCTCTAACACGTCCTCCATGAGAACGCATCACAGCAAGACCCTTTAGCTTCCCTTTGGAAATGGCTTCTCCTATCTTCCCTCTTACTCCAGAAGACTGTATACCGGTTATGACCCCTTCTTCTATGTACGATACAATCGGATCATGAGCCTTTCCCAAAGAACTGGCACAGATGGTAATATCTTTTATTCCCATCTTATAAATCTCTTCCATCACCATATTGATGATATAGTCGCCTTCCCGAAAATGATGATGAAAGCCAAGGGTCATTCCATCCTTAATCTCACATCGAACCAAAACATCGTGAATGGATTTTACTAATTTACTTCCTGAATTGTTGATCACACATTTTGTCTGTGCCCCATGCTTTTTATAGACAGATCCATCTTTATAGTGAACGCCCTGAAATACTTCTTTTCCAGTGGATGTAAGGATTTTTTGCGGAATTTCTCTTCCAACTGCATTTACCATATTATAAATCCCCCTTATATACACCAGAGGCTTTTGCAAGTAAAATGGTGCGCTTTGCTCCATCGTAGAATGCAATGTCAATCATCTTCCCATCTACGGTAAACACTCCGATGCCTTTTTCTTTTTTATCTTCAATTTCTCTTACGTCAAATCCCATCAGATGTACGGTTTCTACATCTTTTTGGAATCCCTCCATATCATCTAAGTTAGTATATACCGTATCAAAGCATTGTACCTTTGCCGCTCTCGCTGCTATCAGCATATGTTGTCTGGCCCCCATTAGTTCAAGGCCTGTTCCTGTGATATGTGTCTGTAGATCCTTGGTATAATCCCCACCAGAAAGTGCCACTCCAATCATACGTTCCGAAGATTCACAGATGTCCAGTGCTTTCATTACTCCTTTTGCAGATTCCAAGGCAGCCATAACAAGAATTGATCCTTTGAGACGGTTATACTCAATCTCCGCTTCCTCAATCGCTTGTACCACTATTTTAACCTGCTCTGCAGATTCTGTCTTCGGAATGCGGATGGTATCACAGCCGCCCGCTACTGACGCGCGGATGTCCTCCTTCCATAAGTCCGTATCCAAACCATTGATACGAACCACCCGTTCCACTCCACGATAATCAATTTCCTTATTTCGTATTTCTATTGTAGTTAATCAAACATCCTGCTTTTACAATCTCACGTTCTTTATCTGTCATATCTTCAATGTAAAGGTTGATTTTCTCATAGGCTCCATTTTTAATCACGTAAGCATCTATATTTTTCAAATCTCCATCTAGTGCTGTTCTAATGTTAGGTACAAAGATATAGTCGCCTACAGAAAAGTTTGGTTCCTCTTCCATCTGAAACGGAATCATACCCCAGTTCATCACATTGGAACGGTAACGTTTGGTCGCATACTCTCTAGTAATATTCGCTAGACCACCAATGACTCTCTGGCAACTTGCTGCCTGTTCCCTTGCGGAACCGTCTCCTGGTTTCACTGCATAAATAATACTTCCAATTTCAGTTGCATCATCTTTTATATCGGCATAGCCAGGAAGTGTATGTATGGTATCAAAGATTTCTTTTAATCCTGGTTCTACCGTATAAATATTTTCTCCTGTAATTCTTGCTTTTTCCAGTTTTGCCACTTCTTTTGATTTGTCAACATAGGAAGGATCTCTTCTTGAAAGCGTAAATTCAGCCAATCCAAGTGGATTGGAACGATAAGATGATGTCTCGCCAGAAGGAATCAGTTCATCCGTGGTGGTCACTTCATCCATAATCTTAGAACATACTTTTAACACAATGTGATCCGTTAACGCGCTAAGCTCTGGCCAATCCTTAATATTAGGGCCATAGGCCAATTCTTTTTCTGTTTCGGCTTTCTCAAATCCGTAGTAAACTCGTCTGTCATAAACCGTTTTGTCAAAATTATATTCTGGAATCTGGCCCCAGCAATCATATTCCGCAGCTGACGTTAATATCCCCCCATTTGCTGCAGTTGCTGCAATCGAACGAGCATCCATTAAGGCAACTGCTGACATCTGCCCTTCTCCTGGTTTTGAGCCTTCTCGATTGGGGAAGTTTCTTGTCGTATGACGAATACTTAAGCCATTGTTACAAGGAGTATCTCCCGCTCCAAAACATGGACCACAGAAAGCCGTACGGATGATTGCTCCTGTTTCCATCAAGCTTTCGATCATTCCCTTTCTTACCAGATCCATATAGACTGGCTGAGAAGATGGATAAACAGCAAGAGAAAAAGCTCCGTTGCCGCAAGACTTATTTTTTAATGCGTTGGCAGCTTCAACCACATTGGTATAATTACCACCTGCACATCCTGCAATGATTCCCTGCTGAATCTTTAATTTGCCATTCTCAATTTTATCCGTAAGCGTTAAAGAAGCACGTCCATCACTTATGCGAGTTCCTTCTTTTTCTACTTCTCTCAAAATATCAGAAAGGTTTTCATTCAACTGATCAATTTCATAGGTATTGCTGGGATGAAATGGAAGCGCAATCATAGGTTTTACTGTACTTAAATCTACGTAAATGCAGCCATTGTAATAAGCCGTATTATCTGGGTTTAATTCTTTATAATCCTGACCTCTTCCGTGTAAAGAAAGGAATTGTCTGGTATCCTCATCGGTCTTCCAAATGGAACTTAAGCAAGTTGTTTCTGTCGTCATGACATCGATTCCATTTCTGTAATCCGTTGTCATAGAAGAGATACCCGGTCCCACGAATTCCATTACCTTATTCTTAACATACCCTTTTTTAAAGACCTCACCAATAATTGCAAGGGCAATATCTTGAGGGCCAACTCCTGGCTGAGGTTTTCCAGTTAAATAAACGGCTACTACATCTGGAAAAGTAACATCGTAGGTACTACATAGAAGCTGCTTTACAAGTTCACCACCACCTTCTCCAATCGCCATAGTACCAAGAGCACCATAACGTGTATGGGAATCCGAACCTAATATCATCTTTCCACAACCTGCATACATTTCTCTCATATACTGATGAATGACTGCAATATGAGGAGGTACATAGATTCCACCATATTTTTTTGCAGCAGAAAGACCAAACATATGATCATCTTCATTGATGGTTCCTCCTACCGCACAAAGAGTATTGTGACAGTTGGTTAAAACATAAGGAATAGGGAAACGTTCCATTCCTGATGCCTTTGCAGTTTGTACAATTCCTACAAAGGTAATATCATGGGAAGTCATCGCATCAAACTTTAATCTTAAATTGATCATATCCTCTGAAGTGTTATGATCCTTTAACACGGAATAAGCGATTGTACCTTTTTTCGCTTCTTCTTTTGTTTTTACTTCTAAACGAGATTGTTTCCCATACTCATGTTCCGATACCACTTCGGTTCCATTCACGAGATAAACTCCGCCCTCATACAGCTTGACCATTCGAATATCCTCCTTATAACTTTCATCTTGTCATACTCTTACTATAAAACGGTTTAGCAATATAGGCAAATACTATATATATTATAACACTCATAGGTTTTTCCTATTTAATGCTATCTTTTTTTCTGGATCTTTGTTATACTGATTTCATCATTTTTAGCATTTAGAGAAAGGAGTTATTATGACAAGTCGAGAGCTCTTATACGTGAAAACGGTAACGGAAGAAAAAAGCATATCCAAAGCCGCAAAAAAGCTTTTTATCGCGCAACCTTCCCTCAGTCAATCCTTGCAACGGATCGAGGAATCCCTGGCAACCAAACTATTTAACCGAACCTCAGCGGGACTAACCCTGACGTTTGCCGGAGAACGCTACTACCAGACTGCATGTAAAATCCTAAAAATTTTTGAGGATTTTGAAGATGAGATCAGTGATATTAATAATCTTAAAACTGGAAGAATCCAAATGGGAATCACCAATCATTTAAGCACTATCATACTTCCTGAAATTATGCCGGAATTCAAAGCCCGTTGTCCCCATATTGAACTCCATATCTGTGAAGAAACAACCGCTAATTTAGAATCCCAACTTTTAGCTGGAAAACTTGATTTTGCCATTCTCCACGCCCCAAAAGAGGATCCAAACCCACTCCTTGTAAATGAATTCTTGGCAAAGGACCCGTTTATCGCTGCTTTAAGCACCGAACACCCTTTACTGGAACGTGCCATAAAAAAAGAAGGATATCCTCATCCTGTACTGGAATTAAAATTATTAAAAAACGAACCGTTTATTATGGTTCATAAACAGCAGAGAATCCGTCATGTATCCGATTATATCTTAAGCAAAGCCGGTATTAGGCGCCCTAATATCGTTTTAACTCTAAAAAATTACGAAACTGCTTTGGGAATGGCAGGTCAGGGAATCGGCGTGACTCTCCTTCCAGATGATTACGCCAGAATCACCCATTTAACAACACCTCCCGTCCTCTTATCCATTGATGAAGAATACAGCCCAAACTGGGATTTGTGTATTACTACATTAAACGGAGGTTTTCTTTCCCGTGCAGACCGGTATCTGATTTCATTGGTAAGAAAATATTTTTAAGCATTAAATGAGATTTATTTTTGCTCTTTGTATCTTTCCTTAATCATGCTGCCAAGTGCAAACGCAGCTCTTGATTGATATTCCGAAGCAGAATATGCCAGGGCAAGCTGTAAGTATACTCCCTCTCTCCCCACAGATATTGCAACCGTATCATTGTAGCAAACCACACAAGACCGATACGAAAATGCAAGTCCAAGCCCTGCCCTGGCCATTTCAACAGAAAAATCAGCTGTTATATTATTGTTGTCTGATTGGACTTTTAAATGTTCCTTTTCAAACATCTGGCGACTGATACTTCCAAGCATAGTATTATAGTCACTTAAAATAAAAGGAAACTGTGCCGCATCTTTTAGTTCCATGTATCTCTTTCCCGTTCTCTGATCCAGATGGACAAATTCCATCGCCGGGTGAGAACTGTTGCATACCATTAAGATCTCATCCTTGTAGAATGGATCAACTTTTCCCTTTAACTGCACCGGGAGGGCGACTACTGCCAAATCCACTTTCCCTGCCGTTAGCTCCTCTACTAACTTCATGCTGTTTGCTTCCACAATATCTATTTTGATCTTAGGATATCTTTTATAAAAATCTGCCAATATAGGGGGGATCATATATCTTCCACGATAGGAACTGATTCCGAATTCAATCCGTCCCCCTTCCAGATTGGCACTGTCCCAGAGTTCATTTTCTGCCCTTCTATATTGAAGTAGGATCTGTTTTGCATTCTCTACAAATACGGCTCCACCCGTGGTTGGACGAATCCCTTTTGTGGTTCTGATAAACAGTGGAGTTCCCAATTCCTTTTCGTATTGCTGTAAAAATTGACTTAAGCTTGATTGCGCCATAAACAAACGATCTGCAGCTCTTGAAATACTTCCTTCTTCTGCTAATGCTACAATGTATCTTAGTTCTTTTAACTCCATCAAAACCTCCATATCGGTTTTTCCGATAATTGATATAGATTATTTTGCATTGCTCCGATAACTCTTTCATTATAAAATCTAATTGCGAATCAAGCAACAAAATACATAAAAAATAATCACCTATTTTTGCCAAGTAATACATAATTCCCATAACAAATAGATGATCCAATTATTTTATCTATAAATATGTTGCCTGATTAAAGAAAGGAGAAGTGATATGAGTAAAGTTTCATTAAAAGGCATTATTGATATGCATGTCCATTCAAATCCGGACATCCGTCAACGTGCTTACAACGATTTTGAGTTGATGGAAGCTGCCATTCGGGTTCAAGCCAGAGCAATTGTTCTTAAGACTCATCAAGGCACTACCATGGACAGAGCTTTTTTATGCAATCTGCATAATCAGCTTATGCATCATGGTGACAATGATTTTACTATGTTTGGAAGCGTTACATTAAATAAGCAAGTGGGTGGAATCAATCCCTACGCTGTGGAAAGTGGTTTGAAACTTGGTGCTAAAGTAATCTGGCTCCCTACCCAATCTGCAAGAAACCACAAAGAAAAATTGAACCAGTCTACAAATGACTGTGTTGAGGTAATCAATGACAATCAAATCGCACCTGAGTTAAAGGATGTCTTTCGGTTAATCAAAGACCACAATGCGGTCCTTGGTACCGGCCATATCTCTCCTTTGGAGTGCCTTCGGGTAACGGAGGCCGCCAGAGATGCTGGTGTCAAAAAAATTGTAATAACCCATCCAGAATGGTGGCTTGTTGGAATGAGTCTTGATGATCAGGTTCGCCTGGTAAAGGACTATGATGTTATTTTAGAACACTGCTTTGCCCAACCGTTAGGCGGAGGAAAGTATAAGAGTAATCTAGCAATGAATCTAGAAGCCATTCAAACATGCGGATACAAAAATGTAATGGTGAGTACAGATGGTGGTCAAGTAGAAAATCCCAACTGGGAAATTGCCATGGAAGAATATATGCAATACTTGGTTGACAACGGAATTACACAGAAAGAATTGTACCATATGACACACGGCATTCAGGACGAACTGTTAGATTTGTCACACTAGACTAACTATATAAGAGGGGTTTATACTATGATAAACATATTAATCGTAGCAGCCATTGCAATATCCATTATCATTGGGTATCGGACGAAAATCAATACTGGGTTTTTCGCTATTATATTTTCCTATATTTTAGGTTGTTTTGTATTAGGATTAAAACCGAAACAAGTTATCGGAGGCTGGCCAATCGGTACCATGTTCGTAATTTTTTCTGTCTCCCTGTTTTATAACTTTGCACTTGTTAATGGTACATTGGAAAAAACAGCCAGAAATTTGCTATATGCATGCCGCCATTATCCTGCCCTCCTCCCATTTGCACTTTATTTTGCTAGTGCAGGAATAGCCGCACTGGGAGCTGGTTTTTTTACCGTCATGGCATTTATGGCGCCGATCGCATTATTAATTTGTGAAGAAGCGAATATGGATAAAATGATTGGAGCCACTGCCGTTAACTGCGGTGCTTTATCTGGTGCTAATTTTATGACAAGCGGCAGTGGAATCGTGTTCCGGGGACTAATGACTGAAAATGGCTATGCCGAATCTTCCTTCCATTATACGACTGTCATTTTCTTGGGAAGTGTTATTTTTTCCCTGCTTCTGATTACAGGATTTCGTTATCTTACCCGGCACAAGAAGCAGACAAACACTATGGTTTATGAAAAGCCAGAGGCATATACGCCAACACAACGTTTAAATTTGTCACTGATTTTACTTATGATCTTAGTGGTACTAATTTTCCCTGTGCTTCACATTTTTTTACCTGGATCTTCTACAATTAGTTATATCAACAGCAAAATGGATGTTGGACTTGTTTCTATTGGTTTTTCTGCAATCGCTTTGCTGTTAAATTTGGCACCTCAAAGTGAAGTCATTAAAAAAGTGCCTTGGAACACGATTATTATGATTTGTGGTGTTGGAATGCTGATCCATGTTGCCATTGAAGCCGGCACGCTTCAGTTACTTGCTTCCTGGGTTGGATCCAGTCTTCCTAATTGGATGATCCCCATTGCATTTAGTATCGTAGGAGCTATAATGAGTTTCTTTTCCAGTACTTTAGGAGTTGTTTGTCCGGCACTATTCCCTCTGGTACCAGATTTGGCTGCAACTACAGGAATGAATCCATTAATTATTTTCTGCTGTATCATCATTGGAGCCCAGAGTTCTGCCATTTCTCCATTCTCCTCTGGAGGTAGTCTCGTGCTTGGATCTTGTACATCAGAAGAAGAAAGAAATCACATGTTTCCACGTTTGCTATTCATAGCAGTTCCAATTAGCGTACTATCAGCATGTGTTTTTAATCTGATTCTCGCTGCAATCCTCTAAGTTAAAACTAGATACAATATTGGATAACAAAGTAGAGTCTGCTCTTTCATAAGAACAGACTCTACTTTTATACCATATTAAATTATAATTTCTCATAAGTTTTGAGCAAGACGATAAGCCGGGTTATGTCATTGAATGGTCATCTATCTAGGCCTGCCGTCGCCAGCAGGCTCAAGCGACCTACCCGGAAGCAGACGGGCCGCCTTATGCTTCCTGTTCGGTCTTGCTTCGGATGGGGTTTACATGGACCCCTCCTGTTACCAGAAGAGCGGTGGTCTCTTACACCACCTTTCCACCCTTACCGCATATGCGGCGGTTTATTTCTGTTGCACTATCCCTAGAGTCGCCTCCGCCAGACGTTATCTGGCATCCTGCCCTTTGAAGCCCGGACTTTCCTCACCTGCAGCCTTTCGGCTTAGCAGCTGCGACCATTTGTCTTACTCAAAACTACAATATTCTATCATAAACCAATCCATTTGTAAAGGAAATCATACTTTAAAACAACTATTTCCTGTAAATTCTCGTACAATTGAATTCTTTGGAATATTTTCACTAGGAACTCCCAAAAAATAATCCAGAAATTTCAGCAGCCGTTTGGCTTCCATATATTCTGGGGATTCCCTAGGAATCCCAAACAGCAACGGTTCCGCATACTGTTTGAGTACAGCGAGTTCATAAACAGTAGCAGAATTAAACATCATGTCAGCCGATTCCTGGAATGGGAATATATAAGATTCTTCACCCTTTCTAACGGTAGGCCACATGTTTATAGTTGTCTGGGCAGACGCTCCCCTGGTTCTTGCATCCCGCACCATACGGCGAATCAACCGGCAGTCTGTTGTGGGGATCCGGTTATGTTCATCAATGTTTAACTGGGTTAATGCACTTACATAAATACGGAATTTACTGTCTTTTGGAAGAGAATAGGATAGTTTGTCATTCAAACAGTGAATCCCTTCAATGACCAAAATATCATCGTCACCCAATTGTAAATAATCTCCCCGGTATTCCCTCTCCCCTGTTTTAAATTGATATTTAGGCATCTCAACTACTTTTCCAGCCAGAAGGTCTGTCATATCCTGATTGAATTGTTTCATATCCAGACATTCCAATGCCTCATAATTATAACTGCCATCTGCATTTCTCGGACTGTCTACCCGGTTGACAAAGTAATCATCAACCGCAATCGGATGAGGAATCATTCCCTGAGCCTTTAACTGAATTGACAACCGATGAGAAAATGTAGTCTTACCCGATGAGGAAGGACCGGCAATCATGACGAACTTCTTGCTTCTGTCCCTTCCGATTCGTGCTGCTATCTCTGCTATTTTCTTTTCCTGCAGTGCTTCTTGAATCAGAATCAGTTCATTGATCCTCCCAGCAGATATTTCCTCATTCAGTGCGCCAACGTGAGATACATTCAGACGTTCTCCCCATTTTACACTTTCTTTCAAAACTTGAAACAACTTCTGCTTCTGATCCGCTTGAAATGGTGGAATTTCTTTTGGGTTTCCTTTTTGGGGAAGCATAAGCATAAATCCATCATCAAATGAAATCAGGTCAAAATACTTAATATACCCTGTATTCTGAACCATATATCCGTAATAATAATCCTCAAATCCACCTATACTATATAGATTCACACGAGAAACTCTACGATAACGAAACAGCCGCTCTTTATCAAACATCTTATGCTTATGAAATAATTCTATGGCATCATCCGTATTGACACTCCGCTTCATAATCGGGATTTTCTGATTCACATATTCTTGCATCCGAGCTTTCACTCTGGTTAACAACTCTTGTGTCAAATCCATGGTCCCATGGGGTTCAATATAAAATCCTTTCCCAAGTGTAAAGTGAACCGTAACTTTTTCAATATTTTCCGTACCAACCACATCATAAAACGCCTTCATCATAAGAAAAATTGCACTTCTATGGTACGTCTGAATTCCTGGTTTATCTTTTCCTGTAAAAAAACGAAGACCGCAGTCAAATTGAACCGATTTATGAAGTTCTCTTAATTTACCATTGACACTGACTAGCAAAATATCATTCTCATATTGCTCTTGATGCTCCCTCGCAATTTCCTGATAGGTGGTGCCTATGGGATATTCTTTTTCCAATCCATTGATTGTTACAATTGCCATTAAATCCCTCCTTTAAACCAAAGTTACAGGGAACCTCACATCTACTTTGCAGATTTCAAGTTTCTCCCCTGTTTCTTTCTTTATATACTTCTCCATATAATCCAGGAACAAATATTCCAAACCATAATGCCCTGCATCCATTATAGTCATTCCATTGGCCGCCGCATCGATTCCATTGTGGTAGCCAATATCCCCCGTAATCAGAACCTGAATTCCGGCTTTCAGCCCAGGTTTTATGACGCTGGAACCAGAACCAGGGCTAATTCCAATCCACTGAACTGGCTTATCCTGTACTTCCTCACCATAAATGAATAAAAAAGGAAGTTGAAATGCATCTTTTACCCGCTTTCCAAGCTCTCTTACCGTCATCGGGTGATCTAAGCTGCCCGCCATCCCAATTCCATAGGGAATCTCTGCTTCTCCCTCTTCATTCTTGATCAAAACCATGCCTTGGGGATCTAAAACCTTTAATTCACTTAGACCCAACTTTGCTGCCGCTGTAGCGGCCATACCTCCTGGTGCCGCATCAAAATTAGTATGCATTGCATAGTAGGAGATATCATTTTGAATCAACTTCATCAGTCTTCTCGTAATAAAGTCCGTGTCATTGATTTTTTTTAAAGCAGTAAAGATCAGTGGGTGATGAGTCAAAAGCATATCAGCCCCCCACTTAATTGCATGATCAATTGCAATGTCATCGGCATCCAATGCGATCAAGACCTTTTTTATTTTCTTCTCACTTCTACCAGCTAGCAGACCAATATTATCCCATTCGCATGCGCAGTCCGGTGGTGCTAGTTTTTCCAATATTTCAATGAGTTCTCTGCATTGCATCTTGTGCCTCCCTGATCCATTCCAGTTCCATGTTCAGTTCTATTATTCTCTGCTTCGCTGATTCTGTATTCCCAGAATGAAGGTCCTTTAAGATTCTCTCAATTTGTTCTTTTTCCTTTTCCAGATACTCCGTTAAAAGCGGATCTCCATTTTTTAATAAATGAACACCATATCGGTAATGGAAATCTGGCAGCTCTTTCTCTTCCTTCTTTTCGATTCTTCCAACTCTCATAACAAGATAGTATTTTCCATCTTCTTTCATCATACATTCCTGTTCCATAAAAAATGACTCTTGATGAAGGAATTTACGAACTTTATAAACATCGGACTGAGGAGAAAGAACCCAGGATGAAATAGAATCCCATAAATGACGACCCTCTTCTAATATATGTATCATCAGCTCACCGCCCATACCTGCAATTACCACACAGTCAGCCTCACCTTTTTCTAATTTTAAAAGTCCGTCACTTAAACGGACTTCAATCCTATCTTCTAAACCAGCCTCTTTAATATGAGTCTGGGCCCTAAAAAGCGGGCCCTTCCTCACATCCATAGCAATGGCGTGTTTTACCTTATTTTCCTGCACCAGATAAATTGGTATATAGCCATGATCAGTCCCAATATCAGCTACAGTGCTTCCTTCTGGTACAAAGGAGGCAATTGTCTCCAAACGTTTTGATAATTTCATTCTAAACTCCGTTATACTTAGTCATCCAGATAATCCTTTAGCTTTTTGCTTCTGCTGGGATGGCGCAGTTTACGCAATGCCTTAGCTTCTATCTGGCGAATTCTTTCTCTTGTTACATTAAACTCTTTTCCAACTTCTTCCAAAGTTCTAGGTCGACCGTCACTTAAGCCAAATCTTAATTTCAGAACTTTCTGTTCTCTTTCCGTTAGGGTATCAAGTACTTCCATCAGCTGTTCATGCAGCATAGTAAATGTTGCTACATCGGCAGGGACGGCCACCTGATCATCCTGAATAAAATCACCTAAATGACTGTCTTCTTCTTCTCCAATGGGAGTTTCAAGGGAAACCGGTTCCTGAGAGACTTTCATAATCTCCCTCACTCGTTCTACTTGCATATCTGCTCTTTTTGCAACTTCCTCAGCAACCGGTTCACGACCCAATTCCTGAAGAAGTTGCCTGGAGACCCGAACCAAACGATTGATGGTTTCTACCATATGAACCGGTATTCGTATGGTACGTGCCTGATCTGCAATCGATCTTGTAATGGCTTGTCTGATCCACCATGTGGCATAGGTGCTGAACTTATACCCTTTCCGATATTCAAACTTTTCAACTGCTTTGATTAGTCCTAGATTTCCCTCTTGGATGAGATCCAGAAACTGCATCCCACGTCCCACATAACGCTTGGCAATGCTGACGACAAGACGTAGATTCGCCTCTGTCAGCCGTTGTTTGGCTTCCTCTTCCCCTAATTCGATCCGCTTGGCTAGTTCAATCTCCTCCTCACTGGTAAGCAGGGGAACCTTTCCAATCTCTTTTAAATACATGCGAACCGGATCTTCCACACTGATCCCTTCCGGTACAGAAAGATCAATGCTTTCCATATCGATTTCCTCTTCTTCGATCTCTTCTTCCACAAAAAGGTCTTCATCAAGTTCCAGTTCTACATCGTCTATAGGCAGAACATCTACCTTATTATTCTCCAGAAAATCAAAGATCTGATCCATCCGGTCTGAATCCAGATTTTCACCATGAAAAAAATCAAGAACCTCCTGATTTTCCAGAACATTCTTCTTATTCTGAGCTAATAAAAGAAGCCGATTCAATTTCTCTTCAAATTCGGCGGCTGATTCTGCTGCTTTGTTTTTCGCTACAGCTTGTTTTTCTTTTGTTTTTTCTGTAGTCACCATCTTATCTGCTGTCTTCTTAACATTTTCGTCCATGTTCTTCCATCCTTCCACAGCCTGCCTATAGTGTACACCCTAATCCAGCGAAATATTCAAATCCTTTAATGCAGCCTGTTCCTTTATGATTCTTTGCAGTTCTACAATTCCTGCCGCATGTCGGCTTGCATAATCCAGACTGTTTTTTTTCACTTTCAAAATCGTTTCCGAAAACGCCTTTTTCTGTTCTTCATTATTCAGGGATTCTTTTAAACTCGCATGGAAAAGACCAGCGACTTCCCGATACTTTGATTCATCATGAATGAAATGATTTAAAATCTCAGCCGGATTCAATGTTCCGGCAGCGTGTCCGTCAAAAACCATCTGTGCCACCTTATGATACAGTTCTTCTATAAAATCATCGGGAGTAATGACTCCTTTAATTTTATCAAATAGTTCAGGATTCTCAATCAACCAGGTTAGCATAAGTCTTTGCGATCGCAAAACTCCGTCTTCTTTTTCCTTTTTTCGTTGATTTTTCCCTTTTCCTTCCGCTTCATCTCGGGGCATGGACCGAACCGGTCCTAAAGTGGCACCCAGACGATTGACCAGCCGTTTCAGGTCATCATGAGAAATAAAAAATTCTCTGGATACTGCCTCTATATAGTTCTCTCGTTCAAGTGCTTCTGGAAATCCCAAAAGTTTTCTTGCCGTCTGATTGTAAAATTCTGTTTTCTGTTCCGGATCATCCATTTTATAGTTTTTTTTCAATACATCAATTTCATATAGGAAACTGTTGCGTGCCTCATCAATTCTCAAACGAAATGCATCGGCATCCATATTTTTTATAAATTCATCTGGATCTTTATATGGCTCCATATTCAAGACACGAATTGCAAAACCAACCTCTTTTAATATGGGAATTGCCCGAAGTGCTGCCTTCTGTCCAGGTCCATCGCTGTCATACGTCAATACCACTTTATCCGTGTATCGTTTTAACAACTGAGCATGTTGAACCGTAAAAGCAGTCCCCAGTGAAGCCACCGCATTGGTGAAACCAGCCTGGTGCAACGAAATTACGTCAATATACCCTTCACAAATTAATATGTATTTCTCTCTGGAAAGTCTTGCATAATTTAACCCATACAAATTCCGGCTTTTGTCAAACAATTTCGTCTCCGGAGAATTTAAGTACTTGGGTTCCCCGTCTCCCATCACTCGTCCACCGAACCCAATAACCCGGTTATTCACATCCATAATCGGGAACATGACTCGATTCCAAAATTTATCGTGAGTGCCCCGTTCCTCAATGGATACAAGCCCAGACTGTTTTAAAATCTCATCATCAAATCCTTTTCCTTTTAAATACCGGTATAAGTCATCGCTTGTCTTGTTTGAATATCCAAGACCAAACCGGACCATGGTATCGTCTGTCAATTCCCGGTCTTTCAAATACCGATATCCCACTTCACCCTGCTGATTTTTAAGCTGATAGTAAAAATAACCCGCTGCCAGCTTATTGATCTCCAAAAGAGTGGACTTTAAATCTTCCTGTTCCCTCGCCTCTTTACTATATTCCAAAGCGGGAAGTTCAACACCAGCTTTGTCAGCCAGCATCTTCAGTGCTTCTGTAAAGGAATAGTTTTCATATTCCATGACGAAGGAAATGGCGTTGCCTCCGGCTCCGCATCCAAAACAGTAATACATCTGTTTCGCCGGCGAAACAGAAAAGGAAGGTGATTTCTCATTGTGAAAAGGGCACAATCCAAAATAATTGCTTCCCTTTTTCTGTAACTTGACATATCCGGAAATGATATCCACGATATCATTCTTCATCCGGACTTCTTCAATCAAATCCTCCGAATAGCGCATGAAGCATGATACCTCCTTCCACTAATTATTCTTTATATGGCTTTCCACGCTTTTGGAACAAAAAGCTGTTCGAATTTATCGATGGCATAGCTATCGCTCATCCCAGCAATATAATCACAGACTGCTCGCTCCTTGGTTTCTTTCCGAATTTCCATTAAATCGAGATATTCTTTCGCAAGCTTGTCCGGATTATCCATATAATAATGAAAGAGCATGACAATTAAATTCTGGGCTTTTCCTTCCTCAGCCTTGGGAATGTCGTTTTTGTACACATTCTCAAACATCCAGGTCCGAAGCCCTCGCATCGCCTTTTCCATATCCGGCGACATGATAATCTCTTGTTTTTCAAAACTATTTCCGATAATGTCATGGATTAAATTATTCAGGCGTTCTCTAACGCTATGTCCAAGTACATCTGTATAGCATTCTGGCAGATCCGTCTCAACAAACATCTTCGCACGGATTGCATCATCAATGTCATGATTAATATATGCAATCTTATCAGAGAGACGAACGATGGCACCTTCCAATGTACTTGGGTGTCCACTGGTCCGATGATTTAAGATTCCATCTCGTACTTCCCAGGTGAGATTTAATCCCTGCCCGTCTTTTTCCAACACCTCCACCACACGAACGCTTTGCCGATAATGGGCAAATCCTTCGGAGCAGATCTGATTCAGAACTGTCTCTCCAGAATGACCAAATGGAGTATGACCAAGATCATGCCCCAAAGCAATTGCTTCCGTCATATCCTCGTTCATACGCAAGGACTTGGCAATTGTTCTGGCGATCTGAGATACTTCTAGGGTATGAGTCAGTCTTGTCCGGTAATGATCTCCTTCCGGTGCAAGAAATACCTGTGTCTTATGTTTTAATCTACGAAATGCCTTGCAATGTATAATCCGATCCCGGTCCCTCTGATAGGCAGTTCGGATATCACACGGTTTCTCTTCTCGTTCTCTTCCTTTGCTATTTTTGCTGAAGGCGGCATAAGGACTTAAATATGCTTCCTCCCATTGCTCTGTGGATTCTCTGATATTCATTCGATCACATCCTTTGCCCAAAGTTAAGGTACATTATATCATATTTCCAGAAACTTTAATACCCTATATTCAATTATTTGTATGTGCCCTTATTTCCTTTCATCGAACCGTTTTCTGTATACACTGGGTAAGCACCCATAGCGCTTTTTAAAGGCTTTGGAAAAAGCCCTGCTGTCTGGAAATCCATGGTTCATGGCAATCATACCGATCTCATGATCCGACCCCACCAGTTCTCTTACTGCATATTTTACACGTAGATCAATCAAATAAGTACGGTAATTAATCTGTGCGTACTTTCGAAAGATTCTAGACAAATACGTTGGACTAAATCCAAACCGTAAGGCCACTTCATTCAGATTTAACTCTTGATCATAATTTTCCCTCATATACTGTGTAACATGAGACAATTTATCCAATTGTATTTTTTGACGAATCACTTCTTTATCCATGTTCTCTGTCTTGAATTCAGTCACCAGTAAATACAAGAACTCATAGAACTGACTTTTTACCTTCAGGCTGCATCCATACTCCTGCTTTTCATAGATTGACCACATTGAAATAACTAGATTCGTTAGCTTCTTATTCTGTGCCTCCCCCTTCTTCTCAAAATCTACATAACTTTCATCTCCCATAAACCCTTCAAACATCTCCCCTGGGATCTGCAATACAATCGTAATATTAGGATTCTGGCATTCGATGGAATGAACTTCATTGGAATTAACCAGAACAAAATCCTGTTCCGAAAGAGAGAGATGCTGATCGTTAATAAAAAAGCCAATCTCTCCCTCCAGAACAAGGAAAATCTCCACAGAATGATGCCAGTGTTTTGTTACTTTATAGTTTCCTTCTCTGCCCTCAAATATAAATAACCGAAAAGGCAGATCTGTGTTGGGGATAACCAGTTCATGTCTGACGTCCATTGCATACCTCCCGAATCGATCTTCTACCATTATAAATCATTTTGATTTATTTTCCAATGGTTTTCAAAGATCCTTAAACTGGAAGGCTATCACTGACGCACAAAACTCCATACCCCAGCTGGGGATTGGGGTACTGACTGATTCCAGGCAGTTTTCTAGTTCCCCGGATCAAGTATGCCTTGATTTTTTCCCCAAACAAAAAAGGATCTCTGCCATCTATAACCCCCCACTGCATAAGAAGAGCTGAACTTCCAGTAACAAAAGGTGTGGCAAAGGAAGTTCCCGTCACGGCTTCATATCCACCACCCTCTCTCGCTGCAATAATACCTACACCTGGAGCTGCCAAATCCGGTTTTACCTGATTGGTTCTTCTCGTATATCCTCTTCCCGAAAAATCAGCGTAGGACTGATAGGTATCATCATAGGCTCCTACAGAAATCACTTTGGCTGCAGTCGACGGTATGGTTAGCGTAGTTTCTGGCGTTGCTCGCAAGAAACGAGTGGATTGATTGAGAACACCAGAAGAGGGGAGCCACATATTAAAGTCACCTTCCACAATCTTTCTTGGTGTTAACCGAAACTTCCAAATTCCACTGCCCACATAAGTTTCCTGGGGGATAAATTCCAAATATATTTCCTGAGCGACGCTGTATGGACCCGGTTTTCCATAATACAAAAGAACTTTGGTGTCTCCAATATTAATGGACTGCGGACCCAACCGGCTGCTGATGGGTCCAATCACTTCTCCAGAAGGAGTAATAATACTTATGTCAAATATATCAGCATAAGATTTCCATAATTGTACACTAAATCCCTGTTGAAACTGTCCCACGCTTAGTTCAATGTCCTGTGGACTTGCAGTTGTTAACACACCGGAGATATGTCCGCCCCCAACCCCCTCATTGCCCGTTCCCACGACAATTACATTTTTTCCATAGTTGGAAATATCATCAAGAAATGTCTCAAGCAAACTGGTTCCATCATGAGACCCATATGTATTACCAAAACTCAAGTTAATTGCAAGAGGCATTTGCCGTTCAACGGCTTCTTTTACCACAACATTCACCGCCCGCATCAATTCTGTAGTTCTTGGAAAACCATCTTTCTGTGGAACACCAAGTTTCACCACTAAGAGAGGGCTTTCATAAGCCACTCCACGGTACTGCCCTCTGTTTTCCCTTCCATTCCCCGCTGCAATAGAGGCAACTGCTGTACCATGCCCGCTAACATCTATAGAAGGAACTAACTTTAGTGCTTCTTCTCTGCTTCCCGTAGCCAGTGCTGTATTAATCTCCTCCTCCGTGAAAACACGGTCCAGATTCTGATCCCATAATTTTAAAATCCTGGTGGTTCCATCCGCATTCCTAAAATCAGGATGATAATAATCAATTCCCGAATCAATAATTGCCACAATCACACCTTTTCCAGTCAGTACATTATTCCCTTGCTGTACAATGTTAACACAAGAGGCCGCCTTTGCCTGGTTAATTGCAAAATTCAGCCCCTTTGGTTTTTCTACAAATTCAATTTGCGCCAGCTCACTTAATGTATCAATATAGGACTCTGGTACTCTTAGTATCGCATATTCATTTACCATCTGCTCAACCTTAATCCCAACTTGTTCCAGTCCACTTATATCCCCAGAATGCTTTACAATCACATCCCAAGTCTTATCCACTGGGTCATAGCCCACATTAAGATTGACGGATTTCGCCCGTTCCTCAGGAGTAGAACTGAGAGCCAGATTAAGAAGATTTTCTAATTTCTGATCTTGCATATGACATTCCTGCTTTTTTATTATTCTACGCAGAACTTACCATTCTCATTCCTTTGTGTTATCAGCTTCTCTAATATCAACCCCATGATAGAAGAATTTCAAAATATCCTCAGAGGTTTTTCCTTCCTTTGCCATGGTCTGTGCTCCGTTCTGACTCATACCAACCCCATGCCCATAACCTCCTCCGTATATGTGAAAAGTGGTAATATTATTCTCATCCACTCCCTGGTTTTCAATGGCTATGTATGCACTGGGAAGCGAGTTGACGTTTTTCATGTTCGAGCCATCTTTTTTTTGTATGGTCATATATTTATTTCCCAGTTTCGCTCTCACCTGACCTTCTCCGCTTATGGTCATAACTCCTTCAGAACCTTCAACTCTGAGTTTTTTTACGATCCCCCCCACGCCACGCTCTGTTACCGTAATATTTAAGATAGAACCAACTTCTGTGATCTCTTCTTCTAATTGACGATTGGTAACCGAAGTTTCCCATCGATACATAGGAAATTGCACATCATAAGCTGGATACTCTTTGTTCTTAATAAAATCTTCAAAATCACCATTTGTAGAAAGATTCAAGACTCCACCTCCATCCTGAAGCAAACACCCATCCAGATATGGAAAATCCACCGGGTTTCCACCCCAAACACTTCCATCTGTAGTATGCCCACAGGAGGTGGAAAAATAAAAAGCTTCTATGGGAGTGTCGTTGTAAAATAACAGTTTGCCATAGGTTTCTTTCACCGCATTCTCAGTCTTTGCAGAAGTGGGAAGATTGTTATATACTTGGAATCTGGTGCTGTCATCCACATGCGCCCCATATTTGCTATAAGTATTACTTTGAATCTGGCGGTAAGCATACGTTCTGGCGCAGACTGCCTGCGCTTTTAACGCTTCTTTCTCATAACTATTTGGCATTTCACTGGGCACAACTTTTGTCAAATAATCTTCCAAATACAATTCATTCACCAACAGCAGTCCTTCCGCATTCTTTCGTATTTCTATGGTTCCTTCATAAGAAGGGACTCCATACGAACGTTTGATGGAATTAATCAAAATAGAGTCTTCATTTTCTAACGGAGCTGCCACAATTCTCCCGTCTTTTAATCTCTCATCTCCGGTATCTATGATTACTTCAGCCTTAGGAGGTACTTTCACAACTCTGCTCCCAAAGGTAAGCGTCATACCACTTTTTGCAGACAGGGTTACCGATGGATGGAAAATTGACTGGAAATTTGAATTCATCAATAGAACGCGTATGGTTTTCGCATCAAATTCTCGGATTAACAAAGCTGCACATAGCTTACCATGCGCCACTATAAATTCCTGATTGTCATACCCCACAATAATATCGGAAACGGAACGTTCTTCAAATCGTCCATAAAGTCTATATACTTTAAAATTCTCGTCCATTTTTAAAGTTCCGTAACCTTCGATTTCAATGGTTGAATCCGTAACAGCCAAGACTTTACCTGATATTTTTTTCTTCTTTAATGTTACCTTTTGAAGGTTTCCTTTTCTTATGGTGATATCTGCAAGCTGGTTTACAAATTTCTCATTTTTTCCCATGGATTCATCGAAAGGAAAGGATCGTTCCACAGATCCTAAGTGTACATGAAATGAGGTTCCATCCCCTGCCGTAATCCACACATTTTTATAAGTAACTGAATCAGATCCAATTCCCTTTATAGAAATAATCTCATTTCCTTTCACCAATATTGTAATCTTACTATCGATATAAGAATCTAAGCTAATCCCTTCAAATTGATAATTTCCTTTGCTTGTATAAGCAGTCCAGGCTTCGGAGGAATTTACATTAGCTGGGGTTCCATATAACAAAACGTCAAGATCTTTGATCTGACCGTCCTTATCTAAACTCTTTCTTAGATCATCATAAAGAAACCACCATTCATCCGCGGGTATCTGTTTTTTGCTTTTTTTCTTTCCCACCTGAATCTGTCTGCCTGCTTCTGGAGCCAATGCCTCTGCAAGATTCTCTGCATCCTCATAAGTTAAAAACCCCTCTGCCAATCTTCGATCAGGGGATACTTGTTTTGAATCTAAGTATCCTTTTTCATATAGAAAGTTCATGTATTTCTCATACCAACCTACCGGTTCATTCTCCGGAAAATATTTTTGCTTTTGATTCGCAAGCATTTTTTCGCAGCTTTCTCTGTCCGTTAACAAGAGAGCAGCCGATTTATAAGCTACCCCTCTTGATATTCCTGCTGGTTTCGGTTCACTTAATAGAACAATTACAATAAGGACCAAAACCAATAGAGGAATACCGAGAACAAACCCGATAAATGTCTTCTTATTCATGCGCTCCTCTTATCTCTTAAATGTTTTTTTATCTTCATCAATTCGTTCTAAATTCATGTAATCCGATGTATTTAAAGATAACTCTTTCTTTTGTAGAGAACGGTTTACCAGCCTGGTGATCAAACTGTAAATGACTGCAAATGCAGGGACTGCAACGATCATTCCTACAAAGCCAAACAGTCCTCCAAAAAACAGGATAGAAAACAGAACCCAGAAGCTGGGAAGTCCAGTTGACTGACCAAGTATTTTGGGTCCCAGTATATTTCCATCAAATTGCTGAAGGAGAAGAATGAAAATCAGGAAATAAAGACATTTCAAAGGACTTACCAAAAGAATTAGAAATGCACTTGGTACAGCTCCGATAAATGGGCCAAAAAATGGGATCACATTGGTTAATGCAATGATCACACTGATCAGCAATGCATATGGCATGTTCATTGTATTTAACACAACAAAACACAAGAGTCCAATCAAAAGAGAATCCAATAGCTTTCCAGTAATAAATCCCCCAAAAACCCGATGTACAAAACGCACTTCCTCAATCACATGATTGGCTGTTTTTAACGGCAGAATGCTATATATGATCTTTTTCCCTTGTGCCGAAAAAACCTCCTTGATGTTTAAGATGTAAACCATAACAATGATGCCGATTAAAATGTTTTTGAAAACGAGAACAACGCTTAACAATCCACTAGACAAACTTCCAATTAGTGTTGACATATTCGGTACCAAATCAGATGTAAGCCATACTTCCAACCGGCTTGTCAACTGTTTATACATCGGAATGACTGCCCGTTCTACTGCAGGATTATCCTCAAACATCTTTTGCAGTCCAATGGAAAATTCATTGATATTCTCTCCAAGAGAATCCTGAAGTCCCATAATGCTGGTGTATATCTGAGGTATGATCATAGAAAAAACTCCTATGACAAATACAAATATAAATGTAAGACTTACTAAAGTTCCCAGTGCCCTTGATAAGGATCTCACTGTCTTCTTCTTTTTTACAAACCGTGGCAGCCATCGAGCGGCAAAATCTCTGGACTTGTTATATACCGGCAATAAAAGATATGCAAGTACAGCCCCATAAATGACAGGCATTAAAATTTCTACGATTAATTGAACCGTTTTTTTTATTTCTTCTAATCTGGAAAGGAAAAACGCGAACGCAATGCTGAGTGCAATAACGGACAAAGCAGTAATCCCCCAGCAGATGTAATTTTTGAATTTAATGTCCTTCATATCATTCTCCTATGTTAATATTAATCTAACAAGTTTTATATACTTTACCATACTTTTTCATAAAGTTAAAGCAGCGATTACTCGCTGCTTTTTATCTTTGGCAACCCCAAAATGCCGTTTCTTACTTATTGACGCCTAGCTTTGCTAGGTGGGCGACCTCAATCAAATTTCTGCCTTCCACTGCTAAGGAGGCTTGACATCCATCTGAATATATTGGAATCCCTTATGTCATAATGTAGGTTCAAAAAGGTAAGAGTGTCGCACATCTCAGGAATTACTTTCTTATGGTTTTCAGTATACACCACATCACAAATTATTTCAAGATCATTTTCTTGACAGTTTTTCCCGATTGGAATCAGACTGCTATATTTTTCCCGCTAAGAAGTCTTCCTTGTTCTACGTATAAATCGATGCGGTTTAAAAGTGAATCGCAGGAATCTTCCTGGATAATTAATTCCACCACTTGCGCAGTTGCCATCGATAGCACGGATAAAAGAGATTTTGCATTTACCATGCTGTCTCCACAAGACAGTTCCATTTTTTCTTCGCACCTTCCGGCAATCAAAACAAAATCAAGGATGGAGTCCATACCCCAAAATCCGATTTCCACCTTTTTCATCTCTCGTATTCCTCCAGATTTCTTATGCATCTAAATCAGTGTGTATACCTGATATTCTTTTTCAAAAATATATCCTAGTTTTTCTGCCAGACCAGAGGAAGGGATATTATCTCCATCCCAGCTTGGGAAAACACCCTTTTCCAAACAGAACAGTAGAAAACAGGAACTGCATGCCAATGCCAGCCCCTGGCGTTGATACTCTCTTCTTGTTGCTACCTTCACTTGAATCATACCCTGACTGATTCCATAAGCAGAACAGGCAGATACAAGTTTGGTTCCATCCAAAGCTGCAAATCCAAATCCATCTTTTATAAAATCTTCCGGAGTCTCAAAATTAGAGCAAAAATCACTGCTCCATTCTTCTTTCAAAGCTAAATCGTATAACTGATGATCCATCTTCCTAATCTGAATCCCCTCTGGAAGAGTTTTCGTATGGCTTGTCAGTGTTTTTTCTGAGAAATGATTCCGATCCTTTCTCATGGCATAACGGGACAGTATCCGGAATTCGCCAGCAAATGTTTCTTCCAACCACTCGGACCACCGCTCGTCAGCAGGTGTTATCAGACTGTGTCTGCACTGCTTTATCAATAATTCCTTTAATTCCAGAACCTGTTCCCCTTTTGGACATATACCAAACACATATGCAAAATTGCCAATAACAATCAAACAAAAGGTGGGATTATATAGTTCCGGAACCCAGACCCTACCCATTCTCCCTTCTGCAGCTCCTCGAGGCAATACCCCCTCAGCCGTACTGCATAGTTGCCTAATGATGTGTCTTTTTTCTTTTTCCAGTTCAATCATAATAATCCTCCTTCCGCTCGTGCATCGTCTTTCATTTCCCGATATCAAAAGGACTCTCTCCTGTTAAAGCCATAGTATAGCACACGATGACAAATTCTGCAAATAAAAAATAGAGGCCGATACAAAAACAGAGACGAAAAGGAAATCCCCTCTCGCCTCTATCAAATCATTTCAATGCATCAACCACTTTCTGAATGGCTTCTAGCGCATCATCAGGCAATTTATCATAGCCCTCTTTCAGCACTGCAGTATCTGCAACGAATTTAACACGATCCTTCATACGTGCTTTTAACTGATCTACATAATCAGAATCATTGAGATCTGGAACGAATCCCTCCCACTCAAAGATTTCAATGTCACTAAATGGACCCCACTGTTTAAACTGTGCTTTCTTATCAACGATTGCTTCCAAAATACCAAGTGTATCTTTTGGTTGAACCTTTTTGCCCATAAAATCACCCGTGTTAATAATATAGCAATCAACGTTCTTCTTTTCTACCAATATTTTAAATTTCTCATAATCCGTTGCCAAAGGATACGTACGGAATGGGTTGGCATATGGTACAACTACCAGTGCATTGGGATCTGCACCTGGTGCAAGTCTTTCTGCGGAAGATCTCTTGGTTGCCAAAGTTGCACCCATTACGGATGCCAGAGACGCACCTTTTAATTTAACTACCGGGGGAATGGTAGGATCCTTCATAATCCAGAAAATAGCATTTACTGGTGAATCAATCTTATCAACACGGTTCGGGGACCACAGCTTTGATTTAATTGCACGTCCATTGCCGTTTCTGATATCTTCTGTCACCAACTGAATTTTTCCATCCTCATCAAAGGTACAGGAACAGTTTTGTGCAGTCAACAAATATTTGTTGTCATCACAGCCAGTGGGATAATCCTGAGTTTTATCAAAATATGTAGGCTCCAGTGCGACAGAAGAACAGGTGTCGGTATTGATAATAAAGGCATCATCGTGAAGAACCGTAACACCGTATTTGCCTCCGTGTTTCGCATGGGTAATGGTTGATTTACCTGATCCAGATAAACCAAATACAGATGCAACATACTTGGAACCATCTGATAATGTATATTCTTTCTGACCTCCATGACAGCTGGCATAACCATTCCGGCTGGCAAGTGCCCATGCCATCGTAAGAGTACCTTTTTTATGCTCCCCGAAGTATCTCATACCAAGGATTGCTGCACAATTTTGCTCTGTATTAAAATAACACAAACATTTAGGATCGTTTAAACAAGACAAATCAACACCTGGCCGGTCTGAACCGTTCCACTGAGGATCTGAGAAAATATAGATGTCAGGCTCTTTTCCATCCCCTACTGGTTTGGAAGCCTTATACATTTTGATATACTGATCTGACATATACTGGAAATTCAACATCCAGTTATATAAAACATTCTCTTCTCCCTCAGGAATGAGAAGATGCGCTTTCACCATATACTCCGGATCCAGACCTACAAATACTTCTGCGTGGTACATGGTCTTCCATCGTGTCTCATAAACAGCATCCATAACAACTTTATCAAGAGCCTTGCAATCTACTCCAGGTTCTCCAGCAATCCTTCTAGCCGTAGCATATCGGCCAATGATTGCACCATCATTGAATAAAAGTACTTTTGCATCCTTTTCCAAACCAAATTCTTCGCCTCTATATACTGGCATATCCGTTACGATCGTTCCAGGTGAATTTTTTGCTAATTCATATGCTTCACGTAGCGTATTGATTTTAATAACGTTGTTGCCATAAAACGGTGCTTCAATAATGGAACGTGTTGTTGCAAATCCAGGTTTACCTTTTCCAATTTCATGAATTGGGTAATAAGCTTTAGTTGACATATAAAATCCTCCTTATAAAATCCAAATTTACCGTTATTATCTCACCGTTTTGTGAAAAAGTCAATAATCTCTATTGCAATTTCTACAAAAATTAGGTATATTAAGTATGTTATTTGCATCTTGTATACAAAACAGAAAGAAGGCTCAATATGATTCACATTTCAAAAGACGGATCTGGAGATTTCAGAAGTATTATGGAAGCTCTTCATTCATTGCCAAAGGACAATGCTTCTGAGCAAGTCCTATTTATCCACAAAGGAATTTACGAGGAACAAATTACAATTGCAATCCCTCATGTCACCTTTGTCGGAGAAGATGTCGACCATACAATTCTCTCATTCGGTCTTTATGCCCACATGTCAATGGACGACGGCATGAAGCGGGGAACCTTTCGAACCTATTCTTGTCTAATAGATACCTATGATTTTACAGCTAGGAATATTACATTTGAAAACAGTTCGGGAAAAGGGATTGACGTTGGACAGGCGCTGGCCGTTTATGCAGACGGAGACCGCTTGTCATTTGAAAACTGTCGTTTCTTAGGGAATCAGGATACTCTATTTACCGGTCCTCTCCCACCAAAAGAGATCGAACCTAACGGTTTTATCGGACCGAAACAAAATGCCCCACGCATAAACGGAAGGCATTACTATAAAAACTGTTATTTAGAAGGTGATGTAGACTTTATTTTCGGAAGTGCCACTGCGTACTTTGAAGGTTGTACCTTTTACTCCAAATATACAGGTAAAGAAATTAGTAGTTATGTGTCTGCCGCCTCAACTCCAGAAGGCCAGGATTACGGTTATGTTATGGTGAACTGCCGCTTTGAAAGCAACTGCCCGGCAGAGAATGCATACCTTGGCCGTCCTTGGAGAGAGTATGCAAAAACGGTTTTAATCAACTGCTTTATGGATTCGCATATCTGCAAAGAGGGATGGCATGACTGGAACAAAGAAGCCGCCCATATACATACCTTTTATGGAGAGTATGGTAGTTACGGCCCAGGAAGTGGAATGGAACATCGTCCAGACTGGATACATAAGCTGGAAGAAAGCGATCTTACCTCTTACTCAAAAGAAGCCGTCTTATCCGGCCAGGATAACTGGGCTCCATAAGTGCGCCTCTGATTGGTCTATCTTAACAAAAAACGGGACTCTGTTCTTAATGACTAAGAAACGAATCCCGTTTACCAATTAATTTTCTTTGATTTTAACGATTACTTTTTTGATGGGTTCCGGTTTTATATTAACCGCTTTAGGCTTGTGACCATCCCATGGATTGAAAATCATATATTCCCCAGCCTTTACCACTACCTTTAAGCCTGGATTTTCATTGTTGTAAAATACAACATCTTTTTCTTCGTTATATGGTACTTTCTCTACCAGCTCATCCAATCTGGCATAGGTCATAGTCTCTGATCCAGAAATAACATATTGGATATCTGAATAATTATGGTGGGCTTCGAATTTCGCCTCTTCCCATGGTATGGTTGTATATTCTACTACATTAGCAAATACATTTTTGCCATCAATCTCATATTTACCTGGTTCCAGGTTCTCTAAATCTGTATTTTTAAGAAAATCCACTGCCTTTGCATATCTTCCTTCTACTCCAAGGCTTTTGTAAAAATCAAGGTTTTTTAATGAGTCAAAAATCATAATCGTGTTCTCCTTTTATGTATAAAATATAATTACAGCAGATTCGTTTCACTGCCAGACAAATATAGTATACACTGAAAGTAGAATAAAGAACAGTTTTTATTTAAAAAATTCATGGTTTCCGTGTTGGAATAAATAAGTCAAATGGGAGTCGAACCAGCTTACCGCTCCCCTCTTTGAACCTCTCCGATACATAAAATACAAGGCTCCATTGGAATAATCTTCACCAGAAAGTGCACGATTTACACACTGTATTGTATCGCTCGTTACCTTCGCGGAATGTATACTTCCGTTAGATACTGGTGAAAATTGGGAGGGCTCATAAACAACGCCTCTCACTGAGCTTGGAAATTGACCACTTCTGACGCGGTTTAAAATAACATTTGCTACTAAAATTTTGCCTGTTTCATCACAGATCCCTGCTTCTGCCTGTACGATATGCAACAATACGTTATAATCTTCCTGCGATACGGACATGGCATGAGCAGACATTTCTTCCGCTGCTTTTTTCGCCGCTTCTTTCGCTTCTTCCTCTGCTTTTTTCGCTGCCTCTTCTTCCAGTCTTTTTGCTTCTTCCTCAGAAGCAATCTGTGCATTGATTCGCTGTGTCTGGAGAATAACCTCTTCTTCTAGTTGTTGTTTTTGTTTTACTTCTTTTTCTAAAAGGTTACCGGCTAATAGCTGTGCCTGCATCGTGGTATCGGTAAGATTATCTTGTACTTTTGCTTGAGCAACTGCATCTTCTTCAAGAACTGCATCCTCTTCCGTAACATCATGAGACGACCTTGTTTCTGCAAACGCCGTTAAAGCATTCTTTCCGCTGCTTCCAAAACCCGCAGACGTAAATGCGATAACTGTAATTACCGCTGCACCTACCATAAAAATTGCAGATGAACGATACATTCGCTTCGTGACCTTAATGGTCATCCCTCTGAAGAATTGACTAATCCGCTGAAGGATAGAGCGTAGTGTAAGCATAAATACTCCTCTTTCTATTCACTCAATTGCCTTGGTTGTGAATCTTCTACAACCGTTTCCATGTGTCGACCGTAATTATAGAAGAATCCTGTTAAAAAAGTCAATGCCAATTTAACATTTTTGTGATATTTTATCTTTTTATTTTTTACTTCCTCTCATTTTTATGTGTAGTATGCACTATTATTCGGGGTTTATTCTTTCTTTTTTTATGCTATTTATATATTCACATTTTACAATAATGTTACATTTCTGTTAACTATTCTTTTTCTCAAAATTTTAACAATCCCTATTTTAATAGTTATGTAAACTATTCTTGGATAATAGAGGCAAAATCCCCTTGAACGAACCCAACCAAAGCATCTGGATCAAGAATAATTTGGTGTCCTCTTAATCCACCACTGATTGTTATTTGTGAAAATAGGTGTGCAGATTCCTCAATTAAGGTTGGAAACTGCTTCTTCATGCCAATTGGGGAACACCCACCTCGGATATAACCAGTTATGCGTTGTAAATCTTTCATTGGTATCATTTCGACTTTTTTATCGCCAGCAGCCTTTGCTGTTCTTTTTAAATCTAATTCTTCATCCACTGGAACGCAGCAGACAAGATATCCTATTTTTTCTCCTTTTAAGACAAGTGTCTTGAAAACACTGCCATGGTCAACCCCCATGGCATCAGCAGCATGGCTGCCTGATAAGTCTTTTTCATCCACCTCATACTCTTTTGTGACATATGAAATTCCTGCCTTATCAAGAATACGCATTGCATTTGTCTTTACCATATCATCTACTCCTTTTTTCTTCCTATTATACGATTTTCTCCAGTTAACAACAATAGGAAACAAAATATCCGTGATTTCCAGATACAATATCTGACAATCACGGATCATTTTCTAGGAAAATATAACGGTTACTTTTTCTTATTTATATAAGGAAACAAGCCCCCCGCTGAAATTATTTCTTGCATAAAGGGAGGAAATGCCTGCCCAGTAAAACACTCACCAGTGGTATGATTCGTTATATTCCCTGTATCAAAATCAACTTCCACCTCGTCACCAGCTTTAATTCTTCTGGCCGCTTCCGGACACTCTATAATAGGAAGTCCGATGTTAATCGCATTCCGATAAAAAATTCTTGCAAACGTTTCTGCTATGACGCAACTGATCCCAGCACATTTGATCACCAGAGGTGCATGCTCTCTGGAAGAACCACAGCCAAAATTTTTATCAGCTACGATAATGTCCCCTTTTTTCACTTCTCTGACAAAATTCTTATCCAAGTCTTCCATGCAGTGCTTTGCCAGCTCATCTCCATCGGTAATGTTTAAATACCTTGCTGGTATAATTACATCCGTATCTACATTATCTCCATATTTAAAAACAGATCCTTTTGCCTTCATTGGGCTCCCTCCTATCAAAGAATTTCTTCCGGTGAAGAAATTTTTCCAGTAATGGCACTCGCTGCAGCAATTGCAGGGTTTGCAAGATATACTTCCGACTCCACGTGCCCCATTCTTCCTACAAAATTACGGTTTGTAGTAGAGATGCATCGCTCACCTGCCGCAAGTATCCCCATGTAACCTCCCAGACATGGACCACAGGTAGGAGTACTTACAACTGCACCTGCTTTAATAAAAATTTCCAAAAGGCCTTCTTTCATAGACTGCAGATAAATCTCCTGGGTAGCAGGTATTACAATACAACGGACATTCTTTGCAACTTTCTTCCCTTCCATCACAGATGCCGCAATTCGCATATCTTCCAATCTCCCGTTGGTACAAGACCCGATTACTGCCTGATCGATCTTAATTTCATCAAAAGTCCCAATCGTTCTCGTATTCTCTGGAAGATGAGGGAATGATATCGTAGGTTTTAATTGAGATAAATCAATGGAATAAACGGCTGTATATTCTGCATCTGCATCCGCTTCATAAACTTTATATTCTCGTTTGGAATGTTCTTTTATATATTGTATTGCAAGGTCATCGACCGGAAAAATTCCATTCTTTCCACCTGCTTCTATGGCCATATTACAAATCGTAAAGCGGTCATCCATTGTTAAATACTGAATTCCATCCCCACAAAACTCCATCGACTGATATAGCGCTCCGTCTACACCGATTTCACCTATAATATGCAGAATCACATCCTTACCACTGACCCACTGGGAGGGTTTACCAGTCAATTCAAATTTAATTGCAGACGGAACTTTAAACCAAGCTTTTCCGGTAACCATACCGGCTGCCATATCCGTACTTCCCACACCTGTGGAAAATGCTCCTAGTGCTCCGTATGTACAAGTATGAGAATCTGCACCAATCACCACATTTCCAGCAACCACCAATCCTTTTTCTGGAAGAAGAGCATGTTCAATTCCCATCTGCCCCACATCAAAATAATTGGATATTTCGTGTTTCCCAGCAAAATCACGGCAGCACTTACAATTCTCAGCTGATTTAATATCCTTATTTGGGATAAAATGATCCATGACTAATGCAATCTTATCCTTATTAAAAATCGTATCCTTGTTGAATTTTTCCATCTCCTTGATTGCTACTGGAGATGTGATGTCATTCCCAAGCACCATATCAAGATCTGCCTCAATGAGCTGTCCTGCTTTTACCTCTAAAAGATCCGCATGAGCAGCTAATATCTTCTGAGTCATTGTCATTCCCATCGTCCGCACCCTCCTAATGATTCAATATATGAAGCGTTTCTACTTTACTGCTTTACATTTTAGCATACTTGTTGGTATAATTGAAATACATAATACGAATGTTTAATATAAAAACAAGTTATAGAACGAGAGGAATATTAATATGGATCTAAATCTATCCCAATATAAGATTTTTTACGAGGTTGCAAAAGCGGGGAATATCTCTAAGGCAGCCAAGGAACTTTTTATCAGTCAACCTGCCATCAGCAAATCCATTCGTAAACTCGAAGATAATTTAAACGTTGCATTGTTTACCAGAAATTCCAGAGGCGTTCAGATGACAGAAGAAGGTAAATTATTGTTTCAACATACAAGAGAAGCTTTTGAGGCAATCAACCGAGGAGAGCAAGAATTAAAAAGAGTAAAAGAGTTTAACATCGGATACCTAAGAATCGGTGTCAGTAACACACTTTGCAAATATGTTCTACTTCCTTATCTTAAAGGTTTCATTGAGAAGTACCCTCATATTAAAGTAACAATTGAAAGTCAATCTACCTCTCATACGGTTCATATGCTAGAACAACAAAACCTTGATTTGGGATTGATTGCAGCCCCCTCCAATCGTCGTCCTCTTTCCTTTACTCCTATTATGGAAATTCAGGATACTTTTGTTGCCACGAAATCTTATCTGGACAATTTACACTTAAGAGAAGGTCGAAATATTGATATTTTCCAAGCTGGTAATATTCTTCTTTTAGATCAAAATAATATGACAAGAAAATACATTGACGAGTATTTAACTCAAAATCAGATTGTACCGAAGCAGCTTTTGGAAGTCACTACCATGGATTTGCTCATTGAATTTGCAAAAATCGGTATGGGCATCGGCTGCGTCATAAAAGAGTTTGTACAAGTTGAACTGGACCGCGGCACTTTGATTGAGATCCCGATGCAATCTACGATTAAGAAACGAACCATTGGATTTGCGTTTAATCCAGGGGGGGTATCAACCGCAATGCAAAGTTTCTTTTCTGCTATGAAAGACGCAGGAATGGGACACCCATAAATGGCTCCCATTCCTGCACAAAATATTATTCCCAGTATACTGAAACTTTGTTTTTGGACCAGTCAACATAGGTCATATACCGGATGGATCTTTCGAATTGACTTCTTGGCATATAGATTAATTTAGAAGTATCCCAAGGATTAATTACAATCACCGTATCATCTGTTACCCATCTGATCGAGTAAGAATGTCCACCGTCTCCAATAATCCCTTTGCTTGGATCTGCAATATTAAAATCACAGGCAGCTGTAATGCCTTCCTGTGCATCGCATTTTGTTTTTAGCGTATTCATAATATTATTTTTAGCGTAAGTCCCTCGATAGGTTTGTTGTTTGTATCCAGTCATTGTAGTAAACACATCACAGGCAAAACAACCGTTATAAACATTCATGGCCTTTTGCAAACCAGCTTCTATTACCCGTGCATCAAGGTCACCTGTAATATACGCATTCGCAACATCTCTTTGAGATACCGTTTGTTCCCCAGCACCAAAACGAAGCGTATATCCATAATTGTTTTTTTGAATCAATACACTTAATAAATATTTACCATAAGAACTATTATCCAAAGCCTGTATTGCAGAAACAGCACCACAATCACCGGCACTCCCTTGATGAAAGGTGCTCAATTTCCCATCAAGCTGCGTTGCAGCATCACTTGCAAAAGCAGTAACTGGGGTGAGCATAGAACTTATCACCATTCCAAGTGTCAGACATATCGTGATTAATTTCCTTTTCCTTTGATTCCATTTGTGTTTTTCCATTTCACTATCCTCCATTTTTATTTGTACTGACTTATTATACATCATAATGGTACAAAAGTGTCAATCATGTACATAATAACCGTTTGTATGTAACTTTTGACATTTTTAACGAAGAAATTCGTAAAAAGAAGGGGCTGTCGCACGAAAAAATTCGCGGGACAGCCCCTTCCTTCTATATATATGGATTAATTATCGATTAATTTTCCGCCATCGTTCCAACTGTAAAGTTTACGAAGCTCTGCTCCAACCTTTTCTAATTGGTGAGAAGCTTCTTTGTTTCTTATTGCTTTGAAATGAGTTCCACCTACCTGATTCTCAAGAAGCCAGTCTTTTGCAAACGTTCCATCTTGAATGTCTGTAAGAACTTGTTTCATCGCTTTTTTCGTCTCATCTGTAATAATCTTTGGACCTGTAATGTAATCACCATACTCTGCTGTATTGGAAATAGAATATCTCATGCCTGCAAATCCACTCTCGAAAATCAGATCTACAATCAGCTTCAATTCATGAATGCATTCAAAATATGCATTCTCTGGTGCGTATCCGGCTTCAACCAAAGTTTCAAACCCAGCCTTCATAAGTGCACAAACTCCGCCGCATAAAACAGCCTGTTCTCCAAAAAGATCTGTCTCTGTTTCATCTTTAAAGGTTGTTTCTAAAACGCCCGCTCTAGCTCCGCCTAATGCCAGCGCATAAGCCAGTGCTTTTTCCTTTGCCTTTCCTGTGTAATCTTGATGCACAGCCACCAAACAAGGTGTTCCTCTGCCCACTTTATATTCATTGCGAACCGTATGGCCTGGTGCTTTTGGTGCGATCATCGTAACATCCACATTCTTAGGAGGAAGGATTTGTCCAAAATGAATGGCAAATCCATGTGCGAACATCAGCATGTCACCTTCATTCAAATTAGGCTCCACCGATTCCTTGTAAAGAGCAGCCTGCTTTTCATCATTAATAAGGATCATAATGACATTGGCTTTCTTTGCTGCTTCTGCTGCGGTATATACCGCCAATCCCTGTGCTTCAGCTTTTGCCCAAGAACTGCTTCCCTCATAAAGTCCAACGATTACGTTGCAGCCTGACTCCTTTAAATTAAGCGCATGGGCATGTCCCTGGCTTCCGTATCCAATAACCGCAATGGTTTTATCCTCTAATAGGGATAAATTACAGTCTTCCTGATAGTAAATCTTTGCCATCTTTCATTTCCTCCTCATATATAAAATCATGATATATTATTGTTAAAGGAACCATGCCGACGACTCACTGTCCGCCTTTGGCAATACCTCTAGCTAGCTTACGACTGCCTAAGGCAGATACCGGATATCCTTAGACCCTCTGGAAAGTCCTGTCAAACCAGTTCTGGCAAGTTCCAGGATCTCATAATCTTCTAACAGGTTTATCAGTGCATCAAGCTTCAACTGATCTCCTGTGAGCATAACGGTTAAAGAATCTTTTCCCACATCAACAATGGTTGCTCTAAATATATCGGAAATGGCACTGACCGCCTGCCTCTCACTTGCATTGGCACGGACTTTAATCAATATCAGTTCCCGGTATACGGAAGATCCCGGCTTTAATTCTTTAATATCCCTAACATCCTCAAGTTTCCGCAACTGCTTTTCAATCTGATCTAGAATCTCTTGTTCCCCAACAGATACCACTGTCATTCTGGAATACCTCTCATCTGCAGTGACTCCAACCGTTAGGCTTTCGATGTTATAGCCCCGGCGGCTAAATAGTCCGGCTATACGGCTTAACACGCCAGAAGTGTTGTCAACCAACAATGATAATACGATTCTCTCCATCCTTATCCCCGCCTTTTTTTATAATATTTAAATGATAACAATCTCCCTTCTATTTGTCAACTAAATAAAAGGAATGTGTATCATAACTTGTGGTTATGGAACCGATCCATTTCCTTTATTATAGCACAGTGAGAAAATCCTACAAGTACATTTCTTCCTTTTCTAACGTTTCTAAAAGCGGATTTACATGAACCATGCAATGCTTTACCGCTGGAAACATCTGTTCTATAGAAAGATGGACATTTTCTGCAATCTCATGGGATTTTATCAGTTCTAGATTGCCTTCCGCAGAAATTTCGATATCAACATAGATTTTCGTTCCAAACATCCGGGTTCTTATATCATCAATTCGTTTCACTCCCATAATGGATATAACCAAATTCTGCATTTTCTTTACGGTTTCGTCATCACAAGATTTATCTACCATTTTATCTGTGGCATCTAAAAATATATCTACGGCTGCTTTTACTACGAACCCGCAGATAACCAGACTTGCAATTGAATCCAATACCGGAATCCCCAATCTTGCCCCAGCAATCCCAACCATTGCCCCTACCGATGAAAGCGCATCCGACCGATGATGCCAGGCATCTGCCAAAAGTGCTCCAGAATGAATCTTCTTTGCCGCAGCTTTTGTATACCAGTACATCCATTCCTTCACACCGATAGAAAGTACTGCCGCAAAAAAAGCAAACCCATTGGGGAGAAGTTCCGTATTTATGTTACCTAAGACAATTTTCTTTATTCCAGTTATACCAATGAGCACCCCAGTTGCCATTAAAGTTACTGCAAGAATGATGGACGCCACACATTCCATACGGTCATGACCATAAGGATGCTCTTTGTCGGAGGTTTTTCCGGCAACCCGTACACCGATAATTACAACAAATGAACTAAAAACATCCGAAGCGGAATGCACTGCGTCAGAAATCATAGCACCAGAATGTCCAAAGATCCCAGCTGTCAGTTTAAATAACGATAAAAGAAGATTAATTCCAATGCTGACCACAGATACCCGCATTGCGATTTGATTCGGTTGTTCCATACTTAACACCTCCGCGATTATAAAGAAACTGCACCTGCGGAACATACAAACAACTCACTGTCCCGCAGATGCAGTTATCATCCGCTGTCGCACTTGACGACCCGGCCCTATAGCTAAAAGCTATCGCCTGTTCAGTTTGTACTGTAGACGAGTATGCAGCGCAAAAATATGCATAATGCAAAATAGAGCCGGACTGTTAATCCTCTTTTAAAGATAAAACCGATCGGGCTTAACGTATACTATGTAACGTTATTACCTATATGTTACAAACTGACTGGATATTCTAAAATATAATATTCATAGGCATTGATCACAGTTGTTTTCCCATAAGTATCTTCTCTTTTAAATACTTCTCCATAATTGGCATGAATATGACCATGAAAAAAATACTTTGGAGAATACTTTTCCATTAAAGTTTTGAAACAGAAAAACCCCCTATGTGGCAAGTCGGGTAAATCATTTAGCTGATAGGCAGGTGCATGAGTCACCAAGATATCAAACCCTTTATGCTTCCTTAATTTCCACCAAAGCTTTTTGATCCTGTGATCCATCTTGTTTTCTGTATACTGATCGGGAGATCCTGGAATATATTCCATAGACCCACCCAGTCCAAGAATTCGGATTCCATGGAATGTTACAATGTCATCTTCAATACAGGTACAACCCTCAGGCGGGCTGTTTTTGTATTTATTGTCGTGGTTTCCCCGAACATAATAAACGGGTGCGTGAGAACAGGTAGCAAAAAACGAAAGATAATTTGCCCGAAGATCTCCACAGGAAATAATTAAGTCAATGTCATTTAATTTTTCTGGCGTATAATATTCATAGAGTGACTTTGACTCATGATCTGCCAGTACCAGAATCTTCACACTATAACTCCTCCATCTTTATGTTCTCGTAAATTGCTCTTCCCTGTAATCGAACCAGAGATTTCGCCTCATTCGTCAGTTCTTCAAATGTAGGGATCTGTCCCACTACATTCTCTGTCAGCCAGTTCATTGTCGTAATCTCTTCCGGTGTTAGGCTATGTCCCTCCTCACACTGTATGGTTCCATCCTGGGAAAATATGGTTCCCACAAATGGCTGAAAGCTGCCAGCCCGGATGGAATGTTTTAAAAACGTAATTAGCCGGTTGGTACCATTGGGTAGGTTTTGGGAACAAATCACATCTATTACATCGGCCGACATCCCCCACCAATAATTCACGGCTTCTTTTCCTCTCATCTCTTTGCGTTCTGCCGCACCATGGCACGTAATATTAATGATCTTCTCATAGAATTTACCCCAATGCCAGATTGGAGTTGCCAAGTTTTTAAGACGTCCTTCTGATTTTTTCTCATACAGCCCATACTCCCTGGTTGGTGTCTGAGGAGTGATCATATCATCTCCAGAAATAAAAGTGATTCCTTCTTTTTCTAATTCCAAATGGGCATCTCGGTTCTTTAATTTAGACCATTCCAAATGTACTTTCGCATAAGGATTGATCATTTTTGCCCCCAAAGCAAAAGCATTGATATTTGCAATCGTGCCATAAATCGGATATTCTGCAATGTAGCCTAGTTTGTCATCCCTTGACATAGAAGCGGCCAGAGCACCCATTAAAAATTTAGATTCGTACATCCTTCCATAATAGGTACAAACGGATGAATAGGACATATTCACGGAACAGTTAAATACCTTCACCTCCGGATGATCTAAGGCAGTCTTCACGCTTTGATTAATCATCTGGGAGGAAGTAGTGAAGATCATATTGCAACCAGCTTCTATCGCCTGTTCAAATGCCTTTGCCGTCTTATCTTCGGAATCTGCATTAAAATAAGCCACTGTTTCTATGGTATCGTCAAACGCCTCTTCCAGATACATTCTACCCAGTTCATGCCCATAAGTCCAACTAGAGGTCTCTTCCGTCTTTGCATGGATAAAAGCAATCTTTAGCATCTGTGGTTCTACAAACTGGAAGGGAATCAGCCAGTTAATCAATTTAAGTGGCTTGTTTTCAGAAGTTTCCTCTACATCCTCTGGCTGTTCTACCAAAGCGATCTTATTGCCTCTAGACGCAAGCAATAATTCATCTTTTATCTTGATCAAATCCTTCTTAATCTGTTTATCTACTCGGTCCTTGACTACGGAATAGCCAAATAGTTCCACATAGATAAGAAAGGCATCGGAACAGGTCATATCATAGTCATCCCCACCAAATGAATGAAATGACTTGGAAAAACGATCATAAGCAGATTTGAATATGACCCTGTCTTCTTCACTCCATGGCTCTCCTGGGGTTTTGTTCAAGACTTTAATTAATTTTTCATAGCTGCCTTCTTTGCTAAACCATATATCGCAGTTAAAAGACACCTGATAAAAATCCAGGAATTCATAATAGAGTTTGTTATTTAAATCATCAGTCCGTTTGGGGATCAGACGAGTCACAGAAGAAGCAATACTAAACGCATCCACATACTTTAATACACTGACTCTTTTATTCCCTTCCTGTACATAATATTGATTCATAAATTCGTAAACAACGATGGGATCATGAATCCCCTCCTGAATTTGATGATCGTACAAATATGCCCACTTTGCACCGAATTCTGATTTTTCGGATAATAAAGGCATAAAGTTGTTGGCAAAGGCATTGGTACGTCCTTCTGTCTTGGTACCAATTACCTTTTCCAAAGGAATATCCATAATCCCCAAATTCACCTCAGATACAATATCAGAGTAAGACAATATATCATCAAGAACTGGGAGGTATGGATACTCCCCCTTGGATACGGAAGACTGATACTGCCTTCTTCCTTTTCTTAAAGCCCCCACATAATCATATAGTGCCATCAGTGACCTCCTTCCTCTTCTTTAACTTATAGATTTTTCACCTTGAACGCTCGATCTATTTCTCGTTTCTGATCTTTCTTCGCTAACTCTTGCCTCTTATCGTATAATTTCTTTCCCCTTGCCAGTCCAATCTCTGCTTTTACCAGACTGCCTTTCAAATATACTTGAAGAGGCACCAAAGTATAACCTTTTTGTGCTATTTTCTCATCTAGCTTTTCAATCTCAGACTTATGCAAAAGCAGCTTTCTAACACGCAATGGATCCTTATTAAATATATTTCCCTTTTCATATGGATTGATATTCATTCCATATACATAAATCTCACCTTTTTCAATTTTAACAAACGATTCTTTTATGCTGCATTTACCCATGCGAATGGATTTAACTTCAGTACCAGCAAGTGCGATGCCTGCCTCATATTTTTCATCAATAAAATATTCATGATACGCCTTTTTATTGTTGGCGATCAGTCTTTTCGTCTCTCCCAATTTTATAAACCTCCCACTATGGTTTTCAATTATGATACTACAATGTTAATTCTAAGTAAAGGAATTTTCTTACAATTAATAAAAGGGATCTGATCCTTCGAAAAAAGACCAAATCCCTGGTTTTTATTCCTCTATAGAGTCTTTTGCCGGTATAAAGTCAATGGTACGAAGCAGTTTGTCCGTCCCTGACACAATCACTTTAATTGGCTGGCCTAGCTTATAAGTTTTTTTCGACATTTCACCGACTAATTCATAATGTTCTTCATCAAAGGAATAATAATCATCTTGAAGATCGCTGACACGAATCAACCCTTCCACCGTATTGGGAAGCTCTACATACAGCCCCCAGTTGGTTACTCCGGAAATAACACCCTCAAATTCACTTCCAATAAATCCGCTCATATATTCACATTTTTTTAATTTAATGGTCTCTCGCTCCGCCTCATCCGCTCTCCGTTCCGTTGCCGATGACTGAACCGAAACTTGCATCAAAATCTTATCGTAATGACTGATTCTTTTATCATTCAGACCAGACCGTAGGTTTTCCTTAATGATCCGATGGATCTGGAGATCTGGGTAACGGCGGATTGGAGAGGTAAAATGGGAATAGTACTTGGCAGCCAGACCAAAATGCCCTGTATTTTCAACTGTATATTTTGCCCGTTTCATGGATCGGAGTGCCAGACGGCTGATTAATGCCTCTTCCGGTTTATCCTCCACACTAACAAGTAGCTTTTGAACTTCCTTGGGATAAACTTCTCCATGATGAAATCGAATGGAATATCCAAAATTATTAATTAACATCGCTAGACTTTTCATCTTTTCTGGGTCCGGATTGTCATGGGTTCGATAAAGAAAGGGGATTTCCTGCCAGAAATAATCCTCAGCCACTGTTTCATTGGCTAGTAACATAAAATCTTCTATAATCTTAGTGGCAGCATTTCGATCATAAGGCTTGATTTCCAGAGGTTTTCCCCGTTCATCAAGAATCACTTTTGTTTCTGGGAAATCAAAATCAATGGATCCTCGAATTTTTCTCTTTTCCCTAAGAATATCCGCAAGTTCTTTCATCTGATCAAACATTAAGACTAATTCTTCATATTCTTTCATCACGGATTCGTCCCGATCTGTTACGATTGCATTCACTGCGGTGTAAGTCATTCTACGATTTACATTGATTACAGTTTCCGCTATCCTGTGCCCCTGAACCGAACCGGTTTCATCAATATCCATGATACAGCTCAGTGCAAGACGGTCTTCTCCTTGATTTAACGAGCAGATCCCATTTGATAGTTTATGAGGAAGCATGGGAATTACCCGATCCACCAGATAAACACTGGTTCCTCTCTTTAACGCTTCCTCATCTAAAGGACTATGCTCTGTCACGTAATTTGTTACATCTGCAATATGAACTCCCAATGTGTAAATTCCATCTTTTTTAGTAATGGTAATGGCATCATCAAGATCTTTGGCATCTTCTCCATCTATAGTGACAGTTAAGCTGTCCCTCAAATCCAAACGCCCGTTGATATCTTTTCCTGTTACAGTATCCGGCATCTCAGACACCTGTTTCATCACCCCATCCGGAAACTCTTCCGGGAGACCATAGGCACGTACAATTGATAAAATGTCCGTGCCAGGATCATTTACATGTCCTATGATTTCTGTGATTGCTCCTTCTGGTTTTTTATCTGCTCCACCAAAATCGGTTACCTTCACCACTACCTTATGGCCCGTAACCGCTCCCATATCTTTGCCCTGTGGTACAAAAACATCTTTTGATATCTTTTGATTATCTGGAATAACAAATCCAAAATTTTTATTTTTCTGATAAAAGCCAATTATATGTTCATTGGCATGCTGAATTATTTTTTGTACTTGCCCTTCCTGCCTTTTCCCTTTTGATTGCGCCGCATCTACAGAGATAAGAACCATATCTCCGTGCAATGCACCTTTTGTCTTATCTTCCGGGATAAAAACATCCTGATCCATGCCTTCCACCGCAACAAAACCAAAACCTTTGGGATGTCCAAAAAACGAGCCTGCTATGGACCCCAAATCAGGTTTTCCATATTTGCCCTTCTGTGTAATCCCTATCTTTCCTTCTGCCAAAAGCGAATCCAGTACTTCTTTTAATTCCTCTCTCTCACTTTTTGGAATATTAAAAAGAATCGCCAGCTCCTTTAATTTCATGGGAACATAAGTCGGATCGCCGAACAGTTCCAGGAACATAACTTTTCGCTGTTTTAATTGTTCTTGTGTCATCGTTTTCCTCTCTTAACTTTTTCTATTTTTCTTTCAATTTATTCATAGGTATCTTTGTTTCTATTATCTGCATTTTACAGTACTGTATTACAATATTTTTAAAAATTGAAAAAACACCCTTGTTCCGATTCCACAAGAGTGTTTTTTCGTTACAGTATATTCAGATTCAATACCAACGCTAGAACAAAAAACAGGATAGCTCCGTACTTTGTAAATCTCTCCAGTTTTCCTTCCATGGAACGCCCTTTATTCTTGCCCCAGTAAGTATCTGCCATACCACCGATTGCACCAAGTCCCTGACTCTTTCCTTCTTGCAAAAGAATAATCGCTGATAAAGCAATGCATATAATAACAAATATGATTGATAATATAATCCTGATCATGTTTCCACCTCCTATAGTCAAACAACACTTATCATATCATGTTTTTCACTAAAATACAATGTTTTTTTCCATTTTCTACTTAACCTGATTGAAATGTTCCTCAATTCGAATCAGTTGATTGTATTTTGCGGTACATTCCCCTCTGCACGGAGCACCACCTCTGATATAATCCGCTCCTGATGCAGCTGCAATATCACTTAGGAACGTTTCTTCTGTTGCCGCAATCCCATTTGAAAAGATCACTTTACAACCTGATTTTTTCGCTTTCCGGACCATTTCTAGTGCATTAGAAACCGTTTCAGCACGCTCTAACTCAATCACCATAGCTTTGGATGTGCCAAATTCTTTTGAAAAAAGATACATCCCATCTGCATATAGTTTCTCTGCATCTACATATAGTTCCTCTGCATCTGCATCAATGGCAATCCTTGCATCCACCCCTAGCTTATAACCCGTCAATGAAAAAGCATCTATGGTGCAGTGAAGTACTTCCTTTATATTTTTCATGTCCGTTGTAAAGCCGCCGTTTCTTCCAACAGCCGTTTCATATCCATGTAGCGTAAGCAAACGTTTTAATGTTTGATAAATTTCCGTTCCCATTAATAACCCCTGGGAAAAGCTTTTATTGTTTTCTGGAACGACTAATATCTCACAAAATCCAATTCCTTTTTCTATGTTTTCTCCACACAACAAACTCATCATAGGGACTGGCATCACGGGTGTTGAGGTTCCTCCTAGATAACGATAAAGCGGGAGAAAAAGTCCGGCTCCTGCTGCTCTGGCAATTGCCATAGAAAGTGCCGAAATCCCAAAATCACCAGTCGGATCGTTTAATATCTTTTTGGCTTTTATAAGCATTCTATCCACGGCATTTTGATCCGCAGCATCCTCTAGTAAAACAGCTTCTGAATACCAGTTATTAATTAATTCAGCTGATTTTTCCGGCTGTTTTGCTCCCCATAACGAAACCGAAGCTCTTCCATGGGCTCCATTTTCCAAAATCACTTCCGCTTCTACCGCCAGATTGGCACAGGAATCATAAACCAACCGCCCATACACTTCTATAATATCAAGATCTCCTAACATTAAAAAGCCTCCCTTGTTACATTATCTTATAAAAGGATTGACGAGAATGTTACGTTCCATTCAGAATTTCAAAAAAAGATGCCAGGAGTCCATTTCACTCCTGACATCAAATACACGATATAAAATACTAGTTATGCTCTCAATTCAATGTCTAGACCCTGCAGCCCATTGAGAATCTTATTCATAACTGTAACAATTTCCTGTTCTTCCAATGTATGATCAGCCGACCGGAAGCTTATAGTATAAGCAACTGATTTAAATCCCTTTTTGATTTGTGAGCCTTCGTAAAGATCAAACAACTGGTAATCTTCTAAAATCTTTCCACCACGTTGCTCAATGATTTCTTCGATCTGGCCAACTAGGATCTCCTTGGGTACTACCATGCTTATATCCCTTGTTACCGCCGGATACTTGGCAATTTCCGTATATTTGCGGTCAAACCCGGTATAAGGAATTACAGACGGCATATCAATTACGGCAATATAGGCACGTTCCCCTATTTTATATTGATCCGCCACATCCGGATGAACCTCACCCAAATATCCTACCGTAGTTCCTTCATAAATGATATTGGACTGTCTTCCTGGATGAAGAAACGGTTTTCCCCCATTGGGATCATAATGATGTTTCTTTCGCATTCCGGCTTTTTCAAAAAATTCTTCAACAACTCCCTTCATGTCAAAGAAATCTCCATCCCCATAAAATCCTAGAGTAAATTGCATTCTTTCATCTGGAAGTTCAGTCATCGGAAGCGCCTTGGGAAGATAAATGTTTGCGAGTTCATAAAGGCGTACATTCTTATTCCTCCGGTTGTAGTTCGTAGATAAGGAATTTAACATCCCGTGAAGGGGTAATGTCCTCATAATACTGAAATCTTCCCCAAGCGGATTCAAAATATTGACTGTCTTACGAAGAGGGCTGTCAGCTGGAATTAACAGTCGGTCAAATACTTTGGGGCTTTCAAAGGAATAGGTCATTCCTTGCGAAAATCCACAGAATTCTGCTACTTCTCCAGCCAGTTCCTCAATTCTTAATTTATAAGATATTTTACCCGTAGTCGCTTCCCCAGTTGGAAGTGTAACTGGAATCTTATCATATCCAAAGAATCTGGCAACTTCTTCTGCCATATCTGCCATACAGGCCAAATCTTGTCGGAATGTGGGGATTACCACCTCTTTTTTCTCTGGATCATAGCTTAAATCCAGCTTTTTATAATATTCAAGCATAGTCTCTGGTTGAATGTTTGTTCCCAGCAGACGATTCATTTTCTCTGGTTCAAACGGGATCCTCTTTGCTTCTCTTTTTTCTGGATAAACATCAATCATACCACCTACAACTTCTCCTGCTCCTAATTCTTCAATTAGCTGACAGGCACGATTAATGGCATCTTCCGCATTATTTGGGTCCAGACCCTTTTCAAATTTACCAGAAGCATCGGTTCTTAACCCCACTTTTTTCGATGAAAGGCGGATGTTTGTTCCATCAAAACAAGCACTCTCAAATACCATGGTTTTTATCTCATCGGTAATTTTAGAATTTTCGCCCCCCATAATTCCAGCAATACCAATTGATTTTTCTCCGTCTTTGATCATTAAAATGCTATGATTTAAGTTGCGATTCTGACCATCTAAAGTTTGAAATGTTTCCCCATCTTTTGCGCATTCTACGATAATTTCATGATTGGAAAGCTGATCATAATCAAATGCATGCATCGGCTGCCCATATTCTTCCATTACATAATTGGTGATATCTACGATGTTGTTGATGGGGCGAATTCCACATGCTGCCAGACGCCGTTGCATCCAAGCAGGGGAAGGTGCCAGCTTGATATTCTTTACCATTCTTGCACAGTAACGAGGGCAAAGCTGACCGTCGTTTACTGTGACTTTTAAATAATCGTGAACATCTTCCTTATTCCCCACCGGTGTTACAACTGGTGGGTGAAAAGACTTGTGAAACGTTGCCGCTGCTTCTCTGGCAATGCCAAGTACACTGTAGCAGTCCACTCGATTTGAAGTAATTTCATACTCAAATACAGAATCATGTAATCCCAAGAGTGCAACGGCATCTTCTCCAGGTTTTGCATCCGTTTTTAGAATGTATATTCCACTTTCCGGTGCATCGGGATACAGCTCACTGGTAAATCCCAATTCCTCTATGGAACACATCATACCGCAGGATTCAATCCCTCTTAACTTTCCCTTTTTGATTTTTACTCCATCTTTAGGAAGAGGACCTCCATCGTGACCTCCTGCTACCATTCCACCAGCTAACACGACTGGAACGTTATCTCCTTCCTTTACATTGGAAGCTCCTGTTACGATCTGTACTGTCTCTTCTCCAACATTAACCTGACACACAATTAATTTGTCCGCATCTGGATGACGTTCAATTGACAGGATGTTCCCAACCACGATCTTTTTTAAATTCTTATCCAGGCATTCATATCCTTCTACCTTTGTTCCGGTCAGCGTCATCGCATCTGTATACTCCTGAGGTTCTACGTGAAAATCAGGAATGTATGCTTTAATCCATGATAATGGTGTATTCATTGATTTCTCTCCCTTTCTGTTCCTAAAACTGCTTTAAGAATCTAATATCATTTTCGTATAATAATCTCATGTCATCAATTTCGTATTTTAATAAAGCAATTCTCTCAAGTCCTACTCCGAAAGCAAATCCGGAATATTGCTCCGAATCAATCCCACTCATTTCTAACACGTTTGGATGAACCATTCCGCATCCGAGAATTTCAATCCATCCAGAACCTTTACAGAATCGGCATCCTTCTCCTCCACATTTAAAGCAGGTAACATCCATTTCCGCACTGGGTTCTGTAAAAGGAAAATGATGAGGACGAAATTTAACTTTTGTCTCTGCACCAAACAATTCTTCTGCAAATTCCTGAAGCGTTCCTTTTAAATCGGCAAACGTAATGTTTTTATCAATCACAAGACCTTCAAACTGGTGAAAGGATGGGGAATGCGTCGCATCCACTTCATCAGAGCGAAACACCCGGCCAGGTGCTAGCATTCGAATGGGAAGTTTCCCTTCTTCCATGGAGCGGATCTGTACGGGAGAAGTCTGGCTTCTCAAAACAATATTCTCTGTAATATAAAACGTATCTTGCTCATCTCTTGCTGGATGATTTTTCGGAATATTCAACTTCTCGAAATTATAGGAATCATATTCTACTTCAGGACCTTCCTTTACTTCATATCCCATGCCTACAAAAATACGTTCTACTTCTTTTTGTGCAATGGTATTTGGATGGGTGTGGCCTAATTTATTTCTCTTTGCGGGCAAGGTGACATCAATGACTTCCTTTTTCATCTGTTCGTCTCTTGCCTTTTTTAATAAAATCGCCTTTGCTTCTTCTAATTTCCCCTCAATCAATCCTCTGGTATCGTTGACCATCTGACCAACTTTTGGCCTGTCTTCTGGTAACACATCCTTCATACTTTTTAATACGCTGGTCAATTCTCCTTTTTTTCCAAGAAAGGAAACTTTAATATCGTTGAGCTTTTCCAATGCATCCGTAGCTTCTATCTGCTTCAATGCTTCATATTTGATTTTTTCTAATTGGTCTTTCATCCTGCTCTCCTTCTTTTTATCACAATAAAAACAAAAAACTCCATCCCAAAAAGGGACGAAGTTAAATTCGCGGTACCACCCTGATTCCTGTATCATAACAGGCACTCGGCATACGTAACGTGTACAAACGTCATGATCTAATGCCGGAAAAATCCGGTTTCAATCATGCTGCTTCAGTGGGAAATTCAATTGCTTAACTGAACTTAAAAGGGCTTGCAGCCGATGGCCCCTTCTCTCTGGAAGAAATTAAGAATCTACTAACACCTTCACGGCATTTATTATTATTATATTTAGTTATAATTTTAATCAGTGATCAAAGAAATGTCAAGGAATATTTTTATTTAATGCTTTTTCTATATGATTCATTTATGATAATGTCCTAGTGTATCACAAATGATTATGTCCCAATTAGTAGTTCATATATTATAATAGAACCTCATGACTTAGAAATGAGGTGGACACAATCAGAAAGGTATTACTAAC
>NZ_RJLQ01000027.1 GCF_003833015.1 Clostridium sp. E02
GCTTACATCTCGTAAATTCGTACGACTCGTTTTTGGTTTGCTGGTCAAAAACCAACTGTACACCGGCGAAAAATTGGACGCCGAATTTAATATTGAATCGAACTAGTATTCGAGAATACATGTTTTTCTTGTATGCTTTATTAAGTGAACCCTTTTTGGCTAAAACATATCAAAATCTTTTCTAGTTTTTTCTTGACATATCACCAGAATGCTCTATTCTTTTTTAATTGGTATATTCATAAGCCAGCATTGCCATCACCTGATCAAAAGAAGTAATACCACTTCCGTCTTCCATTCCAAAGGCTCCATAATAAGGGTAAGATTTATTTACAATTCTCATTTTCTCCATTTTTCTAAGGGCTAGTCCCTGCAGCTCCCGATCTCCTGTCGTATGGGCAATCATTGCTACCAGAGCATAAACAGCTGTTGAATCATAATTATACCCATCCACAACGTTTCCTTCTACGGTATAACGGGCTTTTATCCCCTCCTTATTCATCTGCTCCTTTAGCCAATCCAGGGTATCCGTTGGCAGCAAACCAACTTCTGCCAGATGAAGAATTGTAATCATTGCTTCTGCTGTATTTAAATCATCGGTTTCATAAGCATTGGTTTTATAGTTATACCAGCTGTAATACAGAGGAAATTTTTTGCTAATCTTTCCTTCAACAACCAATTTCTTTGCATTTTCATACGGTTTTTTGAGCCTTGCATCCATGATTGCCAAATCTGACATCGTGCATAAGTCTCCATAGCAAAGAGTAAAGCGCTTTGCAAACTGCTTGTACTCACTGTCATAAAAGTCCACATATTGTTCATTCCTTACTCCATATTTACACAGCGAATTGGTGTAACTGTGGATGGCCTCAGCATATCCCCCCCACAAAGAATCTGCCTGCATAAGGGAACTGACAATCCGGAAATCATCTAAAATAGAGTTAACATGAGACGGGTCATCCCCGGTGACCTTCCAGGCTGTCAAACCATCCGACCACATAACCGAGGTAATGTAATGAAACACTTTCTCAAATAACTCTCGATCATTTCTTAAAACCGCGTACTCTAACATGCCCCCCTGGGTTTCACTAAGGATATCACTTTTATTCGTTTTCGCTTTTGAGGTATCATAAACGGTATGTACCCCACCTCTTTCATCCATCATGCTGCTCGTAACAAATTCACAAGTCACTGTTTGGCTTCCCTCCATCGTATCCTTTAAATATCCTTCAAATACAGAAGTCTCCGTTATCTGCCTGGGACTTAAGGCTCTGAGCACCCCCTGCTTATCCAAAAACAATGTGGTGGGTATATTATGAAGACCTAATTTTTTATAGGCATTGAGACCAATGTCATAATAAGTTCCGGTGAGGATTTTTTGCTGCGTCAGATATTGTTGCGCCTTATCCTTTGTTTCTTTTTGATTATCCAGTTTATTGATCAGAATATAGTTGATATCACCATATTCCTTTGCAATGTCCATAAAATCATTCATTAAAGATAGCTCTTCCTTACAATCCGGGCACCAACTGGCCCAGAATGTAATAATTGTCACGTTCCCCACAAAGTCATGAATTGATACCGTTTCCCCGGCCTCATTCTGAAAAGAGATATCCGGTATGGGTTCATTCAGATTACAATTATCGGGAAAAATGCTGGTGATATCATCAAGAGAAGCCACCTCTGCTCCCTGCTCACTGAGTGCACCTGATTCAGTATTTTCTCTGCTTTGTCTCAATAGTTCTTTTTCCATACGAGAATACCTGACCAGCGAAAATACTCCGATAAAAGTGAATACAGCTAATACAAACACTATTGTAATCAATGTCTTCTCTTTATTTGTTTGGGACAGAACTGGTCTCATTCTCTTTCTCCCCTCCCTTCTCCTCCCTATCCGTTTCCACGGAAGAAGGGTTCCTATATTTTTCGGATACCGTCACAATAACATTGCCATTTTTAATGGCAGATTGCATATCAAACGCATTGGTCATACTCTTATAACGATTCTCGATCGCCTTAAGCTCTTCCTCCTCAAATCGCTTCAGTGCTTCTATTTTCTGGCCCTGTATTTTCTCCTTCTCCTGTCTGCTATGATCGGAGGCTTTGACATATACTATGGAATTTTCAAAGATATAACCAATTCCAACCGCTGTCATAATCATGATCACCGGCAGTACATGAAAATGATACCGATTTTGACTTTCCACAAAGATATGCATGCCCGCTGTACCGAGGTACATCAGAATCAATACATATACGTAGGAAGCCTTTCTCTGAAGCAGATAAATAAGCGTCATAAACGAAAACAGAACAAACACCATATAGACAATATGGTTTGCATTCTGGGATCGATATAAAATATCTGCTCTTTGGGGAGACAGTGTATTCTGTTCCTTTAAAAACGCCAGATTCCAGGTTGCGCCGTAATCATCATTTCCCCAAAGCAATTCGTATTTGTTAATGAATAGATTAAAAATAGCCTCTGGATCAGAATTCAGGCGTAACAATGCCTGATTACGACAGGCTATCTGCGCCTGAATCGGCGATCCGGTACGATCTAAATTATCGTATAAAAACTTGGAATCCTCTTCATTCCACCCCCCATTTGCTTCTGTATTCAAACCTACCAGTAAATTATAGCCAAACGATTCACTGAAAGAGGGCACTGTTTGGTTAATGACAAGTTCTATATTCGTCGTAAGGATTCCAGAAAGAATCATGTAAGAAACCAGAATCAGGGCTCCTCTTAACCAGCCCTTTCCCAGAAACCGCACCCAAATGGATAAACTGTTCCTTGGAATCCCCGGTAATTTCATTTTCAGCGGAAGCATACACAGCAAAATGGCTATTAGAAGAATCAAAGCCATTGGCCGGATTGCCGCCGAAATTGCAATCAAAAATCCCAACAGGATATGGAGTAGAATTCCAATGACCGCATGTTTCGTTGTGCTATCGTAGTCCATTGCTAGATGAAGGAACAGAAGAACTGATAAATAAAGGAAGAAAGAGAATGCATACTCAGCTGCCAGCATGTTAATGTACATGATCTGGGAGGGCCAGAACGCAGCCGCGGTTAATGCAATCACCCCAGCCAATCTTCCCCCCAGCCTCCTTCCGATCCTGTATATCAAAAAAACCGTACCCACAGAAAAAAGAATGTTCGCAATTTGTCCATGAAATACGCTGGTACCGAAAAGGACAAAGACTTGTTTTAAAATATAGCAATACCCTATAATATGAGGAAACATTGCGATATAATTGCAATAGCCTTCTCCCTTATCCTGAAGTGTACCATTTTTAAGCATTTCAGCGATCTCATAATAGGTTTTATAATCAGATGCCGGCTCCATAGGGAATTTTAAGATAACCGCATATCGTAGAATGAAAGCAGCGGCCAGCACAAGTATGACATAACAAGCTTCAATCCCTGCCATTAATTTTTCCCGCTCCGACAGCTTACGGGCAATTCCCAACCTGGCTGAAAGCAGCGCCAGAAAATGTACTCCAACCCAGACCAGAAAAAAAACAGAGAGAAGCATTCCTTTCATGGCATAAGGATATTCCTGCTCCCCGCCAACCCAGGATACACCACAGATTAAAATATATCCAATACCAACAACAGATAATGCAACACAAAAACGATAAAACAAGTTTTTTTCTAATTTCATATGTCCCCTCATTCCCTCCCTGTCGCTGTTTACTCATCCACCTTTTTTCGGTACATACGTATCCGCAATAATATTATAATCATTGCGAGAAGCATCAGAAACATTGCTGATGTTGCAATGACAGTAAATATCAGAGATTTTTTATTTTGTACCAGCTTTTCTGCAAGGGTGGGGCCACCTTGAACTACTTTATTCTGTATAAACTGAAAAGCAGTAAGGCCAGTATCTGGATTAAGAATCACACAGTCCTTGGTCAGCTTATCTCGTATCTTGCTGTCTCTTAAGCATTCCTGTACATAAATCAGAGACGGATCATTGCTACCGGTAACAGCCAACAACCCGCGATTTAATGAAAAAGGAGATTTTAACAACTGCATAGCTGCTATATTTCCTGCATATTCCTTAGACAAGATTAACTGTTCATTACTTTCAAACCCATTCCCATCTGAGGTATATTTAAAATCAAGCTTGTCATTGATTTGTGAAATAAGGGGATTTTCTCCAAACGTACCTGTGGTTATTATATTGTAGTCAGCATCATCTTTACTGAATTCACTGACTCGCTTCACCGTAAGACCTCCATAAGGCTTTGTTTCATTCCCGTACATGGCAACAATCTGCCCTAGCAAATTGAGTTCATGGGTCGTTGGCACATCTGTGATCACAAGCATGACATCGTTAAATTTACCATCCTTTCGAAATGGAGATGCTTTTAAGTCGAAAGACAGGGTAATGCCAGAGGAAGGCGGTAAAAATATAGTGGACTCTTTCGAAACATAGGCCCAGGGCATATCACTCTGTCTGGGAGTGCAGATCATATCGGCAATTTCTAAGTCAAATGATAGTTTTATACTAGTAGCCGCTGTTCCAATCATATCGGCTGGAATTTCAAAATTAAGCTCATCTCCAGAAGCATTTTCCTTCCTCAGCCGCTTACTGGCAACTGGAACATCTCCCCAATATACAGTCACCAGGGAACGGGTGAAGTCCAGGTTTTCACTGTATCTAAATTTTAATGCAATCTTTCCACTTTCTGACAGTACAAAATCTTTGGAAACCGGAAGATAAATATAGTTTTCCTGATGAAAAGGACCTACAAAGGAAACTCCACTGCCCATAATATCATTAAGAGTATAATTTCCTGCCATCATAGCATTCTGTGCAGCAGCATTCACGGCAATCTGAGAGCTTCCTTTCTCTACCGAGGCAACGGCTCCGTTCTCCTGCTGACAGCGACTCTCATCCATAAGCATATAAGCAGCTTCTACCAGACTGGAATCCTCTGATGAGGTTATAATTAACAGGGGATTTCCGTGGGAATCATCCGTATAACTTACCGTTGCATTCTGATTGGAATCAGGAGCCTTTAACACCAGCTGTTTGTATTCCTGTGGCAGGTTATCATAACCAGAAATAAGGATCGTCCGAGTGGGATCCGTCTGTTCCAAATCAGAAAGAAGGCACACCTGGATCTCGTTTTTATCTTTTGTGGCAGTGCTTAAATCAGCCATCAAATTCATCGCTGCTGTAACTTCTCCTGTGGCTGCCTTGTCTGAAACAGCAATAGTCAGTCCTTTTCCTGTCGGAGAATAGGTAGACATAAAAGGATATGGAAATTGGGAAATCTTATGTTCCGGGTATTTGCTCTCGTAACCGCAACGGATATAGGAAGTTTCATCAATTCTTAACCAGTTTGCGTCAGAATAATCATCCACGCAGCCCTCTTCATTATAAAGCCTAGCATAGGCTGACATGGTAAACGAATTATATCCAGTTCGTACCTCACTCATGGGGATTTTTACATAAAGAATCTGGGAACTGCCAGTCTTATACTCCAGCTTATAAGACTGAAGAGGAATATTATTAACCGCAAACGTAACGGAGGATGACGTCCCTTCAATCAGTTCACTCACATCATACTGAATCTGAGCATATACATACTTGGTATCCCAGTAATCCTGAACATAAAAATAAAGATCCACAGAAGAATAAATCCCCTTTAAGGTCTTCTGAGGAAAGAATATGTCCTGGGTATGACTCGTCTGTTCATATTCCGGCGCATTCCCCTCTGGTGTTGCCGCTTGTTCCGGATCCACGACAGGCAAAAAATTTATGGAATCCTCCTCAGGGGATTGATTCACGATTGACTCTATATCCGCATGTTCTGTATTTTCCTCTGGAATACTGGCGGATTCACCATCTGTGGCTTCTGTATTCACAGCAGGTCCAAGATTGGCTCCATATATCTTTATATTCAGCCCAGCAATGAGCAGCAAGGTAAGTACCAGACATCTGGCAGCTTTTATCCGTATTTTCATCTTCATCGTCCATCTCCCCTTTTTCCTGATCCTTCCTCAAAACGCTCTGTTTTATCCCATATAACTTCTTTGTGATAAACAAAATCCTGTATGCCCTGAACGACTCCGTTAATCACAACCAGCACCCAAAGCTTGGAATAAGTAAACAGCATAAAGAATGTAAGTACTACATTACTGAGATTAAACTCATTTTTCTCTACGGATAAGGTAATCGTCACATTGAGCACGAAAAGTAAAATCGCCATTTCCCACAGCAACGAGGAAAATCCACCCAGAGTGACATAACAAAATCCCAAAACACCCAGAATAAAAATCAGATCCGAAAAAACAAGAGAGGTAAACATCAATAAGTATACCAGCGCATAATAAATGACATCCAGTCTCATCCTTCCTGCTGCCGGATCAAATGCATATTTAAAATTACTTTTGAGTACATAGAGATTTCCCTTTACCCAGCGCGTCCTTTGTTTAAACCACTGTTTTAACATCTGGGGTTCCTGCTCCCAAGTGACGGCATGGGGTATGAATTTGATATAATACCCCATTCTATATAGGCGAAAGCTGATTTCCGTATCTTCTGCAAGAGCATTTACATCCCAGCCTCCCATCCGGTCGATCAACTCCCGGCGTATTACATAATTGGTCCCGGGTATTGTACACAGCTTGAAAAAGAAGAATCTCCCAGCCTGGCTCATGCACTGGTAAGCCAGTGTTTCGATATTGACAAACCGGGTAAGCAGGGACGCATACTTATTTCTTGTCCGAAATTTTCCAATTACTGCACCTAATTTATCATCAGACATGAGATTTTCCACAAGGATTTTCAGCGCCTGCTGCTCCGGCGTGTTATCCGCATCATATATAGCGATTACAGTCCCTGATGCAACAGACAGGGCTATGTTTAGAGCATTTGATTTCCCTTTTCCCCCCACAACATGATCGGTATTGATAATTATGATTTTTGCGATTGGATTATTATACTGGATATCCTTAAGCACGTTTGCAGAATCATCCGTAGAATTATCATTAATTACAATAATTTCATATTTATCCTTGGGGTAGTCCAACTTAAGCAAAGCGTTCATAGTTTTTTTGATTACAATGCTTTCGTTATGAGCGGGAACCATAATGGTTACCATGGGATATTCAGAAATCGCTATATGTCCGTCTGTACGGTTCATACGCATAATATAGATAAAACCTCCGATGGAAAGCACTATATTAATAAACAATAGGCCCCATATGGCAAAAATAGAATACAATGCAAGAACATCAACAAATGACATATTCCCCTCCCTTTCCTGGGATTTTCCGAAATAAAGAATTTCGTTCCGTCTTACCGTCTGTTTTCTTCGTTGTGAAAGAAATAATTTCTTCTATTATTATATCGAGCCAGGCAGATAAAAATCAAAAAAAGAACAGAGGTTATTCCGACTAATATAATCAGCTTCCTGTTCTGAGATGTCAAGTCCTTTGAAAACCGCTGCAGCATATTACGGTGGTAATCATATTTCTCGTTATAAGTGCTGGGAACAAAGCTTAAATCCATCTTTTTGCCGTTCAGCAGCAGATCGTGATTTTTATACGTCATCAAACGCTTCTCCAGCCAATAACTGTGTTCCATATCCCAAAGACTTTTTAAAGAGACAGAAGAGCAGCGGCAGGCTTCAATCTTTTCCCTGATATCCTTCCTATGATCTTCCATAGAAATCATAACAGCGGTAGAATACGTTGATAAATAACTGGTTTTAAAATCATCAAGAGCTACTGCTGTTCCTACCCATTGATGCCCATCCTCATAAACCAGATTGGTCCGCATATTTGACGGTTTCATATAAGAATCCTCTTCTTCCGATGTAAATATGGTTTTAAAATGTCTCATAATCTCTATGGTATCTTCCTGAACCATCCAATTACGGGGAACCTGAAGAGCCAGTGGATACACTCCGTTTTTATTATATAGTTCCAAAGACTGTCGAAGATATTCCAATACAATATCCTTATCAAAAGAAATCATCTGATTGATCGGTGCGTTTATAATGACTGCACCGCCATTTGCCTGGGCATACCTTAGAACTTCACAAAAATGAGCCATAGCCGGATAATCACCATGTACATACACAGGCATCACGGAAATTACAAAGGGTGTTTTCTTATGAGCCAACAACTTCACCACCTCAAGCAGTTTATCCGGATCCTCATAGGGATAGACCTTATCAATTACAATATACTGAGCAAATTCACTAGGGCTTCCATTAAAAGGCCACTTCCATTGAGCCACCTCTTTTATGAAAGCAGCTCTGATCAGATTGTCAAAAAGATTCGTCACTGGTATATGAGTTATCACTCCATTTGTTGCACAAAAATATCTCGTTTTGCCATTAACTGTCAGGCTTCCATTCTGATAACTGAATGATTTCAAAAATACAAAACACTCTTCTTTAACCAAACCGGTCCGTTCATTTAAACCATCAAAGGTATAACGGATCTCACCAGTGGAACTAGCGGCAGTCTCATAATCACCAGACCTACCAGTATCCTTTAAGTAGGCTTTTAAATATTCATTGCCAACAAATAATATATGTGGAGACCTCTCCTTGTTTCTCTTAATCGGGTCCTCGTACTGCTTTAGGTTCTTAGAAAAATCCTCGGGGTATTTCGTCAAATCATAGCAGATTACGTAGGAAAAACGATTTATGGAAGCCATGCATCTGCCAGCTGGTCCATAGGTCACTTTAAACCCTTGATAGGTTAGTAGTTCCACCATATCATTTACAGCTTCCAACGTATTTTTTTCTGCTCCATCATTATAGATAATCAAGATGTCCCCTTCCGGTATCTGTTCCTGTTCCGATGCCCAGGCAGTTCTTCCCAGCCATATGCCAGATAATAATGCTACTACAGCAGTACCAATCAGAATTCTTTTATACATCATATTGAAGTTCATTTTCTACCCTTTGCTTAAACAAAATCATATTGTCTCCATGCTCAGCCTTGTCATATTCCAAACTAGCTATCTTCACTTCAATCTTAATTGCAGCATTCGTTATTCCTTTAAATGCATCTTTTTCTGAAATACGGCTGTGAAGCCGTCTCATGGCAATTTCACTCCCACTCTTATCACTGGTCAGTATAACTGCCAGACTGCCTTTGTTATCAATTGAATAGGTCTTATCTTCCACCCTGACTGTATCCACTACAATTTGGGACAGTATCTGTATCACCCGTTCGTAATTGCTCCTCGTCAAGATACTTGCCAGTTCTGCTTCATATTTCAGTACAATCACCATAAGGGACAGGGGTACCTTATTTCTCTCTGCATAGGAAACCTGAATATTTAAATCGTGATACAGACTTCGCAGGTTATATAATTTCGTCAGCGGATTTACCATGACCAGTTCTTCTACCTGTTCTCTCAAAATATTATTTTCTAACTCCAGCCTGTAATTTTCAGAAATAAACAGATACATGGCTACAGCTGATAATATGGGAAGAAAAATCCAGACAAAACTCAATAATGGAATCTCTATATCATAAGAGAGAAACAGATAGAGCCGGAACGATGTATAAATCGAAACCTCTACCCCCGCCAGTACAAAGGATAAGCTAAATAGCTTAAAACCTGCAAGCAAAAGTACCACAAAGATGCCAATCAGCATGATCACAGATTCAAAAACCGCGGACTTTGTAGTGTAGCTTACTGTAATTGCTCCTACAAACAAACATATAAACAGTAAAACCAGACCGAAATCCTGAATCAGATAACCAAAAGACTTTCTATTTGCCATGAATCATTTTCCTCTCTTATCACCCCATACAGCCATAAAATCTTTGCTGCATAAAACTATTTTCTAAACAATTTTTATTTTATGAAGCAATTCAGCAAAGATACAGTATGTCATAATATCGAAAGAAAGCCCCACCAAAAACATACGCTTTCCCATCTCTGCATCACCACTTCCAATAATCACCACAACGGATTGAGACAGTAAAACCCCCAGCACCATCAGCAGCATATCCAGGAATATAGTGTTTCTTCTGTCCTCCAAAGGGCGGATGGAATACCCTTTATAAAACAGAAAAAACATCGCCCCCGTCAGTAAAAACAGAAAGCCTATCGTTCGGGGTGCCGATGAAGCCTTAAACGTACTCCACCCTGACCATAACAGGATTTTGGCCTTCTTTGGCAATCCCACAGATTTCTCATAATTTCCACAATTGCTCCTTCGTATATCCATACCAGCCCCAATGGAAACATCGATCATACCTAACAGGCTTCCCGGGTGGCATAAATAGTAAACCGCAATATCCTGTGTCGTAAATTTATCCATAAACCCGTGATAAAGGGAAGCGTCTCCTGCCTTTACCAGAGGCAGATAATCATAAGAGGAAGCATCTGCTAACAACTCATAGGAAGAATCAATTCCAAATTCTCTCAGAGTATCAGCCGGATTGGAAGACTCAAACAAGACCCCTCTCGTCATTGCGTGGAACTTGCTTGTTTCACTAAAATCAGATGGATATGCGTATATACAAAAAATAGCGGACAGACTAAGAAGAAATGCGGTTGCTATACAGCCAATACTCCAAAACCAGTTTCTGCGCACATAGATAAGCCGGATCGCATATCCTGCAAATAGAAAGCCGATCACTGTGCACTGGGACCTGGAACTGATCAGAACAGCTCCTGACAGTAAAAACAAAATCAAACTCCATGCATCCAGATAACCAGAACGTTTTTTTTGGAAGGACATGGAGGCCCCCACACAATATAACATGGTAATGAACCACAATGCCTCCGGATAAAAGGAATTAAAATAAGTTACATATCCTACATCTGAAAAAATAATCAAACCCACTGCGGAGATAAAAAAACCTTCAGAAAACCGTTTGACTCGCTGGCAGACCTGCTTTATGATCAAATACACTGCCGGAAGATACATAATCATATAAATAAAGCCTAAAAATCGGATATCGAAGTAGCTGTCACTGGTAAAAATATGATCCAGATTCTTTGCCAGTTTAATAAAAAATATCTGACTATTAAATGTTTTACCAGGCATATCACCCCTTGATGCAGTGTTTGAATAGGTTCTAATAAAATAATTGTTATATTGATCTTCCGGTTCCTGTTCTATATAATAAATCCCAGCAGATTTCATAATGTCATCGGTGGATCCGTCAGCTGCAACTCCCTGATAATTAGGTATAAAAAGGATTGTACCACCAACCAGAGCCGTTATGATGGTAACTGCCAGAGCCAAAAAATGGGGAGAATATTTCCCTTCCATTTTAACATTCACTTTTCTTAGAAAATCCTTTGCCTTGTTAAAAAAAGTCTTTAATAGAATAATAAGCTTAGATGCCTTCTGCTCATCCTTGTTTTTCATACTCTGTCTCCATAAGATCATTAATCTCAATATTATATCTAGGGCGGTGCTTTACTTCAATATATATCTTTCCGATATATGTCCCAATAAGACCAATAGATAAGAGTTGAACCCCACCAATAAACCAGATGGATAAAATGATGGATGTCCAGCCTGCCACCACTTTTCCTGTTACATAAGAGTACAAAGCATAGATGGCTGCAAAAACACTGCAAAGAACAATCGTCAGTCCAAGGCTGGTAATCATGCGGATTGGCTGTATACTAAAAGAGGTGATTCCCTCAAAAGCCATGGAAAACATCTTGCTTAAGGGATATTTCGATTCTCCTGCAATCCGTGAATTCCTGTCATACGTAACGACAGTGGACCGGTATCCAATCAAAGGAATAATTCCTCTTAGAAACAAGTTTCGTTCCGTATAACCGGAAAATTGTTCCACTGCCCTCTTTGACATGAGCCGGTAATCTGCATGGTTATAAATGATATTAATTTTCATCGCCTGCATCAGTTTGTAAAAGCCAAGAGCTGAAGTCCTCTTAAAAAAGGTATCCGTATCCCGCCTATTCCTTACTCCATATACAATATCATATCCACGTTTATACTTAGCAACCATATCTTCTATTACAGATATGTCGTCTTGTAAATCCGCATCAATGGTTATGATCATATCTGCAGAATCCTTTGCAGTAATAAGCCCTGCCGTTAAAGCATTCTGATGTCCCGTATTTCTGGTAAGCTTTAAGCCGAAGACACAGTCAAACTGTACTCGGAAATCATGGATCACACTCCAGGTCTTATCTGTGCTGCCATCATCCACATAAAGAATGAAACTATTGCTACTTAACTTTCCCGCTTCTGTCAGCCTGTGTAGAATCCGGGTTAGTTCTATATTTGTATATCTCAATGCCTCTTCTTCATTATAACAAGGAACCACAATACAAAGTCTGCTCATCTGCTTCTCCTCTTTATTATGTTTTAGCATCTCCATTATCTGGTGTTCATATTCTAATTACTGCTTAAAACTAACATAATAGTACAATTGCAAAAAGACAAAGTCAATATTATTAGTGGAATTGTTTATAGTTCCCTACTAGAATCAACCTAAGAATCAGAAAAGATGAAATACTACACCATGATCTGATAGTTCTCAATGTCAAGCAGCTTCCCAAACTTTAATCCGACTTCCTTTATGGTACCACAATGCACAAACCCTAGTTGTTCATGAAGGTGGAGGCTGGCCTGATTCCCCCCTGTGATAACAGAAATCACCGTATGGATATCACTTCGGGTCCTTGCTAGTTTAAGAATAGAAGCCCCCAGCTGCCCTGCTATCCCCCTTTGACGATAATGCTGATCAACGTATAAGGATAACTCTGTTGTGCCCGCATAGGCCTCTTTCGGTCGATAAGAAGACAGGCTGGCATATCCAACCGCTTTTCCATCTATTTCTGCTACAAGCAAAGGGTGATTCCCTGTATTATGCTCCTGATACCATCCCATCCTTTCCTCCATACTTTTGGGTTTTAAGTCAAAGGTAGATATACCGTATTCCACTTCATAGTTATAGATCGCAAGGAGCTGCGGCATGTCCTTTTCCTCTGCAGTTCTGATTCTCATCTTGTTCCCTCCTAGAATGTGACATTTTATTTCTGTATCATACAACAATCTATTGTCCTAGTCCAATACAAATTGTTAAGAAGTAAATCTTTTTTATTCCTGCCCGTTTCAAAGCTCTGGTGCAAGCTTCTATGGTACTACCCGTAGTATAAATATCGTCGATTAAAAGTACTGTTTCTACTCCAGTTGTCACGTTTCCCAGAACAAACGCCTCTTCCAGATTTTTCAACCGCTGCGCAGGATTTAAACCTTTTTGTGGTACTGTTTTTTTATTTCTTAAAAGCATACCACTCTCAACCGGAATCGCCACGCTTTCCCCAATCCGACACGCCAAAATATGAGCCTGATTAAATCCCCTTTCTCTTTGCCTTGTGGGATGCACGGGAACCGGAATCAAAACATCTGGTTTTATACGTGAGATCCATTTTTCATAACGAACCGCTATGGCTTCCCCATAAAAATCAAGATATTCTCGTTTATTCTTATATTTTATCTTTGCCATAGACATTTTGGCCGTTTCATCATAATGAATCAATGCTCTGCCAGATTCAAAGGACCGTTTATGCCTCGTACAGTCAAAGCAGTATTCTACGTCAGTGCTTATCACCTTCTTGCCACATTTTTTACAAACCGGGTTTGTTACAAACGATAACTGCTTCAAACAATCTGGGCATATTTTTCTGCCCTTTGGTATGACAATATCATCACAGACTGGACAACGTCTGGGAAATAAAAGATCAATCAGTTGAGAGGATTTCATTTGGATTTAAACTCCTTTGATATTATAGAAAGAACAAGGGCAGACAGAATGCCTGCCCGAAGATTTTAAGACAATTCATTTATTTCACAGATCCGTTCCTTTAAGCCAGAATATCTGCGCTGTTCCATTGCATTATTGACCATTCCCTGGAAGATATCTGGCATTCCCACCAGACAGACACAGGTTTTGGCACGGGTTACTGCCGTATAGATCAAATTTCTTGTCATCAGCATTCTTGGACCAGAGAACACAGGGATTACCACAGCTGGATATTCACTTCCCTGAGACTTGTGTATGGTGATTGCATAAGCAAGCTCCAGCTCCTCCAATTGCTTATAACTGTATTCCACCATGCGTCCTTCATCAAACTCCACGATTACTAGTTCTGCAAAATCATTAATCTCACGGATAACACCCATATCCCCATTATAAATTCCGGTGCCTTTTTCTAACGGGATCCCGTAGCGGTTTTTCACTTCCCACTCGATGTTATAATTGTTTTTGATCTGCATAACCTTATCCCCAGTACGATATACAACCCCTCCCGATTCCTTTTCGATCTTTTTCCCAGAGGGAGGATTTAGGTATTCCTGCAATATAGTATTAAGTCGGTCCACACCGATTGCACCTTTACGCATGGGAGTCATAATCTGAATCTCGTTCGTATCTGCATTCACATAACCTGGCAGCTTGTCCTTCACCAGTGTAATCAAAGCACTAATGATTGAATTGGGGTCATTTCGCTTAATGAAAAGAAAATCATTGCTCTTCTTCCCAAGTGGAACTGTTTCCCCTGCATTAATTTTATGGGCATTGACTACAATGTCACTTTGAGAAGCCTGACGGAAAATCTTTGTCAGCATTACAACATTAAAACATTGAGAATCAATCATATCCCTTAATACATTCCCAGGTCCCACACTTGGCAACTGATTGACGTCACCGACTAATATGAGCCTGGTTCCCGGATTTACCGCTTTTAATAACGACTGCATTAGATGGATGTCAACCATAGACGTCTCATCAATAATCACCGCATCCGCATCCAAAGGGTTCTCTTCATTTCTTTCAAAATGCATGGAGGTAGCTCGATCATCCCCTGGACCTCCAAACAGTTCGAGCAGTCTGTGAATGGTCCTTGCTTCATAACCTGTAGCCTCTGTCATCCGCTTCGCTGCTCTGCCTGTGGGGGCAGCCAGAAGAATTTCCATCTCTTCGCTTTCAAAAAAACGGATAATCGTATTGATGGTGGTGGTTTTCCCCGTTCCTGGTCCTCCAGTAATAATAAGAAGTCCGCTATTTACCGCTTCCACCACAGCCTTAACCTGTTTTTCGTCCAGTTCAATCTGTTCCTCCTTCTGTAACTTCAGCAGCTTTTTCCGGATTTCTTCTTCCGGCATCTGACCCCGGATGTTAAGATCATGGAGCATCTTTGCTGTATTCAATTCCATATAATAATACAGGGAAGAATAAATCGTCCGCTTTTTGTCTGTTTCCCGTATCACCAGACGCTTATCAAGCTGCATATCCATCAAATGTTTTTCTATGTCCAGTCGTTCCACCTTTAAAAGTTCAGAAGCCTGAGAAAGCAGCTCATCCTCTGGCAGGTAAGTATGTCCATTAGCCGTTGCCTGTAAAAGAGTATAGAGAACGCCACTCTTAATTCGAAAATCAGAATCCGTAAAAATACCTACTTTTCTGGCAATCTCATCCGCCATCTTAAACCCCACACCTGAGATGTCATCAGCCATCTGATACGGATTCTCCTTTATAATACTGTAAAGCCTTGGACCATATTCCTGATAGATTTTAACAGCCAGATTCATAGAAATTCCATATTCCTGAAGGAACATCATTGCCTGGCGCATCTCTTTTTTTTGCTCTACCTGGTTGGATATAGACATTGCCAGTTTCTCACTGATTCCCTTGACCTCAGAAAGGCGTTCCGGTTCTTCTTCCATAATACGGAAGGTATCTGCTTTAAAACGACGAACAACTCTGGCCGCTAGAGCAGCTCCCACACCTTTAATCGCTCCAGAGCCTAGGTAACGCTCCATGGCAATGGTATCTTCGGGAGCCTTGATCTCATAGGTTTCCACCGTCATCTGGTCTCCGTAAACTGGGTGCTCTGTCATGAATCCAACGACCTCGATCCGTTCTCCTTCGCTAATATAGTGGAAATTACCTACAAGGGTATACTCTTCTCCTTCTTCAACAAGACTTAAAACCGTATACCCATTCTCTTCGTTCCTGTATTTTATTTTTTCTACAAATCCGCAGACAGTTGCCATGTTACCTCCCGTAAATGCAAAGAGACCGCCGTATGAAAACCCTGCCGGAATCAGATGATTCCGCCAGGGCCCATACGAGCAGTCCTGCCACCAAAACTTGTTTGGTTAAAATTCTCTTTTATTCTCGCCCCCATGGCAAAACTCAATATATTTACCTGTACCAATGGCTACAGCAGTAAGGGGATCTTCTGCAATCATGGTTGTAATTCCTGTCTTCTCCTCAATCAAAGCATCCAAACCGCTTAGCAAGGATCCGCCTCCGGTTAATACAATTCCACGATCAAATATATCAGCTGCCAGTTCCGGTGGAGTTCTCTCCAGCACGCTATGAACTGCATCTACAATCTGCATAGCAGGTTCTTTTAACGCATCCAAAGTCTCATCGGAAGTTACTACAATGGTTTTTGGAAGACCTGTTACCAAGTTTCTCCCCCGCACTTCCATCGTTAGAACTTCTGGTCTTCGGTATGCTGCACCAATGTTAATTTTAATTTCTTCCGCCGTTCTTTCTCCGATCAGAAGATTGTGTTTTTTTCTCATATAACGAACCAGTGCCTCGTCAAAATCATCACCAGCTATCTTAATGGACGTGCTCACAACCGTTCCACCAAGAGAAATTACCGCAATATCAGAAGTACCACCACCGATATCTACGATCATATTTCCACATGCCTTTGAAATGTCGATTCCTGCACCAATGGCTGCAGCAACCGGTTCCTCAATGATCGAAACCTCTCTGGCTCCTGCCTGATAAGTCGCATCCTCAACTGCTTTTTTCTCTACTTCTGTTGCACCACTTGGAATGCAGACACTAATTCTAGGTTTTCTTAATGTCTTTTTCCCTACTGCTTTATTGATAAAATATTTAAGCATCTTTTCCGTAACGGTATAATCCGAGATTACACCCTGGCGGAGAGGTCTTACGGCAACGATGTTGCCAGGAGTTCGCCCAATCATCAATCTGGCTTCCTCGCCAATCGCCTTTATTTTATTGGTATCACGATCAATGGCTACAACGGAAGGTTCCTTTAGTACTACTCCCTTTCCTTTGATATATACCAGTATACTTGCCGTACCTAAATCAATCCCAATATCATTGGACATCATAATTATCTTTCCTCCTGATCGCTGTATCCTGTTCCCAGGGCTTTCTTTATCTTCAAAATTTTGCTAATTTGTAAATGAAGTCGAACTTTCCATCCTATTATATACAATAACCATGTGTTTTGAAAGGGTTTTTTTATTTTTAATGAACTTTATGATTTTTTAATTTGTGGTACACATTTTCTTCACATTTAACACGTATACTAAGAATACGTTATCCGAAAGGATGACGGGCCTTTTGTTTCAAGTAACTTACTTGAAATCACAAAGCTTTTTCATACTCATACCGGACGGCGCAAGTCGTCCGGCCCCCCTAAATAAGACTATTTTAGTGATAAACATACAATCGGGATTTGGTTTCTATTAATTAGAAAACCAAATCCCGATTTTTTGATGTTAATATTTGTTGTTGAATTAGGAAAGCCGGAGCGCCCAGTCCCTGCAGTCTAGCACTCTAGTTGCAAGCCCCTCATAAAACTCCGGTTCATGACAGATCAAAAGGATGCTGCCCCTATATTCCTTCAATGCTCTTTTTAATTCTTCCTTTGCTTCCACATCCAGATGATTGGTCGGCTCGTCCAACAATAAAACATTGGACTCACGATTTAATAATTTACACAAGCGGACCTTTGCCTGTTCTCCACCGCTTAACACCCGGACCTGACTCTCAATGTGATTGGTCGTAAGACCACACCTTGCCAGCGCAGACCGAACCTGATATTGGGTATAGGAAGGAAACTCTTTCCAGATTTCTTCGATACAGGTAGTCGTATTTCCAGGTGTCATCTCCTGTTCAAAATAACCGATGGACAGGTAATCCCCCAGTTCAGATTCACCACCCAAAGAAGGAACCAGACCCAAAATGCTTTTTAACAAAGTAGTCTTTCCAATTCCATTGGCACCTGCTAGTACAACCTTTTCCCCACGCTCCATCATAAAATTAAGAGGTTTTGATAGAGGCTCGTCATATCCAATCACCAAATCTCTGGTTTCAATAATAATCTTTCCAGCCGTTCTAGCCTCCATAAATTGAAACTCCGGTTTGGGCTTATCCTTGGCCAGTTCGATAACGTCCATCTTATCCAGCTTTTTTTGTCTTGACATCGCCATGTTTCGGGTGGATACCCTGGCTTTATTCCTTGCAACAAAATCTTCTAATTCAGCAATCTCCTGCTGCTGGCGTTTATATGCTGCTTCCAACTGTGCCCGTTTCACTGCATAAACTTCCTGGAATTTATCATAATCCCCTACATAGCGATCCAAACATTGATTTTCCATGTGATAGATGATATTGATTACACTATTTAAAAAAGGAATATCATGTGAAATCAGGATAAATGCATTTTCATATTCCTGAAGATAGCGTTTCAGCCATTCAATATGCTGAACATCTAAATAGTTGGTCGGCTCATCCAGTAAAAGGATGTCTGGTTTTTCCAACAACAATTTGCCTAAAAGTACCTTGGTTCTCTGTCCACCACTTAATTCCGTCACATCCTTTAACAGACCAATCTCTGTTAACCCCAAAGCTCTTGCCACCTCTTCCACTTTAGAATCAATGACATAAAAATCATGTGCCATCAAAAGATCTTGGATGGTGCCCAGTTCCTCTAGCATGGTATTCATGGTGTTTTCGTCTGCTTCCCCCATCTTATCGCAGATTTCATTCATCTGCTCTTCCATTTGAAATAAGAAAGAGAACGCACTTTTTAATACGTCCTGAATGGTTACTCCCTTTGTAAGGACGGTATGCTGATCCAAATATCCAACCCGGACCTTTTTTGCCCACTCAACCTTTCCCTCATCTGGCTGTAAATGACCGGTTATCATATTCATGAATGTGGATTTTCCTTCTCCATTCGCTCCAATTAAGCCAATGTGTTCTCCCTTTAATAAACGGAAAGAAACATCCTGGAATATAGCACGGTCTCCAAATCCATGAGTCAAATGTTCTACGTTTAATATACTCATCAAAAAACTCCTTTATCTTTGACTCTGATTCTTTTTATAAATTATAATCCTTCCTCATTTTACCCGACCGGATTGATTCACGCAAGTAAAATTCTTTAAACAGATGATTCCTGTTGCAAAACAGGACAAAACCGTATATGATAAATCCAACAAACCAGATTCCAGAAAGGGGCATTGTCATGTACGAATATACTTGGTATCAATGGCTTCTGTTTTTTTTCCTCTATTGCTTCATCGGCTGGATCATCGAATCTACCTATGTATCCATAAAAAGCCTTCGGATTGTGAATCGAGGCTTTCTCCGCCTTCCACTCCTTCCACTCTATGGAACGGGTGCCATACTCATGCTTATTTTGTCCCTTCCCATTAAAGGTCATGTTATTCTGGTGTTTTTATCCGGTATGATTGGTGCCACTGTACTAGAATATTTAACCGGCTATCTTATGGAGAGGCTTTTTAAAATAAAATACTGGGACTACAGCAACAATCCATGGAATCTAAACGGATATATCTGCCTTTCCACATCCATAGCCTGGGGTGCTCTTACCATTCTTTTAACCGAGGTGGTTCACCGACCACTGGAATATCTAGTTCTCCAGTTAAGCCTTCCGGCAAACGTAACAATTGTGGCAGTTACAGGGCTATTCTTTCTTCTGGATACCATTCACTGCACCAAAGAAGCTTTGGATCTTTCAAAAGTGCTGGAATCTATGACAAAGATAAAAGCAGAACTAGAAGAGCTACAGGTACAGATGAGTCTGTTAAAATCAGAGACCGCTTTAAAAGTAACGGAACTTAGAAATGAAACCATCCTAATGGCCACTTCTGTAAAAGAAGAACGGTTAAAGGCTCTGATGGATTCAAAAGAAAAACTGGTAAAACGGTTATTCTTTTACCGAAAAGGCATTCTTAAACGAAACCCGACCGCTTCCTCCCGTTTATTTGGAGATGCTCTGCGTGAAATAAAGGAATACTCAAAGAAATATAGAAAAAACAAATAGTTAAAAAAACAGAAGGCCAGATCAATGTCTGGTCTTCTGTTTTCTATTGTATGGCAGTCTTTTAATAAACCACCTGCTATGCAGGTGTGACCACAGCAGCTTTAGCTTCAGGTAAAAAACCTCCAGTGATATAATAGTGTTGGTTCGCAGCCACACAAGCACATCAAAGGAGGTTATCCAAATGGATATAAGTAGTTTATCACATTCAAAATGGAATTGTAAGTATCACATAGTTTTTGCGCCAAAATATCGCAGAAAGGTAGCGTACGGAGAATTAAAGCAGGATATAGCAAATGTTCTAAGCATGTTATGTAAACGAAAAGGTGTGGAAATAGTAGAAGCAGAAATATGTCCAGATCATGTTCATATGTTAGTGAGAATACCACCAAATATCAGCGTATCAAGTTTTATGGGATATTTAAAAGGGAAGAGTACGCTTATGATATTTGAGAGACATGCAAATTTGAAATACAAATATGGAAACAGACATTTTTGGTGTCGTGGATATTATGTAGATACAGTGGGAAAGAATGCAAAGAAGATACAAGAATATATTCTAAATCAATTAAAAGAAGATTTAGAATATGATCAAATGACGTTAAAAGAATACATAGACCCGTTCACGGGTGAGCCGGTAAAACAAAGCAAATCATGACCACCCGTCAAACGGGTGGTTTGTCCTGAGGCTATAAGCCTCTGTTACCGGCCAGCGCCTAAAGACGCTGGCTTTCACTTTGTTCAAGCCTTAACGCCCTTGACTCGTCGCAACCCTTAAAAGGGCTTTTGTATTACCGGCTACCCTTAAAAGGGTCCTCATACTCTTTGACGCTTAATTTATCCATTGCAATATCGTGACTTTCTTGTTCCTGGATATACTTTCTTATAGTTGCCTCGTTAAGACCGACTGTGCTCACATAATATCCCTCTGCCCAAAAATGTCGGTTTCCAAACTTATACTTTAAGTTTGCGTGCTGATCAAAGATCATAAGCGCACTTTTTCCTTTGAGATATCCCATAAATTGTGATACACTCAGTTTAGGTGGAATGCTTACAAGCATATGAATATGGTCGGGCATTATATGACCTTCCAATATTTCTACGCCTTTGTATCCACATAGTTGTTTCAGAATATCTCTAATACTTTCCTTGTACTGGTTGTAAATTATTTTTCTCCTGTACTTTGGTGTGAACACTATGTGATACTTGCACATCCATTTGGTATGTGCCAAACTGTTTGCCTTATTGGCCATTAAAATCACCTTTCCTTTCGTTATAAATTGGCTTGAACAACCTTATTATAACGGAAAGGTGATTTTTTTGTGTAACAAACACCGCGCACCCGCATAGCGGGTGGTTTATATTTCGCACGCTTCGCGTGCTCAACAGGGTCACGACCCATAATAAAATGAGCCCTGTTGGGCTCAGTAGATAAATGTTTGTGCGGCTGTGGATTTTTTTCAAAGAGCCTTTAGGCTCCAACGTCGGTAATAACCCCTTATAGGGGTAGAGCAAACCACCCGTTCAACGGGTGGTTATGATTCTTCGATCATATGATCAATTAATGCCATAACTCCTTCGCCTAAGATCCGTGATTTTTCTTCCCCATCGAATCGAGAAGTTCCTTTTACACCGTAGTAGAACTTAATCTTAGGTTCCGTACCCGATGGTCTGATGCAAAGCCAGGCATCGTCATTTAATTCATAATAGAGCACATCTGATACTGGAAGCCCAGTGGGTTTGACTTCCCCTGACTTTATATCTACAATGGTATCCTGTTTATAATCTCTAACTGCAAGAATCTGATAACCACCAATCTCTTTGGGCGTCTTACTGCGCATGGTCTCCATAATCTCTTTTATTTTCGCCTGACCTTCCATGCCTTTTAAACTGATCGCTTTGACTGCATCTTTGTAAAACCCATAGGTTTCATACAAAGCCATCATGGCATCCCATAAAGTCATACCTTTGGTTTTGTAATAAGCGGCAGCTTCACAAAGCGCGGCCGTCGCAGAGATGGCATCTTTATCGCGAGCATACGTTCCAATTAAACAGCCATAGCTTTCTTCCAGCCCAAACAAATATGTTCCATATCCAGTGGTTTCTTCCTTTAAAATCTGTTGTCCAATATATTTAAATCCGGTTAAAACCTCAATCAGTTCCGAACCATAAGATTTAGCAATCGCATCCACTAAATTCGTTGTTACAATGGATTTTACCACCTGACCATCCGCAGGGATCTGGCCTTTTGCTTTCTTCTGATTTAATACATACTCACAAAGCAAAGAGCCCGACATATTGCCAGTTAGTGGGAGGTACTCCCCTGATTTCTTATCTTTTACATAAACGCCAAGACGATCTGCGTCTGGATCTGTCGCCAGTACCAGGTCTGCATCTTTTTCTTTGGCCAGGGCAAGCCCCAGTGAAAATGCCTCTTCTGCTTCCGGATTCGGGTAACTGACCGTTGGAAAATCTCCATCTGGCAATTCCTGCTCCGGAACCACATATACGTGGGTAAATCCGATCTCTTTCAATACTCTTCTAACCGGTCGATTACCGGTACCATGAAGTGGGCTATAGACAATTCTAATCTCATCTTGCATCTGATCAATGGCATCTTGATTGACTACTTGTGCCTTCACCTGCGAAATATATTTCTCATCCATCGCCGCCCCGATGATCTCATAATTTCCTGCTGCCGTCGCCTCTGTTACCGTAGTTGTTTTTACTGTGGATAAATCTGTGATCGCCAACACCTCAGCCGTCACCCCTTTATCATGAGGTGAGGTAAACTGGGCACCATCTTCCCAATATACCTTATACCCGTTATATTCCGGGGGATTGTGACTAGCCGTTACATTAATTCCTGCAATACAGCCCAGTTCCCTAACCGCAAATGAAAGCTCTGGAGTCGGACGCAGTGATTCAAATTGATAGGCTTTGATCCCATTGGCAGCTAAGGTAAGTGCAGCTTCCTTAGCGAACTCAGGAGACATGTGTCTAGAGTCATATGCAATGGCCACGCCTTTGTGAGCGCCGCCTTGTTTTATAATATAATTGGCAAGACCTTGAGTGGCTCTTCTTACCACATAAATATTCATACGATTGATACCAGCACCCATGATTCCTCTTAAACCAGCAGTACCAAATTCCAAATCCTGATAGAAACGTTCTTTTATCTCATTCTCATTGTCTTTCATCTTGCGAAGTTCGTCCTTTGTCGCTTCATCAAAGTATGGATTCGACATCCATTCCTCGTAGATGCTTCTATAGTCTTTCATCAGCATAATGCTCCCTTCTCTCCATTTCAGTTACGGCTATTATAAATCATAACCAAGGAAAAAGAAAGCAGTATTGCGCTATTTAATGCTTGTCAGGAAACGATTCCTCATCGGCTGCTGAATCTCTAAATCTCTCAATTTCTCAATATTCCGGGAAGGAATCCAAGCCTTATTGGCATTATAATAAAAATTAATCTGCTTCCAGTACTTCTCTGGATATAGGAACAGATAATACAAGCAGGTCCTGTCTGCATTTGAAAGTGGAACAACCTTTGAATAGGTCTCAAGCATTGTCATCCCGAGTTTTAAGTTCCAGTCATGTTTTTCCATGGCTTTCCTCATAAAATGATAAAGATCTCCCATCTGCATTCCTCGGTGCATACGGTTGAACTCCACAATTGCTCCTTCATAAACTCCCACGAGAATGTGATGCTGATTTAAGTCCCCATGGCACAAAAAGCCCTCTCCGATCCCCTTTTCTTCACAAAAGCCTGTCAACCCCCGACATGCTTCCATTGCCTGGTCAAAAAATACGTCATAGTTCCCCATGACACATAATTCAAACTCCGACTTTTTCCTTTTATTACGGATAAAGCCTCGGGCCCGGATCAGTTCTCTATTGTGACGTTCCATCTCCTGAGCTGGTTGTTGCACCAGAATGGACCCTAAATCCCACTCATCCTTAAATTCAATACTCTGGAATATTTTATGTAATAAAGCAATCCGTTCAATGGCGCACAGCACCTCTTTGCTATCTTTCAAATTACATTCTCGGTCAGAAAACCAGTCTTTTACAATCCATCTGGTCCCATCCTCAGCACTGGATAGTATTTCACCTTGTTGATTCCTGACATAACGATCTACATTTAAATGTCCAGATTCTTCTAACTGTGAAAATACTTGATCTTCAAATTCCAGGCGCTTAATCGTACCTTTATATTCCCGAAGCAGTTTCAGCCCCCGGTTCGTCTCACACAACCAGGCACCTCGGCCACGTTTCACATCTAGAATTTCAAGCTCATACTGCGAAAGCACCTCTGTGTATTTCTCGTTCACAAACACCCCTCCAACTCTTAGCTCATCAGCTACTTCTAGGGTATGAAGGGGTGGAAAAAAATATGCAAACTACTTATCCCGAACTTAAGACCGTTTCTTATTTTAAATTGATTATTTTCAATAAATATTCTCTATTGTTGTTATCTGGATTTTTTAACACTTCATCAAATAACACCTGCAACACTTCCCCCATCCTGGGTCCTGGTTTTATCCCTGCGGCAATCAAATCCCTTCCAGACACGGCCATATCCTTTAACCGAATGCAGTCCCCGGAACGAATAATTTCTTCTACATACAGCTCTACCTGCTTTAATTGCTTCTGATATCCATCGAACAGATATAGTTTCTGAATGCACAATAGATCATAAAAAAGATTCAGGGGTAGTCCACTCATCACTTTTCGAATGGCAGACTTATCCGCTGGAATTTCCGTTTTCCAGAGACGGACAAGAGTTCCAACTTGATCAATGGTATCATTATCAAGTCTTAACTCCCGAAGGATTGTAACCGCTTCCCGCTCGCTTAGAAAGCGTAAAAATCCACTCCAGCGCATATGTTTTTTATCCGGCAGCCTGTTTAACTTTTCTATCTGCAAAAGCCCTGTCTCCGTATGAAGAAAATGTTCCGTTAGATAAGTAGCAATCCCATTTTCAAATACAAGCCTCACCCGCGCCGGATGATCGGAAAGCAAAAGTTTTGTAAGTTCCACCTGAATTCGCTCTTTGCTAACATTTTTTAGATTTTTAGCAATGACAGCAATCGCGTTTTCTGTCTCTTCTTCGATTTGAAATCCTAATTGGGCGGAAAATCGGATGGCGCGAAGAATCCGTAAGGCATCCTCTGTAAATCGATCCAGAGGATTCCCTACGCACCGGATAATTCCGGATTCTAAATCCTTTATTCCACCAAATTCATCCACCAATTCATCTTTTCCGCTGTATGCCATAGCATTTATCGTAAAATCCCTGCGTTTTAAATCCTCCAAAAGACTTGCTGTAAATTCTACCGTTTTGGGGTGGCGTCCATCCTCATATTCCCCATCGATCCGATACGTGGTTACCTCATACCCTTCATGTCCCATGATAACAGTAACCGTACCATGTTGAATTCCCGTATCAACGGTTTTTGGGAAAATCTCCTTCATATGCTCCGGTTTTGCAGAAGTGGTGATATCCCAGTCCTTTGGCAGCCGTCCAAGAAAGCTGTCCCGAACGCAGCCGCCGACAGCATAGGCTTCAAATCCATGAATATTGAGCTGTTCGATTATCATTCTTACCGGCTCCGGTATCTGAATTTTTATCACGGCTGTTCCTCCTGATTTTAACTCTATTCTTAATAAGCTCTGCCCCAGTAAACCATTTTTTTCGCTGGTTTTCCGCAGCAAATGCAATGATCTGAAAGAGTTTCCTGCTCTAACGGCATACACCTTGAAGTCGCACCTGTTAACTCTTTTATCTTATCCTCGCACTCCTGACTACCACACCACATAGCCTTCACAAATCCTGGTTTTTCTTCCACCGTTTTCACAAATTCATTCCATTCCACTGCTTCATAGGTATGGGCATCTCGGTGGGTACGGGCACGTTCTAGCATATCTTTTTGAATGGTTAAAAGAAGCGCTCCTACCTTTTCATCTAATTCATCCAAAGAAACAACTATCTTTTCGTGAGTGTCTCTACGAACCAAAATGGCTTGGTTTTCTAAAATATCTCTAGGTCCAATCTCAACACGAACTGGGATACCACGCATCTCTGACTCGCTAAATTTCCATCCTGGACTCTTATCCGTATCATCAACCTTTACACTATAGTTAGAAAGAATTTCTTTTAACTCAAAAGCCTTTTCTAAAACCCCTTCCTTCTTCTGCTGAATTGGAACGATAATGACCTGAACCGGCGCGATTTTAGGTGGAAGTACCAATCCGTTATCATCACCGTGAACCATAATAATACCACCAATCAGACGTGTGCTGATTCCCCAGGATGTCTGATGAACGTACTGTAGTTTATTCTCTTTATCGGAGTACTGAATCTCAAATGCTTTTGCAAATCCATCTCCAAAATTATGGCTCGTTCCAGACTGAAGTGCCTTTCCATCATGCATCAACGCTTCGATTGTATACGTAGCTTCCGCTCCTGCAAACTTTTCCTTCTCTGTTTTTTGCCCACGAACAACAGGCATTGCAAGAACCTCTTCACAAAAATCTGCATAAAGGTTTAAAATCATCCGGGTTCGGTCGCTGGCTTCCTCAGCCGTTGCATGAGCTGTATGTCCTTCCTGCCACAAAAATTCTCTGGAACGAAGAAACGGCCTTGTGGTTTTCTCCCAACGGACTACGGAACACCATTGATTGTAATTCTTTGGAAGATCTCGATAGGATTGAATCTCTTTTGCATAAAAATCACAAAATAAAGTCTCAGAAGTAGGCCGGATGCAAAGTCTTTCCTGGAGTGGCTCTAAACCACCGTGGGTCACCCATGCAACTTCAGGAGCAAATCCTTCTACATGATCCTTTTCCTTCTCCAACAAACTTTCTGGTATAAACATTGGCATATAGACATTTTCTACGCCCTCTTTTTTTAATCTGCTGTCTAGTTCCTTTTGAATATTTTCCCAGATGGAATAACCGGTCGGCTTAATAACCATGCAGCCCTTAACACTGGAATAATCAATTAATTCTGCCTTTTTTACAACATCCGTGTACCACTGTGCGAAATCCACATCCATCGATGTGATCGCTTCTACTAATTTCTTTTCCTTAGCCATGACTATTCTCCTTTTATATATAATAAAAAAAGCGATTCAATCCCCGATAAAAGGGACCGAATCACTCGGTGGTGCCACCCAATTTAGTCACATAATACGTGACTCACTTTGCATTCCCGTAACGCAGGTTAACGCCGCAGTTTGCTGCGGGACTCCAAGGTAGGTTGGGTGATGAGCGGTATAAAGACCTTTCAGCCAAGGGTCTTCTCTCTAAAATACATCAAAACTTACTAATCCTCTTCCAAGTCTTCTCTCGATTTATGGTTAATAATTGTATGGTTGATTTTACGTTATTTACCTGTATTTGTCAAGAGACATAAATCAATCTATTCCCTGGGATTCGTTGTGATTTGCATCCTTTCTTTTGGTAGCTTTTCCACTGTTATTACAAGTTCCACCATAAAGCTCCACAATATCTTCAATGATCAAAAGCCCAATTGGACCTAAGATAAATCCTAATAGGCCGAATAATTGAAGTCCCACATACATAGAAACAAGTGTTTCCATGGGACTCAGTCCAACTTTCCCACCCATGATTTTTGCTTCCATAAATTCACGGATGAAATAGCAGATCACATAAACGAATATCAACCCAATCCCGTATATAAAATTATGATTAAGCAGACTTATGATTGCCCATGGAATCAGAACCGTGCCCGTACCAAATATAGGCATTGCATCCAAAAGCCCGATGCCGATCCCAATGAGAATGAAATAAGGACTCCCCATTAAAAACAAGCCGATGGAACAAATAATCATTGTAAAAAGCATAATCGTTCCCTGGGTCTTTAACCATGCACTTCCCACATTCATTAATCTGTTTCCAAGCATCGCGTATTCATAACAGAACATGGAATTATCTCTCCGATTCCTGATCTCATCCATTTCCTGCAAAGACAAAACTGTGGCAATTAATAAAATGACCATGATCACGGTAATCTGTATCAGCCACTTTATGATTGTCATAGAATTAGTCATAAGAAACGGCATGGCTCTGCTTTTAATAGCTTCCTCCCCACCGGTTAAAATCTCTCGAACAAAATCTACCATATACCCATCTGGCAATTTTAGCAAACGCTCTGCAAAGGAACAGTTATCCATCATCCAAAGATGGATGCCGTCTACAATATCTGGCAGATTTTTCAAAAAGAGTTGTGCCTCAATAATTAATTTTCTTCCCCCCACATACAAAATCACTCCAAATACAATCATAAAAAGAATGACCTCGATTCCTCCAATCAATGCGAGAGGAAGGGTTATCACTTTCTTTTTAAACTGAAATTTTGTTTTTCTCTCAATCCACAATGCGGACGGTCTCAATGTAAGGGCGAAGACATAAGCAATTAAAAAGGGAATTACAAGAGGCAGCAGATATTCAAAACATAAATAAACTGCTCCTGTAACTCCCAATATTAAAATTGTTTTCTTCAGTTTCCTACTCGGTTTCTCCATGGAATCACCTGTTTCTGTTTTGTACTTCATTTGTACACTCTCTAGTATGATTCAACCATGGAGAAAATATGCGAAACGACCACCTAGTAATAAATTCCTGTTTTACTCAATTTTCCCATGAAAATAAGTCAAACATTCCGCCACTTGGTTTGGAATAAAAATTCATTTTTTTCCCAGTTCTTGGATGCATAAAGGCAAAACTAGAAGCATGTAATGCCAGGTTTCCATTAAAAGTTACATTTTGAACTTTTTTATTATATTTTCTATCTCCCCAAATCGGTGTCCCATGTGCCGCCATCTGGACCCGTATTTGATGATGACGTCCCGTGATTAACTTTATTTTTAATAAACTATAAATTTCTTCTCCCTGTTTCACCTCTCCCATGACTTGAAACGCAAGTTCTGCTTGCTTGGCTCCATTTATCCCCTTATCCACAATTTTAGAACAGTTGTTTTTCCCGTCTCTCCACAAATAATCCACGTAGGTCCCAAAGTTTTCCACAGGTTTTCCACATACCACTGCATAATACGATTTCTCAGTTTTACGTGTAGAAACCTGCTTACTTAGGGCTTCTGCAGACTTTTTTGTTTTTGCATAAACCATAACTCCACCAACTGGTTTATCAAGTCTGTGGATAACTCCGACATAAGGTTCCCCTTTTACTGGGGATATATTGTTGATATGTTTTTTAATTTCACTGACCATGTCCGGTTCAAAAGATCTCGCTGACTGGGACTCGATCCCAATGGGTTTTTCCACCACCAAAATCTCCTGATCTTCAAATAATAGATTAAACTTCATCTGTCTCCTGCTCCTCTTTTTCCCACTGGTTCATCATAGCCTTTACAGAGCGACTCATTTCTCGACTAAAATCGGAGTTCCATTTGCGGTTGCAGAATGCCTTTATCCATCGTTTAAAATCCTCTCCCCTGTCTGTAACTTTGTTTAATTCATTCTGAAACGCTTCCGGATTAAGCCGGCGATAGGAATTTTCAAAAACTACCGCTTCCGGCCGAAGTCTTCTAGGCTTCTCCCTTTCCTTTTGCTGTTTCGTCGGATAGCCGAAAACCACCATCGCAGCAGGCACCGCATACCGGGGAAGAGATAACAATTCTCTGTGCGTTTCATACTGTTCTAAAATATCTCCAATATAGCAGGATCCAATCCCCATGGATTCTGCTGCGACCACGGCATTTTGAGCCGCTATTAACGCATCCTCTGCTGCCAGCATCAAATCTCCCATTCCAGGTGCTCTGACCGCATCTTCATACTTACAAAACAGGTCGTACCATTTCTGGTAATCCGCCACAAACACCAGTACCATAGGTGCCTGCGCTATAAACGGCTGATTATCACAGCTGACAGACAATTTCTTTTTTAATTCTTGATCCGTTATATCTATAATGGAGTATAAGGTCATGTTCCCTGCAGTCGGTGCCTGCAGAGCCGCTTCAATGATAGCCGCCTTTTTATCCAGTCCGATCTGCTGTTCTTCGTAAACACGAACTGACTTTCTATCCATCAATTCCTTCACCGTTTGATTCATTGGATGGTATCCTCTCTTTTTAAAACGTTTGTTTCATTGATTATATTTCATACTTTCGATAATATCAATGGTGTTTTACTTTGAATATCAAAAAATACTTGCATTATGTTTTGCAAACGTGTATAGTATATAAAAAGATATAACATAGTTTTCAATACTACATAGCGCATTTTTATTTTTAATACAAGGAGGTTTTATAATGAACATAAAGATTAAAGATCCGGTTAGTGCAGGCACTCATTTCATTGCCATGATTCTGGCTTTGGCTGCAGCCGCTCCCCTGCTTATAAAAGCATCTGCAGACGGAGAACTCCATCTGGTATCCCTTACAATATTTAGTATCAGTATGGTTCTTCTCTACGCTGCAAGCACCATCTATCATACCCTTGATATTTCTCCAAAGATCAATAAGTTGTTAAAGAAATTCGATCATATGATGATATTTATCCTGATTGCAGGTACTTATACTCCGGTCTGCTTGATTGTTTTAGGTGACAAAACCGGTATAAGCCTACTTGCCCTCGTCTGGGGGATCGCCCTATCTGGAATGATTATAAAAGGCTTCTTCGTAATGTGTCCAAGGTGGTTTTCCTCTGTATTATACATTGCTATGGGCTGGGTTTGTGTCCTGGCTTTAAAAAAAATCATATTAGCGCTGCCTCCTGCTGCATTTATCTGGCTTTTAGCCGGTGGGCTGATATATACCATCGGGGGCATCATCTATGCGTTAAAGATTCCTTTGTTTCATTTCCCACAAAAACACTTTGGCAATCATGAGCTTTTCCATTTATTTGTCATGGGAGGCAGTTTTTGCCACTACATTCTTATGTATCAATTTGTTGCTTAAAAGCATATGAAAAAGACTGACCGGGACCGTTTCCTTTGCTCCTAGTCAGTCTTTTTCATTCTTACCATCAGATTCCTTAATCAGAAACAGCTTGTCCTTCCTTGATAACTTCTTGATTGCAAATTCACGGCGCATTGCTTCTTCTTTTGTAGGATAAATTTCATAATAAACGAGAGTGACTGGTCTTCTTGCTTTCGTATATTTGGCTCCTTTTCCCTCATTATGAGCCTGTACTCGTCTTTCAAGATGATTTGTCCAGCCACAGTATAAGGTATTATCTGCACATTTTAATAAATAAGTATAATTCATATGTTGACTCCAATTTTTATCCAATATGTAAACGGTAATAACGCCTTGCAATCGCGTCACTACCGCCCAGGGTAACCTGTCATCTATCTAAAGCACCAGCTGGATGCGTTTATGGCGCCGTCGATGGTTGATACTTAGCAAGCTATAATATATTATATATCAAGTCAAGCTAATATGTGAATAGCAATCTTTATATTACCCTTTTTTTTGAAAATAATTCAATTTCTCACTTCGAAAATGCCAGGCAAAAGTATTATCTTCTACCTGGCTTTAAATTAGGCAAGTTCCTTTACCAAAATCAACCGGGTTCCAGGAATTACAGATTTATCTGTCAATCCATTGGTATCCATAATTGTGTTAATGGTCGTATGGAATTTTTTGGCAATATTCCATAAGGAATCATCGGGCTGCACAATATAACCAACAATCCCTGGAAGTTTCTGTAACTGGTTTAAATCCAAAGGATTATCCACCGCGCTGATAATGATCTGTTCCTGTATGGGTTGTAATGCCAGCAAATCAAGAGAGATGGTTGATTTTATTTCAATATTTCCGCCCCCCATCATAACTGCACTTAATTGTTCCAAACTAGGATTCAACTGACAGATCGTCTCATTATTAATTCCTGGTGCCTCAATTAGATAATGGAAGGGGATATCCTCAACGGAGGATTGAATTGGCTGAGCGTCCTCAGAGGTAAGATAAAGAATCTTAACTTCCAACACACCCTCTACAAGCAGGCCATCTTCTTTCACTTCTGTTTCATCAATCTTAACAGTCCCTTCGCTATGACAAATTTGAAGAATCCGGTCCGCATTCGAAAGTCCTATCTTTTCCACGATCTTACAGCGGCTCATATTCTTCGTTAAAATCTTATCAAAACACGCCATTCCCGTCTGCAGCGTAAGATCCCGGTTGGTAGAATACAAATCACTTAACAGTTCCATATTCTCTTCTCTGTAGAGCTTCATTTCCAACTCTAAAACCGCATCCACTTCTAATTCCCGCATTTCTCCGTCTTCATCCGGTTTTGCTTCCACATCTCTATGTATCAAACGCACCGTAACGGATGGTACCATGTCTTCCGTTAAGTCAGGAACGTTTAATTCACCGGCAAATGGAATGCTCTCTTCCAGCCATTGAATTGGCGCGCCCTCTCCCTCTCCCTGATAGATAACAAACACCAAAAGTTCTCCATCAAGCATCATCTTCCCATCGACCGGCCTCGTATTTACACCACGCAGCTTCATCTCGCTCCATAAAACGTGATCCACATTTGGCTTATTTCCGGACATACTAATGGTATCCTTGATCCGGAACGTGTCCTTATGGCGCAGCGCAATTGCCGCCACATCCACATTCCGTCTTAATGTTTCGATTAGAGGCGCATCTGCTGTTCTTCCCCTTGTGTCCACTTCTACCGCAGCGTCAATGTCATACAAAGTCTCCACCTTAACCTTAAGGGTTACAATGGCTTTCACACTTAGCTTTCTGGAATTGATAATGCCTGCATTTAAATCCTCTAACTCACAGGTCAATTGTACAATATCACACTCTTCCAATCCTGGTACATTAATTGGCTCTTCAAAATTAATATTACCTGTAAGTGTCCAAAGTTTTCCTTCCGTTCCACGATATAGAATGGTAAAATCCAGCTTTCCACGTACCGCAACCCGTTCGGTCTGATTTTTTACAGATTCTATGGTAATCTCTCCGGAACTTAAAATGATTTGCTCCACATCATCCATGCTGTCTGGGACAATAAAGTCATCGTCAAGCGTGATTTGGGATGTGGCATTTCCTTTCCAACGGTTCATATGTATGTTTTTCTTCACCAGCTCCAACATCAAAAAGCACCTGCCTTATCTTCTATATTCCTTTAAGAAAGTTTATGCAGGTGCATGTTCCAATATACTTTTTTTCAAATTATTCCGGGGAATTCTCTTCTTTTACGATTAAATCAAACTGTCTGTTAAGCTGTGAAAGCCTCTCTTCCAATTCCCTCACCCTAATCTCCATCTTGCAGTAATGATCCATGGACACCAGTTTGCTCTCTTCTTTTGGAAGCGGAACTCCGTCAATTTTAACTGCACGAGCTGGAATTCCCACTGCAGTCACATTGTTTTCCAGCTGTTTTAATAAAACGGCATTGGCAGCTATTGTACAGTTGTCTCCCACCTCAAAAGATCCCAATATTTTGGCCCCTGATCCTACAATTACATTATTCCCAAGAGTTGGGTGTCTCTTCCCTTTGTTTAATCCCACACCACCTAAAGTGACCCCCTGGTAAATCGTACAGTTATCCCCCACCACAGCCGTCTCTCCAATTACTACACCACAACCATGGTCAATTAGGATTCCGTGTCCCATCTGTGCCCCTGGATGGATTTCAATCAATGTGAAAAATCTTGACATCTGAGAAAGCATTCTTGCAATAAAAAACATTTTGTGCTCATAAAACCAGTGTGCAAACCGATGCCAGATCAGTGCATGGACTCCCTGATACAAAAACAGCACTTCCAGTACATTTCTAGCTGCCGGATCTCGCTTCTTCACTGCCTTTACATCGAGCCAGATATCCTTTAATATCATACGATCCTTCCCTTTCTCCTACCGTTATCTCCTGTTTTGAGTAGTATATCACATGAAGCCAGAAGAAAAAAGTGAAATTTAAAAACAGCCGTTTGCAATTGATTACAAAACGGCTGCTTTTCCTCTTATTGGAATACGATCGGAAGTTCTGACATCTCCGTTTTTATAACAATAAACGGATACGATGGCTCTGTTCCTGCATTTTCTCCTTTTTCCGGCCCGATCAATTCTGTATCCAAGACGATGGAATTATCCGTCAAATACAACTCATTGACCGCTATGCTGTATCCACCGCTGGCCTGCTCCCCATAGCCTACAACTATGTAAAGATTCTGATCATCACTGTATGTTAGTTTAAACGGCGACTTTTGTTTCTCCGCGATGATCTGTTTTAACTCCTGTGGGATATCGGTATCTGCTACGACCGTAAATTCTAAATCCCGCACTTTATCTTTGTTATCCTCGCTCACTTTGCATCCGCTTAACGTACAGGCTCCCAATATCCACATAGAAAGGCCAAAAAAAACCATCCATTTTTTAAATATCCGTGTCTTCATAGAACACTCCCCGATTAATTAATTATTACTAATTATATGGAGTGTATAAATTGTTTATGAAAAATTGTGAATGTTTCTTTCTCCACCCGAAATCATTTTATACTGGTCTGGTCTTCGATCCCGGAATAACCCCCAATTTGTCCGCTCCGCTTTTATCTCATCCAAATCAAACGATGCACATACCACCCCTTCCTCAACTCGTCCCAAGGAACCAAGCAAAGCACCGGTACAATCCGTAAGGAACGAGGAACCATAAAACCGGAGAGAGGAACTTTGATTCCCATTTTCTTTGCAGGGAACCACCAACTCCTCACCCACACGGTTGGAAGCGATTATCGGAACAATATTAGACGCAGAGTGTCCCATCATGCAGCGTCTCCAGTGTTCCATACTATCACAGTTAAGAATGGGTTCACTTCCAATCGCAGTTGGATAAAGAATCAGCTCTGCCCCTGATAAAGTCAGGCATCTTGCTGTTTCTGGAAACCACTGATCCCAACAGATTCCAATCCCAATGGTCCCATACTGCGTTTTAAAGACCCGAAATCCGGTATCCCCTGGAGTAAAATAAAACTTTTCCTGATAATAATGATCATCGGGAATATGCGTTTTCCTATAAACCCCAAGATTGGTTCCATCTGCATCCAAAACTGCAACCGAATTAAACAGAACCTCCCCCGACTTTTCATAAAAACTAATGGGCAAAACAACCGATAATTCTTTTGCAATTTTCATAAAATGGACAATTGCGTCATTTTCCTCCACTGTTTTTGCATAATCATAGAATTCATATCGCCGTTCCTGACAAAAGTACGACCGCTCAAACAGTTCGGGAAGCAGAATTACATGGGCCCCCTCCGCCGCGGCCTGTCTGACCAGTCGTTCGGCGTTCTCAATATTTTTATCGATCTCCTTGCAGCACTTCATCTGAACCGCCGCCGCTGTTACCATTCTCATCATTCTCTCCTTTTGGTATCTGCTGCGTGATACAATGTATGTTTCCACCACCCACGATAATATCTCTGGCATAAACTGGATATATATGCCGGTCTGGAAAACACTTTTTAAGTATTTCAACTGCTGTTTTATCGTTCTCATCCCCAAATTGAGGAACAATAACTCCCCCGGTTGAAATATAAAAATTTACATAACTAGCAGCAAGCCGTTCCCCTGCTTCTCGTTTGGTCTCCCCTGGTTCATAGGTAAATCCAGGGATTTCTTCCGGGGTAATACAAACCGGTTTCTTAGGGATCGGTAGTTTGTGGATAATAAAATGCCTGCCTTTGGCATCGGTTTCCTTCTCTAGCTGGGAGAAATCAAACTTTGACCTCTCATACTGAGGATCTTCTTCGTCGTCCGTCCATGCAAGCACCACTTCCCCCGGCTTTACAAATGCACAAATATTGTCCACATGCTCATTGGTTTCATCTTGATAAATCCCATATTTCAGCCATATGATTTTCTCCACTCCCAGATAATGCATAAGCTTCTGCTCAATCTCTTCTTTAGACAACAATGGATTTCTCCCCTTGCTAAGGAGGCAAGGTTCGGTTACAAGAAGGGTTCCTTCCCCATCGGAGTGAATGGAACCACCTTCCAGAACAAAATCTCCGGCTTCGATAATCGGATAGCCAAACTGACGGCAAAAATGGCTGGCAACCAGATCATCCTGTTCCCAGTTAGGGTACAATCCGTCATACGTTCCTCCCCAAGCATTAAACCGCCAGTTAATTCCCGACACAGACCCTTTTTCATTCCTCACAAACGTTGGTCCCACATCTCTTGCCCAGGCATCATTGGATTCCATTGCCGTCACAAGGATGCGACGAGACAACATGGATCTGGCATTCTCATAAACATCTTCTTCTGCAAGCATGACTACCGGTTCGCTGTCTGCAATGGCTTCCGCGATCTGTACAAAGGCTCTCCTAGCAGCCCCTGCACTATACGGCCAGGAACCAGGGCGTTTGGGCCAAATCATAATGCAGCCTTGATGCGGTTCAAATTCTCCCGGCATTCCATATCTTACCTCTGCCATACTCGCTGTTCGTTTCTTCATGACAATCCCTCTTATCTATTTTTAAGACAATCTATTTTTAAAATCTTCATAGCCAAATTCTTTGATAATCTTGCAATCTCCCTTTGCATCCATTGCTGCAATGGAAGGAAGCGACATTCCATTAAAAGTGTTGTTTTTCACCATAGTGTAGATCGCCATATCCATAAAATACAGCTTATCTCCGGGTACAATCTCCCTGTCAAAGGAATAATCACCGATCACATCTCCCGCCAGACAAGTACAGGAAGAGAGCCGGTAGGTAAATGACTTTTCCCCAGGTTGTCCACTGTCTTTTAAAGGCGGTCGGTAAGGCATCTCTAGCACATCCGGCATATGACAGGCAGCCGAGGTGTCAAGAATAAGCGTTTTGATTCCATTTTCTACCACATCAAGTACTTGAGTCACCAGATAACCCGCATTGAGTGCCACCGCTTCCCCAGGTTCTAAATATACGGTAAGACCATAGCGCTTTTGCAATCTTAAAATACTAGACTCCAACAACTCAAGATCGTAATCACTTTTCGTGATATGATGACCCCCACCTAGATTGATCCAGGAAAGCTGAGGTAAATACGAACCAAATTTTTCTTCCACTGCATCTAGGGTCTTTTTTAAATCATCAGAATTCTGCTCACATAATGTATGGAAATGAAAGCCAGATATAAAAGGAAGAAATTCCTCTTCAAATTGATCTATAGTTACTCCAAGCCTAGATCCAGGAGCACAAGGATCATAAATGGCATGTTCTTTTTGAGTCGAACACTCCGGATTGATCCGAATTCCCGCTTTTACTCCTTGTAATTTGTCCTTGTATTTCTTCAACTGTGAGAACGAATTAAACACGATATGATCGCAGATCTTAACCAGTTCTTCAAACTCTTCTTCTTTATAAGCTGGGGAGAAAACGTGATTATTTTTTCCCATCCTCTCTTTTCCCAGTCTGGCCTCAAAAAGCCCGCTTGACGTGGTTCCATCTAAATACCTGCCGATCAGAGGATATTCCGCAAAACAGGAAAAGGCTTTCTGAGCAAGTAAGATCTTACAACCAGTATGGTCTTTTACCTGCATTAAAATCTCTAAATTTTTTACCAGCCTGCCTTCGTCTATGACATAGCAGGGTGTCTTTAATTTATCTATTTTCATTCTGACTCTGTTCTCCACATCGTAACCGTTTCCGGATCCTCACAGACTACCCAAGGAAGTCCCCACTGGTTCAACGCATCCATATATGGATCCGGATCGAATTCTTCCACATTGAATACTCCTGGTTTTTTCCACTGTCCAGTTACCACCATCATAGCACCAATCATAGCTGGAACTCCTGTGGTATAAGAAATCGCCTGTGATCCTACTTCCTTATAACATGCTTGATGGTCACATACATTATAAATATATATGGTCTTTTCCTTCCCATCTTTTAGCCCTGTAAAAATACAACCAATGTTGGTCTTTCCCACAGTTCTCTCCCCTAAGGAGGCCGGGTCTGGAAGAAGTTCTTTCAGAAACTGAATGGGTACGATCTCTTGACCCTGATAATGAATAGGAGAGGTGGATAGCATTCCAACATTTTCTAAGCACTTCATATGGGTTAAATAACTTTGTCCAAATGTCATAAAAAACCGGATTCTTTTGATTCCAGGAATGTTTTTGGCAAGAGACTCAATCTCCTCATGGTGAAGAAGATACATATCCTTTTCCCCTACTTCTGGGAACTTATATTTTGACTGATATTCCATGGGTTTTGTTTCCACCCAGTGTCCATCTTCCCAGTAGGAACCATTGGAGGAAACCTCCCTTAGGTTAATCTCTGGATTAAAGTTCGTTGCAAAGGGATAGCCATGATCTCCCCCATTGCAGTCTAAGATATCAATGGTATGGATTTCATCAAAATAATGCTTTAAGGCATACGCAGAGAATACGCTTGTTACTCCGGGATCAAAACCTGTCCCTAAAAGTCCTGTAATATTTGCCTTTTCAAAACGTTCTTTATAATCCCATTGCCAGGAATAGTCAAAATATGCAGAAAACCCAGCTTCCTTACAACGTTTCTCATAGGTCGCTCTCCACTGAGGATCATCGATATCTTCTGGTTCATAATTGGCTGTATCAATGTAATCCACTCCAGTCTCAAGACAGGCATCCATAATCGTAAGATCCTGATAAGGAAGTGCTACGTTTAATACGGCATCTGGTTGGTACTCTTTTATCAGTGCAATCAATTCTTCCGTATGATCTGCATCTACCTTTGCCGTAACAATCCTTGTTTTTGTAATCCCTGAAAGTTTTTCTTTTAAAGCATCACACTTTTCTTTCGTTCTGCTTGCAATGCAGATTTCTGAAAATACATCGCTGTTTTGGCAGCATTTTTGAATTGCCACTCCAGCGACACCGCCACAGCCAATCACCAATAATCTACTCATTCTTTTTCCTCCTCTTCCAATAAATCTTCTACATATTTTGGCAGCATAAACGCTCCTGTATGAAGATTGGTGGTATAATACCAGGTTTCTATGTTTAATTTTTTCCACTTATCTGGTTTGAAATCATGAATCGGATGATATTTCTTTGAAGCAAACCCAAAGAGCCAGTATCCAGATGGGCACGTTGGGATGTGTGCCTGATAAACTCTGCTAATCGGAAACGACCGAAATACTTTTCGATGCATGCTTCTGCAGGCCAATTCATCCTCATCATAAAAAGGACTTCCATGCTGGTAAACCATAATCCCATCACTTTTTAAAGCCTTGTAGCAGCTTCCATAAAACTCCTTGGTAAACAGTCCTTCTGTATGCCCAAACGGATCTGTAGAATCATTGATAATCAAATCATAATTTTCTTTCTTATTACGCAAAAAACGAAGTCCGTCATCAAAATATACAGTTACCCTTGGATCAGAAAGACCACATGCCACATCTGGGAAAATATCTCTGCATACGTCTACAAACAACTGATCCGTTTCTACTACATCAATGGATTCAATGGTTGGATACTGGAGAAGTTCTTTTGCAACTCCACCGTCTCCTCCTCCAATTATAAGTACGTTTTTTACCTCTGGGTGTACCGCCATGGGAACATGCGTCACCATCTCATCATAGATAAATTCATCTTTCTCTGAGAAAACAATTTCTCCATCTAGTGCAACAAATTTACCAAACTCCTGGGATTCAAATACATCAATTCTTTGATATTCACTTTCCCCGGAGAAAAGCTGCTTGTCGATCCGAACAGATAGTTTCACATTTGAAGTATGCAATTCTGAAAACCATATTTCCATCTTTTTTATCATCTCTCCTTTCTTATACAATTATAAGGTCAGTACCTTTAAAAATTCTACATTGGGATCTTCCGTCCCCTGCATGGAGCATCCCTTTTCTCTAGTATAGATAATGTATTCAACAATTTCTTCCGTGATCATCTCCCCTGGCGCCAGAATGGGAATCCCTGGTGGATAACACATAATAAATTCTCCGCTTATCTTACCAGCAGATTCTGCTACTGGTACCGATACTTTATCCGAATAGAATGCTTTCTGGGGAGATATCACTACAGTGGGAGCTATGTATCCTCCCGTATGCATGCCAGTCCGGTCTTTTTTATAGAGCCGTTCTACATCAGCCAATGCTCCCACCAGACGTTCAATATCCTGTATTCTATCGCCAATTGAAATATAGGCAAGTATGTTTGCAACATCACCAAATTCAATCTGAATATCATATTCGTCTCTTAAAAGATCATATACTTCGATTCCCGCCAATCCATTTCCAAGGGTATAAACAGAAAGTTTTGTCACATCATAATCAAAAATACTGGTTCCATTAATTAAGTCTCTCCCATAAGCATAATATCCACCAATGGAGTTGATCTCAGCTCTGGCATATTCTGCCATCTCTACAACTTTTACAAAGGATTCTTCTCCTCTCAGTGCCAGATTCCTTCTTGATATATCAAGGCTGGATAGAAGCAGATACGAAGCACTGGTTGTCTGGGTTAAGTTAATAATCTGGCGCACATAATCCCCATTCACTCCCTTATTAATAAGCAGCAGTGAGCTTTGAGTTAGGCTTCCTCCTGACTTATGCATGGATACTGCTGCCATATCAGCCCCTGCTTCCATGGCAGATACGGGTAAGTTTTTACCAAAATACAGATGAGTTCCATGTGCCTCATCTGCCAGCACCTTTATCCCATGGGCATGAGCCAGCCGCACGATGGAGCGTAGATCCGAACAGATTCCATAATAGGTGGGATTGTTCACAAATATAGCCGCTGCATCTGGATTTTCTAGTACTGCCTTCTCTACGTGGCTGTATTCCATGCCAAGTGAGATTCCAAGCATATTATTTACTTCCGGATTGACATAAACCGGGATCGCTCCACACAAAATCAAAGCATTAATCACACTTCTGTGCACATTTCGAGGTAAAATGATTTTATCTCCTGCCTTACAGACAGAAAGAATCATACTTTGGACGGCAGATGTCGTCCCTCCAACCATCAAAAAAGCATCGGAAGCATGAAACGCATGTGCTGCCAATTGCTCCGCCTCCCGGATTACAGAAACTGGGTGGCATAGATTATCCAGAGGCTTCATGGAGTTTACATCAAGTCCCACACATTTTTCACCTAGAAGATTAACCAATTCAGGATTTCCTCTTCCCCGCTTATGCCCTGGTACATCGAAAGGAACGACTCTCTTTTTTTTGAATGCCTCAAGTGCCTCATAGATCGGCGCTCTCTTTTGATCTTCCTGATTCATTTGGTATCCTCCCTCTCTTTATCATGAGATATGTGCCTCCTGCCCGGATGGCTTTTTATCTCGTAGGACGTTCCTATAAAATAAAAAAAGACAGGTGTCACTCCATCACCTGCCTGCAATTACATGAAACTTATAACCAGCATACATAAAACGCCTGCCATTTCCATGATAATTATCGTTTTCGAGTCTACATAGCAAATATGTTGTCCCTGCTATTATTGATCGTTTCACAAGATGATGTGCGGATAGCACTGATTATAAAGTAATCAACTTATAAAATTTGAGCTTCTAACTCAATCAATAATGTGGTTTAAATCCCACGTTCGGCAACTGACCGCCTGTCCGTATGGGCTTAACTTCTTGCGAAGTGGTCAATATTTGCATGAAAACGATAATGTCTCTTCATACTGGGGTAAAGAATAACATATTTACCTATTTCATGTCAATAAAATTCCGTAAAAAAATATTCCATTTATGATAACAGCCGTCATCTGAGAATGAAATTTTTTCTCCAGATAACGGCTGTTTCTACACCCATTTGTTTCATCAATCCTTTTTGCTGCACATCTGTAAACGGTGCTGGTATTTCTCTTTGGTAGCCAGACCGCCCCTGATATGGCGCTCGGATTTGTTAATGTCTAGGATCACCCTGGCCCGGGCTGCCAGGGAAGGATTGATGTGTTCTAAGCGGTCCGTTACATCTTTATGTACCGTTGATTTGGATATTCCAAATTTCTTTGCTGTCTGCCTCACGGTTGCATGATAGTCTATGATGTAGTTGGCAATTGCAACCGCGCGTTCCTCAATATATTCCTTCAAGAAAATCCCCCTGCTAGGACGTTTTTACATACTTATGCAGGAAGAGTGGCAAGTATGTATGCAGATCGTTGTTCTATCTAATAATTTAATTCTTATTCAGACAGATCCGAAAAGGCGAAGCCAAAAGCCCCGATTGATTGCACAAAAGACCTGCCTCTGGGGCATTCTGATAGGCATAACGAAGAAACTCTGGCTTTTCAATTGTTTGGCACCATACCGTTATCTGATTTTCTTTCCGTGTTCCTTCTACCCGGTAAAAGATTCCATCCGCTCCTGCCAGTTCAAACGCCTCGAAACCAGTTCCATATTTCACTAAGAGTGGTTTTTCGTCATAGGTATGAAAGTTTAAAGTGACACAATTTTTTTCAACCACCCACGAAATCAACTCTGGTCCCTGATAGACCAAATCCTCCTCATGAATCATCCCTCTGACAGCCAGAGACATACGTCTGGCTACTTCTTTTTTATTTAGTGGATGCAAATCATTGCTTTCTCCAAGATCCAGATTCACAGTTACCGCTACATTTGATAGTCTTTCTGCATCTTTTTGCGCTTCCCGAATCATGGGCCATGCATCTTTTTTTTCTTTTAAATCAATTGAAAAATTAGGGAGCTGTGCCACCACAAAAGGAAGATCCGGCTGTTTTCTCTCTTTTCTCCAAAACTGAATCATCCTTTTTAAAAGTTCTTTATAAGTCTCAGGTTCCTCGTCATTTGATTCCCCCTGATACCATAGAATTCCTGCTACGCTATAGTTTTTACTAGGAGCCGCCATCCCATTATAAAGTCCAGTGGGTTTTCTGATAATAAAATCAGTTTCCGGTTCCGGTCCAACTTGACATCCTATTTTATACTCCCAGTTACCATTCAAAGAAATCTGTTCTTCCTTATCAAATAAGGAATACGTTTTTCCAGGGGTTATTCTCCCCTCTCCCTGACTGACAATCAGACGAATGGTAATTATATTATCTCCAGCTTTTAACACCTCTGACGGAACCTTGTATTTTCTTGGGGGATACTGATATGTCGTCTCTCCTACCAATACACCATTTACATATGTCTGGTCATGATCGACCATTGTTCCAAGCCATAAATCCGCCCCTTTTTTTGCCATCGTCTCTGATACATTTATACGTTTTCTAAACCAGATGGAACCACAAAACCCTTGAAATCCTTCCTCACTTAGTAATGCAGGCAGATTTATTTCTTTCCAATTGGAATCCTCTCCTGACATTCCACAGTCTTCCCGATTAATCCAGTCATACCATTCTTTTTGCTTTCTTTCATTTTCTGTTAATTGAAAGCGAACAAAATCGTTGCTCTGATATCTTTTTAAAGTCTCCATATCTTTGGGAAACGATAGAAGAGATTCTTTCCCCATCCACGCTTGAATGGGAGAACCACCAAGACTAATATTTAAAATTCCTATAGGCACCTCTCTCGCTTCGAAAAGAAATCTTCCTAAAAAATAGGAAACAGCAGAAAATTCTCCGATGGATTCCGGCGCACATATGGTCCATTTACCTTCCTTGTAATCCTCCTCCGGCTTATGAAAATTGTAATGTTCTTTCACCTTAAAGAGGCGGATCAGAGGTTCTTTTTCTCGGTTTAATTCCTCCGGATATTTATCTTTCACTCGATTCATCGGAAGTTCCATATTCGACTGACCTGCGCATAGATATACCTCTCCCACGTACACATCCATTCGTTTGATTATTTCTCCCCTTGCAGTAACGACGGTAAGTACAAAAGGACCGCCTGCTTTTAGTTCAGGAAAAACCATCTCCCAGTTCCCATGCTCACCCGCCTGACCGCTTACCTTCTGATCCTGGATTTCCGCCGTTACTGTCTCTCCAGGTGCCGCTGTTCCCCATATCTTGGTATTTTTTCCCTGTAAAAGGACACACCCATTGCCAAATAATTTGGGAAGACTAAGTTGGTTGGTGAAAGCCTTTGTTTTTTCTGCGTCTGTTCTTGATGTTTTCTGCATTGCTTTACCTCCACAATCTTTTCGTTAGTCTATACAACATGGTTCTAATATCGTCCGTTCCTTTACAATAACAGTAGAACACGTGCAAACTTTACCCGTCAATTCGCTGCTTCTCTTATCCGGCTGCTGTGTTCCAGTATAAACATAATAGGTGCCAGGATCTAAAACGAGGTCACCATTATTATCTCTTAATGCAAATGAACGGTCCTCTAAAACAACTTGAAGTTCTTTTTCTTCTCCTGGTTCTAACTCCACCTTTTGGAAAGCCTTTAATTGAGCATTGGGCGCATCTTCTCTCTCTGATTTTACATAAACCTGCAGTGTCTGCGCTCCTTTTCTTGTTCCTTCATTTTTAAGAACTGCCTTTATGGTAATGGTATTTCCATTTAATATTTCATTTTTACTTAAGGAGACTTGACTACAAGAAAAATCGGTATAAGATAAACCATAACCAAATGGATAAAGTGCATCTTGTTTCATATAGCGGTAAGTTCTATCCTTCATGGAATAATCCGTAAAAGCAGGAAGTTCCTCCGTACTGCGATAGAAGGTAACTGGAAGTTTTCCTTCGGGTGAATTTTCCCCAAATAAGACCGAAGCCAGAGCTCTGCCCCCTTCTGCACCAGGATACCAGCCTTGTAAAATTGCAGGAATATGTTCGTCTGCCCAGGTAACCGCCAATGCACTGCCTGATAGTAGAACCAAAACGACTGGCTTTCCACTCTTTTCCAGCTCTTTCAACACATCCTCTTGTAACCCAGGAAGTTTAAGATTTGGTTTATCCCCACTGGCAAATTCATTGCCTTCATCTCCTTCTTCCCCTTCCAGACCAGAATCCAGACCCATACAGGCAATAATTACATCACTGGATTCACATACTCCACGAACTTCAGAAATTCTGTCATTAACCTGGCCAAGCCCGCTAACCTTTTCTTTACACAGATGACAGCCCTCGGAAACCAAAACCCGTACGTCATCGCCCAGATAATCCTGAATTCCTTCGGTAACGGTAATATACCTCGATGCCGTTCCTTCATAATTCCCAACAAGTGCTCTTCGATTGTTGCTATTAGGTCCTATGATGCCGATTGTTTTAATCTTTTTCTTATCCAAAGGAAGCAAATCATTCTCATTTTTTAATAATACAAATGATTTTATAGATGCCTTAAGGTTTAAGTCTCTATGTTGTTTGGTATCATTATTTTCGTATGTAATTCCTGAATAGACTACGTCTTTTGGATCATCAAATAGACCTAGTTTTAATCTTGCAACCATAAGATTTTCTACTGCTTCATTGAGACGCTCCTCTGAAACCATACCTTTTTTTACTGCTTCCACTAGATAAAGAAATATACTACCACAGTTTAAATCACACCCATTCTCCATTGCCATAGCTACCGATTCAAGCGCTGAAGATGTAACTCCATGATGCTCATGAAAGTCTTTAATCGCCCAACAATCTGACGTCACATGCCCCTCAAATCCCCAACTTTTGCGAAGAATATCTTCTAATAAAGTTTTGCTTCCGCAGCAAGGTTCTCCATTGGTTCGGTTATAAGCCCCCATAACAGCTTCAACTTTTCCTTCTTTTACGCAGGCTTCAAAAGCCGGAAGGTAAGTTTCAAACATATCCTTCTTAGAAACTTCTGCATCAAAAGAATGCCTCACATCTTCCGGTCCGGAATGTACTGCAAAATGCTTTGCACAGGCTGCTACCTTCATATGTGACTCATCATCGCCCTGCAAGCCTTCGATAAAGCAGACACCAAGACGAGAGGTTAAATATGGGTCCTCTCCAAACGTTTCATGCCCTCTTCCCCATCTAGGATCCCTAAATATATTCACATTAGGTGCCCAAAACGTAAGACCCTTATAGATATCTGTATCTCCATATTTTTGCTGCATATGAAATTTTGCTCTGGCTTCTGTGGAGATAACATCTGCCACCTCGTGAATTAATTCTTCATCAAATGTCGCCGCCAAACCAATTGCCTGCGGAAACACCGTGGCTACTCCAGCTCTGGCAACACCATGAAGTCCTTCATTCCACCAGTTATAAGCCTTAATTCCCAGTCTGGGTATTGCGGCCGCACTATGTGTTGTCTGAGATACCTTTTCTTCTAATGTCATAGCCTCCACTAGCTCTTTTGCTTTTTTGCGATATTCCAACTGCTTTTCTCTGTTCATTTCTGTCCTCCTGCTCTATTCTTTTCCATGAAACAGCCAACGGTTAAACCCGCAGACTTATGCTAACATCATAACATTCTTCCCCCATACAGGCATCACACTTATTGCTTCAATAGGTGCAAATATTGCTAACCGTACTAAAATGTACCCAATTCTTTTCCTATATGTTACAAATAGAGAACATAATTTCTCATTGACGCTTTCTAAAATTCCATCTATAATTTAAAGAGATGTACTTATTTAAATAAAAGAGACAAATAAGAAAATTACTATAGAGAAAGAAGAGACTGTTTTTCAGTCTGTTGAGGTGAAAGAATTGATTTATCTTCCTATTGAAAAATTGACTGAGGGTATGGAATTGGCCCGTAACATCCCAGCAGTAAACCCAATGCTCCCTTTTGCAGTAACTGGTTACATTCTTAATCAACAAACCATTAATCGAATGAAAACAATAGGAATCCAGGGTGCGTACATTCGTTCTGAACTTGCGGAAGGGATCGAACCAGATGATTTTGTTGAACCTGAATTAAAAAACAGAATGCTTGGAAATATTCGAGATATCTTTGATCAAAGTATGAAGAAGGTTTCTTTCCAATCCAGCAGACAAATTTACGAGAATGTTGCAACTTCAGCAGAATCCGTTGTCATGAATATCTTAAACAATGACAAGTATCTTTTTCAGATGATTGATATCAGAGATTATGACAGTTATACCTACTCCCATAGTCTTTATGTAGGTATTCTAAGCGTACTTCTAGGACGTTTTATGGGACTATCTGTCTCAAATCTTAATGATCTTGCAATATGTGGACTTCTTCATGATATAGGTAAAACTGATATCCCTATCGAAATCACCAACAAACAAGGCCCTCTTACCAACGATGAGTTTGAAATTATGAAGAAGCATCCCACATTCTCTTATCAAAAAATACAGTCATATAACATTCAATCACAAGTCATTTTACAGGGAATTCAATCCCATCATGAAAAGTATGACGGGAGTGGTTATCCCTTTGGACTGATTGGGGAAAACATTCCTCTTTACGGAAGAATTTTAGCCATTGCAGATGTATATGATGCACTAAATTCTACCAGACCCTATCGAAAAGCCTGGGCTCCCAGAAAGATTTTTGATTTCTTAACCAGTTGTTGCAATTCTCATTTTGATCCCCAACTTTTGTCTGCTTTTTTACAATGTGTTTGTGCATATCCCGTAGGTTCTATTGTTCGTCTCAGTGATGGAAGCAGTGGAATCGTAAAAGACAATAAACCTGGGTTCGCACTTCGTCCTATCATCCGCCTGATCTCACCCGTCGAGAAAGCAGGGCTAGAAATTGATTTGACTCAAGAGTTGTTTAACGTTATCATTCTTGATGATGAAGATTAACCGTTCTAAAACATGAAAAGCAAGAGGTCTCTTACTACACCAGTGAGATTCTCTTGCTTTTTATCTAGTCTTAATTCTTACAATAAAAACTTCTTACCATTAAAAAAACGCAGATCCATCTCTGAATTTGCGTTAATATATTTAAACCTTAATTTTCACACATACCCTCAAAACCACACATTGTTATATATCTATTCATCCATTATCTCTACCTAAACCAACTTGGTTAAGCCCTCGACCTATTAGTGACAGTCAGCTACACATGTTGCCATGCTTCCACCTCTGCCCTATCTACCTCGTCGTCTTCAAGGGGTCTTACTCTTGCGATGGG
>NZ_RJLQ01000028.1 GCF_003833015.1 Clostridium sp. E02
GTTAGTAATACCTTTCTGATTGTGTCCACCTCATTTCTAAGTCATGAGGTTCTATTATAATATATGAACTACTAATTGGGACATAATCATTTGTGATACACTAGGACATTATCATAAATGAATCATAAAACCTTAATGGAGCATAATAAATAACTTGACAAAATGAGGATCATGTATTAGTCTAGCTATTGTAATTTATAAAGTTAACTTTAAGGCAAAGAAGCCATAACTGGGTGCAGTGACGCACGCGGTTATGGCTTAATTTTTTTTCTCAAGGAGACGATGTCCTATGAGATCAAAAGCCATCCGGGCAGGATGCGCATGCCACTTAAGAGGAAGAGGTGTTTTTTATGGATCACGGAGATATTTCTTGGATGCTGATAAGCTCCGCTCTTGTTTTGCTTATGACCCCGGGATTGGCATTCTTTTATGGGGGCATGGTAAAAAGGAAAAGTGTTGTAAATATGATGATGTCCTCAGCTATCATGATGGGGATTGGTTCGATCATGTGGGTATTAGTTGGATTTTCTCTATCCTTTAGCGGAGACATCGGTGGTGTGATAGGAAATCTTAACTGGTTTGGACTGAATTTCGATACCTTGACGGATGCAACGTTTCCCTACCCCAATACACTTATATTTGCTATCTTTCAGATGATGTTTGCCGTCATCGCTCCGGCGTTAATAACCGGCGCGGTTGCAGAGCGAATGAAGTTTTCTTCGTTGGTTATTTTTATGGTATTGTGGTCACTTATCGTTTACTATCCGCTGGCTCATATGGTGTGGGGCGGAGGATTGCTGTTTAAAATCGGATCTGTGGATTTTGCAGGAGGTGATGTTGTACATATCAGTTCTGGTGTGAGTGCACTTGTCCTTTGTATTTTGCTTGGAAAACGTAAGAATTTAGGTAAGGCCCCCTATCATCCCCACAATGTACCCTTTGTTTTTCTGGGTGCTGCACTTTTATGGTTCGGGTGGTTTGGTTTTAATGGAGGAAGTGCGCTTGGAGCCAATGAGCTTGCTGCGCATGCATTTATGACAACCAATACAGCGGCAGCTTCGGCTATGCTTTCATGGATTCTGATTGAAGTGATAACAAATGGGAAGTCTACCTTGGTGGGAACTTCTACAGGGCTTGTAATTGGGTTGGTTGCAATTACACCAGGAGCAGGGTACGTTCCGATCTGGGCCTCCATTATAATCGGAGCGCTTGTAAGTCCCATCTGCTATTTCTTTATCAGCACCGTTAAACAGAGATTTCAGTATGATGACGCTCTCGATGTATTCGGTTGTCACGGAATCGGAGGAATCTGGGGGGGAATCGCAACTGGAATTTTTGCCAATCAAAAAATTAATCCAGATTTGCCACACAATGGGTTGATTTACGGTGAAGTTCAGTTGTTTTTTAGTCAAATTTCAGCCATTGCAATCACCATACTAATTGCAGTGGCAGGGACTCTGATTGCGGTAGGAATTGCATCGGTGATAACGAAAGAAATTAAGGTTTCAGGCAGAGCTGAAATGACAGGTCTTGATACTTCAGAGCATGGGGAAACAGCTTATCCTGCATTTAATGGCATGGATTAAGGAAAGGGAGATTTAAACGTGAAAAAAATAGAAGCATTTATACGGCCTGAGAAGCTGGAAGATATCAAGGAAATTATGGAAGAGCTGAAGTTAAATGGATTAAGTATTATGCAGGTTATGGGATGCGGAAACCAGAAGGGCTGGACGGAGTTTGTCCGTGGTGCAGAAGTGGATTATAATTTTCTCACCAAAATAAAAATAGAACTGTTTGTAGAAGATCATCAGGCAGAGCCTGCCATTTCTGCAATCATCAAGAAAGCGTATACCGGAGAATACGGGGATGGTAAGATTTTTATTTCTAATATTCAAGATGCAGTCAGAATCCGTACTGGAGAACGGGGAGAAGATGCAATTAAATAATTACTTTTATCATGCAGTAAAGTCGGATCAGCCGGTTTTACTGCATTATTTATTGTAATTTTTATGGAAATGAAACGGAAATATTGGGTTGTATTGAAAGCATTTTAATGGACGAACCCTATATCCTATGTTATAATAAGAAGATAGTGAAAAAAGAACCCTTTTTTCCATAAGGAGAAATATATGAAAGAGAAGTTCAATGTAAAGGGACAATTGAGCACTTATATGCAGTGGCCGATTTATTTTAGTGCATTCATGCTAGTTGCCAATGTGGCAATCGGCGCAGTCAGTGCAAAAGCTGGAATTATTATGGCCTTATTCACACTTATGTATATAGGCGTGGCAGTCTGGCTTTATGTTTACAAAAGGAAACGGCTGTTAAGCGGTATGGTGGAATTCTCTGCCCAATATACAACGATGCAGATGAAATTCCTAAAAGAACTGGAACTTCCATATGGAATTGTGGACGATAGCGGGAGACTTCTCTGGGGAAATGGGGCATTTCTCGAGGTACTTGGAGAAGAAAAAGCTCTGAAAGCATCGAAAAAAAACATCATGGGGATATTTCCGGAACTTACCAAAGAGGCACTGAAGCTTCAGGAAGAAGCATCTGTTTTGCATACGACACGCGATGACAAAAAATACCAAATTCGTCTTAGAAAGTTACAGATGAAGGAAACCTCCACACGGATGGCGGAAACCATTGGTGCGGATTTTGTAGGAGAGACGTTTGTTGCAATCTATCTGGTAGATGAAACTGAGATTCTCACCTATAAGCAGATGGTGGACGATCAGAAGATGGTAGCAGGACTCATCTATTTGGATAACTATGAGGAAGCACTCGAGAGCGTAGAGGAAGTACGCCGCTCCCTGTTGACGGCCTTAATCGACCGAAAGATCACAAAGTACATTGCTAATATGAACGGAATTGTGAAAAAGCTGGAGAAAGATAAGTACTTTTTTGCCATCAAGCAGTTATACATCGAAGAACTGAAAGAGAATCGGTTCTCTATTCTGGAAGAAGTAAAAACAGTCAATATTGGCAATGAGATGGCGGTGACTTTAAGCATTGGTCTGGGTATGAATGGAGAGAGTTATAACCGGAATTACGAGTTTGCCAGAATTGCCATAGATATGGCACTGGGAAGAGGCGGAGACCAAGCTGTCGTTAAAGATGGACAAAGGATTCAATACTTTGGTGGAAAAGCCCAACAGGTGGAAAAAACCACCCGGGTTAAGGCGAGAGTCAAGGCACATGCCTTAAGAGAACTGATGGATACCAAAGATCGTCTTCTGATTATGGGACACCGCCTGACCGATATTGATTCCTTTGGTGCGGCAGTGGGCATTTACCGAATTGCCACGGCACTGGATAAGAAAGCGCACATTGTAATCAATGAAGTAACGTCGTCTGTGCGTCCGATGATGGATCGTTTTGTAGACAATCAGGATTACCCGGAAGATCTGTTTTTAACAGGTTCAAAAGCGGCAGAGCTTGTAGATGCCAATACAATTCTGGTTGTTGTTGATGTGAATCGGCCAAGCATTACCGATGCACCGGAACTTCTTAAACTAGTTAAGACGATTGTGGTACTTGATCATCACAGACAGAGCAGCGAGATTATTGAACATGCAGTTTTGTCTTATGTGGAACCGTATGCGTCTTCTGCTTGTGAGATGGTTGCAGAAGTTCTTCAGTATATTGCTGATGGAATTAAGATTAAATCTGCAGAAGCAGATGCTTTGTATGCTGGAATTGTAATCGACACACAGAATTTCACCAATCAAACGGGGGTTAGAACCTTTGAAGCTGCCGCATTTTTAAGAAGGAATGGAGCAGACGTGGTCCGTGTGAGAAAACTGTTCCGTGAAAAAATTAGTGATTACAAAGCGAAGGCAGAAGCGGTCAGGGAAGCAGAAATATTTGAGGAGTGTTTTGCCATTAGTGTATGCCCAGCCGAAGGAGTGGAAAGTCCTACTGTAGTGGGGGCTCAGGCTGCGAATGAACTTTTGGACATCGCAGGAATGAAAGCCTCGATTGTATTAACAGAATACAATGGAACTGTATATTTAAGTGCCCGTTCCATTGACGAAGTGAATGTTCAGGTCATGATGGAGAAATTAGGTGGCGGAGGTCATCGCACCATTGCAGGGGCGCAGATAGCCGATGCCAACATAGAAGAAGCCAAAATCCGTTTAAAAGCGGTGATCAAAGACATGATAGAGAAGGGAGACGTATCATAATGGAAGTTATATTATTAGAAGACGTAAAAGCACTGGGAAAAAAGGGACAGGTCGTGAAAGTAAACGATGGTTATGCAAGAAACTTTATTCTTCCCAAAAATCTAGGAATGGAAGCAACATCCAAGAATTTAAATGATTTAAGACTACAAAAGGCCAATGAATCCAAAATCGCAGCCGAACATCTTGCTGATGCCAAAGAACTGGCAGATAAGATTTCGAAGGGGTCTATTACTCTTTCAATCAAAGCAGGAGAGGGCGGAAGGGCATTTGGTTCCGTATCCAGTAAAGAAATTTCAGGGGCTATAAAAAGCCAGCTCGGATATGAGATTGATAAAAAGAAACTGGTTCTTCCAGAGCCGCTTAAGACGTTTGGTTCTCACGAAGTGTCCATTAAACTTCATAAAGAAGTAACCGCTAAATTAACAGTTAAGGTAACAGAAAGCTAGGAGGCACAGATATGGATGATGCCCTGATCAAACGGGTACTCCCTCACAGTATTGAGGCAGAGCAGTCCGTCATCGGTTCCATGCTGATGGACCGGGATGCCATCATCGCTGCATCTGAAATCGTTACGGCAGGAGATTTTTACCAGCACCAGTATGGCATCATGTTTGAAGCCATGGTGGAGCTTTTTAATGAGAATCTTCCAGTGGATTTGGTGACGTTACAAAACCGTCTGAAGGAAAAAGATGTTCCTCCTGAGGTTTCGAGTTTGGAATTTGTAAGAGATATTATCACAACGGTTCCAACCTCTGCCAATGTAAAATCTTATGCCCAAATTGTGAGGGATAAAGCGGTATTGCGACGCCTGATTAAGGCCAATGAAGACATTGCCAATACCTGCTATGCTGGGAAAGAACCTCTTGAGACGATACTTGCGTCCACGGAAAAAACCATATTCGACCTATTGCAGAACCGGAATTCGGGAAATTTTGTCCCGATTCGTCAGGTTGCGATGAATGTGTTGGAAAAAATTGAAGAAGCATCGAAAAACCAGGGAACAGTAACGGGACTTCCTACTGGGTTTATTGATTTGGATTATAAGACATCCGGACTCCAACCATCTGATTTTATCTTAATCGCCGCCCGACCATCCATGGGAAAGACGGCATTTGTACTGAATCTGGTGGATCATATAGCAGTGAAAAAAGGCCTTCCCGCTATGGTATTCAGCCTTGAGATGTCAAAAGAGCAGCTGGTTAATCGTATGCTTGCGATGGAATCTAATGTGGATTCCCAAAAGCTTAGAACTGGAACCTTATCCGACACGGATTGGGATGCCGTAGTAGAAGGAATTGGGATCATCGGAAATTCCAAACTGATTATAGACGACACACCAGGCATCTCGCTGATGGAATTGCGTTCCAAATGCCGTAAGATGAAGCTGGAATTTGGTCTGAGTGTCGTAATCATTGATTACCTACAGTTGATGAGCGGAAGCGGAAAAGGTGGAGAAAACAGACAGCAGGAGATCTCTGAGATCTCTCGTTCCTTAAAGGCATTAGCCAGAGAGTTAAGCGCTCCTGTCATCGCTCTGTCACAGTTAAGCCGTGCTTGCGAGACTCGTCAAGATCATCGTCCTATGCTCTCAGATCTTCGAGAATCCGGGGCCATTGAGCAGGATGCCGATGTTGTTATGTTCCTATACCGTGACGATTATTATAACAAAGATACCGATATGCCTAATATTGCAGAACTCATTATAGCCAAACAAAGAAACGGTCCCATTGGAACCGTGAATCTGGTTTGGAGACCAGAATACACCAAGTTCGCAAACATGGCAAAGCAATGAGCAGGATAGAAAAAGAGGTGCCTTGGTACAGAAAAGCAAATCCATTTGCTTTTCTGTACCAAGGCACCTCTTTTTCTATGGGGCGAATGCCCCCCATCATTATGCAGCCATATATTGGCTGCATAATGATGGGAAGAGCGCTTCAGGAAGAAGAGTGCTTGCACTCATTTTGTTCTTGATCTTACTTGGGCAGACTGGTACTGTACTTTAGGGCGGTAAGACTGTTTTTTGTTTGGTTCCGGTGCTAAGATTCCATCTTTTTCAGAGATTACCATTCACGCTCTCCGAGGGTAGTCAATCGATAGAATTAATTGACTTAAAAACATGGGGTTTTTACCCCGTGCCCAGTATAATCTAAAAAAAGGCTATGTAACAATAAAAATATCTTTATTGTTACATAGCCTTTTTTAAAATTTATAAATCTTTAGAAAGTAATTCTAAGTCAGGAATCATTCTAGCATATCCTTTTACAAATCCCACAATCAAATCATCAGAATATGGTCTTCCTAATTGTGATGGATGAGTTTCTTCAATAATTTTTCTGCAATCTTCAATTGATAATTTTTTATTTTCCTCTTCAAGCCTATCAGAAAGAAGACAAAATGCAGCTTGCATCTTTGCTTTCTCGTCAAAAGAAAACCCAAAATCAATACAACGTTGACTTACAGAAATAGGATTGCGCAATGTAGAACCCAAATATTCTGTTATCTCTCCTAATGCCTCCCGAATCAAACGTATTTGATTTTCAATATCTTCTATATTTTTCATAGTTAAAATACCAACCATTCCCATGCTAATTTTATTGCTTCTACAATATTTGTTGCAACAGCTCTGCTTGCTCCTGCATTCATTACACCTCTCAATACTGCATCATAAACTGAATTTTTAGGTATTTCTGACCATTCAAGAAGTGGTGTTAATGCAGATGCGATTCCACTGTATTTTTGTGAACCAATTTCATTTTCACTTAATTGACCATCCTGCAATGTACTAACATCAAAGTATTAGTATATCATATCTAAATAAATATTGCAATTTTATTTTAATTGTGATACTTTGTTAATATATTAAATCCTTGAAAGGACTATTTTATGTATGAATAATATTTTACGAATAATATTTTGTATTGTATTTTTGATTTTTGCTATTTATTTTAGTATTATGTATTATAGTAATACTAGTAATATACTTTTAATTTTTGTTATATTAACGTTAATTGTGCAAGTGATTTATAATTTATATAAAATTATAAAAAGAAAATAATAGGAAGGGAGTGTCGCAAAATCACTAAAATAAAGTGATAGAGTGCCACCTTCCTATGTAAGTAAAATGTCAGATAAGATTCTCTTAGGTGTCTGCCTCTCTGTCATAATCCATGTTTTCTCGTTTACTGATATCTTTCTTGAAACTTGATATTTGGTTTTCTTTTGACGAGAAAGGAAAGATACAAGACTTTAACTTTCTGGGGAATTTTATCCTTGCGTATATGAAATGAATTTATCGCTTAAAAATGAAATCCTATTACAGTGTGCCCATTAGACTTGTTTTTAATCTTAAGCCAAATCTCCTTTGATAGGAAGTTCCCCTCAAAATAATTGTAAATCCCTTAAAAAAAATCCAAAACTCATTCATAATTTGTATGAGTTTCGCATAAGATATAAATAGTAAGGGTATGAAAACTAAACGAACCAAAGGAGAGGATATAGCTATGGCTGAGATACATTACTTAATATCGGATGCATCGAAGAAAGTCGATGTAGAATCCCATGTCCTTAGATACTGGGAAGACGAGTTGGAATTAAATATTCCCAGGAACGAAATGGGACACCGGTATTACACCGAAGCACACATCCGTTTATTCAGACAGATCAAAGAATTAAAAGAAAAGGGATATCAGTTAAAAGCCATTAAGACAGCGCTGGATAAAGTCATTGGGGACGGTAGTAATCCAGTGGAACCTGATGAATTGTTAGAAGATGAGGTAACGCAAGAGTTAAAAGACGGAGCGCGATCTGCAGCTGAAAGTGAGACAAGCCTGGAAGTACATAATACGGAGCAAGTTCCCATAGCTCAAGACAAGATGGATCAGTTCCAGGAGATCATGAACCATATCATTGGACGAGCTCTAGAGTTAAATAATGAACAATTAAGCCAAGATGTCAGCGGTCTGGTGAACGAAAAGGTCATCAAGGAAATGCAGTATTTGATGAACTTAAAGGAGGAAAAAGAAGAAGAACGCTACAAACAGTTGGACGAGCTTATGCGAACCTATCAAAAAGATAATAGAGGACGAGCAGAAGCAGCGGCTTCAAAGATTCCATTCTTTAATCGTAAAAAGAAATTCGGACGAAATGGAAAAAAGCTATAAAATCACACTACTTTCAGATAAATGAGCACAGAATGCTCAGGGTAAGATCCGCAGCTGCCACTGAAAGTGTAAACTGCGGATTTTTATCTCTCAGTCAATTCTCAGCAAGCTTTCACAAATTTCTGAAACAATCGGAATGCCTCTTCATTCTTTTCCCAAAGATATTCCGGATGCCATTGAACCCCAAGGAAAAAAGGGTAACCGGGCATCTCCAATGCTTCAATCAAATGATCCAAAGAATACGCCGAAGCAATGAGACCAGGAGCTAAGTTTCTTACGGCTTGATGGTGCATGCTGTTGACTCTCAGTGTACGCATTTTCACAATTTCCTTTAATTGACTTTCATCTTCTAGAGAAACAGTATGACAGGGAAGATGATAGGAAAATGGCTGGGCATGAGCGATGGGAACAATCTGATCCGTCATAGAAGGGATATCCTGCCAGATCGTTCCACCTAGAGCGATATTTAAAACCTGGATCCCCCGGCAGATCCCTAGTATGGGTTTGTTCTGTTTCATCACATGAGGAAGCAGTGCCATCTCCATCTGATCTCTAGATGCTGATACATTGCCGCAATCAGGGTGGGTTTCTTCTCCAAAGGCAAAGGGGTGAACGTCAGGCCCTCCAGTAAAGAGAAACCCATCTAGTTCCTTGGCAAGCTGTTCCAAATCCTCCTCAGAGGCATCTAAGGGCATCACAACGGGTAAGGCTCCGGCTGCTTTTAAGGCTCGTAAGTAAGTGGGACGCATTTTGATATCGTCATTATCCGTATCGTGAGATGGTGTTAAACCAATTAGTGGTTTTCTCACATCGAAGGAGTCCTTTCTCTTTTCTATATAACTCATTATATAGAAAAGAATATCACAAAATGCCCCTTCCTTGCGGAAGAGGCATTTATGTATGAAAAGAATTATGCTTCTGAAATTGCTCCTGTTGGGCATACGCCTTCACATGCTGCACAATCGATGCAGGTATCAGCGTCAATAACATATTGAGAATCACCCTGGCTGATTGCGCTAACTGGGCATTCGCCTTCGCATGAACCACAAGACACACAAGCGTCACTTATAACACGTGCCATGATAAATTACCTCCTTATATTCTATACATTTTCCTATATTCTATACTATTAATAAAAATTATTCAAGTAGAAAATGGTGCATTTAATGTTTAATTTTAGGAGCAATTTCAGATTGTGCCTCGGCACGAACATCTAAGATCCCTCTTAATATTATTTTTTTCGCAGCAATCGCATCTTCTTTTGACATGGGAGGTACGCCTTTTAGCGGATAATCGAGACCAAGACTTTCGTATTTGACCGTTCCCATATCATGATAGGGCAATACGTCTAACGCTTTTACATTGCTCAAACTACCGATAAACCGTCCCAGACGGTATAGATCTTTCTCATCATCTGTAATGTGAGGAACCACTACGTGACGGATCCACACAGGAATTTCCTGTTCGCTTAGATATTTGGCAAAATCAAGAATATCTGTATTGGTATGACCGGTAAGCGGCTTGTGCTTTAAGGCATCAATTTGTTTGATATCAAGCATCACAAGACTGGTTGACACAAGAAGCCGGTCAATTTGTTTTCGGTATTCCGGATTGTTTCGGCGAAAGGTCACGCCTGAGGTATCAAGACAGGTATGAATTCCTTTTTTTCTGGCAGCTTCAAATAGTTCCGTTAAAAATGAGAGCTGTAGCAGTGGTTCTCCCCCTGTAGCAGTAATCCCGCCGCCCCGGTAAAAATTCCGGGACGACTCATATTTATTTAAGATTTCATCAACGGTCATCTCCATGCCGCCAGCCGTCTCCCAGGTATCTGGGTTATGGCAATACTGGCAACGCATGGGACAGCCCTGGAAAAACACTACCATACGGACACCTGGGCCATCTACGGTGCCAAAACTTTCAATGGAATGGATACGTCCTGTCATGAAAATCGCCTTCTTTTTTGTTATTATATATTGCTGTGGAACGTACGGGAGATTACTTCGTCCTGCTGTTCCTTGGATAGTTTAATAAAATTCACGGCATAACCGGATACCCGAATCGTAAGCTGTGGATAATTCTCCGGATGATTTTGTGCATCTAATAATGTGTCACGGGTGAATACGTTTACGTTTAAGTGATGGCCGCCTTCTTCTACATAGCCATCCAATAAATTCACTAAATTGTTAATTTGAGCTGTACTGATATTTGCCATTGTTATTTCCTCCTTATTGGTATAAAGCGTTCGAAAGCTTCTTTCAGTTACAGTTCCTCTTCATCCCGATCCATACCCTTAAAAAGGGTAGGAACGCGGCAGGCGACGTTGCCATCTGCACAGTCTGAGGAACTTGTTACCGTTACTTTTTTTTCCATAGTCTGTTGGGCATTAATGGTACCGTCATCGGACACCTGAATGTTCATGTGTCCGCCGTTATCCGACATAAAAGAGTCAAGCATCGAGACGATATCATTGATTTGTTTTTCATTGGGATCTGTCATAGCACTCACTCCTTACTTCTGGTCATCCCTAAGAGCTGTTTCTAAGTCTACCTCTAAATCACCGGCAAAGATCTGATCTTCTTTTCCAAGAGCTCCAGGAACGATGGAGAAGGTATTCGAAATTCCATCCTGTGCATCCTTAAATGGAAGTTTGGCAACGGATGCCAGAGAAGAGACAGCTCCGTTTGTATCTCTGCGGTGCATTGGATTCGCACCTGGTGCAAAAGCCTCTCCCTTTTTCCTTCCATCAGGAGTAGCTCCTGTGTTCTTACCATATACGACATTAGATGTAATTGTCAAGATAGAAGTGGTAGGAATTCCTCCACGGTAGGTGTGGTTTGCCTTCACGTAGTTCATGAAAGTATGAACCAAATTGTTCGCAATCTCATCCACCCGGTCATCGTTGTTTCCGTATTTGGGGAAATCTCCCTCTATCTCATAATCAACGACAACACCATCTTCATCACGGATTGCTTTGACCTTCGCATATTTGATGGCAGATAAAGAATCAGCCACAACAGAAAGTCCAGCGATACCGGTTGCAAACCAACGGGTTACTTTTTTATCATGAAGAGCCATCTGTATGCGCTCATAACTGTATTTATCATGCATGTAATGAATGATGTTTAAAGCATTTACATAGACATTAGCAAGCCATTCCATCATATCCTTATAGGCATCCATAACTTCATCATAGTTTAAATACTCAGAAGTGAGGGGACGGTACTTAGGTCCAACCTGCTGCTTGGTAACCTCATCCACACCACCGTTGATGGCATATAAGAGGCATTTTGCTAAGTTGGCACGAGCTCCGAAAAATTGCATCTCTTTTCCCACACGCATGGAAGACACGCAGCAGGCGATGGCATAATCATCTCCGTGAGTAACCCGCATTAGATCATCGTTCTCATATTGAACAGAGGAAGACTCAATGGAGGTCTTTGCACAGAAACGCTTGAAGTTTTCCGGCAGGTTTTTCGACCAGAGTACGGTTAAGTTTGGTTCTGGTGCAGTTCCTAAGTTTTTAAGTGTATGCAGATAACGGTAGGACATCTTCGTTACCAGATGACGTCCGTCGATTCCGACACCACCGATGGATTCCGTTACCCAAGTAGGATCTCCAGAGAAAAGCTCGTTGTATTCTGGAGTACGTGCAAATTTAACCAAACGAAGCTTCATAACGAAGTGATCCACAAATTCCTGAACCTCTTCTTCGGTATAGGTTCCATTCTCTAAATCTCTCTGTGCATAGATATCGATAAATGTAGAAGTCCGTCCTAAAGACATAGCAGCACCATTTTGTTCCTTCACTGCTGCCAGATAGGAAAGATAAGTCCACTGTATGGCTTCTTTTACATCAGCAGCTGGTTTGGAAAGATCAAATCCGTAGATGTCTCCTAATTTCTTTAACTCTTTTAATGCACGAATCTGTTCGGACAGTTCTTCTCTTTCTCGAATGATGTCTGAGTACATAGTGGTACGGGTGGTTGTCTTTTGCTCTTGCTTATCCTCAATCAGACGGTCGATTCCGTATAAAGCGACACGACGGTAATCCCCAATGATTCTACCACGTCCATAAGCATCTGGAAGACCGGTTATAATATGATTGGAACGGCAGTCACGCATTTCTGGAGTATAAGCATCAAAAACACCTGCATTATGTGTTTTTCTGTGTATGGAGAAAAATTCTTTTACTTCAGAATCAAGAGTATATCCGTTATCCGCACAGGATTTTTCTGCCATTCGGATTCCGCCATAAGGCTGTAAAGAACGTTTAAATGGTTTATCGGTCTGGAAACCTACAATCTTCTCTTTCTCTTTGGTTAAGTATCCAGGACCATGGGAGGTGATGGTAGAGATGATCTTGGTATCCATATCCAGAACTCCGCCTGCTTCACGTTCTTTCTTACCTAATTCCATTACCTGTTTCCATAATTCTTCTGTTTCCTTGGTTGGGCCGACAAGGAAACTCTCATCTCCGTCGTATGGATTGTAGTTTTTCTGTATAAAATCTCTAACATTAACTTCCTTTACCCAAGTGCCACTGTGAAATGCGTTCCATTCTGGTCTCATGCGCTTGTACCTCCATAAAATTGTTCTATATTAGTTGTAATTATAAATAAATGCCATCAAAGATTATAATTCCTACAATCTTTGTATGAATACATTATATATGAATACTGTATACAATGTCAATAGTACTTATTGAGAAATTTTTCTTTTAAGCGCTTTTGGAAATCTGGATTTAACCCTTGCCATTTGAAAAGAAAAGTATTATATTATAAAGACAGTATGTACATTTTTTAAGGAGGAATACAAGATGCAGATTGATAAAGAGATGTTAATTGGTGCACTGCTTGAGATGGATGAAAACATTCCGCCGATGTTAATGCGTGCAGGTATGCATTGTCTTGGCTGCCCAGCGTCCCAGGGAGAGTCATTAGAGGAAGCTTGTCAGGTTCATGGAATTGATTGCGAGGTTCTGGTTTCCCAGATTAATGAAGTCTTAGCAGACAGATAGAATATGTTACAGGAGGAGGTCTTAGGGATCTGCCTCCTGTTTTTTCTATTTGTTATCTTCTCTGTAGTGTCTGGGACTCACCCCATATTCCTGTTTGAAAATTTTTGAAAATGTCAGTGGATTGTCATATCCGATACTGGCTGCAATGTCCTGGATGGATCGCATAGAAGAAGCTAGAGTTTCGGCTGCAAGGCTTAACCTGTATTTTAATAGGTATTCCTGTGGGGAAACCTGTAGCTTCTTTTTAAAAATGGATGTTAAGTAAGATCGGTTGATTCCGATGTAATCTGCGATGTCTTGTACCTTTATACTCTGATAATTTAACTTAATATATTGAAGGGCATAATCCACATAGGTATCAATGGAGTAATCATATTGTTTTTTTCTACTGTCTTTCATGCTGCTTTGCACATCTATTAATGTCGATAGGATCTCATATAAATATCCCACTCGTTTTATTTCGTTGGCATAAGTCAACTGATTGGTATCTAGTATTTTTTGAATCATAGGAAGATAACATCGGTTTGGTATCTGTGAATGACCGGTACAGGTAAAATCAGAAAATTCGGCATAGCGTAGATACGTTTCTGCCATGGCACCATCAAAGGTAATCCACATATATTCCCATGGGTCTTTCTCATCTGCATAATATTCTACTGGTTTATCTTTTGGGATCAGAAAGATATCATCCGTCTTTAGTTGATACTGATTCCCTCCAGTCTTTAATACGCCCTTGCCTGATAATACAAAATGGAGATGATATTCATTGGGGATTTTATGGTTGTAGGTATATCCTGGGGGGCACTGCTGAATGCCACAGTGAACCAAATATAAATCATTGGTTTGGCGCCGGATATTTCTCAAGCAACGGAACCCGGCTACATTTTTATAGGTTGTCTGTTTTTCGCTCAAAAAAATGCCCCCTTCTATTTGCCGAATGAACGAGAATCGGATCGTTTCTTCTGGAAGCTTATTTCATTCTATTATACAGGAAATGATCATACCTTGCAAATTATATTTTTCAAAATGATCCAAGTATGGGTATCTTGCTTTATTGGCAATAAATACAACAAAAGTCTATATAAGAATCACATTAAACTATGTAAATTACATAAAAAAAGTTATATAATTGGTACGAAAAACAACAAAAGATACAAAAATTAAAATGAAAAAAAAGTTGTTTATGAAACGTGTCTCATGAAAGGGGAGGAAATTATGAAGCGTAAATGGGGATTAACCGCAGTCATAGCAGCAGTCGTTTCAATTGCAGTTATGGGGTGCCAGGGCAAACAGGCGGGCGCAGATTCAACAACAGCAAACCTAGAAACCAGTCAAAGTCAGGAACAGTCAGAAGTGAATGGAGGATCATCAAAAACGCTTACGGTTGCGATCTGGGATAAGAACCAGGAACCGGGTCTTACTAAGATTATGGAAGATTTTACGAAAGAAACGGGGATTCAGACTCAGATTGAGGTAACACCTTGGGAGCAATACTGGACCATGCTGGAAGCGGGAGCAACAGGGGGGTCACTTCCAGATGTATTTTGGATGCATTCCAACGAGATTGCCAGATATTCAGAATATGAGATGTTAATGGATTTAACGGACCGGATTAAGGCAAGCGATAAGCTTGACATGGATAAATTCCCAAAAGATATTGTGAATATTTACAACTGGCAGGGGACCAAACAGTATGCCGTGCCAAAGGACATTGATACCATTGCTCTTTGGTATAACAAGACGATGTTTGATGAAGCCGGAATTTCCTATCCAGACAAAGACTGGACTTGGGATGATTTTGCAGAAGCAGCCAAGAAACTCACAAAGCCCGATGGAAGCCAGTATGGTTTCGCTCAGAAACCGACCAATGATCAGGCAGGCTGGTGCAACATTGTCTATGATATGGGGGGATATGTGATTAGTGAGGACAAAAAGTCCTCTGGATTTAGTCAGGAAGGAACCATAAAAGGATTGACATTTTTGACAGATCTAATGAAAGAAGGATACGCACCGCCGTATGAAGTGGTTGCAGAAAACTCGGAAGAAGCACTTTTTGAGGCAGGTAAGGTTGGGATGATTACACAGGGATCTTGGACTCTATCTGAACTTTGTAACAATGATTATGTAAAAGCCAATTGTGATCTTGCCGTACTTCCAAAGGATGCAAAGTCAGGAAGAAGAGCTTCCATCTATAATGGACTTGGCTGGGCGGCCTCTGCAAATACAGACATGCCAGAAGAAGCATGGAAATTAATCGAATATATGGGATCAAAAGAGGTACAAAAAAAGCAGTCTGATCTTGGAATTGTAATCTCTGCATATGAAGGAACCACGGAAAACTGGATTAAAGCATACCCAGATTTTAATTTACAGGCTTATCTGGATATGATGGATGATTTGGTGATTCGTCCCTATTCAAAGTCTACCGTAGCCTGGACCAACATGATACACGAAAAGCTGATTGATGCGTGGAATGGAACCAAACCAGTAAAAGAAGTTTGCCAGGAGATTGATCAGGAGATGAATGCCATGCTTCAAGAAGAATAAAAGGTTGGGAGGCACTTAATCTGGCCTCCCTTTTTAAGGAATATGGAGGGACTTAATGAATACGGAGAAAAGGAACAATCAGTGGTCGAAAAGTGAATTTCTCTGGGGATGGCTTTTTTTATTGCCGACGATTACAGGTCTGGTTCTGTTAAATATCATTCCTATTTTTCAGACCGTATACCAAAGTTTTTTTAAGACAGGAGCTTTTGGAAAAGGGAATGTATTTATTGGATTGGATAATTATCGAAAATTGTTCGGGGATCCAGCTGTGTGGCAGTCTCTCATAAACACGTGTAAATATGCGTTGATTGAAGTTCCTTTTTCTATCGCCATCGCACTGGTATTGGCGGTTTTTTTAAATGAGAACATCAAAGGAAAATCCATATGGAGAACGATATACTTTCTCCCTATGGTAGCAGCTCCTGCAGCCGTTGCCATGGTGTGGAGATGGCTTTATAATTCGGAATTCGGACTATTTAACCACATTCTATCCAGACTGGGGGCGGCACCTATAAACTGGATATCCAACCCGAATATTGCCTATATTTCGGTGGCTGCGGTGGGAATCTGGTCTGTTATTGGCTATAATATGGTGTTGTTTTTAGCAGGACTTCAAGAAATCCCCAGAGATTATTATGAAGCAGCGCAGATTGATGGTGCTGGAGGAGTGAAGCGCTTTTTCCATATAACCCTGCCTCTTATTTCACCAACGATGTTCTTTGTTACAGTCACAAGAATCATCGGTGCAATGCAAATATTTGACAGCATCTATATGATGATGGATAAAAGCAATCCGGCACTTGCGAAAACTCAGTCCTTAGTGTATCTTTTTTATAAGTACTCATTTGTAGAGGGGAACAAAGGATACGGATCTGCAATTGTTATGCTGCTGCTTTTGGTAATTTTATTGATTACAGTCATTCAGCTGGTTTGTCAGAAGCGCTGGGTTAATTATAGTTAAAGGAGAGGGAGAATGAGAGGGAACGAAAAAAAGAATAGAAAAGAAAAATATTCTCTGATATATGTATGCTTAATCCTCGGATCCGTCCTTATGCTGGTACCGTTTTTCTGGATGATTCTAACCTCGTTTAAGAGTACATCAGAGGCAACCCAGATGAATCCGTTTATTATATTTCCATCCGTATGGAGGTTAGATGCCTTTGCTGAAGTTATGAGTAAGATGAATTTTCTTAAACTCTATTTCAACACAATCGTCTTGATTTTTGAACGGGTAATTTGTGCAGTTCTTACAGCAACTATGGCCGGGTATGCGTTTGGGCGGTTGCATTTTAGAGGTAAGAATCTGGCATTTTCTCTGGTTTTGTTCCAGATGATGGTTCCGGTCCAGATTTTTATCATACCTCAATATTTAATGGTGAGCAAGCTGGGATTTTTAAACACATCCTTTGGATTATTATTTCCTGGGCTGGTTACAGCTTTTGGAACGTTTCTGCTTCGGCAGGCATATCTGGCTCTTCCGTCCTCTTTAGAAGATGCGGCAAGACTGGATGGCTGCAATATTGGTCAGACATTTTTATACATCATGGCCCCACTTACAAAATCCTCTATGGTTGCACTTGGAATCTTTACTGCTTTGTTTGCTTTTAAAGATTTAATGTGGCCCCTGGTTGTCAATACAGAGCAAAGCACCATGCCCCTTTCGGCGGCACTTGCAAAGCTTCAGGGACAGTTTGTAGTAAACTATCCAGAGTTAATGGCGGCTTCGTTATTAGCTTGTGTCCCTATGGTTATCATCTATCTGATTTTCCAGAGACACTTTATGGAAGGAATTGCTACATCCGGAGGAAAATTATAAAAGGAGATTCAACATGCCAATCATTTATCATCAACAATCAAAAGAATTTCATCTGTATAATGAGTCCGTCAGCTATATCATGCAGATAATGGCAAATGGACAAATGGGAAACCTGTATTATGGAAAACGGATTGCAGACCGGGATTCTTATTCCTATTTATATGAGACAGGGGTAAGGCCTCATGCGGCATTAAGCTGCTCTACTCCTGCGCCTCTGTGTCTTCAATATACCAGACAGGAATATCCTTTATATGGAACAGGAGATTACCGGTATGGAGCTTATGAGATTAAGCAGGAGAATGGAAGCCGGATCACTAATTATACTTATGTATCTCATCGCATTGCCAAAGGAAAACCATCGCTTGAGCCTTTACCGGCGACATATGTGGAAGCGGATTCGGAAGCGTCTACACTTGAAATTAAGCTTCACGATGAAGTTCTAGATACAGATCTGTTTCTTCTTTATACGATAATGGAAGAGGCACCGGTTCTTACAAGAAGTGTTCGGTTTGAGCATCATGGGACGGAAGAGATTGTTCTTACCAATGGGATGAGCGCATCCATTGATCTGCCAGATAAGGATTATAATATGATTCATCTTTCTGGAGCCTGGTCTAGAGAGCGGATGATCAAAAAAAGACCGCTAGAACAAGGAATTCAATCCATTTATAGTATGAGAGGGATCAGCAGTGCAGAACATAATCCATTTTTGGCTCTTGCATCGTTTGACACCACAGAAGAACATGGAAGAGTGTATGGGTTTAGTTTGGTTTACAGTGGAAGTTTTCTGGCTCAGGCGGAGGTTTGTTCCCATGATACCACTCGGGTATTGCTTGGGATTCATCCGGACACGTTTGAATGGCCATTAAAAAGCGGGGAATCATTTCAGACACCGGAAGTGGTAATGGTATACACCGAAGATGGATTGACTGGGATGAGTCAGATCTATCACCGCCTCTATAAAACCCGCCTTGCCAGAGGGTATTGGAGGGATAGGGAAAGGCCCGTTCTTTTAAATAACTGGGAAGCCACCTATATGGATTTTAATGAAGAAAAGATACTAACCATTGCCAGAAAGGCAAAAGATGCAGGGGTGGAACTGTTTGTATTGGATGATGGCTGGTTTGGAGAGCGTAACAATGATGATAGAAGCTTGGGAGACTGGTTTGTAAATCGAGATAAACTTCCAAATGGGATTGGTGGATTGTCTGAGAAAATCGAAGCCATGGGATTAAAATTTGGACTATGGATCGAACCGGAGATGGTGAATAAAAACAGCCGTTTGTATGAGGCGCATCCCGATTGGATTCTATCCGTACCCCATCGGTATGAGACACCAAGCCGACAGCAGCATGTACTGGATTTTTCTAGAAAAGAAGTCGTGGATTCCGTTTATTGCATGTTAAAAGAAATAATTGGTAATGCAAAGATCTCTTATATTAAGTGGGATATGAACCGTTACCTAACCGAATGCTATTCCAAAGGAACCTCCCCAGACAGACAGGGAATGGTAATGCATAAATATATATTAGGAGTCTATGATTTATATAGCCGGTTATTGAAAGAGTTTCCAAAGATCTTGTTTGAATCCTGTGCCAGTGGAGGCGCAAGGTTTGATCCTGGTCTGTTGTATTACGCTCCTCAAGGCTGGTGCAGTGACAATACAGATGCATTGGACCGGTTAAAGATCCAGTATGGAACCAGTTTGGTTTATCCCATATCCAGTATGGGTGCCCATATCTCTGCGGTTCCCAACCATCAGGTACATCGTATCACCCCTCTTAAGACCAGAGGCAATACGGCTGTATTCGGCGCATTTGGATATGAACTTGATTTAAACCAATTAAGTGAGGAAGAAATGAAATTGGTGAAGAAGCAGATTGCATGGTTTAAAGAGAATCGAAGCCTTTTGCACCAGGGTATATTCCATCGTTTAAAAAGTCCATTTGAAGGAAATGATACCTCTTGGATGGTGGTATCTCCGGACAAAGAGGAAGCAATTGTTGCTTATTATCAGATCTTAAATTCCGCGAATGCTGGGAGTTTGAGACTGAAGCTGAAGGGATTAAACGAAACTCTGTTTTATCGGGTGACCATAGAAGAGAATACGGGAACCTATTATGGAAGTGAGCTGATGTATGCGGGGATTCCCATAGACAGAAACCTATTAAATGGAGATTTTGCCTCCCTTCTAATACAGATTAAAAAGGCAGAACAGGATTAATAAAGAAAGAAAACGATTAAAAAGTCCGGACACTGGTGGTTCGGACTTTTTAATGTTAGAAAAATACTGCATTTTTATGGGGAATATGGTACCATAGTGTTAATTATATTAACACTTGGGGAGGAAATATGAAATGGAAAAAAAGAGAAAGAAACTTGGGCTGGTTCCAAAACTGATTCTTGCAATCATTCTGGGAATTATAGTGGGATTGTACTGCCCATCCTGGGTCACATCAATTTTAATTACAGCATCGGATTTTTTTAAACAATTCCTTATGTTTATCATACCCCTTATGGTGGTTGCTTTCGTTACCATGGGGATTGCAGATTTGTCTCAGGGGGCGGGAAAGTTATTGTTACTGACAGCAGGGATATCTTATGCGTCTACACTTCTTGCAGGAAGTGCGGCTTATGTGGCTGCCAGTACATTGTTTCCAACCTTTGTGAATCAAGAGGTAATTCAAAAGGTGGCTTCTGCCGGAGAACGTGAGATTGGCGGATACTTCTCTCTGGCGATTCCTCCACTTCTTGAGACTACTTCAGCCGTTGTGCTGGCGTTTGTTCTGGGCGTTTCCATCAGTTCGATGAAAGGAAAAGAAATTGGACATGCCCTTTACAACGGGATGAATGAGTTTTCTGTCATTATTACCAAAATACTAGCGAGGGTGATCATTCCTCTGCTGCCGCTGTATATCTGCGGAACGTTTGCTAAAATGACATATCAGGGAACAACCTTTGCCATTATGTCTGTGCTTTGGAAGGTTTTTCTTATTGTTCTCCTTCTCCACATGCTCTATTTACTTGTGGCTTTTACCATTGCAGGGCTGGTAACAAAACGGAATCCGTTTGTTATGATGAAAAATCAGATTCCAGGTTATTTAACAGCGATCGGGACACAGTCATCGGCGGCAACCATACCAGTTAACATAAATTGTGCAAAAAACAATGGAATTTCCGAAGAGATTCGAAATTTTGCCATTCCTCTTTGTGCGAACATTCATATGGCAGGTTCTATGATTACGATCACCTGCTGTGTAACTGCCACATTGCTGATTTATGGAATGCCTCATGAGTTTTTGACTCTATTTCCATTCATCAGTGTTCTTGGGGTTGCACTAGTGGCTTCTCCAGGAGCACCGGGCGGCTCTATATTTACAGCAACACCGTTTTTCCCTATTGTTGGAATTCCGGCGGTGGGTGATATCGCAAGCTTATTACAGGCCATGTACATTGCCCAGGATAGTTTTGGCACGGCATGTAATGTATCCGGGGATAATGCGATCAGTGCTCTCGTGGATGCGTTCTATCGAAAGTTTATGGCAAAATAAAGTAACGGCAGCGGTTTTTATGAAATCGCTGCCATTTTTTTATACAAAAATTCTTGATTGGGCAGGCGAAAGGGAAGAAAAAGCTTGGTCAGAGAGAAAAGAATAAAATAGTTGCGCATGCAACTATTTTATGATATGCTAGGTAACACCATTCTATAAAACATTAGAAAGGGAGGTAGAGCTGTGGGGGAATATAGAGAAATCGGGAAGTATATCTCGATTCTCCAAAGACTAAATAATATGTATTATGTAAATCAATTATCTTCTTATCAAATAGGCTTTGGACAACAATTTTTTTTGCTGCGAATTTATGATAACCCTGGGATGAAAATTCAAGATCTTGCCTCCTTTGGACACTTTGACAAGGCAACTGCCGCAAGGGCAGTTAAAAAGCTGGAAGAGGAAGGGTATGTCAGGACTGAAATGGGGAAAGTGGACAAACGGGTGAGAAGAATTTATGCAACGGATAAGGCAAAACCCGTTGTGGAGATCACGAGGGAATGTGTGGATGAATGGTCAGAAATTATACTAGAAGGATTTGAAAGCGAAGAACGCCAGCAAGCAATGCAGTTACTAGTTCGGATGGCAAATAACGCTTATCAATACAACGTAAAGCGAAAGGATTAACACATTCTATGGAACAAGACATAAGAAAACAGGGAAGAAATCCCTTGGGCTATAAACCAATCGGGCATTTACTCATGCAGTTTGCCCTTCCGGCAATCGTATCAATGCTGGTAACTTCGATCTATAATATAGTGGATCAGATTTTTATTGGACAAGGAGTTGGATATTTAGGAAATGCAGCAACTACCATTGCGTTTCCAATTGTAACTATAATTTTAGCAGTTTCTACTCTATTAGGAGCTGGAGGCAGTGCTTTTGCCGCGATTAAGCTGGGAGAAGAAAAGGAAGAAGAGGCACAGAAAACACTTGGTACTGTCTTTATATTAACGCTTATAGCAAGCTTTATATTGATGTTTCTTGGATTTATATTTATGAAACCCATGCTGAAGTTATTTGGAGCAACCTCTAATACCATGGGGTACGCATCGCAGTACACTTCTATCCTATTGCTAGGAACTCCATTTAACATGCTTGGTGTAGTACTTAGCAACATGGCAAGAACAGACGGAAATCCTTCGATATCCATGTATACTATGTTGATCGGTGCCTGCCTAAATACGGTATTAGATCCTATCTATATTTTCGTATTTAAATGGGGAGTTACGGGTGCCGCCATTGCGACTATAACCTCTCAGATTTTATCCGCAGTCGTTTTGGTATATTATTTCATGAAAAAAGGAAAAAGTATGCGGTTGAACAAAGAGAGTCTCCGCATTGACTTAAATATCTGCAAGCTGGCACTGCCTCTTGGGATTTCTAGCGGAATTACACAGGCTGCTTCAACCATTTTACAGATTGTAATGAATAATTCCTTGGTGCATTATGGGAATCAGACCAATATTGGTGGGGATGCAGCATTAAGTGCCATGGGGATTGTAAACAAAATCGGTATGATTTTAGTGTCTGTCTGTGTCGGTATTGGAATAGGGTCCCAACCCATTCTTGGATTTAACAAGGGGGCAAATCAACCGAAGAGAGTGAGGAAAACGTGGCTGATTGCATCTGCGATAGCTACCACCATAGCATGTTTAGGCTGGTTATTATGTCAGTTGTTTCCGGAACCGATTATCAGTCTTTTTGGAACTGAGGATGTACTTTTCACTCAATTTGCGGTACGATGCTTAAAAATATTTATGCTAGGTATTTTTACGGCTGGTTTCCAAGTGGTTTCTACCAGTTACTTCCAGTCTACCGGACAACCTTTAAAGGCCTCTATTTTATCCATGCTTCGCCAGCTTGTGCTGTTGATTCCTATGATTTTAATTCTTCCCTTGCATTTTGGCCTTGAGGGAATACTTTATGCAGGACCAGTTGCTGATATCACATCAGCATTGATTGTGATTCAGTTTGTTCTCTATGAATGGAAGAAATTAAATAAAGCTTGTAAAACTTCTTAATGGTATTTTATAAGGAAGGAGAGTAGATCGCCATGAGTCTGAAGGCAGATATGGCAAAATATGTTGCTAAAATTAGAAAAACAGACCGTAAAATGGCTCATTTATTGGAGCATCCCAAAAGGGGGGGGAAGGACCTTTTACAGGAGACTTTTACAAAAAAGGTTCGGGTAAAGGATTGGGATCAGGATGGATTTCGCTGTGTCACTATAAACGGAAGTTATGCGCAAAATAAACATATCCTTATGATCCCAGGAGGTGCGTATACGCTAGAGCCTTCTGCCCGTTATCGACAGATCGCAGAATACTTTGCACAAAATGGAGGATTTCGGGTAACCATTGTCCTCTGTCCACTGTCTCCTGAGTATACGGCATCTACCGTACACCAGTACTTAAACCAAGTTTACTGGAAGTTGATTTTCGATTATCCTACAGATGAAATGTTTTTGTTCGGCGATTTTTCGGGAGGAGGACTGGCGTTGTCATTTTTACAGGAACTGAGGAGACAAAAAGAGCTTCCCCTTCCGGTTAAAACTGCAGTTGTCTCCCCATGGCTTGATTTAAGCCTTAAAAACCCAAAGATAAAAATTGCAAAAAAAACAGACTTCGTTCTTCCTGTGGAAGCATTACGGGAAGTGGGAAACCGGTACCGTGGGTCGATTGATGTAGAAGACCCTCTCGTCTCTCCGTTCTATGGAGACTTCAATGATTTGGGGAGTATTTTGATTTTCTCTGGGACAGAGGACAGTATGACGCCGGACTGCGAACTACTAGCAGAAAAGGCAGAAGGTCTGACTGGAACGGAATTGATTTACAAAAAAGGTGCGGGGATGATTCATGACTGGATTTTGATTCCGTGTCGGGAATCAGATGCCACATTGGATCTGATCTCCATTTATTTTCAAAAAGAATGGATTGAATTCTAAAATAAGGTTCGGCCCTTTTAGGGTCGGACCTCATTTGTTTGTGATGAAGTAATAGAAAAAAGGAACGGATTAAAGCTTTGAAAGGGACTGAAGAGCGTGCCCCTCAATCAAAATCTCGTAATGTTCCCTGTAGTACGCTTCAGACGCGTAATCCTGATGAATCTTTGACCCGTATTCGGCAAGCAGATTGCAGATTCTGCTAAAGTCCAGAGACTTGTCAGGTGTGTTTTTGATAACCAGATAATATTGTCTGGAATTGGGTTTTTTGTATAAAGTATTTTCACCATCATAAACCTGTCCGATGGTCTTTGCTGCATCTGATATCTGATCCAGGCTTTGAAAACGATAGATTCGTATTGCAGAAGCACTGGGATTTTGTTTTCGTTTTTTCGTTGTTTTTTCGCTCTCTTCTTTTACAGCATCTGTTTCTTCTTCTGTTTCTTCTTCTGTTTCTTCTTCGACGTCTGTTTCTTCTTTTTTATCAATTCCCAACAAATTTAAAAGTCCATCGGCACCTTCTAATATCTCACTTGCCAGATCTTCCGGCATGGAATCTAAATCTTCATCCGTTGTTGGTGAAAATTTTGCAAATCTAGTATCTAGTTCCTCAGGGTCTTCAATTTTGGTGATGACTAACATCACACTTTCGTTAGATAACGGAATCGCTTCTACCATAAGAGGTATATCTTCGGCTTCGAATCCCACTTCGTTAGAGGCTTTTTGAATCATCTCGCGGAACAGGTTACGTGCTTTTTCACTGCCGTAGGCAAGCTCGCCCAGATTTAAGTTTCGGACGCTTAGATCAAAACTGGTAAGCGTACAACGAATCTGATTTTCATTAATACGTTCTATCTTCATAGGATCACTTCCTGTTCTTCTAAAAATCGTAATGAATATTTACACAATTCTTCAACTTAACTATACTATATATTATAGCAAAAAGGCAATTACTATGTGAAAAAATTTATATAATTTTAAGGTTTTGCTACAAAAACGAGGGATTCTTATGAATTGCTTGGGACTTGCGATACTTATTTTAATAAAAACAAATGTTTTGTTGAAATTTTAACATCGTACCTTTTTATAAAAATACTGTTGTTGTAGAAAAAATACTTGATAAATCATTAATAGTATATTAGAATAGGCACAAGAGATGATAGTTTGCAGACATAAGGAGGCGATAGAAGTAAGCACCGTTTTATTTGGCAAATATCAGCTATGCGGCATCTTAGGAACCGGTCAGGAAGGATGTGTATATCTGTCGGTTCATCTTGGGCTTGAGGAGTATCGGGCGATTAAGCGGGTACCCAAAAGCTTTCTTAATTATGAACAATTCAGGCGTGAGGCTCTTGTTTTAAAAGAACTGCGCCATCCAGGAATCCCCATTGTCTATGACGTAGAAGAAGACGAATCTTATAGTTATTTAATTGAAGAGTATCTGGAAGGAGAATCTCTTTATGATCTTGTAAAATCACAAGGTCATCTATCGCGGGAGCTGACCATATTCTATGGAATTCAGCTAGCCAGCATTATCAGTTACCTGCATCTCGCAGGATCAAACCCCATTTTACATTTGGATTTACAGCCGAAAAACCTGTTATTATGCCAGTGCCAATTAAAACTGGTTGATTTTGGACTTGCTGGATCAATTGATCAGGCAAATATGCCAGGAGATCGTTACGGTACCGTTGGATGTGCAGCACCAGAACAGTATCTAAAAGATGGAATTCTGGATGAAAGGACAGACATATATGCTATTGGTTCCATCCTTCATTATTTATATACAGGTAGATTTCCCACACTGCCTTTTCAACCGGATTCCTCGATGAACAAGGATCTGGCAGCTGTAATAAGAACGTGCGTACAGGAAGAAAAAGAGGAACGATTCTCATCGGCTAATGAGTTATTAGAACGACTCAACCAGTTAAAAAATGCAGAAATGGCTGCAAAAACACGTCTGACAGCATCATCTCTTACCATTGCTCTCATTGGGAGCAAGTCAGGGGCAGGAACCACCCATATGGGAATCGCTCTGTCTATATTTCTTAAAAATCACGGATCTCCCAATTTATTTGTAGAAAAACAAGATACCGGCCTAGGTGCCGGACGATTCGATGCAGCAAAAGGCAAAAGGGATCAATACGGGCTCATGCGTTACAGAGGGCTGGTATTAAAACCTTATTACGGACCTGGAGTCAAGTTAAAAGATCCCCCCTTTTCCCTGCGGATTTTAGACTGCGGGAAAAATATGGAACTTGCAGTCCGATCCGATCCGGATGGAATCATCTTAATTTGTGATGGCAGCGTCTGGAATAGAAAAAATTCCATAGATGCCATTCATTCAATGAAAAAAAACAAGATTACCCATGTAGTAGTGTTTAACCATTTGGGAAAAGAGCTTAGGCTTCCTAGAGAATTTTCTTCTTCTCTATTTTTTCGAGCACCGTATTTTAAGGATCCTTTTTCTCCGGGTACCGAGGTGCAGTCTTTTTATAAGGTACTCCTAGAAGAATTATTAAAGGATCAGACGTTAAAGCCTAAAACCATTAAGGGTAGGATCAGACAGATCTTTGAAAGGAAAAAAGAGTCATGAAGGAGCGATTCAAACACCGGTGGAAGCTGTTTCGTTCCAAAAAGAAGCAAGAAGAACAGGTGACCATCGGAATCATAGGAGCGGGAAGGAGCGTAGGGGTCACCCACTTTGCGTTTATGTTAGCTGGATATTTAAGTGGTGTGGAACGAAAAACCTGTGCTGTTTTAGAATGGAACCGCCATGGAGACTTAAATTCCATGAAACGTGTATGCAGCAAAGACAATGGTAAGAATGGATTTTTTCGGGTACTTGAAACCGATTGCTACGCATCGGCTGATATAAATACCTTGTTATTGTGTAAAAAGTCCGAATATCAGACCTTGGTTGTGGATTATGGGTCGGTAAGTGAAGGGAATTTAAAAGAGTTTTTAAGATGCGACAGACAATTTGTTGTGGGAAGCCTAAGTGAGTGGCAGATGAGCGAGTTTGTGGATTTTGAACGTAATAGGACACAAGCTGAAAAGAGCTGGGAAAGCTTGCTGTCATTTGGGAGTGAGGAAGCCAGAAAAAATATGGAAAAGAAGCTTCGGTTTCCGGTTAGACGAATTCCTTTATCCGTAGACCCATTTATAATCACCAGTGAGATCATAGATTTTTATAAGCAATTATATTAAATAGGGGAGAGAGGCAGGAGAGGGCTAAAATGAGTGAAAAAACCGTTGGTAAAAGAAACGAAAGCACACAAAAAGAACAGTATCTGAGAGGACTGAAAAGGTATAGGAAGCAGGGAATTCCCATTTTAATTGACGGGGAAGAACTTCCAGAAGAAGATTGGGGTAAAATTTTTGAAGTAAGGGAGGATAATTTCTTTTATATGGCTGATTTTGTTCCGAATGAGAAAACTGGAAAGCTTCAGGAGATAAGATTTGACCAGGTATACAATCATTAGGAGAAGATAAGCTACATGGGATGTGAATCAGGATATCATCTTCAGCCGGAAGAGCGTTTGATTCCCATCAGGGCGGGGAAGGGGATTTGGAAGGAATGTAATGAAAAATTAAACTTTACATCGAAAAAATTATGATATAATCAATGGAATATACGGCCAAAATCAAACCGATCTATAAGAACCGTAGCAGGAGGTATGCAGATGATGAGAAGAACCACGCCGTTCTTAGCTGTACTGGGATTGATTATGCTGATAATCGCTGGTTTTATTGGAACTCGATTTCTGAAGCAGTTGATCCCTACGAAGGAACAGGCGGATTTAACAAAGCTCCTTGGAGTTGAAGGCGATGAAGTGGCACTTTATCTCAATGAGGAACTTCAGGAGAAGAAAGGAATCTTTGTAAAAGGACAGACTTATCTTCCGATTCAATGGATCAATCAAGAATTAAACGAACGATTTTACTGGGATAACAATGAAAAACTGCTGGTATATGCCCTGCCGAATTCCATTGTCTATGCGGATTCTACCTCAAAAGGTATTTCTGGGAATCCCCTGATCCTTCTTGACAAGGGTGTTGTTTATTTGTCCATTGGCTTGGTTGCGAACTATACAGATATTAAAGTGTCCGCCTATGATACCGCTTTACACAAGCGGATATTTATCAATAATAGATGGGATCAAAAAGAGATGGCATTGGTTAAAAAAGATGGGAATGTAAGAGTAAAAGGCGGAATTCGAAGCCCCATTGTCACCAGTGTTTTAAAGGGAAGTCAGGTGACTGTTTTAAAATCAATGAAAACCTGGGATCAGATCCGCACAGCAGATGGGTTTATTGGTTACATAGAACGAAGAAGATTAGGGACAAGAAAAAATGAAACTCCAGTCAGTACCTTTAAAAAACCAGTGTATAAAAATATTTCTATGAATGAACCGGTTTGCCTTGTATGGCATCAGATGACAAATCCCGATGGGAATAAAACGTTTGATCAACTGGTTGGTAATACGAAAGGGGTCAATGTTATATCTCCTACCTGGTTTGAATTAAAAGATAACGAAGGAAACTTTATTTCTCTTGCAGACAAAGAATATGTGAAAAAAGCGCATAAAAAGGGCATGCAGGTCTGGGCACTGATGAATAATTTTAATTCGGATGTGAATACAGAAATTTTGATGGGAAAGACCTCTGCCAGAAGAAAACTGATTGAAGGACTGATGAAAGAAGTAGAAACATATCAGATTGATGGCATAAATTTGGATATTGAAGGAATCAAAGAAGAGGCTGGTGTCCATTATGTCCAGTTTATTCGGGAATTGTCAGTAGCCTGCAGGGAAAAAGGAATTGTTTTGTCTATAGATAATTATATTCCGACTGCTTCCAATGCATTTTATAATCGGAAAGAGCAAGGGATTGTGGCTGATTATGTCATTATCATGGGATACGATGAACACTATGCAGGTGGAGACGCTGGGTCGGTTGCTTCTATTTCATATGTGCAACAAGGAATTAAAGATACTCTTCTTTATGTACCCAAGGAAAAGGTGATCAATGCCATTCCCTTCTATACCAGGATCTGGGCAGAAGGAGGGGAGGGGAAGGTATCTTCTTCCGCCGTTGGCATTGCCAGAGCCAAAGAGTGGGTCAAAGATAATAAGATAGAACTGTATTGGCAGGAAGCCCTGGGACAGTATTATGGAGAACAAAAGACCAAAGAAGGTATGAAGAGAATATGGTTAGAGGAGGAACGCTCCATTGGGCTTAAGATGAAGGCAATCAAGCAGCATGATCTGGCTGGAGTGGCTTGCTGGAAACTTGGATTTGAGCCTGCCAGTCTATGGGATGAAGTACGTCTTGATATGGAATTGGAATCTAATTAAGGAAATCACCTATAACCAGTTCTTTTTTATTTCTTATAAAGATATAATTCAATAAGAATAAGTATTGGGTAGAGAACGTGAAGTTAAAAAAATGGGAACCGTTTATGGCGGTGATTTTGCTGTTATTGGTATATGTGATTTCATCTCAGGCCGGAAAAATGGCCGCAGGGAATCAGGTTAAGGCTGATACAAAAAAGCCAGTTGTCGTAATTGATGCGGGGCATGGTGGGAATGACCCTGGCAAGATCGGCATTGATGGTACCCTGGAAAAAGATATTAATCTCCAAATTGCGAAACGTTTAAAGAAATATCTGGAGGCCTCTGATGTCGAGGTGGTGCTTACCAGAGAGAATGATAGCGGTTTGTATTCTGCAAAGGATAACCGAAAAAAGATGGCCGATATGAAAAAAAGGTGTGAAATCATCAATGAGGCGAAACCGGATCTAACGGTTAGCATTCATCAGAACAGTTATCACCAAGAGGGAATATCCGGGGGACAGGTGTTTTATTATAAAAGATCGGAAAAAGGGAAGAGTCTGGCTGAAATAATACAAAAACGGTTTGATTATGTCCTTGGTGAGAAAAACACCAGACTTGCCAAACCAAACGATAATTATTATCTGTTGCTTCATGTAAAAACACCAATTGTGATTGCAGAGTGTGGATTTTTGACCAATTGGGACGAATCGTCACTTTTAAAATCTGAGGAGTATCAGGATCAGCTGGCGTACACCATACATATGGGTATTCTGGAATATTTAAATACCAGATAAGCCTATCAAAAAAAGGAAAGCAGATGCGCATAGGGCATTTGCTTTCCTTTTTTTGATAGGCTTATAATATGTCTATAACAAGATGATTTTGTGTTTTCTACATTCTTCTCTCATCTCTTCTGGCCATAGACTTGCCTGAACTTCTCCAACGTGAACCCGGTTTAATAAAAGCATGCAAAGCCGGGATTGTCCAATTCCTCCGCCAATGGTACAGGGGAGTTCTCCGTTTAGCAACATCCTATGATAAGGAAGCTGACTTCGATCTTCACATCCTGCAATTTTTAGCTGTTTGGCCAAAGAGATTTCATCCACCCGGATTCCCATACTAGAGATCTCCAGAGCACAGTTTAACGGTTCAAACCAAAAAAGGATGTCCCCGTTTAACTGCCAGTCGTCGTAGTCAGGAGCTCTGCCGTCATGAGGCTCTCCCCCTTTTAACTTCTCTCCAATCTTCATAAGAAACACACAACCGTATTCTTTGGCAATTTGATTCTCCCGTTCCTTTGGTGTCCTGTCAGGATAACGGTCTTCCAACTCCTGCGTGGTAATAAATGCAATCTTATCTGGAAGGTGATTAACAGCTTGTGGATACTGATACCAAACCTCATGTTCCATATGTTTGATGATCTTAAAAATCGTTTTTACCGTCTCTTTTAATGTCTCTTCGGTTCTTTCCTCTCGTTTGATAACCTTTTCCCAGTCCCATTGATCCACGTAACAGGAATGAAGATTATCCAGTTCTTCCTCTCTTCTGATGGCATTCATATTGGTGTAGAGACCTTCCCCTGGTTGAAAATCATATTGTTTTAAAGCCATACGTTTCCATTTGGCAAGAGAGTGAACAACTTCCATGGTTTCCCCTGGTATTCCAGGGATATGAAACTGTACGGGATGTTCAACTCCGTTTAGATTATCGTTTAAGCCACTGCTTTGTTCTACAAATAACGGGGCAGAGATTCTCTCTAAGTTCATTTCTTTCCCCAGCTCCTTTTGAAAGGTATCCCGGATGTATTTGATTGCCTTTTGTGTATCCCGGACAGATAACTTCGGGTCATAATATTCTGGTGTGATTAAGTTCATTTTCCATTCCTCCCAACTTAAATATCCCTATCATGGTACCATTATTGGAAGGAACTTACAACCCTTCCTTTTCTTATGCCATATGCCATTTGATGCATCTCATTCCGTGGTAAATACGTTGCATGCAAACAGGGGCTGTGATATGATAAATGGAAGCGAAAAGAAAAGAGTAGATATAGTATGAGAACAAAACGATTGATATTAAAAGAAAATAAACAAACGGTTGAGAGCCAGTTAAAGGAGGCCGCCAATATTATAAAAAACGGCGGTTTGGTCGCATTTCCAACCGAAACTGTTTACGGTCTTGGAGCCAATGCGCTGAACGAAGTGGCGGCAAAAAAGATTTATGAAGCAAAGGGACGACCATCGGACAACCCTTTGATTGCTCATATCGCAGACCAGAAGGACTTAGCCCCTTTGGTTTCTTATGTTTCAGAGGATGGGAAGAAATTAATGGAAGCATTCTGGCCAGGACCGCTGACTTTAATCTTTGCAAAGAGCAGTGAGGTTCCCGGTCAGACGACAGGTGGGCTTGATACGGTTGCCATACGGATGCCAAAACATCCCGTGGCGCGTGAACTTATTCGTCTATCTAAAGTGCCAATTGCCGCTCCAAGTGCCAATACTTCTGGCCGCCCAAGTCCAACCACAGCAGACCATGTGTGGCAGGATTTGGAAGGCAAAATTGAGATGATCCTGGACGGGGGTGCAGTGGGGATCGGGGTTGAGTCAACAATCATAGATGTTTCAACCAATGAGCCTATGATCTTAAGACCCGGAGCGGTCACACAAGAGATGGCTTCTTTGGTTCTTGGCAGAGTGATCAAGCTTGATCCTGCGATAACCGAAGGTCCCTTACTTGGGAATGCAAAACCAAAGGCCCCAGGGATGAAATATAAGCATTATGCACCGAAGGCAGATCTTACCCTGGTGGAAGGGGAGCCGAAAGCGGTGGTATTACAAATTAATAAGCTTGTGAAAGAGAAGTTGGATTCCGGGTTACGTGTCGGTGTGATCTGTACGGGAGAAACCATGGATTCTTATTCCTATGGAATCGTAAGAAGTTTAGGTTTTCGTGCCAAAGAAGAGACAATTGCCCATAATTTGTATGGAGTGCTGCGGGAATTTGATGATTTGGGTGTGGATGTTATCTTTTCTGAAAGCTTTTCCAAAGATCATTTGGGACAGGCCATTATGAATCGGCTTATGAAGGCAGCAGGATATCAGATGATCCATACAGTAGAAGGAGGATTGATGCAATGACTGGGAAACGAGAAGATTATATAACATGGGATGAATATTTTATGGGAGTGGCACTTCTTTCTGCCAAACGGTCAAAAGATCCCAGTACTCAGGTAGGTGCCTGCATTGTCAGCGAAGACAATAAGATCTTATCCATGGGATACAATGGATTTCCATTGGGATGTTCCGACGATGAATTTCCATGGGACAGAGAACATGAATCAGAAGATCCTTATCATACCAAATATTTTTATTCAACCCATAGTGAGTTGAATGCGATCTTAAATTACAGGGGCGGCAGTCTGGAAGGATCAAAGCTTTATGTAACCTTATTTCCCTGCAACGAATGTGCGAAGGCAATTATACAGTCAGGCATTAAAACCATTGTGTATGGTTCGGATAAATATAAAGATACTCCTGAAGTGAATGCTTCCAAGCGTATGCTGAATGCGGCTGGAGTTCGGCATTACCAGTATCACCCTTCTGGAAGAAAAATAGAGATCGAGGTTTAATATGAAATTTTTACTGGCGGCACTCAATGCCAAATACATTCACTCGAATCCTGGAATTTACAGCTTAAAAGCATATGCAGAGGCTCATGGGAAAGAACCAGAACTTTTTGATGGAAGATTTGAGATTGAGATTTCAGAATATACCATCAACAATCAATTGGAGGAGATATTAAAAGATATTTATCTAAGAAAGCCAGATGTAGTTGGATTTTCCTGCTATATCTGGAATCTGTCTTCGATTCTTTTCCTGGTTCAGGACCTTCCGAAGATTCTTCCTGATGTGAAGATCTGGCTGGGAGGTCCTGAGGTGTCTTATGACGCAGCTGCAATATTAGAAAAAGAACCAAATGTGTTTGGAATTATGATGGGAGAAGGGGAAGAGACCTTTTCAAAAGTAGTTCGGTCCTATATCAGGAATACCGCCTTTGATACCATAGATGGTGTGGCAGTTAGAGGGAAAGACAACCAAGTGGTGGTAAATCCTTTAAAAACCGTTGTGGATTTAAATACCATTCCGTTTCTGTATGAAAATCCAGATCTTTTTGAAAATAGGATTGTTTATTATGAAAGCAGCAGAGGGTGTCCATTTTCCTGCAGTTACTGCCTTTCTTCCCTGGATCAATCGGTTCGGCTTCGGGATACCCAGTTGGTACTCAAGGAACTTGACTTTTTCCTTGAGAAACAGGTTCCTCAAGTTAAATTTGTAGATCGGACCTTTAACTGTAAGAGGGAACACACGAAAAAGATCTGGCATCATATTATGGAACATGACAATGGGGTGACAAATTTTCATTTTGAGATTTCAGCAGATCTATTAAACGAAGAGGAGTTAAAACTGATCGCTTGTATGCGTCCGGGGTTAATTCAGCTGGAAATCGGGGTTCAAAGTACCAATCCGGATACCATTGTGGAAATTAGACGAAAGATGAATCTGGAGATTTTAAAACAGGTGGTGGATCGGATACACAGTTTTTCAAATACCCATCAACATTTAGATCTGATTGCAGGACTCCCCTATGAAGACTATGAAACTTTTCGGAATTCCTTTAATCAGGTTTATGCCATGGAGCCAGATCAGCTGCAACTTGGATTTTTAAAGGTATTAAAAGGCTCCTATCTATCGAAAAAGATCGGGGAATATGAACTAGAGCACAGACAGATGCCTCCGTATGAAGTTTTGTCGACCAAGTGGCTTAACTATGGAGAAGTTCTGAAACTCAAGGCTCTGGAAGAGATGTTAGAGATTTACGGGAACAGTGGACAATTTACCAATACAGTTGCTGCGTTATGCTTGGATTTTGAAACGCCTTTTGACATGTTTGAGGCACTTGCAAAATATTATGAAGCAAAGGATCTTTTAAAGATCAATCACAATCGGATGGCAAGGTATGAGATCCTCTGTGATTTTATTGGTAGTTACTTTCCAAAGAAACTGTCTATCTATCAGGACTTACTGGTATATGATTTGTACTTAAGAGAGAATTTAAAAAGCCGTCCGCCCTTTGCATTGGGTCAAGCATTTGCAAAGGAAAAGGTAAGGACTTTCTTTATGGAAGAGTCGAAAACTTTTAACTACCTTTCGGTAGGTTATCAGGGATATGAGGCAAGACAGTTGATGAAAATGGCTCATATAGAAGTGTTTCGGGATGGAAGAGCCGTTTTATTTGACTATAAAAACCGGGATCCCCTCTCTTATAATGCAACCGTTTACGAGATCGGTGTATGGAGGGACGAATGAAAAAAAGAGAGACGAAGGCAGAAAGGGATATCCGGGTTAGGAACGTAATCAATGCCCTAAACCGGGAATATGGAACCGATTATGTCTGCTATTTGAACCATAATACACCCTGGCAGCTTCTGATCGCCGTTATTTTAAGCGCTCAGTGTACCGATGCCAGAGTTAATATGGTAACTCCAGGGTTATTCAAAAAATATGATACATTAAAAAAGTTTGCATTGGCAGATCAAATGGAACTGGAACAGGAGATACATTCTCTTGGATTTTACCGGATGAAAGCCAAGAATATTATATCCTGTTGTCAGGACCTGGTAGAAAAACATCATGGAGAGGTTCCAGATACCATCGAGGAGCTGACGAAACTTGCAGGAGTGGGCAGAAAAACAGCCAATGTCATTCGGGGAAATATTTATAAGGAACCTAGTATTGTTGTTGATACCCATGTAAAGCGGATTTCGAAAAAACTGGGATTTGCCAAGGCAGATGACCCAGAAAAGATTGAATATGAGTTGATGGAAGTCCTTCCCAAAGATCACTGGATTTTATGGAATATTCAGATCATAACGCTTGGCAGATCCATCTGTTTTGCCAGAAATCCAAGATGTATGGAATGTTTTTTGAAAGAACTGTGTCCCAGTGCCCGGACAGAGGAAGGAAAGAAGTGAAAAATCAAGAAGTGCTATCATCCTATATTGCATTAGACTTAGAAACAACCGGTCTGAACCCCAAACGAGATAGAATCATTGAAATTGGTGCAGTCCAGATCGTAAACGGCAAGGTAAAAGATACGTATCAGACATTTGTAAATCCATATAAAAACTTAAGCAAAGAAGTCATGCAGTTAACTGGGATCACAGACGCTCAATTAATAGGGGCACCTGGGATTGGAGACGTAATCGATGATTTTCTAACATTTGCAGGAAAAGAACCTATACTTGGACATCAAGTGATATTCGACTATAGTTTCCTAAAGAGGGCAGTGGTAAACGCCGGATTGGGATTTGAACGTTGTGGTATGGATACTCTTAAGCTGGCAAGAACATTTATGCCAGTGGATATTAAGAAAAATTTAGCTTCAGCCTGCCAGTATTATGGACTGGAACAAAGAGCAAACCACAGAGCGTTTCAGGATGCTTTGGCTGCGCATGAATTATATGAGGAGATGAAGAAACGATTTGCGAAAAGAGAACCTGCCTTTTTTATAGAGAAACCTTTGATTTACAAGGTGAAAAGGGAGCAGCCTGCTGGAAAAAGGCAAAAAGAACACTTGCAGGATCTATTAAAATATCATAAAATAGTTTTATCTGTGCAAATAGACCATATGACCAGAAATGAAATATCCAGAATCACGGATAAAATCATAGCGGAGTATGGAAGAATATAAGAGAGGTGATACAATATGATTAACTTCAAAAATAAAAACAACAGAAAATTTTTATCGATTGCTTTAATTGTGGTAGTAGCATTGCTTATTATTGCTATGGTTTTACCTATGATGTTCAGCTTTTTATAATGCGGTAAAATACCGGGAAGATACAGACACAGTAGAACAGAGGAATGAATATGAAAAAGAAAACTTTGTCCATAGGTCTGGCAGCAGTCGTGCTGGCAGCGGGAATTGGATTATTTTCTCCTGCACATGCTATGGCGGATTCCCTTCCGGATGGGATTTATGTGGGAGACTATAATCTTGGAGGTCTGACGGAAGAAGAAGCAAATCAGAAGATACAAAGTATGGTTCAGGAAATGGAGAGCCAGAAGATTACATTGGTAGTCGATGGTCAGCCCATGGAGACGACAGCAAAAGATTTGGGATTTTACTGGAGCAATCCAGATGCTGTATCACAGGCAGCTTCATCCTGGCAGGGTGGAAACCTGCTTAGCCAATATTTTAATTTAAAGGATATTGAGCATAATCATGTCATCATTCCTTTGGAAACGGCATTGGATCATGATAAACTGGTGGCATTTGTTACAGAACAATGTTCCTCTGTTGTTGCACAGCCAAAAGATGCTTCCATTATCCGGGAGAACGGTGAATTTATAGTCACACCTTCGGTCATTGGAAAACAGGTGGATGTAGAAGCCACAAAGCAAGCCCTAGATGCTGCGCTTGCCAATGGATTAAAGGAACCTGTTACCGCCAATGCAGTGGTTACTGAGGTGAATCCTCGGATTACGACGGAAGATTTGTCTTCCATTCACGATGTACTGGGAACTTTTTCCACTAATTTTTCATCAAGCGGTGCTTCCAGATCTAAGAATCTGAAAGTGGGTTCCGGGAAGATAAACGGACACGTGCTTATGCCAGGAGAAATCTTATCCGGATATGAATCCATGCATCCGTTTACATTATCAAATGGATATGCAACCGCGGGTGCCTATGAAAATGGGCAGGTAGTTGACAGTGTGGGCGGTGGGGTATGCCAGATTTCCACCACTCTATACAATGCCTCATTGCGCGCAGAACTAGAGATCAGTCAGAGACAGAACCATTCCATGGCAATTTCTTATGTTAAGCCATCGGAGGATGCTGCCATTGCAGGAACCTATAAGGATATTAAGATAACCAATAACTACAGTACACCAATTTATATTGAAGGGTACACTTCTGGAAGAACGCTTACCTTCACCATCTATGGAAAAGAAACCAGACCTGCAAATCGGACCTTTCAGTTTGTTTCAGAAACGCTAAGAGTTACAGATCCAGGAGCACCAAAAGAAATTGTGGATCCAACGATGGAGCCGGGAACCAGAAAGCAGGTGCAATCTGCTCATAGGGGAATCAAGTCGAGACTCTGGAAGATTGTATCTGTAGATGGAAAAGAACAAAGTCGTGAAATTCTTCATACCGATACGTACAATGCTTCAAAAGCGATTATCAAAGTTGGACCAGCGGCACCAGCAGTCGTAGAACCAGTAGACCCTCCGCAGATGCCGGTTGAAGAGATACCGACACCCCAAACTGAGGCGGAGACCAGTGCCGTTATCGGACCTGGTGGAGATATAATGCCACAAGATAACGGTTGGGAATCAGGACCGGGAGTATAGGAAGGCATGAGAAAGATTGATAGAGAAAATACCGGATGGGTTAAACCAGGTCAGGACCTTGTGGTGGTCGGATATGCTGGATATGCCGGAACGGTTCTTATTGTACAAAATAAAAAAGAGGAACTATATCAGTGGTTTTCAAAAAGCTACATTGATGGAATCCTAACACAGGATAAGGAATCGAATCAAAAGGTCCCTTCTAGCTTTAAAGAGCTAGGAGCTTCTGACTGGGAAGAAGTGACGGAGGGCGGAATACTAAAAGCTCTCTGGAATCTTTCCGGTGCTTATATGACGGGAATCCGTGTTTCTCTTCTTAACATTCCGGTGAGGCAGGAAACGATAGAAATCTGCGAGCGGTACGATCTAAACCCGTATCGCCTTTTTTCTACCGGATGCGTTCTTTTGACAGCAGATCATGGAGAAGATTTGGTATCCGCGTTAAAAGAACAGGGCGGCCACGGAGCTGTGATCGGTAAAGTAACTGGTGGGATCAAACGGACCATAGAACATGGAGGGAGTGTTGCCTATTTAGACCGTCCCACAGAGGACGAATTGTATCAAGTATTATCATCCATTTAATGATCAGTCCAGCTAATAAATGTCAATAGTGAATTAAAAAATATTTGATATTTACAATGAAACAAAATAGGGCAACTTTAATAGACCCTTTGATATTTCATCAAGTGGCTGGCTCGAAGGAGGTATTCATTA
>NZ_RJLQ01000029.1 GCF_003833015.1 Clostridium sp. E02
CAGGGAACCGTCAGACATGGTAATTAAGAAATAGTAACTTCTGATTAAGGGTGAAGCCTTATTCAGTTACAGAATAAAAAGATGTTAGTAAGATATAAGCCTCATTGGCTATATCATTATTATACAAGGAGGGAAGGATATGAGAGAAAAGATACTGTCAATCATGGAAAAAAACAGCAGAATCGATTTAAAGGAACTTGCAATTTTATTGGGAGAGAATGAGGCGGCTGTTGCCAATGAGATCGCTGAGATGGAAAAGGAACATATTATCTGTGGATATCATACTCTGATTAACTGGGATCATACAAGCGATGAAAAGGTAATGGCTCTGATTGAAGTAAAAGTTACACCTCAGCGGGGAATGGGATTTGATAAGATTGCGGAGCGAATATATCAGTACAGTGAGGTGAATGCAGTTTACTTAATGTCAGGTGCCTTTGACTTTACCGTTTTTATCGAGGGAAAAACCATGAGACAAGTGGCACAGTTTGTTTCAGATAAACTTTCCCCCATGGATTCGGTATTAAGTACGGCGACACATTTTGTCTTAAAAAAATACAAAGATCACGGCACTGTTCTTGCAGAAGAAGAGCCGGATGAAAGGATGTTGATTACACCGTGAGAAATCCATTGTCTGACCGGATCACAGGAATCCCATCCTCAGGGATCCGTAAATTTTTTGATATCGTCAGTGAGATGAAAGATGCGATTTCACTGGGGGTTGGGGAACCTGATTTTAACACTCCATGGCATATTAGGGAAGAAGGAATCTATTCTTTGGAAAAAGGGCGAACCTTTTATACCTCGAATGCAGGGTTAAAAGAATTGAAAGTAGAAATTTGCAATTATTTAAACCGGCGATTTGAAATTATCTATGATGCAGATCATGAGGTCATGGTGACGGTTGGTGGAAGCGAAGCCATCGATATTGCCCTTCGGGCGATGTTGGATCCGGGTGATGAAGTCCTCATACCCCAACCAAGTTATGTTTCCTATGTTCCCTGTACCATTCTCGCAAATGGAACGCCAGTTATTATAGAGTTAGAGGCAAAAGATGAATTTAAGCTGACACCGGAAAAACTACTGGAGAAGATAACGGATAAAACGAAAGTATTAATCCTTCCGTTTCCCAACAATCCCACAGGTGCGGTGATGAATGCCAGGGAACTGGAGGAGATTGTAAAAATTGTTGTGGAAAAAGACCTCTTTGTCCTATCCGATGAGATTTATGCGGAACTGACTTATGAAGGGAATCACACCACGATTGCAGCATTTCCAGGAATGAAAGATCGGACGGTCTTAATCAATGGATTTTCAAAATCATATGCCATGACGGGCTGGCGACTTGGATATGCAGCTGCCCCAAGAGTCATACTAGAGCAGATGCTAAAGATCCATCAGTTTGCAATTATGTGTGCACCTACAACCAGCCAATACGCTGCAATTAAAGCATTGCAGGATGGAGATTGCGAGGTGGAATCCATGCGGGAATCCTATAACCAGAGGCGTCGGTATCTGATGCATTCTTTTCAGGAGATGGGACTAGAATGTTTTGAACCTCACGGAGCCTTCTATACATTTCCAAGCATCAAGCGTTTTTCCATGACCTCTGATGAGTTTGCTACCCGTCTTTTGATGGAGGAAAAAGTGGCAGTTGTCCCTGGAACCGCATTTGGTGACTGCGGAGAAGGATACCTTCGAATTTCCTATGCGTATTCCCTTAAGAGTTTAAAAGAAGCATTAGGTCGTATGGAACGCTTTGTTAAGAAACTGGACGGAAAGGTGTAAAAACATGAACATCGTATTACTAGAACCGGAGATGCCTGCAAACACAGGCAATATTGGCAGAACTTGTGTGGCTACGGATACAAAACTGCACCTGATTGAACCATTGGGATTTCGGCTGAATGATAAATTGATCAAACGGGCAGGGCTTGATTACTGGGATAAGCTTGATGTTACGGTATACAGCGATTATGAAGATTTTTTAAATCGGAACCCAGGTGCTAAGATTTTTATGGCAACGACGAAGGGACTTCATGTTTACTCTGAGGTAACTTATGATCCCGACTGCTTTTTGATGTTTGGAAAAGAGAGTGGGGGAATTCCCGAAGAGATCCTTTTAGACAATCAAGAACATTGCATTCGAATTCCTATGTGGGGAGACATACGATCCTTAAATTTATCAAATTCAGTCTCCGTTGTGTTATACGAAGCATTGCGGCAGAATGGATTTGAACAGATGAAAATGCAAGGAGAACTTCATACGCTTCATTGGAAAGAATAAGAAAAGAAAAAAAAGGCATGACTGCGAACGGTTGCAGCCATGCTTTTTTTGTGCAAATTTTTGCTGATAATAAAAAAGTGTAAAATACATATTGACAAACTCTTGATAAAAATATATATTGAATGTAATATAAATTTTGGTGAAAAATAACAAAAAATACATAGGATACCCTTTAAAAAACGACAAAATGACGATAAAATCGATGAAAATTCGACAAAGCGTGACATGGTAAGAGGAATACAAATTTGCCTATAATGCAAATTGTATATATAAAATATACCATAGGAGGGTATTTATTTATGAAACGAAGGTTACTTGGATTTTTTTTATGTGGGATTCTGGCAGTGACATCTTTAGCAGGGTGTAGTACGAGGAAAGCTAACATCACGACTGGAGCAGTTGCAGAGACCACCTTGGAGGGAACAAAAAAGAGTGATACAGAAGGCAGTGGAGGGAAAGTAGGAGTTGCTATGCCCACTCAGTCTTCGGAGCGGTGGATCAATGACGGAGCCAATATGAAAAAACAGTTGGAATCCCTTGGGTATGAAGTGGATTTACAGTATGCAGAAGATGATGTTCAGATGCAGGTATCCCAAATTGAAAACATGATTGCTTCCGGTGTGAACTGTCTGGTGATTGCATCCATTGATTCTGGTGCACTGGTAAATGTAGAGGAACAGGCAAAGAATGCAGGAATCCCCATTGTTGCATATGATCGTCTTTTGATGGATACGGATGCAGTATCTTATTACGCCACTTTTGATAATAAAGGCGTGGGTACTGCCATTGGTGATTATATCAAAGAGACCAAACAACTGGACAAGGCAAAAGAGGAAGGGAAATCCTATACCATTGAATTTTTTATGGGATCACCGGATGATAACAACGCACTGTTTTTGTACGATGGAATGATGGAAGTGTTAAAGCCCTATTTGGATGATGGAACGCTTGTATGTGAATCTGGGCGTACCTCCTTTGAAGATAGCTGTATTTTACGCTGGTCACAGGAGACAGCACAGCAAAACTGTGAGAATTATTTAACTGGTTTTTATGCAGACAAGAAGTTGGATATTTGTGCAACTGCATTTGACGGGTTTGCTTATGGTTGCAAAGCAGCTCTTGAGGGGGCTGGATATCAGATTGGAGTGGACTGGCCACTGATAACCGGTCAAGATGCGGATCTAATGGCAACAAAGAATATTATATCTGGTTATCAGACCATGTCCATCTATAAAGATACCCGCTTGTTGGCAGAAAAATGCGTTACCATGGTTCAGGCGGTTTTAGAGGGTTCCAAGCCTGAGATTAACGATTCCACCCAGTATAACAATGGGAAAATCGTTGTTCCTTCGTATTTGTGTACGCCCATTGCCGTGGATAAGGACAATTATGAGACCATTATTATAGATGGAGGTTACTATACGAAAGAACAGCTGGAATAGTAATTCATGTGATGAAACCGGCGGTGGCATAGAGCTGCCGCCGATTTGTTGTAAAGGATAAAAGAGAAAGGGAGTTTAAACCATGTCCGATTATATCCTGGAAATGAATCACATTACCAAAGAATTTTATGGGATCAAAGCTTTAGACGATGTAAATATTAAGATAAAGCCTTGTAAGATTCATGCTCTTTGCGGGGAAAATGGAGCCGGAAAATCAACGTTAATGAATGTGCTTTCTGGGGTCTATCCCTATGGAACCTACAGTGGTGACATTATTTATAAGGGAAGTTTATGTCAGTTTCATAACATTAAGCAAAGTGAAGCAAAAGGCATTGTTATCATTCATCAGGAATTGGCTTTAAGCCCTTATCTGTCTGTGGCAGAGAATGTATTTCTTGGAAATGAACAGAGGGATAAGTACGGGGTAATAGACTGGACGAAAACCCATAATCGTGCGCAGGAAATGCTTGCGAAGGTTGGACTTATGAATGAAGATTTAAATGCACCCGTTAACAGCCTTGGAGTTGGCAAACAACAGCTTATTGAGATTGCAAGAGCGATGACGAAAAAAGTGGAACTCTTAATTCTCGATGAACCAACGGCGGCTTTAAATGATGAGGAAAGTAGATGTCTTTTAAATCTTATGCTGGATTTAAAAAAGAATGGAATTACTTGTATTATGATTTCTCATAAACTAGGAGAAATCAGTTATGCAGCTGATTCCATAACCGTAATCCGGGACGGGAAAACCATAGAAACCATAGAAAAGGATAAGGAGGGAATTAGTGAGGATCGAATCATCAAAGGTATGGTAGGAAGAGAACTGAAAAACCGCTATCCAAAACGGAACCATAAAATCGGGAAACAGATCTTTTCGGTGGAGCACTGGAATGTATTTCATCCAGATGATGCGGCCCGCCAGGTAATCAAAGATATTTCCTTCCATGTCGGGGCAGGAGAGGTCGTAGGATTTGCAGGGCTTATGGGTGCGGGAAGAACAGAACTTGCTATGAGCGTATTTGGCAGGTCTTACGGTCAGAAAATTAGTGGGACCGTAAGAATAAACGGAAAACAGGTATTAATTAAAAATGTGAAAGATGCAATCAACAACAAGCTGGCCTATGTATCAGAAGATAGAAAAAGCTATGGTCTCATACTGATTGACAGCGTTAGGGGAAACATGACTCTCGCAGCTCTTTCTAAGTTTTTTTCTAAAAAGGGAGTGGTAAAAAGTAATGATGAAATCATTGCAGCGGAACAATACCGAAAGAAAATTAACGTTAAAACCAGTTCTGTAAATCAGAATGTTAGTTCTCTATCTGGAGGGAATCAGCAGAAAGTGGTTCTTGCAAAATGGATGCTCACTCAGCCAGATGTACTGATTCTCGATGAGCCAACCCGAGGAATTGATATTGGTGCGAAATATGAAATCTATTCCATCATCAATGAACTGGCGAAAGCTGGAAAAGCAATTGTTGTTATTTCTTCTGAACTTCAGGAGGTCATGGGTACCTGTGACCGGATCTACATTATCAATGAAGGTCATATCTGCGGTGAGGTTACCAGTCAGGAAGCTTCTCAAGAAAACATCATGAGATGTATTATGGAAGATAACAGAAAGGAAGGGCATTGATGGAGAAAAAGACGGTAAATATTAACATGAAGCAGTATGGTATGGTTTTGGCTTTGATTGCAGTATTTCTCATATTTTCTGTAATGACAGGTGGGAAAAACATGTCACCGGCGAACATGAATAATTTAATTATGCAAAACAGTTACATTGTGATTCTGGCTGTTGGTATGCTTTTGTGTGTGCTCACTGGAAACATTGATCTTGGAGTCGGATCCATTGTAGCAGTCTGCGGTGCTGTTGTGGGCATCATGATTGTGGACTACAAAACCAGCATATGGGTTGCTATTTTAGCAGCAATAGGGATTGGCACACTCTCTGGTATGTTTGTCGGATTTTTTGTCTCCAAACTCTCAATCCCTCCTTTTATTGTTACTTTAGCTACGATGCTAATGGGGAGGGGGCTTACTTATACTTTGTTAAAGGCTCAAACAAAAGGACCTTTGCCGACTGAATATACTTACATAGGGGCAGGCTTTTTGCCCACACATAAAGTGCCTTTTGGAAATGGAACTTTAGACCTTGTATCCGTAGGAGTTGCGATTCTTGCCGTCATTTTAATTATCACCCTAGAGATAAGGAGTATTCATATTAAGAAAAAATATGAGTTTCCGATTAATCCTTTGTGGCAGACGGTGGGGAAAGTGGGAGTGATTCTTCTAATCATATGTTTCTTCTTTTACAAACTAGCTAGGTACAATGGAATTCCCTTTGTACTTGTGGTTATGGGGGTTTTGGTTGCAGTCTATCAGTTTATGACTGCAAAAACCGTAGCAGGAAGACAAATTTATGCATTGGGAGGCAATGCAAAAGCCGCAAGATTGTCTGGAATTAATACGAAAAAGGTATTTTTTTGGGTCTATACCAACATGGGGATTTTATGTGCGGTTGCAGGAATCGTCCTTTCTGCCCGGAATGCATCGGCGACCCCGAAGGCTGGGGATCAATTTGAGCTGGATGCCATTGCCGCCTGCTACATCGGAGGAGCAGCAACTACAGGAGGAATCGGAACCATTATTGGTGCCGTCGTCGGAGCATTTATCATGGGGATTTTAAATAATGGAATGTCTTTATATGGCTGGTCTACGGATATCCAAAAAATCCTAAAAGGTGCCGTGCTGCTTGGTGCGGTCACCATTGACTTATTGTCGAAGCGAAAAAATAATTAAATGTATAAAAAATCTCAGGACTGGACGAAGTTTCCAGTCCTATTTCATGGTTTTTACCTATTGTTTACAAAAAAATGGTTACATGTGCTTCAATTGGCAGATATAATAAACAATACAGGAACTTAGTTTCTGAAATTAAAAAAGGAGTCCGTTAAATGATTAAAACCTATGTGGTAGACACGAACGTACTGATTCAGGCCCCTTATGCACTTAATTGCTTTGATGATAATCTAGTTGTACTTCCAGTTGTTGTTTTGGAAGAACTGGATAATCTAAAAAAAGCAGAAGGTGAAAAAGGAGCCAATGCAAGAAAGGCGATTCGATTTTTGGAACAGCTTCGTCATAAAGGGGACTTATTGGAAGGAGTGGAGCTGGAACATGGAGGAACCCTTAGGATTGAGAAAAATTTTGTTGATGTATTGCTGCCCCCTGATCTTCCGGATGAGAAAATGGATAACCGGATACTAAAAGTGTGCAAAGGCTTGGGGGGAGAGGTAATCCTGGTAACCAAAGATATTCTGCTTCGTATCAAAGCGCAGATCATTGGAATACCGGCGGAAGATTTCACAACGGAACAGGTTTCAGAAGGTGAGGAGCAATATATAGGAAGAATTGACATTTATGCTCCGGAAGAGGGCTTTAAAGAGTTTAAGAAGAAGGGGATTGCAATCGAAAAAGTCTACATAACCAATGCTTCTGGTGATAAAACCACCCCTGAGTTAAATGAAAATCAGTTTGTGATCTTAAAGGCGGATCAGTCCTCTAAAAAAACAGTTCTAGGCCGTGTCAAAGGGGAAAGGATTGTTCCACTGGAATATTTAAAGTGCAAACCCTACGGTGTCACACCAAGGAATGCAGGCCAGTATTTTATTCAAGAAGCTTTGATGCAGCCATCGGATGTGGCTCCCCTTGTCATCATAAAAGGAGTGGCAGGGACTGCAAAGACTTTTTATTCCCTGGCTGTGGGATTGGAAAAATTGATGAATGCGCCGGCAGGAGAATATCGCAGGATTTTAGTATGCCGTCCCAATGCTCAGTTCGATTCAGACATTGGATTTCTTCCTGGAGATGAACAAGAGAAAATTTCCCCTCTGATGCGTCCGTTAATTGACAATCTGGAACAGCTCATTGATTCTAACGAAGAAAAGCGTTATGAAGATGAAGAGGAGCTTGCGGGAAAAATTGAGGAAATCTTTGAGAGAGGACTGATCAAAACAGAAGCTCTGACTTTTATCAGAGGGCGGTCCGTGGTAAAGACTTATTTGATCATCGATGAAGCACAGAACATGACACCAAATCAGGTGAAGGGAATCATAACCCGCGCCGGAGAAGGAACCAAGATAGTATTACTGGGAGATCCCAATCAGATTGATCGTCCATTTCTAGATGAACGAACCAATGGACTCAGCTATGCTTCCGAACATATGAAGGGAAGTTCCTTGTGCTGGCAGATTGCATTGCATGCAGAGGAATGTGAACGATCGGTGCTTGCTATGGATGCAGGAAAACGTCTGTAATAGGAATAAGAATAATGCTGCTTATTTATAATAACACGAACATTTATGAATTAGAATCAACTGTATTTGGATACTTTGCTATAGAATTTTTGTCTTTATTTTTACAGAATAAAGATTTGAAAAAAAACTGGCATTATCTTGTTCTTGGTCTTGCAATGGCAGTGTGTTTTATCGTTACCTTTACATTATATTTTAGATAATGAAACAAGGCTAGCCTTACTTAGGCTAGCCTCGATTTATAGACTGTTTGATTTTGGCAGACTGAATATAAATTCCGTTCCAACCTCCTCTGTACTAATCACGTCTATGTTTTCACCATGGGACTGGATGATCTCCCGGACAATGGCAAGTCCAAGCCCCGTGCCTTTTTTGTCTTTTCCTCTGGATAGATCTGTTTTATAGAAACGTTCCCAGATTTTCTTTAAACTATCTTTTGGAATGCCAATTCCCGTGTCTTTGATGGAGACAAAGATCTTCTCATACTTTAACGATGCCTGTATGTAGATGGTAGAATCTTCAGGGCTGAATTTGATGGCATTATCAATGATATTGTAAAGTACCTGTTGGATTTTTCCTAGATCTGCATAAACCATCTGAATGGTATCAGAAAACGTCACTTCAAATGTAATACCTTTCTCACTGCAAGTTCCTTCAAAGGAAGCGGCGGTATCCTTGATCACCCGGTTGATGTCAAAGTTAGTCCGATTTAGATATCCTTTGCAGTCCAAAGAGTTTAAGGTGAGCATTCCCTGGGTGAGCTTGTTTAACCGTTCTGTTTCAGAAATGACCCTTTTTAAATATTTGTCTGACATATCAGACGAAATGGTTCCATCTAAAATTGCTTCCAAATACCCTTTTATAGAAGTTAAAGGAGACCGAAAATCATGGGAGATATTGGCAATAAACGTTTTTTGGTATTCTTCCATCTTATTTAACTCATCAGACATGTAATTTAAAGTTGCGGCTAGATATCCCATCTCATCCTGTGTGTTAACTGAAATATGATGGTTTAAGTTACCCTGGGCGTATTCATTGGCTCCTGCGGTGATCTTTTTCAATGGAAAATACACATTTTTGGTAAAAACAAGAAGGATGATCAGAGAAAGAGCGAATACCACCCCGGCGGTAAGGTAAATAATATTGAGTATGCCTTCTCGTTCTGCCCGTAGGTAGGATAAGGGCAGATGGATCACCACGTATCCGTAGGTGGTATAATTCCCAGTAATGGGTGCATGAACACTTAAAACATCATATGGAAACTCATGGTAGTAATCGCCGATGGCATAGGATTTATTTCCCATAATGGTAGGATCAAAGTTTGCAATCAGATCGCCAACCTTACCTGGCTGCTGGCTGTCGGACACGATCTTACCCTGGCGGTCCACAATCCAGATTTGGGAATGGAGGTACTGGGCTTCTTTTACAAGCTCAGGATAAGAAGAGGAAAGATTCATCTCCTTGCCATGGTACATACTGCTGTAGGAGGAAGCAATCTGATTGGCTTCCCCGTAAAGGCTCTCTGAGTTCTCTCGAAGCAGATACATATCCGTAATCTTAGAAGAAAATGTAGCTATGGTAAAAAAACCCAGAAGGCCAAAGAGTAAGTAACCCATGATAAATTTGTAATACAAAGAATGTGTCATCTTTCGTCTCACCTCGAATCTATAACGTTTTATATAAGTTACGCTAAATTTTATATGCTTAATAAATTGTGTATCCAATGCATCTAGTATACAACATTTTAATATTTATGTCATTCCCTAAATCAATATTATGCCTTATACTAATATAGTGGAAATTATATGTAAATATTAATTTCATAGATGTATTAATGAATGAGGGGCGACTTGGCAATTTACCATGGTTTCCTGTAGCTCTAGCTTGCTGTTGTTTTGGCCGATTAATCCTTTTAAGTTTGATTAAAATAGCGATGTATTAGATTATACGTATAAAAATATTGGATTTTTAAAATATTATGAATTTATCTGTAACGAAACTTGTTTTTTTCGGATATATGGATGAGAATAAAAATGACTGGAGGAAGCTGCCTTGGATGAAATTGAAAGGGCCTACACGCAGCATGCAAAGGAAGTATATAAATACTTATTGAGTCTATCACATAATGAAGATTTGTCAGAAGATCTAACACAAGAAACATTTTTTCGTGCTATGCGTACAATAGGAAATTACAACGGAAGTTGTAAAGTGGTTGTATGGCTTTGTCAAATAGCTAAGCACCTTTGGTATCAATGGCTGGAAAAAAATTCGCGGTGGAAGCAAGTTGAACTTACGGATGAGGTACCTGGTTATGAAACTCCAGAGAAGTCCACATTACTTCGGATGGACAAAGTAACCTTATATAGGGCGATTCACTCGTTGCCGGAACCGATGCGTGAGTTGGTACATATGCGATTAACTGGTGAGTTTACATTTGCTGAGATTGGGGGGATTTTAGGTAAGAGCGAAAATTGGGCTCGTACCACGTACTATCGATCCAAACAAAAAATGATGAATGAAATGGAGGGGGTTAAATGAAATGTCATATTATTAAAGATCTGTTATCCAATTACATTGATGGATTAACCAGTGAGGATACTGATAACGAAATAAGAGAGCACCTTGAAAGTTGCGAGGATTGTCATACCTATTATGAAGAAATGTCGGCAGTTATTAGCAATGAGATACCGCCAGAAGAAAAAAACATTGATTTTCTTAAAAAGTTAAAGTTAAAAATGTTGCGTAAGAATGTTATAGTTGCTCTTATGACCTGTATCGTTGTATTAGGTGGTCTAATTATTTTCGCAAATAAATACGAATTACTACTCCCATACGATTCAAACCGCATGTCAGTGGAATTATCTCCTAGTGAGATCATAACAAATGAGGAGGGTAAAATTATATGGAAAAAATTGGATCAATCCACCTCCGGAGATATCAAACAAAAGGATTCTGAAGACACAATTAATGTTGTTTTGAAAGTTTATCGGGGAATTTCTCGAATTTCGGAAAATTCTATTGGCAGAAATGTTAACCGTAATGGAAAGAATGTTAGAGTTGTTTACTACTGCTATGCTAAAACACTATGGACTAGCTTGTTCTTTGATTCAGACCTTGCGAATTACAGTGAAAGTGGTAGCACTACTGGCACAGACACATATGGCGAAAGATATCAAAGTGCGGATTATAAGCCGCAGAGGATAGAGATTTATTATTTACCGGTTAGAAATCTAGATAGACTTGATAATCTTACAGATGAAGAATTTGACAAGCAGAAAGATAAGGGAACATTGGTATGGAATGGAGTTGCCTAATTGGATTTTATGCATCGGAGACAAAAAACTGTATAAATGAGAAAAATGGAGTTAGGGCTTACTTCCTAACTCCGTTTTGTCTATAGATTTTTATCTATCGTCTCACCTCGAATTTATATCCAATTCCCCAAACAGTCGTCAATGCCCAGCTTCCGTGATCCTTGATCTTTTCCCGAAGCCGTTTGATGTGGACATCAACGGTCCTGGTATCTCCAATGTATTCATACCCCCAGATGTGGTCTAAAAGCTGTTCTCTTGTAAATACCTGATTGGGAGAGGAACCAAGGAAATATAAAAGTTCCAGTTCTTTGGGAGGCATTTCAATGGAATGCCCCATATAGATCACAGAATAATTGGTCAGGTTAACAATCAGATCCGGATATTCCACATAATCTCCCTGCTGGTCCGTGTGGGCGGCCGTTTGGGCTGGAGCCGATTGATATCGTCTTAGGACTGCTTTTACTCTTGCCACCAGTTCCTTGGAATCAAATGGTTTGATCATGTAGTCGTCAGCACCTAGTTCCAGACCGAGAACCTTATCAAACACTTCGCCCTTTGCGGATAGCATAATGATGGGGATCTGGGAACTGGAGCGTATTTCCCGGCATACCTGATAGCCGTCGATACCAGGTAGCATTAAGTCTAGTAATACCAGATTGGGCTTAAATTCTGGAAAGACTCTAAGTGCCTGTTCCCCATCTCCTACAATCTCTGTTTCGTAGCATTCTTTTAGTAGGTATAGAGATATTAGTTCTGCGATGTTACTGTCATCATCTACGATCAAAATCCGCTGTTTCTCTGCCATAATGGGTCCCCCTCTTTATTTGAATGATACTATGGTTACACCGGAATCTCCTTCACCAAAGACCCCTAGCCGGAATTCCTTTACATATTTTAATTTCTTTACATGCTTATGGACGGCATTCTTTAAAGCCCCGGTTCCCCGACCATGGACCACGCGAACTTGTGGAAGATGAGCCAGGTAGGCATCATCTAAATATTTGTCTAATTGAGGAATGGCTTCGTCTGTGGTCATTCCGATGAGATTAATCTCCGGTGAAATGGATAAAGTTTTAGAGATCCGTGGGGAGCTAACTGCATCTCCTTTCCTTTTGGAACCAGATGAAAGGGAGGGACCGGTTATGGTATCTTCTTGAAGCAGTTCAAGATCCGATATATGGATCAGAGAACGTAAGATTCCCATCTGAACGTATAAATCTCCTTTTGCATTGGGGAGTGTACTTACCGTTCCGTTTAGATTCATACTCAATACCCGGACTCCAGTTCCTAGTTTCAATTTCTTTGGATCGATCTGTTTGCCAGGTTTTTGTTTCTCTTTTCTTAAGCTCGGAGAGGAGTCTACATCTTTTATTTTCTTCCTCAGACGGCTGCGCTCGGCTTCCAGTTCCTTATTTAGACCAGAATCAGCAGCCAGTTTATTAATCTGACGGATGGTTTTATCTGCGGTATCTTTGGCATCTTGTAGAATACTTTGAGCCTCACTCTTTGCATCTAAAAGCATCTTATCTTGTCTTTCTTTCAGGCGTTCTTCTTTCTGCGTCAAACTGGCTCTTAGCTGTTCTACTTCCCGCTTATACGATTCGATTTCCATTCGCTCTTTTTCGATTGTGATCCGGTTCTTTTCTAAGTGGGTCAAAAGATCTTCAAATGATTCATCTTTAGACTCTAGATGGGTTTTTGCATCTTCAATGATATAATCTGGCAACCCAAGCTTTTGGGAGATCGCAAAGGCATTACTTTTTCCCGGTATTCCAATTAAAAGGCGGTACGTGGGCTTTAACGTCTCTACATCAAATTCACAGCAGGCATTTTCAATTCCGTCTGTTGTTAAGGCAAAGACCTTTAATTCACTGTAATGTGTGGTAGCCATGGTGCGGCATTTCATATTGTGCAAAAAGGACAAGATGGAGATGGCAAGTGCAGCCCCCTCGGTGGGGTCAGTACCAGCTCCTAACTCATCAAACAGGCATAAAGAATGACTATCAGCCTGATTAAGAATATTCACTAAATTGGTCATATGAGAGGAGAAGGTGCTAAGACTCTGTTCAATGCTCTGCTCATCGCCGATGTCTGCAAATACTTCTTCAAATACAGCAAGTTCGGAACCATCAAAAGCCGGAATGTGAAGGCCCGATTGTCCCATTAAGGTGAATAATCCCACTGTCTTTAAAGAGACGGTCTTTCCCCCAGTATTTGGTCCGGTTACAATGAGCAGATCAAAATCCTTGCCTAAATGTATGGTCAAAGGAACTGCTTTTTGCCGGTCCAAAAGTGGATGCCGTCCATCTTTTATATGAATCCTATATTCGGTATTAAAGAGAGGTTGAGAGGCATCGTAAAGCTTGGAAAGAGACGCTTTTGCAAATATAAAATCCAGTTGAGTCAGGGTGAGAAAGTCTTGGTCTAGTTCTTCGATATAGGGCACAAGTTGATTGCTTAAATCAGCAAGAACCATTTCAATTTCCTTTTGCTCCTGAATCTCCAAAGTTCTCAGTTCGTTGTTCAGCTTTATAATAGCCATAGGTTCGATAAAAAGCGTGGAACCAGTAGAAGACTGGTCATGAACCATACCTGCGACCTGGGATTTATATTCTGATTTTACTGGGAGACAGTATCGGTTATCTCGCATGGTGATTACGGCATCCTGAAGATAGGTACGGTTGGAATTTAAGATTGAGCTTAACTGCGTGTGAATTTTGTCATTGATCTGCCGCATGGAACGTCTTACGTGACGAAGTCCCGGACTGGCATCATCGCTAACCTCATCTTCGGAAATGATGCAGCGTTTTATTTCAGTATTAACGGGTGTAAGTGGTTCTAATACCCGAAAGAACTCTTCCAGAGAATCATCTGGAAATTCTGAGTCTTCATGTCGCCCATATGCTTTTACACGGGCAGAAACGGTAAGGAGAGAACGAATGGCGAGGATCTCTAGTATCCCTAAGGAACTTCCCACTTCCAACCGTTTTAAAGAGGGACGAATGTCCTTTATCCCCCCAAAAGAGATCCCCCCTTTTTGCCGTACTCTTGTAACGGCATCGGTGGTTTCTTTCTGGCTGTTGACTATCTCGCAAAAATCAGTGGAAGGGACCAATTTTCGGCACAACTCCTTGCCGGACTCACAAGTGGCAAATTCAGTTAGTTGTGCTATTATTTTATAATATTCTAAAGTGTTCAATGATTTTTGATTCATCTGTTATACCTTATTATTTCTACTTTCTATGAAATATTTGATCTGTGACCGAATCTATTCCTATGATGTTGGGATCGGTTACAGTATAGCATAAGTGAGACAAAAACTGCAATCCTCTGCTTGCTTTTCCTGTCCAATTGTAACAATATTTATAATGTTTCTAATCATTTTTTATTTATACAGGATGTAAAACGTTTTTTTGTCTCTCATTTCTCTCTTAATTCATAGGTTTTTCTTGCATAAAACAGGGAAGAACCTTATAATAGTACTTAGGTCTTCTGCAAAGGAGGGTAAGTATGCCGGGAAATAACGAGCCTGATGATAAAAAGGTGGAGCCCCGCCAGTTTATCAATGAAAAGATAGTAAGACAGCCCATGTCAAAAAGGGATATGTTAAAGAGATCTCTGGGTCTATTGATGACTGCAGTTATTTTCGGTGTGGTTGCGGCAGTTACATTTGTCATATCAAGACCGGTAGCTGAGCGTTTCTTTATCGGGGAGACGACCGGAGAGTTAACTCCGGTGACCATTCCAAAGGATGATCCTGAAGCCTCAACTTCTGCGGCTGAGACAAATACAACTGAGACTGAGACAGAACCCATCGAAGATTTGTTAAAATCCGCTATGGAAAAGTATCCATTTTCCGTAGACGATTTGAATGCATTGTATGGAAGCTTAAAAACGGTAGTCCAAAAAGCGGACAAGGGAATTGTAACGGTACATTCCGTTAAGACTCAAAAGGACTGGTTTAATAATCCGGTGGAAAATTCCGGACTTTATACTGGCATCATTACGGCATCTGCCAATCAGGAACTTCTGGTACTGACACCCGAAGGGGCCGTGGAAGATGCGGAAGCCATTCGAGTGGTATTTTCAGATGGAACCGAAGTACAAGGAACCATTAAGCAGACAGATAAGCTATCGGGGATGGCAATTGTAAGCGTTTCTACGAAAAATTTAAGCAAAACATTATTAGAAGAGGTTACTGCCATAGAACTAGGGAATTCCTATTCCGTCAAGCAGGGAGATCTAGTCGTTGCAATTGGCGGTCCGTCTGGAATGGTTCATTCCACTGGATACGGATTTATCTCTTATATCACGAAGAATGTTCAGATCACCGACGGGATTACCCGGATACTCTATTCAGATGTAAAGGGCAATGCAGGAACTGGAACCTTTCTTATGAATACATCCGGTCAAATTATCGGCTGGGTGACCGATGAGTTTAAGAGTGAAGGCAGCAAAGACATGACAGCAGCCATGGCGATCTCTGATTATAAGAGTATATTAGAGAAGATGAGCAATGGGGATGCGTTTCCCTATTTTGGAATCAAAGGCCAGGAAGTGACCGCAGTCATGAATGGAACGGGCTTACCTCTTGGTGTCTATGTGGTAGAGGTAAAACCAGACAGTCCTGCATATAACGCAGGCATTCAGTCCGGAGATATTATTACTTCGATGGGAGATGAAACCATCGTCACCATGAAGGATTTTCGGATGGTACTTGAAAAATCTGCTCCTTTAGAAGGAATTCCTGTGACTGTATCCCGCAATGGAAGGGATGAATACAAAAAGCTACATTATCAGGTAATCATAGGAGCCAGGTAAATCTTCCTGGCTTCCTTATTGTCTGTTTATAGAATATGGAGGAATAGAATGAGATATATTGAATCATTCCGAGAAGGAATGCATGTTTCTGATGTGTATCTGTGCAAAAACAAACAGATCTGCCTGACAAAATCAGGAAAAGAATACGGGAATTTAGTGCTTCAGGATAAGACAGGAACCATTGATGCAAAGATATGGGATTTAGGCTCTCCAGGTATCGGCAATTTTGAGTCTCTTGATTATGTTTACATAGATGCAGACGTAACCGTGTTCCAAAATTCCAATCAATTAAATTTAAAGCGTGTTCGGAACGCGGAAGAAGGAGAATATATCCCAGGTGATTACCTTCCAGTCTCGACAAAAGACATCGGATTGATGTTTGAAGAACTCCTTGGATTTATCGAGACCATAAAAAATCAATATCTGCGAAGACTGGCAGAAAGTTTTTTTAAAGATGACCCTGCGTTTCAGAAGGCATTTCGTTTTCATTCAGCAGCCAAAAGCGTCCATCATGGGTTTGTAGGAGGACTTTTAGAGCACACCTTGAGTGTCGTAAAGCTGTGTGATTATTATGCTGCATACTATCCCATGATAAATCGGGATTTGCTTTTGACAGCGGCTATGTTTCATGATATCGGTAAGACCATAGAACTTTCCACATTTCCAGAAAACGATTATACTGATGATGGACAGTTGTTAGGGCATATTATGATAGGAACTGAGATGATAGGCGATAGAATCCGCACCATAGAAGGTTTCCCTGAAAAGGTAGCCACCGAATTAAAACATTGCATTCTTGCCCATCATGGAGAACTAGCATACGGGTCTCCTAAAAAACCTGCTTTGATTGAAGCATTGGCTCTCAACTTTGCAGACAATACCGATGCGAAGATGGAGACTATGATTGAGATATTAAAAGGGGCAGGAGATAATACTGGCTGGTTGGGATATCACCGACTTTTGGAAACGAATATAAGGAAGACAACAGAGTAGAATAAAAAGGTGCATTTGGGAAACGATTTCTCCAAGGCACCTTTTTTAATTGAATCGGAAATTGGCCTGTCTTGTAAAACTCTTGTGCCAGGAATAAAATTTAGAAATTCTTACGCTTTCTCTGTTCTTCAAATTAAGATACACCTTTTATTCTTAGGTTAGAGAAAAATCATAGAAAAAATGGTATGATATGGATGTTTGTTAAATCGACGGTTTATAGCAAAGGTAAGGAGAGAATATATGGAAGTAAATCGCATCTTATTGGTAGAAGATGACAAAGAAATCAGACAGGGAGTGGAAATTTACTTAAAAAGTCAAGGGTACCAAGTATTTCAGGCAGCAGATGGAATCGAAGGACTTAAAATTCTTGAGCAGGAAGAGATCCATCTGGCGATTGTTGACGTGATGATGCCTCGCATGGACGGAATTACAATGACGGTTAAATTAAGAGAAAAATATGATTTTCCAGTTATCATTTTGTCTGCAAAAACAGAGGAAGTGGATAAAATAATGGGCCTAAACATCGGTGCTGACGATTACGTTTCCAAGCCTTTTACACCCATGGAACTGCTTGCAAGGGTCAACTCTCAGCTTAGACGGTATAAAAAATTTGTGGATATGTTGGAAGAAAAAGAGCAGAAAGAAAAAAGCAATGTCTATGTCATCGGGGGATTGGAACTAAATGAGGATACAGTGGAAGTGCTGGTGGATGAAAAAACTGCAAGATTGACGCCCATTGAATTTAAAATTCTGGCACTTTTAATGAAAAATCCAGGAAGGGTTTTTTCGGCGGAAGAAATCTATGAACGGGTTTGGAATGAACGGGCGATTAATACAGATACCATTATGGTTCATGTAAGAAAAATCAGGGAAAAGATTGAGTTAAATCCAAAAGAACCAAAATATTTGAAGGTGGTGTGGGGAGTTGGATATAAAATTGAAAAACAGGCATAGGATCAGCATAGCACTGGCAGTGGCTGTTATCATTACAGCCTCCTTTATTATGGTGCGTCTTTACCCATATTTTGAAAATGAATCCGTTCGGGTTGAGGGGAATAGTTATGAGAATTACGATTTTCTAAGATCCATGGTCCAGGGAAATTATGTGCTGGCATTGGAGCAAGAACAATTAAAGCAAAATGGAGTATTCACTCCGTTTCGTTGTTTTTTTCCTTCAGCGGATGAAGAACTTAGGTCAAACAGTGAAGAAACGAAATCTGCTGAGGGTGAAACCGATGGGCTGGATGAAAATACAACTCGAAGCGAATATCTGCGGGATCTTCGTCAGGGAATTGTACGGGAATATGAACGCTGGAACCGGAGATTTGCAGGAATAAGGAATTACATGGATTATCAGGTAATCGATGAGGCGGGGAATGTTTTATCAGGCCAAAAAGGAGATGGACTGATTCCAAACAAACAGGGGTATGTGTTTCAGGCGGTACTACATTATGATGATGCCGGCAGACTTGATGTAGAGGCGATTCAGGGGGAGAATCCCTCTAGACTGATCAATGCCATTCATCAGGTAGGGGATATGGATCCCATGGAACAGTATTATCAGGAATCCTTTCTTTATGAATTGGGACTAAAGTTTCAACCTCCAAAGAGCGTAACGTTTGCTTATGGAATGACAGAAAAACAGGCCGCTGCTTATGAGATGTCGGTGGAGAGTCAGTACGGAGATAATAATGTTTCAGAGAGTGTGATTAAAATCTTTTTAGGGCTGGCGTGTGGGGTTGGGATTATCGCTTTAATTTTCTCTTGTTTTGATGTAACATTGCCTGATTACAGTCGAATGCTAAGAGTTCCGTTTGAATTGGTAATGGGGATTTTATGTGGAGGAGTTGCATTTGGGACTGGACTCACAGGTCTTGTGGCAAATACCAATCAGGGCGAGATTTTAAATGGATTGCTTCGAGCCAACTTTCTTCCCGGAGTGGCAACTACGATGGAACGAATCTGGAATCTTTTTTGGTGGTCGATGCCTTTTCTGATTGTTTATTGGTCGGTCGTGTGTCTGCGTGATGTGTTCCGAATCGGACTGGTTCGGTATTTTAAAGAAAGGACACTTCTGGGACTTTTTTGGCAATGGTTAAATCAAATTTGTATTAAACTGTATCACTATTTGTTCCGAATGGATTTAAACCGGCACTCCAATCGGGCCATATTTAAGATAGTAGCCATACAATTTATATTGATTGCAATTATAAGTGGTCTTTGGTTTTTTCGAATGGGGGCTTTATTCCTTTATTCCGTGTTGCTTTTCTTTCTCATTCGAAAATATTATTTGGAATGGGGAAATCGGTATCGGATCCTATTAAAAGCGACCAGACAAATCGCAGAAGGGAATCTAGAGGTTGCAATCGAGGAAGATTTAAATGTGTTTGAACCGTTTAAGAAAGAGATTCAAAAGATTCAAAGCGGGTTTAAAGTGGCTGTAGATGAAGAGGTAAAGAGCCAGAAATTAAAAACAGATTTAATTAGCAATATGTCTCACGATTTAAAAACACCTTTAACAGCAATTATTACGTATGTAAATCTACTAAAAGACGACCAAGTTACGCCAGAACAGCGAAAAGCTTACGTGGATATTTTAGAACAGAAATCCATGCGATTAAAATCTCTGATCGAAGACCTGTTTGAAATCAGTAAGGCAAGCAGCAATAATGTGACTCTTAACATGGAAAATGTAGACATTGTAAGTTTACTAAAAGAAGTGAGTTTTGAAATCAGTGATAAAATAGAAGAATCCACCATAGATTTTCGTTGGAATCTTCCCGATGAGAAAATAGTACTCCCCCTAGACGGGCAGAAGACCTACCGGATTTTTGATAATCTACTGACCAATATCATAAAGTATGGAATGCCGAATACCAGAGCTTACATTGATATGAAAAAGGAAGAAGACTTTGTGACCATTACCTTAAAGAATGTATCTGCCGCTGAACTTACATTTCAACCTGATGACATTACAGAACGGTTTGCAAGAGGGGATCAGTCTCGGAATACAGAAGGGTCGGGACTGGGGCTTGCCATTGCTAAAAGCTTTGTGGAACTACAAAATGGAAAGCTGTTTGTTGAACTAGAAGCCGATTTATTTCGTGTAAGCATTCGCTGGCCCGTTCCGGAATAAAAATAATTTTCATAAACGATTGTAAAAAGGAAACTTATTCTTTATACTAGAGGTAAGCATTGAAATGCCACTAGACAGATAAGAACCAGAAAAGGAGTACGATTATGATCATACAAAGCAAACGTATCTGGATTGCCGGACAGTTTATGAAAGCACAACTTAGAATCGAAGAGGGAATCATTCAGTCGGTCTATAATTATGGGGAAAAAAGGCCGGATCGGGATTTTGGAACACTACGAGTGGTTCCTGGATTTCTAGATATTCACACGCATGGAGCCTATGGATACGACACAAACGATGGGGAATCGTCTGGACTAAGGGATTGGGTGAGACGTATCCCTGAAGAAGGGGTGACCGCATTGCTGCCCACGACCATTACCCAGAAAACGGAGATCTTGAATCAGGCACTTCACCACGTAGCAACGGTCATGAAGGAAGGATATCAGGGAGCCGAAATCCTGGGGATTCATTTAGAAGGACCGTTTCTTAATATGAAATATAAGGGAGCACAGCCACAGGAGGCCATAGAACCTCCTTCCGTAACTCGGTTTAAAGACTATCAAAAGGCGGCAGAGGGAACAATTAAATATATTACACTGGCACCGGAGCTAGATAAGGGATATTCTCTTACTAGATACTGCAAAGAGAACGGAGTCGTTGTTAGTATGGGGCATTCGTCTGCAACGTATGAGCAGGCATTGTTCGCAGTTGCAAACGGGGTTACTTCCATGACACATGTATATAACGGTATGTCCCCATATCACCACCGGCAGCCAGGACTGGTGGGCACAGCACTCAGAGTTAAGGAATTGTATGGGGAGATCATTTGTGATGGTTGCCATAGCCATGTGGCAGCACTCAACAATTATTACATGGCAAAGGGAAGAAGTCATGCCATCATGGTCAGTGATTCCCTTCGCGCGAAAAACTGTCCGCCTGGAGAGGATTATGAGTTAGGTGGGCATGCGATTGAGATCAGAGAAGACGGACTGGCTTATCTAAAAGGAACGCAAACCATAGCTGGCAGTACCTTAAAGATAAATGATGGTTTAAGAATATTGGTGGAAGAGGCCATGGTACCTTTTGATTTTGCGCTTAATTCCTGCACGATAAATCCAGCAAGATGTCTGGGGATCGGAGATCGAAAGGGTCAGTTGACAGCTGGTTATGATGCAGATCTGGTGGTTCTTGGTGATCGGTATGAAGTGATTGAAACGTACTGCAAAGGGAAGAAATGCTGGGAAAATGAAAGATAATGGAATAAAAAAGAACAACAATATACAAAGTGCACAAAAATACAACGAGAAACTAGCTAGATAACTAGTTGTTTCTTCTTGCCCATATATGTTATAATAGAAGTAATAGGATTGTAACTGTTTAGCAGGCAACACCTAAACCAGGATGCGAATAAAAGAACGCATGTTGGTTTAGGTGTTTTTTATTAAGAAAGGGTGGGCAGGAGATGAATTATCATGTTAAAAAAATATATAACAATAATATTATTTTAGCAGAGGATGACAAAATGTCGGAAGTGATACTGTTAGGAAAAGGAATTGCGTTCCAAAAACAGTCCGGGGATTTCGTAGACGATGATAAGATTGATAAGAAGTTTATCTTTGAGTCTCCTGAAACCTACTCAAAATACATTGCGTTGTTAAAAGAAGTTCCCTTAAATCAGGTGGAATTAGCAAATAAGATAATAGAACAAGCGCAGGAAGAATTAAAGGTGACATTCCATGACAGTATCTATATTGGTCTGACAGATCACATTAGTTATACCATATCCCGCTATAAAAGCGGACTGTTTCTTAAGAATGCGCTTCTTTGGGAAATTAAAAATTATTACCCCAAAGAATATAAGGCAGCTGAAAACGCATTAAATTTAATCTGGTACTATGAGAAGCTGCAGTTATCAGAAGATGAAATTGGATTCCTTGCATTGCATTTTATCAATGCGCAACAGGGAGGGGAAGAGATTGAAAAAACCATGGCGGTTGCTGAGATCGAACATGATGTTTTAAATATTGTAAAATATTATTATCAGATTGATTTGAATGAAAACACACTAAACTACAGTCGGTTTATCACCCACATCCGTTTCTTTGCCAGAAGACTTTTAAAAGAAGAAATCTTAACGTCAGATGATAATTTCTTGTTCGAGCAGATAAAAGACAAGATGCCAAAGGCAAAAGAGTGTGCGGACAAAGTTAAGGATTATTTTATAAAGAAATTTAAGATTACGATATCCCAGGAAGAGATGATTTATTTTATGCTTCATATTAACCGTGTTGCAGAGAGAGAAAGAAAAGAGATTCAAAACTAAGTCATAAAAATCATAGTTCTATGGCACTATAAAAAGGAATGTCGACACCTTTTTATTTTAAATAAATAATACATGAAAAAGGAGAAACATATGAATTATCATGACTTAGCCAAAGAAATTTTGGCGCATATAGGCGGAATCGATAATGTGACCCAGTTGACCAACTGTGCCACTCGTTTGAGAATGAATTTTAAAGATGAATCCAAAGTAGATTTGGAACAAATAAAAGAAATTAAAGGGGTGTTGGGCGCTGCAAAAAAATCAGGCCAGTACCAGATTATTATAGGTCCAGACGTATCGAATGTCTGCAATGAGATGAAAAATATGGGACAAGTAGATCAGGTGTCCAAGCCTGCAAAAAATACAGGAAAAATAGATGCTTTGATGGATATTTTTGCTTCTATCTTCACTCCGGTCATCCCGGCAATCACAGCAGCAGGTATGATTAAGGCGATTTTAGTGGTATGCGTTCTTTTGGGAATGAGGAAAGAAACTCAAGTTTATGCAATCCTCAGCTTCATTGCTGACGCTGGATTTTACTTCTTACCAGTAATGCTGGCATTTTCTTCTGCAAAAAAGCTGGGGTGCAATCCGTATCTGGCAACAATGATTGGTGGAATCCTTCTTCACCCTAATTTTGCAAAGATGGTTTCGGCAGGTGATCCGGTATTCTTTCTTGGACTTCCTGTAAAACTGGTTAACTATGGTTCTAGCGTTATCCCCATCATTTTAGCGGTTTGGTTGATGTCATATGAAGAACGATTTGCTGATCGGATTTCCCCTAAGCCAATCAAATTCTTTATGAAGCCAGTTTTGGTTATTCTTATTGTGGCACCGGTATCGTTGATTGTCTTGGGGCCATTGGGTTCTTATGTGGGGACAATAATAGCCAATGTAACCGATTATTTGAATCAACACGTTAGCTGGCTGGTTCCTACCCTGATGGGAGGATTCATGCCGTTATTGGTTTTAACCGGAATGCATTGGAGTTTCCTGCCCATTTTAATGACTTCTTACAGCACCTATGGATATGAGGCGGTCATGGGACCTGGGAGTCTGGTTTCCAACATATCGCAAGGTGGAGCTTCCTTGTGTGTGGCCATGAAAACAAAAAACAAAGAATTAAAGCAGCTGGCATCTTCTGCAGGAATCACAGCACTGATGGGAATTACTGAACCAGCGATGTATGGAGTTACGATTAAACATAAAAAAATATTGATCTCCGTTATGCTTGGAGGCGCAATCGGCGGTTTTTATGCCGGTCTTATGGGAGTAGTCCGCTATACATCAGGAACACCTGGACTATTATCTCTTGCAATCTTTATTGGAAAAAATCCCTTTAATGTGGTTCATGCACTTATTGCCTGTGTCATAGGATTTAGTGTAACCTTTATTTTAACCTGGTTTTATGGATTTAAAGAGCAAAACCAAACTGGAGGAGATTCAAATGTCTCTGAGATAAGCAGGAAGATTATAATTTCCAGTCCGGTTAACGGGAATAAAGTGAATTTATCGAAAGTAAATGATGAGACCTTTGCCAAAGAAATTTTAGGAAAAGGGATGGCAGTGGAGCCAATTGATGGTAAAATTAAAGCACCCTTTGATGGCGAAGTAGTAACGGTGTTTCGGACAAAACATGTAATTGGTCTTAAAAGCGTAGAAGGTGTTGAACTACTCATCCATATTGGAATAGATACCGTTGAGTTAGAAGGAAAATACTTTACCACCCATGTAACCGCCGGAGATCAGGTAAAAACCGGAGACTTGCTCATGGAATTTGACAAACAGGCAATTGAGGAAGCAGGGTATGAGACAATCGTCCCTGTGATTGTAACCAATACTGGAAACTATCTTGACGTAGTGGCAAGTGAAGAGGGAACGGTAAGAACTGGCGATACACTTTTTACAGTACTTTAAGGAGATTATATGAAATTAAAAAATGACTTTCTCTGGGGAGGAGCCGTGGCGGCAAACCAGTGTGAAGGCGCTTATTTAGAAGATGGAAAAGGATTATCCCCCATGGACATTCTACCTAATGCTCAATCAGGTAGAAAAGAAGCAATGTATCACCCGGAGGTGGCATTAAACAATGACTATGGTTATTATCCAAGCCATGATGCCATTGATTTCTATCATCGATACAAGGAAGATATTGCTCTATTAAAGGAGATGGGAATTAAGGCATTCCGTACATCAATCAGCTGGGCAAGAATTTTTCCAAATGGAGAGAATAAAGAGCCAAATGAGGCAGGGCTTCGTTTCTATGACAATTTGTTTGATGAATGCAGAAAACAGGGGATCGAACCAGTAGTAACCATCTGCCATTTCGATACGCCTTTGGCATTAACGAAAAAATACAACGGGTGGGAAAATCACATTCTAATTAACCTTTATCTAAAATACTGTGATGTACTATTTAAACGTTATGGGAATAAAGTAACATACTGGATGACATTTAATGAAATCAATATGATATCCCATATTCCGTTTTTTGGTGGTGGCATGGTGATCACAGAGGAAAAAAACAGGAATCAGATTGTTCATCAGGCAGCCCATCATCAGCTTGTGGCAAGTGCAAAGGCAGTAAAACTTGCACATGAAACCAATCCAGATTTAAAAGTCGGCTGTATGCTGGCGGCCGGATCTTTTTATCCTTATAGTTGTGCTCCTGAGGACGTCTGGGCAGCTGCGGAAAAAAACCAGGAAACCAATTTGTTTCTTGATGTTCAGGCAAGAGGAAGTTATCCAGCTTATGCGAATCGGATATGGAAAGAAAAAAACGTGGAACTGAAAATGGAAGCTGGCGACGAGGAGATGCTTCGGTACAATCCCGTTGATTATATTGCATTCAGTTATTATTCCACCCGTTTGGCTGGGGTTAGTCCTGAGATACGTAATCAGGTAGCAGATGGGAATGCCATAACCACGTTAAGAAATCCCCATCTAGAGATTACACCATGGGGAAGACAGATTGATCCTCTGGGGCTTCGAACAACGATGAATGAGTTGTATGACCGATATCAAAAACCATTATTTTTAGTTGAAAATGGTCTGGGCGCTGCAGATACGGTAGAAGAAGACGGAAGCATTGAAGATGATTACCGAATCGAGTATACTAGAAAGCATATTGAAGCCATGAAGGCAGCAATGGCGGATGGCGTGGATTGTCTTGGTTATTTAACTTGGGGATGTATCGATCTTGTGAGTGCCGGATCAGGGGAAATGGAAAAGCGGTATGGATTTATTTATGTGGATCAGGATAACCAGGGAAATGGGACTTTAGAACGGAAAAAGAAAAAATCTTTCTATTGGTATCAAAGAGTGATCGAGAGCAACGGAGAGAAGATGGAGTAAAGAAAAACTGACAGGCAGTAAGAGAGGGAGGAGTTTTGTATATGGAGAAATGTACCGTTAAAATAACGAATTCAATGGGACTTCATGCCAGGCCTGCATTGCTGCTTGTCAAGCTTTTGAATCAATATGAATCTGAGGTCCAAGTATACAAAAGTGGTGTGACGGAAGAAATATATGATGCAAAAAACATTATGTCTATATTTTCCATTGGTGCAGTTATGGGGGATGAATTAACATTTCAGTCCCAAGGGGCCGATGAGAAAAAAGTACTGGAAGCCGTAGAATTATTTTTCAACAACAATTGTGGAGAATAGGCGAATATAACATAGGAAAGACGGAACCGCTCTAATGGGGAGATGGTTTCGTCTTTTTTTATTGTGAAAAATTAAAAATAACCTTTTTTTTGAACCTTAAATCTTTAAAAACGAACACATGTTCGAAAAAACATTGACAACAGGATACGAACGTATTATAATCTAGAAGTCGATAAAACAGAACATGTGTTCGAAAAAAATGAACAGATTTAAGTAAAAGAATAAATGGTTTTATAGCGAAAAAAATTAAAGAAAAAATCCAAATTAAAAGAGGAGAAATAATATGTCAAGTACAAACAAAACATCATTAGGATTAAATATGTGGGAAGCATCGGATAAGCCAGTAAGACAGGATTTTGTCAATGATAATACTATTATTGATGAGAAGATAACTAACTTAAATAGCAATTTAGCAATTAAATATTTAGCTGATGGAACCGATATAAATACACTAACCGAAACTGGTAAATATCGTGTTTACAAAGGTGTTAATAGTCCATTTGATAATTCTATTGATGGTGACGTACTAGTAATAACTGAAAAAATATGGGATGGGACGATTTATCAAAAAGTCATATCTCTATGGTCAAGTCGAAAAACGGTAGAACGTCTTTTGGTAATGGGTACTTGGCAAGAAATGCGTAATAAAAATTTAGATAACATAACGTCCATTAGCGATGATTCAGTAGCATTAAATTTATTTACTGATAATAAAAAATCACAAATCAAATTCTATCCTGATTCTAATACACTTTATGTTACTTTTTTTGACGGATCGATATGGCATGAAAAATTATTAGCTAATTTTAATAATTAATTATTTAAATCACTATTTACTTAATCAATAGGAACTGCTGATACGCCCTTTTGCTCTCAATACAAAAAAGAGGAGTATCAGCATAAAACTATAAAACTAACAATACGAAAGGAGGAACCTATTATTTATGAACCGACCAGAATGTTTACACATCCCCACCCTCTACGAGGGAGAACAAGCACAGATTAGTTGGGGAGTGGTGGAAGCAGATAGAAATTATATTGTAGAACGAGTATTTAATGAATCTTTTTTACAAGCCTTGACGGGATGCACCTGGGACAATATTGACAGCACCAATGAATCATGGAGTGGGCTTGATCAGACTGAACGAAACTGGCAACAAATAGAAACCAAAACAGGCAAAGGCCAGAACTGGGAACGGCTGGATTATGCGCAGTCAAGCTGGTCGCAGCTTGAGAATGATTTTGATACATGGCAGCAATTAGAAAGCAGGGAAATTAGTTTTGAAATATTTAACGGTTCTGGTGCGAGACGGTTTGGCATTGAGCAGGGCTGTACATGGCTGGAACTGGACGAGCTTAAGAAAGATTGGTTCAGCTTGGAAAATCAGGGACATACATGGGCAGAATGGGAGAATGAAACCTTGCCTGGTATCTCATGGGAGAGCATTGAATCCAGATGGCTGTCCTTTAACGAATGGGAAGAAAAAGAATTTACCTTCCATGAATGGGATACACAGAAACAGATAGAACAACACCGTGGAATGACAGATTCCATTCCAATTGGGTCGGCCAATGCTATGTACCGGATCAAAGCATATGACAATAAAAGTGATGAATCTGATTATTTAACAACTTCACAATTGCCAGTTATCCCTATATTTTACCGTAACAACACCATGGAATATCCGGTAAAGGCAGGGAAACGTTACATAGTACTGCTGAAAGCTCAGGATGTCATCGGTCTGGAAAAAGTCCGCATGAACCTCAGGTATAATCCATACTTACTGGAATTAATCAACCTCGCAGTTGGCAACCAAAGAAGGATAACAGAACCAGGGATTTATCCGGAAGAAAATTTAAGAATATATTCCAGTATTCCGGGAAAATTATGGTTTCAGTCAACCAGGCAGTTAAGCAAGAATGAATGCTTTAGCGGTTCCATTGCACTGGTAGAATTTATTGCCAGGGGAACCGGAAGTGCAGCAGTAACATTAATTTAAGATAAGAAGGAAATAGATGGACGATAAAAAAATGATAGAGGATTTTATAGAGAAAGATGAAAGGGATGTGTCTGATACAGATAGAGAAATGGACGGGGATGCATCAGAGGAAGAAACATGGGAGGAAAAGAGCCTTAAAACACAGTTGAACCGGGCTGTGTTGTCTTCAGAGGAGGATGGTTTTTCGAATATCAAACAGTATCCGGAGTCCCCATTTACCTATTTTGAATCCAATCAGGTAAATGTTCAGTTAAACACTGGCAATGTCCAATATGGGACAACAGATTTTGTTCTGCCCGGTAGAGATGGCTTTGATTTAACCATTGCAAGGCGCTATAATTCCGGCTGTGCAAATTTAGTGGATATGGCTCCGTATGTTAGAAATTCAAGGCTATTAACAGGTTCTATTAATAACAGTTATTATACTTCAACGTATGGACTGGGGCACGGTTGGTCCTTTGTGCTGCCGTCCATTGAGACCGTGCAGAACTTAAGGTGGGACTGGCGGCCAAATTTAATTGGAACTCGCAGTTATGATTATATCCTGCATCTTGAAGATGGAAGAAATTTAGAGATCAGCCGATATTCAGATCATTTTGAGAATTATGACTTAAATGATGTAAGCATTGACACCAGAAAAGGTACCATTCGACATCCATACGCAACGGATCTTACAAAACGTTATAATCTTATAATTGAATACAAGAATGGGAATAAGGACTATTTTCAAAGCTCACATGATGATGATGGGGATCGGGATATACCGGGTGCTGTTAATTTCAAACTGGTTGCCCGCCAGGACAAATTTGGAAATACTATTTTTTATAATCTAATAAGATATGGTGGCATGAAGATTGTGGACACCTGGGGACGTATCATAAGCCTGGAGGGGGCCAAAAACGGACTTGTCTGGAAACTGCCGGAAAGTACGGCAGGAAAAGCATGTGAAATTTCCTACAATATCAGTAGGAGCGGTACGCATAAACTTACTGCAGTCACAGACCCTTTAGGCCGCATGACTCAGTATAGCTACGGATATTATAATGGCTCTATGAAGTGTGCGGGCCCCTGGGTAGCAGGAAACAACACCAAAACGAAAGATCGTAAGTATCTGCTCCTAGAAAGTGTTACATATCCCAATTATGCCTCAACTCAGTTTGCATATGATAGGAAAATTAGCATTGAAAATAATACGGGTGGACAGATTACCCATTTAGCATTGACGATGAAAAGGGATATTGTTGACGGAGCGGTATACAACCAGAGCGAATATGGTTACACGATTGATACTGGATACACCTACAATAAAGACAGTGGTAATTATATTGAGTACGCATCAGTAACACATCATCAGGACATTGTGGAAACCCATAAATTTGATTCAATAGGTCAGCGAAAAATAAAGGAAGTCAAACACCAAAAGGCTCTTATTTCAATAAGTAAGTATAATTACAGCAATAAATTAATCGTATCAACATTTGACTATGTGATTGACAGGAATGACAATTCAGAATTTCTGAAGAAGAAGACATTGTGGAAATATTCTGCAGATGGAAAAGCAAATGTCACCCAGTATAATGAAGAATATCCGGATGATCCTTCCTGTAATCAGGAAATTAAAACAACCTATGATGACGGTGACTACAGCATTGTTACTGAAACAAAAAGAAAAAAAGGCACTGACCAGATTAGAGAAACAAATGAGCTCTATAAGGATTTGGGAAAACGAGTCATAAAATATCATCGGGTCTATGAAAATGGAGTCTTAAAAGAAAAGACAGGATACGAGTATAAGGATGGGGCAAATCCCTACTGTGTGACAAACGAAAAAAGGTATTTCCTGGCAGACGGGGGAGACCTGGATCAGTCAAGTGAGTATGCAGAAACTATTTATAAATACAGCTCCTTTTCCAGTACGACCAGCAGATACACACATGATTTTATTTCAAAAGAACAAATCGGCATCCTGGATGCGGATGGCAAGCTCTGCGATCCAATCAGGGAAGAGTTCCAATATGATAATTGGGGACGGCTCATTTTCAAAAAGGCCCCCAGGAATCAGGTGACTACCTACCAATACGATCAGATGGGACGAATTATAAAAGAAACATTGCCTTCGGCAGATGGCCAGCAGGCAGTAAATGAAACCTATTATAATGATCGCTTAAATTTTATCACGACAACCGATGCAAACCACCAGAAAAAACGAATTCAATACACGCCCTTTGGACAGATTCAACGAGTCTGCCTAGCCGTATCCAATGAACCGGCTACTGGTGATATCGTGCTTCAGGATTTCCGATATAATTCATGGGGAGAGTTGATAGAAGCAATCACATATGATGGGAACGGCAGGACTGCGGATCATATAAGAAAGACTGAGCGCTATACTTACGATTCTTTTGGTAGGGTACTGTTTCGTGGAATTGATCAGGTAGATTATGAGGAGAAGTATGAATATGATCAGGTCTTTACCGATCCGGTAGATGGGAGAAACTACGAACGTGTAGTAAAAAGAATCATAGGTGATGCCTACAGTCCAGATGTTGTGACGGAATGTTACAAAGACCAAAAAGGTCAGATACGGAAGGCGATTTTAGCAGGGGAAAGACTATTTACCTATGAATATGACAATGTAGGTAACAAAATCCAAAAAATGGATGTTGGTAACAAAGTGGAGCGGTGGGAGTACGATTATGCTGGCCGTATCGTAAAATCCATACGCATAGATTCCGGTCAGGAGCGAATAACCAAAGTTCAATATGATGGGCTTGGCAATAAACGGTTCCAATGGGATGAAGTGGAAAAGAAAACTGAATTCCAATATGATAAGGCAGGACGTCTGGTAAAAGTCACGGCACCATTTGATCACCGCAGTCAGATTATGAAATATTACTATGATGAAACGGGTAATGTAATAAGGGAAAAGAAAGCGCAAAACAATGGGTGGCAGGATACCCAATATGTTTATGATGCTAAAAACCGATTAACCGATACTTACCAGTACTTAAGTCAAGGCAACTGGATTAAGACCACCTGCCGGTATGATGCAATGGATCGAATCCTCCGAAGGAGAACTGGAGATACCCCGTCTGGTGAGGGGAGTGAGGTTGTAACATATACCTATGATCGCTTTGGAAATGTTACAACAATGACAGATACACGCGGTTATACGGAATACTATGAGTATGATAATACTGGAAGGATTTTGAAGAAAACGGACAGAAACAAAGACCAGACCATTTACCAACATGATGCCTTGGAACGTGTGATAAAAGAAACTGCACAAAAGAAAACTCTGGATGGATTGTTAATCAGCGAGCGGGAATACGCTTATTGTAAGAATGGGAAACGTGCTAAGGAGATCAGTAAAGAATCCTTGGGAGGGAAACAAAACGTCCTGCTGGAAAAAACATTTTATTATAATAGTAAAGGACAACTCACTCGTCAGAACGATACTGGAGATACAAAAAAGAACTATACTTATGATATCTATGGAAATCGTCAGTCTTTCCAGTTAACCCGGACAGGCAATAGCAATCCGGAAATAAGCCTCCATTACATCTATGATGACTTATACCGCTTAAAGCAAGTGAGGAAAAATAGTGCTGTAGGAGAGATCCTGTCAGAGTATGAGTATGATGAAAGGGGCAACCGTAAAATCCTCCGCTATCCCCAGTCCGGTATGGAAACCATCTATCAATATAATGATGGCAATCGGGTAACCGCATTGGAGAATAAACGGCAGGGAACCATTATTTCTTCATGGGAATACAGCTATGACGTAGATGGAAACATTCTTAGTAAAATAAATAAGGGCGGTCCGGTACCCATTACGATTTCCTATGGTTATGATCGGATGGGGCGTTTAACAGAAGAAGACTATTCCGACTGGAAGCGGACGCTTTATACCTATGACTCCTATTCCAACCGTATGAAAATGATGGTAGAGGGAAGAACAAAGGACGAGCTCTTAAGCGTCACCAGCTATGAGTATGGCTCAAACAATCGACTGGAAAAGGAGATAAAAAAGCAGGGGAAAACAACTGAAACGTATCAGTACCGGTATGATGATAATGGAAATGAGACCTTCCGAATTTGGGAGAAAACATCTCCAACACCTGACTATCCGGGACACGTCAAGCTATCAGGTGATTTTAAATGTGAACCCCCAACTGTTTATGAGTGGAGACATTATGATGGTTTCAACCAATTAATCCGGATCAATCAGGATGACAAAGAGATTACATATCAGTACCGTGGAGATGGTCTGCGTCATAGTGTTGAGGTAAGAGAGCTAACTGAGAGCAAGAGTAAAAGAAATGAGTATTACTGGGATGGTACCAATATTGTAGGGGAGCAGACGGATAATGTACCGTTTAAAATCTATATAAGAGGAATCAACTTAATTGCTTGTGAAACAGATCATGTGGTATACTATTATACATTAAATGAACATGGGGATGTAACCCAACAGTGGAATCCAAACGGAGTATGTAAAGCCTCGTATGAGTATGATGCGTTTGGTGTGGAAAAAAATCCAGATAAAGAGGATAAAAATCCGTTCCGATATTGTGGGGAGTATTTTGATTTAAGCAGTGGTATTTACTACCTCAGGGCGAGGTATTACGATCCGACGATAGGACGCTTTATTTCAGAAGATTCATTCAGAGGAAATTCTAATGATTCACTAACTTTAAACCTGTATACCTATTGTGGAAACAATCCGATAAGACACTATGACCCGGATGGCCATAGCTGGAAAGAGGTAGGTGATAGATTTAAAACGATCGGTGAAAAAAAATATGATGAGGCTAGTGCACGAGCGGAAGCAATACTAGACGGGGCAGATAAGGTTGCAAGCAATGTGGGCATAGACACCGCAGAAGTTGGAGCATTCCTTTTGATGATGGATCAAGACGCGAATGGCAGTTACCATGCACGTACCGATGCTTGGCAGCAACATGCTGGTTACAACCGCCTGTTTGATGCTGCTTTCGACTTTGGAACAAGTATGAGCACATCACCATTTGAATTTTCATATGGGGAGCAAAATTATAGATTATGGGCATGGAAAGGTGACTACATCAATCTCGGAGCTGGAGCAGAATTAGGCATATACCAGCAAATGACGGTGTCGGGATTTGGTATACCACAGTGGAATATGAACAAAGACATTACTATAAAAATGTCTATGTTGTTAAGTTATAAGGGAAATGTCATAGCAACATATAATCCGTCAGACCCGCAATGGTGGATTACGTCGTTCAATCCGAACTATAAAAATGTAGATGCAAGCGATTTAAGTGTTTCGTTCACCGTTGATTTTTCGGAGCATGAGAATATGTATGTTGCATTCCGTGATAAATGGAAATATGAAAAAAATACTCCTTGGAAATTTGATAAGAAAAACCCCGTAGCAAAGTTGAACTATTAGGAGACCCAATTGTGAAAAAAATTTCTTGTTGTTTTTATTATTTGTAAGCATTTTCTTGTTATGTTCATGTAAGAAAGGAGTTGGCAGAGCGATTTTTGATGATATTCATAATAAAGCGGATGCTCGAATGGAGGAAGTGTTTGAGGCCATTAAAAACAACAGCGGAGATGATGTGAAAGCAATGTTCTCAAAACAGGCCTTGTCTGACGCTGATGATTTTGACGAAAATTTAGATGCGCTATTCAGATATATTCAGGGCGACGTTCAATCTTGGGAAACCACAGGAACATATGGGGGGTTAGCTGAAAAAAATAAAGGCAAACGAAAAAAACAAACAGAATCAGTATATGGTTTAATAACCAGTGAGCAAGAGTACGAAATTGTCATATATGAAGTTACTAAAGATACAGCTAAACCCGAAAATGTAGGGGTGTATTCCATTTGCATTATCAATAAAAATGAAAAGCAACACCCAGATTTTGGATATTGGGGAAGTGGAGATGCAGGAATTATAATTGGTGAATAGCCCTTCGGAGAGCCCTTGACATCTTCCATACGTGTTAGATCCGCGAATAGAAAAGTTGAAAACTAAACAGATTGTTTTTTGTCCAGTGCACATGCGCAAGGGGCTGTAAAAAAACTCCCTTAAAAAAAATCGCCGAAGTCGTGAGACTTCAGCGATTTTTTGGTATAATTAATTATGCGAATAACTAACAACACCAATGGTAATTATACTCCACGTCAGTTGAAATTACCATTGGATATTGAAAAATTAATTGATATTTCTGATCCGGTATACACTTTCTGTGAGGTGATGGATCACATCGACCTATCAAAATATTTTGTAAAGAAAGGATACAAAACAGGTCGCCCAAGATGTGAGGAACAGAAACTCCTTAAAGTGATACTCTTTGCTTTCATGGAGCACGGAATTAGTTCTCTGCGAGAAATGGAAAAACTTTGTAGGAACGATATACGATATATGTATCTTCTTGCTGATATGAAGGCGCCTTCTTTTGCAACGTTTGGTAATCTTATCCGCAATGAACTAACGAATTCCATAGAGCAGATTTTTATTGACGTAAACTGTTACCTTTTTGAAAAGGATCATGTGGATCTGCAGCATACTTACATAGATGGAACAAAAATGGAAGCAAATGCTAACCGCTATACCTGGGTATGGAAAAAATCATGTCTTCGAAACCGTGATAAGGTTTTTGAAAAACTTTCTGTATTGATTGATTCTATGAATACAAGTGTACTAAATTATCTGGAAATAAAACTGGAGAAACGTAATGAATATGCCATCGATTATGTCGCAGAATTACTCGAAAGATACAAAAGTGCAACTGCTCTGGATTGTACAAAGTTTGTATCGGGAATCGGACACCGCAAAAGTATGGAACAGCGTCAATATCAGGAAATGCAAGGTTACCTGGAACGTCTGAAATCATACGCAAAACACATAGAAGTATGCGGAGAAAAACGAAACAGCTATTCGAAA
>NZ_RJLQ01000002.1 GCF_003833015.1 Clostridium sp. E02
GTATAATGTTCTCAGACATAGTTTTTATCCTCCTTTGGAAATTTTGTTGTGGTAACTTAATTCTACCAAACGATAAAAACTATGTCTATTTGCTTATTTGAATTTGCGCAATCTATTATACGTCATCCTGTAATCACTGTCAGTTCCCATAACAGCAGAGATTTTCAGTTCGGCTTCCAGTAAGCACAATTCTGCCTTTTCAGGGTTATTCTGAGATAGCGCAATTATCCCTTTTCCCATCTGGCAGATAGCATAATCAAAACTGTTATCACCTTCATGTTCCAGCACTAAGGATTCATAAAGGGATAAAGCTTGATCTGCAAGATCATAATTCTTCGCCAGAATCAACATGTTTGTCAGGTTCATTAGCTGTTGCAAAGTATCATGGGATTCAAAAATTCCATATTCCCTACGAATTTCAAGTGCCATTTTCAAATGTTCCGTTGTTTCTTTGCCGTTTTTCAGAAAAAGGTACACATTAGAAATATTATTATGCAGATTGGAAAGCAGGGCAGCAACCTTTCTATCCATATCTGATAAAGGAATAGAATGAAGTAATTCCAGTGCTTTCAATCGCTTCTTTAATGCACTGCCATAGTCTTTACGGATAATAAATAGTTCTGCTTTGTAATCCAGTAACAAGGCTCTGTCAGAAATGGAATTAAGTTCATGTTTTTCCATGGTATAAGAAATTCGTTCCATTAGCTTTGGCAGATAATCCATGACGAGATATTTATCCAGATAAGGAAACATATCCTGAAGGAATAAAAGATAAGCTTCTGGTTCATCCATTAGAATACGCTCCACAACACTAATTAAGGACTGAATCACATTCTCTGGACGTTTGACTTCTAACCCATGGGTCAGGCAGATAAGGTGTGAGCTGTCAATCAAAGTCCTACAATTAGATACAGAAGGCATCGTTTCTAACATAGCCACGTCCTTAATTAGGGGATGGAGGCTTATTTTTTTGTTCTCTTCATCATCCATGACAAATCCATATCGTACTAGATGGTTCACTTCGTTCAGAGTCCCAAGCTTTAGCCACTTCTTAAAGGCATTCTTTAATACACCAGAGTTCGGAAGCAATGATAGATTCATTAAAATATCCATCTATTCTGCGGTTAATTGATTTAACTGTAACAGTTTTCTCAAGTGTTCTATCATTAATGCTTCTGAATATTCCTCGTCTTTGTAGATTTCAACTTCTTCACCAGAATGAATGTTCAATCCACAGCTCTTTAATTCAAACAATAATTCTTCTGGTTCCATGCGACTTGCAGAAAGCGATAAAGCTGCTAGGCAGACAGTCAGTGTATGGCCTTTTAGTTCGCGTATGATGTCATAAGTAAACTCAAGTTCCCTCTTAGCAGAAGGGCAGGACTGATAAAATAATGCTGTTAGCTCATTCGCTTTATCCAATTCTTTTACTTCCAGTGTTTGAAAAGATGTTCTTTTACATCTGGATAAATTCCTTAAAAAATGGATCATCTTTTGGAAGTACATTAAAGTTATCTAGAATCATCAGACTGTCAGAACGCAGTTTTTGCAAGGTCTGATAGTGGCTCTGGAACAATTCTTCTTCGGTCATTTCTACAGTGTCATCTGTAAAAGAAAGCCCGGCAATACATTTCTTTATACTTCCCTCATAATGAAAGAACAAAATGTTGGTATACTTCTTTCGATTCTTATTTGCGAAGGTCTTTGCAAATTCACTTTTTCAAATACCAGCAATTCCAGTCACAAATAGAAGTGCATGTTCCTGTAGCAGAGACAATGCAGCTTTTAATTCTTCTTTTCTTCCAAGAAATGTTTACGTTGCAGTTGGTACTTTAGAAGAAAGCAATACTTCACCTAAATCTGGTGAATACAGTGTGCTATGGCTATGGTCGTTTAAAATGGCATATCGGATTGCTTCGGTAAAGAATTGATCCAATGCTTGAATCATGAGTATTTCATCAGCTTTCTGATTACCTATCACAGTTTTGCTATCTTCAATCAATTCTTCCATCTGAGAGCGAGCCTGTGTCTCGTTAAGCAGATTTGGAATAATCATATCCAATAGTATTTAAAGAATGGATTCTAGGAAAAGTAATTCACTTATATTTCTATATGTATAAATTATATATTTAAATAAAAAATATGTAATGCTAGCTTGACATATAAGCATCTTTACTGTATAGTAAATGTAAGGGTAGCATTACATATGACTGTCTGGGAAAGGAGAATCTCAGTGGTTAATAAGGTGAAAGAATTACGAGAGGGACTGGGTTTGTCTCAAAAACAATTAGGCGAACAAGTTAACGTTTCTCGTCAAGCAATTAACGCCATAGAAACAGGAAAATACGATCCCTCATTATGGCTAGCTTATAATTTAGCTAAACTTTTTGGTAGATCAATTGAGGATATTTTTCTTTTTAAGGAGAGTGATCAAAAATGAAACTATTAAAATATCCTATGGCTAATGCTTTTTACACAGGTGCTATTACAGTAATATATGCTACAGTTTTTATTTTGGCAGCAAAATTTCTAAATACGCATGCAATTCCTGATACGAATAATTCTTTGGTGGTGTTTGTGAAAAATGGGAATAGTCTTTATGTAGGCTTAATTATGATAACTATTGCAGTGATTTTAGATATTGTTTCAGCTTCAAAGAAAAAATTATACGACGAGTATCAATGCAGGATTTTTGAACTAAATCTCATTATAAGCAGTATAGTCAATATTATATTACTTCCGATAAGCGCATATATGCAGCTATTTTTTTATGCGTATAGCTTTTGCTTAATTCTGTTATTGATGTTCCTACATTGGGTCTTAATAATATGCGTAAATTCTATTATTCTAATAAAAAATTACTAGATAAGAAGGAGATAATATTATGCTTGTGTTATGGATTATTATAATAATCTTTCTCGTTTTGACACTTATACTATTAAGTGGAAAGGGAAGTAACCTTGTTGCGGGCTTTAATACATTACCGGAAGAACAGAAAAATAAATTTGATAAAAAGAAGCTAAGTAGAGATACGGGATTCTTTCTTGTATTTGTTGATATAGGTCTCATAGTATTAGGAATTTATCTAAAAGTAAGGGTGGCAACCAGAACTGATATCGCACCAATATCAAATGAAGTAACGGTAGTAGCTTTACTATTTCTAGCCTATTTAATTATTCTTCTTGTGATTTGGATGTTACGTGGACGTAAGAAGTAAAATTAGTATAAAAGTATTTGCTCACTTTTTATGATAGAGACGTGGCTGTATTATTCTTATATCAATTCCCGTATGCAGGATTAAAGGCCTCCATTATGAATGTCAGAAACGTAAAATCGAACATGTGAAAGTCTTTCTGTAAAAAAGGGTCTTCTATGATAAAATAATTAATCATAAGGAGGTCCTTTATTATGGCGAGAGAAAAGAAACCAGTGCACAGAGTACAAATGACAGATGGTAAACGTAATACTATCCGACAACTTCTTGAAGATTCTGCTACCCAAGAATATCAGAATCAGATGAATGAGTGTCAGCCTCTAATCTTCACAGAGAATGAATTCAGGGCGGTACCGAAAGAAAGAGCGAAAAGAAGTAACGTCTTTACGGACGAAAAAAATAAGTAATCATAATTTGTTGAGGTGAAGTCATGATTGAAACAGAAAGATTGATACTGCGTCCTTTCCTTGAAAGTGATGCGACAGATGTATTGGAATATTTGAGAGAACCAACGGTAAACTGCTTTGCCAGTATGAAACTAAACTCACTTGAGGAAGCCAAAGCAGAAGTGAAAAATAGAGTCAGTGAGACTGAATATTATTTCGCCATCGTTCTGAAAGAGACAGGAAAGGTCATCGGAGAGATAGATGCCTATCCCGAGCGTGGTGAGCCTCACGATACAAGTTCGCCGTTGGATACCTTCAGCCCATGCTGGATGCTGAACGGAGATTATCAAGGCAAAGGTTATGCACATGAAGCAGCTCACGCTTTTTTTGATTATCTGTTCCGAGAGATAGGTGCAAGACGCATCTACGCCTATACGGAGGATTACAATTTGTCCAGCCAGCACCTTTGCGAAAAACTCGGTATGCGACGGGAAGGATTATTTGAGGAATTCGTATCCTTTGTCAATAACCCGGACGGCACACCTTGCTATGAAAACACGATGCAGTATGCCATTCTGAAAAAAGAATGGAACGGGTAATTGCTATCATGCAAACAACCATGAGGTTATGTTCTTCGTTACTGAAAAACATAGCCTATTTTTTGTTTGATTTGCAGAAAAAAGAAAGGTCTGATTAAGATGCTTCCACATGGATAAGCATCAATTCATTAGAAAATTTGGTCCACAATCTGTGAAATACCTTCTTCAATATAGTTTTCTTCCACATTTGAAATATTCAGTTTTAATATAGAGTCTCTTGTATGGAAGGAACACATATAATTATTATCTGTTCCATCAATGATAATTGATTTGTTTTTTAGTCGCTGAATCACCTTTTCACGTGATACCTGTTCATTCAATTCAATATAAGTATGAAAAGCAATATTTTTTATAGGAGTAAACGAAAATTTAGTGGGAGCCCCCTCTTTTTGTTTGTTTTCCAATGCTGATATTAGGTAGTTTGCTCTTGAAAGATAGGTTGCTTTCATTTTTTCCTTATGTCTTTCAAACATGCCGTTTTTAATATAGATTTCTAGTGCTGCCTGAGAAAGCATAGAGCTGTCTATATCAAGGATTCGTTTGTGTTGACGAAATGTTTCAATCAGTTTATCAGGAATTACAGCAATACCGATTCTTAATCCCGGGAAGATAACTTTTGAATAACTTTTTAAATAGATGACATGTGTAAAATCATCATAGGAATAGATTGGATCAGCTTTTGAATTCTGTTCAAAATCAGCTAAATAATCATCTTCTACAATAAATACATTATATTTTTGTGCCAATTCTAGAATTTCTTTCTTCTCTTCTTGAGAATAAGACGTTCCCAGAGGGGCATGATATCTTGGCATGGTATAAAAAAATTTAATATTCCCTTGTCTAAATAGTTTTTCTAGTTCTACGAAATCGATTCCCATGCTGGTTCTTTTGATACCAAGTACCGGTATTTGCAGTGTTTGTAGGACTTCGATGAATAAATGATAACCGGGTTGTTCTATTAATATTGTTTTCTTATTATTGGGGAAAGGAATTGTAGCTAAGATGGATAATGCCTGCTGAATTCCAGAGGTTATAAAAATATTTTGTTTCTTAGCAAACACCTGATAATTGGTTAACTGTTTTTGTACCACATCGATTAAGGAAGGCAATCCCCTAGGAGTGCCATAGATAAATAAATCATTTTTATAGATGTCAATGGCTCGATTAATGCAGTGCTGAAAATCCAAATATGGAAATACCGCAGGGTCAGGAGCAGAAGAGGAAAAGTCCATTACAAGGTTTTCGCCTTGGTTTAATTTGTTTTTTGATGTTACAACATAATATCCGCTTTTTGGAAGTGAATAAATTACATGTTTCCGTTCCAATTCAGCCAACGCACGAAGAACAGTACTTTTATTACAATGATAAGAAACAGATAAGCTGCGGATAGAAGGAATTCTCTCGCCTTGCCTATAGGTACCATTTTTTATCATGTTTTCAATTTCATTTAATAGGGTTAAATATATATACATAACATACACCTCTATTTCTGTACCGGTACACATTGACTTTATTTACATTGTAACATAGTGCTATATAAATTAAAATAGAGATATGAAAACTATAGATATAAAAACTATAGATATAAAAACAATAGTAAATAATAGAAAAATAATAAAGGGAGGCATGGAAATGAAAATGCTCTATGAAAAACCAAAAGCAGAAGATTATGTAAGCTTGAGACTCCGTTCGGGAATGGGAAATAAGGATTTGGAAAGAAGCAGAAAAGCAATCACAAATTCTTTATTTACAGTCTCTCTTTATGACAAAGAAAAATTAATAGGATTTGGAAGGATTGTAGGGGATGGAGGAATCACTTATGTGATAAGTGATATTATGGTAGATGAAACATATCGAAGAAACGGATTTGCAGATCAACAATTTGAGTATTTGCCACCGAATAAGTATGGCATGCTACGGGAGCAAGTCAAGACTAGAGGTGAATGTTAGAATGAAAAATAAAACAACAACAAATGCTTATTTTGCGGCAGTACTGTATGCTTTTATAATAGGTCTATCTTTTCTGTTTACAAAGATGGCCTTAACTGTGGATGATCCGCTGAATATTCTGGCGCATAGGTTTACAATTTCTTTTTTCACATTATTGATTCCAGTATTGTTTGGATGGATAAATTTGAAAATTACTGCAAGGGATGTGCTTTCTATATTGCCGCTATCCCTGTTTTATCCCGCACTATTTTTTGCCTTTCAAGCTTTTGGATTAGTCTATGTTTCTTCCTCTGAGGCGGGTATTATTCAAGCAACCATTCCCATTTTTACCATGATTCTGGCGGCTCTTTTTTTAAAGGAAAATATTAACCTGCTACAAAAGGTATCTTTAGGGGCATCTGTATGCGGAGTGATTTATATATTTGCAATGAAAGGCATTCAATTAAAATCTGCCAGTTTTCTTGGTATTGTATTAATTATGTTATCAGCACTTTCAGCAGCATGTTATAACGTAATGGCAAAGAAAATAACCCAAAAATATAAAGTAATAGAGATAACTTATATCATGACTGCAATTGGCTTTTTAAGCTTTAACGTATTATCAGTCGCAGATCATATTATTAAAAACACTCTTATAACATATTTCAAACCGTTTTCAAGTCCAGTGTTTTTGATTTCCATATTCTATTTAGGAATTCTATCGTCATTGATAACATCTCTGCTATCAAATTATATATTATCTAAAATTGATGCATCTAAAATGAGCGTATTTAGTAATTTGTCTACGCTAATAACTATATTTGCCGGGAGTATCTTTTTGCATGAGGGAATCGAATCTTATCATATGATTGGGGCAATTATGATTCTGTTTGGAATTATTGGCATGAACTTATTAGGCAGAAAGAGGAATATTAATCATTAGCAGCTTGCAATTCTATCAAGTGTATGCTTGACGTACAATAAAAAAGGGCGCATAATTAATATAGAAAAGGTTAGTTGAAACTAACGTTTGGCAAATGGAAGTAAAATAGAGTATTAGTCATGCATTAAGGATGTGTTGTTTCCTTATCTGGAAAACAACGCAGAAGATAAAGGAGGTTATGTATAACATGAAAACAGAACAATTAGAACGAATGAAACAGGGTGCTGGATTCATAGCAGCATTGGATCAAAGCGGAGGGAGCACACCGAAGGCTCTAAGAGACTATGGAATTGAAACGTCAGAATACCATACAGACGATGAAATGTATGATCTGATTCAGCAGATGAGAAGTAGGGTTATAGAAAGCAAGGAATTTACGTCCAAACATATATTAGGGACAATCCTATTTGAAAAAACAATGGAACGTAAGATCGACAACCTGTATACTGCGGATTATCTATGGGAGAAAAAAGGGATTGTACCTTTTCTGAAAATTGACAATGGACTGGGTGAAGAAAAAGACGGGGTTCAGTTGATGAAGCCGATTCCTAAGCTGGATGATCTTTTGAACAGAGCGACCGACAAAAACATTTTTGGAACAAAGATGCGTTCCGTTATCCATGAAGCAAATGGTGATGGCATTCATGCGATTGTAGAACAACAGTTTGAATTAGGACAGAAAATTTTTGATGCCGGATTTGTACCGATTTTAGAACCGGAGGTAGATATTCATAGCAGCAGCAAACAAGAAGCAGAGGAAATGTTGATCACGGAAATTATAAGCCATTTAAAAAAGCTTAATGATTCAATGAACATTATGCTCAAAGTGTCGATTCCTTCAGTGGCCGGTACTTACAATTGTCTAATGAATGATCCGAGAGTTGTGCGGATAGTGGCATTATCCGGTGGTTACAGTCGTAAAAAGGCAGATGAACTGTTGATGCAGAACCCGAAACTGATAGCCAGCTTTTCCAGAGCACTTCTCTCGGACCTTTCTGTAAAGCAGACACAGCAGGAATTTGATGCGGTATTATTGAAAACAATTAATGAAATTTATGAAGCATCCTTATAGGGAGGAACTAAATATGAGTCATCAATTAGTATTACTCCGTCATGGAGAAAGTATCTGGAATTTAGAAAACCTGTTTACTGGCTGGACGGATGTTGACTTATCAGAATCCGGCAAAGAAGAAGCAAGAGAAGCTGGCCGGTTGTTTAAGGAGCAAGGATATGAATTTGACCTCTGTTATACTTCTTATCTGAAACGTGCAATCCATACGCTGAATTTTGCCCTAGAGGAAATGGATGCAGAATGGCTGCCTGTAATAAAGGCATGGCAGCTTAATGAACGCCATTATGGAAATTTACAGGGATTAAATAAGTCACAGACGGCTGAAAAATATGGAGAGGAACAGGTGAGAATCTGGCGGCGTTCTTTTGATGTACAGCCACCGTCTTTAGAGCCGCAAGACGAAAGAAATCCGGCGCATCAAAAAGCATATCAAAATGTAGGGGAAAACGAATTGCCGTTAGCGGAAAGTCTGAAAGACACCATCGCACGGGTCATTCCATACTTTGAGAAGCAGATCAGACCACAGCTAATGGCAGGGAAAAGGGTACTGATTACAGCTCATGGAAATTCTCTGAGGGCACTGATTATGTATCTGGAGCATCTTTCCCAGCAGGAAATTATAGGGCTTAATCTAGCTACGGGCATACCATTGGTATATGAACTGGATGATACACTCTCAGTCATTAATAAGCAGTTTTTAGGAAATCCTGATGTGATAGCCGCAAAAATGAAGAGAGTAGCAAATCAGGGAAAAGCAAAAACAATAGAACGCACAGCGAGTGGATAAAAACGTTTTTTGGTTCATAGATAAACAAAGTTGTAGGAGATCGGCTTTGCCAAATATACAAATGGATGGCAACTTACTGGTCGTTCCAGCAGGAAGTATTGACAGTGATATAAATATCAAACCCCAAGGCCATATCTTTTTTGCAAGCAAAGCAAATTGGGATGCTGACTTTGAGACTGTACCAAAGTTCGAAGAACTTCCATATGATTTAAAATAAAAGTATACGTCTGAGACCTGTTCCTCACACACGTGAACGATTGTACAGTTTAAGCAGATCCTCAGGCGATGAAAATAGATAGTCAACATTAGGTTCTAAAACAGATGAATGGTTCCAGGTAACAAGTCCAGAAGCAAAACCAGCCGCATTTGCACATGCAATATCTGTCGGCATATCGCCGATATAGATGCATGAATTTGGGGTTGCACCAGACCTTTTGGCATAATAGAGAAGTGGTTCAGGATCCGGTTTGTGTTGCTGCGTATCGTCAGCACAAACGATCAGATCAAATAGTTGATCAAGATTGAACGTTCGGAAATAGTTTTCATATTCCGTTTTCTTTCTGGAAGTGACAACACCAAGTTGTAAGCCACTTTTTTTCATAATCAGCAGCATGTCTTTCGTACCTGGGAAAAATACAGCCTGGTCTGAAAACTTGCTATAATTTTGTATCCATCTATTTTCAAAATCCTCATCTACACATGCATTAAGCAGTTTAAGAGCCTCAGGAATCGGAATTCCCAACACGATACGCAGATTTACAAGAGAGTACTCAAGTCCATAGGATTCAAGTGTGTACTGCCAGGTCTTCAAAATGGCATTTTCGGTATCAATCAGTGTTCCATCCAAATCAAATACGATATGATTATATTGCATAAGCGTCTCCTTTTATAGTTAAGATATAATTTTCGATAGGCGTCACATTTGCTGTCTTGAACCCAATATATCAGATTTAAGATTAGGGCGCAGAGACATCAGCTAAGATGCCGGTATCGGCAACGGCAGTATCAGATGCGATCAAAAATGTAAGAAAAAATCCAATCACAAACCCAGAAAGACATCCCATTAGATAAAGCATAAAGTGATCACTAGAATAGATTGGTAATGTGATAAGACTGGGTAAAACAAAAGCGGGAGTCTGAATTTTGGAAAGTCCAGCTAGCAGCCCACCAATGGCACCACCAATGCATCCAAAAATGAAGGGCTTTTTTCTGGGAAGATTTATATTAAATAATGCAGGTTCCGTTATTCCAAACAGTGCAGAAAGAACTGCAGGGGCACATAAGGATCGAAACGAAATATTTTTACTTTTTATCATAACTGCAAGGGCTGCACCTGCCTGAGCGAAAATAGCAGGAGCCATGATTGGAATAATACTGTCATGCCCCATAACTCCAATGTTATTGATTGCTACCACAAACAATCCCCACTGAAAGCCGAAAATTACCATTGGTTGAATCAGTACACCGAGCAGAAGACCAGCTGCTGGAGAGGAAAAAGAATAAAGCAATGAATACCCCCCTGCAAGAGCATCACCAATTATGGCACCAATTGGTCCGAAAACAAAAAGGGTGGCAAGACTGACAAACGTGAGACTGAGAAGCGGGGTAAGAAAACCTCGAACCAGTTCTGGGATGATCCGATCAAAAAAACGCTCCGTAACAGCCAAAAGAGCACTTGCAGCAATAATTGGAATGATACTGGAGTGGTAAGTTACTGCTTTAATTGGAAGATCGAAAAAATAAAGAGTTGTACCAGATTCAAAAGCATTTGTTAATGATGGATACAATAGAATCAAGGCGACTACTGTACTGTAAAACGGATTGGCGTGAAAGGTTTTTGCGGAAGTAATTGCCAGCAGCACTGGAAGAAAGTAAAAAGTGCTGTCGGATATTGCATTCAGTATGAGATACGTACCACTACCGTCAGACAGAAGGGAGGATGCTGTTAATATAAGCAGAACCCCTTTCATAATTCCACCTGCGCACATTAAATTCATAAGGGGCATAAACATATTAGAAATGGCGGATATCGACCTGGAAAGTAATTTTTTTTTCTTATCATGCTTCACTGTATTTAACATCCTTTCATTTGACCCTTTTATTTTGTATGAATATAATTATAACGAACAAAATAAGTTGTGTCTTTCTGGTGTGCGACATATAATATAATTATTACGACATACATAGGATTATGCAGGTTTCATGTTGAAGCGGAGATAAAGAGGTGAAGAAGTATGTTTTCGATTGTTAATACAATTCCTTTGAATGAGGAAGGAAAAGAAATCAAAAGGCGTGGAACACCAGGTTTTTCCTGCAATGCTTACATCGGTGATGTTCATAATTTTATCGGAGGTGAAATATCGCTGCATTGGCATAGTGAGTTTGAAATGTTTGTGCTGGATGAAGGAATGGTGCAGATCATAATTGCAGATCATTCCTATGTTCTGCGACCGGGCGAGGGTTATTTCTTGAATTCGGATGTCCTGCATAAAATAATCTGTAATACAGATCAGCCCTGCCGATACCGCTCTATTGTTTTTGATCCGTACGTTATAGCAGGACGTACTGGAAGTGTATTTGATGAAAAATATGTCAGACCCTTTATAAAAGGAAGCTCATCATCCTGGACATTTAGTCTGAGAGATGCAGGCAGTGCGTCAGTGCTCTCTCTTTTTTATACAGCGTTCAATGCCTGCGAGTTGGAGCCGGATGGCTATGAATTTACAGTAAGAGATACAATGTCGAAGATTATCATGTTATTGAATGGAGACAAGGAAAAGCAGATCATCAGAGTTGACTCAATGAAGGAACAGCGCTTGAAGCAGATGATGAATTGGATTGATGAACACTATATGGATAAAGTAACCGTTGAACATATTGCTGGTGCAGCCGGAATCTGTGCACGTGAATGTCAGAGGACATTTGCAACAGTTATCAAGGATACTCCCATAAGATATCTGATGCGAAGGAGAATTGCGGTTGCAGCTGATATGTTGAAATCATCAAACGCTGCCAATAGTGAGATCTGTGCACAGTGTGGTTTTGAAAGTCAGAGCTATTTTACAAAACAGTTTCGGCTTATTATGGGAGTTACTCCAAAACAGTATCAGAAAAATGTACGGATTTGAATTTTCTTTTTGCCAAGATAACATGTAATAGAGATGAAATATTATAAAAAGGATACTGAAACAGAACCGGTAAATATTACGGTTCTGTTTTGTTATATAATGAGAAAATTTTAACATACAGACATAGAAATATGCTCTTTAGACTATATGATATAATTTTATATCAATATTAATATATAGTTATTAATAAAAAAGGATGAAGGTGATAGAAAGGACTGCCTTAGGAAGAACATATTACAGTATAGATTAAAGAAAGGAAGTATACAAACTATGAGAAAAAGATTGGAAAAATTAAAAAAAGTTCTTTTTGAAAGTTATTATTTAAAAAAAGAATGGTGGGGTGATGATTTATCTATCTTTGATGATGATCCTTTACTTGGAAATCAACCCTTGGTGATTAGAAAGGCAATTGCGACTCAAAAAGTATGTAGGGAGATGCCAATTTCCTTGATATCTGATGAACTTATCGTAGGGAAACCAACGATGTCATCCGTAGGTTATGGCCATACGTTCCCACGCTATGAGACGATTGAAGAAGAGAAAGAAGCTGCAAAATATAATTTGAACAGAAAATCAGTTTGGGGACACCATAATCCTAGTTATAAACAAATACTTGAAAGAGGCATTCTTTCAATCATAGAAGAAGCAATAGAGTTAAAAAATAAGGTTTTAGATGATCAAATTGAAACAAAGAATTGGTACGAGTCTGTTATAATTTCTTTAAAAAGTGTTGAAATTTTATCCAATAGATATTCTAAACTTTTAGAAACAGAAGCGGAAAAAGAAGAAAGCCAAGAAAGGAAAAAAGAGCTATTTAATATGTCAAAGATCTGTTCTAAAGTACCGATGCAACCAGCTTCCAATTTTCATGAAGCACTTCAAAGTGTCTGGTTTATACATGTTATTTTGCATAGTACGTTAAACTATACGTCTATCGGAAGATTAGATCAGTATCTTTGGCCTTTCTATAAAAATGATTTAGACAATGGAATGATAACAACGGAGTATGCAGAAGAACTATTAGGATCCTTTTTAATAAAATTTAATGAACGAATTCAATTAAATAATGATCATATAGAGAATCATCTTACGTTTGGTGATATGTCACAAGGGGGAAACTTAGATCAACTTCATTACTCCGTATCAAATGAGGCTCAGTTTAATTTTGGACAAACATCCAATAGTTGGCTTCAAAACTGCATACTGTCAGGCATTACCCCTGACGGAGATGACGCAACGAATGATCTTACTTATATGATTATGGAATTAGTCAGAGAATTGGAAATTACAAATCCAATGGTATCAGTAAGATTGCATAAAAACTCTCCAACTAAATTATTCAAATCAGTTGCAAAAGTCTTATCAGATGGTGGTGCTCAGCCAACGATATTTAATGATGATGTATTGGTACCAGGTTTGGTGAAGCATCTTGGGATTCCGGAAGAAGATGCACGTGATTACAGCAACGATGGATGTTGGGAAACGCTGCCTCAAGGGCGAACACAATCTTCTTTTGGTCATATTGATCTTTTATTATGTTTAGAAAGTGTTATAAATCAAGGAAAATCATTAATCAATGAGAAGCCAATTGGGTCAGACTATGGAAATCCAGTTCAGTATAAAACATTTAACGAATTTTTTGAAGCTTTTAAAATGCAATTGAAAGAAAGTTTACAGTCTTTATTAGAAGATAAGATTATAAATTATGAATATGTATATCAAATAGCGCCAGATCCCTTATTATCAGGTTTATTAGAAGACTGTCTTAAAAATGGAAAAGATATCACTCAAAAAGGAGCAAGATATAAGATATATGCTCCATTAGTGGCAGGGTTATCACACTGTGCAGATTCTTTAGCAGCTATTAAATATTTAGTTTATGAAACTAAGACGATTTCCATTGAGCAACTTAGAATGATACTGAAAAATAACTGGAAAAATGAAAAAAAATTACAACAATATGTTCTAAATAAGGTACCTAAATATGGAAATGATGATGATTACGTAGACAGTATCAGCGTTGATCTTTTAGAAAGTTATTGTAATTATTGTGACGAATGGAATAGAAAAATCGATTGGTTAACAATTGCTCCAGGAGTAGGTACGTTTGAAAATTATGCAAAGATGGGGTACCTTTGTGGTGCTTCTGCAGATGGACGGCTTTCACAAGAATCTCTTTCTTCTAATTATTCTCCTTCATTCGGGATGGACAAAGATGGTCCTACATCAATTATCAGATCTTCAATCAAATTCAACCTTCAACGTTTAAATAATGGATGCCCTATTGATCTTCGTATCGATGTAAACAAATCGGATCAAAAGAAAAGTATTGAAGTTCTCAGTGCGTTCGTTAAATCTTTTATAATTGAGAGGGGAAATATACTTACAGTTACAACGGTAAGTACAGAAACTCTATTAGCGGCACAGAAGGAGCCTGAAAAATATGGTTCTCTTAGAGTGAGGTTAGGAGGATTAACAGCCTATTTCGTACAGCTTTGTAAGACTCAACAAGATGAATATATTAGGAGAACACAACATGAATTCTAAAACAAATCTACTTATGGAAGGGAAAAGCTCTTTATCAATAATACCTAAAAATAAAAAAGGATTAATTTTTGATATACAAAAGTTTGCGATTCATGATGGATATGGCATAAGGACACTTGTATTCATGAAAGGGTGTCCGCTTAAATGTAAATGGTGCAGCAATCCCGAATCACAGGAAGTAAATATTGATATTACCTTTCATTCTGAAAAATGTATACAATGCTATGAGTGTATAAATGTATGTCCGTCGGGGGTGTTAAACAAAAATAACTTATTTTCCAATCGTGGAGACTGTATTAAATGTGGAAATTGTGTTGATGTTTGTTATTCGCAAGCCAGACAAAAAGTAGGTAGATGGGTAGGAATCGATGAATTATTTGACATTGTAAAAAAGGATAGTACTTATTATACACAAACGAATGGAGGAGTTACGATTGGAGGCGGTGAACCAACCTTTCAAAATGAATTCTTAGTAGAATTCCTGAAAAAATGTAAACGAAATGGAATTAATACAGCAATTGAAACATGCGGATACACATCATGGGAAAAAATGAAAAAAATTCTAGATTATACGGATCTTCTTCTTTTTGACATGAAACAAATAAATTCAGAAAAGCATGAAAAATATACGGGTGTAAAAAATGAAGTTATAATTAAAAACGCAATATTAGCTGCACAATATGTAAAGGAAATGATCATACGAGTCCCTTTAATACCAGAAGTGAATAATTCATATGATGATTTGAATTCACTTGGAAAATTTATTCATGAAAAACTTCCAAGAGTAATGAAAGTCAATATATTGCCATACCATTCTATGGGTGAGTCAAAAGCAATGAAACTAGGTAAAGAATATAGTTTGAGTGGACTAAGAACTTTAAGAAAAGAAGAAATTCAAGAGGCAAAAAAAATTCTTCAATCTTACAAATTAGAAGTAGACATTTTAAATTAACACAAGTTGGATGATAATATGAACAAAATGCGATAGGAGGAAGAAATTATGAACAAACATGTGTATACGATTGGAACAGAACGTAGATTAATTCCAGAATTTGTAGGTACTTATTTTAAAGAAATAGAGAATATGCAAAAAACTACAAATGAAGAAACCACTTTGGTTATCATTGATGAATGCAATGATGAGGCGGCAAGAGCTAATGACATAATATTGAAAAAAAATAAAAGGTCAGGTGTAAACTATATACATTTTGATAAAGAAAAGCAATATGAGTTGTTTCATTACCTAAGAAATAATTGTTCGGACTCTTCCATTGTTGATTTGTTAGACTTTGAAGGATATTCCTATGGGAGAGTTATGAATAAACAGTTCTTGGTTGCAAGTATGCTAAATGCTAATTTTTTACATAGAAGAGATTCCGATGTAAAAATTATTGATGATACATTTGGATTTCCATCAAAATTTGAAAATAAATACTTAGGAAAAAAAGTGAAAGATGTCAATTATCATGTGAATGGGAAAGAAAACCATTCATTAGAACAAGTTATTTATATGGTAGGAAGTGGTTATTCAGGCAAAAGCAGTTGGAAGGCAGATTTTGGTATATTTTTAGAAAAGGATATGAACTTAATTAGTGAAGTTGCTAAATTATTTAATTATGATGATTCGTTAATGAAAGAATACATGAATGAAATTGTTGATGGGAATGTGAATATAGAGGGAGATGAATTATTCTTACCATTGCATAATCATCCAAATCCTGTTTGTGGTAATATTTCTATGTATGAGGTATTTAAGCATTTGCCATGTTCAACTATGGAATCTACAATTGGATCAGATAATTTGATTCGAGAATTCTTAAAGAGAGTAGGAATGCCAATAATATATCATTCTAATTTTGTGTATCATGAATTTGGTAAGGATAGAGATAATAGTGATATTAAGTATTTATTATCCTATTGGCCTAGAATGATAAATAAATTAATCTATTATAAAATGATTGAAAATCTAATATTTAAAAATCAAAAGTTAAAATCGGATACGATTAAAAATGTGGAAGATGTTGATTTTAAAAATTTAATTAATAGAGAAAAATTAACATATGATTACGTATATTCTACAGCGAATGAGTGTATTGATTTATTTGTCAACATAATGAAAAAAGGCAAAAATTTTAAGTTTAAACTATTAATAGAGCATTTCCAAAACGAAGAATTCTTAAGAAATACGGCAGATAACATGTACAATGGTATGGTAAATGGGGATAAACTATTAAGAGATTGGGAAGAAATAATTTATCTTTGTGAAAATTACAGCGTTTCAAAAGATACAGAGAAGATTATGAAAATCGTATAGTAATCGCAGTGAAGTGAAGTAATGAACACTGGCAGAACTCCCCTTACCTACGTTTTTTGTTTGCGTTGGTAGGGGAGTTTTTTTCTCTTCCTATTCGATAAAAAAAATGTATGCTTGACATACAATTAAAGAGGTTGTATACTTGGCATACACGAAAGTTAGCGAAAACTAACCAATGAAAGGAAGTGAGGTAATGTATCAATCAAATGGAAATCAAAAGTTGTATTATAAAATGCTTCATCAGAAACGAGAAACAGAGCTGCTTTTATCAGCATTAAGGGTGAAGTTATTTTCGTATCTGGAAAGCTGGGAAACTCCAAAAGCGGTTGCAACGAATTCAGGCTTAAATGAGCGTAATTTATCGTTTGTGTTAAACGCATTGGCATCCATTGGATTACTAGAAAAAAGCAGTGAAGCTTATAGAAATACACAGCAGAGTAATAATTTTTTAAATCCAAACAGTTCAGTTTATTTGGGCGAGAGTATCCTTTTTAGGGAGAAAATGATGTCTCTGCGAAGCATCGAGGAGCGTTTGATAAACGGTCCTAACAAAAACGTTCTTCATAATAATCAAGGGGTGGAGGTATATGATTTTTATGAGGCTGCGCGTGTGAGTATTCCTGAAATGTATACAGGGCGTGTTCAGTCTCTAATTCAGGCTGTTACAAATCTTTATGGAAAGAAGACCCCTGAAAAGATACTTGATCTCGGAGGCGGATCAGGAATTCTTGCAATGGAACTTGCAATTACCTTTCCCAATTGCAAAAGCGTTGTTTTTGAGCATTCGAATGTAGCACGGCTGCCACGTGAGTTAGTGTTAGAGAAAAACCTTTCCCAGCATGTAAGTGTGCTAGAAGGAGACTTTAATACAGATGATATCGGAAAAGGATATGATTTAGTTATTGCCTCAGGAGTACTGGATTTTGCAAAAGACCATTTGGACTCCGTGATGAGCAAGTTATATAATGCTTTAACATCAAATGGTTACTTATATGTTGTTACCCATAATGTCAGTGAGGATTATCAGAATCCGCCTGAAAGCATTCTTGGTTGGTTATCCAGTCATATGGATGGACTAGATATATTGCTTACAAAAAAAGATATTGAGAATGCATTAACGATCCACGGATTTCAGCAGATTCAGAGTGATGATGACGGTGGCGTATTTGAAGGCTTGCAAGGCGAATTTTACTTAAAAAGAACGGGAGGAATTCAAGATGGAAAAGTTACAAAAACTCGTGATTAATGATTTTATACAGATGACAGAGCGAATAGCCAATGGAAAGACAAATGTATTAGATTTTGGCTTAGAAGAAATGCAATTCTATCGTGGAGAAATCCACATGATTAAAATGGTGGGGGATCATCCAGGGATATTTATTTCTGAAATGGCACGCAACTTTAATGTAACACGTGCTGTCGTAGCAAAAACGGTCCGAAAGCTTGAAGAACACGGTTTTCTCGAAAAAAAAGAGGATGAAAAGGATAAAAAGCGCTTGTGCCTTTTCCTTACGGAAAAAGGGGAAATGGCTTATAAGCTTCATAATCAGTATCATCAGGAATATGACCGCCCGTTGTTTGCTTATCTTGAAAGTTTGAATGACAATGAACTTCATACCATTCAGGAATTTTTAAAGTATGCAAATAGGTTGATAGTAAATCATTTTTAAATCTCAGGAGGGATAGAATGAAATCTAAAAAGATATTTTTCTTAATGTTATCAATAGTTTTAACTATGGCTTTCGCAGGCTGCGGGGCACCGGAAAAGGCATCGGTTACAGAGTCTAAAAATTCATCAGCATCAGCCATGAGAACGATAACCGATTTAGGCGGAAACACCGTGACTGTGCCGACGGCAGCAGAAATTCAGCGTGTAGTCATCATATCTCCGCCAACGACATCCGTACTTTTGGGTGTCCTTTCGGATCCCGATCGAATTGTAGGGGTTAATTCTAGAGCGTTTACGACGTCAAATACTGAAATTGTCAGTAAGCTTTTTCCGAACTGGAACGGTGTTGAGACCTCATTTGTAAGTGAGGGCTTTGTTTCAAATACAGAAGAACTTTTAAATCTCAATCCGGATCTTGTGTTTTATTATGGAGAAGCTCAGAAATCAGGCATTGAAAACTTAGGGATACCGATTGTTGATATGATGAAAAAAGGAGATAATAATCCGGAAACAGTTACGATTGCATGGGATAACCTGATGCGTGAGGTATTTGAGGTAGATAATTCTGTTTCGCTTCAGAACGAATGGGACGCTTCCGATAAAAAGGGAGCAGAGGTTCTTGATACATATACAGGAGAAAAAAAGACTGCACTCTTTCTTTTTAGCAATATGGGAGGTGTGATTTCCGTCTATGGAAGTGGAACTTATGCAGATACGTGGTTTTCAAAAAGCGGTCTTTCCAATGCGGCAGCAGAAATATCAGGACAAGCTGAAGTTAGTATGGAACAGCTTTATGAGTGGAATCCCGATTTTATTTATGTATTTATCGGAAGTCCTGCTTCTGCTCTGTTGGAAAATAAAATGAACGGACAGGACTGGAGTTTGCTTTCTGCTTATAAAAACAACAAAATCTTTGATATTCCACAGGGAATCTACTCATGGGGTGCACCATGCGCAGATGCTCCGCTTACACCACTATGGATGATTTCCAAAAGTTATCCCGAGTTGTTGAGTGAGAGTGATTTTAAAATGTTGTTTAAAGACTATTACAGCCGGGTGTACAAAATTACACTGGATGAGGAGCTGATTTCTACTGTGCTTCGTCCGAGGCAGCTGCAGAAATAATGATTATGAATAAAAAACGAAAACCAATGAAAACAAAAGATCATAATAAATTAAAATTTGTATTGCTCGCAGGGCTTCTTGTTCTTGTAATGGTAGCATCACTTTTTGGAGGGCGTTACCATATGGAATATGGGGTTGTCTTAAAGCTTATAGAAGCAAAGCTATCTATAGTTTCGAATCCTGGCTTTGAAGTTGCAGAGCATGTCCTGTTTCAAGTCCGACTGCCGCGTATTTTGATTGCGTTACTCGTTGGAGCAGGATTGTCCATAGCAGGAGCTTCCCTGCAGGGACTATTTCAAAATCCTCTAGTCAGTCCTGATATTCTTGGTGTTTGTTCCGGCTCAGGCTTTGGTGCAGCGCTAGGAATACTCCTTACCTCCGGCATGGGTGTGCTGACCTCCGTGTTGTCGTTAGCATTCGGACTTATTAGTATGTTCTTAACACTTTTTATGGTTCGAGCCAAGGGACAAGCTCAAACCATGTCCTATATTTTATCCGGGATTATTGTGACCTCGGTATTTTCTGCTCTAACATCACTGATTAAATATGTTGCTGATGGAAACGATCAACTTCCGACAATTACCTTCTGGTTAATGGGGAGCTTTGCAAATACGGAATTTGATGACTTAAAAATAATTATTTTGCCGATAGTTATCGGTATTGCAGGGCTGCTACTTTTACGGTGGCAGCTTAATATTTTATCATTAGGAGAAGAAGAAGCTTATTCTCTTGGGGTAAATCCACAAGCGGCACGTATTGCGGTTATTTTGTTCAGTACAATTATTACAGCAGCTTGCGTCATGGTTTCTGGTATTGTTGGCTGGGTAGGTCTGGTTATTCCGCATATATCCAGAAGGATTATGGGGGTAAACCATAAAGGATTACTGCCTGCATCTATGCTGCTTGGTGGAACTTTTATGGTAATTGTAGATAGTGTTGCCCGCAATCTAACTGCAGCTGAAATACCAATTGGAATATTAACAGCATTAATCGGAGCGCCGTTCTTTGCACTCATTTATAACCGAATGAAAGGAGAGTCATAATGTTGCTTCGTGTAGAAAAAGGAAGTTTTTATTATACATCAGATACCCCTATTTTGCAGGACATCACATTATCGCTTAAAAAAGGAGAAGTAATTGCTGTTATGGGGCCGAATGGCATAGGAAAAACTACGTTTTTAAAATGTTTGATGGGTATTTATAAGTGGAAATCTGGTCATTCACTCATAGATGGAAAGGATACTGGCAACGCAAGAAAACAGATTGGATATGTACCACAGGCGCACCGATTTTCGTTTCCGTATTCAGTCAGGGATATGGTTGTGTTTGGCAGAGCAAAGTATCTGACTGCATTTGCATCTCCTGGAGAAAAGGATTATGAGCTTGCTGATAGAGCCTTAGAAGAAGCGGGCATTTTAGCAATCAGTGATAAATCCTGTAATCAGTTAAGCGGCGGACAACTTCAAATGGTCTTGCTTGCGCGTGCATTAGTAGGAGAACCTCAATTGCTGATCTTAGATGAACCAGAATCTCACCTTGATTTTGGAAATCAGATTACAATCCTGAAAATAATCAAAAGACTAGCAAAAGAAAAAGGAATTGCCTGTGTAATGAATACACACTATCCAAATCATGCGCTTAATATTGCGGATAAGACCTTACTTTTAAAGGGAAACAAATTTCTTGTAGGGGAAACGAAACAAATACTTACAAAAGAAAATATACGAGAGTATTTCGGAGTCGATTCCATCATTGTTACAGCACAAATGGATGACAAAGAGATTAACACCTTTGTATTAACTGATTTGATATAAATATGAAGCACTCTGTAACTTGGGAATAGGTTGCAGAGTGCTTTTTACTTTATGGGTATTGACAAAATAGACACACGTGACTAAAATTGAAATAGACACGTGTGTCGAAAAAATAAGGCGGTTGAAAGATGACTGGGAAAAAAGAAAGAACAAGAGAATTAATTGTAGATATATCATATACACTTTTTGCAAAATATGGATTTAATAAAATCACAATGAAAGATATATGTGATGCAACCAATATGAGTCGTGGTGGTTTATATAGCCATTTTTCAGGTACTAGAGAAATTTTTGAGGCAATACTTGAAAAGCTAAATCAAAAAGATGTAATGAATTTTTCAGAGGAGATAGAAAAAGGCATTCCTGCTATAGAAATCATGAATCGTGCACTTTTACTTATGGAAAATGAGATGAATCATTCTGAAGATTCGTTAAGTCTTGCGATGTATGAGTATTCAGGAAGTGTAGATTCAAATTTAATGGAACATTTTAATAACATAGGCGAGAAAAAATGGACAGCACTCATCGAGTATGGGATTGAACGTGGTGAGTTTTATAATGTTAATGTAGCCGAATTGGTCAATGTTATTCTATATGCTTATCAAGGTGTTCGAATGTGGAGCCGAATTATACCAATAGAACCGGAGGTCTTCAAATCAATTACGAACCATATAAAAAATCAGGTTCATAAAAGTATAGAGGATAGCTGTGAAATTATTAAAAATGTTCTGTCAGCTCCGGAGACATATGCAGTTTGTTTAAAGGAGGATAATATGGCAATAGGAAGCATTGGTCTGATACCATCAATGCAGTCTCACACAACTGCCACTCATGAAGAAATAGAGATAGGTTATTGGATTGGGGTTCCTTTCTGGGGGTGTGGATATATTCCAGAGGCTGTACGTGAAATGCAGAGACACGCCTTTGAAGAGTTGGGCTGCAAGGCAATGTGGTGCGGTTATTACGATGGCAATGAAAAATCCAAGCGTTGTCAGGAAAAATGTGGGTTTACATATCACCATACAGAAGAAAATAAACCATGCACATTGATGGGGGATGTAAGAACGGAGCATTTTACCTATCTTACAAGAGGAAAATGGAAGATAAGTGGAACAGCAAATAAGAAAACTATAGTTTTATACATTCATGGACAGGGTGGACATGCGAAGGAAGCAGAACACTATAAGTCTTTATTTCCGGAATGTGATGTATATGGTTTGGATTATCATACATTTACACCTTGGGAAACCAGTGTTGAAATAAAAGAGGAAATCGCTGCGCTTAAGAAAAAGTATGAAAGTATTATCCTTATTGCAAATAGTATTGGCGCTTATTTCTCCATAAATGCAGGAATTGATGTGGATATCAGCAGGGCGTATTTTATTTCCCCGATTGTTGATATGGAAAAACTGATTCGGGATATGATATCCTGGGCGAATGTTACAGAGGAAGAATTGCAGAAAAAGAAAACCATCGAAACTACATTTGGCGAAACATTATCATGGGAATACCTATCGTATGTGAGGAACAAACTGACTCGCTGGTCGGTGAAAACGGATATTTTATACGGAAATGCAGATCATCTTACAACCATCGAGACCATGACTGAATTTGCAAAGAGGCATAAGGCGGACTTGACGGTAATGGACGGTGGAGAGCATTGGTTTCACACCAGCCAACAGATGGAATTCTTGGATCAATGGATTAGAAAAGCTCACGGCGCCCCATAAGACATATACCGTTCGCCCAAAAGCGATTTACTGTTATACTAGGATACTTTATGTTGAAGTGAGAGGACGCGAATATCATATGCAGTTTAGTAATTATGTATAATTTGATTTATATTAGGAACTAATATAGTGAGAAAATATAACTATATTGAGAAAATATAGTTATATTACGTTAAAAATCAATAAACTTGATATAATATTCAATGATTTTATCCCCGAATTGACAGATGATAAATTTTAAGATAGACTATAGTAGGAATAATTAGGAGGTACAAAGTTTGATAGATGAAAAAAAGGAAACAGAATCAAAAATTATACTTGCGAAAAAGTTAAAAAGCGCAGAAAAAGAAGCTCGAAAAAAAGCAATTAAAAATCGTGAACCGTTTAAGGGATTACAAATACGACCGACGCCTTCATTATTTGATGAAGAAGGACGACAGGAACCGGGTGAAAATAACTGGTCAGGTCGTGGTTTTGATATACATCCGCAGGTTACAATAATATCAGTTGTATTATTGTTTATATTTATATCATTAACTTTATTATTTCCCGGGAGAGCAGAGAATACATTTTCAGGGATGATGTCAGGCATAACAAAAAATGCAGGATGGTTTTTTATCGTGGCAGCGAATATTTTTGTCGTAGCAGCGTTATATTTTGCCTTTAGCCGATTTGGCAGTATTAAAATTGGAGGAAGTAAAGCAAAGCCTGAGTTTAGTAAGTTTGGCTGGTATGCTATGCTGCTTAGTGCGGGAATGGGAATTGGTCTTTTGTTTTGGAGTGTTGGAGAACCGATTAGTCATTTGCAAGATCCGTCCCCTATGTTTGGACAACTAGATAAAGGATCACCGATTGCAGTTCAGGCGGCAATGGCTACTACATTTTTTCATTGGGGCTTTCACCCATGGGCGATTTATGCAATAGTTGGATTGGGACTTGCATTTTTTTCTTATAATAAAGGATTGCCTCTAACGATCAGATCAGTATTTTATCCCTTGATAGGTAATAAGATATATGGAATTTTAGGGAATATGATTGATGTATTATCTGTGCTTGCAACACTGATCGGACTTGCAACTTCATTGGGGTTGGGCGTTGCACAGGTTAATGCTGGACTAAATTTTTTATTTGGAATACAAATGAGTAGAGGGATACAGGTCGTGCTTATTATAGTAATAACCGGATTAGCGACCATCTCGGTAGTTCTTGGATTGGATGGTGGAGTAAAACGGTTAAGTGAGATTAATATGATAATGGCCGGTATATTTATGTTATTTGTATTGATTGCAGGACCAACCGTATATATTTTAAGTGGATTCTCGCAAAATCTTGGTTTTTATTTTTCGAAGCTTTTGGAGATGAGTCTTTGGACAGAAACGTACAGTGACACCTCCTGGCAAGGGGGATGGACTATTTTTTACTGGGCATGGTGGATATCATGGTCTCCATTTGTCGGAATGTTCATTGCACGTATATCAAAAGGGCGAACCGTGAGAGAATTTATTTTAGGTGTTATGTTAATTCCGTCCTTGTTGTCTTTCTTATGGATGAGTGTATTTGGAGAAACAGCATTATATGTACAGACGAATCATATCGGAGACATTGCCTCGGTGGTATCCCGTGATGTGTCCGTAGCTTTATTTTCCATGCTGGAATATTTACCATGGACGTCACTATTATCTATAGTCGGAATTGTTTTAGTGACAGTATTTTTTGTTACCTCCTCTGACTCCGGCTCTTTGGTCGTGGATCATTTGATTTCGGGTGGGAAGCTTGACTCACCGGTACCGCAACGTGTTTTTTGGGCGGTTATGGAAGGCGTTATCGCTGCAACATTATTAATTGGAGGTGGGTTAAATGCACTTCAGACAGCCTCTGTTATAACCGGGCTGCCCTTTGCGGTTCTCTTGATTTTGCTTGTGTATTCCTTAAAGATCGGGATGCAGGAGGAATATGAAATTGAGGAAGCAGTGCGAATAAGCTTGATCAAGGTTGAAAAAGATCACTTCCTTAATGAAGCGATTATGGAGGTGGTTCAGGAAGAAAATGCATTACTTGCAAATTCAGTTGAAGATGAAAATTAATACAACTTTCCTTAAAAACCTTTCCTTTACCATAGGCGAGGCAGGTAATTCCGGCATTGACAGTCACAGGGAAAAACAGCCAATTGATAACTCTTTTTAAAGGGTTGTCAATTGGCTGTTTATTTTGACTTTAATGACCAGTGGTCAAACGCATCAATGCAATCGCTCCTAATAAGTTATTGGAACCGGCCTCATACCGTGCGGGACCTTTTTTGAGCTTAATCTCGTAATCAGTTGCAGAAGTTTCCATCCCGGCACCGAAATACAAGGGAAGAGCTGCATCGAACGACAGTTCTGTGTTGTACAAGCTGTGCCCCGTCAACGAATATTTCAGCACCATATCGGTGTGTCAGTCGAGCGAATGGAGTATATTCCTCTATTGCCTTGACAACGGATTCCATAGGTGGAGTAGCTATCCTCATACATTTTATTACTTAATTATATGCATGAAATAGGTTTTCATCAGGCCTTATTTTTTGTTGTGGAATCTGATCCTCCGATATTTATTGTGTGTGTAGCAGATATTCGTTGCCGTATTTCCATAGAAACCAAGGTCAGACTGGATGAGAGCAGCTCTGAACCGGAACTTAAACAAATCATCCGAGACACAGCAATTGCGATTGAACATATATTGCTTGAAGCAGAACAATTGGGATTGGCAACTTGTTGGACGGCGTGGTTTGAGCAAGAAGCCGTCAGAACTATTGTGAACATACCGGATGATAAATATGTGTGTGGAATCATTACATTGGGATATGGTGATGAGGAACCAAAACAGCGACCGAGAAAAACGCTGGATGAGATAGTAAGATATGAAACGTGGTGATTTCATTTTACAACTTCATTCAACGTTAATACAGTACTAATAACAAGTTCAATCGAACTTTTTTCTAATGCTTGTAAAAGATTTTCATTTGATATAACATGTTCAGTTAACAGGCCACCCGCTATGCTTGTAATCATACAAATTAAATATATCATTACGGCCGGAATTTCATAGCGACGGGTGTTTGCTCTTTTTTGCATCATAGATATCCCTCCGTATGCAACCGTTGTCCTTCGTACTGGAGGCACAACGGTTTTTTTGATTGTATATAGAAAAATTAGGCACAAGATTTTTATAAGTTGACAGATCTATTGTTTTATGTTTAAATAATAATACAAACAAAATAATGACTAATTAATATAAATAAAAATAATTGGAACTTATACGTTAATCAGCAACAAGAAAGGGGATTTTTTGAAAAAAGCAATACGTTTATCCATAATAGTTATTTTACTGGTCTTATCTGCGAGTTCATTCTATATTAATTCAACATCAAGTGATCACTATGAACTAATTCCGATCCAAAGCATACAGGAACTTTCTGATATCGTACAAAGTTCGAATTCTGCTTATATCTATTTTGGACGTCCAACCTGTCCTGACTGTTCTGATTTTATCCCTATTCTTGAAAAAGAACTACAATTAGCGAAAACTAATGTTTATTACTTTAATACGGATAGGTTTAATAAAGAACCTGAATATGAAAATGTTATAAAAACCTTTCAAATTATATGGATTCCAGCACTTTATGAAACAGAAAGCGGTAATATAACGAATTCTTTTGATTTAAAATTTGAACAAAATTCCGATGAAGAATCCAGAATTGAATGTGAATCATATCTTAAAAATTTTTTTCTTAAGCAGGAGGGCATTGCGCTATGTATAATAAAATAATTAGGAGTAAAAAAACACTTGTTATTCTCAAGTTTGTTTCAGTGCTATCGTTCATTTTAGGCATTTTATCCTGGGTTCCTAATATTGTTTATCATAAACCAATGGGGTTTTGGATCTATTCGATTCCTCTTGGAATCATTGGAATCATATGCTCTATAATCACAAAAAAATATTTATTGCTTGTGCTCAATGTATTAGTAGCCTTTAGCTTTTTTATTTTTATGATGATCGGATATACAAGCAATGCTATTTCAAAGCATTTTTATCCTCAAAAGAAAAATATGTTTATAAATCAAATCGTTACAGCCCCTGAAGGAACCATCCCTTTAAATGAGGGGGAAATATATGAGAAATTATCAAAAGAAACAACAGATACTCAAATCATTTACTTTGGTCGCACAAACTGTACTTACTGCGATGAATTTAATACATCACTCAATGAGGCACTGGAATTAAAAGATCAAAAATATAGCATTTATTATTATAATACAGAAGAAATGCCTTTTGAAGAAGCATCGGAGGTTCTTGAACAGTTAGATATAGACAGAGTTCCTTATTTAGTAAAAATTGAGAAAGGGATCGTTGTTGCCACGCAAACGGTAGCTGATAAAACTCAAATAATAAACTTTTTAAATTAAAATGGAGGTGTGTGTATGAAAAAGCTTTTATCCCTATTACTTGTATTAACTCTTATGTTCAGTATGTCTATCACTGCATTGGCTTCTTCTGATCATGAGCTAGATGAGATTTTAACACAATTGGATCCATATGTTGTTACAACAGAAAAGGGTACTGTTTATTTTAACACGCAAAAAGCAAGAGAAGACAATACCAGTGAATATATCATGGAGATTGGACGAACACTCAATCAGTTTAGTGCTGATATGCAGAAAAATTCCGGCGAAGCAGTAAAAACATATAAAATTAGTCTCCCCATTTGGGGAAATTGGTGTGGACCTGGACACAGCGGACCGGAAGCACCGATTGATACACTGGATGCACAATGCAAGAAGCATGATCTTTGCTATGGTCGGGAAGGATATTTCGCATGCTCCTGTGATATTGCACTGATTAAAAACATTGCTAAAAACTTTAAAAAAATGGGAACCAAAGAAAAAATTGTGGCTGCAGCTGTTACCGCCTATTTCACAGCCGCACCATGTAATCCCTTTTAGTTCATTGATTAAGTCGTGGCAACATCCTTTCTGGGAATGAATTCATTTCATCATTCAGTTTCAGAAAGGATCTTTTTTTATGACATTCAATCCCTGTTTGCATAATAAGGTCGATCATATGGATTAAAAGTGCAATAAATACAAAACTGAAATAAAAGTTGGTGAATGAGATCGAGTATGCTAGAATGACTTTATAGATAGCAGCACCTTCAAGATAGGGGAGTTTAATGAATGGGAATATAAAAGATTATTTAAACAATTTAATGGTGTCTATTCCTGGTGGCATAGAGTATTTAAGAGAATATCGGGATGATCAAAAATGGGTTAGTTCAAATTCCAAAATGAGCATACCAGGACGAAAAGGTAATTTGATGGAAACCGAAAGAAAAATTGAAATCAAGCCTTTTTTTCTTGCTAAATATCCTGTAACAAAAAGTTTATATGAAATCGTAACCCAAAAAGCAGGGATTAGTTTAGAGTCGGATTCTACGCCAGCAGTGAATGTAACCTGGTACGAAACTATTACATTCTGCAACCTGCTTTCGAAGGAAAGTGGATTAAAGGAATGTTATACGATTAATAAAAATAGCAGTAATATATTATGTGATTGGAATGCCGATGGATATAGACTGCCAACAGATGCAGAGTGGCAGTATGCGTGTAAAGCCCAATCGATCGGATATAGATATGGAGAAATTAAAGATATTGCCTGGTATTGCGATAATTCGGAAGACAAGATTCATGAAGTGGGAGAAAAAGAACCGAATAAATGGGGCTTGTATGACATGATAGGAAACTCGTGGGAATGGTGCTGGGATTTGTATGATGAGGAAACATATGGAGCATATCGTATTTTTCGCGGTGGGAGTTGGGCAGAATCGGCAAGAGGATGCGGGGCAACATGTCGTCGTCGTGGTCACCCTTCATTTGGCATAGATGACTTAGGATTTCGCTTGGCTCAATCATCCTATGCAGACAACACTAGATCAATGGATCCGGAAGCTTGAAAGAAGTGAAATGGGAGACCAGGAATTATATTCTTGATCTCCCATTTCGATTATAAATTGACGACTGGGCTAGGATTCATGATAGCTAATTATCAAATATTGGTTCAATATATCCTTTGATGAATTCTAACCGATCCTTAACATTCGGTATAAAAAAAGATGCGATAGAAATAACCATTTTATTTTTCGTATTGATATAAATCACATTTCCACCGTCTCCCATAGCTGCAAAACTGTCCTCGGATTCGAATCATTAAATCTGCCTTCTGTTTATCTAACATTACCTTGCGTTCTGGAATGGAAGATTTCCCCTTTAGACAAAGACTGATATAGAGCTTCATATCTTGTATACTCATACCACATTTTTTTAGGCAAGATAAATTGGTTAGCCAGGCAATATCCCTATCATCGAAGATTCTATAGTTGCTGAGAATATGATTAAGAATAAAGTCCAAATTGAATCATGGGCTCCATTTGGTGAAGGCAGAAACAATATGTTTACGAACTCTTTCATGCTCCATATCGGAAAAAAGTATTAGAAGTCAGTGGCTCAAGTAGTTTTAAGATGGCTGATTTAAAGAGGAGTTGTAGCCTTAGCTAAATCAACACATATGGAAAGAATGCAGGAAAACTTTGATATCTTTGACTTTGAATTATCACATAAGGATATGGAAACCATTAAAACATTAGATGCTGGAAACAGCTTATTCTTTTCTCATCAGGAAGCAAGTACGGTTGATTACTTTATTGAACTTATTAACAAAACAAAAACGTGTTCCTAAAATGGAGTTATAATAAAAAAAGCAGATATAGCAGTGGACTCCAACTGTTATATCTGCTTTCAATCTTGCGAATTAATAGGTTGGCCACCCGTTACTGAAATACAGGTCGTTGATCAATAAGGTTGGATTTCCATTCTTATCAGCATCATATGCATGACGTGTAATGATATAATTATTTCCATGCTTATAGACATCTTGACCGCCTGGACCCTTCCATCTTATATTGCCGGAATCTAAGATGGTGCCGCCTCCACTCGTCATGCTTGTCCCGTTCTGATCCACATATGGTCCAGTCATGCTTTTCGACCGGCCATAGATGATCTTATAAGTACTGTTTACACCTTGGCAGCATACACCGATGGATGCAAAGAGATAATAATATCCGTCCTTGTAAATTATAGAGCCAGCCTCTATACCTCCTGATTTATTAGCAATGGAATAAATGGTACCACTTGGCTTCATTGTAGACTTATTCAGTTTTACAATATGCAAACCGTCAAACCAAGAGCCAAAAACAAGCCAAGGATTCCCGCTGGTGTCAATTACCAGATTAGGATCAAGAGCATTGTATGAATTGGTCCCGTTTTTTGAGGAGAGAATCATTCCGTCATCCCTCCAGTCACCAGATAAAATACTGGAGCAGGAAGTTAGCCCAATGGCCGAATTATTCTTTCCAAATTCTGATACACAGTAGAATAGGTAATAACGTCCATTATAATACTCAATATCCGGAGCCCAAACATCATTTGATCCCATATTAGGAGCATAGGACCGCCACCAAGATAGTTCGGATTGGAATATCTGCACTCCGTTTTGCCAATTACTTCCATCTGAAGAGTATTTCATTGCCAATCCCTTGCCGGTATAAGGTGACCACCAGAGATTCCCCTCTTTTATTAGTGTAGGGTCGTGTGTACCAACGTCTCCGGTAAGATTCCAAAAGGCAGCCTGAACTGGCACCGTGCTTATCAGAGTAACAAGCACGATTATTGAAATTAATCGCAATAAAAACTTACTTCTTACTATTGATCCCATATTTACATACCTCCTTCATTATAATTATATCATATTATTATTAAAAAAATACTTAATATAATTTAAATAATATATTAATATAAATATAATTGAGTTAGAAATTTATTAAATGAACGGAATGTAGTAAGTTTTCAGTTTAGACTTTTAAACTGTTCCAAAAAACCCTGGATATAAGGTAATACAGCTCCAACAGGAACGGTGTGTTCCAGATATTTACTTTGGAACAGAAACGGTTCCTTATCAGGGAAGGCAGATTTTTCATTGCACAGTGCCTGTAAGGTATTGATGTCCTCCTCAGTCAGATAGGAAGAAATCTGACCACCGATAACGATATCACAATCCAGTAATGTATGCAGGCTATTAATGGCAGAAGAAAGCATTTCTATAAACTCTTCCCATCGGTGAAGTTCATCTTTGGAGTGATTTCGCAGAGCCTGAAAGAAGGCTTCCTGATTTTCATCTTCGTTTAAAAGGGCATCTATAGAACAATAAGTTTCCATGCAACCTGTTTTGCCGCAATAGCATTTACGGCCATTTGGTATCAGCTGAATATGTTCTGCTGCGCCGCAATGGCCGTTTTTACCCATAACAATCTGTCCATTCATAATCAGCGCACTGCCAAGATGCTTTCCAATAGAAAGATAAATTGCATGATTCATGGTATTTCCAAACCATAGTTCGGTTCCGGCAGCACATTTTGCGTCATGGAGAAATGAACATGGAAAATTCAGATGCTGAGAAAAAGCTTTAATATTCAGACCAGTATAGCCTAAGGTTTTTCCATAAATAATTTCCGTCCCATCCGTACTGGTCAGCCCCTGTACGGCGAACCCAATTCCTAATATTTTCTCGGTGTTATAGCCGTGTTCTAAGATAAAATCTTTTACCAGATAGGCAGTTTCTTTGTAATAAAGATCGTTATTATCATAATTTAGAGAATGCTCGGTCCAATGACAGATCGTTCCTTTTAAATCCAGACTAAGTATCTGGATTTTTTTCTTTTGTATCTCAACTCCGATGCCAATTCTTGCCGTGGGACAGATGGTATAAGCAACCGCCTTTCTTCCCACTTGCGATTTAAAAAGTCCCTCTTTCATGATTAAGCCATCTTCTTCAAGTGAAACCAGATTCTGCGTTACCGTAGGCAGACTTAAATGGAGCTGGCTGGCAAGTTCCTGCTTTGATAATTTCCCTTTTTCATATAAGAGCTGGTAGATGAGAGAGGTATTGTTTTTCTTAATATCAGATAAAGTAATGTTGTTCATGATTCCCCCACTCTTTTTTTACGACATTATATTTAAATGCAATTTATAAATCTATTTTATTAAATATAGAATATCATAAATTGATAAAAAAAACATTTGGTAAATTCATACAAAAAAAGTTGAAATAGTTTGTTGGAATATACAGATTGACGAATGAATTGGGAAGGTTTAATATATAAAATATATTTATAAAATGATTTTACAAAATAAGTTATCAAAATGAGATATTAAAATGAAAGGAGAACAATCGGATGGGCATTATTGAAAAAATGAGATTGGATGGGAAAGCAGCGTTTGTAACAGGAGGAGCAAGGGGAATCGGAAAACAGATTGCAATTGCTTTGGCAGAGGCAGGAAGTAATGTGGCAATTGCAGATGTAGATATTGAAGAAGCAAAAAAGACTGCAGCACAAATAGCGGGGCAAAACGGAGTAAAAACTATCGCAATTAAAACGGATGTTACAAAGCCGGAGGAAGTGAATGCGATGATGGAAGAAATCACTGATACCTTTGGAAAACTGGATGCAGCTTTCTGCAATGCAGGAATTTGTATGAATATTCCTTGTGAAGAGATGACATACGACCAATGGAAAAAAGTAATTGATATTAATTTAAGCGGAGTATTTCTTACGGCACAGGCAGCTGCGAAGCAGATGTTAAAACAAGGTTATGGTTCCATTATTAATACGGCCTCCATGTCGGCACATATAGTCAATGTTCCCCAGCCACAGTGCTCTTACAATGCATCCAAAGCGGGGGTTATCCAATTGACGAAATCCATGGCCATTGAATTTGCAAAACGGGGCATAAGGGTGAACTGTATCAGCCCTGGATATATCGGAACAGAATTGACCTTAAATTCTAAAAGCTTAAAACCACTCATTGAGAAGTGGAATGAAATGGCGCCAATGGGACGCATGGGAAAACCTGAGGAATTACAGTCAATTGCCGTTTATTTAGCAGGAGATACCAGCAGCTTTACCACTGGCTCTGATTTTATTGTAGATGGAGCATTTACCTGTTTTTAAGAAATAGATAAAAAACACCCGGAACAAGCAGTTGTTTCACAGAAGTTGAAACAGCTGCACCATCTGGTAGAAAAGGAGAGAATATGAACTATTTACTTGGAACAGATATCGGAACATCCGGAACAAAAACCATATTAATGAATACAAAGGGAGATCTTATTACAAAGCATCTTGTGGAATATGATGTTTTGACACCAAAGCCTTTATGGGCAGAGCAATGGCCCCAGGTTTGGTCTGATGCAGCACTTTTATCCATCCGGGAGACTGTAAAAAAATCGGGGGTAAAAAAAGAAGATATTAAGGGGATTGCCATCAGCGGTCTTTACGGAGGCTCTGGGATTCCTCTGGATAAGGATAAGAAACCGGTGAGACCTTGTCTGATTTGGATGGATCGAAGAGCTCAGGAAGAAACAGAGTGGGTAAAAAGAAAATTGGAGAAGAGAAACTGTTTAAGATTACCCAGAATGGAGCGGATCCCTATTATGGCTATACCAAAATACTGTGGATAAAAAATCATGAACCGGAAAACTGGGAGAAGACAGCTTTATTTCTGCCTCCAAATGATTATGTCATCTATAAACTTACAGGAGAGATTGCAATTGATTACTCTTCAGCAGGGAATATTGGTGGGATTTTTGATATGAATGAGAGAAAATGGTCCGAAGAACTGATGGATCATATGGGGATTCCAAAGGAACGGATGCCTCAAAAAATCGTAGAATCCACAGATATAGTGGGAGGATTGACAGATGAAATGGCTGAAAAATTAGGACTTATGCCCAATATGCCAGTAATCGCAGGCGGAATTGACTGCGGAGCCGCTAATATTGGTTTGGGTATTTTAGAACCTGGAGTCTATGCGGCAGCCATTGGAACCTCCATGTGTGCTGCTTTGATTTCGGATAAACCAGTAAAAGGACGGGGATTGATCGTTTGGCCTTACCTTTACAATGCGAGGAAGCTTTCCTATTGTTTTGCCGGAGGTAATACGGCCGGTGCGATTGTAAAATGGTTCCGTAATACCATTGCGGACAGTGAGTATGAAAAGGAATTAGCAGGCGGTACAAATGCCTATGACATTTTAAACCAACAGGCAGCCAAGATACCGGCAGGAAGTGAAGGTCTGGTAGTCTTGCCGTATTTCATGGGAGAGCGCAGCCCAGTATGGGATTCTGATGCGAAAGGTACGATTCTGGGACTGTCCCTTACCCATACGAAAGGACATTTGTATCGGGCATTCTTAGAAGCAGTGGCTTATTCGTTAAGAGATGCCATGGAAGCATCCGGCAAAGAGTTAGGGGAGTATATTCTGATTGCAGGAGGCGTGACAAAATCAGCGGTATGGAAACAGATTTTTGCTGATGTAACCGGTTATCCGGTGGTGTGTCCAATTCATGATACAGAGGCGAATATGGGAGACGTTATTCTGGCAGGAATCGGAACCGGTACACTTACTTATGAAGATGTAAAAAAATGGCAGGTACTGGATGAAAAGATTATGCCGGATGCCAAAAATCATGAGACATATAATCAGTACTTTAACATTTACAAATCAATGTATGAGAATCTGAAGAAGAATATGAAACAGCTCTCAGATATAAAAGCTTAGGGGAAAGGGCGTTGTTATGGAGAAGGTCTCGGGAAAAGAGAAGTGGAAAAAAAGAATTGGATATGGAATTGGAGATTTGGGGTGTAACCTTGTTTTTAGTACCATGGCCTCTTATTTAATGATTTTTTATACAGATGTATTTGGGATTTCGGCAGCAGTGGCAGGAACGTTAATGCTTGTCACTAAGTTTATTGATGCGCTGACAGATACAGGTATGGGAGTTTTGGTAGATCGTACTCATACCAGATGGGGACAGGGAAGACCGTATTTTATTATAGGTGCCATACCTTTTGCTGTATTTACCATATTAACTTTCTTTATACCTGATTTTTCGGTTAATGGGAAAATAATCTGGGCGTATGTAACATACTGTCTGCTTTGTACGGCATATACCGTGGTAAATATTCCATTAAATACAATCGTGCCAAGACTGACTTCGGATATTCATGAAAGAAACTGTCTGGTATCCAGCCGCATGATCTGCGCCATGATTGGAACCGCAATTGTTATGTCAATTACAGCACCAATGGTAGGATTTTGGGGGAAGGGGGATGATGCAAAAGGCTACTTAATTACGATGACAATTTATGGGTTTGCAGCCATGATTATATTTATTATTACATTTTTCAATACGAAAGAAGTTGTTCCGCCTTCCGTAAAAAGGGAAAAATCTTCTCTCAAACAGGATTTAAAAGGTCTTACCGGACAAAGTGTGATCTTCTTTTTCGTGAATTTTCTGTATTTTGGATTGTATGTGATTCGCAATACAACCGTTATTTATTATTTTACCTATAATCTTCAAAAAACAGAATGGCTCACATTTGTGGGAATCTTTGGTATTTTATCAGGACTTCCCATGCTCCTGGTATTACCATTATTAGAAAAAAAGCTGAAAAAGAAATATGTTATGTATTTAAGTGCAGCTATTTATGTGGTAGGAGATTTGCTGATTTACTTTGGCAAGAATTCAGCTGTTTATCTGGTGGTAGGTTTAGCAGTTACCGGGCTTGGAATTTATGGTATCTTTGGAACGACATTTTCGATTCAGCCAGATGTGATTGACTATTCGGAATATAAAAAGAACAAGAGTGTTTCCGGTCTAATCGCTGCGTTTCAGGGTTTTTTTGTGAAGGCTAGTATGGGTCTTGCCAGTGCAGTGATTGGCTGGGTGCTAAAATTTGGTGGTTATGCTGCCAATGAAACACAGACAACAAAAGCTCTGTTTTATATAGAAACCAGCTTTATCTGGATTCCATTGGTGCTTTGTGTTTTGATTGTCATTATTATGAGTTTCTATAAATTAGATGACGAACGTAAAGACATGGACGTTGAATTGGAAAAAAGGCGAAAAAATAATGAGGTTCAATCGCTGAGCTTTTCGTAATCATGAAAAAATTTATGCCGCTTCTGCGATAGAACAGAAGCGGCATAAACGTAAAAATTACTTTTAATAACCAGACGCTGAGGTTAATCGAATTGCTGGGATTGGTGGCTCAGACATTCCAGCCCCAATGAAAAAGCTGGTGTGGGGAGGCTGATTATAGGCCACATTCTGCCAGGCGATCCCCAAACGATATACAGGATCATGCATGAGGGTATGAATCCGCCGGGTGGTGAAGTCGGTCGTTGTATAAATACGCAGGGATCGACTGTCGGCTGTTTTAAATACAACTTCCTCTCTCCAGTCCCCAAATAGGTCAGCCTGTAAACAGGGGGTTGCTTTGGTGCCGTTATTAGAGGCACATTCGTCGGCACGGAGTAAGGTTCCCCCGCCAAACTTTGTAATGGTTGTTCCGTCTAATAATTCTCTCAGTTCGTCCCCATCCCACCAAATCGCAAAATTCACTTGAGAGGGTGCTTTGCCTATGATTTGTCCGGTACTGCTGTATAAGGGGGACCCAGACGCCCATACTTCCTCTCCGGGATAGCTGGAGGTCAGGTCGGCGGAGCAAGCCCTGCCGACATCCCGTGAAGCGTTATATTGGAACAGGATACGGCCTGTTTTGGCATCACGCATAGCCGCCCCTACTCCACCGTTCGTTTTCGTGGACTCAAAAGAGCTCCAGATTTCCAAACCGGGACGATTGGGATTTAAGTCTCCTAGATGCATGGCGTCCCCGTGCTGCAACCCAGTTGTATAGAGTCCTCTTCCGTTGTGGTCAATGGTGCAGGCTCCATAGACAATTTCATCCATTCCATCCCCATCTACATCTGCAACACCAAGATTATGGTTTCCCTGTCCGGCATAACCGGAGTTGCCCCAGCTGTTACTGTCAAAAGTCCAGCGTTTTGTAAGTCTGGAACCGTTCCAGTCGTAAGCGGAAAGAACTGCTCTTGTGTAATACCCGCGGCACATAACCAGACTTGGATGCTCACCGTCTAAGTAAGCAATGCTTGCAAGAAAACGATCCACACGGTTTCCGTAGGAATCTCCCCAATCGGATACATTTCCTCTGGCCGGTTCATAATTGGTGGTATAGAGAGCTTTTCCGGTAAGTCCTTGAAATACCGTTAAATACTCAGGCCCTGATAAGATATACCCGGAAGAACTTCTGTAATCAGCATTGGGATTTCCAATGACGGTACCAAGGCCGTCTCTGCTTCCATCTGCCGTCTTACAGGCTATCTCAGCTTTTCCATCCCCATCTAAATCATAGACCATAAACTGGGTATAGTGGGCACCTGCCCGTATATTTTTGCCTAAATCAATTCTCCAAAGTCGGGTTCCGTTCATTTTATAGGCATCGAAGTAAACGTTGCCGGTATATCCTTTTTGAGAATTGTCTTTTGAATTAGAGGGATCCCATTTTAATATAATTTCATACTGTCCATCCCCATCCAAATCTCCCACGCTGCAGTCATTTGCGCTGTAGGTGTAGGAAACGCCATCCGGTGTCGTACCTCCTGCTGGAATTTGCAAAGGAATTTGCAGATAATTTTTATCCAATACACGAACGGAAGCTGATTTCCTTTGTTCGTGCCCATTGACAACAGCGCTTACTTCATAAGTGGAACCGGCGGTTCCTGTTGGATCTAAGTAATTGCTGGCTCCGGTTATGTTTGCTAGTATCGTTGCTCCACGATATAAGTTATAAGAAACATTTGATTGTTCGGTCCCTAAAACCCTCCAGCTGATAAATACACCATTATTTACTTTCACGGCTGTTACACCGCGATCTAAATACTCCATCTGCCTTGCCGGTGCTGCGCCTGCCTTTCCCTGGGGGATGGAAAGCACTAAAATAACAGTAAAAATAAAAAGAATGAACTCAAATTTTTTAAACATTACCTACCTCCTTTTTTAGTTTGTTACATTCATATAATAATATAATAATTCAAATACGAACAAATTGGAAGTATTAATTTTATTTTAAATTATCGGTCAGCCGTCGAATTAAGATGCGCATAAGCCCACCAGTAACTCGGAGGTTACATATTTAAAGTTTCATTAATACGGACCTTATTGGCTCTGTTGTTAAAAAAAACCAGAGCGAATGCCCTGGTTTGCTTATAATGTAATGTCAAAATAGCTTTCTCTCTCTTTGTTTTTTTCAAACACCAGCATAATTTAAATTTGCACACTACATTGCATAACAATTTATTATAGACTAAATTATCTGATATATTATAGACAGGCTCTTGCGTAGTAATTCATATCTGAATATCCAATTAGAGTATTTGTTTTTGTAGCTTTTTAATAGTTTCTAAATCACTAATATAAGTCTCCACATATCCACATTTAGGACAAACGGCAACCTTTAAATCACTTATTGTCTCAGTACTAAGATTTTTATTTATCTTTACAATAATCTGATACCCTCCTCCGTTTGCTTTGCTGCTTAAATCTTCAATCATTTTTTCGTTACATCTTAAACATTTTTTCATATCGTTAATTCTCCTTTTTTATATTAATATTTATGTGTTTTGAAACGTTTTATATCGTGTTTTTCCGTGTTCTATTGTTACAAAAAAATCACAAATGAAAATAGTATTTATCCCCAAAAATCTACATGTCAAGAAAACCTACTAATATAACTATATTAATTTAATAGTAGCAATCACACTTTGGAAAGTCAACTATTTTTCTCTTTATAAAATTGTCTAATAGGAACATTATCATAAATATTTATAATTATCAATATGAACACATTGACAATTCTCGATTTATCATTTACAATGAACATATCGATAAAAATAGATATGAGGTGAGAGGATGGAAATAAGCGAATACAAAAAGAATGCCAACGTATTTAAAGCATTCTGTGATGAAAACCGCCTTATGATTTTAGAATTACTTCAGACAGGTGAAAAGTGTGCGTGTGTATTATTGGAAGATTTAAACATTAGTCAATCCACACTGTCCCATCATATGAAGATATTATGTGAATCAGGTGTTGTAAGCGGGAGGAAAGAAGGAAAGTGGATTCATTACTCCGTTAGCCCGGAAGGCAGTGCATATGCAAAGGAGCTTCTGAATAAAATTACAAAACAATCCAGTACAGAGAAACACAGTATCTGTATTTGAGTCGAGCCATCTTTTTGATGGCTTGTCAAAAGCACGATATATCGACAATGTTAGATATATGATTCAGGAACGGAGATTATTATTATGCAGATTCTTAAACATGTTTGGTTATTTTTTCAAGATCAGATTCTTAGTATGAAATGGCTTAATACACAGATTGGTAAGATGCTTTCCACGATGGGGCTTGACATGTCTGGTCGTGTTGGAGGAAGTTTACAGTTTTTTCTATATGATGTAATAAAAATCACAATATTGCTTTGCCTGCTGATTTTTATGATATCCTATATTCAGAGTTACTTTCCACCGGAACGAAGTAAGAAAATTATGAGCCGTTTTCATGGAACGACAGCCAATATTATGGCGGCACTTCTTGGCACGGTTACTCCCTTTTGTTCCTGCTCCTCCATTCCCTTGTTCATAGGTTTTACAAGTGCAGGGTTATCCCTTGGAGTGACATTCTCATTTTTGATATCTTCCCCTATGGTAGACCTTGGGTCCCTTGTTCTCTTGATGAGTATTTTTGGAGGAAAAGTAGCCATTGTTTACGTGATTGTAGGACTGATCGTTGCTGTCGTTGGTGGGACTTTGATTGAAAAAATGCATATGGAACAGTATGTGGAGGATTTTATACGAACGGCTGGCAGTGTGGATATTGAGTCACCAGATTTAACAAAAAAGGAACGTATTTTGTATGCAAGGGATCAAGTGGTCGATACCTTTAAAAAAGTATTACCCTATATCTTGGTTGGAGTCGGAATTGGTGCGGTGATCCACAATTGGATTCCAGAAAGCTGGATTGAAACAGTACTTGGCAGTAATAATCCGTTTGGAGTGGTACTGGCGACGTTACTTGGTATTCCTATGTACGCTGATATTTTTGGTACCATTCCAATCGCAGAAGCATTGCTGTACAAAGGTGCACAGTTGGGCACGGTTCTCTCTTTTATGATGGCAGTAACAACACTTAGTCTGCCGTCGATGATCATGCTTCGTAAGGCTGTAAAGCCAAAACTTTTAGGATTATTTATTGGGATTTGTACCATTGGCATTATCATTGTAGGTTACCTGTTTAATACATTTCAGTATTTATTTATATAACATTTAGGAGGGTTTATATTATGGCATTATTTGGTTTTGGAAAAAAGGAAGAAAAAAAAGAGAGCAATGCGGAAGAAAAAACAGTTAAAAAGGAAGGTGCTTCGGTAATCGTTCTTGGTTCGGGATGTGCAAAATGCAATCAGTTGGAGGCTGCGGCAAAGGAAGCGCTTGCAAAACTTGGGATGGCAGATACCATTGATCATGTTACAGATTTTTCCCAGATCGCAGCATATGGAGTGATGTCAACACCTGCTCTTGTTGTAGACGGGAAAGTGGTTTCCTCTGGAAAGGTATTAAAAACAAAAGAAGTGATTCAAATACTGCAAAAAGTCCGAACAGGAGAAATCAAGTGATAAAAGAAAAGAAACAAGACATTAGGTTTTTTGAAAAGTACCTGACTTTATGGGTCGGAATCTGTATGGTGTTCGGAGTATTGATCGGAAACTACCTGCCTGAACTACCTGCTTTTCTTGGAAAATTTCAATATGCAAATGTATCAATTCCAATTGCCATTTTAATATGGCTTATGATATATCCGATGATGCTTAAGGTCGACTTTCAAAGCATAAAAAATGTAGGGAAAAATCCAAAAGGATTATATGTAACATGGGTTGTAAATTGGTTCATAAAGCCATTTACTATGTTTGGAATAGCCGCCTTCTTTTTTCTTGTGGTATTTAAGAAAATGATCTCACCGGAATTAGCGAAAGACTATTTGGCAGGTGCAGTACTGCTTGGAGCAGCGCCATGTACTGCGATGGTATTTGTATGGAGTCATCTATGCAAAGGAAATGCAGCATACACAGTGGTTCAAGTTGCAACCAATGATTTAATTATATTAATCGCCTTTACTCCCATTGTAGCACTTTTGCTTGGTGTAAGTGGAGTGGCAATCCCTTGGGAAACCTTGATATTATCTGTGATTTTATTTGTAGTAATGCCTTTAGCGGCAGGGATTTTAACCAGATTGGTTGTGGTTAAGAATAAGGGGGAAGCTTATTTTAACAATCGTTTCATTCCTAAATTCAGTGGGATAACGACATCTGGTTTATTATTAACCTTGATCCTTATTTTTTCCTTTCAGGGAAAGGTGATTTTAGAGAATCCGTTCCACATTGTTTTAATTGCAATTCCACTGATCTTGCAGACGTTTTTCATATTCTTTTTGTCTTATATTGCAAGTAAGAAATTAAAACTGCCCCATGACATAGCTGCTCCGGCTGGAATGATAGGTGCTTCGAATTTTTTTGAACTGGCAGTCGCAGTAGCTGTTTCATTGTTTGGAGCTCAAAGTCCAGTTGCCCTTGCTACGATTGTGGGTGTATTGGTGGAAGTACCGGTAATGTTAACACTTGTAAAAATAGCAAATAGTACGAAAGGATGGTTTCCCAATGAGCAAACCTAAAGTAGCATTTATCTGTGTTCATAATTCATGTCGAAGCCAGATTGCGGAAGCACTTGGCAAACATCTGGCCTCTGAAGTATTTGAAAGTTATTCGGCTGGAACAGAAACAAAACCCCAGATCAATCAAGATGCCGTCCGTTTGATGAAGCAAATTTATGGAATTGATATGGAGAAAACACAAAAGTCGAAGCTCCTTGATGAAATTCCTCCTATCGATGTTGTAGTGACAATGGGCTGTAATGTTACGTGTCCCTATTTGCCTTGCAAGAAGCGGGAAGATTGGGGTCTTTTAGACCCATCGGGAAAAAGTGACGACGAATTTAAGAAGATCATTCGTATCATTGAGGAGAAAATCGAGGAATTAAAAACTAAATTATGAAATACTTATGTAATGATTGTGCCGATGTTTTTACATCGGCACTTTTTGTGTTGCAAAGTTTGATTCAGGATTTGTCCATATAATTCTCGCCGGCTGTTTTGTCATGCTATTGTTTCAACTGTGCCATTCTTTTTTGACCAGGGCATGCATTGCTATTCCATTTGCAGGCAGGACAGTTGACACAATATCCTGGTATTTCATCGTTTCGTGCTTTTATCGCCCAATCTGGATCAACTAACATGCTTCGACCTACATCGACCATATCAACATTTGTTTGTTCTAATACGGCTTTGGCTGTTTCTGGTTTGTGGATATTACCTACAGCAAACACAGGAATCGTTACTCTCTTTTTGATTTCTTCTGCAGCGTATATTCGAGTATCAAACGGATAACCTTCTGGTGCAAATGGTTCGGATTCCTGAACAAATCCAAAAGAGATATCAAGAAAATCAATTCCTGCTTTCTCCAGTATGATTGAATTTTGGATGGTGTCTTCCAGTGTTGGTTCAAAGCCACCCAGACGAATGCCGACTATAAAATCTTCGGGTGTAATTTTACGGATTTCATCAAGGATTTCCGTCACAAATTTAATTGGTGTTACACCATACGTATCAGTACGTTTGTTTACGCGGGGATTGAGAAATTGGCAGATCAGATAATTATGGCATCCATGTAATTCAACCCCATCATAGCCTGCCAGGTAAGCCCTTCTTGCGGCCTCCACAAAATCCTTTTGTGTCTGAGCAATTTCCTCAAGGGACATTTCTTTACCTGTTTTTTCGTTAAATTGGTAGGGGGAGGGACACAGGGGTTCTTCGGCAATCCCCACAACGCCTGCATGATGAATTTGAAGGATTAGCGTCCCCCCTTTTTCATGAACGGCAGTTGTTATTTTTTTTAAGCCATCAATCTGCTCATCGCTCCAGATACCAAGCTGAAGGGGGGCAAGTTTTCCGTCTGGATGGATGCAGGTAGCCTCTTGGATCAGCAGCCCGGCGCCTCCTTTTGCAAGGGTTCTATAGTGCGTGATGCTTTCTTCCCGCACCATTCCATCTGCATGGTCATATTTGAAACAGACCATTGGTGGGAAACAAATCCTGTTTTGAATTAATGTATGTTTTATTTTGAATGTATCATTGAATGCTTTCATAACAACAACCTCCATTTAAGTGTTTTATTGAATTCTATTTCATTATAATCTATAATAGTACATAGGAATAGAACGCACGTTTAAGATATAGTATAACCTTTCTGAAACAGAAATGTCAATTATGACAGTGTTGCGGACCACATGTCACTGGAGCTCTTTTTTAGAGATGGAGGAAGTATATGAATGACTTTAGGTATAATGAACAAGTTGAAAAATGGGGTGTTTTTGAGGTAAGAGTGTTAGGTAAGATGGAAGGGAATCCCTTTACAGATTATGAAATTTCGGGAGTTTTTAAGGGAACGGAAGAGTCAATGACTGTAAATGGCTTTTATGATGGAGATGGGGAATATGTTGTTCGGTTTATGCCGAATTTTGAAGGGAAGTATGAATTTGAGTTGAGTGGAAATTTTTCGGAACAGTCCTATAAGGGGGCGTTTGAATCAAAAAAGCCAACAGACAATAACCATGGTTGCGTGCATGTATCCGATAATTGTCATTTTAAATATGCAGATAAAACTCCATATTACTCAGTAGGAACGACCTGCTATGGATGGGTTCAACAGCCAGTAAAAAGGCAGGAACAGACACTTCGTACACTGGAGAACAATGCATTTAATAAGATAAGATTCTGCATTTTCCCCAAGCATTATGATTATAACTATGCAGACCCCATTGCATTTCCTTATGAAGGTTCCCCCTGTGATCATTCCGGACTTAATCGGGATACGGTAGTTGCTTATATGGAGGATAAAAGTTCCAATGATTGGAATTTTAGCAAATTCAATCCAGAGTATTTTAGATGGTTTGACTTGCGAATCAGTCAGTTGATGGACATGGGTATCGAAGCGGATCTTATTTTGTTTCATCCATATGACCGATGGGGATTTGATGGGATGGGGAAGGAATATGATGACTTGTACGTAAAATATGTTGTCGCAAGATATGCAGCATATCGAAATGTATGGTGGTCACTCGCCAATGAATACGACTATGTGAAAACAAAATCAGGTGAAGATTGGGAACGGATTGCCTCTATTGTATGTGAAAACGATAAGTATGGCAGACTGCGTTCTATCCATAATGGCCCACAGTTTTATGACTTTACTAAGCCTTGGGTAACCCACTGCAGTTGTCAGGGAGTCGACCGATATAAGTCGGTAGAGACGACCGATGAGTTAATGATTAAATATAACAAGCCGGTTGTATGGGATGAAATCTTATATGAAGGGAATTTAAATTTGGGCTGGGGAAATATTACCGGAGAGGAGCTTGTCAGACGTTTTTGGGAAGCTTCCATAAGAGGCGGATATGCGGGACACGGTGAAACATATCTGGAATCACCAGATGATTTAGGGGAGCAGCCTGTCCTTTGGTGGTCCCACGGCGGATTGCTGCATGGAGAAAGTCCGAAACGAATTGCCTTCCTTTTAAAGGTTCTCTCTGAAATTCCAGGTGGGTATGGACTAAGAAGTATGCCAAAGTTTTGGGATGCAGTGGTGGGAACAACCGATTATGAAGGGGATAAGGACAAAGAGGGAAAGGACTATTACTTATTTTATTTCAGCTTCATGCGCCCTTTATTTAAAGATTTCTATTTTGACGAGGATACCGAATATAAGGTAGATCTGATAGATACCTGGAATATGACGAGTGTTTTCCAGGGGATCTATAAGGGACATTTTAGAATTATCACAGGTGGAAGATCCTATATGGCAGTTCGTGTTCAGAAGGTATAAAAGTTGACACTTGTATCTTTAAGACGGATAGTTACAGATGGATATAAAATCTTCTACGATCACAGCCATTTCATCGGGAGACTTCTGTACATCATCGTTTAGCCACCGAATTAGGATGCGCATAAACCCACCGGTACTAAAGGTTAACGCATACTGTATACTTTCCTTTGAATAAGGTGCGTTTTCGCCCTTTACTACATAAAAAGAGGAGGGTAAAAGTTCATCCACTTTTGCTAGAAAAAGGGGGAGCAGCTGATGACGGTTAACGAGTGATAGGAAGTCTAAATGCTTTTTCATTACTGTAAAAAAAACTCTTGCAATATTGGGTAAAGATAAGTCTGTTTGTTGTAAGATCAGGGATCGGTATTCGATCCATATACGATAGAAACATCCTTCGATGATTTCGTCTTTTGAAGAGTAGTTACGGTAAAAGGTACGTCTGGAGAGCCCAGCATGATCTGTAATTTCCTGTATCGTAATTTCCTCATAATTATCTGTCTGCATCAAGGTTAGCAAAGTGCGTTCCATCCATAGTTTTGAGCGATTGGATACTGGATTTCCGATATTTTTTTTAGACATAATGATTCCTCCTAGAGTCACATATTTTTAAATGTGTAGCGATTGCTTCCAAATGGTTGATTTCATTCCTTCAACTATTATAATAGAAAGTGTCGATCGACACAAGTGTGACAATAAAAGGAGGGTAATTTTATGAATACTATGAATTTTATCGTATGGCTGTTTCCAGTCATTTTTATGATCCATGATTTTGAAGAAATCATTATGACAGAGGTATGGGGCAAACGTTTTAAAAAAGAGATAGATACAGTTTGGCCGAAAAGACAACCGTTTGGTTTAGATTATATACACGTATATCAAACACCAACTTTTACCATTGGAGTTGTAATTGAATTTTTACTATTTTCATTCATTAGTTTTTTCTCGGTATATTTTCAAAGTTATTTTCTTTGGTACAGTGCATTTTTCGGGATTACGATACACTTGGTTTTAGCTCATATGCTTCTTTGCGTTAAGTTTAAGCATTATGTGCCAGGAATTATCACATCCATTGTTTTTATACTGCCAAGTATCTGGATTTTATATCTAGCAAAAACGATTCTACAGTATAATATGGGAACAATTTTACTAACTGCAGCAGCAGGAATTCTGATCATGATAATTATTATACCAGTGCTTCATAAAGCCATGGAATCCTGGTCTAAATCATTAAAGAAATATTCAGAAGCGAAATAAAATAATCGAGGACAAAAAAGTGGGCAAGGAGGTTTTACTCCTTGCCTACTTTTTTTACGGGTGATGGCTAGATCAAATACCAATAATTACATGCAAAGTGTTATTTATTACATGAATCTACATAATGTGACAAAATAGACTATAATTAATTAAAAAATAGAGTCTTGTAATTATTTATAGAAAGCTCTTTATACAGCTTTTATGTATACATGAATAGGGGAAGAGGAGAAAAATAGTATGGCTGAGATTTACAATGTAAAAGAAGGCGCTGTATTAAAATGTTCCTTAGGAACAACGACAAGCCAGTTAAAGGTTCCGAAGGGACATGGAGCATGTATTCAGGGAAAGAATCAAGCGACCGTTGCTGATCATATTCCCAATGAAAATATTATGCCCTTTGGAATGTGTACCAAGAATGTTCCTTCGGTTCCATGCAACCCTTCCATTACACTAAAATGGATCAATGGAAAAAAAGATCATCAGCTTCAGGGAGAGATGGCATTGATCAATACTTGTATGGTGCCTTGCATGCAGGGGGGAATCATAAAAATAGACCAGTCCGGGCAGCAGGAATAGAAACCGATCAGGGAGGAAAAACATATGCCAGTTATAACTTATTCTCAGCTGACTACAGATTTAGCGTGTATTCAGCAGATTAGAGAAGTACGGATCATTCAAGAAATAAATGAGCATGGAGTATTGCATTTAACGGCAATACTGGATGAACAGAGCAAAGACGATTATGTGAAAAAGAACTTAAAGGATGAACAGATTACCCTAAAAACAACGGGAACAGATTCTAAAGTTCTTTTTAAAGGGATGATAAGTGAAATTAAGACAGAGACCGTAAGCGGATTATATTGCTTAAAGGTTGTGGCGGTTTCCAATTCATTTAAAATGGATTTGAAGAAAGAGTCCCATTCATTTCAAGATAAATCTATGACGTATAAACAGCTTCTGCAGAGCATTGCGGAAAAATACCCAGGGGGAGATATCATAGACTATGTTTCAAAGGGAAATAAGCTGAATAACCTGATTCTCCAATATCAGGAGACAGACTGGGAGTTTCTTAAAAGACTGGCGTCTCATTATCATACAGGGCTCATTCCATCCGTTCTCCATGATACACCTAAAATTATGTTTGGAGTCTCAGATGGCACTGACAGGGGAACCATAGAAAGCTCTGGATACCATATTACAAAAGATATTGAATCGTTTATGAAGGACTCAGAAAATTCTGATACAGAAATTCAGGAACAGGATGCGGTGGAATTTCACATAGATTCAGAAAATAATTATGAGATTGGCGACCCTATTTTCTATCAGGGAATCTCCTTGTACATAAAGGCAAAAAAAGCAGAAATGGTGCATGGTATCCTCACCTTTTTTTATACACTGTCCACCCAAAAAGGCTTTAGTAGAAGGAGGCTGCATAATGGGAATCTGACTGGTCTTTCCTTAAAAGGCACTGTAATAGACATAATCCGAGATAAGATAAAGGTACATTTGGCGATTGACCAGGATCAGAAGAAATCAACGGCTTGGGAATTTCCTTATGGAACCTTATATACGGCTGAGGACAGTATTGGATGGTACTGTATGCCAGAAAAGGGAGATACCGTCCTGATACATTTCCCTACATGGGAAGAGGCAGATGCCATAGGAAACGGCTCTATTCGCGTAAATGGGGATGATTCCAATGATATGGAAGACCCTGATGTAAAGATATTTCGGACTAGGGATGGGAAGGAAATTCGTTTCAGTCCGGATGAGATCCTTATCACCTGTGTGGAGGATGAGGTTTATTTGCGGCTTAATCAGGAATCTGGTATTGAAATCATCAGTTCAGGCCCGATCCGGTTCCAGTCAGAGAAAGGAATTCGGTTGGATGCAGAGGAGACCATAAAACTGCTTGCGCAAGATCAGGTTCTCTTAAAATGCAAGACAAGCCAGATTGTTATTGACGATAAGATTGATATATGCGGAGAGGATGTAAAAATTAATTAATTTAGGAGAAACTATGGAATATTTTCTAATGCTATCGGATGACCGGATTGGAAAAAGGTTGAAAATCCAACCAGATGCTATAGATTTTGAGACAACAGAAGCATGTTCCGTTTACGCTGATTTTAAAGAGGATACGGTGTTTGTAGATTATTTGCCGATTAGGCAGATGTTTCGCCATGCCTTTTGTGTATCAGATGACTTCAAGGAACTTTTAGAGATCTATACGGATAACCTGTCTGCTTTCCCTGTTTTTGTTACTGATAGAAACCAGAAAGGGCAAAAGATATACTGGAGGGTTGCCATTGAGCTGGAGGATTGTGTAGTAACGATGCCTTATATGAGCAATACCAACATAACTCTTCGCAAAGAAGGGCTGTGTGGGAAACATATTTTTCGGATAGCCTTTGAAAAGCAGGAGTACTTAATTGTGTCCTTAAATCTAGCTGAAACAATTCTTAGAAAAGAGCCTGCAGGAATTCGTTTTTATCCTGTGAAGCTTCAGGAGGAAAACGATGGAAAACCGACAATATTCTTATGAGGATATATTTCTTGATATTCCCGTGGCATTCAGCCACATAAAAGCACTAAAGATAGAACAATGCCCCAATGATCATGGAAAGGCTTGTTTGTCAGGTGTTCTAAAGGATGAAAGTTATCAGGGAATTCATAAGTTGACCCGTAAAACTGTAGTGAAAATTAAAGCGAAAAAGGGTGCAGGAGAGGAGACACTTTTTTGCGGGATTCCTGTGGGTGTCACAATCAGACAGGAAAGAGGGGTATATGAAGCAGAAATTAAAATGAAAAGTGTTTCTTTTTTGATGGATGTCAAAAAGAAGAACAAAAGCTTCCAAAATAAGGACAAGTCATATTCTTGGTTGTTTGAGACTCTTTTGCAAGGGTATGGAGGAGATGTATTGGATCATGCTTCCCATGGTAAGCTCCAGGGGTGTGCCTTAATCCAATATGAGGAAACCGATTGGGAATTTTTGAAAAGAGCCGCCTCTCGTGTGGGTGCCCTGGTATTTCCGGATGTCCGTTTTGATATTCCTAAAATATTTGTGGGAGTACCCTTAGGAGATTTAGCTGCAGAAGCTGGCAAGAACCATGTTATCACAAAAAATGAAGGGAAATATCTGTTTTTAGATCGTAATTTTGAAGATTGGATGGAGCAGGATGTGTTGTCCTGTGAATTTGAAAGCAGAGAAAATCATGGGATTGGAGACAGGATTACCTATGAGGGGGCTTCTCTCATAATAGCAGAAAAAATAATGGAAATGAAGGGAGGAATCTTAATCTTCCAGTATGGGTTGAGGAATGAAAATGGCCTGAAGGAGCATGTCATATATCATGCCAGATTGAAGGGGACTGCTTTAAAAGGAACGGTGCTGGCGGCTCGAAGGGATCACTTAAAGCTTCATTTATCTATAGATAAAAGTCAGTCCCCATCTGAGGCTGCATGGTATCCATTTCTGACTCCTTATGCTGCGGAAGGTGCTACCGGATGGTACAGTATGCCGGAAAAGGGAGAAACGGTTTCTCTTCATTTTCCAACGGAAAAAGAGGAGGATGCGTATGTTGGAACAGCTCTTCGCAACAAAGGAGAGAAAAATCCAAAAACGAGGAAATCAAATGTGAAATATTATGGTACAGAGCATGGAAATGAACTGGCCTTTGGACCGGAACGTATTTCTATCAGTACCAGAGGAAATGCGCTTCGTATGAAGCTTGATGAGAAGTCAGGAATTCGGATAAAGAGCTGTCAGGATATTCATTTAAAGGCTCAGCAACTATCAGTCAGCTGTGGGGACGTGGAAATCAAATCGAATGAGAAGATTGTGATTGCAACTCCTTCTTCCAGCATGATCATAGATGATATCGTACATATAAAGGGATAAGGGTGAAATGGTTATGAATAATAGGACAGATTCAGAAGAAATCATGAGAAAGCGGAAAGAGGCGAAGAAAGGGGAAGAGCAGGAACTATACACTATGGAAAACGATATCCAAAACGGATTTATTGTAGTGAAGTATAAAAAGTTCGATGTGGAAGAAAAAGAGATTATGGATGGGAGTCTATCTATGATCATGCCAACTGATTTTGAATTAATGGATGAGGAGCTTGCTGAAATAAAATATCCGGGAGAGGACCGCCCGGATTATATCTATAGTGGAGAGGATACCACGGTTAACTTAACATTTACCATGGAGGAAAGTGGACAAATAGACAATGATGAGGTAGAAGAGGCCAAAAATATTCTGGAAAAGCAGATTGGCCGCCTTTATCCATCATCAAAAATCGAGGATAGTCAGACGATTCAGGCGGGAGAAAAGAATATTAGCTTTTTTGGTTTTGATGTTCCGTTGCTTGATGGAAAGGTATATAATCTTATGTTTTTTATGGAGTACCGGGGCAGTCTGCTTATGGGGGCATTTAACTGTAGCATTCATCAAAAAAAGCAGTGGAAAAAGGTGATATTTCAGATGCTGATGACCATACGTGAAAAATCGCAGCCTGTTGAGCCTGTCAAGGAAAAAGAACTTGGTGAAGAAAGCAGGTGATCTTATGTCATCAGAAAACATGTCCCCTGCCTTCGTGCGCTTCCATGAAAAAGATGTATTCCCTTCTCTGGAAGAGGCATTAAATGATCTGGAACAGGATTTTCAGAAAAATTTACACCAGATGAAGCAGCAGCATTTAAAAACATTTAAAAGTGTATGCCAAAATATAGCAGAATATCAGGATAGCGGTCAGGGCAAAGTCGGATTTCTTATCTTTCATCTTCTAAGAACCAGAATCCTGCGCCATGATTATACTTATGTAGCAATGACATATGACAAGGATTGGTATTTAAATGAGGGAGTCCCGGTAGGAGAGGCAGACGTTTCATTTATTTATAAGTATTATGAAGAACTGTGGAAAAAGTTGGAACGGGAATCAAAAAAGTATATTGGACAGATAAATGGAGCAGATATAGAGGGAATCATGTTGAAACTGCTGAACCCTTTTCATCAGTATGTTACGGAGCTGATGCGCTGCAGCCTGATGGATGCTCTGGAGACCAGTGAATATAAGGCCCTTGATCGGGAGAAACATTTTGAAATCCAGACAGGGGAGTATTTTGAGCTTTGTGATCTGGTATATATGGAAGAACAGGAAAAGGACGATGAGGAGAGACAAAGCTGCCTTGAACAGAGCCAGGATCAGTCCTGCTGTTTTCATGATTTTAGGTATTTGGATTTAAGAGGGCAATCCTATTCTGGGAGAGATTTACGCTATGGGGATTTCCGGAATAGTAATATGAAGGAAATTCACTTAAGAAATTGTCTTCTGATTGGAGCGCGTTTTAAGAATAGTTGTTTAAGGGAGGCAAGCCTAATGGTATCCATGATCCATGATGCCTGTTTTGAAGGGGCGGATTTAACTAGGGCGAAGCTGCAGTATTGTGTGGCATTTACTGGAAAAAACAAGGCGAACAAGTGGAAGAATACAGGGTTTACAGGGGTAAGCTTTAAGAATGCCATATTGACAGAAGCAGATCTAAGCGGAGCAACCATAATGGGAGGAGATTTTGAAGGGGCTGACTTAAGGGGAGCGATATTCAAGGATGCAGTCCTCTACCGAAGCCGTTTTAGTAAAAAGCAGCTGGAAGAATGTGAATTCAGTCAGGAACAGCTTGAACAAATGAAAATCCTGCCGTAAAATGAAAGGAGAGAAGCTATGCTTGGATTGGGAAATGCGCTGAAAAAGGTGAAGTCGTTGGTTCCAAAGGTTGTAAACGTTGGAAAAAAGGCGGTAAAGAGTGCGGTGAAGAAGGTAACGAACAGTGCGCTTTTAAGGGCGGTGGCTTCCATTCCCTCGGCATTAAAGACCAAAGCCGTACAGGCAAGACAAATCACAAGAAAAGCTGTGGCGGCAATACCCAAAATACTAGAACCTATAAGGAAAAGGGCAGTGCAGATAAAGAATACAGCTGTAACGAAGGCGAATCAGATAAAGAATACAGTTGTTGCCACGGCAGTACAGGCAAAGGAAACGGTCGTGGAAACAACCGCTCTTGTAAATCAGGTTCACCATATGATGGGGCAGAAATTAGTTAATAAAATTGTAGATCTCCAGCAGAGAAATGGGAGGATCCTGGATAAGCTGAAAGCAGAATGGGACAATACTTCTTCGGATCTGATTAACGGAGTAATAACTGCAGGAGCATTTCCTAATTACTATTCAATAAAAACCTCTTCCCTTTTGCTGGATTTCCTGCTTAAGTCAAGGAGAGCCGTGTTAGAGGAATATCCCATACTGGAGTGGCCGCTTCCCCAGCTTCGAGGTGGGCTGGATTCTCTAAGGAGCGAAATCACAGAGAAGGGGGCAGCTGCTGGTTCTTATATTTATAAGCAGAATCTTCCAGGTCTGTCTGATTTTGTTGGGGCATTTACCGATCAGAGGGATCCTGATGATGAAAGCAATCTGTTTTCAGTGTCTGGTGCAATCTATAGGGGAATTTGGGTGAAAGGGGCGCTGGGAACGGTCGATGGAATTGCCAGTTTGGTAACCGATCCATTTGCGGCTGTCGAAGGTTTGAATTCCATTGTTGCACATCCGGAAGAAGTAGCACCGGTTATGTGTGAGGGAGTAAAGACCTTTTGGAATGAAAAAATAGTGGAAGGAAGTGCGGAAGACAGAGCAGAGGTAGTTGGACAGGCAGTCTTTGAGGTTGCAACATATTTTATAGGAGTAGGAGAAGCTAAGGCGGGGATGACCGCAGGCAGTACAGTTACTAAAACAGCTAAATTAATGGATAAGGCTGATGATCTTGCAGATGCAGGTAAAATAGCAAAATCGGCTAAAGTGGCTTCAAAAACAGCTAAAATAGCCGATGGGGTTGACGCAGTAAGTGATACAGCTAAAATGTTAAAAGCAGGCGAGACGATTATAGGAAGAAGTGCAGTTAAGCTAAATAAGACATGGTTAAAGAATTTAGGAAAAACAGCAGCAAAAAATCTTGATGAAGCAGTCATAAAAGCTGGAAGAAAAACGGGTGACTTGATTGATAACATAAGATGGGCAATAAACCGAAAGTCTGGTCCGAAACCAGCTTTTGCAGGAATTGGGGGAATTGATTCTCTTTCTAATTCCGGAGATGCGATTGAGGATTACTATAGATTAATAAAAAAAAGTATAAAGAACAGCCTGGATAATCCTGGGGGCCATAAGGTGAATATAAAGCCAAAGGTGGAGGCGGATGATATTCCAAAGCCATTGAAGAAAAGTGGTGATGGACCCGGTATTGGTAATAAGGGGACGGGGAAGACTGTAAGTAGTTTAAGCCAAGATACAATAAATCATTCAACAATAGGAGATTTTACATACAATCCTAAAACAGGTGCAGTATCAAAAGTAAAAGGTGGAGGGCATGGACAAGCCAATATTGACTTCTTGGAGGAAAATGGAATTCCATATAATATTGAAAAAACTTACGATAATGGTGTTAGAATTGGAAATATTCCAGATCATAAGAACCCTTTAAAAAGAATAGGTACAAGCCAGTCATGGTTCCCAGAAACTTGGGATACGACAAAAATTAATAATGCAGGTGAATATGTAGTTGAGTTACATAAGGGTGAAACTATTACTAACGGTGCTCCTATATATGGAATATACGATGGTGTTGAAGTTGGAGTAATATACACTAATGGTAAACCTGCAACAATATTCCCTAATGGGATTCAACCTTAGAAAGGAAAGAATTTATGCTAAATGAAAAAGTAACAGATTTAATTTGTGAAGGTATGTTGTTAGACATAAACGATCCATCAATTGGTGATATATGGGATGAATTAACACATTTACTTAGTGCTGATTCGGAAAATACTATTAATTATTTAAGTGGATGTAATGAAAAGGAGATTGAATTTTTATCTGCTGTTTTTGAAGATGTTGCATATAACTTAAAAAGTGATAGATACATAAAAGAACTTGAAAATCTTAAGAATAAATTCCCAAATTTAAACTTAGATTCAATAATTTGTTTAGCTAAAGAATATTCAGAATAGAGGAGATTATAATATGTTTAATGACTTCTATGTCTATCGTACAGAAGTGCGCAAGAAACTTGGACGCTCTCAGCTTTATCCTGAAAAATCCAATATTTATAAAGTAGAATTAATAAATATATTTCAAGAGAATAAAGTATTAACAGAAATGTATTTTAAAAATCTTACTTTCAATGAAAAACAGGCTTTAGAAATACTTTTTGGAAATATCAGTCGAATAAAATATTTGTAGTTTGTTAATTTTAGTTTGGACTTGTGTCAATAATAGATACAAGTCCATTAGTTATAGTTTATCAATATATTTTAGAATTTTCACTCCATCCATAAAACCATGCTGATATAGAAATCTTTCCTCCAAAGCAAGTTGGTTTATCAATGAGTCAATGTAATTTTTAATCAGATTTTTCTCTTTATCCGGTAAATTATCAATGAAAATCTCAGCCTGTAGAATTTGCTCTTTTTTCTTCATAGATTTGTCAGGATGGTTTTTGTGAAATATATCAATTAACATGTTGATACGTTCCTGAATGAACATATCCAATAATTCCTGTTCGGTCATAGTGTTTCCCTCCATTGACACAATACAATACCGGAAGAGTTGCAGAAAGTCGATACCAAAAATCACTAAAAATCGTTGCATTTATTGGTGAAAATACAGAGTAGAAATTCAAAAGGTGAATGGTATATATTGTCGAGAATGGTGATATTTTATAGGTGCACCTACACAGACACCTTAAAAACCCTTTAATTTGGCGGATCTCAAAGCTGTTACAGCCACCTAACAGGTGTATCTTGCCCAATTTACAGCCACCTGAAAAAAACATCATTTCGTCTAAAAATCCTTAAGCAGTCGGCATTGCCGTCTGCTGTGAATCGGCAGGAGCGCCGTAAGGTGCACCTGCCTTTAACCAGCATCATTTTAATTACCATGGTTCACCTCTGTTTTAGAGCAGGAAATGAGCGGAAATATTTCGCAATCAGATTAAAAAAAAAGCTGCAAAAGTGCGACTTGAACCATGAAAAAAACAGATCATAGATGCGACCATTTTTTTAGTAGTCGGAAGATGAACAGGTGGCAACAGCAATTCAAACATTTATCAGTGAAAAGGAAAAATCCTTTGTTTCTCAAATTTGCCCCAAAAGGCGTTTTATTGCCTAAGTGGCATACATGCTCCACCATTGGTTTTAAAGGTCACACAAGGGCAATATTTTGCGACACAGGGCTAAATGAGTATGGGGCATCAATTGCTACTGCTATTGGTAAGATAATTGCCTACCCCCATGGTTCATGGTGAACCATGGGATTTACAGAAAATTGGTTCTATGGTAAACTGGGGCTGCCGGGGGTTACAGGGGGTAGAAATACCTTTTCTGTAGCCCCCTTTTTCGTTCTTTTTTATCTGCCGTTTCTTCTCCTGAAAATAAAACTAGAAATGACTTGCAATCCATTTGATACAGAGTTAACATCAACAACCAATAAAAGAAATAACTTGTCCTTCCACCCATTGGTTTGTTGTAGATAGGCTGTCGTCCCCTTGCGGACTCATGAAGAGTTAACGCTGTCATCTGAGGTTGCCGGTACGGGAACTGATTGGTTGGAAACAAGATCAGAAGGGAGAGAATTGCAGAGAAGAGAAAATCTGCTTTATGTGGGGATTGACCTGCATAAGGAAAGTCATACCGCAGTGATGGTGAACTGCTGGAACGAAAAGTTAGAGGTAATTGTCATAGAAAACAAACCCAGTGAATTTAAAAAGCTGGCAGAGAAGGTGAAAAGGAAATCCTGTCATCTTGGACTTGAACCCATTTATGGATTGGAAAATGCTTACGGTCACGGCAGAAGCTTAGCTGTCTGGCTGATTGAAAATGGTTATATAGTAAAAGACATTAATCCAGCGCTGGCTTATGACCAGAGAAAAAGCGCCCCCATGCTCCGCAAGAATGATGAGTATGATGCGTATTGTGTGGCAACGGTACTCATTAACCAGCTGCATACGTTGCCTGATGCAAAACCAAAAGATAACGAATGGACACTGGCTCAATTAGTAAATCGGAGAGATTTACTGGTAAAAGACGGTATCCGTTTTAAGAACGGACTCCATGAGCAGATATCCATGGCATATCCCAGTTACAGTAAGTTTTTCAGCGAGATAGATGGGAAATGTGCCATGTATTTCTGGAAGACCTACCCGTCTCCTGCCCATTTGCAGGAAAAGACGGCAGAAGAACTAACAATTGAATTCAAAGAGATATCTCCGATTATCAGAAAAGATAAAGCAGAAATGATTCTGGACTGTATGAAACACGATGGAAATACCTTTCGGGAATATCAGGAATCCAGAGATTTCATTACAAGAAGTCTGGTAAGAGACTTGGAACATCAAAAAGAAGAGAGGGCAGGAATTGATATAGAAATTGAGAAGATCCTGCTTAGTTTTGATTATAAGCTAACCAGTATGCCAGGCATAGGAACGTCGGTAGCCAGTAAACTAATTGCAGAAATCGGCGATATCCGAAGATTTCCCAGTGCAGACAAGCTGGCAAGATTTGCAGGAGTAGCTCCTGTAAAGTTCAGTTCTGCCGGGAAAGGCAAGGAGCAAAGTTCCAGACAGGGAAACCGCCAGTTGCATGGATTGTTTTATTTCCTGGCAGTAACCATGGTGTCGAAGCCAAAGAATGGAGTACCCAATCATCCGATATTTTATGATTATTACATGCGAAAAATCGGCGATGGAAAGACAAAGTCTCAAGCGCTGGTCTGTATCATGCGCCGTTTGGTGAACATTGTGTACGGAATGATGAAAAATAAGACAGAATACCGTGAACCGATTCGAGAAGAAGAACAGTAATTTTTCTATTTAAAAACAGCACAAAGACGTGCTATAATTTTTTTAATTGGATACGAAAATTCACCGTTCGTCGCATACCTCAGTACTCCACCTGAGGGGACGGGTAATGGTGGAAGTAAGATGAGTCTTTTAGACGACCCTAAAATTGCAAAGGATGTTGTTGCAGATCCAGATGCGGTTTATGGTTATAGACCAAAGCAAGGTTCTTCTTTAGACCAGTTTGATATAGACTGGAGTAATGCAGATGAAGTAGCCAAGGCAAAGGCAGCTAGGCTTGAATATTTAGAAGCAATGGAAGCTAAGAAGGCAAAATTAAGTGTAGAAGTTGATAATTATTTGGCAGAAGGAAAGAATATGCGAGAAATTGCCGAAATGAAAGTGAACCAAAGAAACATGGATAGAATAAACTCCTATATTGAGAGAGGGGATTATGATAATCTTGAGAAATTATATGAGAGAAATCTTCTTGAATATGGGCAAAAAGAAGGTCCAACTGTGCAGCAATTATACGAAAAATATGGTTCGTATGAAGATGTGATTTATTCAAGTGTCAAGGTGAATAAAGGTATGAATGTGATTTTAGGAATAGAAAATTAAAGGGGGACATTATGGATTTAGAAAGAGAAAAAGAAGAAACTAAATGGTTTAGAAAAGATGGTTTAAGAATTAAACAAACAAGCGAAGGGAAACAAACACTAGTTTCAGTTATTCTTGACGGATATAATATTTGCTTTAAATTAATGCTATTTGATTTTCTTGATCATATAAAAGAAGATTTAGCATTAGATGTCAAAATAGAAAAAATATGGAACGAGCAGCGTGTTTTTGTGGTTGGTTCGAAGTATGTGTCAGATTTAATTAATTATATCGAATTATTTATTGATGAATGGAATATAAAAATAAGTGAAAGTACAGTTTCCGCTTCGGATGTTATTTCTGATGAGTTGTGGTATAGCTAAAATATTTAAAAAGACGAGCATTCATTCATGTTGATGAGAATAAAATAGTAAAAGTATATGTGGTGTACCTACACAAACACCATAAAAAACCTTGAATTTGGCTGGTTTCAGAGATGTTACAGCCATCTAGCAGGTGTTTCTTGTCTAATTTACAGCCACCTTAGAGAATTCATAATTCAGTATTAAAATCATTAAGCAGTCGGCATTGCCGTCTGCTGTAAATCGGCAGGGGCGCCATAAGGTGCACCTGCCTTTAACCTGCATCATTTTCGACCCCATGGTTCATCCCTGCTTTTGTAGCAAAATAGGGCGAGAATTTTTCAGTTCAGGAATTTATAAATGGTTGCGATTGTGCGACTTGAGGAATATGAAAAACTGGCCTATACGCGACATTTTTCTGAAAAAACAACCGGAAGACGAACAGGAGACAATCGCAATCCAAACAGTTATCAGGTGCAACGGGAAAAGACTATATTTTTCAAATTTGCCCAACAAGGCTTTTTATCGTCTGATTGGCATATATGTTCCAACATGGTTTTTAAAGGTCACACAGGGGCAATTATTTGCGACACAGGGCTAACTGGGAATGGGACATCAATTCTGGGTTGCCATTGGTTGTAAGATAACTGCCTACCCCTATGGTTCATGGTGAACCATGAATTTACATCAAACTGGTTCTATGGTAAACTGGTGCTGCGGGGGGTTACAGGGGGGGAGAAAAACACTTCTTCTGTAGCTCCTTTTCTATTCTTTTTTCTGTCGTTCCTTCTCTCGAAAGCAAATTCAGAAATGACTTGCAATACATTCCTTGCGGACTCAATAAGAGTTAACGTTGTCATCTGAGGTTGCCGGTACGGGAACTGATTGGAAGGTAGAAAGAGCCAGACTACTAAATCAGCGAGTCTGTCTCTCCTCCTAATTCACTTATATCGTTTCCACAGGGATCCAAATTTCACAGTAGTTTTCCCCTGGATTTTCACATAGAGGAGTATACATCTCTATGTTGTAGTTTCCTGCAAGCTTATATGCTTTGCAAGATGGAATCCACTCGCTCCAAATCTTTGTGTTCACGTCCTGCAATGCTTTTGGCAATGCACCACGACAGGGGAATATTGCCCATGTGCTTGCAGGAATTACTTTTGTTTCGTAGCCCTCTGGAATCTCATTCCACGGAATATAGTTATCGGCAATGAAATATTCAAAGTTCTTTCCATCACTGTCCATGCAGATTCCATACATGCCACAAACGACCTTTGCATCTTCACTTTCCATATGTTCCTTCCAGAACTTAGGAATTTCGTCATAAGAAATTTCCGTATTGAATTTCCGTGACTTTCCCATTACTGTAAATTGAGCCTTTTCAACAATTTTGTACTCTAACATAGTACCACCCTCCAATGTGAGTTTTATTTTCAGCGGAGCAAAAGAATTTAATTTACTTCCTTGTACTCTTGCGAAAGAAGGACTTATCCCATGAAATTTTGTGAATGCTCTGGCAAAACTATCCGGAGACTCGTAACCGTATTTCAGTGCAACATCAATCACTTTTATATCAGTAGAACAAAGCTCCTGCGCAGCAATCGTTAGACGACGATTCCTTATATACTCACCAACCGTAAATCCACATAGTACATTGAATATTTTCTGAAAGTAGAAACTTGACACATACGCTTTATTGGCTATTTCGTTTATATCAATATCATTCGTCAAATTATCCTCAATGTATGCAATCGCATGGGTAATGCCTTCATTCCAACCATTCATAAGATGCCGCCCTTCTTTGTCTCGCTGTAATTACACTATACTTATAAGTGTATATATTTTCCCGACTTTCCTTGTTCTAATGTATCGGGTTATAACCGATTAATATGAAATCTCATAAATTTATTATACCAAAAAACGATTGGGTCTACAAATTTGTTTTTAACGTTACAACGCTTCCTATGGAACAAAACTGTTGACATAATATTATAGGAATGATATCTTATAAAAGATTATGTGTTCGGACATAGAGGGTTATATTCCTTTTCGTTATTAATAAAAAAGCAAGGAGAATTCAATGAATCTAAAAAAAGAATGGTTCGGCAATGTGAGGCAGGACGTACTGGCAGGTATGGTTGTTGCGATTGCGCTGATACCAGAGGCAATCGGATTTTCTATTCTGGCAGGAGTGGATCCAATGGTAGGGCTATATGCCTCCTTTTGTATTGCAATCATAACTGCTTTTGCAGGCGGACGGCCAGGTTTGATTTCAGCGGCAACAGGAGCGATGGCACTTGTGCTGGCAGGTCTAGTAAGGGAATATGGGGTTCAATATATGTTAGCGGCTACCATATTAGCAGGTGTATTTCAGATTATAATGGGTGCTTTAAAAATTGGAAATTTATTGCGTTTTATTCCAAAACCGGTGATGACTGGTTTCGTAAATGCATTAGGAATTTTGATTTTCAAAGCCCAATTAACGTATTTTTCAGGCCAAGGGGTCACGATGTACCTCTTGGTAGCCGTTGGGATTGGGATCATCTATTTCTTCCCCAAATTAAATAAAACACTTCCAGCTCCCTTGGTGGCAATCATAGTATTAACGGTTGTTACCGTCGGAACAGGTATGGAAGTAACCCGAATTGGAGATATGGGCAATATCGTTGGAGTTTTGCCGAGTTTTTCACTTCCAGAAGTTGCGTTTGGCTTAGAGACACTAAAGATTATTGCTCCATTTTCCCTCTCACTGGCGATTGTTGGACTTGCAGAATCAATGTTAACATCTAGATTACTGGATGAATTAACCGATACAAAAAGTAATAAAAACCGGGAATGTATGGGGCAGGGATTGGCAAATATAGTAGCTGGATTTTTTGGAGGAATGGCTGGCTGTGCGATGATAGGGCAGTCGGTGATTAATTACAAATCCGGTGGACGTGGACGATTGTCTACTTTGACAGCCGGCGTATTTTTGATGATTTTGATTGTTGTATTAAATAACTGGGTTGTTTTAATACCAGTTGCTGCATTAGTTGCGGTTATGATTATTGTATCCATTGCAACGTTTGATTGGTCTTCCATAAAACGAATTGCGAAAGTACCAAAATCAGATACAGCGGTAATGCTTTCTGTAGTAGCCATTGTATTTGTTACAGAGAATCTGGCTTATGGAGTCATAATTGGTATCTTGCTAAGCTCTGTGCTTTTTGTAAATAAAATTTCAAAGGTTAAAGTTGAAAAAACAGGATCAGAAAATAATATAAAATACCGTTGCTGGGGACAGTTGTTTTTTGCCTCCACCACCAATTTCTTAGAACAGTTTGATTTTGATATTTCAGATCAGATGATAGAATTGGATTTGACCCATGTAAAGTTTTGGGATGAGTCAGCGGGGGATGCATTTGATAAATTAATTCGTAAATACAGCGAACGGCATGTCCGAGTTAAAATACAGGGTCTAAGTGAGGCCTGTGAGAATTTACTGGAAAGAACCTCTTTGCAGTATTCGATTTTGCCTGAATATGTAGATTAAGGAACGAAATAAAACATGCAGATAACCCAAGTTGGGACTGCATGTTTTTTGTTCCTAAGTGCTGCTTGTAAAAAATACGGAAACTATTTATAATAAACTGGAATAGAATAGAAAAAGCTATATTGGAGGTTAATCTATGAAAATTGCGGTATTAGGAGGGGGACTCAGTTCAGAACGGGAAGTGTCAATCGCCTCCGCATATGAAATCCATGATGCGTTGATTGACAAAGGACATAAAGTGGTCTTTCTAGACATTTATGGTGGATTTAATGAAGAGACTGATAAATTAGATGAGATATTCACCGATAAAAAAAGGGGTTCGTATGAAATTGCAAAGATGCCCCCTAAGGCGTCTGAACTGAAAAAAAACAGAGTTCCGTCCCCCGATGGGTTTTGGGGTGTAAATATCTTAACTATTTGTAAATATGCGGATCTCGTTTTTCTCGCACTTCATGGTGCCGAAGGAGAAAATGGAAAAGTCCAGGCTGCATTTGATTTGTTTGGAATCAGATATACAGGGACAGGATATTTTGGTTCGGTATTGGCACTGGATAAGCACTGTTCGAAACAGATTATGGTTCAAAATCAAATCATAACACCAGATTGGGAGATCCTATCGAAATCCAATGAGTATCAACTAAAAAGGTTGAAATTTCCAGTTGTGATCAAACCAGTTTCGGAAGGATCAAGCATTGGTGTGAGTATTGTGAAAAATCAGAAAGAACTGACAAGCGCGTTAACCGATGCAATACAATATGGAGATTGTCTCATTGCAGAAGAATATATAATAGGGAAAGAACTATCCGTGGGGATACTCAATCATCAGGCGTTGCCGGTAATTGAAATACTGCCTAAAGTCGGTTTTTTTAACTATCATAATAAGTATCAAAGTGATGGAGCCGAAGAGATTTGTCCTGCAGAATTGCCTACGGATCTTACATTACAATTACAAAAAACAGCCCTAAAGGTACATGAGATACTGGGGTTGGGAACTTATTCAAGGATCGATTTTATTTATGGGAAAGATAAGTTGATCCATTGCCTAGAAGCCAATACTCTTCCTGGGATGACATCACAAAGTCTGTTCCCAAAAGAAGCAAAAGCAAGGGGTAATTCATTTGCTGATTTATGTGATGAGATAGTCAGATTAACATTATTAGATGAAAAATATTTAAACAATTAGAGGGAACAAGGATAGGAGCAAAACATGGATGGAACCGTTAGAAAAGACATTAAAATAGGGGATCAGGTTATGGTGGTACAAAAACAAGATCAGAGAACTGGAAAATTAACTGAAGGGGTGGTACAAAGGATATTAACCAACTCTGCGAACCACCCAAGAGGCATTAAAGTGATGTTAGAAGGAGGAATCGTAGGGAGAGTACAAAAAAGAATGGGTTAAGTAGATTTTTATCCCGATGAATCAATAAAATAACGTTTGGATTTGTCCCATAAATTGTGGCATATCCAAACGTTATTTTTTTCTGGACAAGTTGAGACACAAATAAACTCTTGACAGATAGAATAAAAAGAATTACAATGAGTAACAACTCAGTGAGTTGGAGGTCATTAAATGAATCAGAACAAACGGCAGCTTCAAAAAGAATTCACACGGAAACGTATTTTACAATCTGCGTATCAAGTATATTCCGACAAAGGGTTCGGTGCGACCACGAATATGATTGCAAAAGAAGCGCAGATTTCCCATGGAACCATTTTTCTTCACTTTCCCACTGCAGTGGAATTACAAATATGCCTTTTGGAGCAATTTGGAATGGAGATCAATAAGCAGCTGCACCAATTATCAGAAAAGGACGATAGTCTTGAAGATCTTTTGTCTGCACACATAGATGTTCTGATCAAACATCAAAATTTTTATAAACGATTGATTGCTGAAAGCAGTTTTTTACCGGAACAGGCAAGATATGTATATATCTCAATACAGTCCTCTGTTTCCTTGCATCTCAGTCAGGCTTTTGAGAAAGGACAAAAGGAGGGGCACATAAAGAACCTATCCATGCATCTCATGTTTAATACCTGGCTGGGACTTTTGCATTATTATCTTTCTAACCAGGAGTTATTTGCTCCAGAAGGAGCAGTATTAAATCAATACAAAGAGGAACTCGTTCACCATTTTATCAATCTATTAAAGATTGGAGAGGAATAAAACATGAAAACATATGACAACTTTTTTTTACCAGTCAATGACTTGGAAAAGGCAAAGGACTATTATCAGAATGTCCTTGGATTATCATTAAAGTTTGATTTTTCATCGAAGGGAATGATTGCGTTTCATGTAGGAGAGGAGGAACCAGCCATAATCTTAAAAGATACGGGGCGGTTTCCAGAAGCAAAATCCACCATATGGTTTGAAGTAGAGAGCGTAAACGAAGAATATGAACGTCTAAAGAAAAAGGGTGTAAATTTTTTATCGGTACCTTATATGATAGGAACCGGTCATGCGGTGGAATTTGAAGATCTGTTTGGCAATCGGTTTGGAATTACCGATTATATCAAAGAATAAGAGAAGGATGGGAAGAATGATGAAAGTATGTATATCCTGTGGAATGCCTATGACAAAACCAGAAGATTACTCTTTGAGGGATGAATCAAAGGATTATTGCATTCACTGTGCACGAAAGGATGGTTCTATGCAGTCCTTTGAAGAAAAATTAGAAAGCATGACTGGTTTTATAATAAGAACCCAGGGATTTGATCCTACCGTTGCCACACATGCTGCAAAAGAGCTAATGCGCAATCAGCCGGCTTGGAGCCATTGTTTCGAGACGAAAAATGAATAAATTGGAAAGATAAAAGGAAGAGAGAAAGAATGTTATGAATATTTATGTGGATGCAGATGCCTGTCCGGTGGTTGGTATTGTGGAAAAAGTAGCAAAAGAATATAAAATCAGTGTATCTCTCCTTTGTGATACCAATCATAGACTACAATCTGATTATAGTGAGGTTAAGGTAATCGGAGCAGGAGCGGATGCCGTTGATTTTGCACTGGTAAGCTTATGCAGATCAGGTGATGTTGTAGTGACTCAAGATTATGGTTTGGCAGCTATGGCACTGGGGAAGGGGGCATATGTGATTCATCAGTCTGGAAAACGGTACACCAACGACAACATAGATCAACTGCTCATGGAGCGACATATTACAAAGTCCGCGAGAAGAGCAAAGTCAAAAAATCATCTGTCCGGGCCAAGAAAAAGGACTTCGGATGATGACAAGCATTTTGAAGAGTCATTTCGTTCCTTAATTCTTACCGCTATGTAACAGATCGCATCACTAGAAAAAGAGTTTGACACTCAGCTGATAGATCGAAAAAAAATACCGGTGGAACCCACAGAAGCTGGTTGGCGAAACAAAGTCCTCCTGAAAGATAGTTCCAATTATTTGGAAAAAGGTCTTTACGATATTGCAGTTGCATTTGATTCGGAATTTGTTGGAAAAGAAGGTATATTAACTGAAACATTAGGACAAGGTAAATATTGTGCAGTGGTGAGCGACGACCATCCGCTTGCTCTACAGAGAATATGATTGGATTTTTCCCTGAGCAATATCAATTTGAAAAGTATATGAAATCAATCAATAAAAAATATGAGGTGATGTCAATGGGAAAATTATTGTTAACAGGAGTCGATGGAAACCTTGGAGAAATGGCAGCAGAGGTTTTGCTTCAATTAGCTGAGAACGATCAGATTGTGTTTTGTGGATATAATCCAGAAGCATTAAAGAAATATGCGGATATGGGAATCGAGACCCATAGAACCAACTTTAATTCCATGGATGGACTTGTGGAAGCATTTCAAGGCGCGGACAAGCTGGCATTGATCTCCATGCCATTTGTAGGAGAAAAACGGCAGGCAGCTCATAGAAATGTAGTAGATGCAGCTAAAAAAGCCGGCGTAAAGCAGATTATCTATACGTCTTTGGTTAATGCTGCGGATGAGACAAATCCAAGCATTGAGAAAATAGACCATGCCTATACAGAAGCATACATCAAGGAACAGGGGCTTGATTATATTTTATTACGAAATTCCCAATATGCAGAAGCTATGATTACCAATTATTTCACCTTTGTGAAAATGGGCGGAGTGATGAAAAATTCTCAAGGAGATGGAAAAATGGCTTATATCTCCAGAAAGGACTGTGCAAAAGCAGTTGCTCACGCTCTAGTCAGTACACAATATACGAAGAGCATATTAGACATCAATGGTCCGGAATTATTAACCATATCAGAATTTGTTGCTTATGGGAATCAGGCAACTGGGAACAATGTAAAATATGAATCAGTTACAGATGAAGAAAACTATGCGATATTTGATGCCATGGGAGTACCAAGGACGACAGATGGTGTATTTCAAAAAGGATCGGAGGCACCATTTTCTTCTGAAGGTATGGTGACATTTGCGCAGGCGATTCGGTTAGGTAAAATGGACGCGTTTACCAAAGACTTTGAAAAATTGACTGGAGAAAAACCACTTACAGTCAGCTATATGTTTGAACATGAAGATGAATTCCAGATAGGGGATCGTCATTCCCTTGACTAAAAGAATCGCTATACCTGCTTATGCCTGAATAAGAGAAAAATTTTTATGAAAAATAGCAATCATTCTATACGTGGAAAGCATATTGTATACCGTAGTATAAATTTCGGAGAGGTAAATTATGAATCATCATATGAACCAGACTCAAATGGATATGCCTATGGGTTATGTACGTGTGATCCACACCGTTCCAGATGCACCAAATGTTGATATCTATGCAAACGAGACAATGGTAGTCGAGGATCTTGCATATGGCGAGTATACCGATTATTTGGCCATACCAGAAGGAGAATATAAAATTTCTGTATACGTAGCTGGAACAACAGACACCCCGGTTGTCTCCAATATGCTGAGTGTTGAACAAAATAAAGTACTTACAATTGCAGCAGCCGGTATGCTTAATGATATTGGACTGCTAGCAATTCGGGATGTAGATGACCCAGAAGACACAGACAAAGCGATGGTACGTTTCCTACACTTATCCCCCAATGCTCCAGCTGTAGACATTACGCTTCCTGATGGAACTGTTGTTTTTGATGACGTGTCATTTAAGCAGATCACCCCCTATCGAGAAGTAACACCCATGAATTATACTTTGGAAGTTAGGCCAGCAGGAACCTCTGATGTGGTTTTATCTGTTCCTGATGTTGGGTTAGAAAGCGGGAAAAACTATACAGTATACGCAATTGGACTGGTTGGAGAAGAACCGGAACTAGAGGCAATGTTGATTCAAGATGGAGTCTTTTACTAAAATTAAAAGATTATAAAAAGAAGCAGACCAGTTTCCCCCACAGGTTTGTTTCTTTTTGTTTTTCGATTCAATCCGCCGCCATTAGAAAGGTCTGTCTGCGATGTATAGGGTTGGTGGTTTCAAAGCATATTATTAAAAGTACAATAAGAAAGAAGGGTTTTTCAATGAATGAAGCATATCAGACTAGGGGAAGAGTTTCATCAGATGTTAGATGATCTTCAGGAAGAGGAAAAAGATCCAAGTTCCATAGCAAAGGCAATCAAATCTGTTAGCCAGTATATCAATCAATATCAGAACGCATCGAGAGAAAGCATGCAACTGGCACAAAAGCTAGTGAAAATAGAACAGGAATTTATGGATAGATTACTGATGTATTTATAAGGTGAGATATGACCTTCTATTATGTAAAATTCTTATTAAAATAGTGTTAAATAAATGGGGATAGGTTGACAAAAATTGAAAAATAAGTAATAATAATTACATTAGTAAGACAATAATAATTTTTATCAATTAAAGGAGGCATGTTTATATGAAATTATTTAAATGTACTGTATGCGGATATGTTCATGAAGGAGAGTCTGCTCCAGAAAAATGCCCAAAGTGTCACGTGGGTGCAGAAAAATTTGAAGAATTAAATGAAGAGGATACAAAAAAGATTTATCGGTCTGATCATACCAATGCCATTCACATGGAAGTTATTACATTAGCAGAAAAGATCATTGCATTGAGTGCAGAGGGAATTGAAGATAACTTAGATCCCAAATGCTTAGCTGCATTTACTCAGGCAAAAGATGAGGCGTGGGTAATCAAACAGAGATGCAAGGCCGAGCTTGCCGGACATATGAAGTTAGGAAAATATTAATTTTTAATCCATAGAAAAGGGACCGTTGCCTGTGACATTCTTGTCAGGAGGCAGCGGTCCTTTCGTTTTGCTCCATTGAGAATGGTTACAGAATATTTAGAATAAATAAAATTAACAATAGATGTACTGCCTAATTTTATATTATAATGTAAAATATTGTATAAAACTTGGGACGCAACTTGTAAATAATTAAAAAATATGTAGAATGCACAGACGATAATACAAATAAGTACATACTTTACAAATAACATATCATGTGTTACAATGTGATTACCTGAAAAAACAATCAAAAACACGAATAGGAAGGGGAGGTATGAGATGGTTTAATCGAAGCAATATCGGTTCAAAAGTTTTTTATCTTAGTTAATTTCTTGCATGATGACATTCACTAACACGAACGAGACTATTCGCAGGCTCTACATGACTTTCTTGGTGATTCACCTGAAAAATCCACTGTTTTATTTTAACATATACTGTTTTTATGCAGCTCATTAAGGGGTGCCTAGTTTTTTGTACTTATTTGAGCAAATTAATAGGACGAGTTGTATATGCAGTATATCATCGTTTAAGGAGGTTTTACAATGAAAAAGCGGAGAGGTATTATTTTATTGGGAGCATTAATATTATCTAGTTTTATTATGGGGGGAACGACATACGCAGACAGCAATACCGTTGTGAAGGAAGTTGGGAGATCCAATCCATTGATTGATCATCATTTGGGTGCAGATCCAGCTGCACTTTCATTCAATGGCAGAGTTTATCTTTATCTATCTAGTGATCAATATGAATACAATCAAAACGGTAGTATAAAAGATAACTCGTTTGCGAACTTAAATCAGGTATATATCATATCATCTTCTGATATGGTAAACTGGACGGATCACGGAGCTGTTCCGGTGGCTGGTGCCAATGGTCTTAATGGTGGCAGGGGAATCGCCAAATGGGCATGGGGGTCTTGGGCTCCAGCCGCAGCTGTTAAAAAGATAAATGGAAAAGATAAGTTCTTTCTGTATTTTGCCAACAGTGGCGCAGGAATTGGTGTTCTGACTGCAGACAGTCCCACGGGTCCATGGAAAGATCCATTAGGAAAAGCCTTGGTCTCAGGTAGTACGCCAGGGATGTCTGGTGTTGTGTGGATGTTTGATCCGGCGGTTTTGGTAGATGATGATGGAAGCGGTTATCTTTATTGTGGTGGTGGAATTCCAGGAGATAAAAACCCATCTCAGTGGCAGATTGCAAATCCAAAAACTGCCAGAGTCTTAAAACTAGGAAACGATATGACCAGCGTACAAGGCGCTGCAAAAACCATTGATGCACCCTATATGTTTGAGGATTCCGGCATTCATAAATATAAAGGGGTTTATTACTATTCCTATTGTATTAATTTTAACGGCAATCACCCTTGGGACACACCAAAGGGAGAGATTGGTTACATGACCAGCAACAACCCTATGGGGCCGTTTTCATACAAAGGACATTTTCTGAAAAACCCAGGAAATTTCTTCCCGTCAGGTGGTAATAACCATCATTCGGTATTCCAGTTAAATAACCAGTGGTATGTTGCTTATCATACACAGGTGGTTAGTCAGGTGAAATATGGATCAGGCAAAGGATATCGCTCTCCTCATATTAATAAACTGGCTTACAATGGAGATGGTTCCATTCAGGAAGTAAAGGCTGATTATAATGGTATATCTCAATTGGCAAATTTAAATCCATATGAAAGAGTAGAAGCGGAAACAATTGCTTGGAATCGGGGGATTTTAACTGAAAATACATCTGCAAGTGGTGGTCCAGTGAGCAATCAGCAAGTAACAAACATCCATAATGGAGACTTTATTGCAGTTGGGAATGCAGACTTTGGATCAGAGGGAGCGAAAAGCTTTAAGGCAAACGTGGCATCTTCTGTAGGTGGTAAAATCGAAATTCATCTGGACAAAGAAAATGGCAGACTTGTAGGTGCCGTTGATGTTCCAAATACAGGGGGGGATCGTAATTTTAGAGAAGTTCAAACAACCATAAGCAATGCGACTGGAGTTCATAATGTATTCTTTGTGTTCCGTGGCAACGGCAATCAGCAACTCTTTCAGTTCGAATCCTGGCAGTTCTCCAAAGACGAAGGAGGAGGCTCCTATCAAGGAACAACGTATGAAGCGGAACGAGACACCACACTGGTTAATTCAGCGGTGGAAAGTTTGTACACTGGATATACGGGAGAAGGTTATGTCAACTTTAACGCATATTCGGGTGCATCCATTCAGTGGAATAAGGTTCTTTGTACAATTAGTGGTACCAAGAATATAACATTTCGTTATGCACTGGAATCGGGAACTAGAAATCTAGATCTATATGTAAATGGAAATAAAATAAAAAGTGTTGAATTTCCTGCAACCGGAAGCTGGACAAACTGGAGAGAAATAACCGTTCAGGTCCCTTTGACAGAGGGAGATAATGTTTTACGGATAGAAACGACCGGTGAGGAAGGTCCTAATATTGATAACATGAATGCAGCCCCTAATTTTGACCTTTGATAAAGGAGAGGATGACAAAATGAAACGTTTAAAAAAAATATTTGGATTTTTAATGACTGGTGTGCTTTTATTGTCAATGTTTTTAAATACACCATTTACATTCGATGCCGGCGCAGCCAACAGTGTGGTAATTAACTTGACGGCTAGGAAACAAACCATACAGGGATTTGGTGGAATGAACCACCCCGTCTGGACATCTGATTTAACACCGCAACAGAGAAATACAACCTTCCGAAATGGAGCTGGGGATCTGGGATTTACGATATTGAGAATTCATGTTGATGAGAATCAGGCAAACTGGTATAAGGAGCTTGATACGGCAAAAGCAGCAGTGGCAAATGGTGCGATTGTTTTTGCATCTCCCTGGAATCCTCCTGCAAGTATGACAGAAAACTTTTACAAAAATGGCAATTCCTCGGCTAAGCGGCTTCGCCACGATAAATATGGAGACTATGTTAGACATTTAAACAATTTTGTCAAATATATGAAGGACAATGGAGTTGATTTATATGCCATCTCAGTTCAGAATGAACCAGATTATGCAAATGAATGGACTTGGTGGACGCCTCAGGAAGTACTTGATTTCATGAAAAACTATGCGGGTGGCATCAACTGTCGTGTGATCGCACCGGAATCTTTTCAGTACTTAAAGAATATTTCTGATCCTATTTTAAATGATCCGCAGGCACTTGCCAATATGGATATTTTAGGTGCCCATCTCTATGGGACACAGGTTCGAAATTTTCCTTATCCTCTGTTTGAACAAAAAGGGGCTGGAAAAGGGCTTTGGATGACAGAAGTTTATTATCCAAACAGCAATGCAAACTCAGCAGATTCCTGGCCAGAAGCATTGGAGGTTTCTTATCATATTCATAGTGCAATGACAGAAGGCAATTTCCAGGCTTATGTATGGTGGTTTATTCGTAGAAATTATAGTCCTTTAAAAGAAGATGGAACCATTAGCAAACGAGGCTATAATATGGCCCATTTTTCCAAATTTGTCCGTCCTGGATATGTGAGAGTCGATGCGACAAAAAAACCCTCTAATAATGTCTATACTTCAGCTTACATAGGGGATAATAAAATAGTAATCGTAGCAATTAATAAAGGCAACACTGTGGTAAACCAGAATTTTGTGCTACAGAATGGAACAGCAGATTCCTTTTCCTCCTGGGTGACTGACGGCAGAAGAAATATGGCATCGTCAGGAACGAGTAAAGTATCCAATAATTCCTTTACCTCTCAGCTTCCGGCACAGAGCGTTACTACATATGTAGCAGATTTGAAAAATGGATCTGGGAGCGGAACATACTACGAAGCTGAAACCAATGCTACACTAAAAGATGCAACGGTAGAGAGTCTTTATAATGGTTATACTGGAAGTGGATATGTTAATTTTAATTCACAGTCAGGGTCATCCATTGAATGGAACAATGTTTACTGTGCCTTACAGGGAACCAAGAATATAACCGTACGCTATGCACTGGAGTCTGGATCACGGTATTTAGATGTGTATGTCAATGGGACAAAGGTAGCAAACAATGTGGCATTTGATGCAACTGGAAGTTGGGAGAGCTGGGGAGAAAAAGTAATTCCAGTAGATATGATTGTAAATATGAATTCATTCAAACTAGTAACAACTGGATCAGAAGGTCCGAATGTAGACCGTATCTATGCAACTGCTAAAATGGACTAATTAAAGGATATAAATAGATTCCATAAGATGAGGCACTCCACTGGGGTGTCTCGTTTTTATGTCAACTTTCATGAACCTCTTTACAGGAAATCTTTATCAATGGTATACTAAGAGAAAATAAAATTGGAAGGGGGAAGTATGAAAACAGCAGAAGAAAGAATTACGGAACTAGAACAACGGATTACGCTTCTGGAATCCATTATAAACAAACAACAGGCAGATACCAATAGAACACCGTTAAACGCAAAACCGAATCATGTAACGATGGTTAGACCGGAATCACCGGTGCAGACTTTACCGCCAGGGATCACAAAACAGAGTTTGATAGCAGCTAAGAACCCAGCTGGGAGTGATAAGGAAACACTGGTTGGGAAATATATAATTGGTGGGATGGCATCTTTACTTATCTTCATAGGAGCGATCTCTTTTATCGGACTGGTATGGAACCGGATGACACCAGGGTTTAAACTATCAATCTTAACGGCCATTGGTCTGATTTTGACAGGTGTTGGCTTTAAAACCATTCGGATCAGGAAGAATGCAATCTCCTCCATAATTCTCGGTACAGGAGCCGGGTTGCTCTTTATTTCCATATTATCAGCCAATCTTGCCTTTCATATAATTGGCAGCCAGCTCTCCCTCCTTCTTGCCGGATTATGGGCTGTATTTTTTATTCTGACCTCCCGATATACCAAACAGTTTTTTACCGTGATGATTGCTTACATAGGAAGTTACATTGCTTTGGTTTTGGGACTAACCCTGATGCAGGGTAACTTAGATCTGCTGGTTATGATCCTGTTTGCTCTTTGTATCTCAGCGGTTATGCTTTGGTACACAGCGAAAGGGCCTAGAATTCGATTCCTGATCAGTATTATACTGGCAGCGGTAAGTAATGTTACGATTCTGTTTGGCTGCTATCTAGACGGATTGCTAAGCTATCCGCCACTTTTAACGGGATACGTTTATCAGACGTTGGTTCTCGTTTTAATTTATCTGCTCTTAAATCTGTTGTATCAGAAGTTAAACGATGGGGATACGGTGCCAGTCTATCTCCTGGCTGGAATCGGTGTAAGTATTTTAACGTTAATTCACCTGCTTTATTTAATAGGTGCATATCTGACACAGACATTAACACCCCTTACTTGCTATTTGTTATTTTTTTCCGTACATCTAGTTCAGTTTTTCCTAACGGCCCGTTACACCAAAACAGCAGATCCGTGGCTGGGGGGATATTATGGTGGAATTCTAGCCATCACGATGCTATTTCTCAATGCAGAATGGATAGGAGTTCCCGTAGGAATGGTACTCATTGGCTTGTTGCTTGTGGTCAACGAAAAAGTATTAAAACGATCTGCCCATCCGTTTTTAATCAGTGGAATTTTATTATTTGATACTCTTTTCCTAGCTTTTGGATCACCCGATATTCTAATCTGTATAATGATTGGAGCCTTACAGATAGGCCTGATGTTCTATGTATTATGGGATAACCTTCAAAAGAAGCAGTATGCACAGACGAATCTGTTAAAATCCCTGGGCCTTATTGTACTTATCATAAATAGTTTCACAATTCCAAGATGTGTCAGCCAGTTTTTGTGGATCCATTTTAGCATTGGCAGCAGTACCAGCCCTTACGGTTTTGTGTTGGCAGTGCTAGTCCTATGTGGACTGGTAAGATGGGGATATTTTAAAAACTGGAAGGATCCCAAGTTTGTTTTTTGGAGCTGGAATAAAGAACTTTATAAAGACACATGTATGCAAGTGATTTTTTATCTGATTTCCACGATACTGTATATCGTAGGAGTGGTAGGAGTGACAATGGAAATTCAAGCCGGATATAAACTTCTCTTTACTGGATTAACGCTGGTAATTGCAGGAATTCAAAGCCGTGAAATCCTTAAAGAAGAAGGACACAAACTCCTACTTGGAGGAATCTGGATCTGCATCAAATACATACTGTTTTCCTGGGTTGTGCTTTACTCCTTTTCGAACCTTACCTTTGCGTCTCCGGTTTATAGCATATTGGGGCTTTTGATCGCAATCGGAATTATAACCGCCGGTTTTAGGTGGAAGGCGAAGGGGATTCGTCCATGCGGACTGGCACTGGCTATCTTGATGGTAGTGAAATTTATAATAATAGATCTGCATCAGGAAAACTCGATAACGCGGGTGGCAGGATTGATCGCAGGAGGCGGACTTTGCTTTCTGATCAGTCTTATCTATAATAAACTGAGCCAAAATGAATTTTAACCTTAAATTTACAAATTAAAATCGATCATTACGTGATAATATAAAGGCAAAAAGGAGCTTAAAATTGATGAAAGACTTAATTGATAAACTGTATCAGACACATGATCTGACATTGGATGAATATAGAACACTAATTGATTCTTATGATACGAAATCCAGTGAGTACTTATTTTCCCTGGCAAGAAAGAACAGCGAAGAACATTTTGAGAAAGAGATTTATATTAGAGGGCTGATTGAATTTACCAATTACTGTAAGAACGACTGCATCTACTGTGGAATTAGGAGCAGCAACCAGAATGCAAGCCGGTACCGGTTGAGCAAAGAAGAGATTCTAGCTTGTTGTCAGAATGGATATGAATTGGGATTTCGGACCTTTGTACTACAGGGGGGAGAAGATCTTTCCTATACCGATGAAATCATGACAGATATAATAAAGACAATCCGTAAAGGGTATCCAGACTGTGCCATTACCCTCTCCATTGGAGAAAAAAGTGAGGAACAATATCGAGCTTATTATGAAGCAGGTGCCAATCGCTATCTCCTTCGTCACGAGACGGCCAATGAAGCGCATTATCATAAACTTCATCCAGAATCCTTATCCTTAAAAACTAGAAAAGAATGTCTCTGGACCTTAAAAAAGATTGGTTATCAGGTGGGAACAGGATTTATGGTGGGATCTCCTTATCAGACGACCCGTTGTCTGGCAGAAGATTTGAAATTTATAAAAGAGCTATCCCCTCACATGGTAGGGATCGGACCGTTTATTCCTCATAAGGACACTCCTTTTAAAGACTTTAAAGCTGGAAGTATGGAATTGACCCTGTTCCTAATCGGTATCATAAGGTTGATGCTGCCCAATGTATTATTGCCAGCAACCACAGCGCTTGGAACCTTGGATCCAAAAGGAAGAGAAAAAGGGATATTAGCTGGTTCCAATGTCCTTATGCCCAATTTATCCCCAGTTGGTGTGAGAAAGAAATATTCCCTGTATGATAATAAGATCTGTACTGGGGAAGAAGCTGCTGAATGTAATGTTTGCCTGAGGAACCGTGTTTCCTCAGTCGGTTACTCTGTGGTTGAAAAAAGAGGAGATTTTGTTGAAAACTAACATAGATTTCCAGAGAAATGTGGATTAATAGATATTTAATTTTGAAACCGTCAGGTTGATTTCACACATCTGGCGGTTTTTTGCTGTTTATTTTTGAGAAAAAAATTATAACATGGTTATAAACAGATAATTTACAGGAAAATGGAAAATAAATGTAGTTGCTTAACGAGAATGATATGGATATAATAAATCTCGGTACAAAGGTATTTGGGACATCGAAGGAATGAACGGATCAGATACAAATACGTATATGAGGGGAATAATAATGAAAAAAAAATTGATTTGGATTGCAGTAGGACAGATCATATCTGCGATTGCATATTGTCAAATTTTGAATGCGAACAATCTGGTGGCAACTGGAATTGGGGGAATGGCAACGGTTATCAATCGATTAACCGGAGCGAATGTACAGATGCTCTTGATTGCTATGGCAATGCCGATTTTTTTGTGGGCATTCTTCCGTTATAATAAAACGCAGATATTTTACGCTGCATTTAGTTATTTCATGTTCACATTCTATGTAGGGATTGTAGATAAAGTCATACCACAGTTGCACACCGACCCAATCGCAGCAGCCGTAAGCGGAGGTGTTGTTGGTGGAATCGCAGGCGGAATTATTATGAAGCAGCGAGTTGCCAATGGACCGGAATCCATTGTTGCATTGTACCTAAAAGAGAAGAAGGGGATTTCTATTGGGACCTATTATCTGGTTCTTAATACAGTTGTAATCTGTTCGTCTATCATTTATGGGGATCTTACTATGATCATATACTCCCTCATCTGTACTTTTGTACAAAGTCTAGTTACGGATAAGTTAATCATTGGATTTGAAAAGTATTACAATGTAAATATTATGTCGGATCAGTATCTGGAGATCACCCAGTTTATCCGCAATGAATTAAATAGAGGTGCAACATTTATTCAGGGAATGGATACCACCAACGTGAAGAAGAAAATGTTAATTCAGGCGGTGGTAAATCAGCAGGAATTGATTGCCATCAGAGAATATGTGAAAGCCTTTCAAGATGACAGTTTCATCTGTGCAAGCAGAAGCAATAGCATCATTGGCAGAGGGTTTGATGTAGATTAACAAAAGAAGCAATCAAATATTAAAACATAGTATCGCATATGCGGCCGGTTAATTACTTTTATCCCAAGGAGGGATTTTGAGGATTGCCGGCTGTTTTTTATGGGCGAAGCTGTTCAATGAGAAAAGCTGTGGTTTGGGGAGGAATGCTGGCGGTCTGAAAATTGGCATGTTCCACCCGTACCATCTCACCGGGCTTTAACTGGGTAAGCTGCATCTGGTTTCCATTATAATTTACGATATTTGTTGCACTAGAGATTGTGAAACGCATTTGATCACTGCTGTTATAGGGATTTTCAGTGTAAAGTACATTTCTGGCTGAATCAATCATAAGTATTCGTCCGGTTGTAACACGGAATGAAGGGGATCCCATGAGCGCAATGATTCGGTAAGCATTCGACTGGGGAGGAATGCTCCTCGTCATTAATTTGGAGAAAGTAGCATTGACCCGATCTCCTTTTATAATACTGCATAAACTGATGGAATCGCCATATTGGTTGATGAGAATGGTATTCCAATCAACGTTTAACTGCACAAGTTCCTGAAAGGTCATCTCTTTTTCTCCTGGTAAGTCATACGAAATCAGTAGGTAACCAGTCCTACTGTTAGGTGTATACACCTCTTCCACTAAGGCATAATTGACTTGTATAAAGTTTCCATATTCTATATAGTTTTCCCGAATATCTAAATTGGCTTGCTCCATATTTGTCTCCTAAATAGCAAAGTATTCTATTCTCAATATATGCTTTCTTTTACAAATATATCTTTAAAACCACGGATAAATCGTGTATAATTTTAATAGTGCATAAACGGTTATAAGAAAAACAAGACGTATGCTGTAGCTCTCTTACTAGTACTTGGATTGAAAAGAGAGAGAATCCTGTTACTGGGATTCTCTCTCTTATTCTTAAGGTTGCAGAAGATAACCGATTGCAGGAAAAATGATGGAAGAAAAAATTACGTTTTACGCCATATATGAAGTCTGATATGCTATACTAATTTTGACTGTATGATGACAAATAATTCATCATACCATACATTGTATCATAATGAAACAAATTGTATGGCTATGGTGTGTATATAGAGAGTATAAACTAAAAGGAGGTAATGTATGAAATTAGACTCAGAGAAACATGAGATAAAAGGGCTGTGTTATTGCATTCGGTCAGCCAAGGAAACAGATGCCAAGGAGTTGTCAAGGATTTTGTTGTTAATCGATGGAGAGACCGAGAATATGGACCGGGAGTCAGGAGAAGGGTGTTTTGATGAAGAAAAGTTTAAAGAGCTGATTAAAGAAGACAGCAAAGCAGAAAATCACATATTTTTGGTCGTAGAAGTGGAGGGTGTTCTGGCAGGATTTTCTAGATGTGAAGGGAATACTTTAAAACGGATGAAGCACAAAGCGGAATTCGGAGTGTGTGTGTGCAAGGAATTTTGGGGACATCAGATGGGGAGGAAATTATTGGAATGCACGATTTCTTGGGCAGATAAAATTGGACTGGAAAAGATTGAATTAAGTGTATTGGAGACCAACAAAAAAGCCATTTCTCTCTATCTTGAACTTGGATTTGAAGTAGAGGGATTGATTAGAAAGGACAAACGACTATCCGATGGATCTTTTTATGACACCATTGCGATGGGAAGGCTTCGGCAGCTTACTTAATGCCGATTTGGAGGCCTTCGAGAAAAATCTGTTACATGCAACGCTAAAAGTTTATATTCTAAAATTTATCGTTATTCCATCCGGTATTAATTTTATAACAATAATTGTAGAAACCTTAGTGATAAAGTCAAAGACGATCCGTTAGCATTGGACTCTCTGAATATGACAGAGAATCCGATGCCGCCCAGTTTTTTATCTATTCCGATCTGGCTCTTTATAATGCGAAGAAAGTTCGCAATTCCGTAAGAGTGTACGAAACAGGTATGGCAATGTCTGACCGTTAATTAGAGTTGTCAGAAACAGGTTACTGGCTGGATTCCGTATTTAGATGGTACATTGTATTAAACTTTTCTATGGCTGCTTTCTTTTGTTCCATGAGAGAATGGGCATAAACATTGAGGGTAATAGATACCGTGGAGTGCCCAAGCAATTCACTGATGGTTTTAATATCGACACCTAATTCCAAGGCACGTGTGGCAAAGGTATGCCGAATGGCATGAAATTTGCGATCCTTGACCTGGGCATCCTTTAAAATTCGCTTATAAAGCTTCTGAAAGTTTCTAGGGTCAAAGGGCGCCGAGGAACTGGAAAACAAGTAAAAATCCGGATTGGAATTATAAAGACTGCTTTCTCTGATTAAGTCCAGTAAAAATTTAGGAAGAGGAATCTTACGAAATGATTTTTTGCTTTTTGGAGTTCCTACAGCCAAGGAAGTTTTAGTTTTGCTTTCTTCAAAATGCCGGATGCGGGAAACGGTACGGGAAACAGTTAAAGTTCCGGTTTCCATGTCAATATCTTTTTGCTGAAGTGCACACAATTCCCCAAGACGCAGTCCGGTATAGAAGCAGAGCAATATCCCTAGTGCCCGGTCATCTTTGTAATTTCTTGTAACTTGTTCAATTTGTTTTTGATCACTCATGGAAAAGACAGAAACTTCTTTGTCCTGGGGCTTGGGATATCGAATTAATTCGATTGCAGAATAAGATTCAGGCGCTTCTTTTAAGATCTCTTTGAGTGCAATCTTAAAAATCGTTAAATGTTTCTTTTTTGAGGAATCGGCAAGTCTTTGATTGTCCAACATGGTTTTGACGAAACGAAGAACGGAATCTTCATTAATCTTAGGATATTTTTCTTCCTTAAAAAACGGGATCACATAATTGTTTATACTGCGATAATAGCTTTCGTATGTAGAGGGTTTGATTCTTTGAGAAACTTCCACAAGCCATGCTTCCAGTAAAAATACTGGATCTCTTGACTCTGCGGAGGATTTTTTTTTCCGAAAGTCATGGACTTCCTTATAATTCTTCATTTTCTCCTTAACCCCTTTATAGCTTTGGGAGTAGAAATACTGATATTTCCCATTTTGTTTTAGGGTTCTTCCTTCCCATCTTCCATCTTTTCGTTTGTACACATTTTCACCTCTTCTTGGCATGTTAAAACTCCTTTACTTATAATTTTTAATTATATGTCTTTTTCAGAATCATGCAACATTCCAATTATTCCCACATCCTGGCATTAAGACAAATACTTTGTTATTAATTGACAAAATATGGAAATTCGAGCTATAATAATTATTAATATAATACAAAAAACTTGCAAATAGTTGGTTTGGTTTACAAGAGAAAAGTGGGGGATATAACTGTGGCAGGATTGTTTCGAAATAAGATGAAGGGATTGCAGAAGGAAGAGAAGAAAAAAGGAAGCAAAAGTAAAAAACGATCCATTAAAAAGACATTTCTTTTTGGAATCCTCAGCCTGACGGTGTCAATTTCTATAGTATTTGGGCTGGTGAACAGTTATTTGTTTTATCAAGGTGAGAAAAACAATATGGAAGTCAGGTTAAATGAATGTTCCGCGGCTTACAGCCAGACCGTTCAGAATGCAATTGAACTCTACAAGATTAAGATCGAATCCATTGCCCGATACACGAGCATTACCGATCAGAAGACAAGCCAGCCACAGAGAAAGGAAACTCTCTCAGAATTGGCAGGTGAATATAGATTTATCCAGTTAATCACAGCAGATGCCGATGGAATTGACTCCAATGGGGAGGATGTGAGTCAGAGAGAATATTTTAAGCAGGCAATCAATGGGGAAACCTGTATTTCAACTACACTTTATTCAGAAAGTTTGGGTAAGACGATTATGGTGATTGCGACAAAGATCAACAATAGCCATTATAACGGTATTGTAGCTGGATTTATAGATTCCAATACATTTAGCAGTATGATAGACGGGGTCTCTGTCGGGGATTCAGGATATGGTTTTATCCTAGACAGGACTGGTAAAATCATAGCTCATAAAGACAAAAAGATGGTGACCAAACAGACCAACTACATAGAGATGGCTAAGACAGACAGCCACTATGAGAAAATTGCAGAAAAAACCAAAATAATGATTGCAGGCAAACCAGGGATTCAGACCATTCCTAATGGAGGAAAGTCCCTGACCATTGGTTATGCACCCATACCCGGTACTGACGGCTGGTCCATAGGAGTTGCAACCGTACGGACAGAGATGATGGCTGGATTTTATCGATCTTTTTTAATCACTGCGGGATTGACGTTTCTAATGATTCTTTTATCTGTTCCTTTGGCGTTTAAAATTGCAACACCCATCGTGAATCCAATATTGAATCTGGTGAAACGGATTCAGGACTTAGAGAACGGAGATCTTCATTCTCCCGTACCTCAAGCAATTACAGGAGATGAGATGGAGGTTTTGTCAAGATCATTTGCAAGGACAGTGGATACGTTAAATAGCTATATTAATGAGATCTCTTACTTATTGACTCAACTTGAAAAAGGGGACTGCACTGTTTTAGTGGAGCAGGAGTATAAGGGGGATTTTGTAAAAGTCAAAGGTTCTCTTATTGGAATTGTTGAGAATTTGAATGATGTATTTCTTAGTATACGAAGATCGTCTCAGCAGGTGGCAGATGGGGCTGGTCAGATTGCAGATACATCTCAATCACTTTCCGCAGGGGCAACAGAGCAAGCGGCTACGGTAGAGGAACTTAATGGTGCCATCACTGGGGTGGCGGACCGGGCGCAGGAGAATGCTGCTCATGTACAAAAGGCAACGGGTTATGTAAAAGAAGCAGGAGATGGCATCAAACAGGGAAATGCTTCGATGCAGAGACTAGACGGCGCCATGCGTGAGATTGGGGCGGCTTCAGAGCAGATATCATCCATCACAAAAGTAATTGAAGACATTGCTTTTCAGACTAACATTTTAGCATTAAATGCGGCTATCGAGTCGGCTAGGGCCGGAGAGGCAGGAAAAGGGTTTGCAGTGGTAGCCGATGAGGTTCGGAATCTGGCAGCGAAATCTGCAGAGGCGGCAAAACAAACGGCAGAATTGATTGTACAGTCGGTGCAGACTGTTTCTCAAGGGGAGGAGATTGCTGCGGAAACCACCCAGATTTTAAAGGAAGCAGCTCAAAAGTCCCAGTCTGTGGAACAGACGATTCAGGAGATCGTCCTATCTTCCAAAGAACAGGTGGAATCCATTGAACAGATCCAAGAAGGACTCAATCTGGTATCTAGTGTGATTCAGAATAATGCTGCCACTGCGGAGGAATCTTCCGCCTCCAGTGAGGAGATGGATGCATTGGCTCACAGTTTAAAAGACGAGGTGTTAAAGTTTAAACTTAAGGAATAAAAATTTTCATAAAAAAACGGTAACTAATTGACGTTTGCTGTTGCTGCATCGTCATAAGCTACCGTTTTTTTTAATTTTTATTACTGCCATTTACATAAGCTTTCATAGCTGCAAAACTTTCTGCGCTTAATACATGTTCCATCCGGCAGGCATCATCCAAAGCAATTTTTTTGTCCACTCCAAGTTGAATCAGCCAGTCAGATAAAAATGTGTGACGTTCGTACATCCGCTCTGCGATTTCTTTTCCCTTATCTAGTAAAATAATATGACCATTTTCTTCGACATCAATGAAACCATTCTCACGCAAATTTTTCATAGCAACGCTGACACTGGGTTTGGAAAATTCCAGTTCTCCAGCAACGTCAATGGATCGTACACTTCCGTTCCGCTTTTGCAGCATCAATATTGCTTCCAGATAATTTTCGGCAGATTCCTGAATTTTCGTAACAGCACCTTCTTTCAACAGTTTTCTTGTATTTATCCATTTTAACATAATTACAGGAATTTTCAAGTCGGTCGATTGTTTTCCTTACTTTCCTGTTTTTTTACCATAGTACGAAACTGGCTCACGGTTACTCCCAGTGTACTGCTTGCTGTTTTTAAAGAATATTCTCGATTCTTCCATTTTTCATATATGGGATAAAATTCATCTGGAATGGGAGAGGGATAGCGGCCCAGATGCTTTCCCTGTGCTTTCGCAATGGCGATTCCTTCCGCCTGTCTTTGCTTGATGCTTTCTCGTTCCGCTTGGGCTACATAGGAAAGAAGCTGTAAGACGATATCAGATATCAGAGTTCCAATTAAATCTTTGTTGGTTCTTGTGTCAAGAATGGGCATATCAATAATAACAATATCTGCTTTTGTTATTTTGACAATTTCTCTCCATTCTTTCTGAATGTCTTCGTAGTTTCTGCCCAGACGGTCCAGACTCTTGATGACAAGAACATCTCCTTCTCTTAACTTACGTTTTAATTTCTGATATTGGGGCCGGTTAAAGTCTTTTCCAGATAATTTATCACAATATATATTTTTCTCTAAAACGCCCCATTTGAGCAGCTCAATTAATTGACGCTCCACATTTTGATCTAGAGTCGAGACTCTGACGTATCCATAAAAAGTGTTCATGTTGATTTTTAACCTCCTATCTTTCATAGTATGGCAGAAAGGGTAGTTTATAAAATGAGACAAGCATACCGCAGTGTCAAAAAGGTGTACCTTTGTGGCAGTGCGGTATGCTTATAAATGAGTAAAATCAACCATAATATATTATAATCATAATTTCGGCAGATTTCAACTGTAAAATAGCCAAAAGGGAAATTATGTAACCGATAGATAAAGGTACACCTTTTTATCATTATAAGAAAAAATGACAAACATGGAAGTGGCAATATATGTAAAAAAAACACCTGGTATGCGGTAATAGGAGTAACACATCCAAAAAAACACATAAAATTCCTTCTTATTTTTTGGAGGAATGATGCAAATGAACCGTAAAATCGCGTGGAAAAGGTTCCCCATAGCTTAATATTGATCGAAGGTGTAGCAAATGACGGAAAAAAATGCTTTTATTCTTCTTGAGCAGATCCGAAATATTATGTTAAAAAAACCGGTAGAAGAAAAGCTGGAAGTAAATGAGCCGGTCATAAAAGAATTGCAGAACACTCTGTCTTATCTTTCTCACTGTCTGATCGAAACCAGTGAATACATAGAAAATCTGGCAAAGGGAAAGACAGATACAATTCCCCCTGGGCAAAGTAATTTTTTATCCGGTGATTTAAAAAAGCTTCATTCCACTTTTAAGCACCTGACAGAAAATAGCAATATACCAATAGCAAACAGCAAACCAAAGCGCAAAAGTCTGGATACTTTGCTTCTATCCATTTTGGATAGTTTAAAGGACTGGGTTGTGGTTACGGAGGAAGAAACAGGGGATATACTGTATGTCAATGAGTTGGCAAAGAGACGGTTCTTTGATCCAGAGTGCCGGATTTTAGTCCGCAAAGAGATTACTGCGTTCATGGAAAAACTAAAGTCAACAAAAAACATTCAGGAAGAATTAAGATATGAATATAAGTGTACCAATCACAAAATTTTTAAGGTGAAGTCATATTCTCTTTTGTGGGAGGATACAAGGGCTGTGGTTCATCTCATTACAGATGTAACCTATCAAAGGGAAACGGAGGCATATTTAGAGATTATGGCATATAAGGATGAATTGACTGGACTTAATAACAGAAGAAGCTGTTTTCAGACCATTGAAACATTCATTCAAGATGGAGGTTCCTTTGCTCTTTGTATGATTGATCTGGATGGGCTAAAGTTTGTCAATGACCGGTTTGGTCATTTATATGGAGATGAATACTTAAAGATGGTATCTCAGGAGCTGGAAAATGAAACAGGTGAAAAAGATTTTACCTGTAGGTTTGGAGGAGACGAATTTATTGTTCTTTTCCACGATTGTGATAAAAAAACAGCACTAGAAAAATTAGCAAGGGTAGATCAGAGAGTGTCAGAGAGTGAGATGAATTATCCCATGTCCATTAGCTATGGAGTGGTGTGTGTGACAAGGGAAATGCACTTACCGCCAGAATACGCGTTGAAACTGGCGGATGAGGATATGTACTGTTTTAAAAGACGTAGAAAAGAGAAAATTAGAATTCAAGGGAAAGTATAAGCCGGAAGGTGGATCTTTTCTTGTCTTTTTCCCTTTTTTCCATTATAATGGTATGCAGGTCAAAATGGAATGGGAGCAAGAAAAGAATGAGATTTATTGGAAGCAAAACACTGCTGCTGGATCAGATAAAACATGTGATCGATGAAAAAGCACCCCAGGCTAATAGCTTTTGTGATATATTTTCTGGAACCGCTGTGGTTGCCAGATATTTTAAACAGTGGTACCAGGTCTGTTCCAATGACCTGCTGTACTTTTCCTATGTGCTTCAGAGGGCGACGGTTGAAAATGACCGTATGCCCGAATTCGTGCGTCTAAAAGAGCAAACAGGAATTTCAGATCCCATTGACTACTTGAATGGGAGAGAGAAAAAAGAGTTGGAGACTCTTAAAAAGGAACGGCGCTTCTTTCAGAATACCTATGCACCAGAAGGAGGGCGGATGTATTTAAACGATGACAATGCCCTTCGCATTGATTACGCCCGGTGTACAGTGGAGGATTGGAAGGAGGCTGGCTGCCTAAGTGAAGAGGAGTATTATTATTTGGTTGCCTGTATTGTAGAAGGGATTCCTTTTGTATCCAATACGTCAGGAACTTATGGGGCATTCCATAAGTCATGGGAACGGCGCAGTTATAAGCCATATGAACTTTACCGCCTGCCTGTTACAGAGAATGGAAAAGAGAACCACAGTTATCATGAGAATGGAGCCGATCTTTTAAAACGGATTCAAGGGGATATTCTTTACATTGATCCTCCCTATAATGCCCGTCAGTACTTATCCAACTACCATGTGCTTGAAACTGCGGCCAGATACGATTATCCCGTTGTCAGAGGGGTCACCGGGCAGAGACCAGAAGAAGGTCAAAAGTCTGATTTCTGCATGAAGAATCGTGCGGTACCGGCATTTGAAGAATTGCTTCTACAGGCGAAGTTTCGTCATATTATATTAAGCTATAGTACAGATGGACTGATGCCAGTAGGGGAAATCGAACGGGTGATGAAACAGTACGGAAAGCCCGAGACATTCCAGATTTATGAAATCCCATACCGAAGATACAAGAGCAGGAAGGTGAAGGAAACAGAACGGTTAAAAGAACTTCTGATCTACATTGAGAAGCAGGTGCCGCCATGTTCATAAAGAGCCCTCTCAATTACACTGGGGGGAAATTTAAGATTCTTAAGTCTGTTTTTCAGGTGTTTCCAAAGGATATTCGTACTTTTGTAGATGTCTTTGCCGGTGGATTTAATGTGGGAATCAATGTGGAGGCAGAAACAATTGTCTGTAACGATCAGATTACCTATTTAATTGAACTGTTTCAGATGTTTCAGAAGACTGATGTTGATGTACTTTTAAAACGGATTAAAAAGGTGATTGGGACCTATGGGTTAACCCAACAGAATCAGGAGGGGTATTACGCATTAAGAGACGATTATAACCGTTCCAAGGACTTGACAAAGCTATTTGTTCTGACCTGTTATGCGTTCAATCATCAGATTCGTTTTAATAATAGTCATGAGTTCAATTCTCCATTTGGAAGAAACAGAAGCTCCTTTAATGCGAATATTGAGAAAAATTTAACGGAGTTTAGCCAGGCTCTTCATGAAAAAGAGATTGCATTTTCCAATCTAGATTTTACGAAACTGGACTACGCTGCCTTAGATTCCAGGGATCTTGTTTACTGTGATCCGCCTTATTTAATCTCCACGGGTAATTATAACGATGGCAACCGGGGGTTTAAAGATTGGAAGGAAAAGGAGGAGCGGACTCTTTTAGAGCTTTTGGATCGGTTACATGAAAAGGGGATTCGTTTCGCTTTATCCAATGTCCTGTATCACAAAGGCCTGTCCAATGATCTTTTGATTGAATGGAGCAATAAGTATCAGATTCATTACATTGATAAAACTTACTCAAACTGTAATTATCAGTTTAAGGACCGTGGGGCGGTTACGGTTGAAGTGCTGATTACCAATTATTAAATAGAGTTAAGCAAAAAGACGAATCCAAATTGGATTCGCCTTTTTGCATTGATAGTATGTGTGATTAATGAAAATCCTCAATCACATATAAAGTTTTTAACTCTTGGGAATAAAGCAGATAAAGAACAGAACTGTCTTCTCGTTTCGTGAGATAACCATGTGTGATTCTTTCAAACGGAGGATACTCCGTTCCCTTTACAGATAGATTTGTTAGTAGGTTTGATATTACTTCTCTCTCTTTTTCGGACACCGTTATCTCACTAATCTCTGAAGGGAAGGAAACGGACTTATGATATGTTAATATATGGTATCGTCCTCCATCTCCTAGGATATCAGGTTCACCTTCCGCCTGATAGGTAAGCTCACAGCCAGATGGCAATGTAATTCCCCAGTTAAGCTTAAGTACCAGCAGATAAGACGAACCATTTTTTAGAACGTTAATTGACCAAGCGGATGCAAGAAGTAATAGTGCTATAATGAAAAAGGTCAAAATATGTTTTTTATTCACTCGGGTAGTTTCACTCCTTAATTAGATTTGACTTCCTTCCATGCATTGTTGTAAAGAGTATCCGCTTCATCCCCCAGATATTTGTATACTTCACTGTTCTTTAACGCTGCATCGTCAGGAAATACCGCTTTGTTATTTTTTAATTCCGGGTCCAGAAGGTCAAAGGCACCTTTGTTGGGAGTTGGGTAGGTGATGTATTCAAAATTCTTCTTAGCAATCTCAGGACGGCACATGAAATTAATCCACTTTTCAGCGTTTTCCTTATTGGGAGCATTCTTTGGTATTACCCAGGAATCAATCCAGAGGTTTGTTCCTTCTTCTGGTATTACGTATTCCAAGGAATAATCAAGACCAAGATCCTTCACTTCATTTTGAATATAAAGCATTTCCCCAGAATAAATAACTCCGATAGCGGCTTCTCCACCGATCATCTTATCCCTTACCTGGTCTATGACATAAGCCTGAACCAAAGGCTTTTGTTTGATCAATAGTTCTTTTGCTTCATTGATTTCCGCTTCGTTGGTTGTATTCATAGAGTATCCAAGGGATTTTAAAGCCACCATAAAGGTATCCCTTACACTGTCCTGCATCAAGATGCTATCCTTATACTTCTCATTCCAAAGATCGGACCATTTTTTGGGGACATCTTCCGGTGCAACCATGCTGGTGTTATAAAGAATTCCAACCGTTCCCCAGCAGTAAGGAACCGAATACTTGTTTTCCGGATCAAAGCTTTTTGACATTTCCAAGTACTTCGGATCGATCTCCTTTACGTTTGGAACGTGATCCATATTGATTTCTGAAAGTAAATTGTTTTCAGCCATTTTTTGAATCATATAATCCGATGGGCATACAACATCGTATTTGACCGCACCTGCTTCAATGATGGGATACATCTCCTCGTTGGTTTCAAATAAATCATAAACCACTTTAATTCCAGTTTCCTTTTCAAATTCGTCAATCACAGATTCGTCAATGTACTCTCCCCAGTTATAGACATAGACTTCTCCATTGTCTTTTTTGGTTTCTGCGGATTTCCCACAACCACCAAGTAGGGAAACGGAAACAAGTGCAAGAGCACTTGCAGTTAAAACGCGATAAAAACAATTTTTCATATTTATTTTCTCCTGTTCGTTTTTTGTTTGGGTGCAAAATTGGTGATCAAAAGAAGCACCAGCACAGTTAAAAAGATAATGGTTGAAAGTGCATACATGGAAGGTTTGATTCCTCTGCGCACTTCACTGTAAATCAAAGTGGAAAGTGTATTGATTCCGGCACCTCTGGTAAAGTGGGTGATGATGAAATCATCAAGTGACATGGTAAATGCCAGTAAAAAACCGGAGAGTACACCCGGAAGAATGTCCGGAAAAATCACTTTAAAAAATGCTTTGAACGAAGTTGCACCCAAGTCCATGGCAGCTTCATAGGTACTTTTATCAATCTGCTTTAACTTCGGCATGACACTTAAGATCACATAAGGAATGTTAAAGGTAATATGTGCAATCAAAATGGTTTTAAAACCCAAAGTAATCCCAAAAGCGATAAAAGCGAGCATAAGTGAGATCCCAGTCACAATATCAGCATTAAGCATGGGAATATTGGTGATCCCCATTAATAATGACTTAGGAATTCGTTTCATACTGTTAATGCCAATTGCAGCAGCTGTGCCGATTATAACTGCAATGAGAGACGATACAAATGCGATCATTAATGTATTCCATAGTGCATCCATTATGGTACTGCTTGTAAAAAGTTCTATATACCAGTGACCTGTAAATCCCCCCCATTGCGTACGGGATTTGGAACTGTTAAAGGAAAGTACGGTCATAGTTGCAATGGGGGCATATAGGAACACCAGAATCAGAACCAGGTAAAAATCCTGAATAAAACGTTTGAATAAATCATCTTTTTTCATCAGAATGTAGATCCCTCCCCATTTTTGTCGTATTTGGCAATGAGTGCCATGCTGATTAAAATAAATAACATAAGAACCAGTGAAAGACCGGAGCCTAGATTCCAGTTGCTTCCTCTTGTAAATTCCTGTTCGATAACGTTACCGATCAAAAGGATCTTACTGCCTCCTAATAAATTCGAGATTACGAACGTGGTAAGAGCTGGAACAAAGACCATTGTGATACCGCTGACAATACCAGGTATGCTAAGAGGAAGAAGGATCCGAATAAGCACCTGAAAGGAATTGGCGCCTAAGTCTCTAGCTGCACGGATGATTTGGTCATCGATTTTCATAAGTACATTATAGATAGGAAGCACCATAAAAGGAAGAAAGTTATATACCATTCCCAGTATGATGGCGCCGGGAGTGTTGATTAAGTTCTGTTTTGGAAGATGGAGTGTGGATAAGATTCCATTAATCACTCCATTTCTCTCAAGAAGAGTTTGCCAGGCCAGTGTACGGAGCAGAAAATTCATCCACATAGGAAGTACAAAAACAAATACGATGAAGCTTCCTTGCCCGATCCCTTTGGAACGAAGAATCATTGCTAGTGGATAAGCAAGCAACAGGCAGATCAGGGTACTAATGAAAGATAGCCCCAGAGAAAGCCATAACGCTTTTGCATGTTCCGGTGAGGAGATTGAGATAACATTTGATAGTGTAAAGGCTCCTGATTGGTCAGTCAGTCCGTAAATAACAATCATCACCAAAGGGATGATAATAAAGCCAAACATCCATATCAAGTAAGGACCGGAAAGTGATTTTTTATTCATTGATTCCCACTGCCTCCTCATCTTCAGAAACGGGTTTGTTCATAATCTGGATGTCGAAAGGATTTACATGAATCCCCACATTTTGTCCCACTGGGAAGCAGTCCGTACTGTGAACCAGCCATTCAAACCCGTCTTGAGTAGTGACTTCCATCTCATAATGAACTCCCTTAAAGATCAGATGCGTCACCACACCTTTTAAAGTTCCTTCATCAGGAGAGACAAGGTCAATGTCTTCCGGACGAATCACCACATCCACCGGCTTATTTACACCGAATCCCTTATCCACGCAGTCAAATTTCGCTTGGAAAATCTCTACTAGTTCATCTCGAATCATAATTCCTGGGACAATGTTACTTTCCCCGATAAAATCGGCTACAAACGCGTTCTCCGGTTCATTGTAGATACTTTCTGGGGACCCCATCTGCTGGATATAACCCTGATTCATGACGACGATGGTATCCGACATAGTCAGTGCTTCTTCCTGGTCATGGGTCACATAGATGAATGTAATGCCAAGTTCATTTTTTAACCGGATCAGCTCATACTGCATATCTTGGCGAAGTTTTAAATCCAGCGCGCCTAATGGTTCATCAAGAAGAAGTACTCTTGGTTCATTTACAATGGCTCTTGCTATGGCGATTCTTTGCTGCTGTCCGCCGCTTAAAGAACTGACGGAACGATTTTCAAATCCGTCTAAATTTACTAACTTTAGTGCGTATTTAATTTTATCCTGAATATAGGATTTGGTTTTGTTTTTGATTTTAAGTCCAAAGGCAATGTTTTCTGCGATGGACATATGAGTAAACAGGGCATATTTTTGAAATACGGTATTAAGCTGTCGTTTGTTGGGAGGAAGATTGGTGATATTTTGCCCCTCAAAAATCACGTCTCCCATGTTTGGAGTTTCAAAGCCACCGATGATTCGCAGTGTGGTTGTTTTCCCGCATCCACTGGGACCGAGTAGTGTAACAAATGTGTTTGGTTTTACTGAGAGATTTAAATTGTCCAGTACCATGGTACCGTCAAAACTTTTTGTAATATTCCGTAAATCAATGAGTGGCTGTTCCATGATATTTTATCCTCCTGTTAAAAGCTTGGCGGAGAACTTACCCAGATTAAGGAAGCGCCTGCCTTGCTGCTTAAATAGTGTTTTTTGTCTGGTATAAAGTAAAAGGATTCCCCTTTTTTTGCTTTATATGTCTTACTTCCAATATGAATGGATACGCTGCCCTGTAAGAGAAAGCCAAATTCTTCCCCCTCATGTGGATTGTCAGGATACGTTTCACCCCCTGGATCTAGGGTTAAAAGAATGGGTTCCATCATATTTTTCTGCGCATTAGGGATGATCCATTTGACGTCATTTTTCAATTCTTCATCGTGCTTTTCAAAATAGTCGGACGTTCCAAATACAATTTGTTCCTCTGGTGTCTCGTTGAAGAATTCACCGATGGACGTACCAAGGCATTGTAAGATATCCATAAGAGTGGAAATGGATGGAGAAGTTAAGTCTCGTTCCAGCTGAGAAATAAATCCTTTCGAGAGTTCTGCTCGGTCCGCCAGTTCTTCCTGAGTCAGTCCTTTTAAGACTCGCAGTTCTTTTAGTTTTGTACCAATATCCATGTGCTCCTCCTCTTTATTATGATAAGCGAAAAGTTTACTTATACTAACTGATCATAAATATAACTTTAAAGTTTAGTAATTATAAACACATAACAAAAACCATTATACGGATTTTTCCATGTATGTCAATAGATTTACAAGAAGTTTTTCCTTAATATGCGGCTCTATTTATATTCCTAAAATAAAAATATGTTAACGATTCTAAGACAGACAAATCCTCAAAATAGTTGCTTCCGAATGAAACTTTTTTTGTTTTTCATTCGTAAATATAGGTTTTTTGGAGCAGGGCACATGCTTTTAATGGAGAAGACTTAGATTAAGGATAGAAACGTTATTGAGCTCAGATGCCAGAAAGCATTGCAAGTTTTTCCTTAACAAATGAATTAAAATATGATATTATACCTTTAGTTTACAAGGTACAATATCAGGAGGAAACGTATTATGACTGGAAAATATATGGCTTATGTAGGATCGTATACCTACAATGGACAGGCAAAAGGCATTACCGTTTATGATGTTGATATAGATGGAGGACGTTTTATTAAAAGATGTGAAGTAGAAGTAGAAAATTCTTCTTATGTTATTGCATCTTATGATGGGAAAACATTGTATTCCATCGCAGATGAGGGCGTGATTGCTTTCCGCATACACGAGGATGGTTCCATTACCAAGCTCAATGCAGCAAGTATCAAAGGGATGAGAGGCTGCCATTTGTCCACTGATGAAGAGGATAATTTTCTGTTTGTTTCCGGCTACCATGATGGAAAGTGTACGGTCCTTGATTTAAAGGAAGATGGATCAATCGGAGAGATCGTAACCGGGGTGTTTCACCGGGGATTTGGAAGTGTGGCAGAAAGAAATTTCAGTCCACACGTAAGCTGTTCGAGGAGAACACCGGATGGGAAGTTCGTTATGGTCGCAGATCTTGGAATTGATCAGGTTAAGATATATTCCTTTGATGAGAAAAATAGAGAGCTGATCTTAGTAGATGCCATTCGCTGTGAGATTGAGTCTGCCCCTAGATGTTTTCGATTCAGCTCGGATGGAAAGTTTTTCTATCTAATTCATCAATTAAAGAATAGGATTGATGTGTTTACTTATGAAACAGGAGACCGCCAGCCAAAGATTGAAAAGATTCAGACCATTTCCACGACTGGACCCAAACCATTGAACAATTTAACGGCAGCTTGTTCCATGCGCTTATCAAACGATGAAACGCACATGTTCTGTGGGAATGCCGGAGATAATACTGTAACTGTTTATGGCAGGGATAAAAAAACTGGGAAAATTAGGTACTTATGTTGTCTTCCTATCAGCGGAAGCTATCCAAAAGATATTTGTATCTTCCCAGATGATAAGCATTTCGCTAGCTTAAATCATGAGTCTGGAACCATCACTTTCTTCACCGTAGATTACGAAAAGGGTTTGTTAGTAATGAATGGAAAGGAACTAAACGTGAAGGAACCAAATAGTTGTGTGATCGTAAAAGTCGGCAAATAAAATACCTTATAGGTATCCCATTATGCCCATAGGACGTGGGCAGGAAAGAGGAGAGTCAACCATGGCAGGATCAACACTGGGCACTATATTCCGTATCACCACTTGGGGGGAATCCCATGGCAAGGGCATCGGCGTGGTGGTTGATGGATGTCCGGCAGGACTTGAGATAGGGGAAGCAATGATTCAAGCGTACCTAGACCGAAGAAAGCCGGGGCAGAGTCAATTTACCACAAAGCGTCAGGAAGCAGATCAGGTAGAAATTTTATCTGGCATTTTTGAAGGAAAGACCACAGGGACACCGATCTCCATGGTGGTATGGAATACGGATCACCGCTCTAGAGATTATGGAAATGTGAAGGAAGTATACCGTCCGGGCCATGCAGATTACACATTTGATCAAAAATATAGAGTAAGGGATTACAGAGGTGGTGGACGTTCCTCTGGGCGAGAGACCATAGCAAGAGTGGCAGCCGGTGCCATCGCAGCTTGTTTTCTAAAGAGTCTCGGAATTGAAGTGACGGCTTACACAAGATCCATAGGACCTTATGAGATAAAAGAGGAAAATTTCAAGATAGAAGAACGAGATCGCAACCAGCTCTATATGCCAGATCAGAAAACAGCGGCAAAGGCCGAAGCATATCTGACAGAGAAGATGAAAGCCATGGATTCCGCTGGAGGTGTAGTCGAATGTATCATTGATGGAGTACCATCTGGCATTGGAGACCCTGTGTTCGAAAAGTACGATGCGTCTCTTGCAAAGGCAATTATGTCCATTGGTGCAGTCAAAGGGTTCGAGATTGGAGATGGATTTCTTGCCTCAAAGGCTTCAGGCTCTGAGAATAATGATGCGTTTCAGGTCGATGAGACAGGTAATATCACAAAAAGAAGCAACCATGCAGGTGGTATTCTGGGAGGGATCAGTGATGGTAGCAGAGTCACATTCCGGGCAGCGTTTAAACCCACACCATCTATTTCTATCCCACAGTCTACCGTAACCAAAGATGGAGAAGAGACGGAGATTACCATTAAGGGACGTCATGACCCGATTATTGTTCCACGGGCCGTTGTGGTAGTGGAAGCCATGGCAGCACTCACCACAGCTGACTTACTCCTCACCAATCTCTCTGCCAGAATGGATGGGATTCGTTCCTTTTATGGACGGAGCTAAAGAATGAAAAGAGCGAAACACAACACTTGATAAATGCTGTCATTTATGTTATGTTAATTGAGGATAACAGAAAAGAAACAGGAGATTAATCATGAAAATTGCAATGGGAAATGACCATACGGCCATAGAAATGAAACAAGCCATTAAAGAATTTGTTCAGAGCAAAGGATACCAGGTTTTGGATTTGGGTACCAATGCCGCAGAAAGCTGCGACTATCCCAAATATGGAGAAAAGGTAGGTCGTGCTGTGGCAGATGGAGAAGCAGATCTTGGAATTGCAATCTGCGGAACTGGGGTTGGAATTTCTCTTGCCTGCAATAAGGTGAAAGGAATTCGAGCTTGTGTCTGCAGTGAACCCTATACGGCAAAACTTTCTAAGATGCACAACGATTCCAATGTACTTTGTTTTGGAGCACGAGTGATTGGAGTGGAGATGGCAAAGATGATTACCGAAGAGTGGTTGAATGCCAGCTACGAGGGCGGAAGACATCAGCGCCGGGTAGATATGATCATGGAGATTGAGAACAGATAAGAGCGCATATTATTACAATAAAAATCCCGCTGGCTTTCGTGCCTGCGGGATTTATTACATATTTGCCGTGTGTGAATTATTGTATTTTATGAATGGATGGGAAGTAACGGAATAGAACCTTCGCGATGATCTTCTTCTTCTTCACGTATTTATGATTCCACCTTCTGGCATCTGCAGAGTAATTCCGGTTATCTCCCAGCATGAAGTAATTGTCCTCTGGAACTTCAAAATGAGCATCGGGTTCTGGTATCATAGGTTCCGCCAGATAAGGCTCATCCAAAGGAGTTTCCGAATCATTGATATAGACTTGCCCACCTCGGATATCAATCCGATCTCCGGGAAGACCGATGATTCGCTTCACATAATAGGTTTTTCCTGTTGGATCATCTGGGAAATGAAAGATTACCACATCACCTCGCTGCGGATCTTCGAAATAATAAGAAAGTCTGGATCCGATGACACGATCATTGGTCATAATGGTTTGTTCCATGGAACCGCTGGGTACGCGGCTGTTCGCGATGATGTAATTATTAAGTAGATACGCGATCACAGCAGCAATTACGATAATTTTGATCCAGCTGATGATTTCTTCCTTCCAGCTAAATGGTTCTTGAACCTTTGACGTTTTTTCTTCTTTTTTCATGTGATTTCTCTTCTTTTCTTTTTATTGTATCCATATCAAAGTGTAATAGAAAATCAAGGATCGCGCAAGTGATTTTACAAAATGGTAAGAAAATATTCACAAACATTCATTATTTGTCCATAAAATCATGCTATTCTATTCTCATAAATGTCGAAGTGGGCAATCGTGAAAACTGCATTCGAGGTGACTAATATGGAAGACAAAAAAAGAAGATTGGATCCTATGCTTTTGATTGCATCGGGGCTTATGTTTGTATCAGCTCTGCTTGTTCAGATTCTGGCAAGATCCGTTCCAGGGTTTGGGGATTGGTATGCCCTGCATGTATATCCTCTCCTAGTCGGAAGTGTGGGGCGTCTGTCCGGGCAAGTTCCGTTTGCATTAATCGAAATCATTTCCTATGTTCTGATTCTAGTGATATTCGTTGATATGATCCGCCATTTTAGGGAATGGAAACGTGGGCTGATCCGATTCGGATTCTTAATGACAGGGTTTTTCTTTCTATTTACCTTTCAATGTGGGATTAATTATTATAGAAAACCTTTTTCTCATAGCAGTGGTTTGGAAGTCAGAAAATCCTCAAAAAAGGAACTAGCCAGACTTTGCCTTAAACTAACGGATGAGGTCAATGGACTAGTCGAACAAAAATTGCAGATAACAGACCAGAAAGTTATGAGAATGGAAAGCAGGGAAGCGATGAGTAAGCTTGGGGATTCTTATCCTCAGCTCGCAGGATACTATCCCCCTCCCAAACCATTGATTTGGTCTACGTTTTTTTCCATTCAAGAACTTTGTGGGCAGTATTCGCCTTTTACAGTGGAAGCTACTTATAATCGGTTCATGCCGGCATATAATATACCTCATACCCAGTGCCACGAGTTGTCTCATCTGCGCGGATTTATGAGAGAGGATGAGGCTAACTTTATTGGCTATCTCGCTTGTATTGGTTCCGATGATCCCTATTTTAATTACAGTGGGTATCTAACTGGATGGATTTATGCGACCAATGCCTTGGCAGAGACCGACTGGACGGCATATCAAGAGGTCTGTGATCTTCTTGATGAACGGGCATGGAAAGACCTTAGGAAAAACAATGAATTTTGGAGCCAGTACCAGGGGAAGGCGTCAGAGGTATCCAATCGCCTTAATGACACGTATCTAAAAATAAACAGCCAGTCGGATGGCGTGGAAAGCTATGGAAGAGTGGTGGATTTGATGCTGGCTTATGATAGAACAAAAGAGTTAGGAACTTGTCAGCAAGAAAACAACAATAGTCAGGAGTTATGTTATGATTGAAACATTATTAATACGTTCGGCACCAAAGGAAACCGTTGGTGTGATCGCCCAGGAAGTACAGGAAAATTTAGACCAGTTAAGACCCAATGTAGTGTTAGAAACCATCAAAGGCTGGGGACCGTCTTTGATTACATTCGGATTTAATGTATTATTAGCTTTGGTGATTTTCTTTATCGGGAGCCGTATGATTAAGATTTTGCGCAAGACGCTGGATCGTTCTTTTGCCCGGGTAGATATGGAGGTTAGTCTGCGAAAATTCTTGATTTCTGTAATCAATGCCGTAATGTATTGTCTTCTTTGCTTTGTTATCGCTGGCCAGATCGGAGTGAATGATGCATCTATCGTGGCATTATTAGGCTCTTCCAGTATCGCAATCGGTCTGGCGATCCAGGGAAGTCTGGCTAATTTTGCAGGTGGAGTTCTGATTTTACTGATGAAACCGTTCCGGGTTGGAGATTATATTCTATCCATTGGAGGGGAAGGTACCGTTTATACCATTGGTCTGGTATATACCATATTGACGACTCCAGATAATAAGCAGATTGTTATCCCCAATGGAACCTTGTCGAACTCCCCATTGACCAACGTAACTGCTATGGACAAGCGGCGGTTAGATATTTTGGTGGGGATCGGATACAATTCGGACTTAAAGAAAGCGAAGAAGGTGCTGTCGGAGATTTTTCATAGCCAGCTTGAGATTTTAAAGGATGAACCGATTGATATTTTCGTCAGTGAACTGGCAGATAGTACAGTAACCATCGGAGCAAGAGGTTGGACCGCTGTAGAGGATTACTGGACCACACGTTGGGAAATTTTGGAACGAGTGAAATTGGGATTCGATGAAGCAGGGATTGAGATTCCCTTTAATCAGTTGGATGTGCATATTAGAGGAGCAGAAGAATAGAAGGAAAAAGGAATCTGAGGTCTCAGATTCCTTTTTCCTTCTATTTTAATTCATAAGATATTTTTACACTGGCCTGAACACTGATCTGACCTGGTTCAACCGCCATTTCTTTTGACAATAGTCCAGTGTCTGCCTTGGTATTTTCGTAGGCATTATACCGAGCTGGACTATAGGAACTAAGTTCTTCGATGGATATTACTTCTCCAAGCGTTTTGCCGCTGGCACTTGCCATGGCCTGTGCCTTTGTCTTTGCTGATTCAATTGCTTTTTTTAATGCTTCCTGGTAACTTTCATCGTACTTACTCGATAGATAAGATACATTGCTAATGCTGTTGATCCCTGCTTCTATGGAAGAGGAGATTAAGGTTCCCACTTGATCCATGGGGATATCAGACACAACGATACTTGTACGCATCTGGTATCCGGTTATTTTCTGGCCGTCTGACCAATCATAATTTGGCTGAAGTCCATAGTTGGTTGTTTGGATGGAAGTTTCTGCAATCCCAGAATCCTTCAAAAAGGTAATAACCTTATTCAGATCTTCGCTGTTTTTCTCTTGTACTGATTTTGGATCAGCCGCTTCAGAGGAAACACCATAGTTGATCTCTGCTTTATCTGGAACTGTCTTTACTACTTCTTCGCTTTGAACCTGAATGCTTTTGTTGACTGTTGCTGTATATGAACCATTGGTTGCGGGGACTAAAGAACCACTTGTCTGTGCGCACGCGGTTAGGCTGAGCGCGGATGCTGCGATGACGGCAACCGCAACGGGTCTAATGATTTTTCTCATAATTAATTCCTCCTTTTCCTATTGTTCTTCTTCGCTGTTCATCTCTTCTTCTTCAAAACTATCGCCCTTTGGAGTGATGGCGATATGAAATTCATTGCCCACCATATCTTTCGCCGATATGGTCAGTTTCTTCTTTTTAATCTCGAATGAAATAAGACCCGAACGTCGATCAATCGAAAGTGGAAGAATCATGGGATCCTTATCATCGGAAGCGGATATAGACGAGTAATCCACACCGGACTGAGAGTCCTCTAAGCGGAAAGAGAAGATTCCTTCTTCATTCAGCTTGTCCTTCATAATAGGGGCAGTATCATCCAATACACTCACCTGTTCATCTAATACAGTCTTCATCTTGTTAAAACCAATCACCTGAACATTAAGGAGTCCGTTGTTATGTAAAACTGCTGAATAGGTTTTGGAACCAGTTTTCGTTAAATCAATTGCTGTTCCATCTAAAGTTGCGACTATAGACTTTTGAGGAAGTAAGGATTTTATCTTTAATTCGAAGCTTGTCGTTGTATAGTCACTGCTTTCTAAAACAGTAAGTTCAGCCTTTGGCTTTGAAGTAACCAGAAAAAAAATCAAACCATTAAAAACAAGAAAAGGAAGAACATAATACAGAAGAATTGAAAGAAAACCACCCTGTCCGTTCCGTCGGTTGCCAACACTTTTGCCACGGTGGCTTGACCTGTATTGATTATTATACTGATTCATTTGATTCCATTTCCTCCTGATGATATTTACGTCTCCTAGCATAGCAGAAAATGTATTATCTTACAAGAATATGTTCTAAATCGTAATAAATTAATTTATTCTTAAACAATGCCGTATTTACGCATGTTTCTAGGAGGTGATTTTAGGGATTGATTCCATAGATCTATTGTTTTCTATTGTGAGTCATATAAGAATATGGTACAATTTTACTGGCTAGAAAATTATCACAATAATCGATCATAAGATGGGGGATAAGATGAAAAAATTGATATTGGCTTTATTGCTTCTTTGTTTGTTAAATCCAATCGTCAGTTATGCTGAAACCTGGGTACAGGATTCCACTGGCTGGCAATATGTATTAGATAATGGTGAGACACTCAAAGACACTTGGTGGTATGATGTTTCGACTCGAATCGATTATCATTTCGATTCAAATGGATATATGCAAACAGGGTATATTACTATTGATGGAAAAGAATTCTATTTTGATGAATCAGGAGCAAAGGTAAGAAATTCAGCTCTTCCGGATGGGCGGGCAACGGATGGGAATGGAGTCATTTTTGATAATTTTAATGATGGTCTAACCTATATGTTTGTGGCTGCTTCGGATATCCAGATTGGAAAATGTAAGGTTGTGGTAGTGGCAATTAAGAATGAATGTGATAAAAAATTTACGGTTAATTCAAAAAGTGGTTTGGTCAATTCAAAAGATGGGACTCATCAAAGATTATATTTATATGATGTGAAAGAAAAGAAATTTTATGACGAAAAGAGAGTGAATCCAAACGAAACGGTTACTCTTTCATTCGTCGCCTCCGATTTATCTGAATTTCAAGTAAGTGATATTGACTATGTTCCCATTATGATTGAGTACAATGGAAAGAAGATAAAAAGCATATCAAGTATTCAGGATGGGTATCGACATCACTTTTCTTCGCAAAGGATTAATGAGTTATAGGATGAAATTCCCATGACGTATATTGATACATTAAAAAAAAGGAGATTCAGTATGGTCGAGAAAGCAGTTGCATTTGCAACCAGATGCCATGCGGGAACCTATCGGAAAGGGACACGGATTCCCTATATCGTTCATCCGTTAGAAACCGCAGTGATTACCTCGATGATGACAAAAGAGGAGGATATGATTTGCGCCGCATTGCTTCATGATGTAGTGGAGGATGCTGGGGTTACAAAAGACCAGCTTTCCAAGGAATTTGGTGTTCATGTGGCACAACTTGTCATGGATGAAACCGAGGATAAAACAAAAAGCTGGAAAGAGCGTAAATGTAACACCCTAAATCATTTGAAATTTGCATCAAGAGAAGGGAAAATTCTTGTTTTGGCAGACAAACTGAGCAATCTAAGAACCACGGCAAGGGATTATCTACTCCTTGGAGATGAGATATGGGATCGGTTTCATGAAAAAGATAGGAATCAGCATGCCTGGTATTATGTGGGAGTTTTGGAATGTTTGACAGAGTTAGAGGATTATCCGGCTTATGAAGAGTATCGGAATCTTTGTAAGCTGGTATTTGGACAAGAACTAGAAAGAAAAAAACGACTGGATCAGTAATCTCAGTCGTTTTTTCTGGTCTATAATGAATTTGCACGGTCCGTAATGTTTTTATTAAAATTAATAATCTGATGTTCATATGTGGTTTGCATCAGTGGGGAGGTAATGATAAAGTCAGCCGTCGCTCTGGTGTTAGCCATAGGGATATCATAAACCTGGGAAATACGAAGCAGTGCCTTCACGTCTGGATCATGAGGCTGTGCTGTCAGCGGATCTGAAAAAAAGATAACCAGATCAATTCTTCCCTCTACAATCTTAGCACCTATTTGTTGATCTCCGCCTAATGGACCACTGTTATAACCCTTAACCATAAGACCTGTATGGTCTGTAATCATACGGGCGGTTGTACCTGTTCCGCAGAGAGAATGTTCTTTTAAAATTTCTTTGTGTTCGATACACCATTCAATCAGAGCCGTTTTTTCGTTGTCATGAGCAATCAGAGCAATGTTTTTTTTCTTTTGCAGCGTGAGTGTAATAAAATCTTCCTGTAACATCATGTTCCTCCTATGGATAAAAAGTTATATGGTAATTTGATAAAACCTAATTGGGCATAACAGTCTGCAGAGAATAGGTGATAGATAAGTCTTTTCTTGAATACTCTTTCTTGAAATTATGAATGATCCGTTTTAAAACCATCTCTCCATTCTCGTAAGTCGCCGTAGGCAGAAGCATCAGATACTGGCTTACACTGTACCGGCTATAAACATCTCCCCTTCTAAGGGAGTTCCGGATCGATTCTCCAAGCTCGTCCATAGCTCGAGTTTGAACGGCTGGTTTTAACAGCTCGCCCTTTAAATTACTGATTGTTACAAGGCATAAGAAAATAGAATCTCCGGTTCGCTCGATGGCTCGGGTCTCCAGTTGATAAATGTCTCGAAACACAGAAGCTTCACAGCAAAAAGCACCTTTGTTTGTAGCACCGTCCAGTAATATCTCCCGAATGGTACTAAGATCCATGGTAATTCCATGCTTTTTATCGCTGATCATCTTGTATAACTCTTTAAAACGAATGGATGGGGTAACCGCAAATTCATTGTAGAACAAGTCATTGACCCGCTTATAATGTTCAATAGATTTTAATTGATTCCCACTTTGATAAAGGGCATAGATTAGATAATAATGGGCATCCTCTCCGTATGGATCGATGGAAATTGTCTTCTGACAGACATCAATCATGGTTGGATAATCCTTGTTTTCATCCAAAATCATCAACGTACGCTTCACTAACTTCTGATACAAGGTATGATAATACGTATGAATGGGGACCACCCAGGATTCCCACTCAGATTTTGGGAGAAAATTCCCTTTGTATAAGGAAAATGCTTCTAGTAACAGATGCAAACGATCCTCATCACTTAGATCTGGTTGTTCTGACTGAAGACATAGATCCTCAAACCGGTCCGTATCACAGACGGTAACCAGTTCTTTCGTCCAACCGTACGCCTTCCGGTTTTGAAAAATCAGTTCTTGCGTAGGATAACCAAGTGGCTCTAAAAGTTTACGAACGCGAAACATCAGTGTCTTTAAGGCACCGGCTGGGTTGTTGCTGCTGCTTTCATCTCTCCAGAATAGATCGATCAGTTCATCGACGGGGATATCACGTCCCCGAAAGGTAATCAAATACTCTAAAAGGCTCCAGGGCTTTTTTGCCTGATTATTCTGGTCTAAAATTTTCTGGTTTCCAATTGTTACAGAAAACCCACCTAACATACTTACATAAATTACAGATTCTAAGTTTTTCATATATATCTCCAACATAACGTTTTCTTACCTTAGTATATAAAAAAAATGCTTAAAAGTCTAGCAAAGCTTATAAAAGATTGAGATTTTTGGTGAAAACAGTTATAATTGAGAGAATAAAAAGGGAGGAAAAGGGAAAAAACGCATGAATAAAAGGAAGTTGACTTTTACCGTGTTCATAGGTCTGATTTTGCTGTTTTTGACGGGGGTTGGTATGATTTATTCCGATTATCGAACCAGATCAAAGGCGAAACAGGAATATGAGAGTCTGGCACAGATTGTTAAAGAAGCGAGACAGGAAGAGGAAACAAAAGAAATAAAGGAAACCAAGGAAGAATCCAGTGCCCCTTATGTTTCTCCCATTCCGTTTGATCAGTTGGAACAGATTAATCCAGATATCGTTGGCTGGCTAAAGATAGAAGATACAGCAATTGATTATCCAATTGTGCAGACGGATAATAATGAAACCTATCTGGAAACAGATTTTACTCAAAAGAAAAATAAGGTAGGGGCTATTTATCTTGATTACCAGTGTGAATCCGATTTTTCCGGCAGACATAATATACTATATGGGCACAATAGGAAGGACGGGACGATGTTTCAGGACATCATTCAATACAAAGACGAGACCTTTTTTAAAAATCATCAGAATATCATTGTATACACAAAAAATAGGGAGTACCATCTGCGCCCAATTACCGTACTCTATGCGGATGCATCGGGAATTCGCAGACAGACCAGATTTGATACCATGGAATCTTTTTATGCGTATACCAAGGAGATGACAAAGGGGGGAATGTTTTTAAAGGAATCCGATCTTCCTGTGGAAACCCTGTGGTCTTTTATAACCTGCAGTTATGAATTTGAAGATGCTAGGACCATATTGTACGCAGCTTTGGTGCCTTAAATTGAAAATAAATTAAAATTGTGTTATATTACATATAATTCTGTAGGAACTACAGACAGGTCAAAGGAGATTAATATGGGAAAATATTTTGGAACCGACGGTTTCCGTGGGGAAGCAAATGTAACGCTGACAGTTGAGCATGCCTATAAAGTAGGACGGTTTCTAGGTTGGTACTATAGGCAACAAAATCCCAAGGAGGTCTGTCGAATCGTCATAGGAAAAGATACCAGACGAAGCAGCTATATGTTTGAATATTCCTTGGTTTCTGGTCTTACGGCTTCTGGAGCCGATGTTTACCTACTGCATGTGACTACAACGCCTAGTGTTTCCTATGTGGTTCGCACCGAAGGGTTTTCCTGTGGAATCATGATTTCCGCCAGTCACAATCCCTACTATGATAATGGGATCAAAGTGATCAATGGAAAAGGGGAGAAGCTTAGTGAGAATGTAATCACTGAGATTGAAGCTTATCTGGACGGAGAGATGGACGAAATCCCACTGGCAAAGCAAGATATGATCGGCAGAACGGTGGATTTTGCAGCAGGCAGAAATCGTTATATTGGATATTTGATCTCAACAGCGACTCGTTCTTTTAAGAATAAAAAGGTAGCGTTAGACTGTGCCAACGGGAGTGCTTCTGCCATTGCCAAAAACGTATTTGATGCGCTAGGGGCACAAACCTATGTAATCAGCAACGAACCCAATGGATTAAATATCAATAACAATTGCGGATCTACTCACATGGAACAACTGGTTAAGTTTGTAAAAGAAGTAGGAGCAGACGTAGGGTTTGCTTACGATGGAGACGCAGATCGCTGCATTGCCGTAGATGAGAATGGTCAGATCGTAGATGGAGACGGAATCTTATATGTTTGCGGGAAGTACATGAAGGAACAAGGACTGTTAAAGAATAATAAAGTAGTAACTACCATTATGTCCAATTTCGGCTTATACAAAGCTCTGGAACGAGTTGGAATTAAGTATGATAAAACAGCCGTGGGAGATAAATACGTTTATGAAAATATGGCAGCCAACGGAAACTGTCTGGGCGGAGAACAGTCTGGACATATCATATTTAGCAAACATGCCACCACAGGAGACGGAATTTTGACATCCTTAAAAGTTATGGAAGTGATTCTGGAGAAGAAAGAAAGTCTCTCAAAGTTAGTTTCTGAACTTGCGATCTATCCTCAGGTATTAAAAAATATCCGTGTCTATGACAAAGGGGCGGCTCAGGATGATGAGGCAGTTAAGGCAGAGGTGGATAAAGTTTCTAATCTTTTGGGAACGAGTGGCAGAATTCTTTTACGCCAGTCAGGAACAGAACCGGTGGTTCGTGTTATGGTAGAAGCGTCTGACCTAGAAACGTGTGAAACGTATGTAAATCAGGTAATCCATGTGATGAAAGAGAAAGGTCATATTATTGCTTAATATTGGAATATGATTAGAACATTATTTCGAGTAACATTGGGAGATCAAAATATGGATCGTAAAGAATTCGCCAATCTAGGTGATAAGATAAAAAACACGGTGCAAAGCGCCATTGATTCCAGTGATTTTAATCAATTAAACCATACCATTTCCGAGACTGTAAATACGGCACTAGATGAAGCAAGAGAGAAGCTTGTCAGAGGGACTGGATTTGACAAAAAGGCAAGTGAACCTGGTTACCAGGCATTCAAAAGACATCCCTCAGAAGAACGTGAGGAGTTAAAGATGAACTCTGTGGGACGTGTGTCCTCCATCCTTTTAACCGTTTTTGGTGGTCTGGGTTTATTTCTTACGGTTGTCCTATTCATGCTGTCTCTTTTCATTACTTTGATTGTTAATCCGGCAGCGGGGGCGGTAATCGGGACTATGGTGTTTCTTCTTGCCATGGGAGGAGTCTCGAGTGCGCTGATTTCCATTGGAATTTCCACACGTAAGCGGTTAAAACGGGCCGCTCTTTATATGAAACAATCGAGAAATCAGTCCTTTATAAAACTAGAAACATTGGCGAATGCAGTAGGCAAGACAAAGGAATTTGTGGAAAAAGACGTAGTAAAGATGATGAAACTGGGGATATTTAAAAGGATCTATATGGATGAGCAGAAAACTTGTCTGATCTTTCGTGAAGCGACTTATCAACAGTATTTAGATAGCCAGAAGGCACGAATCGAAAGAGAAAAAGAGAAAAAGAATGAGGACTCGGAGCATGAGAATCCAGAACTGAAAGCTATGATTGCTCAGGGACAGACTTATTTAAAAGTGATTAAAGAAGCCAATGATGCAATTCCGGGGGAAGTGATTTCCCGAAAGATCAAAAGGCTGGAAGATTTAATTAGCAGGATTTTTGAATCTGTGATAAAAAATCCCAAACAGATGAGTGAGATGGAGCGGTTTATGGATTATTATCTTCCCACCACAGCAAAATTGGTACAAACCTACCGGGATTTTGACAGCACCCAAACAAAAGGAACCAACATTGATTCTGCTAAGAAAGAGATTGAGGGAACGCTTGATACGATCAACCTTGCCTTTGAGCGTCTTCTTGATGGTCTGTATCAGGATGCAGCTTGGGATATAACTGCCGATGCATCGGTCCTTCAGACCATGCTGAAAAAAGATGGCTGGGCAGATAGTGATTTTACAGGAGGAACGAAACATGAGTAAAGACTTTATAACTCTTTCTCTACAGACAGAGGAAGCGAAACCAATCATAGAAGTGTCGCCTGAATCCCAAACGGTACCAGAACAAGAGGCAGAAGTTAAATTGACCCCACAGGAAGAAAAGATGGTATCTGAATTTTCAGAAAAAATTAATTTAAAAGATTCAAATCTTATTTTGCAGTATGGAGCAGGAGCACAGAAAAAAATCGCTGATTTTTCAGAGGCAGCCCTTGATCATGTGAAATCAAAGGACATTGGAGAAGTGGGGAAGATGCTGACCAATGTTGTGACGGAGCTAAAAAGCATTGAAACAGGAGAAGAGGAAAAAGGAATTTTCGGATTCTTTAAAAGAAATGCAAACCGTCTGGATAGTATGAAAGCGAAGTATGCCTCCGCAGAGACGAATGTCAATCAGATCATAAAAGTGTTGGAAAACCATCAGATTCAACTGTTAAAGGACATTGCACTTCTGGATAAAATGTATGAGTTAAACCATACTTATTTTAAAGAATTAACCATGTATATACTGGCGGGAAAAAGAAAACTGGAGAATGTGCAACAGCAAGAACTTCCTATGTTGATGGAGAAAGCACAAAAAAGTGGATTGCCAGAAGATGCACAGGAAGCCAATGATTTGGCCGCGATGATCAATCGTTTTGAGAAAAAACTCCATGATCTGGAATTGACCCGCATGATATCTATTCAGATGGCACCTCAGATTCGACTGGTTCAAAACAATAATACATTGATGACGGAAAAAATTCAGTCCACCATTGTCAACACCATTCCTCTCTGGAAGAGTCAGATGGTACTTGCCATCGGCATCAACCACTCCGAGCAGGCAGCAAAAGCACAACGGGAAGTAACGGATATGACCAATGAGCTTTTGAAAAGGAATGCAGAAGTATTAAAGACAGCAACCATAGAGACGGCAAAAGAATCGGAACGTGGAATCGTGGATATGGATACTTTAAAAAAGACCAACGAGTCTTTGATTATCACCTTAGATGAAGTGGTTCGGATTCAGGCGGAAGGAAAAGCGAAACGTCGGGAAGCGGAACTAGAATTAAGCCGAATGGAAGGCGAATTAAAAAACAAGCTGTTACAGTTTAGTAAATAGACAATCGATGACTTACAACGAGAAAAAATATTTTCCTGTTGTAAGTCATTTTTAGTCATGCTATAATAACATAACACTTCACCGTGATGTATTATCAGAGCGAGGGACGTGATTTTAAAGCAAAGGAATGATGAAGATGGGGTTAGGCCGTTAAAAACCACGTTGTTCATTGTCACAAAATACAGCGTGATCTATCGACTCCAAAGCCTTCAATGAAATATCAGAAAAAACAGATAACGATGAAAAATGGAGGAGATGAGTCATGTTGAATTATGAGAGATACAAGCGGGTACCAGTTGTAGATTATCCGGAGAGACAATGGCCGTGTAAGGAGATTAAGAAAGCACCGATCTGGTGCAGCGTTGATTTAAGAGATGGAAACCAGGCACTAATTGAGCCTATGGTGGTGGAAGAAAAGATTGAGCTGTTCAATCTCTTGGTTCAGCTCGGGTTTAAGGAGATTGAAGTAGGATTTCCAGCTGCCTCTCAGATTGAATATGATTTTTTAAGACAGCTTGTGGAACGGAAATTGATTCCCGATGATGTGGTGGTTCAGGTTCTGGTTCAATGCAGGGAACATTTGATCAAACGTACCTTTGAAGCATTGGAAGGGGTAAAAAAGTCCATTATACATATTTATAATTCCACTTCCACCTTACAAAGAGAAGTGGTATTTCGAAAAGATATGGACGAAATCAAAGAGATAGCCGTTCAGGGAACCAAATGGGTCAAACAATACATGCAGGCCTATGAAGGTGAATTCACTTTGGAATATTCTCCTGAAAGCTTTACTGGAACGGAACTTGACTATGCTCTTTCAATCTGTACGGCTGTTCAGGAGATATGGGAACCCACACCGGAACATAAGATGATCTTTAATCTTCCGTCTACCGTAGAGATGGCAACGCCCAACGTTTATGCCGATCAGATCGAATGGATGAACACACATTTTAAGAACCGAGATAGCCTTATCTTAAGTGTTCACCCTCACAATGACCGGGGAACTGGGGTTGCTGCGACAGAACTTGCTCTTTTAGCCGGTGCAGACCGGGTGGAAGGAACGTTGTTTGGGAATGGAGAGCGAACGGGAAACGTCGACATTTTAACCGTTGCTTATAATATGTTTTCCCATGGAATCAGTCCACAGCTTCACCTTGAGAATATCCGTAAGATTGTAGATGTTTATGAACGTTGTACTAAGATGGAAGTGGAGCCAAGACATCCTTATGCAGGTAAGCTTGTATTTACTGCTTTTTCTGGTTCTCATCAGGATGCCATCAACAAAGGCATGCAGGCCATGCACGAGAGCAAGAATCCTTATTGGGAAGTTCCTTATCTTCCCATTGATCCTTCGGATATTGGCAGGGAATATGAACCGATTGTCCGTATCAACAGCCAGTCTGGTAAGGGCGGTGTTGCCTTTGTTATGGATACCTTCTATGGATTTAAGCTTCCAAAGGGAATGCACAAGGAATTTGCAGATGTAATTCAGGCGATTTCCGAGAAACAAGGAGAGGTTTCACCAGAGCAGATTTTGGTAGAATTCAATCACAATTATACCGATCGGAAAGAACCCATCCATTACAATAAATGCCAGATTACAGAGACAGAAGAGGATATTGAATTCTCTACCATTGCAAAAGTCCGCTTTAGCGATCATGGAATTGAGAAGATCTTTGAAGGAGTTGGAAACGGACCCATTGATGCCGTTCAAAAAGGTCTTGAAAAAGAACTTGGCATTGAGATTCGGGTTCTGGACTATAGCGAACATGCATTGTCATCTGGCTCTGGAGCGAAGGCGGCATCTTATATCCATCTTCTTGATGTAAAAACCGGACGGACGACTTATGGGGTAGGAATCAGTTCCAATATCACAAGAGCGTCAATTCGAGGAATCTTTAGTGCGGTAAACCGTTTATTCTATTAAATATTTATAGTAAGATAAAATTCATAAAAACCCTCCTGTTGTAGGATAACTACGACAGGAGGGTTTTTATGATCATTCTACATGTGCATAAGGATTTACATTCCCAAAGGACTTTAGTATAATGGACACAGTTTATAACAAAGACAGGAGAACCAACTATGAAAAAATATGATTATGTCTTAGTAGGCGGTGGCCTTTATTCTGGCGTATTTGCCTATCTAGCCAAAAAACAGGGAAAGAAATGTCTGGTACTGGAAAAAAGGGATCATATAGGAGGAAATATCTATTGTGAAGAAGTAGAAGAGATCCAGGTACATCGATACGGTGCTCATATTTTTCATACCAGCAACAAAGCGGTGTGGCAGTTTGTCAATGAACTGGCAGAATTTAACCGTTATACCAATAGCCCAGTCGCCAATTACAAAGGAGAGATGTATAACCTTCCCTTTAATATGAATACGTTCAGCAAGATGTGGGGGATATCCACACCCGAAGAAGCGAAGAAAAAGATAAAGGAACAGACCAATACGATTTCCAAAGAACCGGAAAATCTAGAAGAACAAGCCATACGTCTCGTGGGAACCGATATCTATGAAAAATTAGTGAAGGGATATACGGAGAAACAGTGGGGGCGGGATTGTAAGGAGCTTCCAGCCTTTATCATCAAACGGCTCCCCGTTCGATTTACCTATGATAACAACTATTTTAATGATTTGTATCAGGGAATTCCCATCGGCGGATACAACGTGATCATAGAGAAGCTGTTTGAAGGCTGTGATCTGGAATGTTCTGTGGATTATTTAGAGAAGAAAGAATACTACGATGGACTGGGAGATAAAACCGTTTACACAGGGATGATTGATACATACTTTGGATATTCCCATGGGAAATTGGAATACCGGAGTTTGAAATTCCAAACAGAGACTGTGGATACGGATAATTATCAGGGGGTTGCTGTAGTGAACTATACAGATAGAGAGACTCCCTATACCAGAATCATTGAGCACAAGCACTTTGCTTTTGGAACCCAGGAGAAATCTGTAATCACCAGAGAATATCCTGCAGATTGGGAAGAAGGGATGGAACCTTACTATCCAGTTAACAACAAAAAAAACCAGGAACTCTACGCAACGTATGCTGCTTTGGCAAACCAGGAATCCCATGTAATCTTTGGGGGTAGGTTAGGAGAGTATCGGTATTACGATATGGACAAGGTCATAGAATCGGCCATGAAGATGGCAGAGTCTGAATTTGGTACGAAATCCTAAATCAAGGATCGGTTTACTTTTAGAGGGAGATATAGTACAATGATCGGAAAATACGGCACAAACGGGAGGAAATTATGAATGTTGTCTATGCTTCCAATGATTCTTATGCCAGACACCTAGGAGTTTCTTTGTATTCTTTGCTAGAGAACAATCAAACCACCCCATTCATTAAGGTCTATGTGCTGTCCATGGGTCTGACCAAAGACACGATTTGTCGCTTGTCAGAAATTGCCGAGACGTTTGGGCGAGAGCTCATTCTCGTAGAATTAGGAGATTTAAAGACACGATTCTCTTATGAAGTTGATACGGGAGGGTTTGATTTAAGCATTATGGCACGGCTGTTTCTCGCAGATGTACTGCCTGCAGATATGAAACGAGTTCTTTACATGGACTGTGATACCGTCGTGCTATCCTCTTTGGAAAAGTTATTGAGAACTAACCTGAATGGAAAGATACTAGGGGCAGTCATGGAACCTACCATCTATTCTTGTGTGAAAGATCAGATCGGACTTTCAAAAGAAGTCCCCTATTTTAACTCCGGAGTTCTTTTGATTGATATGGATCGGTGGCGGAAAGAAAAAGTCCAGCAAAAACTTCTGGATTTTTATCAGAAGAAAGGCGGTAAGCTGTTTGCGGGAGATCAGGATACCATAAATGGAAGTTTAAGCGGAGAGATTGAATCAATCTCACCTCGGTATAATTTTTTCACCAACTACCGATATTTTCATTATCGTCATCTCATACGTCTGTCTCCGGCTTATGAGATTTATTCTAAGAAAGAATATTCAAATGCCAGAAGGCATCCGGTGATTCTTCATTATATGGGAGATGAAAGACCATGGAAGCAGGGGAATTATAACCACTACAGGAAGGCATATGAAAGGTATTTAAACAAAACTTCATGGGCAGGGACGAAAAAAGAAAAAGGAAGCCGTTTGTACCTGCTATCTTATCATTTGATGAATTATCTTACCTTTCTCTGCCCTCCCATAAGGGACTTTATTAGTCGACGGTTTGGGATGAAGGTCATCGAATTTCGAAAATCATCTTAACGAGGAGCGGGAATGAAAGTTAGCTGTATCATCTTAAATTATAACGATGCTAAAACAACAGAACGGTTGGTTTCCACCATAAAAGAATATGAGGAACTGGATTCCATTGTGATTGTAGACAACCATTCCACCGATGATTCCGTTCATAGACTAAAGCGACTGACCGGGGATACCATTCATCTGATCGTATCAAGCCGCAATGGAGGGTATGGATATGGAAATAATCTTGGGATCCGGTATGCAGATGAAACACTCCATGCCACCCATGTATTGATTGCCAATCCAGATGTGGATTTTTCGCAATCCTGTGTGACAGCGTTAAAAGAATCGTTTCATACCCACGATTTACTGGGAGTAACTGGAGCGGTTCCGGTTAACCAGGCAGGAAAGCGGGGAGTATCAAGCTGGAAACTCCATGGATTTTTTGGGGATCTTATGGATACGGGACTAATCACTAGGAGGCTTATGAAACCATGGCTTAGCGATCACCCGGAAGCAAGGAGAAAGAAAGGTTTTGCTCTGGTGGATGCCATCCCTGGCTCTCTCTTTTTGGCGGATATTAAGGCTATGATGGATTGTGGACTTTTTGATGAGCGGGTGTTTCTTTATTATGAAGAAAAGATACTTGGATTTCAGATGAAAAAGAACGGGTATCAAACCCTGCTGCATCTAGATCAGACGTATCTCCATCTCCATTCGGTTTCCATTGATAAAAGTGTAGCCACCATATTAAAAAAGCAGGCGATCCTTCACAAAAGTAAACTTTATTATTATAGAAACTATTTAAAGATCAACCGAGTTCAAGAATGGTTGGCAAACGGATTCTTTCAAATTCTTATGTTTGAAATCTGGTTCTTGACGGAAGTGGCAGGAATGTCCTGGTGAGGACTGTCGGAAAGGGGAATTAGGATGGTAACGGTTCTTTTGGCATCTTATAATGGAGAGAAATATTTAAAAGAACAATTGGATTCCATATTAAATCAGACGTTTCCAGATATTCGAATTGTAATTTCCGATGATGGCTCCACGGACCAGACTCTTAATATTCTACAACAATATAAAAAAACCGCACCTGACCGTGTGTTTTGTCTGTCTGGTACGGGGCATTTTGGAAGTCCCGAGAATAACTTTTTCCATCTTCTAGAGAATGTTTCCGATGAGTATTTGATGCTGTCGGATCAAGACGACATATGGGAACTGGAAAAAGTGGAGCTGATGCGAAACGAGATGAAGCATCAAGAACATATCCTTGGAAGAGATACACCCATCTTGATTCATACCGATCTTTCCATTATGGATCAGACAGGCGAAATCAAACAGCAGTCCATGGCGAAATACCAGAAGATCCCCACAAAGGATCGAACCCTTTCCCATTATTTGGTGGAGAATAACATAACAGGCAATACCATTATGATAAATCAAGCATTTCAGCCATTTTTTTCTTATATACCGGAGACCTGCATGATGCATGACTGGTGGATGGGACTTTTGGGATGCTGCTTTGGAAGAATCGTCTACATGGAAAAACCATTGGTGCGATATCGACAGCACGAGACCAATCAGCTTGGGTCAAAAAGTGGATTCAGACAGTGTCTTAGCAGATTCAAAAATGAAGAAAAAGTGAGAGAAAATTATAGTCGCATGTTTCGGCAGGCAGAACTTTTTTACACGCAGTACTCAAAGAACTTAACCGAAGAACAAAGAGAACTGATCCAAGGATTTTTAAGCCTCAGACAGAAAAATCGCCTAGGTAAAATAATCACCATTATAAAATTTAAATTCTTTAAAAGTACCCCGATCAGGACCCTTGGCCAGATGTTTTTCATCTGACTTTATAATAGAAGCTTAAAAGCGGAGGATGAAAACATATGTTACCAGAAGAAAAGGATATCTTAGTGACAAAGGCATCGATGCCATCTTATGAAGAATTCATAGAAGAAATCAAACCTATCTGGGAGTCTGCCTGGATGACCAATATGGGAGAATTCCACGACAGGCTTATGGATCAGTTGAAAGAATATTTAAGGGCAGAGAACCTTCTATTATTTGTCAATGGTCACATGGCGCTTGAGATGGCGCTGCAAGCCATGGATCTTTCGGGGGAAGTAATTACAACCCCGTTTTCCTTTGCTTCCACCACCCATGCCATTGTTAGAAACAATCTTACCCCCGTTTTCTGTGACATCAGGGAAGAGGATTATACCATAGATCCAGATCAGATTGAACGTCTCATAACCCCTAAGACCTCAGCAATCGTGCCGGTGCATGTCTATGGGAACGTTTGTCAGGTAGAGGCGATTGAGCGGATAGCAAAGAAGCATAATTTAAAGGTGATCTACGATGCCGCCCATGCGTTTGGGGTAGAAGTAAAAGGAAGAGGAATCGGAACTTTTGGGGATGCCTCCATGTTCAGTTTCCATGCAACGAAGGTTTTTAATACCATAGAAGGTGGGGCGGTAACGTTTCAAAACCCTAAATTGGAGATTCTATTTAACTATTTAAAAAACTTTGGAATTACAGGAAAAGAATCGGTGGAATATATCGGCGGAAATGCCAAGATGAATGAATTTCAGGCAGCAATGGGAATCTGCAATCTGCGCCATGTGGATGAGAACATTAATAAGCGCAAGCAGGTGGCCATGCAGTATAAGAAAAGGCTGGAAGGTGTTTGCGGTATCCGGCTAAATAAAGAGAAAGAGGGAATCCGCTCTAATTATGCGTATTATCCGGTGGTATTTGATGGATATTGCCTCACGAGGGATCAGGTCTATGATCGTTTGGCTTCCCATCATATTTATGCCAGAAAATACTTTTACCCACTGATTACAGAGTTTGACTGTTACCGGGATCGTTTTCAAGACATCAGTCTCCCAAGAGCAAAAAAGGCAGCAGAGAGTGTTCTGACGCTTCCTATGTATCCTCAGCTTTCCCTGTCAGAAGTTGACCGGATCTGTGATGTGATAGTAGGAGCCAGATAAGGAGAGATAGATATGAATACAGTAGTGGTGACGGCCATTGGATCATTTTCAGCCGATGTAGTAATAAAAAATTTAAAAAATATGGGGATTCGGGTAATTGGCTGTGACATCTATCCCAGAGAGTGGATTGCAGATTCTATGAATGTGGATTCCTTTTATCAGGTTCCTTATGCCACGGATGAGGCCAAATACGTGGAAGCGGTCCTTTCTCTCTGTGAAAAAGAGAAAGCCGATGGGCTGCTGGTACTAACGGATGTAGAAGTGGATGTGTGGAATCGGAACCGGGAATTCTTAGAAAAACAAGGTGTTTTACTGTGCCTTTCTAAAAAAGAAACCATAGAGGTCTGTAGAGATAAAAGAAGTTTGTATCAAGTCTTAAGGGAACAAGGGGTTGGTAATCCCATTCCTACGATCCGTCTTAATGAAAGCGCAGGAGAAGAAATTTCTTTTCCCATGGTAATTAAGCCCTACAATGGAAGAAGCAGCCAGGGACTTTTCTACCTTAACACACAGGAAGAATATGACCAGTGGGTCAAAGGGAAAGATCTGGATCAATATGTAAAACAACCATTTCTAAAGGGAAGCATTCTCACTGTGGATGTGGTCAGGCAAGAAGAGTCCAACACCACAGTGACGATAGGTAGAAGAGAACTTCTTCGAACAGCAAGTGGCGCAGGCACTTCAGTGTTTGTCTTTTCTGCCCCCCAACTGGAAGCGGAATGTGAAAAAATTGCCCAGGTGTTACAGATTAGAGGGTGCGTTAACTTTGAATTCATAGAAACAGAAGATAAAACCGTTCACTTTCTAGAGTGCAATCCTCGCTTTTCTGGAGGAGTGGAATTTTCCTGTATGGCAGGATATGACTGTATTTCAAACCATATTCGATGCTTCACCGAAGATACCATAGACGTAGCAGGGGAGAAAGTGGAGCTGTATATTGCAAGGAAGTATGAAGAATATATAACAAAGAGAATGAATGGGAGAACCCTATGTTAGCAAGTATCAATTGTGTGACCTATAACCATGCCTCATACATCAGACAGGCACTGGATAGCTTTCTCATGCAGAAAACAGATTTTGATTATGAAATATTGGTTCATGACGATGCATCCACCGATGGAACCAGTGAGATCATAAGGGAGTATGCAGCAAAATACCCAGGTAAAATCAAACCACTTATCCAGACGGAAAACCAGTATTCCCAGGGCATTGATAACATCAGTGGTGCGTTTAATTTTCCAAGAGCCAGTGGAAAATATATCTTTATGTGCGATGGAGATGATTATTTTGTCTCTCCTTATAAGCTGCAAAAGCAGGTAGATTATATGGAGGCAAATAAAGATTGTACACTTTGTATCCATAGTGCAGCGATCCATCTGGTAGGAAAGGCTTTCACCAAAAAGCAGATGAGACCTTACACAAACAGCAGAAAGATTACTCCGCAAGAGATGATTGACAAAACATCTGGATATGCCATGTCCTCCATGGCTTTCCCTTTAAGCCTTGTAAAAGAACTACCAGATTACTATGTGGATTGCCCCGTGGGAGATACTCCGATCCAGTTGATGGCAGCAGAAAAAGGGTATGGTTACTATTTTGATGAGCCCATGAGTGCATATCGGGTAGGGGTGGCTGGTTCTTGGACCGTATCAGGTAAAAGTGGAGATTATGCCAGAAAACAGAAGACTTACTATGAACGGATGAAACGTGTCTATAAGGAGTTTGATTCTGCCACAAAGGGACGGTTCCATAGAGCGGTAAGAAGTGCATCTTTAAGAACTTACTATCAGACCATGGTCAACACAAGACAATTTAAAGAAATCTATAAACGGGAATTTAGAACTTTTTATAAAGAGCTGGATCGAACAACCCGGGCATTGATTTTCCTTGAGTGTCGGACACCGCTTCTCTACCAGTGGATGAGAGAAAAATACACAGGTCAAAAATAAAAGACAGGAAAAGATCGGCATACGCCAGATACTTCCCTGTCTTTCGGAGAAATCAATGACAAAAACTTACTGTACTACGTTGGGATCGGTTGGATCCCAAGTCTGAGTCTCCGGTATAATCTGTTCAATGGCAGGACGTTCAAAGGGTCCTGGAACAGGTGATTCATAAATATTTACGGTAGTTCCGATGGCACAATGATCGTAGATCCATTTGGCATCTCGGGTCAGCAGTCGGATGCATCCGGCCGATTCGGCGATGCTTAAATAATTATAGGTCGTTGGATCTAGTGTTTTATTATCTGGTTTGCTGTAAAGAATGGAATGGATCAAAAACCCTTTATAAACCCTTGTTGCATACTGGGTGTAAATTCCGTGATTCATATCTCTCCAGCGGTATTTGATTGGTGTCTGATAGGTACCAAGTGGAGTATCTGATCCTGTGGAAGTCAAAAACGTCTTTACTGGAATGATAAACCCGTTCTGTCCGTCTTTGCCATAAACGGTCATGGTGTTCATCTGTTTGTTGATTTGGATTAAAAATGGTCCTTTGTTTCCTAGGATTGGTTCTAAGTCGGAAAGGAGACGACCCGTTTCATCAAAGTAGTATTTGTATCCGTCGATATACTGCCAACCAGTAACTGGATTGGAATCAACAAAATAATACCTCTGGTTTCCATCCCATGCCCAGCCAGTAAAAGCGGTTCCGTCGCCGTTATAATACCGGAGCGAACCGTCAATCTGCTGCATTCCGTCGGGACCAGCAGAAATAAGTGGTGTTTCCATTGCATATGGAAATTGAGTATTCTTTGCAAAAAATGCCATACGAAATTCTGTTATGTAATGTCCCGTTCCCATGGTTCCTGCGCTGGCTCCGTTCTTAGCCCAGTCTGTGACGGTTCCATCCTCAAGCTTCGCCGAGTAGTAGAGATCAAAGCGGTTGTTTACATATCCAGAAAACCGCATCTGTATCGCCTCGATGTTAATATCATTGGGGTAATTGGTGGTTTGCTGACCGTTCATCACCCAGGGAGACCAACCGGTGCTTGCTGTATAGCTCCGGTATAATACGTTTCCTACAATGTTCGTTAAAAACGTGGACATACCGTGGAACCCCTCGCCGTTATTTGTTATCCATGCATCATTTACAAATGGCTGGGACCAGTTACTGTCACCTACCATAACCGTAGTCTGGAGCCGGGGGGTATTGGCTTTTAATGCTTCCTGAGCGGCTTTCTCCGCTTCATCGACAACACCATCTTCGCCGCCGGCGTCTCCTTCCTGTTCCATGTCTATGCCGGCATTTGCCAAAGCGGTTTCTGCTTCTTCTGTAGTGACATTCCCCGTCGACTTGCCATCTTCTTTCTGGTTGTCAGACTCACTAATTGGGACGCCATTCTTGAAGCCCGGTCCGAAAGACTCTTTTGCAAAGGAAAAAGAAGCCTGTCCCAGGACAAGAGCAGCCGTGAAACAAAATGCCATCAGGCCGCGTGTCAGTTTTCGCATAATTTAAAACCTCCTGAATTTATGTAATAAATACTATATTCCATAACACTTTATCACAAACAAATCTAAAATGCTATATACGATTTACATTTACTGGGTAATATAGTACAATAAGGCGGAAATGTCAATTGGAAATACGAGGAGAAAACCTAGTATGTATCAGGAAAATATAAAAGAAAAAGTGCTTTCTGGCCTGTTCTGGAAAGTCATGGAAAATGGGGGAACTCAAGGGATTCAGTTTCTGGTTTCCGTCCTTCTTGCCCGTATGCTGACACCAGCGGAGTCTGGGGAAGTCATGCTGATTATGATATTTATTACCATAGGAAATGTATTCGTACAGAGTGGATTTAACACCTCTCTAATTCAGAAGCCTCATGTAGAGGAAGCAGACTATTCCTCTGCTTTTTTCATGAGTGCTGCCATCGCAGCGGTGCTTTATGCACTGCTTTTTCTGTCTGCACCTCTGATTGCGTCTTTTTATGGACAACCAGTGTTTCAACCGGCGATTCGGGTCATGGCGATTACCTTGTTTTTTGGAGCAGCCATTTCCGTTCAATCTGCATCCGCTGCAAGGAATATGGAGTTTCGCAAATTATGCATTGCCAGTTTGTTTGCAGCGCTTGGTTCTGGCTTCATCGGTGTGGGACTGGCGGTAAAGGGGTATGGGTTGTGGTCTCTTGTTATGCAGCAGTTTTTTTACAGCCTGTTTCTCATGGTTTTGCTTCATTTTCAAAGGACTTGGATTCCCAGATTTTTGTTTTCTGCGAAAAAGGCAGGAGAACTTTTTTCTTATGGCTGGAAGATCCTGTTATCGGGTCTGATTGATACGATTTTTACCAATGTTTATGGACTTGTGATCGGAAAAATATATAATACGGATATGATGGGGCAATACTCAAGAGGGAACCAGTTTCCAGCTTTGATTGCCAATAACTTAGGTGCGGCGATCCAGTCCGTTATGCTTCCAGCATTTTCTGCCTATCAGACCGATCGGAATCGGGTGAGAAATATGGTGAGAAGATCCATTACCACAAGCTCTTATCTGGTATTTCCTATGATGGCAGGGCTAATTGCAGTCGCAGAACCCATGGTGAAGCTTCTATTGACCGATCAGTATCTGCCCTGCGTTCCTATGCTCCGCCTGCTTTGTGTGGCGTATGCTACCTGGCCTCTCCATGTGGCAAACCTACAGGCTATAAACGCACTGGGGCGTAGCGAGATATTTTTAAAACTGGAAGTAATTAAAAAGGCAGTCAGTGTGGCCGCTCTTATAATAAGCATCCCATTTGGGATCTATACCATGGTGGCGTTACGTGCGGTTACCGACTTTATCTGTACATTTATCAATTCCTATCCCAATAAAAAGTTGTTAAATTATAGCTTTTTAGAACAATGGAGGGATGTATTCCCATCTTTTATCTTGTCAGCCATCATGTGTGCACTGGTCTATGGGGTACAGTTTTTAATAGAAGGAACGTTACTTACGCTTGTCGTTCAGATCTTCGTGGGAGTCGTATCCTATGTGGGTCTATCTTGGCTTTTTAAAATCGAAAGCTTTTTCTACCTGTGCCGTACCGCAGGGATACTGAAACGGTAGTGGGTAGTTCTGGTTTACATTTTAAAGGGGATATTGTAGAATATAGAAACACGAAACAGGAAACAGAGGAATAAAAATGGAACGAAAAAACATGGCATGGAACATGATAGGAAGCCTGATCTATGCAGGCTCTAGCATGCTATTAACAGCCTTGGTCAACCATCTGGTGGGAACAAGTCAGGGAGGAATCTTTGGCTTTGCTTTCAGCACCTTCGGACAGCAGATGTTTCTGGTGGCCTATTTTGGTATGAGACCGCTGCAGAGCACAGACATAAGGGGAACCTATACCTTCGGTGAATACCGGCTGGCACGTCTGATTACCTGTACGGGTGCCGTATTGTTTGGAATCGGATATCTGCTCTACCAGTTTTACGTGTCACCCTCCGGTTATACCGTGGAAAAAGGACTGGTGGTGTTTTTGATGGTTTTATATAAAGTCCTTGATGGATACGCAGATGTCTATGAATCGGAATTTCAACGAGTGGGGAAGCTTTATTTAACCGGACAAGCAATGGCCTTGCGGACCCTTTTATCGGTAGTTTGTTTCTTGGGAACGCTGGCAGTGACAAGGAATCTGGTTTTTTCCAGTGCGGTAGCAGTTCTTTCTCAGGGCGCAGGAATTTTTTTGTTTGACCGGAAAATCTCTCTTACCCTTACAAAGATTCAGTATTCTCGTACACAAAATAAGCAATGGAACATCTTACACGATGGCTTTTTGTTGTTCTTATCTGTGTTTCTTGATGGGCTTATCTTTGCCATGGCAAAATATGCCGTGGATGCCCAGATGACCTCCACAGACAATGCGGTATTTGTAGCTATTTTCATGCCGACTTCGATCATTAACCTGGCGGCCAATTTTGTAATACGTCCATTTTTGACCCGGCTCTCCGCCTTGTGGGAGGAGAAAAATTTTCCAAAATTCAAACAGATGTTACAACGGTTAACCAGCATTATCATAGGACTGACTGTGATTGCCTTAATCGGGGCATGGTTTCTCGGGGCACCGGTCCTTGGGGCAATCTCCAATGTAGAGCTTATGCCATACCGCACTGGACTTTTGGCCATTATTCTGGGAGGGGGGTTCTTTGCGGTTATGAATCTCTTCTATTATGTACTTGTTATTATGAAGAAACAAAAACTTATCTTTCTTGGCTATGTTCCGGTTTGCATCGCATCCTTTTTTCTATCCTACTGGTTTGTAAAAGTAGGAGGAATCAATGGAGGGGCATGTTCCTATCTGATTGAAATGCTGCTTTTGATGCTATGTTTTGTATATCAGGCAGGAAAGGTATTTGTGACGGAAGAAAAGAAACGGAGGAACCAGTGGGAATGAAGGAACGGGTGCTGGTAGTCATACCTGCTTATAACGAAGCATTGAATATCGAACGGGTGGTAGGGGAAGTGATCGAAAACTACCCGATGTATGATTATGTGATTATAAATGACGGATCTACCGATCATACGGCTAAAATTTGTAGAGAGCATGGTTGGAAGATCATTGATTTACCAATGAACTTAGGGCTAGCCGGTGCGTTTCAAACTGGATTAAAATATGCACACCGCAAAGGGTATGCGTACGCCATCCAGTTTGACGGAGACGGACAACACAGGCCAGAATTCATTCTTCCGATGAAAGAGAAGATGGATGAAGGATATGATATTGTGATCGGGTCTCGCTTCTTAACAGAGAAAAAGCCACGTTCTATAAGAATGCTTGGCAGCAGGCTGCTTAGCCTTGCGATCTGGTTTACCACAGGGGTGAGAGTAAAAGATCCCACATCAGGAATGCGCATGTTTAATCGGAAGATGATTAAAGAATTTGCAGATGGTTTAAACTATGGACCAGAGCCGGATACCATATCTTATTTAATCAGACAGGGAGCAGATGTAGCAGAGATTCCTGTGGTTATGGATGAAAGGCTTCTTGGAGAAAGTTATTTAAACCCATTGAATGCGGCACGTTACATGGGAAAGATGATGTTTTCCATCTTGTTTGTACAAAGCTTCCGCATACGAAACAGAGGATAAAGGAAGGGAGAACGTGATATGACAGTTTTACTTCGCTGCGTGCTGATCAGTGTATCCATATTACTTACATGCTATGTGTTAAAAAGAATCCGTCATTCAAAGATGAAGATTGAAGATTCTATCTTCTGGGTGATGTTTTCTCTGCTCTTGGTGGTTTTTAGCATATTTCCCCGAGTGGCGGATTTTATCTCTCGTATCGTAGGGACTTATTCCACTGCCAATTTTATTTTTGCTTTTATGATTTTCATTCTATTATCCAAAGTATTTTTCCAATCCATTAAGATATCCCAGTTGGAGCGGAGAGTGACGGAGTTGATTCAGATGCTGGCGCTGGATAAAGAGGTGGAGAAAGGGAAGGAGGAGAAAAAAAGTGAAGCAGATTCCAATTAAAAAAGGCTTGTGGCTTACGGTTGGCACCATTCTTCTTTTACTCTTTTTATTTGTCCGCACGTACAAAAAAACCATTATTGGGATTCCTTCCCCAGAGTTTGAAGCAGTTCGGCGTTTTTATTGGTGGATTCTTGTGGCAGGTTGTGGATTTCTTTTATTTCTTGGCTTCTTTTTGTGGATAAAAGAAAGTTTTTCCCTCTGGCTGTTTGCAGTGGCAATGGTGGGGATGGGTCTTTTTTATCTATTTGTACTGACCCCTTTTTCCGCTCCCGATGAAGCGGCTCATTTTGTGAGTGCGTATCGGCTTTCCAGTCAGATCATGGGAAAACAGCCAGTAGCAGATGAGGAATATGCAAAGCAAGCAGGAGTAAAAGAAAAGGAAAGAATCAAACGAGGCGCCAATGTACTGGTTCGAAGTGGGGATGACAGTTCTTTCCTCTCCAATCAGCCGGGGCAGGTCACGTATGAACGTATTTTGACGGAGTTGTTCTCTATGGATCACAGCCAGTCCGTTACCGTTCGAGAAGAAATTCCCGTTAATACTACTCCGGTTGTGTATCTTCCCCAGGCACTTGGAATTACCGTGGCAAGGCTATTAAACCTTGGTTATGTCCCTTTGGTTTATCTTGGAAGACTTATGAATCTGTTGGCATTTGTTTCCATGGCTTGCCTCTCTTATCGTCTTATGCCTTTTAAAAAAGAGTTAATTATGGCAGTGTCTTGTCTGCCTATGTCCCTTCATCTGGCGGCATCTTTTTCCTATGATGCAGCGTTTATCGGTTTATCCCTGGTGCTTTTGTCCTGGTGTTTTTATTTGGCTTATGAAAAAAAAGAAGTATCCACCAAAGATGTTTTGATCCTGACTCTTTTGCTGATTCTTTTGGAACCAGGTAAGATCGTATATCTTCCGGCAGCAGGAATCTGCCTTTTGATTCCAGTTTCTAAATTTAAATCAAAAAAGCATTATATTCTGTCTGTGCTTAGTGTCATCACAGTTGTATTCCTTGCCGTATTTTTGGTGAATCATCTGGTGCTATCGGCCTGGGCAGGGGCGACCGAAAGCTATGTGGGCTGGAATCAGGCGGCTGGATATACCTTATCTGACGTATGGAAATATCCCTATGAAGTGATTGGAGTATATTATGAAACGCTGGTTACGCAGTTTGATTACTATCTGGTCACCATGCTGGGAGGCTTTTTGGGGAATTTGGATCCCAATCTGACCGTTCCTCCCTTTTGCCTTACTATTTTGTGGTACGTGTTATTTGTCAGCGTGGTAAGACGAGAAGAGGAGACGGTTCCCATCACAGGTAGGCAGAAATGTTACCTATTATTGTTGGTGTTTTTAAGTGCAGGTCTAGTTCTTACTTCCATGTTTCTTGGATGGACGCCCAGGGATTTGACTTATATCACAGGGGTTCAGGGACGTTATTTTATTCCACTCCTGCCACTTTTATTAATTACCGTATTTGATAAACGTCTCGTCATTTTGGCAGACTTAAGAAAAAGTGCCTGGTATCTAGAATGTTTTGTAAGCATTTATGCCCTGATTCGGATTTGTTCGACGGCATGTCTGCGCTATTGATGGAAAGTTGAGGATAATCAGTTGGAAAACATAGAAAATGAAAACAAAACAGTGGATGTAATCATTCCGGTCTACCATCCGGATCATGTTTTTAAACGTCTCCTGATCCGGCTTGGGGAGCAAACCTATCCCATTCGGAAAATCATTCTTATGAATACAGAGAAATCTTATTGGGATCAGGAGGAATACCAAGGAATTTCTAATCTTGAGGTGCATCATGTGACGAAAGAGGAATTTGATCATGGTGGGACTAGAAATAAAGGGGCTGCTCATTCTGAAGCAGACATTATGGTGTTCATGACAGATGATGCGGTGCCTGCAAACCGAGAACTGATCCACTTCCTGGTTCAAGCCTTTCAACAGACGGGAAAAGATGGAGAGAGAGTAGTGGCAGCATATGCAAGACAACTTCCAAACCCGGATTGTGGGTTAACTGAACGCTTCACCAGATCTTTTAATTATCCGGCAGTAAGCAGGGTTAAAACAGGTGCAGACCTTAAAGAACTGGGGATCAAGACCTTCTTTTCTTCCAACGTTTGCTGTGCCTATGACCGAGTGGCCTTTGTAAAAGCGGGCGGTTTTATTAACAGAACCATATTCAATGAGGATATGATCTATGCAGGCAATGCAGTGCGGTACCGGAAAGAGGCCATTGCTTATGTGGCAGAGGCCAGAGTGATCCATTCTCATAATTATGGTTGTCTGGCCCAGTTAAAACGAAACTTTGATTTAGGGGTCTCACAGGCCGATCATTCCGAAGTGTTTTTGGGAATCCAATCCGAGCGTGAGGGAATCTGCTTGGTGAAAAAGACATGTGGCTGGTTGATCCACGAGAAAAAGCCATGGCTCATACCAGGCTTGATTGCAAAGAGTGGATTTAAATATTTGGGCTATTTACTGGGAAAACGGTACCGGAAACTACCGAAAAGATTAATCAAATGTTTGACCATGAATCGTTCCTATTGGAAGAAAAATGAAATAGAAGTGTAAAAGTAGAATCTGAAAAAACCGGGGAAACCCGGTTTTTTTGTTTGATCGCAAAAAAATGCTAACTCATCACAAATTTATCCTGCTTTTGTTTTGCTTAATGATTTAGTATAATAGGGATAGCATAGAAAAAAAGAGGCGAATTATGGAAAATGACAAAAAAAACCTTTTAATTCTGGTGGTGTTTGGATTGCTGGGGATTGTATTCCTTACCATGTTGACTTCTACCTTTTATAGTTACGTGTTAAAACGGAGTGGGGTGGAACATGCAGAAAACGCTCAGACGTATCAATATCATTATGTTATGATTATTGACGATCTGGATTCTCAATTTTGGAACGATGTATATGAAAGTGTTCGAAAAGAAGCAGCTCGAAACGATGCATATGTGGAATTAAAAGGCAGGAATCAATCTTCTGAATATAACGCGGTTGATTTTATGGATATGAGCATTGCCGCAAGGGTGGATGGAATACTTTTGGAATTTACAGGAGAGCCTAGTTTAGAACAGCGGATCAATGAGGCAACGGATCAGGGGATTCCGGTTGTGACTTTATTAAACGATGCTCCTACGACAAAACGCAAAAGTTATATCGGAATCAATTCCTATGAGTTAGGACTTTCGTACGGCAACCAGATTCTTAACATACTTTCTAAGAATCGTGACCATGCCAGGGTGATGATGCTTCTTCATGATAATTCCATCTTCAGCAGTCAGTCCCAGATCTATAATCAGATCAATAACCGTATGGTTACATCCAAAGAGACACAAGGAAGAATTAAATCAGAAGTGATAAAAATACCCTCCGGACGTGCCTTTGAATCAGAGGAAATTGTGCGGGACCTATTTCAGAATGCAGAAGGCCCCCCGGATATTATACTTTGTATGGACGAGGTGGATACGGAGGCCGTTTATCAGGCGGTTATTGATTATAACTGTGTGGGAAGAACTCAGGTTATCGGTTATTATAAATCAAAAGCAACTCTAGATGCGGTCAGAAAGGGAACCATGGCAATGACACTTTGCATTGATACCAGACAGTTGGGGAGGTACAGCGTTCAGGCATTAACGGAATGTATGAAAGATGGGCGAACCAATTCATTTTATAGTGTAGATTTGGAGTTTGTAACCAAGGACAATGCACTTAATTTTATTCAGAATCAACGGAGTGTCTATGAAAATTAATTGGAAATGCTTCTGGGATAATCTTCCGATTTCCCGTAAATTATTTTTAGAAATTGCAGTTACTGCGGTCGTTTTGTTTGCTTGTAACCTGTTTATTTATGCACAGATCAATCAGATGGTGGAACGAATGAATTCCGTCTATATGAGCAACGTAAACTTAAATGAATTATCCGATGCTTTAACCAATGTACAAAATTATATTTACAAGTACTTGCAGGTAAAAGACTCAGAATCTCTAAAAAACTACTATCGGTCGGAACAGGATTATAAAAAACTGTTAGAAGGACTAAATCAATCGGTGACGGACAATGAAATCCAGATTCTGGAGAAAAACATCCGCAACATGTCAAATGGCTATCTTATGATCACAGAAGAAGCGGTTCAGTCAAAACGGGGTCAGAATGTGGAAAAATATAAAAGCTCCTATGAATCGGCATTAAGGATATTTCAGTTTATAAACCATGACATTTCTGTGTTAAACAGCAAGCAGTTTAAGAACAATTCAGCCAGTTACCAGACCCTGCAAGCAGCGCTGCAGTATTTGGAAATCATAAGTTCCGTGATTCTTGTGATCGTGATGATCATCAGTCTGACGGTTATGATCATGATGACGAAAGACATCGTGACGCCCCTCACCAATCTGGCAGAGACGGCTAAACTTGTAGGGCAGGGGAACTTTAACGTCAAAGTGCCTTCGATTCGTACGGGGGATGAACTGGGGATCGTGACCGCAACGTTTAACCAGATGGTGGATAGTTTGGCTGAGTATGTGAATAAAATAAAGGAAAGTGCAGAAAAAGAGCAAGTGATGAAGGAACGGGAACTTTTGATGGAGAATCATCTAAAAGAGGCACAGTTAAAATACCTTCAGTCCCAGATTAATCCTCACTTTTTGTTTAATTCATTAAATGCAGGGGTTCAACTTGCCATGATGGAGGATGCTGAAAAAACTTCGATTTTCATGGAGCGGATGGCAGATTTTTTTCGTTATAATGTAAAAAAAGGATTGGAAGATGCCACGATACGGGAAGAAGTGGAAACGGTGGAAAACTATATCTATATTTTAAATGTCCGGTTTGCCGGTGATATTCATTATGAATCTAGGATTGATGAACAGGCAATGGAATTTTCCGTGCCCAGTATGATTCTGCAGCCATTGGTTGAAAATGCAGTAACTCACGGAATCCGGGATATAGAGTGGCAGGGAACCATTCGTCTAACCGTAAGAAATTTACATGAGATTATAGAGATCTGCATTGAAGACAATGGAATTGGGATAGACGAAGAAAAACTAATGCAGATCAACAATGGGAACCAAACCAGAAAGAATTTAAATTCGACCGGAATTGGGTTGACTAATGTGAGGTCTCGTTTGACCTTATACTATAACAGCGAACATATTTTCCGAATATTTAGTGAGGGAAATAACCGTGGGACCCGTGTGGTTTTGCGAATTCCGAAAAAAGGGGGAGATAGTAATGTTTCGGATACTGGTTGCTGACGATGAAGGGATTATGCTAGAATCCATACGAAGTATAATTAAATCAAACTTTGGAAGTGAATGTGAGATCAGCTGTGTAAAGACAGGCAGAGCCGTGGTGGAACAGGCAGGCTCGTTTCGTCCCGATATTGCATTTGTAGACATACAAATGCCAGGGCTCAATGGAATTCAGGCAATCAAAGAAGTACGTAAATTTAACCCATCCATTGTATTTATTATCATTACTGCCTTTGATAAATTTTCTTATGCCCAAGAAGCAGTTAATCTTGGGGTGATGGAATTTATGATGAAGCCAGTAAACAAAAAGAAAATCCTTGATGTCTGTGTAAAAGCGATGCATCAAGTCGAAGATGCAAGGAAGAAATTAAGCGATGACTTAAGAATCAAAGAGAAGTTAGAGATTGTAGTTCCCATGATTGAAAGTGGATTTATCTACAATGTGCTGCAGGACGATTCGGATGTTTCCCATACGGATTATGTAGATTTGCTGGATCTAAACATGCCCTATGGATTTATGAGCGTATTGGAGTTTGGAGACAGCTTTGAAGGAGGGACCATGACCAATGCCATTGGGGTCAGTGTGCGTGTTAATAAATATTACGCTATGTTCCGGGAAGTGGTCAAAGATTACTTCGAGTGTATCATTGGTCCAGCTATGGGAAACCGTCTGGTTTTGTTTCTTCCCTATGCACTGGAAAAAATGAATTATGAAAAGAGAGTAGAAGTCATAACAAGAACCAGAAATATGATTTATAAGCTGGAACAAAGCATTGACATCAAATGCAGAGGAGGCATTGGGGCAGTAAAGCCTCTGACACAGATTCGCGATTCTTACAAAGAAGCATTAAAATCCTTACGGGAAAGCGATAGTCATGTGGTTCATATTACGGATATTCCTGCGGTGGCAGAATACGATGGAGAATATCCTCTTGAGTTAGAAAACCAGTATTTAAAAAGAGGAATGCGTGCCGACAGAGAAGGGGCTTTGTCTTGTGCCAATGAGTTTTTTGACTGGATGATGGTTCATGGTGAAGGAGTAAGAGACAACATCGAGGTAAAGATACTAGAGCTTGTAATGCGGCTGGAACGTCGAGCATTTGAAGCAGGGAATGTACGATATGGGTTCCGATACCGGGAAAACTATTTAAACGAGTTGAAAGCGGCACCGGACCTAGAAGGATTACGACGATGGTTTTTGGATAAAACAAGGGTTTTATGCGAAAACATCAGTACGGCCAGAGAGAGGGAATATGAGAATGTAGTCTCTAGGGTCAAGGGGTATATTGATGAAAACTACGCAAAAGATCTATCCCTTGATGAAGTCTCAAAAATGGTGGATATCAGTCCTTATTATTTCAGCAAATTGTTCAAACAGGAGGTAGGTGAAAATTTCATAGAGTATGTAACCAGAACCAGAATTAAGCATGGCAGACAATTGTTGGAAGATCCCAGATACAGTATCAAAGAAGTCTGTGTGATGTCCGGCTACAGTGATCCAAATTATTTCAGCCGGATTTTCAAGAAATATGAAGGGATGACGCCAAGCGAATACAGGGAGAGGGAAACGTTATGAAACGATGGAGAGGGAGTATTCTTGTGGTGGTGCTTTGCTGTTTGTTTAGTAGTGGGTGTGCAAACATGCAGTCAGAGACGGAAGCAGAAAAAGGGGAGGAGGTTCATTCTGTAAAGGAAGATAGTCCCTTGCAGATCGGTCTTAGCATTGATTCGTTTGTAATTGAACGTTGGATTCGGGACCGGGATGTATTTACGTCTGCCGCAAAAGAAATGGGGGCAGAGGTGAATGTGCAAAATGCCAATGGGGATGTGGAGGAACAGATTGAGCAGATCCAGTATTTTATCAAAAAACAAATGGATGTGATCGTTGTAGTGGCAGGAGACTGTGAAGCCTTATCCGATGTGATGAAAAAGGCAAAGGATGCAGGAATTAAGACCATGTGCTATGACCGCCTGATTCAAAATGCTGACTGCGATATGTATATATCCTTTGATAACAGGGAAGTAGGAAGGCTTATGGGGGAAAGTCTTTTAAGGAACATGAATGATGGGGGAAAGATCTTTATGATCCAGGGTCCCCAAACCGATCACAATGTGGCAATGGTCCGGGAAGGATTTGACTCTGCCATACAAGGAACAAACATACAGGTTATCTATGAAAACAATTGTGAGGAATGGCTTGCAGAACAAGCATATGATTATGCAAAGGAAGCCTTAAAGATCTATCCCGATGTAAAAGGGATCATGTGCGGAAACGATGACCTCGCGACTCAGGTTTTTCGTGCTCTCTCCGAAGATCAGATGGCAGGAAAAGTCTGTCTGGTGGGGCAAGATGGGGATCTGATTGCATGTCAGAGAATCGTAGAGGGAACCCAGAATATGACTGCATTTAAATCCGTAGAAGAAGAAGCCAGACTGGCAGCAGAATATGCGGTTAAGTTGGGGAAAGGAAAACCCCTAGAAGGGGTCTCAAAGACCATCTCAGATGGAACGTATGATGTCCCAAGTTTGGAACTAAAACCAGTGGCGGTAACCAAAGATAATATGGATTCTGTTATTATCAAAGGGGGATTTCACGCCAGAGAAGACGTTTATCTCAATGTAAAAAGGAAATAGCATAATATTGTTTCTAAAAAGTCCTGATCCCTCAGGGCTTTTTTTTGTGTCGCTTAAATATGCTATTGGTTCACAAACAAGTGCTGATACGCCCATGCTACAATCAAATTATCAAAAACAAGTATTGGAGGAGGAAGTAACATGAAAAGAAAGATTGTAGCAGTTGCCATGTCTCTGGCAATGACCGCTGGTCTATTAGCGGGTTGTGGAAGTTCAGCAAGTTCAACCCCAAAAGACAGTGAATCTCAGACAACAACAGCAAAAGCAGAGGATACAAAGGCAGAGGAAGCAAAAACCGAAGGACCCAAAAAAGATGCTCTGATCGGGGTTGCGATGCCAACCAAAGATTTACAGAGATGGAATCAGGATGGCGCAAACATGAAAAAGGAACTGGAAGCTGCTGGTTACACCGTAGATTTGCAGTTTGCAAGCAATGATGTCCAGACCCAGGTTTCCCAGATTGAAAACATGATCTCCAATGGCTGCAACATGCTGGTGATCGCATCCATTGATGGAAGTTCTTTGGGAGAGCCGCTGTCGCAGGCAAAGGAGATGGGGATTCCTGTTATTGCCTATGACCGATTAATCATGAATACCGATGCAGTTACCTATTATGCAACGTTTGATAACTATAAGGTGGGTCAAAAGCAGGGAGAATATCTGGTAGAAGCATTGGGACTTGAATCTGCATCTGATCCAAAGAACATTGAACTTTTCACTGGAGACCCAGCAGATAATAATTGTAATTTCTTCTTTGGCGGTGCAATGGATGTGCTTCAGAAATACATTGACGATGGAAAATTGGTTGTAAAATCCGGGCAGACTTCCTTTGAACAGGTTGCAACGGAAAAATGGGATTCCGAAAAAGCACAGAACCGTATGGATACTGTTATCGCTGGAAACTATTCCGATGGAACTGTATTAGATGCCGTTCTTTGTTCCAATGACTCAACCGCACTTGGAGTTGAAAATGCACTGGCTTCGTCTTATACGGGGAATTACCCCATTATTACTGGTCAGGACTGTGACATTGCAAATGTTAAAAATGTGATTGCAGGCAAACAGGCAATGAGTGTATTCAAAGACACCCGTACTCTGGCTACTCAGGTAGTCAAGATGGTAGATTCCGTTATGCAAGGGGGGGAAGCTGAAATCAATGATACCCAGTCTTATGATAACGGAACTGAAGTCATTCCTACTTACCTGTGTGATCCGGTTGTAGTAACGCAGGACAATTACAAAGACATGCTCATTACTTCTGGCTACTATACAGAGGACCAGTTAAAGTAATCAAACAAATTTTATGGGACGGCTTTTAAAGCCGTCCTTGTAAATAACAGCAAGGAGGGGTATTCTTGGCAAAAATACTGTTGGAAATGAAAGACATCACCAAGACATTTCCAGGCGTTAAGGCACTGGATCATGTAAACCTTCAAGTAGAAGAAGGTGAGATACACGCTCTGGTAGGAGAAAACGGAGCGGGCAAGTCCACATTGATGAATGTATTAAGCGGCATATATCCCTATGGTTCCTATGAGGGAGACATTATATACAACGGAGAAATCTGCAAATTCAATCATATTGGGGATAGCGAAGAAAAAGGAATCGTAATCATACATCAAGAACTGGCACTGGTTCCTTATATGACCATTGCAGAAAATATGTATTTAGGAAATGAAAAAGGAAAGAAATATGCGATCAATTGGAATGAAACCTATGGGGAGGCAGACCGGTATTTAAAGACAGTAGGATTGTTAGAATCTTCCCAAACCAGGATTAAAGACATAGGAGTAGGAAAACAGCAGCTTGTGGAGATTGCAAAAGCTCTGGCAAAACGGGCCAGACTGCTGATTCTGGATGAACCTACCGCATCCTTAAACGAAGATGATTCCAAAGCACTTTTAGAGCTTTTGTTAAAATTTAAAAAGGAGGGTATGACCTCTATTATAATTTCTCACAAATTGAATGAAATTGCCTATGTAGCGGATAAGATTACAGTCGTCCGTGACGGCTCAACCATAGAGACGCTGGATCGGAAAACAGATAAGATTACAGAAGACCGGATTATCAAAGGAATGGTAGGCAGAGAACTAGTGGATCGCTTCCCCAAGCGGGAAAACGTAACCATAGGGGAAAAAGCCATGGAAGTTGATCACTGGAATGCCTATCACCCCCTTTATATGGAACGGAAGGTTGTCAACGACGTGTCCTTTTACATAAAAAAAGGAGAAGTAGTGGGGATCTGCGGACTGATGGGAGCAGGGAGAACCGAGCTTGCGATGAGTATTTTTGGAAAAAGCTACGGAACCAACGTATCTGGAACCCTTAAAATTCATGGAAAAGAGGTTACACTTCATACGGTAAGAGATGCCATTCGTCATAAACTGGCCTATGTAACCGAAGATAGAAAGAGCAATGGCTTAATTCTTGAAATGCCAATTAAGACCAACACCACAATTGCCAATCTGCAGGCAATCAGCAGCCACTCTATTATTGACAAAGATAAAGAAATAAATATAGCGGAAGAATACCGGGATAAATTAAAGACCAAATGCCCATCCGTAGAACAGAATGTAGGGAACTTAAGCGGAGGAAACCAACAAAAGGTTCTCCTGGCAAAATGGATGTTTGCAGAGCCGGATATCCTGATTTTAGATGAACCGACGAGAGGAATTGATGTAGGTGCAAAATATGAGATCTATTGTATCATCAACCGACTGGCGGCCGAAGGAAAATCTGTAATCATGATTTCCTCGGAACTGCCTGAGGTTCTTGGAATGTCAGATCGAATTTATATCATGAACGAAGGTCAGATTGCAGGTGAATTAGACGCTGGGGAAGCAACCCAGGAAAAAATCATGGCATGCATCTTAAAATCAGATAAAGGAGAGTAGAAGATGGAAAATAAGATGAAAATATCAGAAGGCATAAAAAAATATACCATGGTAATCGTTCTGGCTGTGGTCGTCATTCTATTTACAGTTAATACCGGTGGAAAGATGCTCTTGCCCCAGAATGTCAATAACTTAATCGCACAGAATGCTTATGTGTTCATATTGGCAACTGGTATGCTCTTTTGCATTCTGACAGGAGGAAACATTGATTTATCCGTAGGGTCATTGGTCTGTTTTGTAGGAGCAATTGGCGGAAGTTTAATGATAAAATTGGGCATGAATCCTTATCTCAGTCTCCTGTCTATGGTAGTTGTGGGGATACTCGCAGGTGCGTGGCAGGGATTCTGGATTGCCTATGTACGGATACCTCCTTTTATTGTAACACTGGCAGGGATGCTCATGTTCCGGGGACTGTCAAATGTGGTTCTAAAAGGAATGACCCTTTCTCCCATTCCGGATCCTTTTTTGAATCTGTTTAACACATATGTTCCTGACTTTTTTGGAATGGAAGGATTTAACCTAACCTGTTTTCTAGTCGGTATTATTGCCTGTCTGGCTTATATATTTGTTGAACTTTCAAGCCGCAATAAGAAGAAAAAGAAAGGGTATCGAGTAGACTCCCTAAATGGACTAATTGTCAAGATGGGAATTATCAGTTTGGTGGTTCTGATTTTCATGTTTAAACTGTCTCAATACAAAGGAATTCCAGCCGCTCTTATCTGGGTTGCAGTGGTAATTGGTATCTACAGTTACATATCTTCTAAGACCACGGTAGGACGATACTTCTATGCAGTTGGCGGCAATGAAAAGGCAACTAGGTTGTCTGGAATCGACACCAATAAAGTATACTTCCTCGCCTATTTGAATATGGGACTTTTATCAGCCGTTGCAGGAATGATTACAGTGGCCCGGCTAAACTCTGCAAATCCAACCGCAGGAAATAACTATGAGATGGATGCCATTGGCGCCTGCTTTATCGGCGGTGCTTCTGCATACGGCGGTACTGGAACGGTACCAGGTGTTATTGTAGGTGCAACTTTAATGGGAGTTTTAAATCTTGGAATGAGTATTATGGGGGTTGATCAGAACTTACAGAAAGTCGTAAAAGGAATTGTTTTGGTGGCAGCCGTTATTTTTGATGTTGTAAGTAAAAGAAAATCCTTTATTGCAAAACAGTAAAAGGAAGAGAAATAAAAGCTATAAAAACCCGTCTGACCAAATGAGTCAGCTGGGTTTTTATAGCTTTTTCAAGGTTTCATACGGAATATAGCAACAAAAATCCCCCGATATATGGAAATCTGGGTAAAATTGTGGTAGAATGCTACAAGTATAAGAATGTGTATTCGTGTAAAGGAGCTATAAATATGGGAAAGATAAAAGTAACAGCTTGTGAGATAGAAGGACTTTATGTAATTGAGCCAACGGTGTTTCCAGATTCCAGAGGATATTTCATGGAAACGTATAATCAGAATGATTTCAAAGAGGCAGGACTTACCATGAATTTTGTTCAGGATAATCAGTCCATGTCAGTCAAAGGAGTTTTGCGTGGACTTCATTTTCAGAAGCAGTTTCCACAGGGGAAGCTAGTTCGTGTCATCAAAGGTTCCGTATTTGATGTGGCGGTGGATTTAAGATCTTCTTCCCAAACCTACGGAAAGTGGTTTGGAGTCGAATTGTCCGCAGAAAACAAGAAACAGTTTTACATTTCAGAAGGCTTTGCCCATGGATTTCTAGTTCTGTCTGACGAAGCGGAATTTGCCTATAAGTGTACTGATTTTTATCATCCTGGTGATGAGGGCGGAATTTTGTGGAATGATAAAGAGATCGGCATAGAATGGCCCATAGAAGCGGACATGAACCTGACGATATCTGAGAAAGATCAGGCATGGAGTGGGATCCGTGATACCTTTAAATTTTAGTGAGAGGAGAAAACCATGAATTATTTGGTTTCCTTATTGAAAGAAATCTATTCAAAGAGAAGATTGATCCTGGATCTTGCAAAATCTGATTTTAAGAAACGGTTTGTCGGTTCCTACTTTGGAATTGCCTGGATGTTTTTGCAGCCCATGGCAACGATTCTGGTTTATTTTTTCGTATTCCAGATGGGATTTAAGAGTGTACCACCCGTTCCTGGCTATCCATATGTATTGTGGCTGATTCCTGGAATCGTACCCTGGTTTTATTTTAGCGAGATCTTAATTTTGGGGACTGGATGTCTTCAGGAATATAATTATCTAGTAAAAAAAGTGGTATTTCGGGTGGAAATTCTTCCCGTAATTAAGATGCTATCCTGTTTTATGGTTCATGGAATTTTTACGTTAATTATGATCCTGGTATTCTTCTTTTACGGGGAATTCCCAAAAGCTACCTGGATCCAGATCCTCTATTATTCCTTTGCCAGTTCCATGATATCATTAGCCATTGCCTATTTCACCAGTGCCATTCAGGTATTTTTTAAAGATATGGCACAGATCATAGGAATTTGCCTGCAGTTTGGCATGTGGATGGTACCGATCATGTGGGCACCGGAGATGTTTAAGAACACTCCAACTTGGCTGCCTTTTGTTTTAAAATTGAACCCGTTTTATTATATTGTAGCTGGTTACCGGGACAGTATGCTGACTGGGAATTGGCTTATAGAACGTCCCATTTTAGGGATCTATTTCTGGTCTGTAACTATAGTTCTGATGTTAATCGGATTAAAAACATTTAAGAAACTGCGTCCGCACTTTTCTGACGTGCTGTAAGCAGTCTATTTGGAGGATTCCATGCCCATAGAATCAAACAGCAAAGCACTGACTGTAAACGAAGTGACAAAAATATATCGATTATATGATAAACCCATCGACCGGTTAAAAGAGGCCATGGGCCTGACCCATAAAAACTACCATAAGGATTTCTATGCCTTGAATGGGGTTTCTTTTGAAGTGGAGAAAGGAAAATCAGTAGGAATCATTGGAACCAATGGTTCCGGTAAATCCACCATTTTAAAAATTATTACTGGGGTTTTGACTCCTACCACCGGAAGTGTGACTGTGAATGGAGTCATATCTGCGCTTTTGGAGCTAGGAGCTGGTTTTAATATGGATTATACGGGAATTGAAAACATCTACATGAATGGAACCATGATGGGATTTTCCAGAAAAGAGATGGATGAGAAGCTAAGTGACATTCTAGATTTTGCAGATATTGGAGAATTTGTTCACCAGCCGGTTAAAACCTATTCCAGTGGTATGTTTGTCCGACTGGCATTTGCCCTTGCCATCAATGTAGAACCAGAGATTCTCATTGTTGATGAGGCACTTTCTGTTGGAGATGTATTCTTTCAGGCAAAGTGTTACCGTCGGATGGAACAGATCCGGAAGAATGGGACAACCGTTTTGATGGTAACGCACGATATGGGAGCTATCATCAAATACTGCGATCGAGTGGTGGTATTAAACAAAGGCAATTTTATCGCAGAAGGAGAGCCGGGAAAGATGGTGGACCTGTATAAGAAGATCCTGGCAAATCAGATGGATGACTTGGGGGAAGAACAAGAGGAGATCCGTAACGATGTGATCAATGACTTCTCCGGAGAAGCAGTTACTGCAAATCAGGGATTGATGAAAAATAAGCTGACCGTGAACCCAAACCGAACCGAATACGGAGATAAGAAGGCCGAGATCGTGGACTTCGGACTGTTGGATGAACGGGGCAGTGTTACCAATCTTTTATTAAAAGGCGAATATTTCACCATAAAGGAACGGATTCATTTTACTGAGGCTGTTAGTTCTCCCATATTTACCTATACCATCAAAGACAAACGTGGAGCCGATTTAACTGGGACCAACACCATGTATGAGGGACAAGAGATAAAGCCGGTAAAAAAAGGCGATGAATATGAGGTGGAATTTAGGCAGAAGATGACGCTGCAGGGCGGAGAATATTTACTTTCCATGAGCTGTACCGGATTTGAGAATGGAGAACATGTTGTCTATCACCGCCTGTATGATATTGTAAATATCACAGTTATTTCCAATAAAAATACAGTAGGAGTTTATGATATGGAACCGGAAGTGAAAGCTACACTTCATCCGGCAGGAGAGTAAGGAGGTAGGACCCATGAATGATATCAGTCCTGAGATAAAGAAATTGTATCAAAAATATAAGGGAAATATTAAAGATATTTTAAAGGAGAATCCCAACCAGGAATATTTATATGCCTTGTCTGACCAAAGAGAGAATTTGTTGGAGTGGTATGAATGGAATCCGGATGGGAGACTTTTGCAAGTGGGTTCTGATTACGGTGCAATGACCGGACTCTACAGTCGACGAGTAAAAGAAGTAACCGTACTAGATGAAAATCAGAATAATCTGACTTTTAATCGGTCAAGATACCAGAAACAGGAAAATATTCGGTATGTAACCGGAACCCTTTCTTCTTTTGAAGATGCCGAGGGGTTTGATTATGTAGTCATGATTGGTTCGTTAGAGGAGCCTTATAAAGAACAGATTGCAAAAGCAAAATCCCTATTAAAACCCGAGGGAAAACTGATCCTTGCTGTTTGCAACCGTTTGGGGCTAAAATATCAGGCAGGTGCCATTCCTGATCCATGCCGTCTTGGAAAGACAGAACTGCTGGAACTTTTGTGCGGGACGAAACAAAACGATGGAACGGTCAGGTTTTATTATCCCATGCCTGATTACCGGCTTCCGGTCAACCTTTACTCCCCTGATTATTTACCAGGAAAAGGGGAGTTGACCCATGCCGTCCTGGCTTATGACTTTCCTCGCTATTTAAGATTTGATCTGGGGAAGTGGTATGATGAGGTTTGCGAGGGAAAAGAATTTGAGACATTTGCCAATTCCTATTTAACCATTTGGAGCCGTTATGAAGAAAATTAAGTTTGTAAAATACAACAAAACACGTAGGGATCAATTCCAGATCCGCACCAGTCTGGTGGAGGAAGGTGGCTGCCCGTATGTGGAAAAAACCGCTTTAAAAGACGAAGGGGTTTTACACATTCAGTCGCTGAAGGAGAAGTATAAAAGCTTAAAAGAGCAGAACCTTACATTAAACGTGGCAGAGGTGTCGGTCAGTGAAGACGGACGCACTGCCCGGTTTGAGTACTTAAAAGGAGAAACCTTTGCTGAGATACTAGGCAGAGAGATTGTAGATGGAACGGCGCCAGTCTCTAGAATTGAAGAGGGACTTTCCATGATATTTAAAGTCCGAAAAGATGGTATGGTTCCCTTTCACGAGACACCAGAATTTAACCAAGTCTTCGGTAGTCTGACAGGAGCCAAAGAACGGATCCAAAAAGACTGGACTTTTCAGGCTTCCAATATCGATTGCCTGTTTGAAAATATTATGATGACGGATGATGGCCCGTTCTGCTTGGATTATGAATGGGTATTTTTCTTTCCGATACCGGTTACCTTTGTTAAATACCGGGTGCTTTACTACTTCTACGAGCAGTATAAGAGCCTCTTAAGTTATGATTCCACGGAACAGTTTTTGGAAGAATTTGGAATAGATCTGGAACAGGCTGGTGTTTATCAGGAGATGGAAACCCAGTTTCAGGACTATGTACACGGGGAGAACCAGCAGATATATCTGGTTAACTACATGCATGAGACATTCGCATTGCCAGATAGCATGTACGAAGTGTCTCAGGTGATTGAGGATACCAAAGATCAGATTGCCCAGATGAAACTGGAATTGAAAGAAAAAGATGTGACTATCGCCAGGCAGCAGGAAGAAAAACGACTTACAGACAACCATGTGACCAATCAGGAGATGATTATAAGCACGTTAAGGAAAGACTGTGAAGAGATGCAGACCATCATAGAACGACTTCACAAACACCAGTCTTTTTTATACCGGGTTTTCAATAAAATCAGTAGAATCTTTGATGAGAAATTTCCGGAAGGAACAAGGAAACGTAAGTTAATGCGCTATGCCACAGACACCTTTCTTCATCCCATAAAATCGTTTTCCCTTTATACCACGAAGAAGGGAAGAAACTTAATTGAGGGTGATATGAAGATTGGGGAAGCATACCGGACCCATGGTAAATTGCGCTTTATAAAAGAGGGGCATCCCATGGTATCCATTATCATTCCAGTTTATAATCAGGTTCATTATACCTATGCCTGTCTTGCATCCATTTTAGAACAGACAAAGGACGTGGTTTACGAAGTTATCCTTGCAGATGACGTGTCCACGGATGCGACGGCACAGCTGTCTAAATTCGTGGAGAATGTAGTGATCTGCCGCAATGAGACCAATCAGGGATTTTTAAAAAACTGCAATCAGGCAGCGAAAGCGGCAAGAGGAAAGTACCTCATGTTCTTAAACAATGACACTCAGGTAACAAAAGGGTGGCTAACTAGTCTGGTGAACTTAATGGAGATGGATTCTTCCATTGGTATGGCCGGTTCCAAACTGGTGTATCCAGACGGACGTCTCCAAGAAGCAGGTGGAATTCTTTGGAGTGATGGATCTGGGTGGAATTATGGACGTCTTGATGATCCAGAGAAACCGGAATACAACTACGTCAAGGAGGTTGATTATATTTCAGGAGCTGCCATCCTACTGCCGAACTGGCTGTGGAAGCAGATTGGCGGGTTTGACGAACGGTTTGCACCTGCATATTGTGAGGACTCAGATCTTGCATTTGAAGTCAGAAAAGCTGGGCTCCGGGTGGTTTATCAGCCATGTTCCAAAGTGATTCATTTTGAAGGAATCTCCAACGGTACCGATGTAAATGGTACTGGTTTAAAACGGTATCAAGTGGAGAACAGCCACAAATTAAAAGAGAAGTGGGCCGACGAATTCAAGAATCAGTGTGAAAACAACGGAAATCCCGATCCTTTCCGAGCAAGAGAAAGGAGTCAGGGGAAAGACATCATTCTGGTTGTGGATCATTATGTGCCCACTTATGACCGAGATGCAGGTTCTAAAACCACGTTCCAGTATTTAAAGATGTTCGTGGAAAAAGGATATGTGGTTAAATTTTTAGGAGATAATTTCCTTCACGAGGAACCGTATTCCACCGTCTTACAGCAGATGGGAATTGAGATCCTTTACGGCAAAGAATGTCAGGCTGGGATATGGGACTGGTTAAAATCCCATGGAGATGAGATAAAAGTGGCCTATTTAAACCGACCTCATATCGCCCAGAAATACATTGATTTCATTCGGGAAAACACCAATATGAAAGTGATCTACTATGGTCACGATCTTCACTTTTTACGAGAGGGAAGAGAATATGAGCTGACGGGTGATCCCCAAAAAAGAGAAACGTCCGAATACTGGAGATCCATCGAACTGCGTTTGATGAAAAAAGCAGATATCTCCTATTATCCATCCTACGTGGAACGGGATGCCATTCATGAGATCGAGCCATCCATTCCGGTTAAATCCATTGTGGCATACGTCTATGAGCAGTTTTTGAATAATATATCACAAGATTTTACAAAAAGAGATGGACTTTTGTTTGTGGGAGGATTTGCGCACCCCCCGAATGCCGACGCGGTGCTTTGGTTTGCACGTGAGATCTTTCCTCTCATCCGAGAACAGTTATCGGTTCCCTTCTATATCGTAGGGTCCCGGGTGACGGATGAGATTAAGGAACTGGAAAAGCCAGGTAACGGAATCATCGTGAAAGGGTTTGTATCAGAGGAAGAACTGTTACAACTCTACGCCGAAAGCCGGATCGTGATCGTCCCTCTGCGTTATGGGGCAGGCGTCAAGGGAAAGGTGATCGAAGCACTCTATAATGGAGCGCCTATTGTTACTACCTCCATTGGAGCGGAAGGAATTCCAGAGGCAGATTCGGTTATGGTTGTTCGAGATGAACCAGAGACATTTTCACGAGAGGTTATTTCCTTATATCAGGATATAGACCGATTAGAGAAGATGTGTAAAAAGACCCAGAACTACATCCACCAGTATCATAGCATTGATGCTGCCTGGAGTGTTGTGGGAGAAGATTTTGAAGGAAATAAACAGCAAGAGAAATAATAGAGATCAGGAGGAGAAAAGATGCAGGCAGTTTTGCTGGCAGGTGGTCTTGGCACACGGCTTCGTTCGGTCGTTAGTGATAGACCAAAGCCCATGGCACTGATTTTAGACAAACCTTTTATGGAATATGTTGTTTTAGAACTGATCAAATTCGGAGTAACCCATATTATCTTTGCCGTAGGTTATAAAGGTTCTATGGTGGAAGAATATTTTAAGGATGGCAAGCAGTGGGGCATTTTGATTTCCTATTCCTATGAAGAAGAATTATTGGGAACGGCAGGTGCCATCAAACGTGCGGGGAAACTGGTAACAGAGGACTGGTTTTTGGCCTTGAATGCGGATACGTTTTATCAGATTGATTATAGCCGCTTAACGGAACTAACAAAAAAACCAGAACTGGATATGGCACTGGTACTAAGAGAGGTTCCTGATGTATCTAGGTACGGACAAGCCGTTCTTACCAAAGGGCGATTAACCTCATTTGATGAAAAAATAGAAGAAAAAAGACCGGGAACCATAAACGGAGGCTTTTACTTAATCCATCGTCCTCTTCTTGATACCATACCAGAGGGAAAGGTATCGTTAGAACACGAGATGATCCCAGGGTGGCTGTCTGAAGATAAAAGGATAGGTGGAATTATCAATGACGGTTATTTCATTGACATCGGAATTCCGGAAGATTATTACCGGTTTTTAAATGACGTGAAGAAAGGAACGGTGACCATATGATTATCAGAGGACGTGCTCCGTTAAGAGTCAGCTTTGGCGGCGGAGGAACCGATGTTGCTCCATTTTGTGTCAAACAAGGAGGAGCCATTATTGGAAGTACCATCAACAAATACGCCTACTGTTCCATTGTTCCGAGAGAAGATGAGCAGATTATCGTTCATTCTCTAGACTTTGATATGACTGTAAAGTACAATACCAGAGAAAACTATGTTTATGATGGACGTCTGGATCTGGTAACCGCTGCCTTAAAGGCAATGGATATCAAAAAAGGGTGCGAAGTGTATCTCCAGTGTGACGCTCCTCCCGGATCTGGACTGGGAACCTCTTCCACGGTTATGGTGGCACTTCTTACCGCCATGGCAAAATGGAAAGGGGTAGATTTAGATAGCTATGCAATGGCAGATCTTGCGTATCAGGTGGAACGGGAAGATTTAAAAATCGACGGAGGATTTCAGGATCAGTATGCAGCTACCTTTGGTGGATTTAATTTCATTGAATTTCATGGACGTAACGATGTGGTCGTCAATCCACTGAGGATCAAAAAAGAGATCATTCATGAACTAGAATACAATCTGCTGCTTTGTTACACCGGGAACATTCACGTATCAGCCAATATTATAAAAGATCAGGTGTCAAATTATGAGAAAAAAGATCCCTTCGATGCGATGTGTGAAGTGAAAGCACTCTCTTATGCGATGAAGGATGAATTGCTCAAAGGAAATCTCTATAGTTTTGGGAAACTGTTAGACTATGGCTGGCAGAGTAAAAAACGGATGAGCAACAAGATTTCCACCCCTCAAATTGATGAACTCTACGAAGAGGCAAAAAAAGCAGGAGCTCTTGGAGGAAAACTCTTAGGAGCCGGCGGAGGCGGATTTTTACTGGTATTTTGCCCCTATAACGTACGCCATAAGGTGGCGGCACGGATGGAAAAAGCGGGTGGACAGTTAACGGACTGGAATTTTGAACTTCGGGGAGCTCAGGCATGGATCACCGATGAGGCAAGATGGGATTATAAAGAAGTGAAAGTATCCATACCCGATGGAGAATACAAATTTAAATTGTAAATTTTAAGTCATAATAAAACGTGTACACATACGTCAGGAGAACGGATTGCATGGATAAAGTTGTATTTTTAGACCGAGATGGAACCATAAACAAAGAGGTGAATTATTTACACCGTCCTTCGGACCTGGTTCTCCTGCCCGGTGTGGTCTCTTCTTTAAGGAGACTAAAAGAACATGGATTTAAACTAGTGGTCATCACCAATCAGGCTGGAGTGGCAAGAGGATATTATAAAGAGGAAGACGTGATTAAGCTTCATGCATATTTAAATCAGCTCTTAATAAAAGAAGATGCAGGAATTGACCACTTTTTTTATTGTCCACACCACCCGGTACATGGAATTGGAAAGTACAAAACAGCATGTACCTGCAGAAAACCAGAGATAGGAATGTTTCAGATGGCAGAAGCCTTTTTCCAGGTGGACAAAGCGCTTTCCTACATGATAGGGGATAAGCGATTGGACACGGAAGCAGGGAAAAGATATGGGGTCAACACGGTCTTAGTAGGGACCGGATATGGAAGAGAATCTTACAGGGGTCTGTCCGAGGAAGAGAAAAAGACAGCCTTTGATGTTTATAAAGAAACCATGGAAGAAGCCGTAGACTGGATCCTTTCAGAAAAGGAGTGTGACTAGGATGGAACCGATGAACTATTTGGATGAACTGATCGAGCGTTATCCCGTATTATCCGGGATCAGAAACCAGATAACGACTGCTTATGAGATTCTGGCAGAATGTTATGAGAACGGAGGAACCCTGCTTCTAGCTGGCAATGGAGGAAGTGCGGCCGATGCGGAGCACATTGTCGGAGAATTGATGAAGGGATTTGTAAAACCCCGGAAGTTAGAGGCATCGTTTCAGGAAGAACTAAAAAAAGCGGATGTAACGGACGGAAGTTTACTGGCAGAAAAGCTGCAAAGAGGGTTGCCGGCGATTGCGCTGACGGGGCATCCAAGCCTTTCCACGGCTTATCTAAATGATGTGGATGGTACCATGATCTTTGCACAGCAAACCCTTGGCTATGGCAAAAAAGGGGATGTCCTATTGGGGATCTCCACTTCTGGAAATTCTCAGAATGTACGGTATGCCATGACAGTTGCAAAAGCTCTTGGAATGAAAACCATTGGACTATCAGGTAGAGATGGTGGACGTATGAAAGAGATGGCTGATGTGACCGTTATTGTACCAGAGACAGAGACATTTAAAATTCAGGAACTCCATCTGCCGGTTTATCATGCGCTATGCCTTATGCTGGAAGAACGGTTTTTTTAAACAGTGATTTCGAAAGGAGGAACTATGGACGATAGACAATGGACGGAAAAAGTGTCAGTCTGGAAAAGTGAAATCATTGCGGCCTTGCTTTTGTTTGGATTTGCTTTTTTCATCAACAGAGGAATTGAGATCAAAGGTCTTTATATGGACGATTTATATCTGTGGTCCTGTTATGGAGAACAGTCCTTTGCACAGTTTGTGTTTCCCATAGGAAGCACCCGGTTCCGTTTTGTTTACTATCTGGCTGCCTGGCTTGAGATGATGCTATTCGGGAGAGATATTTCCTTATTTGTTCCTTTTAATATTCTACTAAATAGCTGCATTGCCTATACGGTGTATCGATTTGGCAGACGACTCTCCAAACGGTGGCTGGTGGGATTTACCGGAGGAATCTTATATTTGCTGTCTCGAATGTCCTATTACCAGATCAGCCAGGTGTATGGTTTGATGGAAAGTCTGGCATTATGGGCGGCTCTTGGAATCTTATACTGCCTCTATCGGTATCTTACCGATGAAACCAAGGGGAAACGGTACGTTAAAATCGCAATTCTATTGTATTTTTCTGTTTGTTTTATTCATGAACGCTATATGGTATTATTGCCATTATTTTATGCAGCATTCTTGTTTAAAAAGGACAGGAGATGGAAACCATGGGGGGGAGTGACCGGTGCGTTTCTTATTGTACAGGGGATTCGGTTTCTCACCATTGGGAGCTTGTCACCAGCAGGAACCGGCGGAACGGCAGTGGAAGATACCTTCCATATTCTCGGTGCAGTCCGTTTCGCGCTCAGTCAGGTTCTTTATCTATTTGGAATCAATGCAGGCCCGGATCACCTAAACGGATTAAGCTGGATCAATTCCCCGTCCTGGGTGCGGGTATTTGTGGGATTTGCAGATGTACTCCTATTAATCATGATTATGGTTTTTCTCATCACGCTTATAAAAGAACGGAATCAGTTAAAAAAACGACTTCCTGTGGTTGGCCTTTTTTTGCTTTTTATTGCCTTATGTATTGGCTCCTCAAGTGTGACCATACGAGTGGAGACTAGATGGATCTATGTGTCCATGACGGCAGCCTGGCTGTTTGCCTGTTATATGTGTGGCATCGTAGTTCCAAAAAAGGAAGGACAAATCAGTTTAACCAAGCCCCTGTTATATTGTGGACTGTTCCTTTTATACGGACTGTTTCTACTTCCAGTCGAAAGTTTTTACAGAGGAAACTATGAAAACCTATATTATTGGTCATCCCAGCTGCGTTATAATTCTCTGGCAGAAGAAACCTATGGGAAGTATGGAGCCGATATTTTTGGAAAACGGATCTATATTATAGGAAACTCATATGAGATGAGTGATTTTACAGCAAGGACTTTCTTTAAGACCTTTGATCCGAAGAAGCTGGCACAGGGGACCGAAGTTAACTTTATTGATTCCATTCGGGACATTGGACTAATCGCTCCCAATATGCTTATTTTACGGGAGGATCCGGAACACAATGCATTTCAGGATGTAACTGATTTTGTTCGAAACTTAAAATTTGAGCGTGTCTATGGCAGCTATCCAGATGGCTGGCTGGATGAAAGTGCAAAAGTCAGAATTATGGCGGGCAAACAGGGAAAACTTAAGATGAAATTTTACTATCCAGGAGTAATCACAGGTCTAGAACATGTGATGGTAACCGTAGAAGGAAAGGAAACCACGATTCCCATAGAATCTGCAACAGTGACGGCTGAGATTGATGCCCCTCCTTTTAAGGTATCAGAAGTAACATTTGAAAGTAATTTTTACTACGAAGCCGCTACGGAAAAGCGGGGGGAGAAACATATGTCTGTTGTCGCCGAGATTACAGCTGATTAAGGAAAGAGGTAGAATGATGAATAGAAAAAGACGATATTATCTGATCCCTGCATTTGGGACCATCTTTTGCCTCTGGTATGTGTTTGCAGCAACCAGTGACGGAATCTATTCTGATTATGTCCGCCTTGTAAACAGTTATTTATCCAATGTGTGGGACCCGGCCAGGTTCTTTACTCCAGATATCCTCACCAGGATTCCCATCAATTATTTAGGACGAATCATCAACGTCTCATGGTTCGGATACAATCTCATGTTTGACCGGGTACTTGGCGTTTTGGCACTGGGACTTTCCGGTGGCGTCCTTACCGCCTACTGCATCCGAAAAAAGATTTCGTTTGGGTGGCTTTTGGTGTTAATGATGGTATTTTTTAGTTTGAATAAGTGGGAGATGCTGACAAATGGAAGTGGTTGGGCACACTTTTTAGCCTTTGCCTTTTTCTATTATCATTATGAAGTTATAGACCGGGTTTATACTGGAGAAGTACGTCCCCATGATCGATGGAAGCTCTACGTTCTTCCATTTGTCACCACACTTTTTATTGCTGGTCCTTATTGTGCGATCTATTCGGTTACGGTCATCTTAGCCTGTGCCGGAATCTTTTTCCTAAGAAAAAAAGAATCCAATCGGGATTTTATCCGGTACGGAATTTGTTCTCTGTCGGCTCTGGTTTTATACTTAGGCAGCAATTCGTTTGCAGTAGAGGATCATGCGGCTCCGGCAACGGTTTCTTTGTTTACTCAGCTAAAAGATACCCCTGGATTTTTTGCGCGCTTTATTATAAAATCCTTCTCTTCTATGGTGATTGGCGGAGAACGGGCAGAAGAAATTTTTTCCACCAATACTCCCTTTCTGATCCTTGGCTTGGCTGTGATGGTTTTGTATGCACTGGCACTTTGGCTCCAGTGGCGTTACAAGGTGTATGAAACAACCTTATTTCCTTTGATTCTTTTAGTGTCGGGTGGACTGAATCATGTTTTAATTGTTCTGTCCCGGTGGATCTTTTTAAGAGATAATTATGGAATCAGTTCCAGATACGCTCTGCAATACCAGATTGGGATATTGGGGATTTTACTCACTTTTTCCTTGGTCTTAAAACAGCAAAAGAAAAAAGTGGGTTCCGACTGGCCGCTTCGATTGGCTGCAGGGGCTGCCTGTGCCTTATTTCTCACTGGAAATGTCTATACGACCTATACGGAGATAAAAAAAGCACCCCTTCGGAAGAATCTTTTTGAAAAAAGAGCAGAACTGTCCCTTCATTTTGAAGAACTCACAGATGAGGAACTTCCAAAAGAATTTGAATATCGGCCTAGCCGGGCGGATAGCGGAGAGAAGGTTCGAAGTGCACTGACAATTTTAAAAGAAAATGGATACAGTGTATTTCATAATTCCAAGGAAAAAGAAAGATGAGTGAGGGTCATATGATACGATCAAGAAAGCACCGTTTTGCAATCTGGATTTTTATGGGGGGGTCTGTGGCTGCAATTTTGTATTCTCTGAAACAGATTCTGGGGATGGAAGCATTCCACTGGATGATAAATCAAAATGAATATAAGACGATGATGGCAGAGACAGCGGTGCTGTTTGCTGCCTTCTGTTTGTCCGGGCTTTTAATTCCTGGAAATAGAAGAAAACTCGGTGCTACAATCATAATAACTTCCATATTTTTATGGGCGCATCAGGTGTTTGTTCCAGTGGTGGTCGCTGGAGGGTATCTATTTGGCATCTTAGGGATGGGACATCTGATCCGGGTCAAACTGTTTAGACTTCCCCAAAAGGACGGAATTGCAGTGGATTTTCTAACCGGAGTATCGGCGGTTGTCTCCCTTTTTTGCCTCCTATCAGCTCTTGGATTTGGATCCATTCCTTGGCTAAAGGGCTTTGCTGTTGCAGGGTGGATTCTTTTTGCCCTTTTTGGAAGATCCGTTTTTAAATCAGAGAGAGTAGAAAATAGAGTTGCCTTTACCAACAGTGAGCTTGTGTTGCTTGCCTTTATTCTGACCATGGTCTGTATGCAGGCAGGAAGACTTAATATCGCAGTAGATTATGACAGCTTATGGTATGGAGTTCGGTCCCAGTATATCTTAAATAATGGGCATGGAATCTATGAAAATCTTGGTACCATTGGAATTGTGTACACATACTCAAAGGGATTTGAGGTGCTAACACTGCCGTTAGCAGATCTTCCGTCCTATAGTTTTGTTACAGCAGTCAACCTATGGCTTTCAGTCGGAGTTCTCTATTTGGGATATCATCTGGGGCGATTTAATTTAAAGCGGGGACAGGCAGTTTTTTTAACGGCTCTGTTATCGGGCACACCAGGAATTATGAATATGGCGGTTGCAGCGAAAAGTGATATGATTACCCTGTTGTTTCAGGCGATTTTGTTTTCCTGTTTTTTGTCTTATTTAAAGAAAGGAACCAGTTCCTATCGTTATCTGGTCTATGGGGTGGCAGCTTATTTGATCAGTCTGACGTTTAAGCCTACGGCCCTGATTTTTTCCACTGCAGTGTTTGGTATGGGATGTCTTTATATACTTGTTAAATTATTGATTCCTAAATTAGGAAAAGAAAAAGGAAATATCAGTTCTATCTTTGTGCTTCTAAGCGCAGCGGCAGCACTTCTGGGAATTTGGGGAAGAACCATAAAACTAACAGGACTTCCTGTTACATCTGTGTTCTCTGCCTTTTTCGTGAAGCTGGGATTTCATTTGAAATATCCATTCCGGATCAATCATATCCCCAATTGCAATGCCGGATTGTCTATGAAAGAACGGGTTTTGGGGTTCATAAAACGCCTTTACAGTTTCTTTTTTTCCCCAATAGGACCAGAAATGGACCATGTTATTCTTGCTTGGGGTGGATATTTGTTGTTCTTTCTTTTGATTTTGTGGATTACCGCCCAAATTTGGGGCAAACATGTGGATAAGGGAGAAAAAAAACACGTATCCGACTTTTTGGGTTTCGTATATGTTCCCTTTCTCATCGTCAATCTCATTGGTTTTGCCATGCTAAGCCAGGTGGATGGAAACTACTTTATGCTTCTTTATCTGCTCACGACGATTTGCGTGTTAAAAACCGCGGCGCAGGTGCCGGGTGCTGTGGTATGGAACAGTGCACGGGGGGCAGGAGCTTTTATACTGATTTTTTCCGTGTTTTTAACAGCTATGACAAACTGGAGCTGGAGTGTTGGATATACGCCGGTGTCCTTCCATCACAAAGGTTACTATAATCATATAGAAGAAACTCGTAAGAAGATGGAAGAAAAAGGAAATAATAGAATCTGGGAACTGGTGGCTTCCAATCCTCAGACCCGAATGATTGCCATCGGGAGCCATCCCGAAGTGCTGTCATTCCCATGCAATGTTCAATCCTACGATGATATTACAGGAGTATGGGGGAACGTAAAACTAGTAAAAAAGATGGATTACTTCGTGGATTTCATGGAGTATGCAAAGACAGATTTTGTCTATGTTCAGGCAAGCTATATTATGGAAAAGAATCGGTCCTATACCCTAGTTCGTGATCTGATTGAAGATGGAAAACTGGTTCCGGTATGCTATGAGAATGGGAATCTGCTGGCCAAGGTGGATCTTAAGGGGAGATACAGCCATATATCCCAACAAGCACTGACGGAATTCAAGCAATGTTATAGAAAAAAAGAAACCAAGCAAACGAAAGAGTGAAAGCAGCATTGAGGAGCAAACATATGGAAAAAAAATTATCGGTTGTTGTATCATGCTACAACGAAGAACAGGCACTTGGTCAGTTCTATGAGGAAACGCACCGTATTCTAAATAAACTTTACTGGGATTATGAACTTATCTTTGTCAATGATGGGAGTCAGGATGGCACGGAGGCTGTCTTAAAACAGCTTGCAGCAAAGGATAAAAGAGTGAAAGTGATTTGTTTTTCCAGAAATTTTGGGCATGAAGCAGCAATGATCGCAGGTCTGGATTACAGCGTAGGAGATGGAATCGTCTGCATGGATGCGGATTTACAACACCCACCGCAGTATCTGCCCCAAATTGTGGAGAAGCTAGAAGAAGGCTACGGAGTGATTAATATGGTCCGCACGAAGAATGAGTCTGCTGGTTGGGTTAAAAATTTTGCTTCTTCTGGATTCTACCGCTTGATCAACGTATTATCCGATGTTAAATTCGAACCCAATGCCTCGGACTTTTTCGCCATATCCAGACAAGCTGCAAAGGTACTGAAAGAGAACTACAGAGAAAAGGTCCGGTTCTTACGAGGCTATGTGCAAAACATTGGATTTGACCGGACAAACATTGAATATGAAGCTCGAGTGCGGGTAGCTGGAGAAAGCAAGTATAGCATAAAAAAATTATTTGCTTTTTCCATAAATACCATCATGTGTTTTTCCAATCTTCCGTTAAAACTTGGAATCTATGCGGGGTGTGGTGCGGGGATCCTTGGAATCTTGATGATGGCTTATACCATATGGAGTTGGGCGAGAGTAGGAACCCCCAGTGGGTATGCTACGATCATCGTACTGATCTGTTTCATGTTTGCGGTTCTGTTCTTAATTATAGGAGTCATCGGAAATTACATTGCCATCTTGTTTGCAGAATTAAAAGACAGACCCATCTATATTGTGAAAGAAACAGAGAATCTTAAGGACTAGGGAGCAGATAGAGTCAAACAATGCAAAAGACACCAGAGATCGATAACCGATTCTAGTGTCTTTTGTCATTCTATTATTTAGTGTATACCAGGTCCGATTTCTTTGGTAGGACTGGTCTCCCCTGTGGTTTCTGTATTTGCACTTGTTTGATTTTCTTTACGGGGAGCGTCAGGCTGTGTTCCAGAAGTGGGATCAGTCTCATTCGGAACTTCTGCTGGAGTTTGCGTGCAGACGCCGTTGGCATCGGAATCGTAGGAAACTCCATCGACTACAAAGGTAGTGGAAACTTTCATCTTTCCGTCCGATGGATCCAGATAATACGGTTTGCCGTTCACCGTTACCATGCCTTTTGCCATCGCACCGCTTTCACTAAAGTAGTACCAGTTACCATCTAACTGTCTCCATCCGGTGGTCATCTTACCGGAGGAGGTGCTTAAATAGTATTTGGAATCCTTTTCTTCCACCCATCCGGATTGCATCACACCGTTGGTATCAAGATAGTACCAGCTTCCATCGGTACTTACCCACCCAGAGCTCATAATCCCGTTTGGATTGAAGTGATACCACTGATTGTCTAACTGCTTCCATCCTGTGATTGCAGAGCCATCGTTGTCCATGTAGTACTTCATACGATCTTGCGTATTCCAACCAGTTACCATGGATCCATCCTTGTTTAAGAAATATCGTTTTCCGTTTAATTCCATCCATCCCGTTGCCATGACTCCGGAATCCTGTAGATAGTATCGTTTTCCGCCCATGTCTTTCCATCCGGTAATCATGTGTCCGGAAGGTTCATCCATGTAGTAGTACTGACCGTTTAGGTCCAGCCAGCCAGTTGCCATGGTTCCATCGGGATTTAAATAATACTTGGAGCTGTTATCCAAAAGCCATCCGGTATTCATGGAGCCGCCAGCATTGAAATAATACCAATGATCGGTAAGATTTTTCCAACCGGTAAACATTCGCCCATTTGATTCATCAAGGTAGTAACGCTGTCTGTCTTTGTCAAACCATCCTTTAAGAGGCTGCCCTTCTTCACTGATGAAAAACCAACCAGTTCCATCATTGATCCAGGCGTTTCTCTGCATGGCATAATTCTGGTAGTAATAGGTCTTATCTCCAATGGTTCTCCAGAGATTTTCAGGAAGTCTGGGTGTAAGATCTTGATATAAAAAGTCAACGTCGACGTTGCCGCTAATTCCATTGACGGACCCAGTACTTGTTACCTGCCACATGATGGGATTTTCAAACTTGTGTCTGGCTTCGTAACGAGCAACCCATACATCATAGTTCATGCTGGACAAATCAATCTTATTGGAAAGCCAATAATCATTGGCATAAACAATGGGATAATATCCAGCGTCCCGGATTCGGTCACAGAATGCGTTGATTACCTCGCTTACCTTCGTTGGCGGTAGGGTGCCAAGGCTGGCACTGTCTTCTGCATCAAATGCTATAGGGAAAGAGATTGGATAATCCTTTACCAAATCAAGAACAAAATCTGCTTCATCTCTTGCCATATCTGGCGTAGTAGCAAGGGAGTAAATATAAGCACCAACCTTTAATCCAGCTTGGGATGCCTGCTGAACATTGGTATGGAAATTAGGATCTGTGATCCCTTTGGAACGTGTTCCCAACATTACAAAGCTAACATCATCTGAAGCAACGGCTGACCAGTCAACTTGTCCCTGCCATCTGGAAACATCAATGCCTCTGGCAATAACTTCGGTGATTTTGGTACCGTCAGCCAACTGATAGGAACCATCCACCTTTTCATAACCAGCCGCCATGGAATCCATCGTGTGATGGAATCCACTCGACAGGAAAAGAATGGAACATAATGTGGCAGCGGCAAAACGCATGCCTGTTTTAGTATGTCTCAATGCTATAGCCTCCTGATTTTCTCTGAAAATTATTTGATCTGCTTATGTATAAAACAAAAGTGGGTATCCGCACCAAAGTGCAGATACCCACACCGATAGGATGTTCGTTCATTCTCAGCCAGGACCGTTTGTTTGCCCCGGTGTTAACTGATAGACTCCGGCTCCATTGTTTGATGAATTTGTGGTGCCGCCTGGAGTACCGTTTCCAGTTGCCCCCGGAGGGGAGGCTAAGTTATTCTGTCCGTTTCCAGAACTTCCACCTGGTCCGTTGTTTGTAATCCCGGCTGTAGAGTTGCTTCCACCTGGTGCATTCACGCTTCCGCCGCTGCTAGTTCCCGGAGCATTTCCGCTGTTGCCTCCGTTCCCTGACGGTGTGTTATTATTTGATCCAGAAGGGGCATTGGAACCGTTTGAACTGCCCTGATAGTTTCCATTGGAATCAAAGGTATAGCTTTTTCCATCAATGGTAAGGGTCGTATTCGTTGCCATCTTACCGGTAGAGGGATCTAGATAATAATAGACACCGGACAACTGAACCCAGCCAGTCATCATATGACCGGAATCATTAAAGTAATACCAGTTCTCGTCTATCTTTTTCCAACCATGGGTCATCTTCCCGTTGCTGGTGTTCATGTAATATTTATTGGTTCCATCACTGAGCCAGCCAGTCATCATCTTCCCAAGTACTGTTTTTTTGTCTGCATTGAGATAATAGTACTCGTTGTCAATTTGTTTCCAGCCAGTTACCATCTTCCCATCCGTTCCGAAGTAAAACCAGTCGTTCCCGACCTGATTCCATCCGATGGCGCAGGTTCCATCTTCTTTAAAGTTGTACCAGCCTCCGTCCATCTCACGCCAGCCGGTAGACATGGAACCGTCGCCTTTCATATAATAGTACTTGTCCCCGATCTTTAACCAGCCTTTAACCAGGATCCCGGTATCATCCATTAAATAATAATATTTTCCATCACTCTTGACCCACTTAGTACCCATGGCACCATTGGAATGAAAATAATACCAGTTCCCATTGATCTGCTTCCAGCCAGATGCCATATAACCTGTGGATAAATCAAGAAAATAAAAGGTTCCATCAGACGTCTTAACCCAGCCCTTATGGACAGAACCATCTTGGTCAAGATATTGCCAATGAGAGTCCTTCTCAACCCACCCGGTTGCGGCCCATGATGTCATTGCAGGCATCATGACTGCAGATCCGATTAGTCCTGCAAGTACCAGAGCTGCCGCTTTTTTTCCGTATCGCATATTGTTCGATTCCTCCTATTCTTGCCATTGCTTTTTCACATATTGATTTATTATAACATAGGACACATACCAATACTTAAACATTTTATTACGATTTGTAAACGAATTTCCAAAAATGTCATTTTTTAGATAATTTTTCACATCGTTTGCTGTAAGTTTTGGCATAACGATACATGATTATGGTATATTCGCCAAACTCTTCCCCAAGCGCTGCTTTGTACATCGCCCAAAGACTCCATAAGAAGCCACCAAGTGCCATATAGGCATAGATCCGGTATCGTTCGTCTTCATTGGGATCTCGTTCCAGATACATGGTTATCAGACGGTCAGTTTCTTCTTCATCATAATAGGAATAAATCGCACACATGGCAATATCGACAAGGGGATCACACATACCTGCATACTCCCAGTCGATAAGCTTAACCTCCCCATCTGGAAGGATCAAAAAGTTGTCGACCACCGTATCCACATGTGAGAGAACCTTCTCATTGTTTAATTTGTCCAGTTGATCCAATAGTCCATTGATCTGGGTGCGTACTTGATCATAATCTTCAAATGGAATGCTTTTGTTCTGCCTGCATAAGTCTTCATAAAACTGGATCCGTTCATGGAAATCAAAGGAATGTTCCACCTTAAGCCCAGTTTTATGAAACTTACGAACAACCTCCATACAGTGTTTCATTTCTTCCGGATTTTGAGGATCTGCATTATGGGTTCCTTCATAATATTCAGAAATTTTATATCCAGTCTCTCCATTAAAATAAATCACCGTCTCAGAGATCCCTTTGCCTGCAAGGACATCATAGACAGCTTTCTCCTGCTTCCGGTTTATTAATCGCTCGGTTCCAGGGCCTGGTATCCGGCAGATATAATGTTTCTTCTTAACTTTAAAGAGGAAGGATTTGTTGGTCATACCCGCTTTTAAACATCGGATTTCCGTGATATCAGATTCTGGAACCTGAAACACTTCCGATACCAGTTCCATCGCTGCACTGTCAGAACGATGTTGATATTTAATATCAAACAGGCGCAGTTCCTCCAGATTTTCAAATTCGTAGACTTCATCTTCCTGCCTCCGGTTTACATGCAGATGGATCTCTTTGCCCGCTGGCCAAAGATCAGGCAGCTTTTTAGACGCTTCCCCGGAGAGCATATCCATAAAGACATTTTCCCAGTAAAGCTGTTCAGTTCCAGGCATTTTATAATAACCTTCCAGCACAGGAATAAACTGTTTGGAGAATGATTTCGTAAAATAAGCAGGACCGTACATGACCCAGGCATCTGTTCCGCCTACCTGTATGTCTAAAATCTGTCCTTTCTTATTAAAGTCTAGACTCCACTCTGAAGTCTCTCCTTTCATAAAGACGGATGAGTACCAAGAGCCACCCTCAAAGGTATGATACATGTTATGGCGAATCCAGTTGTCAGAAGAGAGAATATATAGATTCTTCTTTATTAAAAGGTCTCTGACATGGTAGATGGTAGCCAGGTTGTTTTTCTTTGTATATTCTGGATTATAAAAAAGGTTCACTTGATATTTATCAATTAGGTATTCAAATTTTTCCTTCAAATAACCCACCACAATGGTGATGTCGGTGATACCAGCTTCATGAAGCTGGCGAATCTGCCGCTCAATCATCCGTTCTCCAAAGACTTCTAAGAGTCCCTTTGGGGTTTCAAAGGTTAAGGGAACAAAGCGAGATCCAAATCCAGCCGCCAGGATGATGGCACCATCTACTTTATGTTCGTGAAGCAGTGCTTGTCCATCTGGAAGCAGTTGATAGGTCTGACTGTTGGGTTCAAGTGAAATCAGCTTTTCTTCTATACAATCTTTGACCAGGCGATTGACGGTTCCAAGGGAAACAGACAGCTCCTGGGATAAATCTCGTTGGGTAACAGCCGGATTCTCCAAAACAGAACGGCAGATAATAATTCTACGATCCATAACAGTATAACCTCCATATAGGAATATTTGATGTTCAAATTTATGAGTTTCATAATTTATATGAACATTATACCATTGTTATAGCAAAAATCAATACAGGATTCTCTCTTTGTTTTCTGCCTGCAAAAGCGACGTTTTCATAGATTTTCAATGAAACACTAGCCTTATGTATGAAAAAAATACAATTTTAGAGGAATGAAACCGTTTCGTAATGTTTATGTAAGGAAATGAACAGAGAAATGTTATAGCATTTTCGTAAAAAATGTATTATACTGTTCCATGTGATGGAGGATTTGATAGCTTCTGGCGGAAATGTAAATATTTTGTGCTTTTTGAAAAATATGCAAAAAAAGTAAAAAAAGTATTGATAATTTCCATTGCAGGAAGTATAATTACCTCGTAATGCTATTAGGAATTTCAGAAAGTATTTCAAAAAGAAAAAAGGAGAGTGCATTAATTATGAGAAAGCAGACTAAATTAGTTGCTGTTTTATCAACAGCAGCACTGCTGGCAGTAGGCGCTTCCATGACTTCTTTCGCAGCAACAGGCTGGCAGGAAGAAAACGGTTCATGGGTGTACTATGACAGAAGCGGAGATTTAGAAACAGAGAAATGGGAAAAATCAGGAGATAACTGGTTTTACTTAAACGATGACGGCGAGATGACTACCGATGCAGTCGTTGAATACAGCGATAACTTCTACTATGTAGATGAGAATGGTGCTATGATAACCAACAAGTGGGTTTCTGTAGAAAATACAGAATCTGCTGATGATGATGATCAGCCTACCAATTATTGGTATTACTTTGGATCCAATGGTAAGGCTTATAAGAGCTCTAGCAACAGCGACAATGCTTCTTTCAAAACCATTAATGGCAAGAAATATATCTTCGATGATGAAGGTAAGATGTTATATGGCTGGATCAACAGTAACGGAGAAAGAGAAACAGCTGATGATGCATGGCAGACAGGTCTTTACTACTGTGGTACTGAGAATGACGGTGCACAGGCAGCAGGTTGGGCTCAGCTTGATATCGTTGATACAAATTATGATTCTACTAATACTGGATACTCCAGTGGTAATGTATTTGATGATGAAAATCAGACTCGTTGGTTCTACTTCAAGAGCAATGGTAAGAAGATTGACGACGAGGATGGTAAAGGCATCAATGGCAAGAAGTACAGCTTTGATGAATATGGCCGTATGAACGCAGAGTGGGTTGTTTTTGACGCTACTCCTGCAACTGCTAGCCAGGGTAATGCAGCTTACACTGAAAACTGGAGATACTACGGTACACCAGAGGATGGCGCTAGAGTAACCAAAGGATGGTTTAAGGTTGTTCCTGATGAATTCCTGAATACCGGTGATTATGATGATGATGAAGATGCTTGGTACTATTCTGATAAAGATGGTAAATTACTTGCATCTGAGATCAAAACAATCAACGGAAAAAAATACCTCTTTGATGAAAAGGGTAAGATGAAATCCGGATTAAAATTCGTTTCATTTAAAAATGATAGTACAAAAGAAGTAGATACCATTTTATCTGATGATAATGATGATCATCCATTCGATACAGAAGATAAATTCAAAGAGAATGCTCCTAAATTGACAGCGGATAATTATTATTGCTACTACTTCGGTGATGGCGATGATGGTTCTATGAAGACAAATAAGCAGACTCTTGATATTGATGGAGAGAGCTTTAGCTTCATATTCAACAAGTCCGGTACTTACAAGGGAACTGGTAAGACTGGTGTTGACAACAAAAAGTACTATTTAGCTGGTATGCTTTTAAAGGCTAAAAAGGAAGACAGATATGCTGTTGTTAAGATTACTTCTGTAAAAGATAAAACTGATGAGTATGATTTATTAACAACTGATGATTTCTACAAAGAAGAATATGTAACTAAGGGTGATGCAGCTAAGCAGGATAAGGATTGGACTGAGTATTATACAGTAAAAACCGATGATGCTAAAGCGGCTGGCGTTACTTACAGATTAGTTAATGCTTCTGGTAGTGTTCAGAAGAACAAATCCAAAGCAAAAGATGGCGAGGAACGTTGCTATCACCTTGATGGAAATAATATTGAATACGTTTATGCAGAAGACTAATCTTATACATTAAGATAAGTTACAGAAAGTCGGTGACGGGGAAACCCGTCACCGGTTTTTTTGTAAAAATGTATAGTTTATTTGCAATTGGTTTATGATTAATATTAAGAATTTGCTAAATCATTGTAGAGACCAGACTTCAGTGTTATACTATAAAACAAATGGATGGAAGGGGCTGGTACTGGTATGTTTATAAACGAAAAGGGGAGTAAGCAATCTGTGAATCAATATGATTTTAAGGCTTTGATTCTTGTGGTTTACATTATATTAATCGGTGTAATTTTCCCATTGGTTGTCAAAGATGCGTACTTTGATATATTAACCGTAAAATATTACTATTTCTGCATCTGTACGATTGGAATGATTATCATACTTTTTTTCTGTTATTTATTTACCGTAAAAACTAATTTTAGTATGGTTAAGCCAAATGGAATGAATGAAAGTCTGAAAAAACTTAGTAAGATGGATTATTTTGTTTTGTTGTTTTATTGTATTGCTGTTATTTCTACAATAACATCCTCTTATGTGTTTGAGTCATTTTGGGGAAATGAGGGACGATTTACAGGTCTTTTCTTAATTACTTGGTATGTGCTTTCTTATTTTTGCGTCAGTAAATTTTTGAAGTTTAAAAAGTTGTATCTTAATTTAATACTAATTGCTGGCCTTATTGTATGTATATTTGGTATTACCGATTATTTCAAATTAGATATATTGGGATTTAAAATTCGCCTGATGGATGCTCAAAAAGACATATTCACTTCAACTTTAGGCAATATTAATACTTATACCGCCTATGTGGGTATGATAACAGCAATTGCCACTGTTTTATATTCTAAGGCAGAAAATAAACTTCAATTGCTCTTATACTATCTTTGTATGATAATTACTTTTTTTGCTATAATAATGGGAGTTAGTGATAATGCCTACCTTTCGTTATTTGCATTGTTTGTTTTTTTACCTTTGTATCTATTCAAGAATATAAGAGGGATTAAGAGATACTTAATCATCTTAGCAAGCTTTTTTTCTGTCATTCAGACTATTGCCTGGATCAATGTATGGTTTGGAGATCGAGTGCTTGGTATCGATGGGTTGTTTGGGGTGATCGCTCATTTTTCTTATTTTCCTTACATTGTATTGGCCATATGGGGAATTATAGGAGTCTGGTATTTGATTGATTTTAAGCATCATAAGGATAGATCAGAGGAATGTGACAAATGGATTAGAATGGTTTGGTTCGGGTTTATTGGCTTGACCTTTCTATCAATTGTTTTTGTTTTGTACGATTGTAATATTGCTGGAAATGAAGAACGGTATCGCTCGTTTAGCAATTATTTAGTATTTAATGATGATTGGGGAACGCATCGTGGCTATATCTGGAGAAATGCTATGGAATGTTTTCGTGAATTGCCTATATGGAAAAAGTTGGTTGGATTTGGACCTGAGACATTTGGCATTTTGATTATGAATAAAACAGCAAACAATCCTTATCATGAATTGTTTGACAGTGCACATAATGAATATATACACTTATTGACGACGGTCGGTATTGTCGGATTGATGGCTTATTTGGGCATTCTTATATCATTTATAAAAAACGGGATAAAACAACAAATTAGTAATCCCTACGGAATAGCTATTTTGTTTGCCGTGATTTGTTATAGTGCTCAGGCATTTGTTAATTTAAATTTACCAATTGTAACTCCGATTTTCTGGCTTTTATTGGGTATGGGAGTGGCTGTATCTAATTCAAATAGTTAATATATAGAAAAGGAATTTTATTGGGGATTTAATGACCAATAGAATTCCTTTTTATTTTAATTAAACAAGTATATGTAATGTTTGGATATAGTGTAAATTTAGTTATAATTAGGGAATATATTACAATATTAATAAAATATTAAAGGATTTCCAATTCTTTTTGCTTTGTATCAAGTTGCGTTCTTAAGTGTTGGATGATATACTGTACAAAGGTTTATTTAGAGAAGTATACAAAGGCAATTTAGTAGATTACAATTAATAGAAGCTACTTCGATTGCAGAACTGCAGATAGCAATGGAACAGCAGGAAGCAGAAGGAGAGATTAATAAATTATGAATCAGAAAGATCAATTCAGGCGTATTATCAAATTTTTATCTTCGGCTATAGCGCTTGCGATTCAGATGGCTTTTTTTTGGATTGTTTGGATGCAATATTATAATAATAATATTGAACTTCCTTTCTTTCGCAAAGGGAACTGGCTGATGGCATCTCTTTATGGATTATTGATGTTTTTCTTTGTAAATACCTATGGGGGATTTAAAATTGGGTATTTGAGAAAGGGAGATATTATATATTCCCAGGTTTTAGCCACCGTTTGTGTAAATGCGGTTACATATATTCAAATCTGCTTGTTGGATCGTCATTTTGTGCATATCATTCCACTTTTGGTATTAACCTTTATACAGAGTATTATAGTTGCATTATGGGCAAGCATTTTTCAATGGATCTATGCTTCGCTATTCCCTCCTAGAAAGATGATTATGATAGCTGGTGATAGGGCGGCATTTGGATTGAAAATGAAAATAAATTCCCGGGAGGATAAGTATAACATTCGCGAGGTGATTAATATACGAAAGGGAATGAATTATATATATAAAAAAATCGAAGGGTATGAGGCAGTAATCATAGGCGATATTCCTTCCCAATATAGAAACCAAATTATGAAATATTGCTTTGAAAAATCGATTCGTACATATATGTTACCAAAAATATCTGACATTATTCTCAGAGGTTCCGATGATATTCATCTCTTTGACTCACCGTTACTACTGGCTAGAAATAATGGCTTTACTTTTGAACAAAAAATAATGAAACGGACTACTGATATTCTAATATCTTTGGGATTGCTACTTTTAACATCCCCAATTATGTTAATCACATCAGTTCTTATCAAAAAGTATGATGGAGGAACGATAATTCATAAACAAACACGTTTGACGATGGGTGGAAAAGAATTTAATGTATATAAATTTCGCAGTATGATTATGAATGCTGAAAAAGATGGGATAGCACGTTTGTCAGCGGAAGGGGATGTACGCGTGACACCCATAGGAAGGTTCATTAGAAAAACACGTATTGATGAACTTCCCCAGCTCTTTAATATCCTAAAGGGAGAGATGTCTCTGGTAGGACCAAGGCCTGAACGACCTCAGATCGTAAAAGAGTATCTGGAGTATATGCCGGAATTTGATTATCGGTTAAAGGTAAAAGGCGGCTTGACAGGTTATGCTCAAATTTATGGAAAGTATAATACAACACCATATGATAAGTTGAAACTGGATATGATGTATATTGAAAACTATTCTTTTCGACTGGATTTAAAATTAATCCTAATGACTCTAAAAGTCTTATTTATGAAGGAAAGTACAGAAGGGGTAGCAGAAGGACAAGTGACTGCCACATTAGATCCGGGAGCATACAATGAAGAAGATAAAGGTATTACAGATTAATAAATTATATTATCCGGATATTGGAGGGATTGAACGAACGGTTCAACATATTGCGGAGGGATTAAAGGAGTCGGTTGACATGAGTGTTCTGGTCTGTCAACCTAAAGGGCGTGGCGTAAAGGAAATCATTCACGGAGTTCCAGTACAACGTTGTGGGAGTTTCGGAACATTATTTTCGGTACCAATCTCTTTAAGCCTTTTGTGGGAACTTCGAAGAAAAGCGAAGGGACAGGATATCCTGCAATTTCATGCACCGTTTCCACTTGGAGATTTGGCATGTCTGCTGTCAGGGTATCATGGCAAGGTTGTCATATATTGGCATAGTGACGTTGTCAAGCAAAAGAAGCTCATGGTTTTGTATCGTCCAATCATGGAAAGGTTTTTGAAACGAGCCGATGCCATAATAGTAGGGGCAGAGGGGGTGAGTAAGGGGTCTTCTTATTTGAAACCTTATCAGAATAAATGTGTAACCATTCCTTTTGCTGTAAATCAAAAAATAGAACAAGAAGGAAAAGAATACCTGGAGCATGCTAAGCCGAACTTAGAAAAATGTGCTAGATTCTTATTTGTAGGAAGGTTGGTCTATTATAAAGGCGTTGATGTGCTGCTTCAGGCTTTTTCAACGGTTCCGAATGCAGAATTGGTCATAATTGGAAGTGGAGAATTAGAAGAAACTTTGAAAATTTACGTTAAAGATCAAGGGATGATTGACAGGGTTCATTTTTTAGGAAAGGTTGAGGAAGAAAGTTTATATCGTGCGTTCTCTGAATGTGATGTATTTGTATTACCTTCAGTAGCAAAAAGTGAAGCGTTTGGTCTTGTACAACTGGAAGCCATGGCTTACGGGAAGCCTGTGATCAATACAAATCTTGCAAGTGGAGTTCCTGAAGTTAGTTTAGATGGTATTACTGGCTTGACTGTGGAACCTGGTAATAAGCAAGAGTTAAGCAATGCAATGCAATGGCTGGTGGATCATCCTGAGGAACGGTGCAAGATGGGAATTGCAGCGAGACAGAGGCTGGAGAGTAACTACACCATGGAGGTCATGATGAATCGTATGATGAGACTATATGAATGTTTGCTGGGAGATGATTCTAACTCCTGTTGATACAAATATTGCAACACGTATATGGAGAGATGATATGAATATTTCAAAAGTGGTGTTGGAAGTAACCGGTTATTTAAAGCCGCTACTTCTGAAAATTTTCCCTTATCGGCTACTTCGCCAATTAAAGGGGAGGATGATACATAAAAGTTTTAATAAAATTTTAGATATGAAGAGGGAACCATTTCAAAGAAAAAGTTATAGAGACGGCATAAATTTAATTGGTAATATAAAAGCAGATACTGGATTGGGTCAGAGCTGCCGTCTGGTTGCATTGGAACTGGCTGAGGGACAATTTCCCTATTCGGTATATCAATATAACCAACTGGGAGTTATGTCGAATACGAATACACAGTTTGATTCCAAAATCTCCAAAGAACTTCCTTATAATGTGAATTTAATTCATATAAATCCCCATGAGTTAGGGTTAGCATTCTTACAGTTGGATCAATCTATATGGAACAAGAAGTATAACATAGGATTTTGGCTTTGGGAATTGGAAGAGTTTCCAGAGGAGTGGGTGCCATGTTTCCATGGGCTAGATGAGATTTGGACACCTTCTGAGTTTATCAGTAGGTGCATACGTAAAAAGACAGAATTGCCAGTTATCACAGTACCCTATCATGTTTCTGTATCCATCAAAAAAAAATATGATCGGTCGGATTTTTCTTTGCCAGAAGACGAATTCTTATTTTTGGTTATGTATGACAGAACAAGTATGACAGAAAGAAAAAATCCAAATGCCGTGTTAGAAGCTTATAAGAAGGCTTTTGGACAGGGAGAGAAAACGGGCCTGGTCATTAAGATAAACAATGGTACAGATGAAGAGATAGAGAAACTTAAATCAACATTGGAATGTTGCAGTAATGTATATTTTATTTCTGAGATTCTTGACCGGGATCAAGTGAACAGTCTGGTACAGTGCGTTGATGCTTTGGTATCTCTTCATAGAGCGGAAGGATTTGGACTTGTTTTAGCGGAAGCCATGTTGCTTGGAACTCCGACCATAGCTACAAACTGGTCCTCAAATACGGAATTTATGACGAAAGAAACGTCATGCCTTGTTGATTACCAGATGGTAGAATTGACCCATGATATAGGACTGTTTAAGAAGGGGAACCGCTGGGCGGAACCTGATGTGGAGAAGGCTGCATTATACATGCGTAAGTTATATGAAGAACCAAAATATTGTCTTGCGATGGCAGAACAAGCAAAAAGCTATATAAAAAAACGTTTAAGTATGGAACAGGCAGTTACTATCATTAATAAGAGAATCAGCAGGATATATGGGGAATGATAAAAATGAAAAAGAAAATTGCCATAGTAAACCAGCGATATGGTGCAAAAGTCAATGGTGGATCTGAATACTATACAAAGAAATTAGCTGAACATCTGTCAGAATACTATGATGTGGAAGTTCTTACCACTACAGCATTAGATTACGATACATGGGAATCCTATTATCAAGAGGGAGAGCAGGTAATCGATGAAATCCTTGTCCGCAGATTTTCAATCAAGAAACCCCGGAATATTATGGCATTTAAGATTATAAATAAATTGGTTCAATTGCTACCTTTGTTATGGCGGTTGTTGGAACCTATTTGGATTTATGCACAGGGGCCTTATTGCCCGGATTTAATTCGTTATATTAAGAATCACAAGAATGAATATGATTGCTTTATTTTTGTGACCTATCTATATTATACTACGGCTGTTGGACTGCCGTACGTTGCAGATAAAGCCATATTTGTACCTACTGCACACGATGAGTATTGCATTTACTTCCATGCCTACGAAAAACTATTTAAAACTCCGAAGGGAATTATATACTTGACTGGAGAAGAAAAGGATTTTGTGGAACTGTTATTTCAAAACAAAAGCGTACCTCATCAAGTGGCTGGTTCAGGTATTGAGATACCTGATCGTGTCTATGCTGGTAGCTTTAGGGAAAAATATCAGATCGAAACGGATTACGTTATCTATGTGGGGCGAGTTGACACAAGTAAAAAATGTGATAAGTTGTTTGAATACTTTACACAGTTTAACAAACAGAAACAAAGTGATTTAAAATTGGTCGTAGTGGGAAAGGTGATGATGGAGGAACCTGAGACTAAATGCATTCGTTGTCTGGGGTTTGTAAGTGAAGAAGACAAGTACTCTGCGATCGCTGGGGCTAAGGCATTAGTCATGCCGTCGGAACATGAAAGTTTATCATTGGTTGTGTTGGAAGCCATGGCGATGGGGGTCCCTGTTGTTGTAAATGGGGCGTGTGCAGTATTGAAAGGGCATTGTGAGAAGAGTGGAGCAGGCATTACCTATAACAATTACCAACAGTTTGAAGAGGCGCTTGAATTTTTACTTAAGAATGAAGTAGAATATGAAAAGATGCAATATTATGGTAAAAAATATATAGAAGAAAATTATAGTTGGGATAAAACTATTGATAAATATAAAATGATATTGGGTTAATTGAAAACACTAAACTCCCAGCTATGATTGGGAGTTTAGTGTACGTGGAAACGATGAGGTTATAACTAAAAAGCTTCCTATGATAAAATGAGAATGGAGTCGTGAGCCAACTCAAAAAAATAAGAGGTAGTTCAAATGAAAAAATGTTTATCACATAGTAAATGGAAATACCAGTACCATAAAGTGTTTATTTCAAAGTATCGTAAAAAGTAACTGTACGGGCAGATAAAAGACGATGTATCAGAAACACTTGACACACTATCCAAATATAAAAATGTAAAATAATAGTAGGAGCAGTATTTGTAAATCATGTAGTTTAAGCTTAGCAATTTTGGTAATTTGAAAGGAAAAAGTACACGGATGGTTTGTAGATTTTAAAGATAGAAATATCATTGTTTTATGTACATCGGCAGAATTATGAAACAGGAAGGGCTGGTTTCAAGTTATATGACTACACAGTTCTGTCCGCAAAAAGATACCTGAAACGAATCAAAGATTAAAAATGTCGTTGTTCGTCAAATCGATAAACAAACATATAGAAATGTTGTAGTAAGTGATTTAATATATGTCAGAGTCAGTATGAGCTAGGAACGTGTTCTTGTTTACCTATTTAATAAAATAATTGGTTACAGTGTGGAACGGAACAAATTAGCAGACCTTGTAAAAAGGGCATTTTAACTCGTAAAGGAAAATCTGAAAGATATTCAGATATTTCACACGGACCGTGGCAACGAATTCAAAAATCAGACCACGGATGTAATATTGGAATTATCTAAAATTCAACGTTCCCTCAGCCATAAAGGCTACTCCTAGTTTAATCAGTAGTCATGGTTTTAAGAAATTATTAAAAGATTTCCAATTCTTTTCTATAACCCAAAAGTTGCGTATTTAGTTGTTAAATGATATACTATGTTTGGGTTTATTTGTCGAATGACGAGAAATAAAGGCATTTGAAAGGCGGTTATTATGGAAACAATTGATATTGAAAAGATAATGCAAGAGATAAGGCAAGATATTAAAGAAAAAGGTTATACTAATGAAATGCTTAGTTTTGAGGATGTTGTTATGGTTAGTTCAGAGAATAAAACTATTGAAGAATATTTAGACCTTATGAATGGTTCATGGAACATACAGCCTTATAAAATATTACAAAGTGGATTTGGATTTGTTGGAAAACTGAAAAATTTTATTAAAAAAATCATAAGAAAGACTATAAAGTTTTACATAGAACCAATTGTTTCAGAACAAGATGAATTTAATGCCAATAATGTTAGAATTTTAAATAAATTTTATGACTATATGGAATCAAGTAATCAAAAGATTGAAAAGTTAGAAATAGAGATTCAACAGTTAAAAAAAATAATAAGTAAGTAGACGTGTAGGAGATGTGAAATGCGTATTATACAGATTATCCCAACGCTGGCATATGGGGATGCAGTTGGTAATGATGCAATGGCTCTGAAATGCGTTATTCAAGATATGGGATTTGAGACAGAGATTTATGCAGAAAATATTGTATGCCCGGAGAAAATGCCTGCCAAACTGGTTAATCAGATTCCGGCATTGTCAAAGGATGATATTGCTATTTTGCATCTTTCTACAGGTGCCAAAATAAATAATGAGTTTGGGAACCTTTTGTGCCGAAAAATTGTTCGGTATCATAATGTAACCCCGCCAGAATTCTTTGAAGTAAATGATCTTTATATTGCAGAAGTTAATAAGTGGGGGTTAAGGAGTGCTGCTTATTTAGCAGACAAAGTCGATTATTGTTTGGCAGATTCAGAATTTAATCGTCAGGATTTAATCGAACTAGGATATAAGTGTAAAATAGATGTCCTTCCGATATTGATCCCTTTTGAGGATTATAAAAAAAAACCAGATCAAAAAATAATAAAAAAGTATAGCAAAACCCCTGTAGTTTTATTTACTGGGAGAGTTGCTCCAAATAAGAAGCATGAAGATATTATTCAATCTTTCTGTATGTACAAGAAATTTTATAATCCAAAAGCAGTTTTAGTTCTGGTTGGTTCTTATAAAGAAACAGATCTCTATTATCAGAGATTAAAAAAATACGTTGAAGAGCTAAATGTAGAAGATGTAATATTTACAGGTCATATTCATTTTAATGAAATCTTGGCTTATTATTACATAGCGGATGTTTTCTTGTGTCAGAGTGAACATGAAGGGTTTTGTGTGCCGCTAGTCGAGGCTATGTTTTTTGATAATCCAATTGTTGCGTATAAAAGTACTGCAATTCCTTTTACATTGGATAAAAGTGGTTTCCTTATGGATACCAAGGATCCACTTCTGGTTGCTGGGGTATTGCACGAGATAGATAAAAGCACAGATATGAGAAATCAGCTAATAAAAGAACAGCGAAAAAGGCTGGAGGTATTTTCCTTTGAAAGGATAAAATATCAGTTCGAAAAATTTATTAATTCATTTATAGAAAATGGGACGTGTAATGAAAAGAAAAATAGCAATTATTAATCAGCGATACGGTTTGGAAGTGAATGGTGGTTCAGAACTTTATACAAGACAAATTGCAGAGCGATTAAACCAATATTATGATGTCGAAGTTCTGACAAGTTGTGCAGTGGATTATATAATTTGGGACAATTTCTATCCAGTAGGTATTGAAATGGTCAATCAGGTTAGAGTTCGAAGGTTTAATATTGAACATAGCCGCAATGAATCAGTATTTCCAGGGTTGAATGATGCAATGCATAATAACCCAAATGTAACCACAGAGATTTCAGATGCATGGATTGAACAGTTAGGCCCGTTTTGTCCAACTCTAGTTCAATATGTGAAAGCACATGAAGACGATTACAGCTTATTTATTGTAGTGACTTATCTTTATTATCCAGCAGCTAAATGTATTCCATTAATTGGAGATAAGGTGATTTTTATTCCTACGGCACATGAAGAACCCTTTATTCATTTTAAAATGTATCAGCAAGTGTTTGAGTCTGCTAAAGCTTTTGTTTTCTTGACAGAGGAGGAAAAACGTTTGGTAGAAGGTCTTTTTGTTTTGGAAAATCAAAAAAAAGAGGTGATGGGTGTTGGTGTTGATATTCCAGATAAATTAGAGGCTGAAGGTTTTAACCGTTTTGAGAAGACAAATTACCTTATATATGTAGGGCGTATAGATGAAGGTAAAAATTGCCCTAGATTGTTTCAGTACTTTGTAGAATATAAACGAAGAAATCCGGGAGATTTAAAATTGATTTTGATGGGAAAGAAGGCATGTGCCATACCAAGGCATAAGGACATTATACCCATGGGATTTGTGAGCGAGGATACTAAGTTTACAGGAATATTAAACGCAAAACTATTAATTCTTCCTTCACTTTATGAAAGCCTTTCTATTGCGGTGCTTGAGGCTATGAAGATGGGAGTTCCGGTACTGGTGAACGGTAATTGCGATGTTTTAAAAGGCCATTGTCTGAAAAGTAATGCAGGATTGTATTATAAAAATTATTTTGAGTTTGAATCATGTATTAATTATATGTTGATACATCAAACAGTAGTACACCAAATGTCAGTAAATGCGAAAGATTATGTGGAACATTATTTCAATTGGGATAAGATTATGGAAAAATTCTGCAATTTGATTGAAGAAACAGCAGAGGTGTAAGATGAAGATTTATCAAATAGTAACTGCGCTGGGATATGGAGATGCAGTTGGGAATAATATTATTGCTTTAATGGACGCATTGAGACAGGAAGGATATGAAACAGGGGTATATGCCGAAACAATTGATGTTCGAATTGGTAATATAAATATAGGCTTGATTCAAGACATGCCTCTAATGAAAAAAGAAGATATCATAATATATCATTTGGCAACGGGAGCTGAGCTTAATTATTCTATAGTAAAATATTCTTGTAGAAAGATTCTAGTATACCATAATATTACTCCTCCTCACTTCTTTCTCCCATATAATGAGCAGGTGGCGCGTAATTGTGAGTACGGACTGGAAGGAACAAAATTCCTTGTGAATAAAGTTGATTATTGTCTCGCTGATTCGGCTTATAATAAAAAGGATCTGGAAAGCATGGGGAGTCAGACTGATATCGATGTTCTTCCGATTCTGGTCAAGTTTGAAGATTATAATAAAACGCCTGATGTGGCACTCATGAAGTGGTTGGATGACGGGTTTATAAACCTGCTTTTTGTTGGAAGAATTGCTCCAAACAAGAAGCAGGAAGATGTAATTGCTGCGTATGCATATTATAAAAAACATTACAATCCTAATTCAAGACTAATATTGGCTGGATCTTATGACGGAATGGAAAACTATTATCTGAAATTAAAGGCCTATATAGGAGCCAACGAGATAGATGATGTTATATTCACGGGACATATTAGATTTTCGGAAGTGCTAGCATATTATCGCAGTGCACATGTTTTTCTTTGTATGAGCGAACATGAGGGGTTTTGTGTACCGTTGGTTGAAGCGATGTTTTTCCAAGTACCAATCATAGCTTATGCATCTACGGCAGTTCCCGAAACGCTAGATAGAGCAGGTGTTTTAATGAAAGAAAAAAATCCATTATTAGCAGCTGGATTGATTAACAGGATCTGTTTAGATAAAGAAATGAAAAAAAAATTAATAGAATGTCAAAGAGAACGTTTGAATGATTTTTTGGCGGATACAATAAAGAGAGAGTTTATAAATGATATTAAGAGGTTTATAGGAGAATAGGATGATAAAGATTGCTTTTGTTAATCAGCGGTATGGACTGGAAGTGAATGGTGGTTCGGAATATTATACCCGTGTCATGGCTGAACATCTGAAAGATAGCTATGAAGTTGAAGTTCTTACCACTAAGGCTGTTGACTATGTAACATGGGCGAATTATTATAAGCATGATGAGGAAATCATCAATGACATTTTGGTAAAGCGTTTCTCTGTAGAAAAAGAACGCAATTCAGAAGAATTTAGCGTGCTGAATCAAAGTCTATTAAAAAGACGGAATCATACAGACCAAGAGGAACAGGCGTGGTTTGATGCACAAGGGCCGTTGGCATCGCAGTTAATACAATATGTAAGAGAGCATAAAGACGAATATGATGTATTTGTTTTTGTAACGTATCTGTATTATCTGACAGTTATGGCAATGCCAGAAGTGGCTGATAAAGCAGTGCTGATTCCTACTGCACACGATGAACCCTACATTTATTTTAGCCGATATAAAAGAATATTTACGATTCCCAAAGCAATTGTTTATCTGACAGATGAAGAGAAAGCATTTGTAAATAATCAGTTTTGTAACCAACATATCAAAAATGCTGTTATGGGGGTGGGCATCGATGTACCAAAGCGTGTGTCACCTTCTGAATTTACAGAAAAGTATAATTTGGAACAATATATTACTTATGTTGGTCGTATTGACGAATCTAAGGGTTGTAAATGGTTGTTTCAATATTTTGAAGAATATAAAAAAAGAAACCCAAATAATGAACTAAAATTAGTATTAATGGGAAAAACTGTATTGAAAATACCTAAAAACCCTGAAATTATAAGTTTGGGATTTGTGAGTGAAGATGAAAAATTTTCAGGGATTGCTGGGGCAAAGTCGCTTATTCTTCCTTCAGAATTTGAAAGTTTGTCTATATCGGTTCTAGAAGCCATGGCGTTGTCGATTCCAGTTATTGTAAATGGCCGTTGTGAAGTTCTAAAAGGACATTGTGAAAAAAGCAATGGTGGACTCTATTATAAAAACTATTATGAATTTGAAGGTTGCTTAGAATTTGTTCAGAACAATGTAGAAGTGTATGAGCAGATGCGCAATAATGCAAAGCAGTATGTGGAAAAAAACTTTAAATGGAATGTAATTATTGACAAATTCAAAAATATTGTGGATTTTGTAATAAGGGATCAAGCGATTTAATGGTATTGGAGGAAATATGGATATATTTAAGGAACTGTATTCTTATCGCGAAATGATATTTAGTTTAGTTAGAAGAGATCTGAATGGAAGATACAAAGGATCGGTACTCGGCTTTTTATGGACGTTTTTAAACCCTCTATTACAGCTATGTGTTTATACAATGGTTTTTTCTGTTATCATGAAAAATGGTATAGAAGATTTTTATCTATATTTATTCGTGGCCTTGGTTCCATGGATTTTTTTCAGTACTTCGATGGCGGGAGGATCAAGTTGCATTTGGACGCAGCAGGATTTAGTAAAGAAGATTTATTTTCCAAGAGAGGTACTGCCTATAGCGTTTGTAACGAGCCAGTTTGTAAATATGCTTTTGAGTTTTTTAGTTGTTTTAGCTGTTCTCATTATGTCTGGAAAGGGAATTAATATTGTTGCGATATTATACCTGCCGCTAATTATGTTAGTGGAATACCTACTTGCATTGTCTATGGCATTTATCACATCAGCTTTAACAGTATATTTGCGCGATTTGGAATATTTATTAGGAATTATTACAATGGCATGGCAATTTTTAACCCCAGTTATGTATTCCATAGATCAGGTACCTGAGAAGCTACAACCGATTTTTAATTTAAATCCAATGACTCCGATTATCATAGCTTATAGGGATATTCTTTATTATAAGAAGATTCCAGAAGTAGACACTTTACTGCGTGCGGTAATATTAGGTATTATTCTGATGATTATTGGAACTATAACTTTTTCAAGATTAAAACGCCATTTCGCGGAGGAAATGTAATGGATAGTTGTTATGCAATAGAAGTAAAACATGTTTCAAAAAGCTTTAAGGTATATTTGGATAAGGGACGTACGTTAAAGGAAAAGATGCTTTTTAGTGGACGCAGAAAATATGAAGAGAGAAAAGTTCTGAAAGATATTAGCTTTGAAGTGAAAAAGGGACAAGGGCTGGGCCTAATTGGACATAATGGTTGTGGTAAAAGTACTATGCTGAAGATGCTGACAAAGATCATGTATCCGGATTCTGGAACTATTGAGATGAGGGGCAGAGTATCCAGCTTGATAGAGCTTGGTGCAGGTTTTCATCCAGATATGAGTGGGAAACAAAATATTTACACTAACGCATCTATCTTTGGCTTAACTAAAAAGGAGATTGATGCTAGACTTGAAGATATTATTGCCTTTTCTGAACTTGAAGATTTTATTGATAATCCAGTAAGAACGTATTCATCGGGTATGTATATGCGTTTGGCATTTTCTGTTGCTATCAATGTGGATGCGGAGGTTTTGCTGATTGACGAAATTCTGGCAGTCGGAGATGCATCTTTTCAGGCAAAATGCTTTAATAAGCTAAAAGAAATCAAGGCTAGTGGCACAACGGTTGTAATTGTGTCGCATTCCTTGTCACAGATTGAAGAAATTTGTGAGACTTCAATATGGATTCATCAAGGAAAAGTGAGGGAGTGCGGAAATCCAAAAGATGTTCATGAAAAATATATGTTATACGTAATGGATAAGCGGATTGAGGTAGCAGAAAAAGAGTTAGTACGGCAGAATGAGAAAAGGGAAGAAGAGCACAAATTAGTTGAGTCAGTAAAGGATTCGGTAGAGAAAACTCTTATAAAGGATATAGAGATTACGGATGTAAAGATGTTAGATACATTAGGAAATGAGAGGAATATATTTAAAACAAATGATAGATGTGCAGTTAATATTTCTTTTAAAGTGAATACTGAAAGAAATAACATGCTTTTTGCAGCTGGCATATTAAGGATTGATGGAATTTTGTATCACTCTATGAAGATGAGGGTTGATGGTGAGAAGGGATATTGCTTAAAAGAAGATGGTGAAGTTTTATTAACAATTGATGATTTAACCATGCTTCCCGGCTTATACAGTATGGATGTAGCAATTGAAAATGAGGATGCTAGTATTGTCGATTATATTACCAATGCATATAAATTTGAGGTTGTTTCAATTATCCATGATGAAGGAATTACACGTTTAAAGCATTCATGGAAAGTGAGGTAGAAGAGTGGTTTTGGATTTTTCGGAGAAGAGACTAAAACACGAAGCGTTAAGTGTGGAGTATTTATCGGATAATATTGCGAAAAAACTTCGTTTAACTCCTGGGTATATTATTAATAAATACGATGGGCAAAAATTTATCTATCAGTCCTATTTATGTCTTTGGGATATAGAACCAAGAAATGATGAAATAAGAAAATATTTGTCTTTGTTGAACCAAGGTATGTCAAAGGAAGGAATTATTTACCTATTTCTTAAAGATTCTAGGTTAAATAAGGATATTGTATTTTCAGAACAGGCTTTTCTATTTTACAAGTGGAAATATCATAAATATGAATGGGATGTTTCTGATCTGTTAAAGTTTGATGGTCCGGTGTTTATAATGGAGTGTTATTTACAGTTATTGGAACGTAAACCGGATGAAGCAGGCTATTTGGAATTCTGTAACTGGCTAGATGAGGGAATGCCAAAAGAAGGAATTCTGTACATGATAGGTAGTTCAGAAGAAGTATTAAGTAAGAAAAAAGTTAAGGGAATCAGCAGTTATAAACTTGCATATGATAAGTTCATGAACAGTGTATACATCAAACGTAATGGGCAACTAGGGAAACTAAAAAAAATACGAAAAATGTTTTGTGTTCCAGCCATGACTGAGACTATTAGAAAAATCCTGCTTCGCAGTGATTTAAAAGACGATTTTCGAAATGAGCAAATATCTGATTGCTTGATTTATATACGTGAACAAAATGATTTTTTAGTAAGAAAAATGGATATAATGGAAAATGAGATAGCAGAATTAAAAAAGCAACTATCAAGAAAGTAATGGGTGTTGTGGAGGCATTAATTTGAAAAAAGTAGTAATTATTGGTGCAGGCGGACATGCAAGAAGTGTCATAGATATTTTTCTTCAGTCAGGAGATTATGAGATTGCGGGATGTCTTGACCCTTGTTATTCTTATAGAGGTAGCGTTGAATTTATGGAAGATATTCATATTATCGGTGATGATACTATTATACCCGATTTGGTTAAGTTAGGAATGGAATATGTTTTTATAGCAATAGGTGATAACAAACTACGGTGTAAACTTATGGATACAGTGAAAAAATATGCACTTCAAGTTGTAACAATAATAAGTCCTAATGCATATATATCACCCAGAGCAGAAATAGGCACAGGATCTTGTGTAATGGCAGGAGCTGCGATTAGTGTAAACTGCAAAATAGGGGAAGGTGTTATTATTAATACTAATTCATCTGTAGATCATGATTGCCAGATCAATGATTATGTACATATTGCACCAGGAACAGCTATTTCTGGCAGTACCATTATTAGTAAAGGGACACATATCGGTACGAATGCTGCTGTTATTGACGGTGTTCGTATTGGATCATGGTCTTACATTGGCGCAGGGGCGGCAGTGGTAAAGGACATCCCTTCCAATGTTATGGCGTATGGTGTTCCGGCAAAAATCATTAGAGAAATATAAATTCAAATTATAATAGTATATATTAAGGAGAAAAACAAAATGAAAAGATTTATACCTGTGGCAGTGCCTCATTTTGCTGGAAATGAAAAGAAATATGTAGATGACTGTATGGACACAGCCTGGATATCATCTGCAGGAAAGTATGTTAGTCAGTTTGAAGAAAAGTATGCGGAATATATGGGAATGAAAGAAGCCATTTCTTGTTGCAATGGAACGGTTGCCCTGCATATTCCGCTTATTGCGTTAGGCCTACAGCCTGGAGACGAGGTGATTATTCCCTCATTTACTTATATTGCTACTGCAAATGCAGTAAAATATTGTGGTGCAACACCTGTCTTTGCGGATTGTCTGCAAGATACATGGAATATTGATCCAGAAGATATCAAACGAAAAATCACATCTAAAACTAAAGGAATTATGCCTGTTCATTTATATGGGAATCCATGTGATATGGATGCCATCATGAAAATTGCTAAGGATCATGATTTATTTGTTATTGAAGATGCTGCAGAATGCCATGGAGCAACATATAAAGGTAGAAAAGTGGGAACATTTGGTGATGTGTCTACTTTCAGCTTCTTTGGAAATAAGATTATTACAACTGGAGAAGGTGGAATGGTCGTAACTAATAATGAAGAGCTGGCAAATCAGATGCGAATTTTAAAAGGGCAGGGACAAGATCCAAATAGACGATACTGGTTTATTGAAGTCGGTTATAATTACCGTATGACTAATATTGAAGCGGCGATTGGGTTGGCTCAGCTGGAAAATATTGAGCTTCATATCGGTGATAGGAGAAAAGTTGCTTCATGGTATCAGGAAGAGTTACATGGTATGGAGGATTATATCAAGTTTCAGGAGATTACTTCTGGGGCTGAAGGTGTCTGGTGGATGTTTTCCATCATTTTAAAAGATACTATAAAAATTACAAGAGATCAGTTAATGAACAAGTTAAAAGAAGATGGCATTGAGACCAGACCATTATTTTATCCTATGCATCTGATGCCTGTATATGAAGACCCCAACGCAGAATGTCCGGTCAGCGAAAAAATCGCAGCTAATGGTATGAATTTACCGACACATGCATTGCTGAGTAGGGATGATGTCAAATATATTTGTGAGAGATTAAGAGCTTATATCGTTTAAAGAGGAGCAATACATGAAAATAATAGTTGTAAGTACTATCGTTCCATTTGTAAATGGTGGTGGAGTATTTATTGTGGATTGGCTTGAAGAAAAGCTAAGAGAATATGGGCATCAGGTACAAAGCATAAAAATACCTTTTGTACATGATTATAGAACAGTAATGACTCAGATGCTTGGACTTCGTATGTATCATTTAGAAGATGAGTGTGATCGTCTTATTGCTATTAGGACACCCTCCTATTTGCTGAAACACCCGGATAAATATCTTTGGTTTATCCATCATTATAGGGAAATGTATGACTTGTGGGGATCAGAATATGAAAATATTCCAAAAGAAAACAACACCTTTGCAATACGTGAATTTGTAAAAAGAGCAGACGACCTAGCGTTTAGAGAGGCAAAAAAGATATATACGAATTCAGAGATTGTATCACGTAGATTATTGGATTATAATAATATTTCTGCTCAGCCAGTTTACCCACCGCTACTGCATCCAGAACAATTTTATTGTAATCAGTATGGAAACTTTATTTATTACTCGAGCAGAATTTGCGGTCATAAGCGACAACTGATGGCTATTGAAGCAATGAAGTTTGTGAAAACAGATGTCAAGCTAGTAATAAGTGGAAAATTTGAAACTACTTTAATTGAAGAGTTGATCAAAAATACAATAAAGAGAAATGAACTAGAAAATAGAGTTAAATTAGTAGACCGGTGGATTACTGAACATGAAAAAGCAGAATATTACGCTAATTGTCTTGCGGCAATTTATATACCTTTTGATGAAGACAGTTATGGTTATCCATCTTTGGAAGCACATCACAGTTGTAAAGCGGTAATTTCCTGCACTGATAGTGGCGGAACAAGTGAGCTTATTAAAGATGGGTATAACGGGTATATTATTGATTCTGAACCACATAAATTAGCAGAAGTATTTGATCAATTATATGAAAATAAAAAACTAGCAGAAACAATGGGAAATAATGGATTTAATAGAATCAATGAACTTGATATTACATGGGATAATGTAATCAGGAGGTTTACAGAGTGAAGATAGCAATAGTTAATAATATGGTTCCATATCTATATGGTGGAGCCGAATTTCTGGCTGACAGTTTGTGCAAAAAACTGGGGGAGTATGGGCATCAGTCAATAGTGATAAGTTATCCGTTTAAATGGGCGCCTAAAGAAGCTATATTAGATAGTATTATGGCAGTTAGATTAAACGAACTAGATAATTGCGATTTAGTGATTGCTTTAAAATTCCCTGCTTATTATATAAATCATCCTAATAAAAAGCTATGGTTATTACACCAGTTTCGGCAGGCCTATGATTTACACGGAACAGAATATGGAATGTTTAATGATAATGATGAGCATGACACTGCGATAAAGAATACAATTATTGATATGGATAATAGGTTTTTATCACAGATGGAAGGAAAGATTTTTACGAATTCTCATGTTGTAAGTGATAGGTTGATGAAATTTAATGGAATAAGTTCAGAGGTTCTTTATCCGCCATTAATGGATGCTTCATTATACTCTGTCGCAGAGGAGTATGGGGATTATATTTTTTACCCCAGCAGAGTGAACTATTCAAAGAGGCAGCACCTTGCAATAGAAGCCATGAGATATACGAAGTCAAAGGTGAAATTAATTATTGCTGGTAAAGGTGATTCTCCAGAAGATGAAAGATATTTGTTTCATTTAATAGAAATGTATAATTTGAGTGAAAGAGTTATATATCTGAATCGTTTTATTACGGAGCAGGAAAAAATAGACTTATTTAGAAAATCATTGGCAGGAATTTATATACCTTACGATGAAGATAGCTATGGATATGTAACCTTAGAAGGATTTCATGCAGGAAAGGCAATGATATCGTGTAAAGATGCTGGTGGAACAAACGTAGTTGTCAAAAATGAAATTACTGGTTACATGACAGATAACACCCCTCAGGCGTTGGCAGAAGCAATGGATAAATTATATAATGATAAGAAAAAGGCTAAGGAAATGGGATTGAATGGATTGCCATTATTGGAGAGTATAGGAATAACTTGGGATAATGTAATTAGGAGGCTTATAGAGTGAGAGTAGCATGGTTTACGCCGTTTAATATTGAAAGCGCAATTGGACGTTATAGTAAGTTCGCGACAGCTGTTTTAAAGAGATATGCAGATGTAGATATTTTTGTATGCCAGAACGGCAATCTTCATGACACAGACTGTAATATTGTGAATTATACAGTTGAAAATGCAGGTGAATCGCTGAAAAAATATGATATTGCTGTATATAATATAGGTGATAATGCAATTTATCATTCGGAGATTTATTTTGTATTAAAAAAGTATCCAGGAATAATTATTAATCATGATGTATGCCTACATAATTTGTTGAGAGGATATTATCTAGAGTATAAGAAAGATATTAATGGGTTTAAAGCCTTATTGAAAAGTACATATGGTGAGACTGAGGTTAAAGAAGTTTGGAATGCTGCTTTTTATCCGGAAAAGTTTGATAAATTGAATTTATTAAAATATAACTTATCAGAGCATATTGGAGATAATGCATTAGGTATGATTGTGCATTCTCAGTATCATGAAAAATATATGAGCAATAATTTTAAAGGCAGTATGGCAGTTATACCGCTTTTGAATATGAGCGATGAATTAGAACAGCTTGATAAAGGTATAAAATTTAATGGATATAGTAATAGTAAAATTCATATTTTGACAGTTGGTAATTTAAACAATAATAAGCGAATTCATTCTATAATATCTGTTTTGGGCGAAAATCCTATACTTGCTGAAAAGTTTGATTATACAATAATTGGATCACAAGACAATATAAGTTATTTTGGGAAGTTAAAACAATTGATTAATAAATATAAGTTAAATGATCAAGTTAAAATGCTGGGTTTTGTTAATCATAAAGAGTTAGCTTATTATTATCAGAGGGCAGATATTATATCTAATCTTCGTTTTCCAGCTTATGAAGGTGCATCGGCATCAATTCAAGAACAAATGGTAATTGGAAAACCATGCATAGTTACGAATACGGGAGTATATGCTGAGTATCCTGATGATTGCTTAATAAAGATTAATATAAATAATGAAATGCAAGAATTAACGAGAACATTTTTTGATATTATTGAAGAACATATTATAATAGAAAATATAGGAAAAAATGCTAAAGAGTTTGCATCAAAACACTTTGACAGAAATTTGTATGCATCAAGAGTATATGAATTCTTAAAACAGGTTATTTTTACTAGGCCAATATATGGTGTAAAAGATAAATGTATTCAGGTTATAAGTGATATGCCATCGGTTTATATGACAGGGCTACCCAGAAGAATAGCTGTGGAGATTGATGATTTATATAATTAGAAGTTATTTTTGGAGGAAAAATGAAATATCTGATTTTGGTAATATTACTTAATTGTATGTTATGGCCACTTATCTCTTCAAAAGGAAAGGTATGGCACATATTAAAAGCTTTGGTCGCCTGCTTTGGATTATTTATAACAGAGTATACAATTGTTTCATCTGTGCTACTATATTTTAATTTATTCGAGGTGAAAAGAGTCCTAATTATAGTCCTATTTATACAGATAGGAGGATATGTATTAGTTCGGCCCTCTTTAAAATTAGCATTAGAGTGTTTGGATTTTGATTTGAGAAAACATCTGGAAATAATTTTGTTGGTAATGTGTTTATTACCGATTATAGTACTGAAGTCTGTTCCCATAGCTCCCCTTTTTGATGCGGGTGTTTATGGAGCGAAAACACTGGATTTAATCTCGGAAGATAATACTAGCAACATTAAGACGTTAGGTGAACTTGAAGTAGCGAATAATTCGATAAAAGAAGAACTGCTGACACTGCAAAAAACACAGGCAGGAATTTATCTATTTCCGGTTAATTCACAAAGTGGGGATATGAAATATGAGTATCACGGATTGCCAACTTGGCCGGCAATGATGGCATTGTCTGCAAAAATTGGAGGCATTCGAAATATGAGCCAAATCTTGACTCCAATATTTATACTTATATGCTTAACTATGTATTTTTTTCTGGACAGCTTAAAGCTACCTAAAAAAAATAGATTATTATCAGTGCTTATTTTTGGGGCTTCTCCTCTGGTCCTTTATTTAGCAAAACTACCACTTTCAGAATTATTTATAACAGCACTTACATTTTTGACTCTTTTTCTCTTAAGTATGGAGGAGGATGTGCTGAAAATATTTGCTGGCCTTTCTTTAGGGGCGATGTGCTTATCGCATTTATCCTTATTTATGTATATGCCAATTATTTTTATTAGCTTATTAGTTTTGTGCGAGATGAAAAATAATAAGGTATACGGTATTGTTAATATTATATCTAATGGTATCCTTATGTTATCCCTATTCTATGCAAATAAAGTAACATCGTTATATACTGATGGTCAATTAGGAAAAATGTTTGGTCATAGTATTTCGATAAAAAATATAATTGGCATCATAATAATAGGAGCGCTCTTTTTTATAGTTATTCAAATTACGTTTATGTTCATAAAATATAATAACATTTTAAAGCGGTTATTAAGGACATTTTTGGAAAGCTATATTAATTACTTTATAATTGGTTTACTAATTTCACTCGGGATTTTTACTATCTACCAATCATATATTTTGGGATTTACAGATAAATTAAAAGTAACAGATGATTCCTGGAGATTTAGAGCATTATATATTAATAAAGGTATTATGTCTTTAAAATATTTGAATATAGTTAATATAATCATGGCATCATCATATGTGGCTTTTCCATTAGTTGTCTGGAATATGGTGCGAAAAAAAGGCAAGAAGATAGAAGCTATTCTTATGGAACTTGTATTAATTTATTCTTTAGCTATTTATACAATTCTGCGTTGTGATTCTCCAATAAATTATAGTTCATCCAGATATTTTGTACCATTTATTATTCCGATGATTGTTTTGTTATTAGCAGTATATGTAGTATCTAAGAAGCAAATAGTGATTATAAGCTGTATTTGCGTACTTACATCGTTACCATTCAATTTAATGCTGGCAAAGACAAATGAATACTATGGAAATATACAATTTATGGAAGATATTAGCATGATAGTGGGAAAACAAAGCTGGGTTTTTATTAATCCTGAAGAGACATTCGTATCTTACCAATTGACTACTAATCTAAGGGAATATAATGATAATAAAGTTTTTGACCTGGATTCTGTGGATAAATTGAGAAAGTATAGTGATGTACAGCCAATGTACGTGATTACAATGAATGAAATTAATAATGAAAAATATGAAAAAATATTGGAGAAAAAGTATCCTATAGTAGGAGAATTGTATAGTTTAAATGTAATATATCCTTTGACTGTAGGAAAAGCAATGATGCAAGTTTATGTATATAAAATAATTAGTACTTAGGAGGATTTATGAAACTTATCATACAAATACCGTGCTATAACGAAGCAGAAACGTTGGAAATTGCGTTGAAAGACCTGCCAAAAGAGATTAAGGGAATTGATACGGTTGAGTACTTAATTATTAATGACGGAAGTAAAGATAATACGGTTGAAGTAGCAAGAAAATGGGGGGTTCATTATATAGTAAATTTTAAACGAAATAAGGGACTTGCTAAAGGGTTTATGGCAGGTTTAGATGCGTGTTTAAGAAATGGTGCGGATATAATTGTGAATACGGATGCGGACAATCAATATTATGGAAAGGATATTGAGAAACTAGTTAAACCGATAATCCAAGGTAACGCAGATATCGTTATCGGCGAAAGACCAATTGATGATACGGAGCACTTTTCACTGATGAAGAAGAAGCTTCAACGCTTTGGCAGTTGGGTCGTAAGAAAGGCTTCAAAAACAGATATTCCAGATGCTCCCAGTGGTTTTCGAGCATATAGCCGTGAAGCGGCAATGCGATTAAATGTTGTGAATGAGTATACATATACACTTGAAACAATTGTTCAGGCTGGGCGAGATAAAATTGCTATGATATCAGTCCCCATTCGTACAAATCCAGAATTACGAAGTTCTCGCTTATTTAATAGTATGTTTGGGTATGTAAAGAAATCTATGTTGACAATTATCCGGGCTTTTATGATGTATAAACCGCTTCGTTTTTTTTCTTTGATAGGTTTAATACCCGTTCTTTTTGGAATTGGTATAGGAATTCGTTATTTGTTTTTTTTTGTAATTGGATCTGGAGATGGTCATGTACAGTCCTTAATTTTAGCAAGTTTATTGATTTTAGTGGGTGTGCAAACTATAGTTGTTGGCTTACAGGCTGATATTATTGCGGCGAATAGAAAAATTCTTGAAGATATCCAGTATCATGTAAGAAAACTTGATTATGATAAGGATAAGGATAATGCAGATAAAACGTAGACAAATAAATAGAATTTTGAACAGTGATAAAGTTCTTTACGGGGTGTTTGGTATAATTACTTCTATCTTGAATATAGTATTATTTCAAGTTTTAATTTGGACAGGTCTGGATTATAGATATTCAAATTTTATTACACTGGTTGTCGTAAAATTAGCAGCATATTTGTGCAATAAAAATTTTGTATTTCAAAGTAAGTCTGGAAGCCGTTTGGAACTGTTGAAAGAATTTTGTCGTTTTGTTGTTGCCCGAGGTGCCACCATGATTATTGATTATTTTGGTCTGATTTTTATGGCTGAAAATTTACGTGCAGATAAGTTTATTAGTAAATGTTTAATTACGGTTTTGGTTATAGCTATCAATTATTTTGTTGGAAAAAAGCATGTTTTTAAAACAAACAGATAAAAGTAAATTAGAATAATTCGGAAAGGCAAGGATATGCGAAAGATAGCAGTTGCAGGAACGGGATATGTAGGATTATCTAATGCAGTATTATTGGCACAGCACAATCAAGTGATGGCGTTGGATATTGTAGAAGAGAAAGTGGATTTAATTAATGAAAGGATTGCTCCAATTGCAGATATAGAATTAGAAGAGTATCTATCTAAAAAAGAATTAAATCTGAAAGCTACATTGAAGCCAGAAGAAGCATTCAGCGAAGCAGAGTTTATCATAATTTCTACGCCTACTAATTATGATTCGGTGAAAAATTACTTTGATACGAGAACCGTAGAAGACGCACTGGAGAAAGCATTAAGATTGGCACCAGATGCAATGATAATTATTAAATCCACTGTTCCGGTAGGGTATACAGAAGAGATTAGAAGGCGTTTTCAAAAGAATAATATTATGTTTTCACCAGAATTTTTGAGAGAGGGAAGGGCCTTGTATGATAATCTTTATCCTTCCAGAATTATAGTTGGAGAAGACTCAGACTGTGCCCATGAATTTGCGGGTCTATTACAACAAGGTGCAATAAAGAAAGATATTCCTACTTTATTTACTAATTCCACGGAGGCTGAAGCCATAAAGCTATTTGCCAATACATATCTGGCAATGCGTGTGTCGTTTTTTAATGAACTGGATACTTATGCAGAATTGCGTGGCTTGAATACAAAACAGATTATTGAAGGAGTATCTTTAGATCCAAGAATAGGAGATTTTTATAATAATCCATCGTTTGGATACGGTGGATACTGCCTGCCAAAAGATACGAAGCAATTGCTGGCAAATTATTCTGATGTTCCCAACAATATCATGGTCGCAATTGTAGATGCCAACCGAACTAGAAAGGATTTTATCGCTGAGCAAGTGCTGGCTTGCAATCCAGAGGTTGTGGGGGTATATCGCCTTACAATGAAATCTAATTCTGATAATTTCAGACAGTCATCAATTCAAGGAGTTATGAAGAGGATAAAGGCCAAGGGAATCAAAGTTGTGGTTTTTGAGCCTGCTATGAAAGAATCTGAATTTTTTAAATCTGCAGTAATACGGGACTTGGAAGACTTTAAGAAGATGTCGGACATTATTATAGCAAATCGCTGGGAAGCAGAACTTTTAGATGTACAAAATAAAGTTTATACCAGGGATATGTATGGAAGAGATTGAGAAGGTTATAAATTTTAAGATTAAAAGGAAAATATATAATGAAAAATCAGATTTTAAAAATAAAATCAGTTTGGTTAGAGTTTATAATTTGGTCAATATTTATTGGTAGTATATGTTTTATTCTAGTATATGGAATTGCTTCACTGGATGTTACAAATGATAATTGGCTTTTAAACGCGGAAGATCTAAATCAGCATTATATTGGTTGGAAATTTTTTAGAAGATCCGATTGGCGCTTTCCGGTTGGGTTGATACAGGGTATAACAGAAACTCCCATTTCTATTATTTATACAGATTCGATTCCGTTGTTTGCAGTTTTATTTAAATTAGCGTCTCCCATATTACCCAAAACATTTCAATATTTTGGACTGTGGGGGATTGTTTCTTTTATCTTACAAGCTTATTTTGCAATGATATTGTTAAACGTATTCATAAAAGAGAAATTTGCAATAATTACTGGCAGTATTTTTTTTGTAATGTCACCTATGGTCTTAATGCGTATGTTTGGTCATACTGCACTTGGAGGAAATTGGCTGATATTAGCCGCATTGTCCGCATGGGCTTATAGGAAAACAGTTAAAGGATTTAGATCTAATATTATGATATGGTCAACACTAATGGTTCTTGCGGTCACAGTGCATATGTATTATATTCCAATGGTCTTGGCTATTATGTGTGCATCTTATTTAAATCAAATTCTAGATGGCAAGAAAGAGAAAATTGTTAAATTGTCAATAGTTACAATTGGTATCTCAATCGTAAGTGCGCTTATAGTGATGTATGCTTTAGGAGCATTTTACGGTGAACCGAATGTGCTACAGGGTGGTGTAAGGCAGTTTTCCGCAAATTTAAATACATTTTTTAATTCACAGGGAACATCTATGTTTTTAAAAGGGTTTGCGTTGATATCATCTCTTCAAGGGGAAGGGTATGGATATTTAGGATTAGGGGTCATAGTTATGTTGGCATTAGGAATTACGGGAGGAATATTAAATAAGAAAAAAATTGAAATAGATAATAATTTTTTCTTATGCTTAATTATTCTTACTCTTATTCTTGGAGGCTATGCATTAAGTCCTTGTATTACATGGAATGCCAGAGTGTTGATTAATATTCCATGGCCTGAAGTAATTATTAAAGTTTTCAGTATTTTCAGAGTTACGGGTAGATTTGTTTGGCCAATTTATTATATTATATTTACTTTGGCTATTGTATTGTTGATAAAAGTATATTCAAAAAAATTATCTTTCCCGTTGCTAATAGCTGGAATTGTGTTACAGATGGCAGATATCTCTCCATTAATAAAAATTGCACATGAGAGAGTAGAAGCAGATATTCCATCAAGTATTATTCAGAATACAGCATGGGGAGATATGAAGGCAGATTTTGATAAAATAGAGTTTATTACAAGCTTTTCGAAAACCGGAGATCCGCAGGCTCTCCTTGTTAACTTTTTTTCTATGAAAGAAGTCTTTGATATAGCTGAATATGCATGTGATAATCAAATGAATATTAATGATTTTTATATTGGAAGAAGGAATGGAAAATATATAGAAGATACAAAATATGCAAATTGGTGCGGTCTTCTGAAGGGAGATGTCAATGAACGGACCATATATATATTTAGTAATATGCCATATATCTTGATAGATAATCCTAATATTAATATCTATGAATGTGATGGATTGATTATTGGTATATCCAGTAATTATAAATGGATAAATGAACCGGAAAATAAAGTCACCAAAACAAAACCAGTGGATATTATACGGGAGTCTATGTATATAAACAATGGAGTAGATATTGATGGACAGCGTATTATATATCCCAATGGTATTTCATATGGACCGTATGCACCTATTGATAAGGGTATTTATCAGGTTACTGCGGAAGGGAAAAATCTGAAATCAGGAGATTTTGATGTTTTTAGCCATGAGAAAAATAAAAATATTCCAATTTATAATTTAAAAAGATCATCAGAAAAAACTTCTTTTAATATAAAATTATTAGAACCAATATATGATATCGAAATTCGTTTGGCTAATAATCAAGATGATAATATTATTCTTAAAAAGTTAAATATACAAAAAATTGGAGATAAAAATTAATGATATCGGTTATATTACCAGCCTGTAATGAAGAAAAAATGATAGAAAAAGCATATTTTACTATAGTTGAGTTATTAAGAGCAGAAAAAATAATATATGAAATAATTTTTATAGACGATGGATCTAAAGATGGAACGTGGGATGAAATTCGTAGCCTTGAACAAAGAGGGGCGGTTAAAGGAATAACATTTTCTAGGAATTTTGGAAAAGAAGCGGCTATAATGGCGGGATTGACTTACGCTTCTGGAGATTGCTGTGTTGTAATGGATTGCGATTTACAGCATCCGCCTAAGACTATAATTGAAATGTACCGTTTATGGGAACAAGGATATGAAGTTATAGATGGAGTCAAGAAGAATAGAGGAAAAGAAAGCGGTTTACATAGAATTGCGGCCCAGACCTTTTATAGACTAATTAGTAATGCGACCCATCTGGATATGTCAAATGCATCTGATTTTAAGCTGCTTGATAGAAAAGCCGTAGATGTTTTATTGAGACTACCGGAAAGACAGCCTTTTTTTCGAGCATTATCTTCCTGGATAGGATTTAAAACGGCAGTGATTGAATTTGAGGTACAGGAACGTGAAATCGGTGAATCAAAATGGTCGTTGAAGTCACTGATAAAGTATGCGTTAACGAATATTACATCTTTTTCAACTATTCCGCTTCATTTTGTTACAATTTCGGGATTCCTGTTTTTGATTTTCTCCATGATACTGGGGATTCAGATGCTTTATTTTCACTATAGTGGACGTGCTTTAGAAGGTTTTACTACAATTATAATATTACTTCTTTTAATTGGAAGTATTTTGATGATTGGATTGGGTATTGTTGGCTATTATATTGCCAAAATATATGATGAAGTGAAAGGACGTCCTAGATACATTGTTTCCGAGATAGCTACATCTGAAAACGAGAAAAACAACAAGGATTCATTTAATATTTAATAAAATCATAATTTGCATTTCTCATATGCATATAGTACAATTATTTTTAGAATTAATTCATAAAAGGAGAACAGTTTATATGAACACAACAGCACTCATAATGGCGGGTGGTCGAGGAGAGCGTTTCTGGCCCAAAAGTCGTAAGAATTTGCCAAAGCAGTTTCTATCATTAACAGATGATGGAAAGACGATGATACAGTTAACCGTAGAGCGCATTTCTTCCGTAGTGAAGTTAGAAGATGTTTATATAGCTACCAATAAAGACTATAAGGCATTGGTTCTGGAACAATTACCAGGACTTCCGGAACAGAATGTTCTTTGTGAACCAGTAGGAAGAAATACGGCTCCTTGTATTGGTCTTGGTGCAATGCACATTGCGAAAAAATATGACGATGCCATCATGCTTGTTTTACCATCGGATCATCTGATAAAATTTAATAAGATGTTTATACGTACGTTGCAGGATGCTTGTAATGTTGCAGAGGAAAATAGCAATTTGGTTACGATCGGGATTATGCCTGATTATCCTGAGACAGGCTATGGATATATTAAATTTGATTCACGGATTACAGACGGACAAGCATATAAGGTGGATCGCTTTGTTGAGAAACCTAGTTTGGAAGTGGCCAAGGAATATCTAGCTTCAGAAGAGTATCTTTGGAATAGTGGAATGTTCATATGGAAGGTATCATCTATATTGAAAAATATGGAAAAGTTTATGCCTGATACTCATGAAGCACTAAAACGGATTCAGAATACCATAGGAACCGAACAGGAAGAAACAGTTTTGGAAAACGAATTTTACAGTTTAGAGTCCCAATCCATAGACTACGGGATTATGGAAAAGGCTGAGGATATTTACATTCTTCCAGGGGCATTTGGATGGGATGATGTAGGTTCCTGGCTTGCGGTAGAACGGATTAAAAAATCAAACGAGTTTGGAAATGTAGTAAATGGGAATATTATTACTGTGAATACTCATAATTGCGTGATTCAGGGAGAGAAGAAACTGATTGCAACTGTGGGACTGGAAGATATGATTGTAGTGGATACTAAAGATGCTACTTTGATTTGCTCGAAAGATCATGCCGGTGACATAAAGAAGGTTCTAGAAAATCTTAAAATCTGTAACCGAGAAGAATATATATAAGAAAGACGAAGGAGATAAAGAAATGAGAAAAGCGCTGATTACAGGTGTAACAGGACAAGATGGTTCCTATTTAGCAGAGCTTCTGTTAGAAAAGGGATATGAAGTTTATGGCATCATGAGAAGAAAGAGTGTAGTTGATTATGGCAACGTTGAGCATATGAAAGACAAGATTCACTTTATTTATGCAGATATGACAGATGTAGTTTCATTAATCAATGCCATGAAAATATCTCAGGCAGATGAGGTTTTTAATCTTGCTGCTCAGTCTTTCGTAGGAACCAGTTGGGAACAGCCACTGGCAACCGCCGATATCGATGCACTTGGCGTTACGAATATGTTAGAAGCAATCCGTACAATCAAGCCGGAAGCACGTTTTTATCAGGCATCTACCAGTGAGATGTTTGGTAAAGTTCAGGAGATGCCCCAGACAGAGAAGACTCCGTTTTATCCAAGAAGTCCATATGGAGTTGCAAAAGTGTATGGTCATTGGATTACGAAAAATTACCGGGAAAGTTATGACCTATATGCCTGCAGTGGAATTTTGTTTAATCATGAAAGTGAACGTCGTGGTTTGGAATTCGTAACTAGAAAGATCACAGATGCCGTTGTTAGAATAAAATTAGGGGTACAAGATTGTCTGGAACTGGGTAGTATGGATGCAAAACGTGATTGGGGACATTCTAAGGATTATGTAAAAGCGATGTGGCTTATGTTACAGCAAGAAAAAGCGGATGATTACGTAATAGCGACCAATGAGACCAGAACGGTTCGTGAGTTTGTTGAAACAGCTTTTTCTCATGTGGATATTGAAGTAGAGTGGAGCGGAAATGGAGTGGACGAAACCGGCATTGACAAAGCCACAGGAAAGACAATCGTTCGCGTGAATCCCAAATTCTTTAGACCTGCTGAGGTAGAAGTACTTCTTGGCAATCCAGCTAAGGCAGAAAAGGAATTAAACTGGAAGAGAGAAATCTCCTTTTCCGAATTAGTAAAACGAATGGTTGATAATGATAAGAAACTGGTTGAGGAAGAGATTAAGATCTCCGATTTAAAATAAATATTGAGGAAAAACTATGAAGAAAGCATTAATAATAGGTGCAGCAGGCTTCGTAGGAAACTATCTAATAGACCATATACAGAAAAACTGCATATGGTCTATTACAGTTACGAAGATGAAGCATGAAGATATCTCCTTAAATGGAGTGGAGATTAGAGACTTAAATATACTGGAATATGATGAAGTAAAAGAACTGATAACAGAAGTAAGACCTGACTTCATTTTTCATTTGGCAGCCCAAAGCTCTGTGGCACTTTCTTGGAAAAACCCCGGACTAACGGTTGATGTTAACATAAAGGGAAGTTTAAATGTGCTAGATTGTATTCGGGAATTGGACTATAACCCCAATGTTCTTCTGATCGGTTCAGGAGAAGAATATGGTCATGTGAAGGAAAGTGAAATACCAATTGGTGAAGATAATACGTTAAGACCTGGAAATCTCTATGCGGTCACAAAGGCTTGTCAGAATATGATCGGAAATATCTATGCAAATGCATATGGGATGAACGTGGTGATGGTAAGAGCATTTAACCATATTGGGCCAAACCAAAGCCCCCGGTTTGCGGTTGCAGATTTTTGCAAGCAGGTAGCGGAAATAGAATGTGGGAAGAAGGATCCAGTCATTCGAGTTGGAAATCTTGCGGCAAAACGTGATTTTACAGACGTAAGGGATGTAGTAAGGGCGTATGTATTACTTATTGAAAACGGACATGCAGGCGAAAATTATAACGTCGGATCGGGAAAGGCTGTATCCATTCAAGAAATACTAAACAAAATTGTGCAGTTTTCAATGGAATCCGTCTCCGTAGAAGTGGATGCTTCTAAAATACGGCCTCTTGATGTTCCTGTAATAGAAGCTGATATAACAAAACTTAAAAATTGTACAGGTTGGAGTCCGCTAATTTCACTGGAATCAACATTAAAAGAAACTCTGGATTATTGGAGAAAAGAGACAAATTGTTGGAAAGGATAAAATAGGGTGTAATATGAACGACAAGGTAATAAAGAGTTGGAAGGAATGGCAAGTTCAAGAGTTAGAAGATAATGATTTAGTAAAAGAACTGGAGCATATTGCAGATAATGATGAAGAAATATCGGATCGTTTTTACCGTGATCTGGAATTTGGTACCGGGGGATTACGCGGTGTTATAGGAGCAGGAACCAATCGTATGAATGTTTATACGGTAGCAAAGGCAACCCAGGGATATAGTAATTATCTAAAAAAGCACAAGGAGTGTCCAGCAGTAGCGATCGCTTACGACAGTAGAATTAAATCTGAAGTATTTGCGAGAAAAGCAGCTGAAGTATTCGCTGCCAATGGGATAAAAGTATATATATATCCGGAATTAATGCCCACACCAGCCCTATCATTTGCAGTACGACACTTAAAATGCTCAGGAGGGATTGTAATTACTGCAAGTCACAATCCAGCCAAATACAATGGATATAAAGTGTATGGTAGCGATGGCTGTCAGATTACGACAGAAGCTGCAGATGCGATTTTGGAAGAAATCAATTCTTTAGATCTATTTCAAGATGTAAAAAAGTCAATCTTTGACGATGAAATGACACATAAAAGAATAACTTATATTACGGAAGAAGTAAAAACGAAATTTCTTGATGCGGTATCCTCACAATCGTTATGTGGAGATGAGATAGATAAAAGTGTATCGATTGTTTATACACCTTTAAATGGTTCGGGCTTAAGCTGCGTCACTCAAGTGCTAGAACAAAATGGATTTACTAATATTTCTGTTGTTGCAGAGCAGGAAAAACCAGATGGGAATTTCCCAACCTGTCCATATCCAAATCCAGAGATAAAAGAAACATTAGAACTAGCGCTTAGAGATGCAAAAAAGCTGGGAAGCGATTTGCTTCTGGCTACTGATCCAGACTGTGACCGAGTAGGAATAGCCGTACGTGATAAAGATGATTACGTTTTGTTAAGTGGGAATGAAGTGGGAATGTTGCTTTTAGACTATATCTGTAAGCGCAGGATTGAGTTAAAAACAATGCCAGAGAAACCTGTTTTAATAAAAACAATTGTTACGATCGATATGGCAAAAAAGATAGCCGATGATTACGGAGTCCAAGTAATTGAGGTGTTAACTGGATTTAAGTTTATTGGAGAGCAGATTGGAATATTAGAAGCAAATGGGGAGGAAGATCGCTATATACTGGGCTTTGAGGAAAGTTATGGATATCTTACTGGTGGATATGTGCGTGACAAAGATGCGGTAGATGGTTCCTTGATGATATGTGAGATGTTTGCTTATCATAAGACCAATGGGGTTAGCCTGGTTGATCGGTTGAATGAGCTTTATCAGAAGTACGGGTATTGTTTGAACACGTTGCACAGTTATACGTTTGAGGGTGCAGAAGGGTTTTTAAAGATGCAGTCAATCATGCAGAGATTTCGTCACAGTCCTCTGGAACGATTGGCAAGCAAGAGAGTGGTTGACAGGAAAGACTATCTTACTGGTGTTGATGGACTACCGAAGTCAGATGTTATAAAATATTTTTTAGAAGAGGATATCTCTATTGTTATCAGACCATCGGGGACTGAACCGAAGTTGAAAGTATATCTATCTGTTAGTGCAAAAAATCAGAAGAATGCAAAGATGATAGAAACTGCGATCGCAAAAGAATTGGAGCAGCTATTGCAATAGAGTTAGGAAAAGATTACTGGTTTCCTTTTAGAGGGCGGAGAAGACCCCATACAGCTCTTGTACCAGCTAAGAGCAACTATTCAAGCCTGACGGCACAAAAGTCCCGTCAGGCTTGTTTCTGAAGGCCTGTACGGTTTTGGGTGCAATAATGATTGCTTACAACTTAATTATATCAGGTCAAAATATATTTAGTAAAAAAATTATAAAGGTGAAATTTATGTATAATAAATTTATTCATAGTATAAAAATTGACTGGAGCAAAATTAATGAAAATTCATATCTAAAAAAAATAGACTCAATTCGTAAAATTGATCAGCTTTCATTTACAAGTAATATAACTTTCTTTATAGGCGAGAATGGAACTGGTAAATCCACATTGCTAGAAGCAATTGCAGCAGTTTATGGATTTAATCCAGAAGGAGGTACCTTAAATTATAGGTTCAGCACGTATAATGATCTATCAGATTTAGGGAATGCTATTCGCATATCCAAAGGTTACAAAAGACCTATGTCTAGCTTTTTCTTTCGAGCAGAAAGCTTTTTTAACGTAGCAACTATGGCAATCGAGTATAATAGTATCTATGGTGAAAAAGGGTTACATGAGCAATCGCATGGAGAGAGTTTTTTATCTTTTTTTCAATCTTTTCAGGATGAGGGAATCTACATAATGGATGAACCGGAATCTGCATTATCCTTACAGAGGCAATTAACTTTACTGATTCAAATTGTTGAAATGGCAAAAAAAGGTTCGCAGTTTATTATTGCTACACATTCTCCCATTTTACTGGCAATCCCAAATGCTTCTATATGGTCATTTGACAATGGGAAAATTCATACATGCAAATATGAAGATACAGAAAATTATCAAATCCTTAAAATGCTCATAAATAATCGAGAATCATTTCTGAATCAATTATTAGCAGATAGAAAGTAAATAAAAAACCGTAGAGCATTTGTTTTGCTGCTACGGTTTTTTGTTTATAGTGTTCTTGCAAACGGCACTAACTCAGCTATTAAATTACGTGCAAATGCTTTTATTAATGCAATAACAACGATATCATCAAATCCTTTTGCACTAGGTATGATATCTTCTAGCTGTTTTCTAAAAAGCGGTACAGATAGTTTGTCAAACTCATTTTGTCGTAACACTTGGTTAAAAGCCACAAAGATTTCCCCTTTTTCCTCGTTAGTAATTCCTAATGTCAAGCACAATAGACTAATAGAAATAGGATTATCAAAGGAGTGACCTAATGCTTCGGCTATCTCCGCCAAACTATCGAAATATAATTGTTGTTTATCGTCCATCATATTAAATAAACCAACTTAATCCTTCCTTAATTGCTAAAGCTATGTTTGTTGCTACAGCCCTTGATACACCTGCATTATACAAACCTCTAAATACAGCATCATATACAGCCTGTGCAGGGATCTCTGACCATTCTAACAATGGTTCTATTGCCGCAGTAATTTTAGTAAAATGCTTTAGAAAATTTTTAGCTACTGTTTTACCGGACACTTTTTCGATTACTTTTGCCGCAGCGGATTTATTTTTTATAATAAATTTAATTGCTGATTTTACGACCTTAGAGCCCCAACTCTGTGGAGCTATAGTAGTTACATAATCACTTTCTTGTGGCATTGCTAATTGTTGAACTGCAGTTGTGGAAACTTGTGTTTCGGCAGCATACACGGTATTTGCTCCCCCAACTAATGGAGTAATTCCTACAGTTGCTGATAATATAATGGCTAAAATTCTTTTTCTCATTTTAATTCCTCCTTTTTTGTTTTTACATAGTAATTTATTTCAAACTTACAAATTCCTGCAAATGCCAATTAAACCAGTAGTATCCTCCCCTCTCTCCATAAACACATAATGATATTACAAAATTCATAACAACATTGTATATTAAATAATTTAAGCTGTCAATTAATGTTTTTTTACATTTACATCCAGAGTTGAATTGTTGCTAGCATCAATTAAGAATAAGACTCAATTATAATGTTATTACGATCCTAAACCTATGATTTAGGACTTTTTATCCAACGATTCAAATTAACCTAGTTAATTCCGCCAATCACTATAAATAGACATATATCATATAATTACCCTCATTTTTTGTAATATATGGTATGATTATAGTAGGAAAAGCGTATTTGCAAACTTATAGTAGGAAAGGGGTTATACGTATGAAGCATGAACGATTTAACTATAAAACTTTAGGTGAAATAAAAGCAAAGGCAAAGGAGCTGGGTGTGACCTTACCATTTGCCGATACAACGTCTATTCTAAAGGAAAAATTGAATGTAAATCAGGATGTGATCTGGAACAACCGCATGGGAATCGCACCCATGGAAGGAGCAGATTCCCTGCCGAGTGGGGCACCAACGGAATTAACCACACGTCGTTATGTAAGAGAAGCCGTTGGTGGAAGTGCTGTTATCTGGTTTGAAGCAATCTCCATCGTTCCCGAAGGACGTTCCAGTGCGCATCAGTTAATGTTAACGGAAGATAACTTAGAAGAATACAAAGTATTTACTAAAACCATCAAAGAAGCTGGATTAAAAGCCAATGGCTTTGCCCCTTATTTGATTATGCAGGCAAACCACAGTGGACGCTATTCCAATCCCGATGGGAGGCCAGCCCCTCTTATTGCTTATCGCCACCCAGAATATGAAAAACTGCGCAAAGCAGATGATTCCTGTATCGTTTCCGATGAATATCTGAAAGGGTTGGAAGAAAAATTTGGGAAGGCGGCAAAATTAGCCAAAGAGGCGGGATTTGATGCGATTGACATAAAATCATGTCACGGTTACTTATTGGCGGAATTATCTTCTGCCTATAACAGACCAGGACAATATGGTGGGAGTTTTGAGAATCGAACCCGCTTATTAAAGAATGGCATTTCTGCTGCAAAGGGATATGAAGATTCCAGTTTTCTTATAACGGCAAGAATCGGAATTTATGATGGATTTGCTTATCCCTATGGGTTTGGAGTAAAAGAAGACGAAGGAACGGTTCCTAATATGGAAGAACCCATTCGACTGATCCGGGAATTAAAGAAAGATTACGGCGTTGATATGGTAAACTTAACCATGGGAAATCCTTATGTAAGTACTCACGTAACAAGACCTTATGATGGTGGAACGTACATTCCAGATGAGCATCCACTTTTTGGAGTTTCCAGGATGATAGAAGGCATCGGGAAAGTGAAAAAAGCAGTACCTGAAATGATGATATCAGCATCTGGTCCAACCTATTTAAGACAGTATTCCGATTTATTGGCAGCAGGTGCCATAGAAGCTGGATTGTGTGATCATATACTATTTGGACGTATGTCATTTGCCAATCCAGAATTTCCAAAACAGATAATAGAAACAGGGAGATTGGATGCCAGTAAGGTCTGCGTTACCTGTGGCAAATGCGGGGATTTAATTCGGGCAGGAATACCCACTGGATGCATAATAAGAGATTCCGAAGTCTATATGAAGTATTATAGAGACTTTCAAAAACGATACAAAGAAAGCCACTGAATTGGTTTCCATAAGAAGTTAATTATAAAAAATAATTTAAAAGTTACCATAATATGCTTTCGATGGATAGCCAAAAAAATAACGAAATGTCAGACTAGAATGAATTACAAATCTTCATTTGTAAAAATATCCAAATTTTACCCTAATATTGATCGCAATTATGTCGACAATATAATTAATACATAATCATACATCTTGTATCAAAAATAGGTAGCATAGATACATATGGTGTTAAAAACCAATTTTGATTAGAATAATAACGATTTCGAAGGGGAGATTGACAAAAAAATGTCGAATTTTGCGGTTGATTTTACTTTTCAAATAAGAAAAAACATTTTATAGTGGAAACAAGAAAAGCAGAAAGAAGGAGGGGGATCTTTATGACGGACGCTGAGAAACTGCGAATTGTAGAGATGGAAAATGAGAGGTTAACAGAAGAGAACAGGAAACTCCATAAAGTGATTGAGAGGTTGAATCAGACGCTTAATAGATTGATCAGTCGTTACATAGGAATTGATAAAATTGCATGATGGGGAATAGACAAGGGAGCGCGAGGGCACTCCCGGATAATCCCAATCAGGGATCAATCCCGTCACTGGACTCGTCCTTATCATAGGGAATTAATCCTTTGTTTTTACGGACAAGTTCCCATATTGTCTGATGCATCCATTCGATGGTTTTATTCAGTTTTTCGTTTTCAATCTCCAACTCGGTAATGCGGTCTCCCATGCGGGCAATAATCTCCCGATTATTATTCACTTTGTGTGGCGTCAATAGACGCTTGACATATGGAGAAGAAGAGGCAATTATGTGAGAGGAAAGAAGTTCATCCCTTTCTTCACAGGATAGATCCATAAAGGCCTGATAGTTCATGGATAATGATATCATGTTCACCTTGCATTTGGGGCATACCGCATTCCGTTCTAGTTGATAATATCCATAATACCCGCATCTGGTACAATAGTACACGGACAGTTCTCTCATTGGTCTCCTCCTTTTTTTTGCTTGTTTAATAAAAACAATCTTCTTCTATAATATATAACGGATATTAATACATTTTGTAACGCAAAAAATAATATATTTGTAGAATAAAATAAAGATTTGTGAAATGTTAATAAAAAAACAATATAATTTTATACATAATACACAAAAGACCCGCAGCGATAGGCTGCGGGTCTTTCTGAACGGATGAATCATTTGTATATTAAATCATTTGTATATTAAAATCTTTCGTATTTAAAATCATTCGCAATCGTTATAGATAAGGTGGATTACTGAATAATGCCGTCTTTATTAACAACAAATACTTTATCATTGTTATCTTTGTAATCTTTGTAACCTGCACCAAGCTCTGGTTTCTCAATAGACTTGGAAGTAGAAGATGCGGTTTGAATGGTACCACTGGTATTAACCAAGTAGTTCACACCATTAAGGGAAACAGATGCGACTCTTAGGTCATCCCCTGCTTCTTTTCTTAACCCAAACTCATAAACGTTTTTGTCAAGAATCCCACTAAATCCCTGTCCTTTTTTACTTCCTGATGTTACAAAGTACCAAGTCTGGTTTTCATCTGTATCTTCATTAAAGATTGTTTGCTTTCCGGTATTCATAACACCATTGTCCCCGAAGTAGAAGTTAGAAACCACGTCATCACTAAGAGTGACTACTTCAAGTCCAGTCTGCATCTCACCTTTTGTATTAAAGCCATATTTCTCCGAATTGATAGTAAATAATCCGATGCCTTTTTTTGCATGATAGGGCGCACCGTCTTTTAGGTAGAACCAGTAAAGATTATCTTCCTTGCTAACCCCTTCGATTCCTTCGATTTCTCTCCATCCATCAACTCTTTGACCTGATTTTGGATCATAATACTGATATCCGTCTGCTGAATTGCTGTCCGTATTTTCGGCCGCTTCGGCTGGGGTTGCGGTTACAGGAAGTTTAAACCAGCCTGTCTGCATCTCACCATCTACAAAAGAATAGTAGGAGCCATCTATTTTTTTGTCAACTGCATTTGTTATCATAGTACCATTGGTATTAAAATAGTACCAGGATTGAAGATTTTCTGAAGAATCATCTTCGTTATCAAGTTCAAACCATCCATCTTTTCGTGCTCCATCGTTGTCATCGCCCAGGTAATAAGTTGATCCATCAATCTCAACCTTACCGGTCATCATCTGACCCATGTCGTCGAAATAGTACCACTGTCCATCGATTTTCTGCCACTTAGATTCTACTGCCTCTCCGTTGGTTCCAAAATAATGCCAATAAACTTCTGGAGAATCAGGAGTATCCCAGTAGCTATCGTTGGTTACGGAAATCCAATAATTTGAAACTCGTTTTCCGCTTTCGTCAACGTAGTACTCGTCAATTCTTTCATCTGTTGCGATATCGCCATCCTCGTTTAGATAATACCAGTCACTTCCGTATTTTTTCCAAGAGTCAGTTGCGTAATAATCGCCGTCTTCATAAAATTTCCAGGAACCGTCTTCCTCTACCCAGCCAGCTGATTTTGCATAAGCGGTGGTGGTTGTATTTAAGATAGCCAGTTGTGGAGCTGCAGCAGTAAGTACACCTGCAGCGGATAATACAGCCATCAATTTTAAATGCTTTTTCATAAATATGTTCTCTCCTTTTTTACAATAAGTTTTACCGTGGCCGAAAATCCATCGTTGCATTACTCTGCGATTATAACTTAAATGGTGGTGGGAATGAAAGTGAGGGTTCATGGAAGATATGGAAGGAGATAGCAGATCAAGAAAAAAGATAAGACGGGGAAGGGGTCTGGGGAATCGGTTAGCCCTTGTGGTTACTGGAGAAACTCGATTTAACAGCTCTATATATAAATAAGAAAGTAAGAAAACTTTAATAGGAAAATAATCCCTAGTGTGGTATAATCACTAGCAGAAAAGAAAGATTCCTGAATAGAGGAGAGAATACCCATGAGAATGAAAGTATCCAATTATATCGCCCAGAAACTAGTGGAATCTGGCATCAGTCAAGTGTTTTCTGTTACAGGCGGAGGCGCCATGCACTTAAACGATTCCCTGGGACATCAAGACGGTATGAACTGCTTATACAACCATCACGAACAGGCATGTGCCATTGCCGCTGAATCCTACGCAAGGATTGCAGGACGGATCGCAGCCGTTTGTGTTACGACGGGACCGGGTGGAACCAATGCCATAACGGGTGTGCTGGGAGGCTGGCTGGATTCCATTCCTATGCTCATCTTATCTGGACAGGTGCGTTATGATACCACAGCCAGATGGTCAGGACTTGGGATTCGTGCTATGGGGGATCAGGAATTTGATATCACGAAAGCGATCGCCTGCATGACAAAGTACAGTGAGATGGTCATTGATCCCATGCGCATCCGGTATTGCGTGGAGAAAGCGCTTTATCTTGCTCAATCAAAAAGACCTGGTCCCTCTTGGCTGGATATTCCTCTGGATGTGCAAGGAGCCTTTGTGGAGAACGAAGATTTGATTGGATTTGATCCGGAAGATTATGACCGGGGAGGAGACGGCTGGGCGTTTCCAAGCGTGGCGAAGATAAAAGATGACGATGCTGGTTTTGGGGAGAATCGTCAGGGACTGCTTCCCAAAGTTTCAAAAGAGACAGCCCGTATTATCTTAGAGAAGATAAAATCCTCCACTCGTCCTGTAATAAACGCAGGCAACGGCATTCGGATTGGACAAGCCCATGAACTATTTCTTCGTGTAGCAGAAAAACTAGGAATTCCTGTGGTGACTGGTTGGAACAGCGAGGATTGTATATATGATGCTCACCCACTCTATACGGGGCGAGGTGGCGGCATGGGGGACCGAGCAGGAAACTTTGCCATACAAAACAGTGATCTGGTTCTTTCTTTGGGCAGTCGTTTGAGCATTCGTCAAGTGGGGTATCATTATACCACTTGGGCAAGAGAAGCATATGTCATTGCCAATGATATCGACCCTGAAGAGTTAAAAAAACCCACCATCCATGTAGATATGAAAGTACATGCCGATGTGAAGGATTTGCTGATGGAATTGGAAGCGTTGCTGGATACAGAATATGAGGTGACAAGAGATACCCCTCTGTTTTTAGGCGGAAAAGGTCTTGGTTCTATGACTTGGAATGAAACCTGCCGTATGTGGAAAGAGACATATCCGGTGGTGACAAAAGAGCATTATGATCAGGAAGAGAACAAGGAAGCAAACGTCTATGCCATGATAAAGGAACTGAGCCGGAGGCTTTCAGAGGATCAGATCACAGTCGTTGGCAACGGTTCGGCTTGTGTGGTAGGAGGGCATGCTTATATTATAAAAAAAGGACAGCGCTTTATTACCAATTCCGCAGTTGCTTCTATGGGATATGATCTTCCTGCAGCTATTGGTGCCGCTGTGGCAGATAATAGACAGGATATCATTCTGGTTACGGGTGATGGAAGCATTCAGATGAATTTACAAGAACTTCAGACGATCATACACCACCGTTTGCCAGTGAAATTGTTTCTGATTAATAATGGAGGATACCATTCCATTCGACAGACCCAGATGAAATTCTTTGGAGATCCTTTGGTCGGCGTTGGAGAAGAGAGCAGAGATCTTAGCTTTCCAGACATGGAAAAGCTGTCAGGTGCATATGGATTCCCCTATGTCAGAGCCTGCCATAATGGAGAACTGGAATCTGCGATAGAAAAAACATTGGCAATAACTGGTCCCGTAGTTTGCGAAGTTTTTGTAAGCAGGGATCAGAATTTTGAACCCAAATCGTCTGCCAAGCGCTTGCCAGACCAAACCCTTGTTTCCCCCCCGTTAGAAGATCTTTCTCCATTTTTATCAGAGGAAGAGATGGATCGCAATATGATCATAGCGCGGATCAAAGAATAGACGGGAGGAAAGACATTGAATATCGTAGTAACAGGAGCTACCAGTTTTTTGGGACGGGCCTTGGTGGATGAGTTGTTAAAAAATCATTCAGTATATGCGGTGGTGCGCCCTGGTTCTAAAAATATAGGGAGCCTGAACAAAGACCGGGATAATCTTACTATAATTGAACGGGAATTAGAACAACTCCATGAACTCAATCAAGAGATCAAAGAACCGTGTCAGGCGTTTTATCATTTTGGCTGGGACGGTTCCGGAAGCGAGAACCGTATGAAACCCCTGGTTCAGAAAAAGAACGTAGAAGATTCTTTAAAAGCTCTGGAAGGTGCCAGACGTCTTGGCTGCCGAAGGTTTCTTTTTAGTGGGTCTCAGGCAGAATACGGCATTCACAGCCGCGCTATGTCAGAGGAGACGGAGTGCAGACCTGTTTCCGAATATGGCAAGGCCAAGCTGGAATTTTCACAAATGGCCATAAGTCAGACAAGAGAATGGAAAAAGGCAGGAGTATCCCAGATGGATTACCTTCATGCTAGAATCTTTAGCGTATACGGTCCGGGAGATCATCCATGGTCTTTGGTGGAAAGTTGTCTGCGTGCATTTGGTTCTGGAGACTATATTTCTCTGGGAGAATGTACACAGATGTGGAATTTTTTATATCTTACCGATTGCATCCGGGCACTGATACTTTTAATGGAACAAGAAAAAGAATCAGGTTCCGGAATTTATAATGTGGCAGGACCGGAAAGGGAAACCAGACCTCTACGGGAATACATCCGTATGATGTATGTAGGTATGGGGGGGCATGGGAGCTATAGCTTTGGGCTTTTAAAACCCAATGCAGAGGGACCTGCCAATCTCATCCCGGATATTAAAAGATTGGAACAAGATACCGGATGGCATCCCCAGGTATCATTTTTAGAAGGGATCAAACGAACCAACCAGTTCAATCATGATTGACAGAAAGGGATTTGTGAAGTATGAGAGATAGGACTTGTATTGTATGCGGCAGTCCATTGGGAGAAACACCGCTTTTGACATTACATGATATGCCGGCATCGGCACAGGATATTCCAGGCAGAGAAGAACGTAAAACAGAGCATGGGATTACGCTTAAACTTCATCAGTGCAGCCAGTGTGGTCTGGTTCAATTTGACTGTGAACCGGTGGCTTACTTTAAAGACGTGATCCGGTCTGGTGGATTTTCCACCACCATGGTGAATTTAAGAAAAAGTCAGTATAAGCATCTGATAGAAACATACCACCTAGAAGGGAAAACACTCATCGAGGCAGGATGTGGTCAGGGAGAATTTCTTTCGGTTCTCTCCGAATTTCCAGTGAATGCTTGTGGGATGGAGCACCGGGAAAGTCTGGTGGCTCTTGCAAAGGAGAAAGGACTTTCTGTCTGGAAGCAGTTTGCAAAAGAAGGCGAGATGCTGGCTTCCCCGGACGGAAAAATTTCTGGTCCCTATGATGGATTTTTATCTTTTAATTATTTAGAACATCAGCCAGATCCCGTGGGAATGCTTCGCTGCATTTGGAGGAATCTGACCGATGACGGAGTGGGACTAATCACAGTTCCCAGTCTGGAATATATTCTGGAATACGATGGATATTATGAACTGATTCGGGATCATCTGGCTTATTATACCTTTGATACACTGCGTTATGCCGTGGAGTTAGCAGGATTTACCGTATTAGAGGAAGAGATGGTGAACCGGGATACGTTGTCTGTTATCGTTAGAAAGGTACCAGAGACAGAGGAAACAGGCAATGGAAAGAAAGACAATTTCCAGAAGAAAGAAGGGGCCATCGTCGATGGATCCAGATTAGCAAAAAGTCGTGAGATCATAGAAGCGGAACTGGAAGAATTAATCAGGGAGTTAAAAGCTTCTGGTAAAAAGCTATCCTTGTGGGGGGCAAGTCATCAGGGCTTTACCCTTGCTTCTACAACTGGGATTGGAGCGTTTGCTGAATATATCATTGATTCTGCCCCATTTAAACAGGGGAGATATGCTCCGGCTTCTCACCTTCCGATTGTAGCCCCAGAGCACTTTAAAACGGATCCAGTGGATGCGGTTTTAATCGTGGCACCGGGCTATACCGAAGAGATAGCAGGGGCAATACGGAATAAATATGGATGGAATGTGGCTATTTTGGCGTTAAAATCCAATCATTTGGAAAGGATATAAGAAAAAGCGATGAAATCATTTGTTTTAAAAGAACCAGGAGTCGTAGGCTGGCACGATGCACCAGAGCCTTTGATCACCCCATACGGAGCGATTCTACGTCCCATAGCTGTGACTCCATGTTCAACCGATGTCCATACCGTGTATGGAGGCGGTTCAAGAAAAGCTCCCAATTTGGTATTGGGGCATGAATGTGTGGCAGAAGTTGTAGAGACAGGAGAACTGGTACGGGATTTTAAACCGAAGGACATAGTGGCAGTTCCTTCTATTACGCCAGACTGGAGAGCAAACGGAATCCAGGAAGGGAACTTCAAACATGGATCGGCGCCCTTTTCGGGTCATCAGCTTGGGCGCTCTATGCCAGGAGTATTTGCGGAGAAATTTCTCATTCCAGATGCAGATACCACACTGGCGAAGATACCAGAGGGAATCTCCTTAGAACAGGCATTGATGTGCGTGGATGTGGTTACCACTGGATTTACTGGAGCCGAGTATGCGGACATTAAGATTGGGGACACCGTGGTAGTTATAGGAATAGGCCCCATTGGTCTTATGGCAGTGGAGGGTGCCCGCCACTTAGGAGCCGCGCGAATTATCGCAGTGGGGACAAGACCGGTTTGTGTAGAACGGGCGAAGGAATTTGGAGCGACGGAAGTATTAAGCTACCGGGATGGGGATTTGGTTCAACAGGTGCTTAAACGGACCGATGGTCTGGGCGCAGACGGTGTGATCATCTGTGGCGGTGGAGATGAAGTGTTTGCCCAGGCAGTTGATATGGCTCGCTATGGAATCGGGACCATTTCCAATGTCAATTACTTTGGTGGAACGGGGAACCTTCCATTTCCCAAATTTTCAGGTGGACGGGGAATGGCCGGAAAAACCATTCACACAGAGCTTGCAGCCGGTGGAAGAGTCCGGATCGAACGCCTGTTAAAGATGGTTAAGTATGGAAGAATCAATCCGGAGAAGTTGGTAACCCACCATTTAAATGGTCTTGATCAGGTGGAACATGCTCTGGAACTTATGAGGGAGAAACCCTCGGATTTAATTAAAGCGATGGTCCGGATAGATTGGAAGTGAACAGATGAAAACAATTAGCATAATCGTTCCCTGTTATAATGAGGAAGAAAACGTGGAAGCCTTGCACCAGGCTATTTTGGGTGTGTTTCAATCAGATTTAAAAGAGTACGGGTATGAACTGATTTTTATTGATAATGATTCCTCGGATAGAACCAGAGATATCATTCGAGATATTTGCAAAAAAGACCAGGGAGTGAAGGGGATTTTTAATGCTAGAAATTTCGGGCAGTTTAATTCCCCCTATTATGCCATGCTTCAGTCCTCTGGAGACTGCACCGTCTTAATGGCAGCAGATTTTCAAGATCCGGTAGACATGATCCCTAGATATGTAAAGGAATGGGAGAACGGGTATAAAATAGTCATTGGGATAAAGAAGTCCAGCAAAGAAAGTAAGATCATGTACTGGTTGAGAACCTGTTATTATAAGATCATTAAGAAACTTTCTGATGTGGAACAGATCGAGCATTTTACTGGATTCGGGCTTTATGATAAAAAGTTCATTACCGTTTTAAAAGAATTAGATGATCCCACTCCTTTTTTAAGGGGGATTGTGGCTGAACTTGGATTTAAGAGAAAAGAGATCCCATATGAGCAACCCAAAAGGCGGGCAGGTATTACAAGCAACAATTTTTACCGGCTCTATGATGCCGCCATGTTAAGTGTGACTTCTTATACAAAAGTGGGACTTAGACTGGCGACCATAATCGGTAGTATCTTTTCGTTTGCCAGTATGTTGGTGGCTCTCATCTATCTGGTGCTAAAACTTCTATACTGGGATCGTTTCCCCGCAGGCATGGCGCCTGTTCTAATCGGCATGTGTTTTCTGGGATCAGTACAGATTTTCTTTATTGGTCTGGTTGGAGAGTACATTCTTTCTATTAATGCCCGTATTATGAAACGCCCTCTTGTAATCGAAGAGGAAAGAGTCAACTTTACCTGCGGTGAGGTAGAAGAAAGAGAGAATGTTCTTTTAGCAGCCGCGTCCATGGAGGATGGGAATGAAATATAAGATAGACGTAGCACGAATCCGGGAAAATTCCATTGTCTTAAATGGCTGGGTGATTGGAAAAGAGTTGGACGATGAAGTGGAATTTCAAGTCATGGATGGACAGGAAAATCCAGTGGAGTATAAATACGTTCCAGTAAAGCGGGACGATGTCAGTCAAATTTATTTTAAAAAGACAGTAAAGAAGGATTTAGGATTTGATATCAGAATTCCCTACATTCGTGATAAGAGGGGAGATCGGATCTTAATAATCCGATGTAAGAATCAGACCGCCAGAATAAAACTAAATACAGACATTATTGAAAAGTGGAACCGTTCTGCACATAAAAAGAGCATGAAATTAAAAAACATGCTGAATATGCAGACATTTGCATCTGCGTTGGATTTCTATAAAGAGAATGGATTAAAAGCACTGTGGGTAAAATCAAAGCATAAGCTTCATGGAATTGACAGCGATTATGATTATCCCGAATGGGTGGAACTTACAAAGACCACACAAGAGGAACTGGAACAGCAGAAAAAAACTAGGTTTGAATACATGCCAAAACTATCTGTCGTGGTGCCAGCTTATAAGACGCCAGAGCGGTTTCTTTCTGCAATGCTTGAGTCTCTTCTTGCGCAAACCTATGTCAATTGGGAGGTCTGCGTGGCTGATGGAAGCCCAAAAGGGGAGGGGGTTGAGCGGGTTCTAAAACGCTATGCCTTAAAAGACGAACGAATCCGTTATGTGATCCTTGGTGAGAATCTAGGGATTGCCGGCAATACCAATGCTGCCATGGAGATGGTTTCCGGAGATTTTATCGTATTGGCAGATCATGATGATACGTTGGCAGCAGATGCATTCTTTGAATGTGTGAAAGCGATTAATCTGGATCCAGAGATCGACGTGGTCTATACCGATGAGGATAAGTTAGATATTGATGGAGGAGAATTGTTTGAACCTCATTTTAAACCGGATTTTAACCCCGAGTTATTAACCAGCGTGAACTATATTTGTCATCTGTTTGTGGTGAGCCGGGAACTTAGCCTTTTAGTAGGTGGGTTTCAGGAAGCGTTTGATGGAGCACAGGATTACGATTTCATTCTTCGCTGTACGGAAAAGGCAAGAAAGATCTATCATGTGCCTAAGGCGCTTTATCATTGGCGCTGTCATCAGGATTCCACGGCAAGCAATCCAGAGAGCAAACTATATGCCTTTGAAGCCGGAGCAAATGCCATCAAAGCACATTATGAGCGACTGGGAATTCGGGTGCGCTCTGTGGAAAAAGGGGTGGATTACGGAATCTATCATTCTGTGTTTGAGATTGAAGGAGATCCATTGGTTTCTATTATTATTCCCAATAAGGATCATACGGCGGATTTGGATTTATGCATGCGTTCTATTATAGAAAAATCAACGTTTCAGAATTTTGAGTTTATTATAGTAGAAAATAACAGCACGAAGCCAGAGACGTTTGCCTATTACGAAGAGATTCAGAAGGAGTTTGAGTATGTTCGCGTGGTGACCTGGAAGAAAGAGTTTAATTATTCTGCTATCAATAACTTTGGGGTGACTTATGCAAAGGGAGAGTACTTACTGTTTTTAAATAATGATACGGAGATCATTCAACCCGAAAGTTTATGCGAGATGTTAGGATACTGCCAACGAAACGAAGTCGGTGTGGTAGGGGTCAGATTGTTGTATTCTGACGATACCATACAGCATGCCGGAGTGGTGGTTGGGTTTGGCGGCATTGCCGGACACACCTTTATTGGACTTCATAAGGCGGAAAGCAGTTATTTTAATCAGGCTATGTGTGCAAGGAATTACAGTGCCGTGACAGCGGCTTGTATGATGAGCAAGCGGTCGCTCTTTGATCAGGTAGGTGGATTTTCCGAAGATCTGGCGGTTGCATTTAATGACATCGACTATTGCATGAAGATCCGATCCTTAAACAAGCGGGTGGTTTATAATCCGTATGCTCTTTTTTATCACTATGAATCAAAATCCAGAGGGTTGGAAGACACACCGGAAAAAATAGAACGCTTTCACCAGGAGATCAAAACATTTAAAGAGAAATGGCCGGATATTTTAATAGAAGGAGATCCTTATTATAATCCGAATCTGACGCTGCGCAAATCCAATTTTGCACTTCGGGATTTAAAAAAGGAAAAAATCGGCGAACCCTATCGGTTAGAGGTATAATATGCAGAAAAAAGTAACCATCATCATTCCCAATTACAATGGATTGCGTTTCATGGAACCCTGTTTTCAGGCACTTAAGGCCCAAACGGAACAGAATTTTGAGCTTCTTGTGGTGGACAATGGTTCCACCGATGGAAGCATTGCGTGGTTAAAAGACCATGAGATCCCTTCCATATTTCTACCGGAGAACACAGGTTTCTCCGGTGCTGTGAATGTAGGAATTAAAAAAGCCAGTACCACTTATGTGATCTTATTAAACAATGATACGGAACCAGAACCTGATTATGTCGAAGAGATGGTACATGCCATAGGCCGTTCGAAAAAGATCTTTTCTGTCAGCAGTAAGATGATACAGCTTTACAACAAAGACAAGATGGATGACGCAGGAGATATGTACAGTGTACTTGGCTGGGCATTTCAAAGGGGCGTGGGACAAAAAAGTTCTGGTTATCAAAAACCTTGCCGAGTGTTTTCTGCTTGTGCCGGTGCCGCTATCTATCGGAGAGAAGTGTTTGAAAAAATCGGTGGATTTGATGAATCACATTTTGCTTATTTGGAAGATATTGATATCGGGTACCGGGCAAAGATTTATGGGTATGAGAATGTATATTGCCCAAAGGCAGTGGTTTATCATGTGGGGAGTGGAACCAGTGGTTCCAAATACAATTCCTTTAAAGTTCGACTTGCAGCCAGAAATAACGTCTATTTAAACTATAAAAACATGCCGGCCCTGCAGCTTCTTTTTAATTTATTTCCGATCTTATTGGGAATCGCTGTTAAATATTTTTTCTTCCGCAAAATTGGATTTGCATCTGATTATGTAGAAGGGTTGAAAGAAGGAATCAAAACAGCAGGAAAAACCAGGAAAATTTTGTTTAAGCCCTCTCGGTTTTTCCGTTATCTTAGGATTGAAGGAGAATTAATTCTGGGAACCTTTTTCTATATCTGGGAATTTTTAAGAAGAAAGCTATTAATTGACAGTTGATATTAAGAATATTTTAATGGCATCGGATTCATATATCATGTATAATATACGAGAAATTATCATGGGAAAGAAATGTGCAGTGCACGAATGGAAGGTTTAAGCTATGATAAAGGATAATCAGAAAAAATTCAACGGATTTCATGTAGCACTTGATGGAGTGGTTATAGTACTAGCTTATCTAGTTGCCTGGCTGCTGTTACTGTTAGGCAACCGGATTTTCAGCCCCGAAATAAATGTTTTGGCACCCCAGTATTATTTTGCGGCGCTTCTGATTCTGGTGCCTATGTACCTGTTGCTTTACGGCTTTTTCCATCTGTACGCACCGAAGAGAGTTCAGGCAAGGCGGTATGAATTTAGTAATATTTTAAAAGCAAACCTTCTGGGAGTTCTCTTGTTTACTCTGATCTTGTTTCTGATCAAGAAGAATCCTTATTTTAAATATTATTCCACCAGAATGGTTTTCTATTTTTTTGCCATTAATATTATTCTAGAAACCATAGAACGGAATCTGATTCGTCAGATCCTCCACTCCATGCGCACGAAGGGATACAATCAAAAACATATCCTCTTGATTGGCTACAGCCGTGCTGCGGAAGGGTTTATCGACCGGGTCCTTTATAGCCCGGAATGGGGATATCAGATCAAAGGGATTTTAGATAATACAAAGGAATGGGGAGCCTCATATAAAGACATTCATGTAATTGGTAAATTAAACGATTTAGATGAAATCCTAAGTCTCAATTCCTTAGATGAGATTGCCATTACCTTAAGCATTAGTGAATACGCAGATTTGGAACGAATTGTAGCTTCCTGTGAAAAATCAGGGGTTCATACAAAATTTATACCAGATTATAACAACATGATTCCTACAAGACCTTTTATTGAAGATCTTCAGGGTCTGCCAGTCGTCAATATACGAAGAGTACCACTTACGGATCCGGTTAATGCGTTAGTTAAGCGGGCGGTGGATTTATTCGGTGCAGCCGTTGCGTTGATCGTATTCTCGCCTGTGATGTTACTCACAGCTGTGTTAATTAAGCTGACGGCACCGGGACCTCTTATCTATAAACAGGAGAGAGTTGGACTTCATAATAAGTCCTTTTCTATGTATAAGTTCCGCTCCATGGTGGTACAAGCTCCATCGGAAGAACGGTTAAAGTGGACCACCCCTCATGATTCCAGAGTGACTCCAGTCGGGCGTTTTATTCGAAAAACCAGTATTGATGAGATGCCTCAGTTTTTCAATGTTTTACGGGGGGACATGAGTTTGGTTGGACCAAGACCGGAGCGGCCTCTTTTTGTTGGTAAATTCAAAGAAGAGATTCCCCGTTATATGATTAAACATCAGGTTCGTCCTGGCATCACAGGCTGGGCTCAGGTGAATGGATTCCGTGGGGATACTTCGATTACGAAACGGATTGAGCATGATCTGTATTATATAGAAAACTGGACCCTTGGATTTGATTTCAAAATCTTGTTCTTTACTGGATTCAAAGGGTTTATTAATAAAAATGCGTACTGATTTCAGTTATGGCATAGTTAGGATGAGGAAGATTAGATGAAAAACGAATTTGACGATGAATTAAATCGTGATCCAAAGAATAGGGGAACACGCAATACCGGCCCCCAAGACCAAAGACCCCGGTTCAAGAAAGAGCAACAAGAGCCTATGTTCCGTGGTCAGCAAAGAAGACAACCCTCATCCGGAGGGCAGACAACTTCAAGAACCCGTGGCTCGTCAGATGGAAAACTGGTGATTGGGGATGGAAAAACCAGGCAACAGTCAAGAATTGCGGCCCAGGAAAAAAACGCGGCGAACAGTCGATCGGCAGCGCAGGCAGCAAAAAAAAGAAAAATTCGCCGTTTTATTATTCTTGCTGTTTTTGAACTCTTTACCCTAGGCCTTATCTTTTCATATGCCTATGCACAAAGATTAATGGGATCCATTATAAGACCTGAAAATTTTAATGAAGATCAAGTACGAAACGAAGATTTGTCACAAGAGCAGAAAAAACATATGACTGGTTTTCGTACCATAGCGATTTTTGGAGTAGATAGCCGGGATGGCAATGTAAACCGGGGAACCAATGCGGATGTGATTATGATCTGCAATATTAACCGGGAGAATGGAGAGATCCGGTTAGCATCAGTTTTTCGAGATACATATCTAAATATTAATGATAGAAATACCTACAACAAAATCAATTCTGCCTATGCCAACGGGGGGGCTTCCCAGGCATTGGCTGCATTAAATAAAAATCTGGATTTGGATATCAGCGAATACGTAACGTTTAACTGGAAGTCGGTTGCAGACGGTATCAATATGTTAGGCGGAGTGGATATCGATATCAGCAAACCGGAATTTCGCTATATCAATTCCTTTATTACGGAGACGGTTAAGAAAACCGGAGTTCCTTCGGTGCACTTAAAGTCTGCGGGTATGAATCATCTAGATGGGGTACAAGCAGTTGCTTATGCCAGACTCCGAAAGATGGATACCGATTATGCCAGAACCGAACGCCAGCGCCTTGTCATTGAGAAGTCGTTTGCAAAGGCAAAAAAAGCGGATCTTGGATTGTTAAACCGAATCTTATTAATGGAGGTAGAACAAGTTGGTTCTAACCTAACCTTCAGCGATTTTACCGAATTGCTGTTGGATATAAACAAGTATCATATAGGAGAAACGGGAGGGTTTCCATTTGCCAGAGGAGATCTGCGTATGGGCAAAAAGGGAGATTGTGTTATCCCCCAGACCCTTGAGACCAATGTAGGTCAGCTTCATAAGTTTTTATTTGGAAAAGAGAATTACCAAGCGTCAGCTATGGTGAAAAAAATCAGTGCAAAGATCGCAGCCGATTCCGGAATGTATAAAAAAGGAACCAGCGTGGATCATGTGCCAACAGACAAAGGTTATGTTCCGGATAAAACAAAAGAGGAAACAAAGAAAGAGACGACGGAGGCGGATGAGACCAAAGCAGAAGATTCTTTGGAGGGAGAGACAGATGAATTTGGTTTCCCAGTGAGTACAACAGAGTCTTCTGATAACAGTAAAAATCCAACCAAGGAAACAAAACCAGGCGAAACATTACCCTCAGAGTCTACTTCCGGTCACGAAAAACCGTGGGAGACACAACCGACAAAACCAGATGGAAAGCCAGGAGAGACGAAGCCGACAAAACCGGGAAATACAAATCCAACACAGGAAACGCAGGGGCCAGGCACGGAGGAAACTACGGCAGAAACGAAAGCCACAGAGACAACAAAAGCCAATTATGGGCCAGGGACAATCGATGAGACTTTCCCAGTACAACCAGGCACGGATCAGGCGGCTCCAGTCGTTCCTGCTCCTCCCATGAATTAAAATAAGATAAATACAAATACTCCGTATAGAACGCTTAAAAGAAGCTGTTTTATGCGGAGTATCTGCATTTCACATATTCAATATAGATTTGTCACAGAATGATCACATTTCATTGATAAACTTTGAGTATAAAATAAATGAAACCAAACAAAACCAATAAACAGGAAAGGAGATTGATTCTATGTACGACGAATTTGAAAACAAAGATACGGGTCGTATCAATCCTGAAGAGCATAAAGATGAAACAGTCACTCCTCATTATCAGGAATATCAATATCAGAACCCCACACAAGCCCAATCATATGAGGCTGGAATGAAACCGAAAAAAAAGAGAGGGTTTTTAAAAAAGGCAGCAGGTTTGGCGGGAGCAGCCCTGGTCTTTGGAATTGTGGCAGGAAGCACGATGGTTGGGATCAACTGGGCAGCAGGCGCCTATGCAAACCAAAGGTCAGTTGAGATCGGCCGTGCACAGACCATATCTCCCACCGTATCAGATAATAGTGTCACGGCTTCGAACACTTCAAAGGTTACTACCTCCAATGACGTTTCTGCCATTGTAGATAAGGCCATGCCATCGGTGGTTGCCATCACAAGTAAGGTGGTCTATGAAAGCCAAACCTGGTTTGGTCCGATGCAGCGGGAAGGGGAAGGAAGTGGTTCTGGGATTGTTGTAGGCAAGAATGACGACGAACTTTTAATTGTCACCAACAATCATGTGGTACAGGGAGCACAAGAATTAAAAGTGACCTTTATTGATCAGGTTGCAGTGGATGCAGCCATCAAGGGAACCGATGCAGATAGTGACCTTGCAGTAATTGCAGTTCCACTAAAAAACATTTCATCGGATACACTTTCTAAGATTGCCGTTGCTTCCATGGGAGATTCAGACCAATTAAAAGTGGGCCAGGGAGTCATTGCCATCGGGAATGCATTGGGATACGGGCAATCGGTAACGGTAGGATATATCAGTGCACTGGACCGTTCAGTTCAAACAGAAGACGGAACCAACCGAGATTTACTTCAGACCGACGCAGCCATAAACCCAGGTAACAGTGGTGGTGCTTTGATCAATATGTTAGGAGAAGTGGTTGGAATCAATTCAGCCAAATACTCTTCCACAGAAGTGGAAGGTATGGGATATGCAATCCCCATATCAAAAGCGCAGAAAATCATAGATACACTCATCACCAAAGAAACAAGAAAACAAGTTGCAGATAAGGACCAGGGATATTTGGGCATTCAGTGTAAGAATATTGATGCATCTACAAGTCAGCAGCTTGGTATGCCTCAGGGAGTCTTTATCTATAAGATTGTAGAAGGAGGCGCAGCCTCTAAGTCGGATCTTAGGGAAAAAGATATCGTCACTAAGTTTGACGGACAGGGAGTTCGAACTTATGATGATCTAACCGGTATGCTCAAATATTATAAAGGAGGAACCAAGGTGACTTTGACGGTACAGTCTCTAGAGAATGGGCAGTACGTAGAAAGAAATGTAGACATTACACTTGGCAGTAGACCAGTGCAGGAGAATCCTCAAGAATAAATCGATAAGCGAGAATGAAAAATCCCCTCCTTTCAGTATGAAATTATAACTGGAAGGGGGGCTTTTTCATTCTTCCTATTTGTAAAAAAAATCTAAAGTCCTAGTCTGCACTTGTAGGAGTGTTTTAAATGCTTTATAATAACTTTGTATGGTAGTATAAAATGAAACACAAAGGAGAACGTAGTTTGGACGATAAAGATGTGATAGAAGAATCAATCAAAGAATCAAATACAAATCAGTCCGATTCCCATAAGAAGAAAAAAGAAGATGACGATCAGGAATATGAGAAGATTTGTTATGTCTGCCGACGGCCGGAGAGTAAAACAGGTCCCATGGTTTCCATGCCAGGGGATATGTGTCTTTGTCATGACTGTATGCAGAAGGCGTTTGATTCCGTAACCAGCGGTGGAATGGACCTATCAAAGATATCTAGTATGCCATTTATGAACTTAAATTTAAATGATTTAGGGAACCTAAACCAGAAGGATTTTGAGATTCCAAAGAAACAAAAGGTAAAAAAAAGGTCAGAGAGTGCACCCAAGCAGCAGTTGGAATTAAAAGACATGAAAGCGCCCCACATCATTCGTCAGAAATTAGATGAATATGTGATTGGTCAGGAACAGGCGAAGAAAGTGATTTCAGTGGCTGTTTATAATCATTATAAAAGAGTTTATCTTGTGAATCAAGAGGAGAAGAAAGAGGAGAAGAAAGAGGAGAAAATAGAGGAAGAAACCGTTGCAATTGAAAAATCCAATATATTGATGATTGGACCAACGGGAAGCGGTAAAACATATCTGGTTAAGACTCTGGCGAAGCTGCTTGATGTTCCCCTTGCCATTGCGGATGCCACCTCCTTAACCGAAGCCGGATACATAGGCGATGACATAGAAAGTGTGATATCCAAGCTTCTTTCTGCCGCAGACAATGATGTGGAAAAAGCGGAGAGAGGGATCATCTTTATTGATGAGATTGACAAAATTGCGAAAAAGAAAAATACAAGCAGCCGGGATGTGAGTGGAGAGTCGGTACAGCAGGAGCTTCTAAAACTATTAGAAGGCAGTGCAGTAGAGGTTCCTGTAGGTTCAAACCAGAAGAATGCCTTAACGCCTATGACAACCGTGCGAACGGAAAACATTCTATTTATTTGCGGCGGTGCGTTTCCAGATCTGGAGGATATCATAAAGGAACGATTAAAAGAAAAATCATCGATTGGATTTTCGGCAGTCTTAAATGATCAGTATGAGAATGAACCTGATATTCTCACCCATGTAATTCATGAGGATCTAAGAAAATTTGGTATGATACCGGAATTTTTAGGACGACTTCCCATTACCGTAACGCTTGAGTCTCTCACAAAAGAGCTCTTGACCCGGGTGTTGAAGGAACCAAAGAATGCCATATTAAAACAATATCAAAAGCTTTTGGAGCTAGATGAAGTGAAACTTTCCTTTGAAGAGGATGCACTGGAATGGATCGCAGAAGAGGCACTGAAGAAAAAGACAGGTGCGAGAGCCTTGCGTGCCATCATTGAGAACTTTATGCTTGATATTATGTATGAGATTCCAAAAGATCCGGGGATTGGTTCTGTTGTGATTACAAGAGCTTATTTAGACAAAATCGGCGGACCTATGATTCAGATGAGGGGATAGTGTAATCAGGGATAAAATTCTTCTTTCGGTAGGATAATGAAGAGGAAAGGAGTGAGCGTATGATATTTATGGGTATAATTGCTTTACTGGCAGCTCTGGATCTTTTGATAAAAAAGATAATAGAAGAACAAGAGGAGTCTGAATTCCCCAAGGAACTTCATAGAAGTGGCGGTAAGATTATGTTATATCAAAACCGCAATTCTGGATTTTCGTTTGGGTTTTTAAAGGAACATCCGGGACTTGTTCGGATGATACCCCTTGCCGCTGCCGCCTTTCTTGGTGGTATGCTGGCTGGTCACCTTCAGCATAAAGGAAGAGTTGCAGATAAGATTGGACTGTCCATTTTATTGGGCGGTGCAGTCAGTAATTTATATGACAGATTGGCGCGGCATTATGTTGTGGATTATTTCAGCATTCAATGTGGAAAATTGAAAAAAGTTGTGTTTAATCTTGGAGATTTCTTTATCTTTCTGGGTGCCGCAATCTTGTTCGCTGCAGAAATTGTTCGGACCTTTCGGGAACGATAACACAAAAAAAGCGGCTGTATTCTTGACACAGCCGCTTAACTATTGTAAAATCAGTCTAAAATATGATAAATTAGGAGTTGATCTTTTTGGATTCAAGTGACTATTTACAGTTGCTTATGTTAGTTTTTTTAGTTGCATTATCATCCCTTTTCTCTTCGGCTGAGACAGCCCTAACCATGGTGAATAAGATTAAGATACGTACGATGGCAGATTCAGGCAGCAAGAATGCCATTACCCTTACGAAAGTGATGGAAAACCAGGGGAAGATGCTCAGCGCTATTTTAGTCGGGAACAATCTGGTGAATTTAACCGCTTCATCCCTGTCGACCACGCTGGTTATGAGTATCTGGGGGAATCAGGCCATCAGCATTGGAACCGGCATTCTTACTCTTGCAATTCTGGTGTTTGGTGAGATCTCACCAAAAACAATCGCAACGCTATACCCCGAAGCATTATCTTTAAGCTATGCAAAATTTATCTATATATTTATGATAATTATGACCCCGGTTATCTATGTGGTGCATGTGTTATCATCCGCATTTTTACGTTTGATTCATGTAAATCCCAATCGGAAGCAAGATGCCATGACAGAGGACGAGCTTCGTACAATTGTTGAAGTCAGTCACGAAGAGGGTGTCATTGAATTTGAAGAACGTAAGATGATCAATAATGTGTTTGATTTCGGTGATTCCGTTGCCCGTGACATTATGATTCCAAGGATAGATATGACACTGGTGGAGGTCAATGCTACTTACGATGAGATGATCGACACCTTCAAAGAAGAGATGTATACTAGGATTCCGGTTTACGAAGAAACCAACGATAATGTCATAGGAATCATTAATATGAAAGATTTTTTGCTGATGGATCACAAGGAAAACTTTCATATTCGTGATTTTTTAAGAGAGCCTCTCTATACATATGAGTACAAAAAGACAGCAGAACTCATGTTAGAGATGCGTCAGACATGCAACAATGTTGTGATCGTCTTAGATGAATACGGTGCAGCCGCCGGTATGATCACGTTAGAAGATCTTTTGGAAGAAATCGTAGGAGAGATTCGGGATGAATACGATGAAGACGAAGAAGATGAATTGATAGAGATTGCTCCTTCCACATATGTAGTAGAAGGTTCCATGAAGTTAGATGATTTAAACGACAGGTTGGATCTGGAACTGGAATCAGAAGATTATGATTCCATTGGTGGTCTGATTATCGGCCAGATCGACCGGTTTCCTCTAGAGGGAGAGGAAGTGGTCTGTCAGGGGATCCGCCTCGTGGTAGAAGAACTTGATAAGAACCGGATTGAGAAGGTACGGATGTATCTGCCCCTTTCCGAATAAGAAGGGATAAAACCCCGCCAGGCTGTATTTCCAAGTGTTACCTGACGGGGGTGGGGATTAACTTAGCATTCCTCCGGCTGTCCCACTGACGGCGCAGACGGCCATGGTAGTCAGAATCTGGTTTAAGGATCCGTTTATGCCTCGGTTCATCAAAAACGAGATGGCAAGCAGTATGACAAAATACAAAAGACCCAAAAGAAGACCCCAAAAGAACCGGCGTTGCCGGATGCTTTTGCCCATGAGCAGACCTCCGATCAGGCAGGATAGGATGTAGACAACATTGACACCTAACCGGATCTGATCTTCTTTTAACCGGAATCTATAAAGTCCTAAGGCCAGGACCACCAACAGAATTCCAGTCAATATGTAGGTGATGAGCAAGTTTCTAAGTGTGACCTGAAACTTTGATTTTTCCATTTAACTACTCCTTATGTCTTGTCTTATGGTTCAATATATTCAAGTGATGCAGGGGATATTCTTATATGTTTGTACCGGAAAAAGAAATTGGGCATCCTTTTGCAGGGGGGATAAATCTTGCACTCATGAAAAACATGTGGTATAATCTCAAAGAATTAGGTAAATACAGGAGGTGTTAGTTTATGAAACACGTAAAGACATTAAGTTCCAGTACATTAAAAGAATCCATGAAAAAGGGCGGTTGCGGTGAGTGCCAGACTTCCTGCCAGTCCGCATGCAAGACATCCTGTACAGTAGGAAACCAAAGCTGCGAGAACAGCAATCGTTAATAAAAACTGTATAGAACAGCCATAAGGCAGATGAGCATATGCCCCTACGGTCGTTATGACGGTAGGGGTTGCTTTGCTTGTTAAAATAAAACCATGAATGGTTCTAATCATTCATATGAAGGAGTATACCAGTGATTCATCAATATATTAATAATGGCTTCCATGTTATAATGGATGTCAACAGCGGTTCCGTTCATGCTGTAGATCCGGTTATGTATGATGCAGTCCGGATTGCAGCCGATCTGGTATCGGACCAAGAAGAACCTGCAGCACTACCAAACGAAGTAGAACGCAAAATCTTAGACCAGTTGTCAGATCAATATGGGGAGTCTGAAGTAAAAGAAGCGATCCAGGAGATACAGGCACTCATTTTAAAAGGCGAGCTGTTTACCAGTGATGTCTACCATGATTATGTGGTGGATTTTAAAAAAAGAAAAACCGTAGTAAAAGCTCTTTGCTTACATATTGCCCATGACTGCAATCTGGCCTGTAAGTACTGCTTCGCAGAAGAAGGGGAGTATCATGGACGCCGTGCACTCATGTCATTTGAAGTGGGAAAAAAGGCTTTGGATTTTCTTCTTACCAATTCTGGCAATAGAAAAAACTTAGAAGTGGACTTTTTTGGTGGGGAACCTCTCATGAATTGGGAGGTCGTTAAAAAACTTGTTGAATACGGACGCTCAAAAGAGAAAGAATATAATAAGAAGTTTCGATTCACTATGACCACCAACGGTGTGTTATTAAACGATGAAATTATGGAATACTGCAATCGGGAGATGAGCAATGTAGTATTAAGTTTAGATGGACGGAAAGAGATTAATGATCAGATGAGGCCATTCCGTAACGGAAAAGGCAGCTATGATTTAATCGTTCCTAAGTTTCAGAAATTTGCAAAGATGAGAGAAGACAAGGATTATTACATCCGTGGTACCTTTACCCGCAACAATTTAGACTTTGCATCCGATGTTTTGGAATTTGCAGATCTTGGTTTTAAAAGTATGTCCATTGAACCAGTGGTAGCACAGCCAGAAGAAGATTACGCCATTCGGGAAGAGGATCTTCCCCTTATCTTAAAAGAGTATGACGATCTGGCGGTGGAATATATCCGTAGACACAAAGAAGGAAAAGGATTTCAGTTCTTTCATTTTAATATTGATTTGCAGCAGGGACCCTGCGTTGCAAAACGATTGTCTGGATGTGGTTCCGGAACAGAGTATTTGGCAGTCACCCCATGGGGAGACTTTTATCCATGCCACCAATTTGTCGGAGAAGATAAATTTCTCCTTGGCAATGTAGATACAGGTGTGACCAACGCAGAAATCCGCGATGAGTTTAAACTTTGCAATGTTTATGCAAAAGATAAGTGTAAGGATTGTTTTGCAAGGTTTTATTGCAGCGGAGGATGTGCAGCTAACTCCTATAACTTCCATGGAAGCATAACAGATGCCTATGATATCGGCTGCGAAATGCAGAAGAAACGGATCGAGTGTGCTATCATGATCAAGGCGGCTCTGGCTGAAGAATAAAGATAAAGGAGAAAAGTCATGAAAAGTAACAAAGGCAAAGGTCTTATTGGGCTAATTTTTGCACTGGTTATGGTGGGAGTGTTCGGTTATTTTGGATTTACCACCATGGGAGACATTAAACTCGGACTCGATCTGGCAGGGGGTGTCAGTATTACGTATCAGGCAAAGGCGGACAAGCCTAGTGCCGAGGATATGAAAGATACGATTTACAAATTACAGCAAAGAGTTCAAAACTATAGTACGGAAGCAGAGGTTTATCAGGAAGGGGATAATCGAATTAACGTAGATATCCCTGGAGTATCCGATGCGAACGCAATATTAGAGGAACTTGGCAAACCAGGATCTCTTACATTTACCGATGAAACAGGAAAGACCATATTAAACGGAAATCAGGTGGCTACGGCCAAACCGGTGATCGCTGATGAGAACGGCATGAAGAAATATATGGTTGATTTAACCTTCACAGAAGAAGGAAAGAAGATATTCGGCGAAGCGACCACAAAGAATGTGGGAAAAAGAATCGCCATTGTCTATGACAGCAAAATTTATTCCAATCCTGTGGTTCAAGAACCCATTACCCAGGGACAGTGCCAGATCAGTGGCATGGATTCTTATGAAGAAGCGGAAACACTTGCATCCACCATACGAATCGGTTCCCTTTCACTGGAACTAGAAGAACTCCGTTCCAACGTGGTAGGTGCGAAACTTGGACAGGAAGCAATCTCAACCAGCTTAAAGGCAGGCGCAATCGGTTTTGGAATTGTTGCAATCTTTATGCTTATTGTATACTTAATTCCTGGCTTGGCTTCCGTCATTGCTTTGTCCATCTACGTAGGAATCATATTAATCTTACTGGCCGCCTTTGAAGTCACCCTAACCCTGCCTGGAGTTGCAGGTATCATACTATCCATCGGTATGGCGGTGGATGCCAATGTTATTATATTCACACGAATTAAAGAAGAGATCGGTTCTGGAAAAGTGGTTAAGACTGCGATACAGACAGGTTTTAGTAAGGCGCTGTCTGCCATTGTCGATGGGAATGTTACAACTTTAATTGCAGCAGCAGTGCTGTTTTGGAGAGGTTCTGGTTCCGTAAAAGGATTTGCCTCCACTTTGGCAATTGGTATTGTTCTATCCATGTTTACTGCTCTGTTTATCACAAGGTTTGTATTAGGCCGCTTGTTCTTACTGGGCATTGAAAATCCAAAGTTTTATGGCTCGAAAAAGGACAACAAAACGATCGATTTCTTGTCAAAAAGAAAAATATGGTTTGCGTGTTCCCTTGCGGTAATTCTTGTTGGCTTTGTTGGGTTGTATCTAAATCAATCTCAGACAGGAAGTATTTTGAATTACAGCATGGAATTTAAAGGCGGAACGTCTACCAATGTAACCTTTAATGAAGATATGTCACTGGATCAGATTTCTTCAAAGGTTGTACCTTTAGTGGAAGAAGTGACCCAGGATACAGATGTTCAGACACAGAAAGTAGCAGGTACAAATGAAGTTATCATTAAGACCAAGACGTTAACTGTGGAAGAACGAAAGTCTTTAAACAAATCTATGGTAGATAATTTTAAGGTGGAATCGGAGAAGATTACAGCCGAAAGTATCTCTGGTGCGATTAGCAAGGAGATGAAGCGAGATGCCGTTGTGGCTATGATTATAGCAACTATTTGTATGCTTCTCTATATCTGGTTTCGGTTTAAAGATATCCGATTTGCGGGAAGTGCGGTTCTGGCTCTGGTGCATGATGTTTTAGTGGTGCTGACCTTCTATGCGCTCTTTAAATGGTCCGTAGGTTCTACGTTCATTGCATGTATGCTTACCATAGTTGGATATTCCATCAATGCAACCATTGTAATCTTTGACCGAATTCGTGAAAATTTAAAGACACTAAATCGTCTAGAGCTTTCTGAAATCGTTAATATTAGTATTACACAGACCTTTACAAGAAGTTTAAATACTTCTTTTACCACATTTGTTATGGTATTTGTGCTGTATCTCATGGGAGTATCTTCGATCCGTGAGTTTGCTCTGCCACTGATGGTAGGGATCATATGCGGTACGTATTCATCTGTATGTATTACCGGTTCTCTCTGGTATGTTTTGAGCTTAAACAAGAACAAAAAAAGCCAGAAGGGGAAAACAGCTGCTAAGAAACAAATAAAATAAAAGTAAGGAAAGAAAATGAATTATAAAATCTTAGCCACAGACGGTCGGGCAAAGCAAGGTGAGCTTACCACCGTCCACGGTACGATCAAAACTCCGGTTTTTATGAATGTTGGTACGGTTGCTGCTATAAAAGGTGCAGTTTCTACAGATGATCTTCGTGAGATCAAAACGCAGGTAGAACTGTCCAATACCTATCACCTGCATGTTCGAACCGGAGATCAGGTAATCAAAGAATTTGGCGGTCTTCATAAGTTTATGAATTGGGATCGTCCCATTCTTACTGATTCAGGGGGATTTCAGGTATTTTCTCTCACCGGTCTGCGAAAGATTAAGGAAGAAGGTGTCTATTTCCAGTCACACATTGATGGACACCGGATCTTTATGGGGCCGGAGGAAAGCATGCAGATTCAGTCCAATTTGGCCTCTACAATTGCCATGGCATTTGATGAATGTCCACCGCATCCGGCCACGAGGGAATATATGCAAAACAGTGTGGACCGGACGACCAGATGGTTGGAGCGTTGTCGGTGTGAGATGGCAAGGCTGAAGACTCTGCCAGATACCATAAATCCAGATCAGATGCTGTTTGGAATCAATCAGGGGGGAACCTATGAAGATATCCGGATTGAACATGCAAAGACCATATCTGCTATGGATTTAGATGGATATGCACTGGGTGGCTTGGCGGTTGGAGAAAGTCATGAGGAGATGTACCGGATTCTTGATGAGACGGTACCTTATCTGCCGCAAGACAAGCCCACGTATTTGATGGGGGTAGGAACTCCGGCAAATATTTTGGAATCCGTGGAACGAGGGGTAGACTTTTTTGACTGTGTATATCCGTCCAGGAATGGACGGCATGGTCATGTATACACCAACCAAGGGAAGAGAAATATGTTCAACGCCAGATATGAACTTGACCACAGACCGATGGAAGAAGGGTGTCAGTGCCCAGCATGCCGCTCTTACAGCAGAGCGTATATCCGGCATTTATTAAAAGCCAAAGAAATGCTTGGCATGAGATTATGTGTCTTGCATAATTTGTACTTTTATAATACAATGATGGAAGAGATTCGCGATGCAATCGAAAATCATCGTTATGTGGAATACAAGGAACAGAAACTTTCTGGTATGAAAGTAGTAGAATCCGAGACATAATGTACGAAAAGCAGTAGGTGAAAAGCAGGACTGAAGGTTTCCTATACGGAGAAGGACAGGCAGGCGACGGATCTATATATGAAGGAGGAAATGGTTATGTTATTAGCAACAGGCGGTGGCATGGGCATGGGTTTCTGGGTGATTTACATCGCAGTAATCTTTGGCTTTATGTATTTTATCGCAATTAGACCACAGAAGAAAGAAAAGAAAAGGCAGCAGGAGTTGTTTTCAAACATAGCAGTTGGAGACAGCGTGCTAACATCCAGTGGATTTTATGGAGTGATCATTGATATGACAGATGATACAGTTATTGTTGAATTCGGGAATAATAAGAATTGTAGAATTCCTATGCAGAAAACAGCCATTGTTCAGGTTGAGAAACCAGAAATATAAAAAAACTACCCGGAAAAATTCCGGGTAGTTTTTTTATCTCATAGGACATTCTGTCTTTTTTTGAGTTCCAGCTTGACAATTATTCGATTCCGTATTATACTTCAAACGTATTTAGTTCAAAAATGAACTATCAGCAATTCGGAACTAAGAAACAGCATAGGACATTTGACATATGATTTAGTAAGGGTTCTATTATGAATTCTTTCACCGGATCACCAGGAGTAGAGATGAGAGAAGAAGAGATATACGTTCCTTTTTTTGCAAAAATAGATAAGATATGCCAGAAGGCATGCTGTCAGTCTGTGGCTGAATATGGTTTTACCCCCAATGAGATTTTAGTAATTATGTTTTTAGCTGACCATCAAGAGCGAAACAGCGCCACAGAGATTGCACAGTACCGAAACATCTCAAAGGGATTGATCGCAAAATCGGTGGAATCCTTATGCGAGAAAGCATATTTGACAACAGAACGAGATGCGTTTGACCGCAGGCTAGTACGCCTTAATTTGACTAGGAAAAGCCTGGAGGTGGTTCAACAGGTTAGACAGTGTAAAAGGAATTTGATGGAGGAAATTATAGCGGGGATTCCAGAAGAGGATCTAAACGTTCTTCATCGTACATCAAAGCGGATGGAGGAGAATTTAAGAGCGCTAAACGCTCCTAGATCCAACCACCATCCAGATTGATGATCTGACCCGTTAGATAATAATGATTCTCCCCCAGCTGACAGGCAAGATCACCAACCTCTTCTGGGGTGCCAAGTCTTCCAGCGGGAATTTCATCGATTAGTGCCTGACGTTCCTCTTTTTGAAGGAACTGATTCATCTCGGTATCAATGGCACCACAGGCGATTGCGTTGACCTGAATGTTACTAGGAGCCAGTTCCTTTGCCAGAGCTTTTGTAAAGGCATTGAGTCCACCTTTTGTGGTAGAATAGGCCACTTCGCAGGAAGCGCCACATACACCCCATACGGAAGAGATATTGATGATCTTTCCTTGCTTTTGACTCAGCATCAAAGGGATTGCCTGGTGACAGCAGTTGAAGGCAGACGTTAGATTGGTTCGAATTATTCGATCCCAGTCATCAATGTTCATATCCTGCAAAAGTCCCAGATAGGAAATTCCCGCGTTATTTACCAATACGTCAAGAGAACCATATTGGTTGCTTATTTGTGAAAAGAGTTCCTTACATTGGGCAGAATCGCCTATATCTCCTAAGTAGGAAAGGCAGGAGACACGAAAAGATTCCACTTCTTTTTTTGTCTGATTAAGAAGTTCTTTGCTATGAAGACAATTGATAATTACATGGTATCCTTTTTTTGCATAGGAGATTGCAATTGCTTTCCCGATCCCTCGGGAAGCACCGGTTACGAGTACAGTTTTACCAGTCATAAGATCACCCCTTTTGTTTGTTTATAATAATATTATTCTAACAAATCAGCGTACAGATTGCAATGTATGGATTTCCTAGTAAAGGAAAGGGGAGATAGAATGAATATAGAAGATATTACAGAAGATATTACAGAAAGAAATAAGAAAGCAGGTAGATAAAATGAGTGAGTTATATGATGTTGTAATTATCGGTTCAGGTCCCGCAGGATTATCCGCTGCCGTTTATGGCAAGAGGGCAGAACTTAAGATGGTAGTAATTGAAAAAGAGATGGCAAGTGGAGGTCAGGTTCTTAATACCTACGAGGTTGACAACTATCCAGGATTGCCAGGAATCAACGGGTATGATCTTGGACTGAAGTTCCGGGAACATGCAGAAAAGCTGGGAGCTGAGTTTTCCAACGACGAAGTACTTCGAATTGAAGCTGCCAACGGCGAATTTACAGTAGTAGGCGAAGAAAGAACTTATGTAACCAAGACGGTTTTGATCGCAACTGGTGCCCATCATAGAAAACTTCGGGTTATTGGAGAAGAAGAACTGACCGGTATGGGAGTCTCCTACTGTGCAACTTGTGACGGAGCATTCTTTCGCAATAAAGTGGCAGCCGTTGTTGGTGGAGGCGATGTAGCCATTGAGGATGCGATCTTCTTAGCCAGAATGTGTAAAAAAGTTTACTTAATTCATAGGAGAAATCAATTACGAGGTGCAAAGACATTGCAGACTCAGTTGTTAAAACAAGAGAATGTTGAAATCATCTGGGATACAGTTGTAGAGGAAATTGAAGGGGGAGATCAGGTCGAGTCTCTTACCATTAAAAATACAAAAACAGAAAAATCCGATAAGCTCGCCGTTGACGGTGTGTTTATAGCGGTCGGGATCAATCCTCAGAGTGAGGCATTTAATAACCTTGTGGAAATGGATCATGGATATATCAAAGCGGACGAAGACTGTGAGACAAACGTACCAGGAATATTTGCAGCCGGTGATGTTAGGACAAAACAGCTTAGACAGATATCGACGGCGGTTTCAGACGGTGCCAATGCCATCACCAGCGTAGAACGGTATCTGACAAGAGTATAAGAAAAAAGCAGCCAGTTCAAAATTCTGGCTGCTTTTTGTAGAAATCAGGGACGAAACGGATTAAAATTCTGGTTCAATCAATCCGTAGGAGCCGCCTTTTCTTTTATATACCACGTTTACTTCGTCGGAGTCTGCATTTAAAAATACAAAAAAACTGTGACCAAGTAGTTCCATCTGGATGCAAGCTTCCTCGGTATCCATAGGTTTTACAGCAAATTTCTTTGTTTTTACAATTTCCACCTGATCATCGATTGTTGTTTCTGTATCCATGAAAGCCTGGGAGAAGGATAAAGCATTCTGCTTTTTGTCTATTAATTTGTTCTTATATTTTTTTAGTTGTCGTTCCAGGATCTCTTCGACAAGATCAATGGAAACATACATATCAGTGCTTGATTCCTCTGCTCGAATGATATGGCCCTTTACCGGAATCGTAACTTCAATTTTATGGATTTCTTTTTGTACGCTGAGCCTTACGGTTGCTTCTGTAGCGGGGGCGAAAAAACGTTCTAGCTTTCCAAGTTTCTCCTCGATGGCTTGTTTAAGCCCTGTTGTGACCTCAATATTTCTTCCTGTAATAGTAAAATTCATAAGTCATCCGCTCCTTTTTCTTGAGATGGTTATAGTATATCACTTTTATGAGAATAATTCAATTGGATTGTAAAATTATAAGAAAATTTATGAAAAATTCATGTGAATATTCTCATCTTATATTTTATCAATTTATAAAAAAACTATTGATGGACTTAAAAAAATGTCAAGGGAAAAATGGAATTATTCGTCGAAAATTTGAATTTTATGACAATTATACAAAAATCATACAGTTTGATGTTCAAAGTAAAATACTGGTAATCCATGGCGAATAAATGTGGATAATGTGGATAAGTCGGTGTATAACTGTTATTTTCTATAATTATGGGATTTGTTGGTGGGGATAAAAGTGGGGGAAACATACACAATCCAATGTGGATAATGTGGAAAAGTTAAAAATCGAACAAATTTTTTGTGCAATGTGTCAGGTTTACCATAATTCTTTCCCCATTTGCTGCCGTTTGCTGGGGAATTAGGAAGGACTTGGTAACGAATGGTCTGAATGTTACCAGAATGTTAATTTTTTATGAATTCATTGAATTAAAGAGGAGTTAGTGCTACAATATACGAGATTGTAATGCGTATATTGTTAAGTAGAGTAGGAGAATAGATCATGAACTTGGTTCAAAAAATATTTGGAACTCATAGTGAAAGAGAATTGAGAATCATCAATCCCATCGTAGATAAGATAGAGGCTCTCCGGCCCGATATGGTTAAGCTATCGGATGAAGAACTGAAAAATCAGACAAAGCTGTTTAAAGAGAGACTTGCAGAAGGTGAGACTCTTGATGATATATTGCCAGAAGCTTTTGCTACTGTAAGAGAAGCTGGGCGCAGAGTTCTTAATATGGAACATTTCCGTGTACAGTTGATCGGAGGCTTGGTTCTCCATCAGGGACGTATTGCTGAGATGAGAACAGGTGAAGGTAAGACTTTGGTTTCTACCTGTCCCGCTTATTTGAATGCTCTATTAGGCAACGGTGTTCAGATTGTTACGGTCAACGACTATCTGGCAAAGCGTGATGCGGAATGGATGGGAAGAGTCCATGAATTTTTGGGTATGACCGTAGGAATCGTATTAAATTCCATGAATTCCGACGAAAGACGTGCTGCGTACAACTGTGATATTACGTATGTAACCAACAACGAGCTTGGATTTGATTATTTAAGAGATAATATGGCCATCTATAAGGAACAGATGGTTTTAAAGAATCTGGACTTCTGCATCATTGATGAGGTGGATTCAGTTTTGATCGATGAAGCGAGAACTCCTTTGATTATTTCAGGTCAAAGTGGGAAGTCTACGAAACTGTATGAGGTCTGCGATATCTTTGCCCACCAGTTGGAAAAAGGAGAAACCTCCGGTGAATTCTCAAAGATGGCTGCCATTATGGGAGAAGAAATTGAAGAATCCGGTGATTTTATCGTAGATGAGAAGGACAAGGTAGTTAATTTAACCGAACAGGGTGTGGAGAAGGCAGAGCAGTACTTTCATATCGAGAACCTATCGGATCCTGAGAATTTAGAGATTCAGCATAATATCATATTAGCTCTTCGTGCCAACAATTTGATGTTTCGGGATAAAGACTATGTGGTAAAAGATGATGAAGTATTGATCGTAGATGAATTTACAGGACGTATTATGCCAGGAAGACGCTATTCTGACGGTCTCCATCAGGCAATTGAAGCAAAAGAACACGTGAATGTCCGCAGAGAAAGTAAGACGCTGGCAACCATTACGTTCCAAAACTTCTTTAATAAATACAATAAAAAAGCAGGTATGACTGGTACCGCTCTTACCGAGGAAAAGGAATTTAGAAACACCTATGGTATGGATGCCATTGCGATTCCTACCAACCGCCCGGTGGCGCGTTTAGATCAGGAAGATGCTGTTTATAAGACGAAGAAAGAAAAATTTGAAGCTGTTTGCGATGAAGTTGCAGTTGCATATTCGAAAGGTCAGCCAGTACTAGTTGGTACCATTACCATCGAGACTTCTGAGATGTTAAGTGGATTGCTCAAACGAAAAGGTATCCCTCATAAAGTCTTAAACGCCAAGTATCATGAGCTGGAAGCGGAAATTGTTGCAGATGCTGGTATTCATAAGGCAGTTACCATTGCGACGAATATGGCTGGACGTGGTACGGATATTAAGCTTGATGATAAGGCAAAAGAAGCTGGTGGGCTTAAGATCATTGGTACAGAGCGTCATGAGTCTCGACGAATTGATAATCAGCTGCGTGGACGTTCCGGACGTCAGGGCGATCCAGGTGAATCTAGATTCTATATTTCTCTGGAAGATGATTTGATGCGTTTGTTTGGTTCCGAACGTCTGGTAGGAATGTTTAATACTCTAGGCGTACCGGAAGGAGAGCAGATCGAGCATAAGATGCTTTCGAATGCCATTGAAAAAGCGCAGATGAAGATTGAGACCAACAACTATGGAATCCGTGAGAACCTTTTAAAATACGATGAAGTCATGAACGAACAAAGAGAAGTAATCTATGACGAACGGAAAAAGGTACTTGATGGAGACAATATGCGTGACGTTGTGTTAAAGATGGTTACGGATATTGTGGAGAACTCAGTGGATTTATCCGTCATTGAGGATCAATCACCAGAAGAATGGAATTTAGAAGAACTGAATATGCTTCTTCTTCCGATCATTCCCTTAGAGACGATTACGCTTCCAGAGGATATGCAGATCAAGAAAAACGAATTGAAACATATGTTAAAGGAAGAGGCGATCAAGCTGTATGAAACTAAAGAAGCCGAATTCCCAGAAGCAGAACAGATTCGTGAGATGGAACGAGTTATTTTATTAAAGGTGATTGACAACAAATGGATGTCTCATATTGATGATATGGACCAGCTGCGCCAGGGAATTGGTTTACAGGCGTATGGACAGAGAGATCCGTTGGTAGAATATAAGATGAGCGGTTATCAGATGTTTGAGGAGATGACGGCAGCCATCCGGGAAGAAACCGTAAGGATTCTATTCCACATCCGAGTGGAACAAAAAGTGGAGAGAGAACCTGCTGCCAAGGTGACTGGAACCAACAAAGATGACAGTGGAGTGAAAGCTCCAGTGAAAAAGGCGGAGAATAAGGTTTATCCAAATGATCCTTGTCCATGTGGTTCTGGCAAAAAGTACAAGCAGTGCTGCGGACGTAAATTAGTATAGTGTTTTATAAAATTGGAGTTCGCGCCCATAAGTTAGGAGCGGACCCCAATTTTGTATTATAAATAAAAAAACGAAAGTGGGTGACACAGTGGTAGAGTTAGATCAATACAAATACGAATTATCAACGTATGAAAAACCATTAGTGGAAGTGAGGGATTCACTTTAACTTAGATCAAAAGTTAAAGCGGATTGATGAACTTGACAAATCGATGGAAGAACCGGACTTCTGGGGAGACCCGGAGAAATCAACAAAGATTGTTCAGTTTGCAAAAAATTTAAAAGATACAGTACAAAGTTATAAAGACTTAGAGCAGCAGTTTGAAGATATCGGTGTCATGATTGAGATGGGGAATGAAGAGAATGATCCTTCCCTTGTTTTGGAAGTGGCAGAGATGTTAAGTGATTTTAAAGAGAGTCTGGAGCAGATGCGGATCAATACACTGTTATCAGAAGAGTATGACAGCCACAATGCTATTTTAAAGCTGAATGCAGGAGCAGGAGGAACTGAATCCTGTGACTGGTGTAGTATGCTTTACCGTATGTTCCTTCGTTGGTCAGAGAAAAAAGGATTTAAGACAGAAGTGCTTGACTATTTAGACGGTGATGAGGCTGGAATTAAATCAGTTACTGTACAGATTAATGGTGAGAATGCTTACGGATATTTAAAGTCTGAAAAAGGCGTACACCGCCTGGTTCGTATCTCTCCCTTTAATGCAGCCGGCAAGCGTCAGACATCCTTTGTTTCTTGTGATGTTATGCCAGATATTGAAGAGGACTTGGATGTAGAAATCAATGACGATGAATTGCGGATTGACACGTATCGTTCCAGTGGTGCAGGTGGTCAGCATATCAATAAAACATCTTCCGCAATCCGAATTACTCATCTCCCTTCTGGTATTGTAGTTCAGTGTCAGAATGAGCGTTCTCAATTTCAGAACAAAGACAAAGCCATGCAGATGTTAAAGGCAAAGCTTTATATGAGAAAACAGCAGGAGAATGCGGAAAAACTTTCTGGGATCCGAGGCGATGTGACAGACATTGGCTGGGGGAACCAGATTCGTTCTTATGTCATGCAGCCTTACACCATGGTGAAGGATCACAGAACCAATGCAGAGACGGGAAATGTCAACAGTGTACTAGATGGAGCTTTGGATCTGTTTATGTATGCGTATTTACGCTGGATCAGTACAGGAGCCAAGGCAGGAGAGAATGGACCAGAATAAAATTCTCTGCATTTTTTTTAGAACCTAAGAAATAAAATAGAAAATATAGTTGCATACCAAGCACAAATATGATAATATCTTCCCTATGAACACAAATGTATTTCCATTGCGGACACAGAAGGGGAGATATTTTTTTATGGAAGAAAAAAGTAAATATTTTGTGGTAAAGCAAAAAGCTGTGCCTGAAGTATTGCTAAAAGTCGTTGAGGCAAAGAAGCTATTGGAATCGGAGCGAGTCATCACCGTGCAGGAAGCGACGGATCGAGTTGGGATCAGCCGCAGCTCTTTTTATAAATATAAAGATGATATCTTCCCATTTTACGATAATACAAAGGGAAAAACCATTACGTTAGTGATGCAGATGGATGATGAACCGGGGTTACTGTCAGATCTGCTTCGTGTGGTTGCTGTGTACCGTGCCAATATCCTGACCATACATCAGAGTATTCCAGTGAATGGAGTCGCTACCTTAACGATCAGTGTTGAGGTACGAAAAGCCACGGGCAATGTCTCAGAAATGGTTGAGGAATTGGAAGAAAAAGATGGAATTCACCACGTAAAAATTTTAGCCAGGGAGTAATAAAGTATGATGAATGTTGCAGTTATGGGCTATGGTACCATAGGATCCGGTGTTGTAGAAATTTTGGAAAAAAACAAAGATACCATAGAAAAAAAGACAGGCGAAACAGTAGATGTTAAATATGTACTCGATTTAAGAGAATTTCCGGGTACAACGATAGCAGATAAGATTGTACATGATTTCTCTATCATTGAAAAGGACCCAGAAATCACCATGGTGATTGAGACCATGGGAGGACTGAATCCAGCTTATCCATTTGTAAAGGCATGTTTAAAAGCAGGGAAGCATGTTGCTACTTCCAATAAGGCACTGGTTGCGGCTCACGGCACTGAACTTTTAAAAATAGCCGAAGAAAAAAAAGTGAATTTCTTCTTTGAGGCAAGTGTTGGCGGAGGGATTCCCATCATTCGGCCTCTTTACACTTCACTGGCTGGAGAGAAGATATTAGAAATCACAGGAATTTTAAATGGTACCACGAATTACATACTGACAAAGATGAGCCAGTCAGGAGAGTCTTTTGAGAGCGCACTCAAAAAGGCACAGGAACTTGGCTATGCAGAGCGAAATCCGGAGGCTGATGTAGAAGGACATGACACTTGTAGAAAGATAGCTATATTGACTGCGTTGGCTTCGGGTCACGAAGTGAATTTCCAGCATATTTATACAGAAGGGATAACAAATATCACAGATGTAGATTTCCGTTATGCCGAAGCGCTTAAAACTTCAGTGAAACTGTTTGGTTCCAGCCGTATCAGCGAAGGAAACGTTCATGCATTCGTAGCACCAGTTATGATAGGAATGGATCATCCGCTCTATTTTGTGAGTGATGTCTATAATGGAATTCTGGTAAAAGGAAATATGCTTGGGACTTCCATGTTCTACGGAAGCGGAGCAGGGAAACTTCCTACTGCAAGTGCAGTTGTTGCAGATATTATGGAAGTCTTAAATCACAAAACGGATCATGTTAAGATGGGTTGGGATGAGAAGTGTCTGGCCATTTCTTCCATAGAAGATCTGTCCTTTCAGTATTTTATCAGAATCAAAGGGATTTATGGTAAACGAAGGAAAGAAGTAGAAGCAGTCTTTGGAAATGTGGAAGTAACAGAACTAGATCATATGGATGAGTTCGCCGTTCTGACAGAGGCCATGACGGAAGAAGCGTATCAACAGAAAGCAAAAGAGCTGTCAGGAATCAGACAGCGCATCCGTGCAGAATTTTAATTTTCGCCAGGAGGCAGCAATGTTAGTAGTTAAAAAGTTTGGCGGTAGTTCCGTCGCAGACAAAGATAGAATCTTTCATGTAGCCAGACGCTGTATCGAAGAATATGAAAAAGGCAATCAGGTAGTAGTGGTCTTATCCGCTATGGGAAAAACCACGGACGGCCTTATAGCCAAGGCACATGAGATGAACCAGAATCCACCCAAAAGAGAGATGGATATGCTCCTTGCCACAGGAGAGCAGGTTAGTGTTGCGCTGATGTCCATGGCGATGCATGCACTTGGGGTTCCAGCAGTTTCCCTAAATGCAGCCCAGGTGGTGATGCATACCACCTCCGCTTATGGAACAGCCAAATTAAAACGAATCGATACGGATCGGATCCGTCATGAGTTAGAGGCCAAAAAGATCGTTATCATAACAGGCTTTCAGGGTGTGAATAAATACGATGATTTAACCACCCTTGGACGGGGAGGATCGGATACCACAGCAGTGGCTCTTGCAGCAGCTCTAAGTGCCGATGCCTGTGAGATTTACACAGACGTTGATGGTGTTTATACTGGTGATCCCCGGATTGTACCTAATGCAAGAAAACTTTCAGAAGTGTCCTACGATGAGATGCTTGAATTTGCATCTTTAGGAGCAAAGGTTCTCCATAACCGCTCCGTGGAGATGGCAAAACGCTATGGAGTACAGTTGGTTGTCCGCTCAAGTATGACAAGAGAAGAAGGGACGATCGTCAAGGAGGAAACGAAAATGGAACGAATGCTTGTAAGTGGAGTCGCTGCGGATAAGAATGTAGCCCGGATTTCAGTGATGGGCGTAAAAAATGAACCTGGAGTTGCTTTTAAGATCTTTCATCTTTTGGCAAAGTATCATATTAATGTGGATATAATCATTCAGTCGATTGGACGAGAAGATAGAAAAGATATATCCTTTACGGTGGCAAAGACCGATTTGAATGAGACGATGGAGTTATTAAAGAACCATCTTGAAACGATATCTGCGCAATCCGTAACGTACGAGGATGGCATTGCCAAATTATCAATTATCGGTGCTGGGATGTCGAGCAATCCGGGAGTTGCTGCTAAGATGTTTGAAGCCCTCTATGGAGCGAACGTCAACATAAAGATGATTGCCACTTCAGAGATACGAATTACCGTATTGATTAATGAAATCGATGTGGAACGCTCCATGAGATCAGTCCATGATGCATTTGATCTTGGGAACTAAAGAGGAAAAAAGATGACTTTTTTAAAGAAATTGGTTGAAATCGGAACTTCCTGCCCTTTTCTTACATTGACGGGATATTATTGTCCTGGCTGTGGAGGAACACGAGCAGTCCGTTCTCTATTAAAAGGGGACCTTCGGATGAGTATTCAGTATCATCCGCTGGTCCTTTATGCTGTAATCGTATTCTTGATGGAACTCATCATTCGCATGATCTGTAAAAATGGAAAGCACCCGATCAATCATAGAAAGAGAGAAAGGGTGCTTGTCCTGATCGGTGCCGCCATCGTGCTGGCAAACTGGATTTTTAAAAATTATATGCTTGCATTTAGAGGAATCGATCTTCTTCCCATTATGAAATAATTAATCTCCAGACGGGGAGTGAGGCATAAGTGCCTGGGTGGTTGTCTCAAATATCTGTCTGAAATATTCTCCCATGGGTGTATTGGTATCCATGACATCATATACAAATATGATAAATAAGGAAAGCAGGATACCGCATATTGCTGAAATTATGGAAAGAATCAGTCCAAGCTGTGCCTGGTGCCTGAATGGTTTTCCCTGCTTTGAAAGAACCGCACAGACAATCCCGGTTAATCCAAAAAATAGACCTGCCGGAAGATTCCATATGCTGAATAGGGGAAGGCAATCGGTCACCAAACCAATACCACCAAAAAAAACGGACCAAAATGCAAGAAACGATCCTGCGTTGGGCGGTTTTGGCAGCATTCCGTTATTGCTGTTATTATTTTCGTTCATTGGTACATACCTCATGATTTTCCTTTTGATCAGTTATATTGTATGATTGTAGCACGAAAACACCTTGATGTCCAGACAGGTATTGCATAACGATCCTTGATGAATTATAATGGTCTAATTGAAGGAATTATGAAAATCAAGAGGTATAAAATGGATATTATAAAGGTAATACAAGAAGAGCTTTCCATAACACGCAGACAGGTAGAAGAAACCGTCCGGTTAATTGACGAAGGGAACACCATCCCATTTATAGCACGATACAGGAAGGAAATCACAGGTTCCCTAAACGATGAAGTGCTTCGTGACCTTGATGAGCGGCTTAAGTATTTAAGAAACTTACAAGAACGAAAAGATCAAGTGCTTGCTTCGATCAAAGATCAGGAGAAACTGACTCCGGAACTAAAAGAGAAGATTGTAAAAGCCCAGACACTAGTGGCAGTAGAAGATTTATATCGTCCCTATAAACCAAAGAGAAGGACTCGTGCTACCATAGCGAAGGAAAAGGGACTGGATCCATTGGCAGATCTGATTCTATTACAGAGGACCAATGCTCCTTTGGAAAAAGAAGCAGAAACTTATTGCTCCGAGGAAAAGGGAGTGCTTTCAGCAGAAGATGCCATAAATGGAGCGAAGGATATTCTGGCGGAGCGGATTTCCGATCAGGCACAATACCGCACTTATATCCGAAACGTGACTATGGATCAGGGGCTGATTCAGTCATCGACGAAGGACAAAGAAGCAGAGACTGTTTATGAGATGTATTATAATTATGAGGAAACCATAAAAAAAGCGGCTGGACACCGAATTCTTGCCATGAACCGTGGAGAGAAGGAAAAGGTCCTGCAGATTAAGATTTTGGCTCCAGAAGAGCAGATAATCCGATATTTAGAGAAACAGGTGCTGATTCGGGACAATCCCTATACGACTCCTGTCTTAAAAGATGTGACGGCGGACAGCTATGATCGGTTGATTGCTCCGTCCATGGAACGGGAGATAAGAAGTTATTTGACAGAGGCAGCGGAAACTGGTGCCATCCGGGTATTTGGTAAGAATTTAGAACAATTGCTGATGCAGCCGCCCATTGTCGGCAGAGTGGTGCTTGGCTGGGACCCTGCATTTCGAACCGGATGCAAACTGGCAGTTGTGGATGAGACGGGGAAAGTACTCGATACCGTTGTTATCTATCCAACCGCACCTCAAAACAAAGTGGAAGAATCCAAAGAGATTGTAAAGAAACTGATTCAGAAATATAACATTACCCTGATCTCTGTTGGCAATGGAACTGCGTCAAGAGAGTCAGAAGTTATCATCGTAGAACTGTTAAAGGAGATCCAAACCTCAGTTCAGTATATTATAGTCAATGAAGCAGGAGCCTCCGTTTATTCTGCCAGCAAATTAGCGACCGAGGAGTTTCCAAACTTTGATGTAGGGCAGCGGAGTGCGGCTTCCATCGCAAGAAGATTACAAGATCCACTGGCAGAGCTTGTTAAGATTGATCCCAAGTCCATTGGGGTAGGGCAATATCAGCATGACATGAATCAGAAACATTTAAGTGAAGCACTGCAAGGCGTCGTGGAAAACTGTGTTAATAAAGTGGGAGTGGATTTGAATACAGCTTCTGCTTCTTTACTTGAATATATCTCTGGGATTACCAAACCCATTGCGAAAAATATCGTGGCTTATAGAGAAGAACATGGGGCATTTGAAAGCAGAAAGCAATTGTTAAAGGTACCAAAGCTTGGACCGAAAGCATTTGAACAGTGTGCAGGTTTTATGAGAATTCAGGGTGGAAAAAATCCCCTTGATGGAACCAGTGTTCATCCGGAAACATACAACGCTGCCTTAAATCTTTTGAATAAACTGGGATATGATCTAAGTGAGCTGGCTCATGGAGGGTTAACTGGAATCAGCAAAAAGATCTTAGATTACAAGGAACTAGCAGAAGAATTAAGCGTTGGGGAGATTACCCTTCGGGACCTGGCGAAAGAATTGGAAAAACCAGCCAGGGATCCCAGAGATGAGATGCCAAAGCCGATTTTGCGTACGGATGTTATGGAAATGAAAGATTTGCAGCCAGGCATGGTATTAAAAGGAACCGTTAGGAATGTCATTGATTTCGGTGCATTTGTGGATATCGGTGTTCATCAGGATGGTTTGGTTCATATCTCCCAGATGTCCAATCATTTTATTAAACACCCACTAGAAGCTGTAAGTGTGGGCGATATTGTAGAAGTGAAGATTATCAGTGTGGAAGTTTCAAAGAAACGGATCGCTCTTACCATGAAACTATAAGGGAGCCTTTCATTCGATAGAAAAGGAGGAACACATGGAACAGAAAAATCCAATCGTAATAGAAGTGAAACTAAAGGCAAAGGATTTGTGGAAATTTTCCATGTATCATTCATATCGTGGCATGCAGGGAATCTTTAGCTTGATTTTCAGTGCAGCAGCACTCTATGCTCTTGTCAGTACATGGGGGACGACTACCAACTTGTACCGGGGGTTACTATTCGTCTGTGTTTTGCTGTTTACCGTATGGCAGCCCGCTCTTCTTTTTCTAAAAGCCGCAAAACAGGCAGCAAAGCCCATGTTTCGCAATGGAATGACATTGTCTTTTTTGGCGGAAGGAATAAACGTTACCCAGGGAGATGAAAATCTTTTCATCGAATGGGGGAATTTAGAACGAGTTCTCCGTGTGAGAGATATGTTGATTCTTTATATGGATCGTGTACATGCTTATTTGCTCCCAGATTCTATTTCGGGGGATCACCTTCCTGCATTAACTGCTTTGATAAAAGAGAATCTGCCTCCAGAGAGGCGAAAGAGGATATAGATTATGGTAAAAGAAAGCTGGAAGCCAGAAGAAACCTTTGCACTAGGAAAGAAACTGGGAGAGTCAGCAGCTCCCTCCACCGTATATTGTCTAAATGGTGATCTTGGAGTGGGGAAAACGGTCTTTACTCAGGGGGTTGCCGCTGGTCTTGATATAAGAGAGCCAGTTGACAGTCCTACCTTTACCATCGTAAAACAGTATGAGGACGGGCGTTTGCCCTTCTATCATTTTGATGTGTACCGGATTGGTGATGTCAGTGAGATGGATGAGATTGGATATGATGAATACTTCTATGGAGAAGGGGTAACGCTCATTGAGTGGTCGGAGCTGATTGAAGATATTCTTCCAGAAGATGCTATAACAATCACCATCGAAAAGGATTTAAACAAAGGCTTTGATTATAGAAAAATAACCGTGGAGGGAATGTAAATGAACATACTTGGAATTGAAAGTTCGTCACTGGTGGCATCGGTTGCCATCGTGTCAGACCAGGTGCTGATAGCAGAGTACACGGTGAATTTTAAAAAGACACATTCCCAGACACTTCTTCCTATGCTTGATGAGATCGTTACCATGGTGGGATATGATTTGGATACCATCGATGCCATAGCGGTTTCCGCAGGCCCTGGTTCTTTTACAGGGCTGAGGATCGGATCGGCAACGGGGAAAGGTCTTGGATTAGCACTTTCAAAGCCGTTGATCTCTGTACCTACCATAGATGCAATGGCGTATAATCTATACGGTTGTATTAGCCGGGTCTGTCCGATTATGGATGCGAGAAGGAATCAGGTTTATACAGGAATCTATGAGTGTAGAGATGGATTTTCCATAGTGAAACCATCCTGTGCGATGGATCTTGATGATCTAATCGATGAACTAAATCAGGCCGGAGAAAAAGTGATATTTTTAGGGGATGGAGTTCCTGTATACCAGGAACGATTGGAAAAAGAGTTAAAGGTCCCCTTTGAATTTGCACCTGCTCATCTAAACAGACAACGGGCTGGTGCTGTGGCAGAACTAGGAAGTCTTTATTACAAGGAAGGAAATCTAGTTTCGGCTGCAGAACATGGCCCGGAATATTTAAGAAAACCTCAGGCGGAACGGGAACGGGAAGAGGCATTAAAAGGGGAAGCCAATGGTTCGTGAGATGGAAGCAGAAGATGTGCTTACAATCACCGGTATAGAACAGGTTTGTTTTCCAGATCCATGGTCTTATGAAAGTATAATGGAAAGTTTAAACAACAATCTGGATACTTGGTTCGTCGTAGAAATGAAGGCGGAGATTGTTGGTTACTGTGTGTTTCGAATCATTGCCGGGGAGGGAGAACTTCTCCGCATTGCCCTTTTGCCGAAGTGGAGAGGGAGGGGCCTTTCAAAGAAACTTATGGACCAGGTGGTTTTTTATTCCAGAAGGTGGGAAGTGAGTTCCATGTTTCTTGAGGTTCGAAGTAGCAATGAATGTGCTGTAAACCTATATAGATCCTATGGTTTTTTGGAAAATGGCATTCGAAAAAACTACTATCAGAATCCTTGTGAAGATGCCATTCTTATGACAATCCCTGTGATATGAAACATTTACCACTAAAAATAAGGGGAAACACCGTTTATAATGTAGGGGTATCCAGTATGGATGCCCTTATTTCTATTTATGGTTAAAACGGTATGAAATCAGGGTGAATCTGGAAAGTGCGAAAAAGGAAAGGTGAGAGTAAGATGAGAAAGTACAAAAACGGCGGTCAACTGGAGACAGTAGTATGCAACTGTTGCGGCAAAAAAGTTATCGTGTCAGAGGGTATTGCCAGAGAAGGGGTTATCCGCGTGAACCATACCTGGGACTTCTTTTCAGAAAAAGATGGGGAGATCCATCATTTTGATCTTTGTGAAAGCTGTTATGAAGCTATGATTGCAGAATTTAAAATACCTGTGGAGATTGAGGAACAGCAGGAATATTTGTAGTTGCTAATTCCCTTGGCTTTGTGATATGATTTTATGAGGCGTTTTTATACCGTCTTATTGATTCAAACAAAAGTGAGGAAATTTTATGTTAGATATATGTTTACTGGGAACTGGAGGAATGATGCCTCTTCCCTACCGCTGGCTGACAGCCATGATGGCACGGTGTGAAGGCAGCAATCTTTTGATCGATTGTGGAGAAGGAACTCAGATTGCTTTAAAAGAAAAGGGCTGGAGCCCAAAGCCGATTGATATTATCTGTTTTACTCATTATCATGCGGATCACATCAGTGGTCTGCCTGGTCTTTTGTTGACTATGGGGAATGCAGAGAGGACAGAACCTCTGACACTCATTGGTCCCAAAGGCTTAGAACGGGTGGTGGGGGCATTGCGTACCATTGCTCCTGAACTTCCATTTAACCTTAAGTTCATTGAGCTTTCTGAAAATAGGGAGCAGATAATCCAGGGACCTTATGTAATTGATGCTTATCGTGTCAATCACAATGTGGTTTGTTACGGATATTCGATTTCCATTCCAAGGGCAGGACGATTTGATGTGGATCGGGCAAGAGAAGCAGGAATCCCCCAGAAGTACTGGAGCCGGCTGCAGAAAGGTGAGACTTTAAAAGATGGAGAACACGTTCTGACACCAGATATGGTTTTAGGACCGAAAAGACGGGGACTAAAAGTAACATACTGCACGGATACAAGACCAGTTCCTGTGATTGCAGAATATGCAGCGGATGCGGATCTATTTATCTGTGAAGGCATGTACGGGGAAGAAGGAAAAGAAGCAAAAGCCAGAGAATACAGACATATGACTTTTTATGAAGCCGCAGGACTGGCAAAGAGTGCACAGCCCAAACAGATGTGGCTGACTCATTATAGTCCATCTTTGACAAGACCAGAGGAATTTATGGACAAGGTTAAAGCGATTTTCCCTCGTGCGAAAGCGGCCAGGGATGCCTGGACGATAGAATTGGAATTCGATGAGGAATGAGGAAATGATGATGAAGAAAAATCATACAGAAGAAGATGTTTATATCCTGGCAATTGAAAGTTCCTGCGATGAGACAGCAGCGGCGGTGGTAAAAAATGGGAGGGAGATTTTATCAAATATAATCTCATCTCAGATAGCCCTGCATACCCTTTATGGAGGCGTTGTTCCTGAAATTGCTTCCAGAAAGCATATGGAAAAGATCAATCAGGTGATAGAATCCGCATTATCAGAAGCCGGGATGACATTAGATGATATGGATGCCATTGGTGTCACATATGGACCGGGTCTAGTCGGGGCATTGCTTGTGGGAGTTGCCGAAGCAAAGGCGATTGCGTATGCCGCCAAGAAACCTCTTGTGGGTGTCCATCATATAGAAGGACACGTATCAGCCAATTTTATTGAACATAAAGATTTAGAACCGCCTTTTTTGTGTCTGATTGTATCCGGTGGTCATACCCATTTGGTGGTTGTAAAAGATTACGGAGAATTTGAGATCATAGGGCGAACCAGAGATGATGCGGCTGGCGAAGCGTTTGATAAGGTGGCTAGAGCGGTAGGCCTTGGCTATCCGGGAGGTCCTAAGATCGATAAAACGGCAAAAGAGGGGAATCCTCATGCCATCAAATTCCCTAGGGCAAAGGTAAATGACAGTATTTATGATTTTAGCTTCAGCGGATTAAAGTCGGCTGTTTTAAATCATATCAATCATGCGAAGATGATGGGGGATGAGATCAATGTGCCGGATCTCGCCGCATCCTTTCAAAATGCAGTCGTGGATGTCTTAGTCAGCCATACCGTGAAGGCTGCAAAAGAATATGAGTTTCATAAAGTTGCCATCGCCGGTGGAGTAGCTTCTAACTCTGCATTACGCGCAGAGATGGGAAAAGCCTGCGAAGAAAATGGGATAGATCTTTATTTTCCTTCCCCCATCTATTGTACTGATAATGCCGCTATGATTGGAACAGCAGCTTATTATGAGTATATCAACGGTGAAAGAGCAGGTCTGGATTTAAATGCAGTTCCTAACTTAAAACTGGGAGAGAGGTAAGGCAATGATGGCACGAACCGCGGCAGTAATACTGGCGGCAGGGAAAGGAACCCGAATGGGCGGTTCCGTTTATAAACAGTATCTGACTTTATTGGGGAAACCCATGATTTATTATTCGTTAAAGGCCTTTGAAGAGAGTTCGGTGGATGAGATCATACTGGTTACTGGCCAAGGAGAAAAGGAATATTGTAAAAAAAACATCATTGAGAAATATGGCTTTACCAAAGTTACGGCTGTAACGGAGGGAGGAACCGAGCGGTATCATTCAGTATACGAGGGACTAAAGGAAGTAAAGCATTGTGAATATGTTTTGATTCATGATGGAGCAAGACCCTGCGTGACCCCCAAAATCATCGAATCGGCCTTAATGGGTGCAGTTGAATTCAAGGCTTGTGTCGTGGGAATGCCGGTCAAAGATACCATAAAGATATCGGATGAGGATCAATTTTCTAAAGTGACCCCAGATAGAAATCATCTTTGGCTCATCCAGACGCCACAGGCATTTGCGTATCAACTGGTATTTAGTGCCTATGAGACACTTATGACGAAACAAAAGATGCAAAAAGGGATTACAGATGATGCGATGGTGGTTGAGACCATAACTCAGGAGAAAGTTAAATTGATTCGAGGAGACTATACGAACATGAAAGTAACAACTCCAGAAGACATGGAAATTGCGGAAATACTGTTAAAGAGAATACGGAGAGATCAATAAAAGGGATGCTGTAGGAGCAGCTTCCTTTTTATTTTTTACCTCCGTATTTTAATAAGTCCTTTACAAGAAGATGAAGGTGTTCAAGCTGCTCCCGATTTAGATGCTGGGCATCGCTCAGTAATTCTTTTAGTTTTGCAGGGCTGTGAATTTCACGAGAGAAAAATTCAGCCGGTTCAAGATCCAGATACTCGCATATATAGAAAAATCCCATCATGGACGGAAGAGCTAGTCCATTTTCTATTTTATGGATATACGTTGGGTTCTGTCCAAGAGACAAACTCATATCACGTGCGGATACTCCTTTCTGTGCTCGAAGTTGAGAAAGGCGTTTTGAAAAATTGAAATCTATATACATGGGTAACTCCTCCTGATTCCATAGTATTGTATCAAATGAAATATGTGTGGTAAATAATGCAATCCATAGCTTGACATGTTGCATTCATTACAATATTATTAGTTGTATAAATATATTTAATGTAAGATCAGATAAAGTAATCCTTAGGAAGGATTCCTGATCTTAGATTTTATCAGCTGCTGCATCAGATGAGAAGAAGGGAAGAAGGTACGCTAGATGAAAGCTGGATATAGCGGAAGAGAAAAAGATAAAAACATCAGGGAGGGGCTTTTGGACCGGATCGCTATAGAGTCAGGTTGTATGTATTTATCAGATTTGCGGGGCAGTGTGGGGAAAATAGGTTGCCGTTTTGCTGTTTCTGAAATTCCAGCCACGGATTACTCCGAAAAAATCTGGCAGGATGCCTTCTATTACATAACTGGAATTGAAGAAAACTTTAACACTGCTGAACAGGCAAAGCAACGACTTTTAGAGTATTTAAAACGAGGGGAAAAATAATAGAAAATTTTGTAAAAATCTGTTGACAGATGAAACAAACAATGATAGAATATCCAAGTTGCCTCTGATGAGCGATTCAATGAGAGACACAAGGAAAGAGCAAGGCTCCACGAGATTTATAAAATAGAAAAAAGTGCTTGACAAAAACATGGACTTCTATTAAAATGTAAAAGCACGTTTGGAGAGGTATCGAAGTGGTCATAACGAGGCGGTCTTGAAAACCGTTTGTCCGCAAGGGCGCGTGGGTTCGAATCCCACCCTCTCCGTTGGCAGGTTTTAGCCGTTTTTCATATAAAAGAAATCAGCGTATTGCAGAAGTACCCAAGCGGCTGAAGGGGCTCCCCTGGAAAGGGAGTAGGCTGTTAGTAGCGGCGCGAGGGTTCAAATCCCTCCTTCTGCGTTAACATCTAGACGAAACATAGTTTTTGAATAGATGTACAAGCACTTTGAAAACAGAAGATTGAACAGTATGTAAAACCCTGAAAATTCGAATAAAAGTCATGTTTGATGACTTTGAATGAGAAATTCAGAACGAATACAAGTAATTGTATACGAACCAAACAACAAGTAAAAACGGGAAATAAATTAGCTAGTTAGTTGATTTTGACCGTGGATTGAACCAATGGCAAGTCCAAGCGGTACGCTCATGAAGCTTTGCTTCATTCGCTACCATTTGCTTCGCAAATGTTCGCAGATTCGAAAAGGTCTTTATGAAAGCAAGCTTTCAACAGGCTTTTCTACAAATCTACGACCGCTTTCAAAGACTATATGCTTAAATTTGAGAGTTTGATCCTGGCTCAGGATGAACGCTGGCGGCGTGCTTAACACATGCAAGTCGAGCGAAGCACTTTAAAGGAAGTTTTCGGATGGAATTTAAAGTGACTTAGCGGCGGACGGGTGAG
>NZ_RJLQ01000030.1 GCF_003833015.1 Clostridium sp. E02
CAGGGAACCGTCAGACATGGTAATTAAGAAATAGTAACTTCTGATTAAGGGTGAAGCCTTATTCAGTTACAGAATAAAAAGATGTTAGTAAGATATAAGCCTCATTGGCTATATCATTATTATACAAGGAGGTAGTATAATGCAATATGAAGAATTTCAAGATATGAATATATGTCATTGCGGTGGCGCAAACAATTGTTCATCAAATAGATGCCCCCATCATGGAAATATAAATTGCGAACCTTGTCCACCTTGTCCACCTCATCCACCTTATCCATGCAAGTGCTGTCGTTGTGTTGGACCTACTGGGCCTACTGGACCTACCGGTGCTAATGGTCCTGCTGGTCCGATTGGTGCCACTGGATCTACCGGATCTACTGGGCCTACCGGGCCTACCGGCAATACTGGGCCTACCGGCGATACTGGACCTACCGGACCTATCGGCCTTATCGGCAATACCGGACCTACCGGCGACACCGGGTCTACCGGTGATACTGGTCCTATCGGACTGATCGGCGATACTGGACCTACCGGGCCTACCGGATCTACTGGGGCTACCGGGCCTACTGGGACTACCGGAAATACTGGGCCTACCGGCGATACTGGACCTACCGGACCTATCGGCCTTATCGGCAATACCGGACCTACCGGCGACACCGGGTCTACCGGTGATACTGGTCCTATCGGACTGATCGGCGACACTGGACCTACCGGCGACACTGGACCTACCGGGCCTACCGGGCCTGCCGGCGATACTGGACCTACTGGACCTACCGGGCCTACCGGGCCTTCTGGCGGACCTACTGGTGACACCGGACCCACTGGCGATACTGGACCTACCGGGTCTACCGGCGATACTGGACCTACTGGTGACACTGGACCTACCGGCGATACTGGATCTACCGGCGATACCGGACCTGCCGGACCTACTGGCGACACTGGACCCACCGGCGACACTGGACCTACCGGCGATACTGGTCCTACCGGCGATACTGGTCCTATCGGACTGATCGGCGACACTGGACCTACCGGCGACACTGGACCCACTGGCGATACTGGACCTACCGGGTCTACCGGTGACACTGGGCCTACTGGCGACACTGGACCCACCGGATCTACCGGCGATACTGGACCTACCGGGTCTACCGGCGATACTGGACCTACCGGGTCTACCGGTGATACTGGTCCTATCGGACTGATCGGCGACACTGGGCCTACTGGGCCGATTGGCCTTATCGGCGACACTGGACCTGCTGGTGACACTGGACCTACCGGTGACACCGGACCTACCGGGCCTATCGGTCTTACGGGCGATACTGGTCCTACTGGCGACACTGGACCTACCGGGTCTACCGGTGACACTGGGCCTACCGGCGACACTGGACCCACTGGCACCACTGGGTTAACTGAATATGCTTATATTTACAATTTAGCTGCTCAAGTCGTTGCTTTAGAAGCAGATATTTTATTTAGTACCAATGGAATTATCGTTGGTACCATCGCGCATGTAGCTGGAACATCCACCATCGTAATTGGTACCGCTGGTGACTACGCCGTCTGGTTTTATGCTGCAGGTGTTGAACCCAGTCAATTCACTCTCTACCAAAATGGAGCTCCAGTTGCAGGAGCAGTCTATGGGTCAGGAGCTGGCACCCAGCCCAGTCCAGGTATGGTCATTATTACAGCTGCCGCTGCCGATGTCATAACGATACGAAATCACACAAGTGCAGCGGCTGTTACGCTGCAAACTTTGGCAGGAGGAACACAAATCAATTCCAATGCTTCCGTATTGATTCAAAAGTTAAGCACTTAGGAACATACAAGCTAAAATAAATCAACCAAAGCAGTTGAGCGAACAATGGCTCATCTGCTTTGGTTGAATCGTGATGTCATACCAATATTCAGTTATTCCTTTTATGACTGCAAATCCCCATATTTTCCCAGGAAATTTTGAGTACGTAAGTTCTTAGACGCAAACACCTCTTCCGGTGTTCCCTCCTCCACGATCTTTCCTTCTGTCATAAAAATCACACGGTCAGAAATCTCTTTCGCAAAAGCCATTTCATGGGTCACAATAACCATGGTAATCTGCATCTCGGCCAAGGATTTGATGACTTTTAAGACTTCTCCCGTAAGTTCTGGATCAAGCGCCGAAGTTGGTTCATCAAAAAATAAGATTCTGGGATTTAAGGCAAGAGCCCGTGCAATGGCAACTCGCTGACACTGTCCGCCCGAGAGCTCACAGGGATACGCTTCTTCCTTATCAGAAAGTCCCATCTTTAGCAACAATTCTCTGGCTTCAGATTCTACCTCTTCTCTCCTGCGTTTTTGCACATGAATCGGCGCATCAATCACATTTTTAAACACAGTCATGTGAGGGAATAGATGAAAATTCTGAAACACCAAACCATACGTTTTTTGAATCTCTTTTAATTTCTCCTTCCCAGCATAGACAGCATTGCCATCCGGACCACTCATCACTGCAATCTCACCTGAATATTTCAGTTCTCCCCCGTCCATGGATTCCAGCATAGTTGCACAGCGCAAAAGCGTTGATTTTCCAGAACCAGAAGGACCTATGATAGATACGATCTCCCCTTCTTTCACGTTTAGAGAGATTCCTTTTATAACACTCTGTCCTTGAAATGACTTTTCTACACGACTCATCTCCAGTATGTTCATCCCGATTCCTCCTATTGATAATAACTCATTCGTTTTTCTATGGATTCCATAATAAGAGCCACCAGTAAGTTAAATACATAATAGAAAAGCCCTGCTGCCACAAAAGGAATCAAACTTGCTTGAGAAGAAGCCAGTGCCTTTGCAGCCGTAAACATCTCAAACACACTGATGGTAAATGCCAAAGAAGTATCCTTTACTAGAGTAATTACTTCATTGGTCACCGCCGGAAGGATCCGTTTCGTCACCTGGGGAAATATAATCCGAAAAAAAGTCTGGATCTTTGAATACCCTAAAAGTGCTGCTGCTTCGTACTGTCCCGACGGCATGGACTGGATGCCGCTTCGATAGATTTCTGCAAAATACGCTGCATAGTTAATGGTAAACCCAATAAACGCTGCAATCAGTCGATATCCATTGCCTACATTCCATCCAAATAAGAAGTAGGGTCCAAAGTAAACCACCATGAGCTGTAACATTAGAGGGGTGCCTCTCATGACTGAAATATAGAATTTAACAACCAATCTTAGGATCCGGATCCGGGACATTCTTCCAAACGATATAAGAAGTCCCAGTGGCAGTGAAAAAAGAAGCGTCACCATAAATATCTGTATGCTGACCCACATTCCTCCTGCTAGTTGTGTTAGTATCATTGCTAAAGTCATGACTTCCCTCCGTATGTATCGTTATTTACCAATGGTGGTAACATCTTTCCCAAACCATTTTTCTGAAATCTTTTTTAAAGTACCGTCCTCGTCCATTGCCACTAACTGCTTTTCCACCTGATCTTTTAGATCATCATTTCCCTTTTTAAATCCAACTCCATATTGCTCGGCTGCAAGAGATTCTGATAGAATGATAAAATCAGATTTTCTCTGTTCGATCTGATAGGCAGCTACCACTTCATCCATAGCAACCGCATCCACAGCCCCCATCTCCAAATCCATGAAAGCAGTATTATAATCCGGTGTCGTCTGAAGAAGTTTAAACGTGCCAGCCAGTTCAGCCTTGGTTTTCAATGCCTTTTCTGCAGAAGAATCCGCCTGTACCTCTACGATCTTATTCGATAGATCCGAAAGAGTCTCTATGCCAGAATCTGATCTTACTACGAAAACCTGGCTGTTTGCCATATAAGGACGCGTAAAAGTATAATTGTCTTCTCTTCCATTCATGGTAAACCCGTTCCAAATGCAGTCAATGTTGCCGCTATTAAGCTCCATATCCTTCGCATCCCACGCAATGGGTTGAGGGACAAAAGTCTTTCCAAGGCGGTCCGCCACTTCCTTTGCCAATTCCAAATCAAATCCAGTATATTCACCATCGTCTCCCACAAACCCCATTGGTGGAAAATCCTGGTCAAACCCTACGGTAAATGTACTCTGACTCTTAACAGAAGCTGCCTGAGTGGTTCCGGCAGGTTCTGTCTTTGTCCCACACCCACTTAATAAAATCATGAAGCCCAATAAGGCTGCTATTATTCTTGTTTTTTTCATACTTGCATCCTCCTCTTGTTTTACTGTGCTACCATGTTAGCACAGTAAAGTGTTTTTGTAAAGAAGAAAATTATAAAATTGTCCCTAAAACAAGAACAATATTACCACTACAAGCAGAATAAGAATCCCTCCCAATACCCTCAGCCAGAGAGATGACTCTCTTTCATCTCCCAAGTCACTTCCAGGTTTCAGAAACATCCCCCAAGGGCTTAGCTCCAAAATATCAATAGATCGGTTGTCCGGGTTGTCCTTACTCTGAAAACTCAAAAAACCGTTCCAGTCCCGTTCCAGAAGCCGCTTTCCCTCATTCCAGTCATCCACCAGATCCCCCTTATTTTTTCTAAAAAAGGACATAACTCCTCCCAGATCTTCATAATCGCTCTTTTTTAAAAACTGCTGGTAAGCATGACGAATGCCTTTATTTGCGGCATCATTTAGATCCTGTTTTTTCTGATACGCATTCATTATAGAATAAAAAATCTTATAAGAAGCGTTGACTTCAAATGATTTCTTATTATCTGTCTTCTTACTATTAGCGGCTGTCTTTTTTGCTGCCTGCTGTATGTAATAATCACTGAGCCGATCACTGGCTTCCCTCAAATCAAAAGCCAATCCCTTTTCCATTCCAGTACACTGGGTAAAGATCTGTGCCTTTATAGCCATTAGAGCAGCAAGAAACCCGTAAAGTTCCTCACTTTCTCCCGTCAGCTCTGACATCCGCAGCAAATTTCCTCCCCGATTTACATATCGAGCAAAACGTTCCGCAAACTCAAGGTCCTCACCCGAGTAAATCAGAGGCTTGAGGATTGGTGGAGTAACCACTTTTTCGTTTGACGAATTCCGATTGTCCATGACTACAATAGACGTTTCTTCAAAAATTGTATTGGCGAATTTAGGATCATTTTTTATCGTTCCACTTCGGTCTCTCTCATAGATAATCCCCTGTTCCAGTTGATTCTCCCCATGATTGACCAGATTACGGATTCCGCTTCCTCTCTGATTTCCAGAATCCTTTCCTTCGTACTTAATTCCCGGGAATAGTTCATTCAGTTCCTGATCAAATTCCGTATCAAATTCCGTAACAGAATCCCTCATTTTAACAACGCTTTGGTAAAGAGATGCTTTCAAAGCATTCATCGCTCTCACAGAACCAAAGGATTTGATCAACAGTTTTAATTCTCCTAATCGGCTGTTTAAAACTTTCATTAGAGATTCCGAAAGCGCCTGTTTTAGCTCTGCTTTGTCCTCTTCCCTCACCTCTCCCTTTGTCCCATCTAGAACAAATTCAGTAAGTTCCTTATAAATCCAGGAGAGTTCGTTTAAATCCCCGCTCAGCGGTTTATCAATGGACGGTCTCCACCGTTTCATCACATCGTACTGCTTTTCTTTTTCTTCCAGGTCTAAATTTATTTTATCCACGTCATTACCAAGAAAAACTCCATCCTGACCGATCCCCTGTTTATACGCCGTATCCGTCGGAACCTCTATTTCCAAATTCTCCATATACGTTTCCTCATTTGATTGACTCATATTTTATTCGGGTTCATCTTGATAAACAATGGTTCCCCCACATATTGTATACTTCACTTTTCCGCATAATCGTTCTCCTGTAAATGGAGAGTTTAATGATTTCGATACGTACTCCCCAACCGTCCACTCCTCTTCGGGGTCAAAGATCACCAAATCTGCAATACTTCCTTCTTTTATAGCTCCACTAGGAAGGTCATAGAGTTTTAATGGATTCCTGCTCATCTTTTCCATCAATTCCATCATAGTCAAATACCCTGGCTTTACCAAATTGGTCACTCCAAGCCCAAGCGCCGTCTCAAGACCAATGATCCCACTAGGAGCTTTTGTAAGCTCTTTTGATTTCTCTTCCAGACTGTGAGGTGCATGATCTGTCGCTATGATGTCAATGGTTCCATCCTTTAATCCATCAATAATCGCTTTTCTGTCCGTTTCAGTTCGAAGAGGGGGATTCATCTTGGCCATGGATTTATGAGTCAATAGTGCTTCTTCTGTTAGGGAAAAATGATGAGGGGTTGCCTCTGCATATACGTTTGCACCTAATTTCTTTGCAGTTCTTACCATCTCAACCGCTCCGGCAGAACTAATATGCTGGATATTGACCCGTGCTTTTGTATGAAGAGCAATCATACAGTCTCTAGCCACCAAACTATCCTCCGCAACCGCCGGAGAGCCGTATATACCAAGGTTCTCAGAAATCGTTCCATGATGAATGCCATTTTCTTTAATAAATGCCGGATCTTCCTCATGAAAGCTCAAAGGAACGGATAACTCTGCCGCTTTTTCCATGGCTTCTTTTACAAGCATTCCATCTAGCAAAGGGATTCCATCATCGGTGAACCCTACCGCTCCATGCGCCTTTAAGGCTTCCATATCTGTCAGTTCTTTCCCCTGAAGACCCTTGGAGATAGCTGCAGCCGCAAGGACATGGATCCCCGTTTTTTTGCCTTTCTGAATTATATATTCCAGAACATCGATACAATCCACCGGTGGTTTGGTATTTGCCATGCAGACCACGGTGGTAAATCCTCCCTTTGCCGCCGCCCTGGCTCCTGTTTTAATATCTTCTTTGTACGTAAAGCCAGGATCGCGGAAATGAACATGAACGTCAACCAATCCCGGAGCCACAATCAGTCCCTTGGCATCAATGACAACATCCTCTTTTGATGTTTTCCCACTCTCTAAAGTAAGATCATTTCCCACTTTAATGATTTTCCCGTCTGCAATGCAAAGGTCCTTTTCCTGCTCCATCTGGTTTTCTGGATCTATAATATGTGCTTGTTTAATAAGAATCATCTGATCTTCCCTTTCCTTATTGGTCTATTTATTTTTTAGCTGCAAACCGAAAAAAGCCTTGAGGAAGTTCAAATACAAAAACAATCCCAAGTACAATGGCAACTGCCACCTTCAACGCCAAATATCCACTTTGTGCCGCCCTAGTCATATCCCCGGTCACAATATAATAAGCAGTCCAGTAAACACCTGCTCCCGGAACCAAAGGGAAAATCCCTGAAATCAAAAATATGGTGACTGGACAACGTTTTCTTACCGCAAACGTCCGGGAAAGAAGGATAACTACTATGGTCGCAGCCAGAGCTGCCGAAGGTTCTGTTAGACCTTTTAACAAAAGCATGTAAACAAGCCAGCCAAATCCGCCAATGAAGCCACAATACGGATAATATTTAGATGGGACTCCGAATATGAGGGAAAACGCAATGGTGCCTATGAATGCCGCCAGGATTTCATAGAATAAAGTCATAATAGCAACCCTCCTGTGATCTGTTGAAACACACTATATACCAATCCCACTCCCATGGCTATGCCAAAAAACACCAAAAGTGCATCCAGCATGCGGACAGAACCTGCGATGTAATCCCCATCCACAATATCCCGTATCGCATTGGTAAATGCAACACCAGGAACCAGGGGCATGATTGCACCAATAATCATATAGTTTAAGTGTTCCCCAAATCCTAACTGAAAAAAAACAGCACATAAAATAGTGATCAGAGCTCCACCTCCGATATTCCCAACCAATTTTGATAAGTAAGGCTTGCTTATATACAACACGAAACAGTATAAGACCAGTCCGGTAAAAAATGTAGCCATACTATCCGTTCCATTTCCTCCAAAGAGATAGCAAAAACAAGCGCTTCCCACACCTGAAGCCAGAATTTTTTGAATCTTTGATTTTCCTGGCATGACCTGAATCTCGTCAAGCCTATCTTTCACCTCATTAAGTGTAAGCGATTTTTCTATCATCTCACGAGACAGTTGATTTACAGCAGTCACCCGTTCCAAATGAGTGGTTCCAACGGGAATATGCTGAACCTTAGCAAATATTTCTTCCCTCCCACTCCCTGCTGTTGTAAAGATACCATTGCTCAGTACAAAGGAACTTCCAGAATCAATGTCAAAATGCCGGCAGATACGGTCCATCGTCTCTTCCACACGGAATATCTCTGCCCCGTTCTCTAAGAGTATGTGCCCTGCCTGCATTGCAGCGTTTAAGATCTCTCTTTGTTCTTTTGGTGTCTTTTCCACAAGCTGATTGTTTCCACTGTCCATGACATTCTCTCCTAATTTATTAAAAAGTTCTCCTCATCCTTATGGATCTCAATGATTTTATCTCTATAAGGCGCAGACTCTTCCATATCTTTTAACCGTTGAATTACTGAAAAGTCTCCCCAACAATGCATAGGAAATGCGCGAGATACCTTAATTTTTCTCATAAATTCGTCAAATCCCAAATAGAACGCATTTTCCTGTCTGGGATCCAGGGGAAGAAATGCCACATCAATGGAATGATCTGTCAGCTTGTCCACTTCTTTGGAATACTTCTCTGCCATACGTTCATTCCAGTCATCTGGTTCTCCTTCCCATCTCCAGTTGTTTAGATCACCGGCATGATAGATGGTTTTGCCTTCTGCTTTTACCAGGAATGCAACGCCTTCATCTGTAGACTGGTATGTAATGATCTCTACATCATATCCATTTTCGAATACAGAGGTCTCTGTATAGATCTGTCCTGGTTTCATAACCGTAACAGCGGAAACAGGAATATCCTTTTTTTGTTTCCATATATCATCGGATAGAATAAATCTCGTGTTCTTATATTGTTTTTTCAGTTCTGAAATTTTGTTCGAATAATGATCCCCGTGACGATGACTTGCAAAGACAAGCAGAGGCTTATCTTGCTTCAACTTAGGCAGGTTCCCCTCGGTATAATCAAAAAGAAGAGAACCTGATGTAAGTTCCACAAGAAAAGAGCTGTGATGAATATAAGTTATTTTCATGAAAAGGTCCTCCTTAACATAGCTATTTGAAGAATTATATCACAAAATCACACCCTCTGCCTAGCTAAGTACGCAAAAAAAGACGGAGACACATGTCCCCGTCCAGGAATTCAATCCTTCTAAGCTTCTAATATTATAATTAGTTAGCTGCTGTTGTAGACTCAGCTTCTTCTGTAGTCTCTTCTTTGGAAGCATCTGCTTCTGTGGTTTCTTCACCATCTTTTGCTTCTTCTGAAGATTCTTCTAATGTAGCATCCTCAGATGCATCTTCTACGGACTCAGTTGTTTCGTCTGTAGCTTCGTCTGTAGTTACTTCTTCAGTAACTGCTTCTGTAGTTACTTCAGCTTCTGTAGCTGCTGTAGTTTCTGCTGTCTTTGTGCTACCACATGCAGAGATTGCTGCCATTGATAATACAGCTACGCCTGTAAGTACAAGTTTTTTTGTTGTTAATTTCATAATAATTCTCCTCCTTGTGACTTCATGATTCATAAGCTTCATGATGCCGTGACTTCTTGTTTATTTTGTTTTCTGAAGTCGATTCTCAGTTTATCACCTTCAGAAAACAAAGTCAATGAATTCAATATGATTTTTTTCTTAATAATAATCAGCCAAATTCTTAAATTTTATTACAAATTATCAAAAATAGGCGAATTACTTTTTATGTATTTATACCATTAAACTCAATTATTTTGTTATATTTTCATTTTTTATTTATATTTTACACAACTTTTACATAGAATACGCATTTTATTTTATTGTATTTTACCATTTCCCTTCCAAAAAGGTATGTATTTTAAATGCTAGAATTGTTCATGGATTTGCGGTTTTTCTAGCACCCATTGCGGTTTTTTCCTTGTACTGCTATACTTTCTATAAAAAATGGATAGAAATCCAAACGATCAGGAGGTAATTTTATGTTAAAAGTTCTTGTTTCCAAATGTCGTACCTACCGCCGTTTCTATGAAACTCAGTCGATTCCAGTTGAAGAATTAATGGAATTGGTGGATCTTACCCGTTTTACCGCCTCCACCGCAAACTCCCAAGCACTTAAATTTCGACTGGTGTATACAGAAAAAGAGAAAGAAAATGTGTTTGATTCTCTGGGATGGGCCGGTGCTTTGCCTGATTGGTCAGGACCTGAAAAAGGAGAACGCCCCTCTGCCTATATTATAATTTTATGCGATCTTTCTTTGGGGAAAAACAAACCAATTGACGATGGAATCGCAGCACAAACTATTATGCTTGGAGCCACAGAAATGGGATATGGCGGATGTATGCTAGGAAATGTAAAGAGAAATCAGCTGGCAAAATCTCTTGATATCGATCCTTCTCTTTATTCCATTGATCTGGTTCTGGCTCTTGGAAAGCCAAAAGAAGAGGTGGTGATTGTACCAGTAAAGGAAGACGGAAACGTCGCTTATTACAGAGATGAAAATCAGATTCACTACGTTCCCAAAAGAGAATTAAAGGACATAATTGTATAAAGATAATCGAGTAGGGGGTACTTGGAGAGCTATGCAGTCTTAATTGGGGTAAGAATCGGGCATTGTCTCGCAACGAAGTAACCAGTTACAAGACAATGCCCTTTCTGAAACATCAAAGACTATTTTTCTGTACTTACATCTGAGTGACCATAAAAGGTAAGCAGGTACAACCCACAAATTCCTACCAAAGCATACACGATCCTTGTGAGCCATGTCATGCTCCCGAAAATAAATGACACCAGGTTGAAATTGAAGAAACCTACCAGCCCCCAGTTTACCGCACCAATGATAGCAATGGTTAGGGCAGTATAATTCAATGCTTTATTTCCCATGGTACTACCTCCTTTTCTTTCTTATTATGGAGAAGGATTCTGGTTTTTATACATTATTTTCCCAAACTATTAATTCTGGATTTTATTTCATCTTCCCGATTCTGAAACAACAGTCTTTCATTGTATTGATAATACCGTTCACATTCATATTCTCTCAAGAATTTAACACTACTGTCGCTAGAGTTTAACTCTGTAATAAATATCACCATTTCCTGGCTGTCTCCAAATGCCGCTTCCATAAAATCGAAGGAATACTCCAGTTTAACTCCACACGCTCTCACATATTCATCGTAGGTTTCATGCTCTTCTTCAAACATCTGCCGAATGCGATTCCATGCAGTTTCATTGTCTGGTGGTACTTCTTCCCGGAGTGTTTTTTCATATTCCATTAAAATCTTTTCTGTATCCTGCTGCAGATAATCTTCTTTTCTGCTTAACAGCCCAGCCTCTTTTTTTCGATCCCGTTCTGATCTCCATTGACCGATTAACCAGCTTAGTCGTTCCGTAATTGATGAGTTCTCAAACCCTTTCACATCGGGGCTTATTCGTTTTAGCCCTTCCATTAATAACTCTACCTGATCTCCATGGTCCAATACACGGCGAAATCCCTGCGTTAATTTTGATAAAATCAACCCAATGACACTTAGTTTTTCATCGAATGGAGCACGTCCTAGTTTGTTACATAATTGTTCCCGAATGGTCCCAGATAGAATCTCCTCTACCTGATAATCTTCTTTATACTTATAGTATAGTTCTAAATAGTTTGTAAAATCCTTGGCAATCTTTGGAAACTGGATGTATTCCCCTATCACATCTCGGTCCATCTCTTTCCCAATACGTTCATATACCTCCATAAACTTAGATAAGTCTTCCCAGCCTCTCGGGGTAGCGAAGAATTTTCCATCTACCGTGGTTTCAATTTTACAGAAATTTTCCGTTCTGGCATTCAGATAGGAAATAACAGCCGGGTGAATTTCATGCTCATAGGCATATTCTTTCCAAACTTCAAAATCAGGTTCAATGTGAATCAATTTGATTCGGTCTAACGTTACCACATCAAAATCACGAACCGATTTGTTATACTCTGGCGGATTACCAGCCGTTACAATTATCCATCCATCTGGAATTTTGTGATTTCCAAATGTCTTATATTGTAAAAACTGAAGCATGGTAGGAGCAAGCGTTTCAGAAACACAGTTAATCTCATCTATAAAAAGAATCCCCTCTTTCATTCCGCTTGTTTCAATTTTTTGGTAAATAGAGCCTACAATCTCACTCATGGTATATTCGGTAACTCGATATGGTTTGCCGCCAAAATTTTTCTCGCTGATAAATGGCAGCCCCACTGCACTTTGCCGGGTATGATGGGTGATGGTATAAGCCACCAGCCCCACCTTGCATTCCCTTGCAATCTGTTCCATGATCTGTGTCTTGCCCACTCCTGGCGGTCCCATTAAAAAGACAGGTCTCTGCCTTACGGAAGGGATCTCATAGGAACCGTGTCCATCTTTCAATAGGTAAGCCGAAATCGTATTCTTAATCTCTTCTTTTGCTCGTTTTATATTCATAATATCTCCTGTTATTTCACGTCTAAGTCTTCCCAGGTTAGTATCAATTTAATTGCCCACCCTGGAACGGATATGTCTTCATACTGGTCTTTGACAAAAATAAATGCGGTTTCATAGGGCGGCATCTTCACCGGATAAATTCCTTTTCCATCCGTAAAGTACAAAAGCCCTTTCAGTTTTTTAAATGCTCCTTTGTTGATAAGCCCATTCACATATTCAAATGCAGGTCGGAAATCGGTACCTCCAAATCCTGACAGCGTAAAGTTTTCCATATAATCTTCCATATCTTTCCTGCTTGTAATGGTAACATCGGAACGGACGGTTTCATCGCACTGTATGATATGAATGTTAATTTTTCGGAAATAGCTTTCTGATTCCCCTAATATTCCATAGGTTTCTTCCAGAAAACGTCGTACCAAATCTCCAGATACTGACATAGAGGTATCAATTACAATAACAAAATCTTCGATTTTAAAAACCTCTTTGGTTTCCATTGGTTCGATTAAAGGCATGTCTTTGTAAAGGGACATCCCATAAGCATAAAATACGGGATCAAAAGAATCGGGATCAATTTGAGCCTCTTCTTTTAGAACTGCAAACTTCTTTAAGAAACGTTTATAGTCATATCGTTCCCTATTTTCTATTTTCACCTGCTCCAATAAGTTTTTCCCGGAATCCTCTTTCTCTTCCCCAAAAGATTCCATCTCTGTCTCCATTTTCTCCCGGGTGTTCTCCCACTCATTCTGGCGCTGCATTTTTAATCTAGGTTCTTCCTCTTCCCATCTATTATGATGGTCCACATAAAATTCGGCTGCCATTTTATGTAATTCTTCGCTGCTTATTTGCATTTGTTGAAGTATATTATAAATGCCTCCTGCCGTCAAAACATTCAAACGGCTTAAAAACATAGCGTATTTTTCTCTTTTATAGGGAGTCTGATGGCGGTAAACAGCTTTTGCATACATCCCATCTAGGATGGATTCCACTGCTATATCACAAGCAAGATCCCATTCCTCTTTTTTTCTTTCTCCTCTTCTCCACAAATGGCAAAACAAACAGTGGAACACCATATGCAGATAGGTTCGGTTTACATAAACACGATTTCTTTGATAGATTATAAACAGTTGCTCCGGCTGATAATAAATCACCTTACCATCGGTTCCAATCCCTTTGCTTCTCCTGTCTGCTTCATAGGAAAAGCTGCTTAATGCCACATCGAGGTAATGAAATTTTACATATAGTTCATTTCTTGCATTGTTTAATATCTCTTGCCCAAGCTCGACCTCTTTTAACTCATCTAGCTGCCTTTGTCTTACCGGATCAATCATCGCTTCACCTTCTTAATTATCTATTACAGAGAAAAGGAACGTTTCTTTGCCGGAAATCGCTTGCGGCGTAGATCCATAAGCGTACTTAATAATTCTGTTTTCTCTGATTTAACTGCCAAATCCACCATGTAGTCCAAACGTTCGCTGCTTGCCGCATATTGTTTCGCAAGCCAGAGAAACAACTCTCCCCCAAGTAGCTCCAATGCTATTTGCGAAACGTATTGCATATTCTCATCCAAATAGGTTTCATACGCCTTCTTATCTTCCCTTAATATATGAATGGGAGTAGAAAGCCTTAAAAGGACTAACGTTGCAACCGTTTGTCTGGAATGCTGAACCCGCAGATAGGGAAAAAGTGCATCGTATTTATGAAACTGAAATTCGGTGTGATCAAAACAGTATCGATACCGATGTCCGCATCCATGCATTTCCCGTAACACCACTCTCGCCGGGGTATGTTCAACCGATTCTTCAAACATTTCCGGAAATAACAATTTTGCGTTGCCTTGACTGCTATTATAATTTACATATAGTTCCTGACGCAGTTCTGAGATTACATCTTTCATGCAAGAAGAAACACCATCTACAATATGAATGTCTAATTCTCTTATGTTATGGCAGCCAGTAAACAGACCGGAACCAAGATCGGATATGGAACTTTTAAAAACTATTTTTTTTAGTTCATAACAGTTATAGAATGCATAGTTCCCTATCTTCTCAATGGTTTCTGGCAAATACAATTCTTTTAAGTTCTCCCCTTTTATAATAGGAAGCTGTTTGGTTTCATTTAGTGTTGCAACAGTTCCATCTTCCTCACCGACCTGGATTAAGTCCCCAAATAACGATAACATCTGGCTTCTTCCGGCTCCGTCGTGAAAAAGGTAATCCGCAAGCTCCGTTACCGGATCATTTCCAATTCGCTCTGGGATCTGCACTTCCCCACCATATCCGAGGCAGCCTAGTATTTTTATATGATTGTCTATTTTCTGATACAAGAACATTTTTATTTTCCTTCACTTAATTTTCACAGTTCTAACATGATTTTATCACATTTCCTTATTATACTGATGTTTATAGAGATGAACAACTCTTATTATACTTTTTCAGACAGCCGGCAGGATATCCCCCATCTTGCCGGTTCCTCCCTTTTGTCTACTCTGTTTTTCCTGACTGCTTGATGATCTGATTCACATACGTACTTAACCCTGCTACTAAAATCCCCTGTGTGATAGCTGTAAAAATCATCATGGCAGCCTCTTTCGATGTTTGTTCAACGCCTGTAGCCAAAACATAGATCCCACATAAAGCGATCCCAACCGCCCCATTAATCAATGGAATGTATTTGTTTTTAATGATCTGGCTCTTTTTAATTCCTTCTCCTAAAAAATACAGGACTACTGCTATTATAAGCAGTTCTGGCTTGACATATTGAATGATATGATCCATTGTTTTCCCCCCTCTTTCTTTTTTGTTACAATCATCTACGTTCGGTCGACCTTCTTATTTTATATTAGCACAGCGTATAGGTTCATTCAATGCCCAAGAGCTTACTTCCACCTCATTTTGTGGATAAAAAACGACCCTAGCCTTGTAGCAACTTGCAATTTTCTGTCGTATTTTCAGACACTAACAAACAATCCACAATTATTTCCACATTATTGTGGATAAGTGTCGTCTTGAACTTAAGAGTTTATGGAAAGCCCTGGTTAAATATGGAAATTTTATTGATTTTTAAATAGGGGGGAGGTAAACTATTCATATGAAATAAATCTAGAGAGGTGACGTATGAAAAAATTTAACGTGTTGCTTGTGACTGCATTATTCTCCTTACTCCTGAGTTTTTCTGCTTTTGCAGGCGAATGGAAGCAGAATGATACCGGATGGTGGTATGAAAACGAGAATGGTACTTATCCTATGAACGGGATAAAAGAAATTGATCACAACTGGTATTACTTTGATAAAATAGGCTATATGAAAACAGGATGGTACCAATTTGAGGATGGTTGGTTTGGTTTTGGGGAAAGTGGTGCCTGCATGAATCCTTTTGATTACAATACGCTCCAGCCAATTGGAGGTCCTCATGAGGGCTGGATTGAATATAGTGGTAGTGCAGAAGCAACGATGCGGGATATCTCCAACGGAAGCGTGGTGCGATATAACAATCGTTACTGGTCTGATCCCGGTGCCTATCAGGAAGAGGTAAAATATGAACATGACGTGGCACCTGCAGAGATCAAGAACCGATTTGGACTGGCTGACATGCAATTTTAACTGTATCTGAACGTTTCAATGCCGACAGGATTTTAAACCTGCCGGCATTTTTTCTTCTTTATAATTAATCTCCAATTTTTCTGATTTGAAACATTTGAGCTAGTAATAGCCAGTTGGCACGGAAAAACTGCATAATCTGCCAGTATCCGGCTCCCGTCAATTCATATGCTTTAATCAGATCAAATTTTGCCTGATAACTTCTTACGTCCTCAAACCACACTTCATGCTCAATTCCATACTTCCAATAACGAAAATACGGAGACATGGAAACCTCATCAAATTGGATTTCAGCACCATTTTCAATGGCTATCTGTACGGCTTCTAAGTTACTGACCGTCTCAGCACGAGTCACCCCCCGTTCAAAGGGAAGAGGCCAATCGTAACCGTAATTTGGTATTCCAAGGCTGATTTTATAGGCTGGAATTTCCGTTAGCGCATATTCCACCACTTGTTGCACCATATTGATGGGAGCCACCGCCATGGGCGGACCAAATGTATATGGACCGATAGGGTGTAGGTAATATTAATTTACATCTCAGTTACTTTGTGCAAGTGAGGTTAAGTATTCAATAACATCACTCCTGCCTTCATAGACAAATGTACGGTCATCTTCTGCCAGTTTTAAACCAAACGGTACGGCAGATTGTGGAAAATACATTTTCATTACAGATGATTTATTATACAATTTAATTTCAAACATTACTTTGTCTTTAGTAAATGATTTTTTGTAAACAACAAAACGATATTTTTCTTTTTTTTCTGCAAGAATTTCTTTTTTTTCATCGCCATTATAATCTTTATTAGAACCTGCTGATTTATCCTGAAACTCATCGCATATGCTTTGTTCTTCAATTGTTTTAATTAATTTAGATTCAGACGCATAAATTTCTATTTTCGAAATACGAGGGTTTCCCACATGATAAAAATCGGACTTTCTCTCTTCATTTTTCTCTTCTTGATTAACTGAAGTAGTTGACCTAGAATTTTTATTATAATCCAATATAGAATTAATATTATTTATTGTTTCTTGCGTTGCCGTATAATAAAAAACAAGGTTATCTTTAGGAATCTTAATAGATGGTATTGCTTCTGGTTGCACCTCCATTTTTACAACATTAGTACCTTTGTAAGTTGTCAGCGTAAAAATATATTTATCTCCTGAATCAATAGCTGACACTTCCTTTTTATATACTTTAATAATGAGATCATGATTATGGTTATTATTAAAAGAAGTTATCTCTTCATCACTGAGAATTAGTGGTTCAATCTCAAGTTGTTCATTAAGAAAAGAAACTTTGTCTTTATTATCAGATGCTACTAGCAAATCATTATCCTCAGCCGAATAAATTTCTATTTTACTTATATTATTCTTATTAGTAGAATTGCTATTGCAGCCACAAAGTAAAATTAAAAACAAGAAAAGCAACATACAGATTATTTTTTTCCTAAATACCATATTACTCACCTCTTTCTAACATAATACTATATATTTTTATGAGCACTATACATATTAAAACAAAAATTGGTACAATCGGATTCCATGTATTACTTATAAAACCAATAAAAATTGCTAGTATTGTTATTGGAATAGCAATACTTATCCATTTTAAATTTGGTTCTAAATTACATCCACCATTCTCTAACTGTTTAAATATTAATGTTTCAGCTTTTATTGATATTCCAGCCAAAAAAAATAATCCAAAAGCCGCTGAATTCATAATAGTTTCTATAACAGATGATAGTTCTACTAGGCTATATTCTTTTGATAAAATATATTGTATTGGTGAACTGAATAACAAAAATATAACACCAGCAATGATCAAAGCTGAGTACTTTCTTATATTTATATTGTGTTGTATTCTAAAAGTCTTAATAATTTCTGTATCAAAAAGTAATTGTTTAAATTTAAATTGCCTGTAGTTATTGGGAATTATTAGTTGCCATAGTATAAAAGATATTCCTATTGCTCTCAAAAGCCATGACATTGAATTCCCTATTATAGCCCCCTTAAATATATAGTAAAAGATATTTGAAACACTAAATATACTTATTCCAATTGCTATATGTTTTGCTTTTCTGCAATTGTAATATAAATATCCATCAAGCTCTTCTTTACTTACATATATTCCTATTGAATTCTTCTCTTCTGCAGTCTCTTCTTTTAAAAGATAATCAAGTGTGACACCAAACAGGTTACTTATTTGTATCAATTTTTCAATTTCAGGATAACCCTGCCCACTTTCCCATTTGCTTACTGCCTGACGTGTTATATCGAGCTGTTGTGCAAAATCCGCTTGGGAATACCCATGCTCTTTTCGTAAAGATTTTAGTTTGTCACCAAATTTCATATATTCTCTATGATGTTCAAAGATGCGAAATCACCATAATTCCTTTCTTTTTAATATTAATGATACAGATCAATTTTATAATTTAAAAATCTCAATTTTTGAGTAATTTTCCTAAGATTAAACTGTAACAGTTATCTCACCAAAAAACCCATAATTTAAAACTAATATATTGTTCTTATTTATAATACTAATAATAGGAAATTTATGCAACCCACCTAGCGTTGCATATTGTAAAAATATGGTTGCATTAAGTAATTAAGTGCATTTTAAACGAAATTAGTCTAGTAGTCGAATATGAATCAAGTAAATTATCAACAGTATGCAACTGCGTTATCATAAGAACAGCCTTTATGATATTTTTTAGATTTCCTTTTATGTACTGAAATGCCTGTTTTACAAGTTCTGCTGTTTTGTCGGATACTGTAACCAATGAGTCCCAGCTCATGCCGGCTCTGACATATGTAAGATTATTTTTTGTGTTCCGTAATTATTGTGGAAATCCATAAATATATCAATTATGTTTACTGTTAGTTCATATTCATTCTTTGCTTTTCTTTCGTAATAATAGGTGCTATTGGGAATTTGTAGGACTCTACACATTTCTAACAGAGTATTTGTGGGCATTTGTCATGATTACATTTAATTTCGTCCTAATATCAGCGCCGCTTGTTTGGCGCCGACCGCCTTTGGTGTAAAATATCGTTCTTCATCTTAAGCTGCTGGTTCTCTTTGCAAAGCCTGATCAGCTTGGCATCTTCTGTAGAACGGTTATCTTCTTCATTAAAGGAACCACTGTTATCTGCCAGAACAATCCATTTATCAAAGAGTGAATTTGTAATATCATATTCTCTGATAATATCGCATTTTCCTTTTTCACCTCACTAGAGATTAACGATTTTTTGTTTTAATTCAGATGTAAATGTACGACATAATCTTAGTTACTTGTTTTGAGAGTGACGTTGTATAATTAAGTTGTAACACCAATGTATGGTTTGGTAAAATGACCTACATCAAAGGAGAAGTTACAATATGTCAAACAATTGTTATGAGCCTGAGCTCAAAGAAAAAGTACTTCGCCTCTATCTGGAAGAGGGAAGAACTAAAAAAAGCCTTACTGAAGAATACAATCTTGGTAGCGGCACAATCACATACTGGTTACAGCAATACTGCAAAAAATGCAAAAGCAATCCAACTAAACAAGAAGAATCTGACGCATATGCTGAAACAAAGCGTTTAAAAAAAGAATTAGAAGAACTTAAAAAGGAAAATGACTTCTTAAAAAAGCGGCAGCATTCTTTGCGAAGGAAATAGATTAGCACAATACCAGTTTATCCAGAAATATCATTCTAAATTTGGCGTTCGATGGTTATTGAAAAAGTTTCATATTTGTCCCAATGCTTACTACAATTACAAAAAGGATAAAAAACAAGAATATCGTAAAGAAAAGGCATATATTCAACGTATCATGGTTGCCAAGTACCATCGTGAGGAGGGCATACCAGGCTATTACATGATGCGTGATTATCTTGAAAACGAAAACGGAATCATTAGATCTGCACTTACCATTCATCATTATATGAAGGAATTAGGGCTAAGATCAATTGTTCGAAGGAAAAAACCTGGGTACAAAAAAGGAGTTGCAAACAAAATATTTTCAAATCTATTAAATCGTGAATTTGATGTAAAAAAGCCGAATCTAATATGGTGTACAGATTTTACTTATATACCTCGTACAGATGGAACAAAAAGATATAATTGTACGATTCTAGATTTATGTGGCAGAGAAGTAATAGCAACGCTTAACAGTAATCACATTGATGCACAATTGGCAATTGATACACTCCGAATTGCATTAGATCGTCGAAAACCAGCAAAGGGAATTATCTTGCATTCGGATCAAGGGTCGCAATATACATCGAAAAATTTTAATGAGTTTTGTGAAAAAAACATATTCAGCAAAGTATGAGTAAAGCGGGCTGTCCGTATGATAATGCAGTAATGGAACATTTTTATAATACGTTTTAAAAACGAATATCTAAACATTCATCGCTTCAAAACCAATGAAGCTTTAGATCAAGGTGTTTATGATTTCGTTTATATAAAATATAATTACATAAGACCACACCGTTATAATGGAGGTCTTACACCTTATGCAGCACGATGTGCTGCGTAGGGAATGAAACTATACACAGGTGTTACAAAAAAGCTTGACACCGTCAGAGATACGACGTCAGCCTTTCCTTATTAATACTATCATATATACCCTTAAAATTTCTGTATAGTTAATTATAGCCGATCCGCAAGTTTAATTTTCATCTTTTTATTTGCTGCTGTACAAACTTTCTGTATAGTTCATTACTACGTATTAATTCATCGTGAGTACCCATTCCACTTATAGTTTTGTTTTCTAATACTATTATTTTTGCTGCATTTTTCACAGTTGACAAACGGTGAGCAATTACAAGAGTAGTACGACCCACCATTAATTTATCTAATGATTTTTGTACCAATTTCTCAGATTCACTGTCTAAATGCGATGTTGCTTCATCCAATAAAAGTATTTCCGGGTTTCTAACCATTGCCCTTGCTATAGCAAGACGCTGACGCTCACCACCTGATAATTTAACCCCCTTATCTCCAATTTCTGTATTAATACCTTGTGGTAATGTTTCTATAAGCATTCTTAGATTTGCATTATCAATTGCATTGTCAATATCTTCTTGTGTACATTTTTCAGTTCCATATGTGAGATTATAGCGTACAGTTCCGTACATCATAGGAGAATCCTGAAAAACATATGCAATTTTCCTCCTCCATTCAAACAAATTAAAATTATTTATATTTTTCCCCTTATAATATATACTTCCTTGAGTAAGTTCATAAAACCTGTCAATAAGTGAAAATATCGTTGTTTTTCCTGCACCGCTTGGTCCAACAATACCTAAAATTTGTCCTTTAAAGGTTTCAAAACTTATATTATTTAAAATTTGAGATTCTTTTCCATAACGAAAACTAACATTTGAAAAGCATAGTGAACAATCTAACGATATTGATTCTGAGTCTGTTATTTGAGGTTTATCTATAACACATTCGTCACTAACAGAAAAGATTTTATGCAAAGGTTGAAACGATCCTAAAAATTTTTGGTAACATGTAAAAAATTGCAATACTTCTTGAACGGGTTGTGTCAATCTAAACAAATAGCTTAGCGATGCTACAAATGCACCTGTGGTCAAAGTTCCGGTATTTATACGTAATCCACCATATCCAACATTAATAATTAATAAAAGAATTACTAGCGTTTGAGATAAAGGATTAATTATTGCATTTATCTTTGCTTCTTTCATACGTAATTTTTTAATATTATCAATTGCTTGAATACCTAATTTATTTTCTGTACTTTCTGCGACAGAAGATTTTACCAAGCGAATTTCTGATAGTGTTCTATAAATATCACTCTGCCAAGAAGCATACGTATCTTGTAACAATTTTGAAATTCCATATTCTTTACTTCCTAGTAATATACTAACTGAAACTGCCATTGGTACAGAGGTACACAAAAGTATAGCAAGTTTCCAATCTATTGTTAACATTATTGCAAATGTACCTACTACAGTAATTAAACTTGTAATAAAAGTTGCTAATCTTGAACTAATAAACTCTCTTATTGCCTGTGTATCGTTTGTTGTACGACTCATTAGATCGCCTATATTACTATTATCAAAAAAGGAAACTGGTAAATAAAGTAGTTTCGTCCAAAGTTTGCTTCTTAATTTTTTTACAGTAGTTTCGCCCACGTTTTCTATAATAATAAAAGAAACTACACTTATAACCATTGATAATAACAAGAATATTCCAAGAATAAAAAACAGTTTGTAATCTATATTAGTAATATCTACGTTATCAATTACAATCATTGTGATATAAGGAATGAGAAGTGATATACCTGTATCTATTAGTAGCAAAAGCAATGCCACAAAAAGAATTATTTTAGGGGGAAGTAAGTTCCCATATTGTTTGTAAATATTGCTTATACAGACAGATTTATTTTTTTTCATAAAAATCACTCCTAACAAATTTATAGTGAGATTATATACAACTAGCAACATTCTTTAAATATATTTTTTAGCTATTTAAAATTTATCATGTAATCCAATCTAAACGTCAATTTTGTAAGCTCTACAGGCAAATTAAGCGATTGCTACAAAGGATAATTAATCATATCACTTTTTTAAGCGTTGGATTGGATACAATTAACTAAAGATAAATTTTAAGGGTGCTAATAATAATAAAAACAAGAAAAGAATGATTCCCATGTCACCAAACAAAAAACCAAAATCACGTCGTTTATTTACACCCGAATTAAAACAATAAATTTTCAACCTATATCGAGCTTATCAGACTTCGCCAGGAAAACCAGCAGCGCCAATTTTAGAGCAAAAAAAAATGCAAATGCCCGCATATACTCTATGTTAGAAATGTATAGAATTCTAAGAATCACAAGAGGCACATTATTACGAGGCAGATGAACATGTAAGACGAATCTGAACTGACAGTAAAGACAATTGTTATATTGCAGGAAAAAATAAAACATTAGACCAAATGATCAAGCATTTCAATCCGAAATAGAAATCTGAAAGATATACGAATATTTCAAGCGGATCATGTTAACAGAACCGTCAAGGGACACACATTTAGCAGTTTATATCTTTTCTAGATTAAATTAACTGAATGCAAATTAATTCAACAACTACTGGATTCATTCTTCACTAGGATATTCGCCACCGGTGAGGCATAGAGTGGTTACCCTTGTAGTTAAAATTTAACTTTTCATATTACGAATTAAAAGTTTTTTATATCGCTTTATTATTATACAAAAGGGGTTAGTGCTTCCCTTTTTGAAAGCACTAACTCTTATGTAAATCATTTACTTCAACCATTTTTACGTGTTTGACATAATCAACTCAAACTAGATTAGCAAGCAAACCAACTAGCATTGCTACTGTCCTTACAACTCACACTCTGATAAGATCCACCATGAAGATTAACTTCCTCATTTGCTGAAAGCGTTTGAAGATTGAGAACAACTTTCATATTTTTCACCTCCTTCTTAAAACATTAATTACTAGCAAGCGAACAGACTAGCATGACTACTGTCCTTGCAACTCACACTCTGATAAGATCCACCATGCAAATTAACTTCCTCATTTGCTGAGAGAGTTTGAAGATTTAAAACTGCTTTCATATTATCGCCTCCTTTTTTTTAATATCTATCTGGATGTATCGCAAGACACATAAACCAGCTCTAATCATAAATATTTTTCTGTACCAGCTAGATACATTTTAGAATTAATTTTAATATGTAAGTATATGCTATACAAACTAGCAGAAAAAATAACTTGTATTACTATGGTCAGGGCTACATAAGATGCTCATCATAGAATCGGCCTTATTTTTATCTCTGGCCTTTAAATCCATACTTTGTAACAAAAGTACTTTATTCATGAATAAATACAACTCCTTCCTACTAACTGTTTTTGTTAATAAATTGCTGATAATATCATTAGCAACGTAAAAATGGGCTTTTAGGTATAGGAAACCAAGATAAATATTTGTTCCGTCCAATATCATATAACGTTAAAAGAATACCTGCTGAACCTGTGTATAAATCGTGAGACAGTTTGTATCCATAGTCTCCTGCAATAAACAAATTGTTATCATCCTCGACAATATAATTATTTAAATGATGTAGCAACTTTAAAGTAATATCAGGTGCATTTGGATCACAACAATGTAGAATGTTATTCACAAGAATAAAGCTTCCAAACCCCCTAAATAACCCTCCATTATAGCACACCCTTGTCTTGTTCATTTTTAGAATATCTCTTAACTCTTCTATAAACATGTCTTGGGGAATAAATTCCTGTAACTGATGTATTGCAATTGCTATACCAACGCTTCCTCCTGCCAAATAAGGCAATATACGGGATTTGTCATCTGTATGCAATACACCATGCTCATCTCTTATGCAATTATCAATATCTTTTTTAAGTGTTATAATAGCGTTATTTAACCATTTTTTATTATTTGTTGCTCTGTACAATGCTGTAAAGAACATTGACACTCCAGCCCAACCATCAATAAGTCCCATTGTTATAAAATCATCATCAATTTTAATAATTTTGGCATCCTTCTGAAACGCCTTTTCTAACTGTTTCGCAATAGTAATACAGCATGGCAAAAGATCTGTAAATTCAGAATCTGAAGTAAGTGATAATAATGCTAAACCCGTTCCTGCAAGCCCCGAAAGAATTGACACATCCGCAATCTCTTCCTTTTCTATGTTTATATTATTAATTACCTTTCTTGATAATTGTTTATAGCCTAATTCATAAAGAACACATGCTACTCCTGCCTTGCCAGTAAAAAGACCATCATCTAAATTTTTTAAATATTTATGAGCACTATAACGTTCAACCCACTGACGAGCAACTTCTGGCAACTCTCCTGTACGTGATAAAGCCAGAACAATTCCAAATCCTCCCGTCATAACATTAAGTTTTCCTCCTTTTGAAACGTATTGCCTTATATCTCCTTGTAATATAATTTGAGATAATTTCAATTCTTCTACCATTGTTGCACGCATTTTCTCAATGGTCTTAGGCAATGTTAGACGAATATTTTTTTCATAATAACTATTAGTAGGTTTATATTTCTCAGAAAAACCTTTTATTTTTTTTGCACATATATCTTCAACTTCTCTAATAGACTTAATTATTTTTTTTCCATTATTATAGGAATTTTCTATCCACTTATCCAACTTATAATCAACTGCAGGGTCAATTTCATGTATATCACAAATAGGTAGATATACTTGTCTGAAAATCCTCATTATTCCGAACCAATCAGCCTGTTCTTTTGTTTTAGCCAAAGAGGTCATAAATCCCATTGTACCCAGACCTGTTTTGCCAATATAAGGATCTCCCGCAGATTCTAAATCGATAAATTTAATGTTTAAATTTTTAGGATTAATCATTACATTTGTGAGTGAAATATCTCCCATAGCAATACCTGCATTGTGAATTGATTTTATAGCATTTAAAAGATTTTCTAAAATAATCATTGCTTTATTACCATAATTATTTATATCACCATTTCCTTCAATAAATGGATAATTTTTTGCTATCCATGTGTTAAGGGTGTAACCTTCGATTTTTTCTTCAACTAAAAATATATGTTCCCATACTTGAAAATGATCTATGTATTGTACAACAGACTCTAATCCAACCAACTTACGCAAAGCTTCAATTTCATTTTTTACTCGTTCAAATGCATACGTTCCATTAGAGTCTACAGCTGCACCAGGACGCCCTTCCTTGATAACAACTTCAATATTAGTTCTTTTATCTGTTGCTGAATAGACACCTCCACCATTACTAAAGTGTAACGCTTCAGTTATATTATAATTATCTAAAAGAGACGATTGTTGCTCATTTTTATTCTGCTCAGTCTCCATTATCTTAATAGCATTAGGTTCCTTTACAAAATTGGGTAATAAATAAGATGGTCCTCGTTCATCTACAATAAGCTCATCTTTATCATTCATTATAGCCAGTTTTTTTTGTCCATTTTCTATAAGATACATTTCTGCAAATCCACCATACCTAAAGTAAACATTATTTTCTTTCCAACGTCTGTCACTTAGTATGTATGGGCCTTTAGGAATATTTTTTGTTGCCTCATTCAAAGCTTCAAGCAACTCCAAGAATTGCTCCTCAGATACAGGATATACTGTTATAAACTTACCCGAAGCTCCTCTATTTCCATATTTTGAATTTTTAATATTGAGTTCAATTTTGCTGCAAACAAATTTAAAATCAACTTCTTTTTTATAAAGTATAGATGCTACGATATTAAGAGCTTTTTGTGCATCTGGCGAGTTACAGCTTATATGTATCTTCCATCCTTGACGAGGAAGACGTGAACCCTTTCTTAAGCAATATCTCCAATGTTTTTCTTCATCCAATCTTTCCTCCCAACCATCAGGTAGTTGAGGAACTTTAAACATTGTTTTAAACATGTTTTTCTTTGACGGTTTATAATATTTCGAATTACCAAAAACGTACATCATATAGCGTGGATCCATAATTTTCACCTTCTGTTTAATTTAGTTTAATAAATTTAATTTAAATTTTATTACTTTATAACGCACCAAAAAACACTAATAGTACTCTCTTTTTTGCATGATACACTTAAATTTGAAGCTGCTGCAGATTCATAATTTTTTGCCTGCATAGTTTGAAGCTCTAATACACGTTTCATAATTACCCCCTCCTTTTAAATAGCTAATATTCTTTAATAATTACATCTGGTGAACCATTATGTACACCACACGCTATATGTAGTACGTTCTCAATAGTATTGCCCCAAAATGGACCCCACAGAATATCGTCGTGGTTTTTAAAGCTAAAACTTGAAACAGCATTCTGCACAATTTTATTTTTATATATTGTTAACCATGGTCCTCCAGATATACCATTTTTTTTCTTGCACTCTATACCTTGAATAATTCTAGTATATTTCTCATGTTGTATTGCTTTTCCAATTACAGTTACTGGATCTGGTCTACTAAAAAATAGTTTAGTATTAAATCCTTTTATAGCATATTTAAGCCCATATTCAAGATTAAACCTAGTTTCTATTGAACACTCTATATATTTTTTATAATCAAAATCATTTTTATTAAGTAAAACAAAAGCTGTATCACATTCAAGAGCAGCATTTTCTATCCAGTTTTTATGAATATATGCTTTTGACATTCTATACTTCTTCTTATAGTTTTCTGTAAATAGTGAAAATATGACATTTTCATAATAATATTTTCCATATGTATTATATATACAATGGGCAGCGGTTGCTATAAATACCATACCATTTGCTTTGATAAGACTTCCAGAAGCAATCTGGCGTTTTAAACCTGACCCAAATGTCACCAATACTAAACATTTATTATTAGAATTATATAATTCATCAATCAACATCCACACCTCTTCCGTCTTGCCTTTCCACTTCAAATATTATTAACTTTTGCAATAATATCATTAAAAGGCAATAAAAAAGTCATATTGTAATATAATGTCAATTATATTGTAATTGAATGGCATAATATATATATATATATATATTTAAATATAGTTATATTTAATTGTTAAAATATGCTACTTCTACAAGCAATTTGTATGTAAGTGTATAATAAATTGATGATTAGCTACCCCATAGATTTTATTACTTAATTACAGCTAAGAAATACGAGCAAATAAAATATACAATGATAAACAATACCTACACATTATAAAATGTAAATAAAGTGGTCTGTCTCATAAGCAGTGGTTTCGATAAATACAAATCAATTTATACCGTAAAACTTATATGTAAAGCCTTGCATTTCCCTAGAAGTACCTATTATAAAGCTTTGGTTCGTGTCCCATCAAAACGGCAACAGGAAGCTGAAAGACAGAAAGCTAAAATCAAAGAAATTTGGCTGGATAGCAAATCCCGCTATGGAGCACCAAAGATCCATAATGTACTGACCAGAAAAGGCGAAAATATTAGTTTAAAACGTGTTCAGCGATATATGAAAGATATGGGTATCTGCTCTATTGTTGTAAAGAAGTTCCGCTATTATTCAGAGAAAACAACTCCTGATGAAAGGGAAAACATCTTGGATAGAGACTTTAGTACAACTGGCATTAATCAAAAATGGGTTGCAGACATAACTTATATCCACAATGAAAGATGGCTGGACTTATCTAGCATCAGTCATGGATCTTCACAGTTGGAAAATCATTGGTTACGCCTATGATACTTCCATGACAGCTGAACTAGCTGTAAAGTCAATAGAAAATGCATGCTTAAACGTCAAGATGACAAAAGATATAATTCTTCATAGTGACATGGGAAGCCAGTATATTAGTCAAAAATTTGAGGACTATCTTGATAACAAACACATGATTCATTCTTTCAGTAGAAAAGGTAATCCTTATGATAATGCCTGTATTGAGTCTTTTCATTCATTATTAAAGAAGGAAGAAATAAATCGACGTAAATATTATGATTTCAATACTGCCAAAAAAGTAGTATTTGAATATATTGAATCCTGGTACAACAGAAAAAGGATTCATAGCGCAATAAATTATATGACTCCCCAGGAGGCTCATGAAGTTGCCTGAGAGGGTGAGGCAAATGTTAAACTTTTTGTGTCTACATTATTGACGCAAGTCCAAAACGTTTGAGAAGATTTTAAATGTTACGGAAGAAAGTAAAAGGAATAAAGTAGAAGCCAGTAAAAAGTATCTATTGGGAAATTGGACAGGAATTATGGAGGGTGGATTGTCAACAGTTTTCTAGACAACTTTTTTAAGGGTAATCATTCTATACTTCACCGGTGTCAAATATCCTAGTGAAGAATGAATCCTGTGGTTATTGAACCAATTCACATAATCAGACAATTCAATCTGAAGATGGTATAAGCTGCTAAAGGTCTGGTTCCTGACGAACTCTGTTTTGATTATTTTAAATGTTGCTTCTGCAACTGCATTATCATAAGGACTGCCTTTATGGATGAGGGAACGTTGAATTTCAAATGCTTTCAGAGTTTCATCAATCGTCTGATTCTTGAATTCGTTACCCCGATCCGTATAAAATATCTGGATATCTTTAAGATTTCCCTTTACGGATTGAAATGCCTGTTTTACAAGGGCTGCTGTTTTGTTGCGTCCGGTACTGTAACCAATTATTTCTCTATTAAAGAGGTCAACAAGGACACATATGTAGTTCCAGCTCATGCCGACCCTGACATATGTTAGGTCACTTACAACAATATTTCTATATGGTTGTTGATTGAATTGGCGATCTACGACGTTTTCAATTTTTGACTCGTTGCAGGTATCTTTCTGCGGACGAAACTGGGCAGTCGTATAACTTGAAACAAGTCCTTCCTGCTTCATAATTCTTCCGATGCGACGACGGGAAGCAATTATATTTCTATCCTTTAAATCGGATTTTATTTTCCGCGTTCCATAATTATTGCGGCTCGCCTTAAATATATCAATTATGTTTGCTGTCAGTTCAGATTCGTCTTGCTTTGCTTTTGCTTCGTAATAATAAGTGCTTCTTGGAATTTGTAGGACTCTACACATTGCTGACACAGAGTATTTGTGGGCATTTGCCTTGATCACATTTACTTTCGTCCTAAGATCAGCGCTGCTTGCTTTAAAATATCGTTCTCCATCTTAAGCTGCTGGTTTTCTTTGCGAAGCCTGATCAGTTCGGCATCTTCTGTAGAACGGTTATCTTTTTCCTTAAAGGAACCACTGTTATCTGCCTGGGCAATCCATTTATCAAGGAGTGAATTTGCAATATCATATTCTCTGATAATATCGCATTTTCTTTTTCCACCTCGATAGAGATCAACGATTTGTTGTTTTAATTCAGGTGTAAATGTACGACGTGGTCTTGGTTCTTTGTTTTTAGACATAGGGCATCATCCTTTCCTTATTAATACTATCATATATGCCCTTAAAATTTCTGTAGCCGATCCAGGGATTAAAGAATCAAGGTGCACAAGTTGGCTGTAGGGCAGAAGGTCATGTAAGGATGACGTATAATAGATTGCGCAAATTCAAATAAGCAAATAGACATAGTTTTTATCGTTTGGTAGAATTAAGTTACCACACAAAATTTCCAAGGAGGATAAAAACTATGTCTGAGAACATTATACAATTGAATCAAGATTTAATCCACCCCCAATTAAAGGATTTAGTAAAGAACAGCGTTGAGGAAACTTTAAATTCATTACTAGACGCGGAAGCTGAACAGCTTGTTAACGCAGAGCGTTATGCACGTAATGAAGAACGCAAAGGATACCGTGCTGGTCATTATGACCGTACTTTTACTACAACCTCTGGCGATGTAAATTTAAAGATGCCAAAGCTAAAAGGTGTAACATTTGAAACTGCTATTATCGAGAGGTATAAGCGGCAAGAAACATCTGTTGAAGAAGCTCTTATTGAGATGTATCTTGCTGGTGATTCAGTCCGCAGAGTAGAGGACATTACACAAGCGCTATGGGGAGCAAAAGTCTCTCCTACTGGTACAATTAGTAATTTAAATAAAAAAGCTTATGAACACATTGAAAACTGGAGAAATCGTAAGCTTAAGAGTAAAACCTATCCATATGTATTTGTAGATGGTGTATTCTTAAAACGATGCTGGGGTGGAGAATATGAAAAGTCAAACTAATCACTGGAGATAAAGCCCTTGGTATGGTTGAATCAATTGGACAAGTATTTCCAGAAGCAAAATATCAGAGATGCACGGTATATTTTTATAGAAATGTGTTTTCTGTTACACCAAAACAAAAAGTGAAAGATGTAGCTAAAATATTAAAAGCAATCCATGCTCAAGAAGATAAAAACGCTGCCAGAGAAAAAGTGGATTCAGTAGTCAAAAAGCTTCGAGGAATGAAGCTTAATAAAGCAGCTGATAAAGTAGAGGAAAGCATAGAAAAAACTTTGACATACATGAACTTTCCAGCTGAGCATTGGAGACGAATTAGAACTAACAATACTCTGGAACGCTTAAATCGAGAAATTAAACGACATACAAAAGTTGTAGGAACCTTTCCAGATGGAGAATCAGCCCTAATGCTGGTATGTGCTAGACTACGCCATGTAGCCAGTAGTGAGTGGGGATCTAAGCGTTATTTAAACATGGAACATTTAAAATCAATGGTAATCTCTGAAGAAGAGGGAATCATAGCCGGTTAACTTACCGGAACCAAACGAAAAGCAGACTGGTAATAGATAATCAAGGCGGTTAAGTTAAAATTTAATTTGCGCAAAAGTCTTCACAGTATCTATATGCAGACCGAATGAGTTCACGTCCGCTTGGCTGGAGTAGACATGAAGTTAATCAAATGAAAAAATTGCGTATTTATAAAGCGAATAAAGGAAATATGTTGAAATTGGTAAGAATGCAAAAACAGGATCTACTAGTGGCGGTAGGCTGTGAAGAGGAAAGAATCTATTTGAGTGGAGAAATGTTTCGTTCAGAAAAGAAAAAACTAAGCGAGGAACAAAGATATGTTGATAGAATTACACATAGTATGCCATTTCCGGAGGTTAAAAAGATAGTATATTTCAAAAATTACATTTGGGGATTGTAAAATGAATAAAAAATAGGTACAGTTTAAGCAGAAATTAAATCTGAAACACATCGGGGCAACTCTGCCTAATTGCATCCTACAGTAAGTTTACGCTATCAATGCAAATAAGTAAATAGACAAAGTTTTTATCGTTTGGTGGAATCAAGTTAGCATACAAAATTTCCAAACAGAATATAAAAACTATGTCTAAAAACATTATCAATTAAATTAAAATTTAATCCAGACTCAAATAAAATATTTAGTAAAAACAGTGTTAAGAAAACTTTAAATTCGTTACTAAACGCGGAAGTTGAGCACTAAATGAAGAATAAAAAGAGTCCCGTGCAGTTATAAAAGTACTCGACGAAAGTATAATAATACGCCAGATTACCATAGACACCCATCACTCATACTTAAACTTGAAACAATTCATCGTTGCTTTGAACTGGGTGAGAATGTACAATTAGTACCAGAAGACATGAGAATTTGAGACTACATAGTCTAAATCTTAGTCATTTGTTGGTCAATTAACCGAAATTTTATTTTGCACTTGTCCCATAATATTTAATAACAAAAACAATAACCAGGCATATACAACTGCGTTCATAAAGGAAGATAATTTAAGTAAGAAAAAAACACAAAACATTGTCAATTCTATTAAGTATATTATTATACAAAGAATAAAACGAAAGCGTTTCTTTTTTAAGGTGTCTACAGAAGCCTTATTAGTTACTGGACAAAAGCAAAATATTACCACTAACATGATTAAAATAATTAATTTTGTCGTTATAGTATTAATCAAAAAACTCTTAATTGCTAGATTAGAAATCATCTCTAAGAAAATGGTAAATATAAAACAAGTTGATGCATTTTTCAGATGAAATCCACCCGCACATATTCGTAAAAGGTAAAAAAACAATATAAATATAGTACTTTCAAAAAACTGCGTTAGTAGTATGCCTGTAAACATAACTATCAAAAGATGTAAAAAAAAAGAAAAAGTACATATATAGCCGATTTTATAAAGTTCCATGTCCTCATTTTTAATAATATTTTCTTTCACCAAAGAATTTGCTAGTTTATAAGAAATTCTTGAAAACATATATTAAAATTTCCTCATATATTTGTTATTTGGTGGCAAATCAGGTGAATGTGCTGGTCCATAACAGGCAAAATTTGCTATTATTGATACCATTATTAGAGGCAAAAAAGCACTTAATTTCATTGCATAACGTTTAATTTTATTCATGTTATAATCTCCTTTTATTATAATATAGATATCAAAAAATTTAAGAATCATTTTCATATCTACATAGTTATTTAGTTACTCTCTAGTCACAGATTGGTACAACATAACAGAAGAGATAAATATATCTGAAGTTTTAGGAGCAAAATCACATATTCCATTGTACTTTTGTACTATTTTTTCAATACTTTTTAAACCATATCCATGATTATAAACTTCATTTTTTGTGCTTAATAACGATCCATATTTATCAAAATTTAGAATTCCATTATATGTATTTTCAATTGCTACATGAAAGATATTTCTATCAAGTGAAATTTTAATACTTATTATTTTTTTTTGATTATTTTCTACATTTGTTAGCGCTTCAATAGCATTGTCAAGCAAATTACCTATAAGTACAATACAATCATTACTGTTTATATTAAGTAATTCATTTATTATTACCGAATATTGCAATTCAATTTCACCATCTATCTTACTTGCAAAATAATTTATAATACTATCAATTTCTTTTATTCCTGTATTTGATATTACTTTTTTACAATCCATAATATCTGTATGCTCAGTAACAACTTGTATAATTCCATTAATATCATTATTTTTTGCCATTAAAAAAATAGAATAAAGAATTTTTTTTAAGTCATGTTTTAACTCACTTATTTTAAATTTTTCTGCTATTCTTTCATTATAAAAATTTGAAACCATAGTCAGTTCTCTATAATTAAATTTAATTAAATCATACTCCGCTAAACTTTTAAATGTTATTAACAAAAAATGATTCAATGCTAATAAGATTAATACATTTATAAGATTTATAACTGTCATTTGATTATCAGGTGTGAAATTTATTGTAGTAAAATGAAGTATTAGTAATGATATTGAACATAACATAAA
>NZ_RJLQ01000031.1 GCF_003833015.1 Clostridium sp. E02
AACCATCCATGGAGGCAGGCATCATTTGAAAAATATGCAAAAGGACAACGACACAGAAAAGAAATAGCCTAATTTACAAGCAGGTAACTGTAGTTTTATTAAAGTTACCCAAAAACTAATAGTACCTAGTTAAATCAAGCACCAGAAAACTGGTGCTTATGTTAAAACTTTTTCGGGACATTTTCAAAAACGGTTGACAGACTTACCACCAACCGTTACAGGTCATCAATCAGAGCACTGCTTTTTGCATATGCGGTACTGCGTGCCTCAAAAAAATCAGTTTTAATTTTGTTGGCATTGCTGTACTGACTCACCCACAGCATACTTTCTGGTTCTTTTTTATGCCCTTCATAAATGGGGGCCCAGCCCAGACTTTCGCATCGCAAATTCCCAAGATATTTCATGTAATCGGAGATCATCGTTTTGGTTAATCCAGGTACTTCATCCCCTATGGCATATTCTCCCCAGGTAATTTCCTGTTCACAGCCCTCTTTGATCATGTTCCGGTAATTGTCTATCCGTTCCGGCGTAAAAAGTTCTGGTTCTTCTTTTCTTAATTCTAATATAATATTACGGAAAAGCCATAAATGAGTATTCTCATCCCGGTTGATATACCTAATTTCCTGAGACGATCCTATCATCTTATGATTCCTCCCCAAATTATAAAAAAACATAAAACCACTGTAAAAATAAATGCCTTCCAGTATATAATTTGCGACCACCGTCTTTACAAAAAAATCCCCACTTTTATCGGTTTGGAATTCGTTATACAAATCTCCAATGAAGGTATTGCGTGCCAAAAGGTAAGGGTCATTCTTCCACTGATACAGAACCTGGTTTCTTGTCTGTGGTTCACAGATGCTATCTAGCATATAACTGTAACTCTGACTGTGTACCGCTTCCTGAAAGGTCTGAATGGAAAGACATAAATTAATCTCATTGGCAGTCACGTACTCACTGATTGCCGGTAAATTAGCCGTTTGAATGCTGTCTAAAAACACAAGAAAAGACAATATTTTATCGTAAGCTCTTCTTTCGGCAACCGAAAGCAGTGGATAATCCTTTTGATCCTGACCCAGATTAATCTCCTCTGGTATCCAAAAATTATTCATCGCCTGCCGGTACCAGTCACTAACCCAAGTATATTTCATGTTATTGAAATCATTTAAATTGGTGGTATTCCCACCGATCATACGCCGCTCTCTCACATCGATTTCTCCATCTGGATTGAAGAGAGGTCTTTTTTTTAATTGTTCCATCTACTTGATCTACTCCTGTCTTCTTAATTCCCTTTTTCAGCCATTAACTGGAACAGGACTCACATGCTTCTATTTCTAGGCTCTTTGAACGGATATAATAAATGGTCTTTACGTTGCATTCCCATGCCAGAATATAAAGGTTAAGGACCTGCCGAAGCGTATACTCATTGGTAATATAAAGGTTTAAACTCTGTGCCTGATCCACATGGCGCTGTCGTACCCCAGCTGCCCGTACCGACCACTTTTGATCCATATGATGCGCATTTTTATAATACCAATACGTTTCGGGAGACAAATCCGGTGCCACACGAGGAACCAAACCACTCTTTTTCTCTTCCAGATAATATCGATTCATAATTGGATCCAGACCGGCCGTGGTTCCTGCGACCATGCTGGTACTACTCGTTGGTGCAATGGCAATTAACCAGCCGTTTCTCATCCCAAAAGAAGCAACTTTATCTTTTAATCGTTTCCACTCTGGTGAATCATATCCTCTTTGATCAAAGTAGGCACCTGTCTGCCAGTCACTTCCCTCATACAGATCGTAGCTTCCTTTTTCTCTTGCAACATCACAACTAGCTTCAATGGCTGCATAATTAATGGTTTCAAATATGCGATCTACAAATGCAAGGTGTTCTTTTGATTCCCATAAAATTTGCTTCCTAGCTAACATATGATGATATCCGCTTACCCCTAATCCCACTGGGCGATAGCGATGATTGCTGATCTGTGCATAGGGAACTGGAAAGAAATTCAAGTCAATCACATTATCCAGTGCTCGAATAGCACTTTTCGTCAGTTCTGTCAATTCTTCTTTATTCTCCACATCAATCTTTCCGAGAGAAAGGCTTGCCAAGTTGCAGACAACAAAATCACCTGGTTTTGTAACGGAAACGATTACAGTCTCCCCGTTTATAGTCTGTATCGTCTGATCTATCTGCTCCACCGGGCTCATATTCTGTGCGATCTCCGTACAGAGATTGCTGCAATAAATGATTCCGCTGTGGTGATTTGGGTTGGCTTTGTTTACGGCATCTCGGTTAAACGTAAAGGGAGTACCTGTTTCAACTGCACTCTTTAATATCAAGCGAATCAAATCCTTGATCGGAATAACCCGTTTCTGAATTCGGTTGTCCTTTACACAATCCAGATACCGTTCCTCCCACTCATCTCCATAAGAATCCTCCAGTGCATACCCTTTCACCGTAAGAATTTCATGGGGACACATTAGGTTCCAGTCTCCCTCAATGTGATTCTTCGCCTCTTTCCAGAACAAATCCGGATAACAGACCGCCGGAAATACATCATGAGCCTTCATACGGTCATCTCCATTGTTGGTACGAAGTGCCAAAAACTCAGGGAGATCCTTATGCCATGCATCCAGATAAACAGCTACTACCCCCTGCCGTACACCAAGTTGGTCCACGGCAACAGCAGTGTCGTTGGCTAGTTTGATCCAGCGAATCACACCTCCGGCTGCTCCCTGAAATCCCCGGATGGTACTTCCTGCTGCCCGAACTTTTCCAAAATAAAGTCCCATTCCACCACCGAACTTGCTAACCTTGGCAAAACTATCGATACTTCGGTAAATCCCGTCTAAACTATCTGGAACCGTATCGATAAAGCAAGAAGATAATTGATGATATGGTTTTCTGGCATTGGAAAGCGTGGGCGTTGCCATGGTTACTTTCAAAGTACTAAGCATGTCATAAAACCGTCTAACCCAGTCTGCGCGGTTTTCTTTCTCTAACATGGCAAGATGCATGGCAATTCCCAAGAACATCTCTTGAGGAGTTTCAAGAGGAATATTTTCTCTGCTGCGAATCACATACCGGCTAAGCAACAAATCCAAACCAGAATAATTCAGTCGGTGATCCCTGCTTTTATTCAGAAATAATTCAAACCCATCAATCTCCTCCCGCGTATAATGATCTAGAATATACGCCCCATAAAGTCTCTCTTTGGTCAGGTAACAGACTTTATCATAAAAGCTTACGATCTGATGTTTATGAAGCTCCTTTTCCAAATTTAGCTCAAACCAAAACATGGCAAACCTTGCACTAATGTATTCCCAGTCTGGAGCTTCCTGCGTCGTCAATTCAACCGCCGCCTGAATCAATGCATGAAACCGTTCTGCAAGGCTCATATCATCTTTTAAAAATGACTTGAATTTATCAAAAAGCAGGGTAAGGCAATATGGTTCCGAGTCCCATTCCTGCCCAATATTCCATAGTACTTCTTTTAGATCCTTCACTTCATTGAAATAATTTAATATCTCCTTTTCTCCCTGTTTCCTCATCTTTTATTCCCGCCATTCACTCTTTATTGTGATATCAATAACTGTTATTATATGTTGTATGTAAAAATATACCACAACATCTTGTTAATTACAACCACGCAATCACAAAATGTTCTATTTTTTTCTTTAAAGACGGATACCCTTTCACCCATCTCGAGAGAATAATTGTTCGACAACAGGCAAGTAATCGGATAGAATCTGAGCCTTTCGGATCTGTTTCGCCTCCTTATCACTATTCTCAAATCTCGAAATCATATAGGACCATATTTCCTTCATTTTAAACAGTACGTTCCGGTCGCCAGATATTGTTTGTTCATATCCTGCTAAAACTTCATCATGAAAGGCTTTCAACTTATTTTTATCCACGATCACCCCCCCTCGTAATTCACCAGCGAGACCTGGATTTGCCACCAATCCTCTTCCCAACATAACCCGGTTGATCAGAGGAAAAGCATCGCAGAATTCTACATAACTATCTTTGGTAAACAAATCTCCATTATAACAGAGCGGAATCTTACTTAACGACTCTGCTTCCCGAAACAGGTTCAAATTCACTTGATTCCGATAAAAATCTTTTTGAATTCGGGGATGAATGATAAGTTCTTTTATGGGATACTGATTAAAGATTTCCAATAGTCTATAAAATTCCTCTGGACTGTCTTTCCCCAGTCTCGTTTTCACTGAAATCTCCATATCAAGCGAGGAGCATATCTCATCTAGGAAATAATTCAAACGCTCTGGTTCTGCAAGAAACCCGGAGCCTTTCTTCTTAGAAACTACAGTTTTGGAAGGACAGCCCAAATTTAGATTCACCTCCTGATATCCATACTGTGACAGTTCTTTTGCTGTCCAGATAAAATCCTCTCCTTTGTTGGTCAAAATCTGAGGAATAAGGGAAAGTCCCTGATTATGTTCCGGAAGAATATCATTTATTTCTCTGGACGATAACTTATGATTCTGAGTCGGCGTAATAAAAGGAGTAAAATATACATCTATCTCGTTAAAATGCTTATGGTATGCATTGCGATAAATATATCCGGTAATTCCCTCCATAGGGGCAAAGTAATACTTCATAATTAAGTCTCCTGTTCCTGTGTTTTCATTTAAAATCATTTTAACATAAGAGTGCATGTTTTCAAAGATCCTCATTTACATCGCTCTCTATAAAATGATATAATAGGAAATAAAAAGCAACGATTCAGGAGGAACCAACATGTTTCGATTTAAAAACTTAAGACAGGCTGCTATGAAAGCTATCATCCTTACAGTACTTATTACCATTGCTTCTACTTCCTCTTCATGGGCAGAAGAAGAATCAGGACCTGCATTTGCTCCACCAGTCACAAAAACAAAGACTCCTGAAATCGGGCCCGGTATGGGTTTAAACTGTGTGGTGGTTCTAGATCCAGGCCACGGAAAAGTAGACGGTCATTATACCGGCTGCAAATTTGAATACAACGGCATCATGTACTATGAAGATGTAATCAATATGAAAATAGCAGAGTACACCCGTGATTATTTAAACCAACATACGAACTACAATATTTATTTAACCAAAACCAGTGCCGAATACTCCCTTCCCTTAGAGGAGCGGGCTTCCTTTGCTGCATCGAATCATGCTGATTTGTTCGTAAGCCTGCATGTAGATTCCATCCCTGGCAACGGCACTACAAGAAATGCTTATGGTGTGAGTTCCATGTCTCCCAGAACTGGCCGCTATCACAACGAACTTGCCCAGCAGTCTCAAAAAGCTGCTAATACAATTTTAAACCAGCTAAATGCTTTGGGGCTCAATAACCGAGGGCTGATTCTTCGGGATTCCCAAAACGGAACCCTGTTTTCCGATGGCAGTACGGCTGACTATTATGCCATCCCACGCTACTCTCAGATGTACGGGATCCGCGGTTTTATTATTGAACACGGTTACTTAAATCATACCAGTGACTTAACTTTGTTTTTATCCAAGGAAGAACAATATAAAGCGTTAGGGGAAGCAGATGCAAAAGGCATCATAGAATATCTAAGTCAAGCGGGTAAATGTACTTTTTCCTCCAATTAAATCAATTGTTAATTAATTGACACACGAACTAAGGCTCATATTCCCTGTCTGGTTGCATAAAATATATCATATATTGAGCCAAACTAGCAGGGAGGACAGCATTTGATGAAAATTCTTGATAACACCTATTACGATCTCATTATCACAACTGCTCTTGCCCCTTCTTACGATACTGGTGATAATATCACCTATTTAAACAGGCAAAATTCCCTGCTTCATATTCCTGTTGGCGATGGAGACCCCTGCGCCTTAGGAGCGCATCCATATAGTAGTTTTCCGACTCTTTTTACCCTTACTTCAACCATCAGTTTGGAAAAATCCGGGATTCCTACTGTTCAGAACAACCCCTACCTGGCATTGTTTGGACAGGGCGTTTTAGTCGCTGTAATCGATACTGGTGTTGATTACCAGCATCCAGCTTTCCTCTATAATGATGGTTCTACCCGAATCCTCTCAATGTGGGATCAGACGATACAAACCGGACCAATCCCCAATGCGTTTACTTTTGGCACAGAATATACCAAAGCAGAAATCAATGCTGCTTTAAATTCTGACGAACCACAGTCTCTGGTACCTATGAATGATCCCATCGGGCATGGAACTGCAATTGCCAGCATCCTGGCTGGTTCCCCCAATGCCGAGGCGGATTTTAGTGGAGTCGTTCCTCAGGCAGAACTGATAATTGTCAAGCTAAAAGAAGCTAAAAAATCCTTAAAAAAGATATATTTTGCCCCAGAAAACGCTCTATGCTATCAGGAATCTGATATCATCCTGGGAATACGTTATGCGGTAACGGTGGCAGAAAACATAAATCGCCCCATAGTCATCTGCCTCGCCCTTGGAAGCAGCCAAGGCGGACATGGGGGCAACGGCGCCATGAGTGGTTATATCGATCATCTATCGTTACTACCAGGAACCGGGATTTCTGTATCTGCCGGAAACGAGGGGAATGCACAGAGACATTATTTCAATGCAACCACAGTGCCTCCCTATTATAACGATATTGAATTAAGAGTCGGAAGCGGTGACAGTACATTTTCCATGGAAATATGGACTTACTCCCCAGCCAGACTTACCATCGACATCTCCTCTCCCAATCGGGAATCGACACAACCTGTCTATCCCGCCATGGGACAATGCAGAAAATTCAATTTTATCTTTAATCAGACTATCATATATGTGAATAATATAATTTTTGAAGAAGAAACAGGGGAACAATTGATACTGCTTCGTTTTAGCAACCCTTTGCCTGGTATTTGGTATCTCAGAACCCAAAACCCAGAAGAAGAGTCATTTTCCTTCCACTCTTGGCTGCCTGCTGGAGACCTTCTCTCAAATGAAACATTTTTCCTTAATGCCAGCCCAGATACCACAATAACGGAACCAGGAAACGCCAGACATCAACTAACCGTGGCCGCCTATAATCAACTCAATGACAGTATTCTGGCAGAATCAGGAAGAGGCTATACAAGAACTGGTATCATAAAGCCTGATATTGCCGCACCCGGTTATGAGCTCACCTGTGCGGTACCTGGTAATCGCTATGGAACTATAACTGGAACCGGAGCTGCTGCTGCCCATGCGGCTGGTATCGTGGCAATGGTCTTTGAATGGGGGATCGTAAAAGGTTCCTATCCAAGAATCACTGGCAACAATGCTAACCGGCTCATGATCAGTGGTGCAACTCGAAGCAGCAGCAATACATATCCCAACAATATATGGGGGTATGGGCAAGTAGACATTAATCGGCTATTTGAACGTTTTACTTCTGTTTAACCGTATCCCTTTTGCGAAGTCAAAAAGCCCTTCAAGCTAGGCATTGCTGCCGATAGCTTGAAGGGCTTTACAGGTAAGATCCCTGTATTTTTACGCTTCTTCTACGAACATATCTTTTCCAACTCCACAAAGTGGACAAACCCAGTCATCGGGGATATCTTCAAATGCTGTACCAGCCGCGATTCCAGAATCTGGATCACCAACCTCAGGATCATATACATATCCACACGGTTCACAAACATACTTTTTTGCCATGTCTTTCACCTCCTTTAACTTAGCTATGTTTCTTTTATAGCATAGAATATCATATTAATCAATGTCTTTTTATCTGTATATGGCTTCCTAAGACAAGAAGTCTTCCCTCATGGGTGTGAAGATGTCCACCAATATTCCCTTTTCTAGACAAACACATCCATGAATAATCCCATCCTGCTTTAACAGTGTATCCCCTGCTGATACCACTTTCGTTTCCTCTCCAATGGTAAATTCAAAGGTTCCACTCGCTACATAACTAATCTGCGTGTGTGGATGTGTATGAAGTTTTCCAATGGCGCCCTGTTCAAAGTGATTTTCCACGCACATCATCTCATCACAGTAAGCAAGAACTTTTCGAACGACACCCTCACCAGCCTGTTCTCCGTCTATGTCCTTGTTCCATACCCAATTTTGACCTTTCTCCGGTTTTTTCATCATGGATTCTCCTTATCTGTAAATTATAAGATCATTTTAAGTTTGAATCCCATTTCTGTCAAGTCGAATCCCTATTCTTTCCAAACCTCTTCCGAAATTTCTTTGATTCGCTTTATTTTTGCCCATTGTTCCTCTTCCGTTAGTTTATTTCCTTCTTCTGTTGAAGCGAAACCACATTGAGGACTTAAGCAAAGACGCTCCAACGGTACATATTTGGACGCTTCCAGAATTCTACTGATCACATACTCTTTCTCTTCTAATTTGGGAGACTTTGTTGTAACCAGACCTAGTACCACCTGTTTGTCACCATTTATATATTTTAAAGGTTCAAAGTCACCGGACCTCTCATCATCATACTCCAGATAATAGGCATCGACTTGCTCCTCGCCAAATAAATGAGGGGCTATGGGAGCATACCCACCGGAAGAAGCCCAAGTTGAATGATAATTTCCTCTGCAAACATGGGTTGTAATGACAAGATCCTCCGGATGCCCTTCCATTGATAGATTATTAACGCGAACATATTTTTTCGCTTCTTCTGTGATGGATTTCTCTCCTTTTTGTCTTGATTCCCAGTATTTGGTATCACAAAACATCCCCCAAGTACAATCATCAAATTGTACATTCCTGCAGCCTGCCTCATATAAGTCTGCCAAAACCGTTCGATAAGCTAACGAAATATCCTGAATTAACTTTTCCTCATCGGGATAATAAGATTGGGTTTCCTCTTTGTTATCTCCCCGTTCCAACTCTGCCAGAAACTGGGATGGTGCCGGTATGGTCTGTCGGGCTGATACTGTCTTGTCTTCAAACAATTTCACGAACTTATAATGTTCTACAAATGGGTGCCCTTTCCCAGATATTTTACCGCAAAGACCTGCAGACTCTCCTCTCGTTACCTCATCGTGAAAAGAATATCCTTGGTCCAGTTCCAGCTTCTTCACCCCTTTAAGTCCCCACATAAAATCTAAGTGCCACCAGCTTCTTCTAAATTCTCCATCCGTTATGACCGGAAGTCCTGCCTCTTTCTGCTTTTGAATGAGTGCTTCGATTGCACGATCTTCTGTTTTCCTCAATTCCTCTGCCGTAACAATTCCTTGTTTAAACCCTTTTCTTGTTTCTTTTAAATATTCTGGGCGTAAAAAACTCCCTACAACATCAAATCTAAATGGTGCTTTTTTCTTTGTCTGACTCATTTATAATTCTCCTCTCTGAGATTGCTTTCGTTTTCTTTATTCTAACGGTTTCAGAAGAATCTGTAAAATTCTATAATATTATGACGTGATATAGTTTTAAACTATACCAGATTGTGTTAAAATACAGAGCAGAAGAATATAGGAGGAAATTCAATGACATTGCAACAGCTACGCTATATTATTACGATTGTGAACTGCGGATCTATATCGGAAGCCGCCAAACAGCTCTATATCACACAGCCCAGCTTGTCAAATGCAGTAAAAGATTTGGAACAAGAATATGGAATCATCATTTTTCACCGAAATTCCAAAGGGATTTCTTTGTCTCCAGATGGAAGCGAGTTTTTATCTTATGCCAGACAGGTTTTAGAACAGACGGATTTGATGGAACAGCATTATCTTCATAAAAAACCCATAAAAAGGATTTGTTCCATCTCCACCCAACATTATGCGTTCGCAGTCAATGCATTTGTAAACCTGGTATCAAGACAGGAGAATGAAGAATATGAATTCACACTTCGGGAAACCAGAACCCATGAAATTATAGAAGATGTAAAAAACTATAGAAGTGAATTGGGAATCCTGTATATCAATGATTTTAACGAGAAAGTACTTAAAAAATTATTGAAAGAAAGCGGGCTAGACTTTCACCCGCTTTTTGAGGCTTCTCCACATGTGTTTATCAGTTCTTCCCACCCCTTATCCAATCATAGAACCGTTACTATGAAAGACTTAAACCCATATCCTTTTCTGGCATTTGAACAGGGGGAGAAGAACTCTTTTTATTTTTCTGAGGAAATACTGAGCACCGTTCCCAAGAAAAAAATCATCTATGTCAGTGACCGTGCAACGTTATTTAATCTTCTGATTGGATTAAATGGCTATACTATCTGCAGTGGTATCTTAAACAGAAATCTAAATGGCGATCACATCATAGCTGTTCCTCTGATTACATCAGAGAACATGAAAATTGGATGGATCTCAAATCCAAAGGTTCATTTAAGCATGTTTGCAAATCACTATCTGGAAGAATTAAAGAAATTAATCCAGATAGACGGACTTAAGATCTACCCGTAAATTTCTATCTCTTACCTTTATTTATTTGTATTTGATGTTTTTTCGTTGAACTTCTCGGAGAGATCTATCCTGCGCTCAAGCTCTTTTTGCATCTCATCAATAAACGATTGAGGATCACAGCTGTTATAAGCCTTCATATACTCTTCCCAGCCCTGTTCAAATTCCTCGTTCATAACAACTCTTGGCATATACTCTTTCTTAATATCCGCTAACTTTAAGTAAGCGGTGCCACCTTTTGTTGCACTGGTCAAATTCCCGCTAAAAGAATACATGGGATACCAAGGCCCTGGCACAGGATTTCTTCCCAACATATCTACATAAGATTTACAGCCATAAGCAGCCAGACACTCCTGTACATCTTCTGGAAGAGACTGGAAAAATTCGTTAGGCTGGTCATCAGGGCTGCTGGTATTGATTCCATCCTCCAAATATCCCCCCTGATAATTTGGAAAATACGAATATGAACACAGATGAGACGCTTTATATGCTTCGTCCTGAGCTGAACTTCTCATCTCAGGAGTCCGTGAAAAGATACCGTTTTCATCCACTTGATAATCCACATCTTTCTCTCCCCAAGAGCGAAGCTTGCGCACCTCAGGGCTTAACAAGTCATTTACAAACTGCAGTGCACCTTCCACATCCGTACAACTCTTAGTAATTGCCAAGCCACCGGAAACATTTAATGTCCTTCCTCCCGTGTACCACTGATTTTTCACATCTTCTCGAATTGTAACTGGTAGAGGAATATAGTTGCAGCCTTGTTTATCTAGCCCCTGCTGAACAATGGCATCTTTCGATTTTCTAAAACACCACCACTGATCAATCAAACCAAGCACTCGGCCAGTGGAAACTTTCGCCAGATATTCATCATAAGACTGCGTAAAGGATTCCGGATCTACGATCCCCTTTTTATATTCTTCATTTAGTTTCATGAAATATTCTTTAGCCGTTGGTGTAGTATTGTAATCAATAACCTGCTTCTTTTCCCCATCTACGATGACAGACCCTTCATTGGGATAACCATCAAGGAACAGAGGCGCATTGTCAAGGGACCAGGTGCGGGTTCCATTGAACAGAATGGTATAAGGGATATTCGGAGTCCCATCTTCCAAGGTCGGATGGGCTTTCTGATACCCTTCAATCAGATCAAAGTACTGATCCATGGTCTTTACCTCAGGGTATCCCCCCCACTTTAGAACTCTTGTCTGCAGCCAGAAAGCTTCCGCCACCGATGTTGACGTATCTCCTCCGTAATTGTTCCCAAACGGGGGCAGCCAATAGATATGTCCGTCATCCTGACGAATTTTTTCCCATTCTTCCTCTGTGAAAAACTTCTTAATATTTGGATATTTATCAATATAGTCGTCAAGTGCAACCAAAGACCCCGATTCATACAGTTGTCGACTTCCTGCTCCCCCATCAATAAAATCCGGAAACTCTCCCCCCGCAATCATGGTTCCCACTGCTTCCTGAGCAGTTTGACCAGTAAGCCAAGTCTCCTTTACCTTCACTCCAGTCAGTTCTGCAATCTGATTCTGAATGTCGTTGTCATCGTTAATCTCGGTTCCCGGCACGGAAAAAAAAGCAGTAAAATGTTTGATTCCGTCCTCTTCACTGGATACCGTTTTCCCCCTGCAACCAAACAAAGACACGGCTGCTGCTGTAAGCATAAGTGCCCCCAAAACTTTTTTGCTTTTCACCCAATAATCCTCCTCCATGTATTGCCAATTCTTTTATTTGGCAATAGTTATTTTTTCCACAGTATAATTGTATATTATTTGTGCATTTTTTCAACCCGATAAACCATACAAAAAATCACGTCAAATTATATATGTATAAATTAACTAAATTATTCTCGATACTGCTTTCTGTATTTAGCAGGTGTGCACCCCTTTGTTGTGATGAAACGATTAATAAAATAATCCAGATCCCGGTATCCAACCATTTCCGCTACTTCATAGACTCTTTTATCCGTTTTCACCAATATGACTGCTGCCTGATCAACCCGATACCGATTTAAATATTCCCGAAACGATACCCCGTGTTTTTTCTTAAACAACTGTCCCATATATGCACTATTCACAAAATATTTAGCACTCAACTCTTTGAGTGTAAGATTTTCCATATACCGTTCATGAATCTCCTTCTCTACATCGGTCAATGGACCCCCTAACGATTTTTGACGCATACTAGACAGGTATTTGGAATATTCCCACACAAACTCTTTTAGATGAGGATTGATCCCCCCAATAATTCCATGATCCACCGCTGTAGACATGATAAAATCCAGAACCTCCGACTGGCTGACTTCTCGCCCTTGTTCCAAAGCAAGATGGATTAGCTGGAACAGCAAATAATTAACATTTAAATCAATCGTTTCAGAATTCATCTTATAACGCTTCATCTCGTCGTAAATAATTTCGATCTTTTGCTTCATTATTTTTTTATCCGCTTGCTCAACGGCATGGACCAGTTCATCTAAAATCTGTTTTAGAAGAACCTGACCATATTTTTTTCTTTTTGCCTTCTCTTCATAATAAGTAATTCCCTCATCCTTTTGTACGGTACAAAAGGACCTTGCAATCTCAGCTGTTTGATAGGATTTTGACAAATCGCTAACTTGCTCCACCTCACAGCCTGCATACATCACCGCCTGTGCGCCTGTTCCTTTTCCCGCTTCCAGCCTGAGTTCCTCCAAGAAATCTTTTTCATAAAGCCTTTTCTTATCCGCCATGGACTGCTGATACAAGAGTCCCATATCATAACGTCCTGTCCGACCTGACACATCAAAAATACAGTTTTTTGCATATTCAGTGCCAAGATAATTCAAGCAGTTTTGATACATCTGCCTTTGTATCTCCCTCATATTATTTTCCGTTACCGGTTTTTGTAGAGAAGAAACATCAATTTCAATGCTAACATAGCGAATGTCAGTTGGTAGATTCAGACAACGATTTACATATCCTACATTCTCTTGATCAAATTTACCAGATAAGATAGCGATCGTATTTCGGGAAAGATATGCCTTCTCTACGGTCTTTTCTGTCTCGCAAAGCTGCTTTACCTTATTTACAAGAGCAGATAGTTCTTTTTTCTGTACTGGCTTTAAAATATAGTCCGTACACCCATAACGCATGGCCTGCTGAGCAAACTGAAAGTCCCGATATCCGCTAAGAATAGCAAAATAAGGATTAGAGGATTTGTCTTTTCGAACTGTCTTTAATAATTCAAGACCATCCATAACAGGCATTTTTATATCTGCAATGATAATATCTGCCTCTTGTTTTTCCAAAAATTCTAGAGCTTCTTTTCCATTTGCAGCTGTTCCCGCTATCCTACAGCCGATTTTCTCCCAATCGATCAATACAGATAATCCCTGAACAACAAAAGGTTCATCATCTACTAAAAGCACCTGAAGCATAGTAACCCCTCACTTTCTTTCTCTACTACCCTTGACTGCCAGATACAAATTTGATGGGATGGTTCACGGTGACAATGGTTCCCGCCCCCTTTTCGCTCTCCAGCTCAAACTGTACCGTATTCTCCGTCATAATTTTAAGTCGAAGACAGGCATTCATGATTCCCACGCGCTCCTGCTGTTTTAAATCATAAATACCAACATTTTGCATCTTGTTAAGCAAGCTATGGACTTCCTCTTGCTCCATGCCTTTGCCCGTATCCTCAACTTCCAGATAAAATTGATCTTCTCTGGTATAGACACGAACAAAAATCCAGCCCCCAGCCGGTTTCCCTTCAATTCCATGGATGCAGGCATTTTCAACAAACGTAACCAGAGTCAACCTGGCAATGCGGTAGTCCATGCAACCCTCATCCATATCCAAAGAGTAAGACAGTCGTTTTCCAAACCGGTATTTTTGTAATTCCAAATAAGCTTCTACAAATTCCATCTCTTCCTGAACCGTAATCATGTCGCTTCCCCAATCAACATACTGTCGTTCCAGCAAAGCCAGCTTTTCTACAATATGAGCCGTTTCAAATTCTTCTTTTAAAATACTGTGCATCCGAACACTTTCCAGAGCATTAAATAAAAAATGGGGATTGATCTGACTGTGTAGAGCCAAAAGTTCTGCATTCTTTCTGGCAATGTCTGATTCCTGTTCCCGAAGTCTTTCTTTATAAACAGTTTCAATCAGCTCATTGATCCTACGTGCCATACGATTGTAATTTCTCATAAGCATCCCCAGCTCATCTGTTCCCTGAATCCGGTCAATTTCTTTTAGATTCTCAACATTGCCATCTTCAAATGCCACACTCAGTTCCCAAAAGCGGTTGGTAAATGACCGGGTAAGTATTTTCATAAAAAGCCATGGCATAACAACATTCAAAAAAACAAGACATAACCCTAATGGCAATACATTTTTCATCCGGGACCAAGTGGCATCTTCTGAATTCATAACGTAAATCTGCCATTGAGCACCATACTTGTTAATTGTGTCCGTAACTGATGCATAATGGATCAATTCTTTCACATCTGGGATTTTATCACTGCTTCTTTTTCCGGTATTAGTAAGTAAAAGCTGTTTATCGTTGAATATATAAATAGGAGATTGATATTTCATCTGTTCTATATCTCTCTTCAATCTATTGTAATCCAAATCCAGCTTTACAAGTTTTTTGCAATCCCCTTTTCTTTTATCATTTAAAAAACGAATCAAAGAAATTCTAGGGGAGCTCAGTGCTAACCCCTGGTCATCTATGGTGGATACGTAAAGTATGATATCTTTACCAGAATGATTCAACGCCTGATACCATGCGGTGGTTTGTGCCGTGTCTAAACGGCCAATACTTCCGCCTCCTATGAGTGTGGAATTATCTGCATACAACTTAATTTCAACGCTTCCATTTCCCATACAGCTTCGAAACAACGACCCTCGCATAAAGTCCAGATAGGAATTATAATATTCAATTGGTGAGGAATAGGAATACTCTAGGAAATTATTAATATAAGAATTCACATAAATACTTTTGGAAATTGAAACAGCATTTTCGATGGCCGAATTCACCGTATAACTCACTGCACTTGTCATATCCTCCTGCCTTCTTTTATTGTCTTTTAGATCGGAATTTATTATATTACTAATAATTACACCGTCTGTTATCAACAAAGGAATTAGCATACAGAAAAAATATAATATGTACAATTTCTTTTTTACTTTATAATTATTAACCACTCCAACTAGCCAATCGGTAAATTTATTAAGCAAAGTCAAATTCTCCTTTTCCATTCATCTTTTGCAGACAGCGATATGTTGCTCTGCCCTGCAGGCATAGGACATTGGTTCCTCCTACTATTATAGTAGTAAAAATATCGTGTTTCTTCCTTTCATATATTGCTAACCTTTTTTTAAATATTGCTATTCATACAAACTTTCCTCCACAATTTGATTTGAATTTCGTTATTATAACTATTATACCTCTAAATGACAGAAAAAAGCAAAAAACGTTAACGGCATAAGCCGATAACGTTTTTAATTATTTATGTCTAATTAATTAATATCTCATTGGGATGATATTAAGATACTCCTGTACACTTGCTCCCTTTAAAAACAATTCAATTATCTGTTTTCCTAGTGGATTTAAATCTTCTGTATCGTATTTACAAAGCTCCTGCTTAAAGAATTCATTTAAGATAACCGCACCTGCATCGTAACCCTCAATTCCAACTTCCTGCTGGGTTTCTGGTCTTAAAAATGCACGTCTGATATATTGACCATCTATTTTTAAAGATTCCAGTCCGAATCCCAACAATGGACAACGAGCCTCTACCAAATGCTCTGGTTTGAATTTTGCGCTACCGCGGCGTGCAATGTATTCTCTGGAAACCCATTCTGGCATAAAACTCACTTCATATGCACCGATATGCTGATTGGGGATTAATACATAACGGGTATTGGAGGATTTTACGATCTGATCCAGAAGGAGATTGGCCTGAGTTACCATCTTTCCTGTTGCAAACGGCCAGTAAGAACCAACGCCTTCACTTGTCATACCTTTTGATTCGATAATACTTGGATTGTTGTAGCCCCTTGGAGCTACCAAGCGCCACAGCCATGCAAGGGCAGGGGGAAGAATGTGCATAATTCCCATAATACCATAAGAAGGATTCTCTTTTGTACATGCTGGTGTTCGAACACCAAAGCTTCTTACATCTACCTCAACCGGTTCATCGATGGAATTGGGAACCAACTTTCTCGGCATAATTACCCTTGGATTTGGACATGGTTTTCCGTTGCTATCCATGGTATGTTCCCAAGGAAGACAGGTGGCCCCTGGAACTCCTTCTAAATTCAAAAAGATAAGTGGTTCTTCTGGTTGAATAAATATTTTTTCATACTGTGGAGAAGAACCATATTTGGTAATGTTATCTACCCGCAAAAACCAAGAAGATTCTGCATCTTTAACGACCAGCTTCTTGCTGTCATTTTGCATCGCAGGATGACAAAGCGCCATATCATCGGTAACTGGAATCAAATCACAAGTCTCATTTAGAACCAGATAATTCTTTTCCCCAGTAATTGTGTTTCTTCCTAAGACAGCTCTTCCATCCATCTCTTTGTGAATGTCTTCTAACATCTCACTTTTTCCGCCACCAGAAGCGCCTTCATGCATAATCACGATTTCATTATCGTAAGGAGTGATTACCTTAACAGCGGATGCATGAGCGGTTACCCACCCCTCTTCCTCTCCGATATTCAGAAGCACACCATAGATTCCCTTTTTTGCACTCGGACCTGGATAGAGATTGTAAGAATACACTTCATGAAGTTCATCTAAGCGATTATGAACAACAACCTGTTTTCCATCAAAATGGGTATGACGGAATGGGGGCGCAAGAAAAACGATTGCCTTTAAGTCAAAGTCATTCGTTATTTCATCAATATTTACAAATCCCTGCAGATCAGCAAGCCCGGCAGCAAAAAAACCAGCATTCGATGGAGCGATTAAAATGGAATCATAACCATATTCCAATCCACCTGATTTAAATGGGAAAAAGATAAGTTCCTGCTTCTTCAACCAGTCAAACGTTTCCTCACGCAAGGAATCAAATTCCTCCTCATATACATCCTCAAATCTGGATTTGTCTGTAGGTTTCTTATCTGAAATCAGCATGCAGTTCGGATCACGCCGGCGCATATAATCCTCTACATAATTAATCACGATACCATTTTTACATCGGGTCGCTTTCGCTTCTAATACCCTTCCTTTTCCTTCTACTTCATAATCCACTTCAAATACTGAATTATCGTCGTTCCCCATTGCAAGACTTAGAAGTTCTTTTCTTGTTTTTGGTATGATAACACCCTGAGAGTGATCCAAGATATCCTTTACATACTCCGGTAAATTCAATTTACGTAAACATTCTAGCATATTTTCCTCCATTCTCGTGCATAATTATGCACCTGAAGCTTGTACCGAAGTTGGGACTGGTACAAACTATGTATTTAAAATGTCCCAATTTATCAAGTATTACATAGTTTTTTCCCCTAACACACACCCTCAAATATAGTCTTAATTCATAAAATCATCTCCGAGCCAATCATCTCCTTTTTGGTAAAATAATAGCCGATATCCAATGAATGGATATCGGCTAGCTACAACCAGAACAGCTTATGGGTACTTACAATGCCGCATCCTAAAATCAGTTAACATTCCCAGATATCCCATGCTGCTTACAAATCATGATGTAGAAAACTAGTGTCAATCATCCTTGCACTGTACTTTTTTGTGGTTCTTTCACATAACACGTTAAAAGTTTACCGTTTTACCGTAGAGTTACCTTATCATGAAAATACATCGGTGTCAACGATTTTTTCAGGACCCAAATCCTTCCTCTATAGCTTTTCCAATGTCGTTTCTCATGTACTTATGATCGAATGTAATCCATTTTGTCGCCTTATAAGCATTAATTCTTGCCTGTTTTAAATCAGCCCCCAAAGCAGTGACTCCAAGGACTCTTCCGCCGTTCGTTACCGTATCTCCATATTGATCCAGTTTGCTTCCTGCATGGAATACAAAATAATCTTTTTGATTTGTAAATGATTCAAGTCCCTGAATCTTATACCCTTTTTCATAATGCTCTGGATATCCTTCCGATGCCAGAACAACACACACGGCTGCATCGTCCTCAAATTCCAATTGAATCCGGTCTAAAGTACCCTCTATACAAGCCTCTAAAACTTCCACGATATCATTTTTCATACGGGGAAGTACTACCTGTGTCTCCGGATCTCCAAATCTAGCATTGTATTCCAAAACCTTAGGTCCTTTCTCCGTAAGCATCAGTCCAAAAAAGATAATTCCTTTAAATTCCCTGTCTTCTTTGTTTAACGCATCTACGGTTGCCTGATAGATGTACTTTTTGCAGAATTCATCCACCTCTTTCGTATAAAAAGGACTGGGAGAAAAGGTTCCCATTCCACCTGTATTAAGCCCTTGATCCCCGTCTTTAGCCCGTTTGTGATCCTGAGCAGATGTCATGATCCGAATGGTTTTTCCATCAACAAAAGATAGAACCGATACTTCCCGGCCTTCCATGAATTCCTCCACAACGATTCGATCTCCGGCTGATCCAAATTGCCGGTCCAGCATAAGAGTCTTTACTCCCTCTTGTGCCTCTTCTCTAGTTTTGCAGATTAATACACCTTTTCCCAAAGCTAGACCATCTGCTTTTAATACCACTGGCATATCAGCTGTTTTAAGGTAGGCTATCGCTTCATCTGAACGATCAAAGGTTTCATAGGATGCCGTAGGTATGTTATACTTCTTCATCAAATCTTTGGCAAATGATTTCGAGCCCTCCAGACAGGCTGCCCGTTTGTTGGGTCCAAAAACAGGAATCCCTTCTGCATCAAACACATCAGCGCATCCCGCTACCAGCGGATCATCCGGTCCGATGATAACCAAATCGATCTCATGCTCTTTGGCAAAAGAAACCTGACGTTCAAAATCCATAACTCCAATATCCACGCATTCTGCCAATTCGGCAATGCCTGCATTGCCAGGTGCACAATAAATCTGTTCAACCTTTGGACTCTGAGCAACTTTCCAAGCGATTGCATGCTCTCGTCCACCGCCTCCTATAATTAAAACCTTCATGATCTCTCCTCCTGTTCTTGTGCAATCTTGTTAATGGCTTCTGGAAGAAGAATCCACTCTGCCTCCTCCATTACCCTTTTTTGCAAGATAACGGGAGTATCTCCTTCCTTCACTTCCACTGCCTTTTGCAGAATAATTGGACCGGTATCCGTTCCCTCATCTACATAGTGAACAGTGGCTCCAGTTACCTTAACTCCTCTGGCAAGTACCGCTTCATGAACTTTTAATCCATAATACCCGACTCCACAGAAAGACGGAACCAAGGAGGGGTGTACATTGATGATCTTATTTCTGTATTTCTTTATCATCATTTCCGGGATAGTTACTAGGAATCCGGCGAGTACAATAAGATCCAGATGATACGCATCAATGTTTGCAAGCAGATTTTCGTAAAATGCTTCTCTGTCCGGAAACTCTTTAGGGGAGATACAGACCGCATCGATTCCTTGTTTCCTTGCCCGTTCAAGCGCGTAAGCATTCGGGTTATTGCTGATAACAACCTTTACCTGCGCATGATTGATTTTTTTATTCTGGATCCCATCAAAAATTGCCTGAAGATTGGTTCCACCACCGGATACCAATACTCCGATTCTTAGCATAACTTCACACCCTTTGCCCCTGTCTCTGTACAACCAATTACATAAGGAATTTCTCCTGCCTGTCTAATTGCCTCCATAGTCTGATCCACATCTGCAGGATCAACTGCTAAGACCATGCCAATTCCCATATTATAGGTCTGATACATCATCTCTTCTGATATCTCACCTTTTTTTGCTATCAAGTGAAAAATGGCAGGAATCTGATAGCTGTTTTTTTCTATCAACCCACAAATTCCGTCTGGAAGCATACGTGGAATATTCTCATAAAACCCACCTCCGGTAATATGGCTGCAGCCTTTTAAGGCAACACCGCTCTCTTTGATTGCCTTTAATGCCTTCACATAGATTTTGGTAGGTGCAATCAAAGTTTCTCCCAAGGTCTGTCCCAGTTCTTTATAATAAGTATTCAGATTTTCTTTGGTCATATCAAATACTTTACGGATCAGAGAAAAACCATTGCTGTGAACTCCGGATGAAGCCATACCAATTAGTACGTCACCCGAACAAATTCCTTTGCCTGTAATTAAGTTTTTTTCGTCTACGACTCCGACTGCAAATCCAGCCAGATCATATTCATCTTCTGGATAGAATCCTGGCATTTCTGCAGTTTCTCCTCCTATGAGAGCTGCCCCAGCCTGTTTGCAGCCGTTTGCTACCCCACTTACAAGTGTAGCAATTTTTTCTGGAACATTCTTTCCACAAGCAATGTAATCTAGAAAAAACAAAGGTTCTCCTCCTGCACAGGCAATGTCATTGACACACATAGCAACACAATCAATTCCCACTGAATCATGTTGATCCATTAGAAACGCCAGCTTGAGTTTTGTTCCAACTCCATCGGTTCCTGATACCAGAGTTGGTTTTTCCATCTCTTTAAAAGCAGACATGGAAAAGGCTCCCGAAAAGCCACCCAATCCACCAAGGACTTCTGTTCTCATGGTTTCCTGAACGTGTTTTTTCATTAATTCAACCGATCTGTAACCTGCTTCAATGTCCACTCCGGCATTCTTGTAGTCCATTTTTCTTCCTCCGCTTCTGATTTACTTATTTCTTCATCTGTGATAAATATTCCTTGTATCCGATCTTGTCCAGTGTTTTTGCCTTCTTCATCACATCTGTTTTTAATTTCTGGGTATATTCTTTGATGTTATTCAACTGTGTTTCATCTCCCACCGCCAATATCTTAGCGGCCAGGATTCCCGCATTGGTTCCTCCGTTGATTGCAACCGTAGCAACCGGAACACCTGAAGGCATCTGAACAATGGAATAAAGAGAATCTACTCCGCCAAGGTCCGATGTTTTCATAGGGATTCCGATTACAGGCATGGGGAACAAGGCTGCGCACATACCAGGAAGATGCGCTGCTTTTCCTGCTCCAGCGATTATGACTTTTATGCCTCTCGCTTCTGCAGTATTGGCATAATCGTAAAATACATCCGGCTCCCGATGAGCAGAAATGACCGTCATCTCAAATTCTACCCCAAGTTTCTCCAATACATCTGCCGCCTGAGACATAACAGGCATATCGGAATCGCTTCCCATAACAATCGATACTATTGCCATCGTTCATTCTCCTTTTCATCTCTATATGATTGTATGATTCATTATCAGCAGTAATATTATTCATAAGTTTTATTAATATATATCACTTACTAATTAATTGTTGCTTATAACTATAATACTAGCTTTTCCTTTTCTCGTCAAGAAAAATTTCAGGATCTCATATAGAAAAAAACACAAAAGCAGAAAAAATCTTATCACTCTGCTTTTGTGCTTTTTTATGTATTTATTAGTATTTATCGTTGTTATAAGAAGAGGAATCATCAAAATAAACTGGATCTATTTCGATCTTTTGAGTTGCAGGGTCTTCTCCCTGCTCCATATCCATAAAAGAATCCTTTGATTCTGTCTCTTGTTTGGCTTCTGGTTTGTAAGAAGACACGGTTTCTTCTGAAACGCTCTGACTCTGTGCCTCATCATACAACGTAAACTGCTGTACCAGAACTTTCATAAGCTGCGCCTGTTCAGATAATTCTTCACTGGCAGCTGCACTCTGTTCTGCAGTAGCAGAATTGGTCTGTACCACACTTGAGATCTGATCGATGCCTTGAGTTACTTGATCAACTGCGATTGCCTGGTCATCGGATGCAGCCGCGATCTCTTCAATGATATTATTAATCCGGTGTGTTCCTTCCACCACTGACTGCATGGTCAATGTTGTCTCGGAAGTGATTTTGCTTCCATTCTCCACTGCATGTAGAGTTTCTTCAATCAGCAAGGTTGTATTCTTTGCCGCTTCTCCTGATTTACTTGCTAGATTCCGGACCTCATCCGCCACGACAGCAAATCCTTTTCCGGCTTCTCCTGCACGGGCAGCTTCAACCGCAGCATTTAATGCAAGAATGTTCGTCTGGAACGCAATATCCTCTATGGTTTTTATAATCTTACCGATCTCACTGGATTTATCGTTGATCTCAGTCATTGCCTGATTCATCTCAATCATCTTGTCATTGCTCTTATTTACATGACCAGCCGCCGCTTCCGACTGAGAACGTGCCTCTTTCGCACTCTCTGCATTGCGGTTGATTTGATTGGAAATATCGTTGATGGTTGCCGCTAATTCCTGTATCGAAGATGCCTGTTCGGTCGCCCCCTGTGACAATGCCTGTGCACCAGAAGATACTTGTTCCGAACCACTGGCTACCTGATCTGCTGATTCATTGATGCTGGAAAGTGCATAACTTAAATTGCTTCTTATATTTTTAATCGCAGTAAGAATTGGTTGGTAATCACGAACGTATTGCTCCTGCACTTGGGAAGTGATATTAAAGTTGCCTTTCGCCATAGCTCCAAGAGTTCCAATGACATCGTCAATAATCAATGTAATATTGGTAATGGTCGCTCTCATACTTTCTGCCAATACACCAAGTTCATCATTTGACTGATAATTTAGTTCCACATGAAGGCTGCCCTTTGACATCTCGCCAGCCGCTTTTTCGATCTCCTTAATCGGAACTACAATGCTTTTGGTTATAAACATAGCAAGGATAATCGTAGCAAGCGCACCCACAATTTGTAATACAACCACTATGGGTTGCGTAAAATTCATGATCGTCTGAGCTTTCTGATAATCCTTATCGGCATCTTCCTTCGCTATCTTGCTGATTTCAGAAAGATCGGTCTGAATTTTAACAAAGTTTGGTTCCAAAGACTCAAAGAACAATTCTGTCGCCTGACGGGTCTTGCTTATTTTTGCCAGTTCAAACACCTGTTTTTTATAAGGTTCTGCCTCATCTAAGGTCTTTTCAATCCTGTCTACGACCGATTGATCTCCCTTGTAGGTTTCCCGTAGCGTTTGAACCCCTGCCCGCAAGTTATCAATCTCAACTTCTGCTGCATCAATATACTTACTTCTAGTATTTAAATCCAGACTCATCGTTGCATAACCCACATCTTTCGCAGCAGATTCAATGCTTTGTCCCATCTCAACGGTAAGCATGGTAACCTGATGACCATTGGTATAGAATTTAGTAAATTTACCATTGTTGCTCACGAGTGCGTACAAAGATGTACTCGAAACAACCAGAAATAAAATCAAAATGATTCCAAACGCAATTGTAATCCTCTTCCCTATCTTTAAATTCTTCATCGAAGTTCCTCCGTTCTTTTGTCCCACAACTACATACTTACTATACTTTTTATCGGCATTTTGAATATTTTCTTAATGATTTCATTGAAATTTTATTACTTTTTACCACAAATTCATTCAAAATCAGTTAGCGGAAGATTTAACGTTTCGGTCCCCTTTAATACAAACCGACCATTATCAATGATTAATACTCGGGTACCATCAGCAGATACTGCCTCAATTTTATCCAGCTCCGAATAAGGAATGGTAATATCCGTGTGACAACTAAAATATGCCTTTGAAACATCTTCTTTCCGCAGTAAAGACACCTCATTGTCCCTCGCTATAATTTCCTTCCCGTTGGGATTATAAACTGGACTGTCTTCCGACCAGCTATAGCAGGTATCTCCTACCGCAAAATGTGGCCCCATCTTCTCTACGATCAGGATTGGAAGTTTATCTAAGATGTTGAATTTTTGGGCCATGGAATAAGCGGTGGTATTGGTCCCAATCGCAAATTCACCCATCGGAAGCGTTTGATGATTTTTTAATATCACTTGTTTGATGAGTGATTTTCCTTCTTCCGGATCTTCAAAGTTACTACAAGAGTAGTCTGTGATCATGCCATTTTCAAATTTCATAGTAAGATCTTTAAACTGAAAATCTGCAATGTATACGGTGCTCACAAATAGAACTCCCTTTGTGCCGGTTAGTTTGGGAGATGTAAATACTTCTCCTAACGGAATATTGACATCTGCCACACAATTTTCAAAATTGGTTTCTTTTTCAGGGTTTTTCAAAGAGTGCAGCGCAACGGTCAATCGGGTCTTATTCTTTCCTTTCCCTGATACCTCCACGTATTCTGACTGATCTAGGGTATCAATAATCGTCTGTTGAAGTCCTTTATACGTCTCATAATCCAGAGTGTTGATGGCAATGGTTTCGTCAAAAATCTCCTCAAAATCATCTCCTATTTCTGGTACTGGAAATGCAATGATTGTAAAACTAGTTTCATCTCCAGGTACGTATTGATTTACGATTCTAGAAGTCTCATTGGACATCTCAAGAGCCAGTTTTTCCTGCTTGGAATCCAGACGATTTGCCTCTGGTTTATTCAAGGGCTGAAACCCTTCTCTGCCAAACGTTTCAATCACAGCCGGTCCTGCAAATCCTTCTGCCAGTTCTTTGCAAGACTCATATGCCACCTTTAAAACAGTAGACTTCCGGTCTTTAAACGCTTTGTTTAAAAACAAAGCATTGTCATAGCGATGATCATAGTCGTATTGGCGATTCGGTGATTTACTAAAATACCCAGCTTTTCTACCTGCGTTTGTATTGACAGCCCACACTGCTGCCCGGCAAAGAATCACTTCAAGCCCCATCTTTTCAAAATTTTCAATGGCGAATTTAATCATCCGTTCAAACCCCAATTCATAACGGATCTGTACGGTCCGTTTCTTTGAAAGATCACGGCCCATCACTTTAAATCCCTTTTGATATCCTTGGGTATAGGTATCTGCCATAAGACGTACTTTATCTTCTGAAAGTGAATTCAAATACTCTGCCACTTTTCGTTCCGAATCGGATATATACTCCCCAAAATAGTATAAATATCTCAGATCATTTAAATCATGATTCTTAATGATATCCACTGCGAAGGAGAGAGAAGGGTCAAGTCCTTCCCTCACTCGAAAAGATACCGTATGATCTGTGTAATCACTGACAAACCAATAAATAATCTCTTTAACCGATTCGATCTCAGGTTTTTCTTCTTCGAACCGATTATAAATTTCAATCAATAATTCATTGAGAATTGTAACATCCGACAACCGATGCTCCTGGACAAAAACAATATCTCCTCTTATCTCCTTATATAAATAAGCTAAAATTTGTCCATACTCTTCCGATAGTCTGGATTCCGCATACTGTGGATTTGCATAACTCGTATCATAATGACCAGGAAGAATATCATCATATAATTTATGGTTCCATTCTTTTAATTCCTCAATGGAAGCTGTTCTTTGCTTTCCCTCTTCCAAAAACTTATGATATTCACCAATCATTACAATAAAGCCAGCAGTCTTATTAAAATAATCCCGGAAAGGTTCTGCCACAGTCTCTTCTAACTCTATCTGCCGAATGCGTTCCATCGACAATAAAAAACGTTCCATAATCATATCATTTTCTTGTTGAAACATTAATTGATAATCCACTTTTCTACCCCTTCAATCCTATTATGATAAGAACTGCCCAGAAAAGAATCAAAACCGCATCGATCGAGATTCCAATCTTAGTCAGTATGTACTTTTTTTCCCTTTCAAAAAAAGAAAAAACTCCATAAAACAAGGAAAAAAAAGAAATTAGCAGGCTACAAAAACAGACTGCCCCTACATTCATTTGGGCCTGTCCTGCAGTAATAACTGAACTTATAATTCCAACGATCCCCAAAACAAGAGCTCCAATTGCAAGTCCCAGAGACAGAAAACTTCCTTTTGCAAATGATTTCCTAATGTAGGATACTTTTTTTGGCTTTCGCATGCTTTCTCCTCCTTATCCTTATACGTTGAACGATCCGATATAGAATATAACCAAGAACTCCTCCCAATGTATTGAGTATCATGTCGTCAATATCAAAACTCCCCACTTTAAATATAAGTTGTATGGTTTCAATGGAGAAGCTAAACAGAAAACTAAGCAGGGCCGTATTGAGAAACACCTTACACCTGCGACTGATAACTGGAAGGAAAAAACCACACGGCATGAACCCTGCTATATTCCCAACAATGTTAAGGAGGAAGGATTTAATTCCAACTACATGACGGTAAATTATAAAACGCTTAATCTCCTTTAATGGGATCAGGTTGTAAGCGTATTCCTCTTGAAAATGGCTTCCTCTGCCAAAGTAGTCTGAAAAAAACAGAAAGTACGCCAAAAAGATCAGGTAACATACGAAAATCACCCAACCCATTTTCTGTCGTTTCGTCGCATTTTTAATCATATCAGCTCCATCTTTATACTGAAAAAGAGGGAAGCTGTAAGAATCAAACCATCCTAACAGCATCCACTCCTATGATAACGGTTAAAATGTAATCTCAGATTTACGTTTTAAAAGAATCGCACCATTTACAATTGTCATAATTCCTGCAGTCAGACCAATTACGGTCATCACTATCCCAACAACGATATTTAACGCACCTGAATTTCTCATAGTCTTGTAAACTCTTTCCATTTTACGTTCTCCTTATTTTGCACCGTATACTTGATAATAGGCATCAATTGCTGTTTTTAACGTATCATCAATGATTGTTTTCCCCTGGTATTCCTTATGATGCAGATGTTCAATCACGTCTGCCATTGTTACAATGGAAGCAGTTGGAAATCCGTATTTTTCTTGGACCTCATCCAAAGCTCCCTTGTCGCCTTTTCCCTTTTCCATACGGTTTAGGGAAACCATAAGTCCTTTTATGGTCACGTTTCCCTGTGCCTGGATAATCGGAAAAGTTTCTTCAATGGACTTTCCAGATGTTGTCACATCTTCAATCATTACCACACGATCCCCATCTTTGATTGGACTTCCAAGAAGAATGCCTGTGTCTCCATGATCTTTTGCTTCCTTCCTATTTGAACAGTAACGGATCTCCTTACCATAAAGCTCATGGAAAGCAATCGCTGTCGTTACACTTAAAGGAATCCCCTTATACGCTGGTCCAAATAAGACATCAAACTCATCACCAAAGTTATCGTGGATTGCCTTTGCGTAAAATTCTCCCAGTTTCTTGAGCTGAGCCCCTGTCACATAAGAACCGGCATTCATAAAAAATGGGGACTTTCTTCCACTTTTTAACGTGAAATCACCAAATTTAAGAACATCACTCTCTACCATGAAATCTATAAATTCCTGTTTATACTGTTCCATAATTCTGTCTCCTCTATTCAAAAATCACTATGATATCTATACCGAACCAATCAGTTCCTTGATATCATCAACGTTGAATTTCTCCATATATTCTACAATTCCCCGAACCACATCTTCGGTAGCATAAGGATTGACAAAATTTGCGGTTCCTACCGATACTGCACTCGCTCCTGCAAGTATGAACTCCATAGCATCTTCTGCAGTCATAATTCCACCCATTCCGATAATTGGCAGTTTTACCGCATGAGCCACCTGATACACCATGCGAACAGCCACGGGTTTAATCGCAGGACCAGACAATCCACCCGTCTGATTGGCAACTGCAAACGTACGGCGGTTTACATCAATCTTCATACCCGTCAGTGTATTAATTAAAGACAAAACATCCGCGCCTCCAGCCTCTGCCGCTTTTGCCATCACGGTTATATCCGTTACATTGGGACTTAGCTTCATAATCACTGGCTGCTTTGCATATTTTTTTACTTCCCGTGTAATGGCCTCAACTGCTTTCGGATCCTGGCCAAAGGCGATTCCACCTTCTTTTACATTGGGACAAGAGATATTGATTTCTAACAGATCCACTGGCTCATCCGAAAGTCGTTCTACTACTTCTATATAATCATTCGTTGTCTTCCCACAGACATTGACAATGATCTTCGTATCATACTGTTTTAAAAAAGGAAGATCCCGACTGGCAAATACTTCCATACCTGGATTTTGAAGACCGATGGCATTGATCATACCACCATATGTTTCTGCTATTCTAGGGGTTGGATTGCCAGGCCAGGCAACATTCGCAACTCCTTTAGTCACAACTGCTCCCAAATGATTCAAGTCAACGATCTCACTATATTCTTCCCCAGATCCAAATGTACCAGAGGCAGTCATAACCGGATTTTTGAGTTCTACTCCGGCTAAATTCACTTTCGTATTCACTAAAATTCTACCTCCTCTGCCGAGAACACCGGACCATCTTTGCAAACTCGTTTGTTGTGAACCCCAGAATGTTCATCGACTTCTTTACTTTTGCATACACATGCCAGGCAAGCACCGATTCCACATGCCATCTTTTCTTCCAATGAAAGATAACATTCCAGATGATTTTCTAAGGCATATGCCTTCAGCGCTTTTAACATAGGGGTAGGTCCGCATGCATAAATCACATCGCCTTTTATGCCGTATTCCTTGATTGCATCCATAACGGTTCCTTTTGTTCCACTGCTGCCATCTTCTGTCGCCAGATATGTTGTCCCAAGGGGGACAAAGGCTTCATTTAAAAACAATTCATTCCGGTAACCCAGAATCATCTGTTTTTCACAGGACAAATTTTTTGCAAGCTCAAGCATGGGAGGAATTCCGATCCCTCCCCCGATTAATAGTGCCTTTTTTCCATTGGCACACTCCAAGGGAAAACCATTCCCCAGGGGACCCATAATGGTAACATAATCCCCAGCCTGATAGTGGGAAAACTCTTCCGTTCCTTTTCCCACGATCCGATAAACAATTCTCAAACGACCGGTTTTCTTATCTGTCTCGCAAATACTAATGGGCCTTGGAAGCAATCTTGAGCCATCTTGTGAATATAAGGAAATAAACTGACCCGGTTTTGCCTGGTCCGTTATATCTTTTGTCTCAATCCACATTCCAAATACTCCGTCCCCAAGTTTTTCCTGACCGGTGACCATTGCTTTTTCTAATTTTTTTGCCATGATCTCCTCCTATAAGACACGATTGATATCCGCAGTCATATCAAGCACTGCTTGTCTGGATGCTTCCCCAAAATGATTCTCTCCGTACTTTTCATATTTTTCCTGCTTATATGCAGCAATAATACCTCTAGAGGAATTGACGATCGCTCCCAGTCCATCTTCATGAAAACATGGTCTTAAATCTTCTGCAGTCCCTCCCTGCGCACCATACCCTGGTACAAGAAAATAGGTGTTGGGCATCAATTTACGTAAAATCCGACTCATCTCAGGATAAGTGGCTCCAACAACCGCACCTACATTGCTGTAAGTTCCATCCATGCAGTCTTCGCCCCATTCCACAACCTTTTGTGCAACCAATTCATAAAGAGGCTTTCCATCTATGAGGCGATCCTGAAATTCTCCACTGGAGGGATTGGACGTTTTGACCAGAACAAAAAGCCCTTTATCCTCTTCTTTGCAAACATCTGTAAAAGGCTTTATCCCGTCTGTTCCCAGATAAGGGTTGACCGTAAGAAAATCTGCTCCGAAAGCAGACAAACGTTGTGAACCAATTTTTACTTTACCAATATGTGCCGCAGCATAAGCGGCTGAAGTGGAACCAATGTCCCCTCTTTTAGCATCTCCAATGACGAAAATCCCCTTCTCTTGGCAATATTTTACAGTTTTTTCATAAACGCTTAAGCCAGCGATGCCAAACTGTTCATACATAGCGATCTGAGGTTTCACAGCAGGAATGATATCACTGACATGATCAATAATCTCTTTATTAAACTGCCAGATCGCTTCTGCTGCCCCTTCTAGTGTCTCACCATATTCTTCAAATGCCTTCTTTGTCACATGATCCGGAATATAGCTCAGCATGGGATCCAGACCCACACAGATCGGTGCCTTTGTTTTTTGAATTTTATCAATTAACTGCCTGATCATCGTCTCCTCCTCGGTTCTCTTCGTCCTATTTTTCTCTATCTTACCAATTTTATCATAAGAAGGGTATGGCTTCAAGCCTTTTAAAGAACTGATCATAAAAATCCTTTTCCCCGTCAAATGGAGTGAAATAAAATTGTTTCAGTACATACATACTCACCTGATTGGCAAACTCGGTTTCTCTGTTCTCATCAATCTTCTTCTGCATCTTCTTTAAGCAGTCATGCCATGCATAGATAAATACTTCATATCGTTTGATGTCAGGAGTATCCAGCCACTTCTTTACTTTCACCTTTGCCCTATTTTTATTTTTGCATTCATGAATCTGAAGAAAATAGGAAAATCCTTCCCCCTCATAGATCCTTCCCAAAGGAAACAGCCGGCAGATTCCAGGTCTTATGTTGTGAATCAGGCAGCGTCCCTCCTCACTTAAAAAGTTACAACGTTCATCGACGGGTTTCATCTTTAAATTCGGCAATACGATCTGATCCACTACATTTAATTCAAGCTTATCTATAAGTAATTCTTCCATTGTACAAGATTGTCCCTTGGTAATCCGGAAACAATCCATAGGATCCAGAACAATAGACGAACCCATCCCCTGACAGCAGGAAGAACACCCCTTACAATCTTTGCAATCTGCTTTTACCATATCATTGACTCCATAAAGTCTACCATCTGAAATCTCATTTAAATCAATTTCTCGTCTCATAGCAAGGCTCCTTCACTTTTTGTATCTGCAATGCATGGATATCTTATCATTTTCTCCTCCTGTATACAACGAATTTCTAAGTATATCTCCAAAATTAGCACTCACCTATTGACAGTGCTAACAGTGTGTGTTATATTACAGTTATAACAAGCAAACAAGCATCTCAAAAGGGATACTGTAATCATAGGATAATAAGTCCAGCTAATAAATGTCAATAGTGAATTAAAAAATATTTGATATTTACAATGAAACAAAATAGGGCAACTTTAATAGACCCTTTGATATTTCATCAAGTGGCTGGCTCGAAGGAGGTATTCATTA
>NZ_RJLQ01000032.1 GCF_003833015.1 Clostridium sp. E02
GTTAGTAATACCTTTCTGATTGTGTCCACCTCATTTCTAAGTCATGAGGTTCTATTATAATATATGAACTACTAATTGGGACATAATCATTTGTGATACACTAGGACATTATCATAAATGAATCATATATTTATATTGTGGTTGTGACAATGTATTGACTTTGATACTTTTTCGTGTTAAACTACCAAACAATACATATAAAGTCACAAGCTTATGCCAAAGATGGCAGCGCCGAAGAGATCCTTTTGCGCTGCTTTTTTACAAAACGCATATCCGCTTGGCGACTGTGGCTTAATTTGACAAAAAGGAGAGAACATCGCATGAATGATTTTTTCATCGCACAAACGTTTGGTAAATCCTCTTATTACACGGATATTCCAAACCACTTATTCAAGGAACACAATGTTAAAAAAGGTCTGAGAAATGACGATGGAACTGGTGTACGCGTAGGGCTTACCCGAGTCTCTGACGTTGTAGGATATAATATCGAAGATGGAAAAAAAGTTAATGTCCCTGGCAAACTTTACTATAGAGGAATTGAAATCAGCGATCTGGTAAATGGAAAAGAATCCTCTCGCTATGGATTTGAAGAAACTTCATTTTTACTATTATTTGGTTATCTCCCTTCCAAAAAGGAATTGATGGATTTTACTGCCTCTCTGAGACAGAGTTATCCTCTTCCGAATGAATTTCTGGAAAAAAACATGCTAAGAACCCCCTCCCACAATTTGATGAACAGCCTTCAACAAAGCATACTGGCCTTGTACAATTGTGATGAAGATCCAGATAATATTGATCCCTATGAAACTCTGCTAAAAGGGATTAACATATTGGCAAAACTGCCTTCTCTTACGGTCTATGCATATCAAAGTAAAATCCACTGCTACAACCGGGAAAGCCTGATTATTCATTATCCAAAACCCGAATATTCCATAGCGGAAAACATTCTTTATTTATTAAGAAAAGATGGGAAATTTACCGAGCAGGAAGCGAATCTTTTGGATGTAATGCTTATGATCCATGCAGACCATGGAGGTGGTAACAACTCAACTTTTACGAATGTAGTAATCTCTTCCACTGGCACTGATATATATTCTTCAATCTCCGCTTCCATCGGTTCCTTAAAGGGACCCAAGCATGGTGGAGCCAATATTCGTTGTATGGAGATGATCAAGGCGATTGAAAAAGAAATTGGCTTTCATGCGACTGAAGATCAAATGAAGCGTGTGATTCAAAAGATTCTATCAAAGGATTTTTTTGATCGTACGGGACTGGTCTACGGATTGGGGCATGCAGTCTATACCATTTCGGACCCTCGGGCTGATTTATTAAAAATATGTTGCGAGAAATTAGCCAAGCAGAAAAAAAGGGAAGATGAGTATGATTTTTTAACTAAATTTGAAAAAGTAGCCAAATCTTGTCTTGCTGGAAACGGAAAAACACTATCCAATAACGTAGACTTTTACAGTGGGTTCGCCTATAATATGTTAAAAATACCGGAAGAGATCTTTACCCCATTATTTGTATGTGCCCGCATGGTCGGGTGGCTGGCTCATAACATTGAAAACAAGATGTATGATGGAAGAATTATGCGTCCCGCTACAAAATACGTTGGGCAAACCATGCCTTACAAAAAAAGAAAGGAACGATAATATATGATACAATTATATGACAGTGGAGCTTATTTGATCAATGGAACTGAACTTATTCCGGAACAGGAAGAAAAAAAAGTTGCTGCTCTGACCGGAACTACAATTGCAAAAGAAGAAGCAAAAAAAGGAACGATCTCCTACTCTATATTAAAGGCACATAATAGTTCTGATAACATGGAACAGTTGAAGTTACGATTTGATTCTATGGCATCTCACGATATTACTTTTGTAGGTATCATTCAGACTGCCCGAGCTTCTGGACTAACGGAATTTCCTATCCCTTATGTCATGACAAACTGCCATAATTCCTTGTGTGCCGTTGGTGGTACCATCAATGAAGATGATCATGTATTTGGTCTATCTGCCGCAAAAAAGTATGGTGGCATCTTTGTCCCTCCCCATATTGCAGTAATTCATCAATATATGCGGGAAATGATGGCAGGATGTGGACGTATGATATTGGGCTCAGACAGCCATACTCGTTACGGCGCTTTAGGAACTTTAGCGATTGGGGAAGGCGGAGGAGAACTGGTTAAGCAGCTTTTAAAAGACACTTATGATGTTACCTATCCCGGAGTCGTTGCTATTTATCTCACGGGAGCACCAGCTCCTCATGTCGGACCTCATGATGTTGCACTTGCAATTATCGGAGAGGTATTTAAGAATGGATATGTAAAGAATAAAATCATGGAATTTGTGGGACCAGGAGTCTCCTCTATGGATACAGACTACCGGAATGGGGTGGACGTTATGACCACAGAAACCACATGCCTTTCCTCCGTATGGAAAACCGACGATGATACCAAAGCCTATTTAACGCTTCATGGCCGCGGAGATTCTTATAAGGAATTGAATCCAAAAGAGGTTGCTTATTATGATGGTGCAGTTACCGTAGATCTAAGCAAAATCAAACCAATGATTGCCATGCCGTTTCATCCCAGCAATACATATGAAATTGATGAACTGAATGATAACTTGGAAGATATTTTAAGATCCGTGGAAAAAGAAGCCGTACAGATCGTAGGCAATTCCAACGCCTCCCTCTCTCTTATGGACAAAATATCCGATGGGAAACTGATGGTTCAACAGGGAGTAATTGCTGGATGTGCTGGAGGAAATTACTCAAATGTAATGATGGCAGCTCATATCCTGAAAGGGAAAAACTGTGGCAATGATATGTTTAACCTGTCCGTATATCCTTCTTCCCAGCCAGTCTATATGGATCTGGTTAAGAAAGGAGTTATCTCCGATCTAATGGGTGCTGGTGCAACAGTACGTACTGCATTCTGTGGTCCCTGCTTCGGTGCTGGAGATACCCCTTCTAATAATTCATTAAGCGTTCGTCACACCACAAGGAACTTCCCCAATCGGGAAGGCTCCAAACCAGGAAGTGGACAGATCTCCTGCGTTGCACTTATGGATGCCCGTTCTGTCGCTGCAACAGCAGCAAATGGTGGTCGTCTTACTTCTGCGGAAAACTATGCAGATGATTACCAAGTTCCAGCCTATGAGTTTGATTCATCTTCCTATGAAAGAAGAGTTTACCAGGGATTTGATCAGCCTATAAAAGAAGAATCATTGGTTTATGGGCCTAATATCAAAGATTGGCCCACGCAAAGTGCACTTACGGACAATATTCTTTTGCGCGTGTGTTCAAAGATCATGGATCCTGTAACAACTACCGATGAATTGATTCCTTCTGGTGAGACTTCTTCTTATCGTTCCAATCCTCTGGGACTTGCAGAATTCACTTTATCCCGACGGGACCCAGAATATGTGGGTCGTTCCAAAAAAGTAAGTGAACTGGAAACGATCAGAAAAAATGGTGCCTGCCCATTAGAAGCAGACAAAGAACTGGAATCAACATTTTTAGCACTTCGTACTTATTTAGACCAACCAGAGCTAAAAGCCAGAGATATCGAAATTGGCAGCATGATCTATGCAGTCAAACCTGGAGATGGATCAGCCAGGGAACAAGCAGCTAGTTGTCAAAGGGTATTAGGTGGTCTCGCTAATATTGCCCGTGATTATGCGACCAAACGGTACCGTTCCAATGTAATCAATTGGGGGATGCTCCCCTTCCTACTTGCGGAAGAACCAGATTTTTCAGTCGGTGACTTTATCTACGTCCCAGGGATTCGTGCAGCACTTGACGGTTCGATGGAATCCATCCCTGCATATGTTGTTAAAAATATAGAAGGAAAACCGATACAGGAAATCAAACTGCAAATTGCAGACATGACACCAGAAGAACGAGCCATTGTAAAAGCTGGATGTCTGATTAATTACAACAAAGAAAAAATAGCGAAATAAATTTATGTTAAGAAAGCCGGAATGGGGATCCATTCCGGCTTTCTTTTAATCACCTATCATATTTCGTATTCTTACTGGTGTTCGGTAATTCCATGTAGAAATCTTAATCCCACTCCTCCTGCTTGCCGCATGGACGATCTGACCATTCCCAATGTACATCGATACGTGATTGACCTTTCCTCTGCTATTTGCATAAAAAATCAAATCACCAGGCTTCATCTCACTTGATTTTACTGCTTTTCCCATTCCTGCCTGTGATCCGGAATAATGGGGGAGACGAATTCCAAATCTAGAATAAACTGACAGGGTAAATCCAGAACAATCTGCCCCTTTTGTAAGGCTTGTTCCTCCCCATACATAGCGATTCCCTAAAAATTGAAGGGCATAATTAACAATTTTTGTTCTTAAAGAGGCTTCTGCATTGGCTTTGTCTTCCAACGGAGAGAACTTAATTGCATCAGGAAGGGCGTAGCGGACATCCACATAGTCTGTGGATACAAAGGCACTGCTATCCTCCTCTAATTCTATCTCAATCCAACCATCGACTTGTTTTAACACTGGATATCGTTCGTTGTTTGAAATTTGTGTCCAAATCTTAGCATCCGTAGATGGTTCTGATCTGGCATTTAACATATCTGTGTTAACAATTGCCATCAGCTGTGCCACTTGCATTGCCTCGTCCTTGGCTGCCTGCCCCGTTAGAATGTAATCCGATTTTACATATCCAGTCACGCTCCCGGAATGAATCTTATACCACCCATCTTCTGTTGTCTCTATGATATCACCCGCTGCTTTACTTGGCATCTTCGCGATGATCTTACTTTTTTCATTGGGTTCTTCTCTAACATTCAAATAATTGTCAACATCTGATATCCCAATGTTTTTATAGAAATTAAATACCATGGCTTTCAAATCTAATTTTCTAGCTTCATTCAATGCATACTCTAACTCTACATAGTCTGAGGAAAGATACCCCGTTGTGGTCTGAACCCAGCCTTCTTGTTCACCGATCACTTCATACCGTTCATTGGTCAACGCCTGTCCTACCACGTCAGAACTCGTAGATGGCTCTTTTCTAATATTTAAGTTATCGGTCTGTACAATTGCTCTCAACTTTACAAGTTCTTTTGCCTTTTTCTTCGCCTTATCATCAGTCAGTACAAATTCCGAATTAATATATCCTTCAATTCCACCGGATGATATGTGATACCAACCAGTATCCGTCTTATCCAATATATCACAAGCACTGTCTCCCAACAGCTTACCTATCACATCTTCCTCGGTGCCTGGCGCTTTTCGTACATTCAAATATCCAGATACTTGTACGATTCCAAGATTTTTATAGGATGCGATGGTTTTTTCTTTTGCTTCCACAACGGATTCTTTCGCTGCCTTCTTTTCTTCCTCAACACTCATTGAAGCAATCGCTTCCGAGCCTGTGGCAACGACTGGCTTTATCTGCCTGAATTTCTTTACCGATATACTAGTTGCAGTAACAATGACTGCGCATAAAACGACCGCACCTGCGATAACCAAAAACTTTTTATAATCCTTATTTCCACGTTTCTTCCTTGCCTTATCCAAACGAATGATATAATCTTTCTTTTCGTTGTTGTTTTCCATTCTGTATTTTCTCTCCATCCTCATATATTCTTACGTTTTACCGATTCAGACTATGAGCCTATCTGCCTAAGTATAGCATAAAATATGAGGTTTTGCGACACAAGACTGGCAAAAAATTATTAAGATTGTGTTACAGAATTAATAACATTTCATTTTTCTACAAAAAATCCTGTAACATCTTTTTATGGGGAGTTTTGACTCTATAGATCAAAAAAGACTGAAAACGTCATGAATCCGTCTTCAGTCTTTAACAAATCATACTCATTTTGCCAGCATCATACGATCGTTCGTAAACGTTTCCCCACTCGCTTCTTCAAATCTTTTTAACAAATCTTCCACTTCCAGCTTATTTTTCTCTTCTCCTGACACATCATAAATGATCCGTCCTTCGTGCATCATAACCAAACGATTGCCGATGTGTATGGCATCCTTCATATTATGGGTAATCATAAGCGTAGTCAGATTTTGTTCCTTTACGATTTCTTGCGTAATTTCAAGTACCTTTCTGGCTGTCTTAGGGTCCAGCGCTGCGGTATGTTCATCCAAAAGTAATAGCTTAGGCTTTTGAAGCGTCGCCATTAAAAGGGTGAGCGCCTGACGCTGTCCCCCAGAAAGAAGTCCCACTTTATTGGTCATGCGATTCTGCAAGCCAAGCCCTAGTTTTAAAAGTGCATTTTGATAGAATTTCTTTTCTTCCGATCTGATTCCCCATGCCAATCCTCTCTGCTTTCCTCTCCGGTAGGCAAGTGCCATATTTTCCTGAATTTCCATTCCAGCTGCTGTGCCCATCATAGGATCTTGAAATACTCTTCCAATAAATTTGGCCCTTTTGTATTCTGGCAGTCTGGAGATATTCACTCCGTCAATGCTAATCTTACCGGAATCAATGGGGTATACCCCGGCTATCATATTTAACATGGTGGATTTTCCTGCACCATTTCCTCCGATAACCGTAACAAAGTCCCCCTCATTTAATTGGAGGTCTATGCCGTTCAATGCCTTTTTTTCGTTAATGGTATTCTTATGAAACGTTTTTTTAACATTCTGGATTATCAGCATAGTTATACCCCTCCTTCTGTATAAGATTTTGATAGGCGATATTTTCTTACGATCACAGGAACACATAGTGCTACTGCTACAATTACTGCAGATAACAACTTCATGTCATTGGCATTCATTCCCATTCGAAGTACAATCGCACGGATGAGAAAATAGATCACAGAACCCGCTACCGCCGAAGCAAGCTTACTTCCAAAGGATAAAAGTCTCCCCATTAAAACTTCTCCAATTACAATCGCAGCAAGACCGATTACAATGGCACCAGTCCCCATATTAATATCCGCAAATTTTTGGCTTTGGCAGACAAGCCCTCCCGACAAGCCTACCAGTCCATTGCTGATCATCAGCGCCAAAAGCTTGGTGAAATTAGAGTTTACTCCCTGTGCCCGGATCATGGCCTCATTATTACCAGTTGCCCGCATAGCACTCCCAATCTCGGTTCCAAAAAACCAATAAAGAAAAACAATCACTACGATAGATACTCCGATTCCAATTACAATGGAACCTGCTTGTTTATTCATACCCATACTAGTAATAAACTGAGAAAATATGGTCTTTGTCTTTAACAATGGAATGTTGCTCTTCCCGCTCATAATCCTAAGATTGATAGACCACAAACCAATTTGAGATAAAATACCTGCCAGAATCGCCGGAATCTCAAAGACGGTATGTAACAATCCAGTTACCGCTCCCGCCGCCATACCTGCCAATGTCGCTGCTAAAAGTGCAATCCACGGATCTACCTTGAAATTAAGGATCATCACCGCGCAAACACAACCTCCCAGGGCAAAGCTTCCGTCTACCGTTAAATCCGCAATATCCAATAGCTTAAATGTGATATACACACCCAAAACCATGATTCCCCACAAAACCCCCTGAACCATTGCATCTTGTAAAGATACTAGTAAACCACTCATATATCATTCCTCCGTATCTTTCTTTTAGGTATAAATGCCTTACATAAAAAATGCTCTTCTGGCATCTATCCTATTCAAGATTTGACACGTCGATCCCTAATGATTTGGCTGTTTCTTCATTCACAGTTAATTCACACTTTTCGATTGGTAAATATTCAATTGGCATTGTTGAAATATCTGCCCCGTCTTTTAGAATTTTAACCGCTTGCTGGCCGGTTAAATAGCCAAGTTCATAGTAGTTAATTCCATAAGTAGCCAGACCACCGGCTTTCACCATTCCTTCTTCTCCGCAAATTGTGGGAATCCCATTGTCATTGGCTACCATAGCAACGGTAGTCATACCAGCCGCAATGGTGTTGTCTGTCGGCGCATAAATGGCATCAACCGTTCCAACCATAGAAGTAACCACCGTTTGAATCTCATTGGAGCTTGATACCGTATAATCTACAGCCGTCATTCCCTCTGCTTCAATTGCCTTTTTTGCCATCTCTGCTTGTATACCTGAGTTAGATTCGGCAGTACAATAAAGAATTCCTACTGTCTTTGCATCTGGAAGAATCTTTTTAAGCAAAGCGATTTGTTCTTTTACAGGAGTTAAATCAGACGTACCACTTACATTCCCAGCAGGGGCATCGTTACTTTCTACTAAATCAGAAGAGGCAGGATCTGTGACTGCTGTTATTAAAACCGGTATGTCACTTGTGTTTCCTACAACTGCCTGTGCTGCCGGAGTTGCGATAGCCAGAATCAAATCATCTCCATCATTTACTAGCTTACTGGCAATCGTCTGACAGGTAGACTGATCTCCAGAAGCATTCTGTTGGTCAATGGTATAGTTAAGACCTGCATCATCTAATGCCTTTACAAAGCCCTGATTAGAAGCATCCAGTGCTGCATGTTGAACCAACTGTAATACACCGATCGTATATGACTTTCCCTCAGCAGTTTTTTCTGTCTGGGTTTCTTCTTCACTCATCTTATCTGTTTGTGTAATCTCTGCTTCCGATCCTTTTTTTGAATCTGATTTTTCCGGGTCTGCATTGGCACAGCCCGCAAGGGATAACATCAAAAAGCCCGATAATACCAGAGATATTGCTTTTGTCATTTTTTTCATAATCATCTCTCCTCTTCCTTAAATAACTAGTCTTGTCTTGAACTTATTCGTATGATACTACAAAATATATTCCTCGTCAATTTTATTACATTAATTTTATGCGTTTTTAAAGCATTAAAGTGATTTTTGTGAATTTTGACGAAATAAAACCAGTCTGTGAGGGATTTCCTATAACATAAAAAACCGGAGAAATTCATTCTCCGGTTCAGCCGTTTAATTGGTCATAAATCCTTTTCCAATGATTTCACTGGAATTTGAAATTAAAATGAATGCAGACGGCTCCACATTACGTATATAATTTCTCAGTTTGAGTGCCTGAGATCGTTTCATTGTTGTTAGTATCACTGTCTTTTTGTGATGAGTGAACGCTCCCTGTGCTTCATAAACCGTTGCACTCCGATTAAGACCGTGTATAATATACTCACATATAGGTGTCGGATCATCACATATGATACTGAAACACTTACACAAATTGATGTTTTCAATGACATCATCAATCACGAGGGATTTTGCTAAGAGCCCCAGAGTAGAAAATAATCCTGTCTCAGGTCCAAATACAAAATATGCCATAATAACAGCGGCGACGTCAACTAGTAAAAGCACCGTTCCAATATTGTAACTTGTAAACTTCTTTAGAATCATTGCAATAACATCTGTTCCTCCACTAGAAGCTCCAACGCTAAACAAAATGGCAGATCCCACACTTGGCAGCAATATGGCAAAGATCAACTCCAGAAGCGGTTCTGTCGTCAATGGTCTTGACAAGGGACACAGATGTTCCAATAGATACAAAAATACAGACATCAAGACACTGGCGTAAACCGTTTTAATCCCAAATCCCCGCCCTAAAAATAAAAATCCAACGATTAATAAAATCGTATTCACAATGGTTGTAAACTCACCCGGCGACCAGTGAGTAAATGCACTGATAACGGTCGAAAAACCAGTGATACCTCCAAATGCAAAATTGTTTGGAAATTTGAAAAAGTAAATTCCGATTACCATAACCCAGATACTGAGTGTTATAAGTCCATACTCCATAAGCGTTCTCAGTACTTTATTTTCTGTCTGCTTCATGATTCTTGTTTTGTCTCCTTCGGTCATCTGACCGGTTTTATTATTCTTTTAGGTTAAGATGTTTCCATCTCTTCCCATTAGAATATAACTCAAAGAGGCAACGAATACAAACATCATTCTATCTGATACACTCACAATCTTTCTATTGTGAAACAAAAATAAAGCCAATATCAAAAGAAAACGATAAAATCAACCTCCACCCCATACTCTACTAGTTTTTTGATTGCCACGTCAATCATTTGTTTCCCCTTCCATATCATCCATTCCTTAATTCATATAGTTTTTAATAATATGATTGATTCTAGTAATAATAAGTCCCCCTAATAATCCAATCACCAATCCCGCAACTGTACCTGCTAGCAACAACATTGGAAGATAGTAAAAAATACCCACCTGCTGAACCACGATAGATGCCACACAGATCTGCCCAATGTTATGAGCGATTCCTCCCAATATACTAATTCCAGTAGTCCCAAACCAGTTAAATTTTTTACAAACAGCCATAGTAAAGAGACTTAATCCCCAACCAGCCAGACTATAGAATAGAGCAAACATATTTCCAAATGTAAACCCTACCAACACAATTCGAAGCAAAGAAATCACCACAGTCCCCCTGATTCCTATGGTGTATAGTCCAACAATTGTAACCAGATTGGCCAGTCCCAGCTTTACACCTGGAATCCCAAGAGAAATAGGAATCAAACTCTCAATAAAACTAAGAACAAAGGCCAAAGCAATCAGCATCCCATAGACTGCAGCGAATTTTGCTGATTTATTTTTATTCATAAAATTTCTCCTTTTACGTCGCATTTCACGCTTATTTTATCACACATCTTTCATGATGTAAAAGAAAAAACCCGAAAGCGACATTACACTCTGTCGACTTCCGGGTTCTTATGATAATTATTTATTGGTCCGCCTGACTGAGGCAGTCTTTTACTCCCGTTGCAAATCCTTCTAGATTAATACTTACAGATGCAATGGCATCTGTATATCCTTCTTGATTCAGCAATCCTTCTATAGACTGGTGATCCAATACATAACTCACAACAGATTCCGCTTGCTCGTGCCACTTCGGACCGTCCTCTGTCATTACATACGCTCCATCCATGGATAACTGGCTCTTTTTATTTCCTTCTTCGTCGATGCAGTCCCAAGTCAAAGCAGTTATTGTATTATCCTTGATTGTCATGGAGACCTGATCTTTATAACCGCTCTCGGTGAATTCGGGCGATTCGTAGGAATAAGATCCAGCCTTTGATCCATTGGTTGCTGGTTCTTTCTCTGCAGATGCCTGACTGAGACAGTCTTTTACTCCCGTTGCAAATCCTTCTAGATTAATGCTTACGGATGCGATGGCATCTGTATATCCTTCTTGATTCAGCAATCCTCCTAAAGACTGGTGATCCAATACATAACTTACAACGGATTCCGCCTGCTCATGCCACTTCGGACCGTCTTCTGTCATAACGTACGCTCCATCCATGGATAACTGGCTTTTTTTATTTCCTTCTTCGTCGATGCAGTCCCAAGTCAAAGCAGTAATTGTGTTATCCTTGATTGTCATAGAGACCTGATCTTTATAACCACTCTTGGTGAATTCAGGCGATTCGTAAGAATAAGTTCCCTCTTTTAATCCACTGGTTGCTGGTTCCTTCTCTGCAGATGCCTGACTGAGGCAGTCTTTTACTCCCGTTGCAAATCCCTCTAGATTAATGCTTACGGATGCGATGGAATCTGTATATCCTTCTTGATTCAGCAATCCTTCTAAAGACTGGTGATCCAATACATAACTTACAACAGATTCCGCCTGCTCATGCCACTTCGGACCGTCTTCTGTCATAACGTACGCTCCATCCATAGATAACTGGCTCTTTTTATTTCCTTCTTCGTCAATACAGTCCCAAGCCAAAGCAGTTATTGTATTATCCTTGATTGTCATGGAGACTTGATCTTTATAACCACTATCGGTGAATTCAGGCGCTTCGTAGGAGTATGTTCCATCTTTTAGGGTAGACTCACCTTGTTCGTTCGATTCTTCAGCCTGTTCTGACTCAGGTTTTGTTTCAACCTCTTCGCCTCTCGCCTGGGCAAGTGCTAATCCAACCGCTTCCTTTATTGCGTTGCTGCTTATTGTAGCACCTGAAACAGCATCAACCTCTGTAGATTGACTGGCAAGAATGGAATCCGTAAGTTTAGGCAATACCATATCTAGAAGTGTTTCTTTCTCTCCTACTACTTCGATGAATTCCATGCTTTTATTTGATACAGTTACCTTTGCGGTTACGATACCTCCATATCCTTCAGTGGTACCTGTATAAGTGCCTGATGTGTATAATTCTGGTCTAACTACATGATCAATTGCCTTATAAAGGGGGTCAGACCCAAAAATAGTAGCGCCAGCAAGTAGTATCATCGCTCCCAGCCCAATATATCCATTTCTCTTTGCGTTACCTTTAATCATAATTCCTCCTATGTTATAAAGTTTGATTATATTTTAACATACTCGTTCAGGTTCAGCAATCAATTTATAAAATTTTAATTATATGGTAGGAATAAAAATTATATGATATAATTGTAGCCATTCTTAATCCAGCCAATAGTACGGATGGATCTCAAGAAAATCAAAATTATGTATAAGAGGATTTTTAACTATGGAATTAAAGAAAAAGAAAAAAGAAGTTATTTTAATTGTTGTTATAATCATAATATCTTGTATCCTGCTGTTGGTAAATCACTTTCTTTTCTCAAAACCAGCACGGCAGGTGACGATATCTGTAGATGGGGAAATAATTGAGACAAAAAATCTAGATCAAGATGCTGATTTTGTAGTAAAAGGCTACAACAATGGAACCAATCGGATCATTATAAAAAATGGGACTGTCCATGTTTCCGAAGCCTCCTGTCCTGACAAGATCTGCGTACATCAAGGGACGATCAATCATACAGGGGAAAGCATTGTATGTCTCCCCAATCGTCTGATTGCTACAATTACAGGAGATTAATAAGCACTCACTCTCCCCTTACATCGCCAAAGAAGAACAACGCTACCGTACCTGGTCCAGTGTGGGAGCCAATCACCGTTCCAATTTCGTGAATTACAATGTTCCCTTTTAGATGAGGAAATCTATCTTCGATGAGAGCTGACACTTCTCTGGCATCATCGACAGCAGCCGAATGGGATATGAAACAGGGCCCATCGTAATTTTCTCCATGGTCTGCATGAAGTTCCATCTGCTTCACCATTTCCCGAATTGCCTTATGCTTTGTACGGATCTTTTGTTTGAGAACTAGTTGTCCGGAATCGTTTATAGTCATAAGTGGGCATATATTAAGTACAGTCCCCAACATCGCAGAAGTTGCAGAAATCCGTCCCCCTCGCTTAAAACTGCTTAAATCAGCAGAAAAAAACCAGTGGTGAACGGTTAAGCGTTTATTTAGAACCCATTCAGCTGTCTCTTCAAGACCCAGTCCCTGATCTCTAAAATTCGCGATCGCATCAATCAAAAGACCGTACCCAGAGGATGCACCAAGGGAATCTAATACAACAATTTTTTTGTCTGGATATTTTGTACGCATCTCGGAAGCTGCTGCACAGGCAGAGTTATAGGTTCCGGATATACCAGAAGATAAAGTGACATGAAGTATATTTTTCCCCTGCTTTAGAATTGGCTCGAAAAATTCGCAATATTCCACTATATTGACCTGAGAAGTTGTGGGTTTTGATCCTTTTTTAATCTGGTCATAAAATTGACTCAGGGAATAACTTTCCCCCAGATCATCCGGATAAGTCTCCCCGTCAATGGTAAAGTGAAAACTAACGTAGGGAATCTGGCGGTCTAAAAAAAATTCTTTATCCATATCTGCTGTTGAACAACAGGTCAAAACATATGCTTCCATAGTTCACTCCTTTTTAATTCTTCGTCTGTTTTATAATTACCCCTATAGAGGAATCTTAACCACAAATTCTGTTCCAATGTCTAAAACAGAGTGTACCGATATGGTGCCATGGTAAAAATTCACGATGTGCTTTACGATAGAAAGTCCAAGCCCCGTTCCACCCTGTTTCTTGCTTCTGCCTTTATCCACCCGATAAAACCGTTCAAAAATACGTCCAAGAGATTCCTTTGGAATTCCCACTCCGTCGTCCTTTACTTTTATAAGCAAATTTCGGTCCTCTTCCGTTACAGTGACCCAAACTTCCCCACCAGGCTTATTATATTTTACAGCGTTTGTAATAAGATTCCCAATCAGTTCTTTCATCTGCTGTCCATTGGCATAGATGCAGATCGGTTTGCAATCCGTATGAACCAAAACCTCACGGGTTGCCGCAAGAGGTTTAATGGAATCAATGATATCCTCCACCAAAATGGATAGGCGTACATCACTTTTTAACACTTCCGCTTCCTTTGTCTCAAGCCGTGAAATCATTAAAATATCATTGATCAGGCTGTTCATGTTGGAGGCTTCTTTCTTGATTCTTCTTAAAAAGTCTATTTTTTGATCTTCATCCTGTATGATACCACTTTCTAATAATTCTGCATACCCCTGAACAGATGTAATTGGTGTTTTCAATTCGTGAGAAACATTACTGAAAAATTCCTGGCGAATCTGTTTTTCCAGTTCAATTTGAGTTAGATAATCTTTGACATTTTTAGACATTTTCGTGGTGGTATCCGCAATAATATTTATCTCTGGATATTGATATGTCTCAAAAGACAAATCCGTATAATCGCCATTTACCTTTCGCATTTCCTGAGATATCTCCTTTAATGGTCTGGTGATGGATTCCGCAAAGCTGTCTGCGGAAAAGGCGGAATAGAGAAGCGCAACAAGAAAACTCAGCCAAACTGCGGGAAGCAGCAACATCAGATATTCTTTCATTCCTGTATATGGAATCGCCATACGCAAAATATAGTCCGCCCTGGAAGAACGAACTGCCACATAGAGCATATTTTCTTTTAGCGTATGAGAATACCTCCTAGAGGTTCCAACACCTGCTGATTTAGCTTCTTTAATTTCTTCCCTTTCCTTGTGATTATCCAATAACTCCACTGGTACATCCCCTGTATCAGCGATCACACTCCCATCCATACGAATAATGGTAAAACGACTCTGATTGTCATTCAGAGTCGTTTTCATCTTTGCAATTTCAGCTTTAACATCAGCAGAATAGTCCAGAACTTCATCCATTGCTTTTAATGTATACCGCATATCATTCTTAGAGTTTTTAAGAAGCGCACTGCTCGACGCAATATAAAAAATAGAACTGCTGAGTACCAGCACGACTAGTATAATTTGGATAAATTTTTTAAATATAGCTTTTTTCATACTTTCCTCCACATACCAAATGAATCCGCCTCCTGCATTACCCTTCTGTCTTAATAAATCGATATCCTACACCCCGAATGGTTTTAATACAGGAACCACCGTTTTCTCCAAGTTTCTGACGAAGCGTTCGAATATGCATATCAAGAGTTCTGGTTTCACCATCATAATCGTAACCCCATATATGATTCAGCAGCTCATCTCTGGTTACCACCTTATTATGATTTTCCATAAGATATTGCAATAAGTCAAATTCCTTTAACGTAAGCTCTACTTTTTTTGCTTCACAATAGACTTCTCTGGTTTTTTTATTCAGATTCAGACAATATCGTTCTAGTTCTTCCTCTGATGCCTGTCCTCTAGTACTACGACGTAGCAAGCTACGGATCCTAGCTGCCAGTTCCATGACCCCAAAAGGTTTTGTCATATAATCATCGGCACCTCCATCTAGTCCTGCCACTTTATCAAATTCTCGATCCTTAGCAGTCAAGACCAGAATGGGAGTGTCTTTTAAAGATTCATTTTTACGGATTTTTCGAATCGCAGCCATTCCATCCATCCCAGGCAGCATTAAATCAAATACTGCTAGGGATGGCTTGTCTGCTTCCATATGTTTTAGAGACTCCTCTGCCATCTCAAATGCAGATACTTCATAACCAAAGCCTTCCAACGCTATTTTTATCAAATCTCTTATGTTATCGTCATCCTCTATTACATAAATTCTTTCCATACATTCTCCCTTCCTGGCAAGACAAAATCATGCTAGTTCTACTTTTTTACATCTCTTCTTTCACGTAACTCGCAATGTTATGCGCATGATCGGAAATTCTTTCCAAATTGCTTAATGCATCTAAGAATATTACTCCATTTTCTGGTTTACAAGTCTGATTGGACAATCGTTCAATATGACGTTCTCTTAAATCTTCTTCCAAACTGTCTACGTTTTCTTCACTTTGAACGACTGCACGTACCAATGACATGTCTGTGGTCTCTCTTGCTTTAATAGACGATTCCAGCGACTTTCTTACCGCGTGAAACATCTCCTTCATCTCATTTTTTGCTTCTTCTGAAAAGACAATCTTGCGTTCCGCCTTTTCTGCAGCCAGCTCTGACAAGTTCTCACAATGGTCACTGACACGTTCAAAATCACTGATTGTATAGAATAGATTCTTCACCGATATATGCTGTTCTTCATTCAGGGATTGATTGTTGATTTTGATTAAATACTCGGTTAGAATTTTTTCATACTCATCAATTTTTTGCTCCATTTGTTCTACTAACTGGATATCTGATTTGTTATTTCCAAGCAAAGCTTCCTCTGCTAGATCAAAATTTTCCAATGCAGCATATCCCATATTTACAACTTCATGATTCACGTTTTCTATGGCAAAGGAAGGAGTCTCTAAGATTCTTTCATCCAAATGCCGTCTCATGACACCTTCAGAACTTTGCTCCTCTTTTTCTTCATCCTTGATCAGCATTCCGGAAAGTTTTACTAAAAGTGCTGCAAATGGGAATAAGATTATGGTATTGCTTACATTAAATATGGTGTGAAATATGGATATCTCCACACTACTAATTCTTGAGATTGCCAATACAGGATGGATCTGGAAAAATATAAACATCACAATTCCAAATATAATCGCTCCAGCCAAATTAAACATCAAATGAATGGCTGCCGCTCTTTTTGCTGTTTTATTCGCTCCAAGACTAGAAAGCAGTGCAGTGACACAGGTACCTATATTCTGACCAAGCGTAATAAAAATTGCGGATTGCCAGTTTACAATTCCATTCAATGCGAGTGTTTGCAAGATACCAACTGAGGCTGAAGAACTTTGTATGACACCAGTAACAATAAGACCCGCAAGAATTCCCAATATAGGATTTTTTCCAAGAGCTGTAAACGCCTGGGCAAATATAGGAGCATTGCGGTATGGAATAATGGAAGCGGACATAAAATTAAGTCCAATAAATAAAACACCGAACCCAACTAGAATTTCTCCTGCCTGTTTTTTCTTTTGGTTTTTAGAGAATAGACTAAATAGGGCACCAAGTCCCACCAAGGCAGGCGCAAAAAACTCTGGTTTTAACATCTCTCCCCATTCACTCATAGACACGATCCAGCTAGTAACTGTCGTACCAATATTCGCACCCATGATAATTCCCACTGCCTGCTGCAAGTTCATGATTCCTGCATTAACAAAACCGACTACCATAACCGTAGTGGCAGAGCTGCTTTGAACGATCGCTGTGATACAGGTTCCTAACAATACTCCCATAATTCGGTTGTTGGTCAATGCTCCTAAAAGCTGTTGCAATTTATGACCAGCAGACTTTTGAAGACCATTTGCCATAGAATCCATTCCATAGAGGAACATCCCCAGTCCTCCTATGAATTTAAATAGCATTTGTATATCCGTAATTGACATCTCTTCCTCCTGAGTTTCATGACAAGTCATGTTATGTAAGTATCATATCAAATCTATGTAAAGTATTATACATATGTTTGTAAATTTTATGTAAATTTTTATCTTACTGTAAAATTTCCTTATAGACACGTAATACATTTCCAAAAAAGACTGCTTCAATCTCCCGCCCACTAAATCCTTCTTTTTTCATAAATTTTTCTAAAAGAGGCAGATCTTCTGGAGACCGCATTTCCAAATTTCCACCGATCCCATCAAAGTCAGATCCCAGCCCGATACAATGAATCCCACCTACCTTTTTTAGATGTTTCATATGTTTCACCATATCCTCCACCCGACTAATTGAAGACTCTCCCCTTTTCCAATTATATAGAAAGTCCGCACAATAATTAATGCCAGTCACTCCCCCCCTGTCTGCCAGTTTTCGGATCATATCATCGGTCAGATTTCTGGGATTAGAGGCAATGCTTCTTGCATTGGAATGACTGGCAACCAATGGCTTTTGTGTATACTGGAACACATCATAAATACCTGCATCCGATAAATGAGAAAGATCAATGATCATTCCCAGCCTTTCCATCTCTTCCACAAACAAAATACCCGTTTCTGTCAAACCGTGTTCCGTATCCGGTTCAAAAAATGCTTCCTCATTCTCCACCCAGATCCGGTTGGGATACGCCAGTTCATTCTTATGGTTCCAAGTCAGAGTCATCATACGGACACCAAGACGGTAAAAGTTCCTTAAAAATGCAAGTTTTCCCTGGCAAACTCCACCTTCTTCGATGGTCAGCATCGCTGACATCCTCCCCTTATTCTGATTCTTATCGATATCCTGATACGACGTTACGATCCCAATTAAATCCGGATATGCCTCCAGTTCTGTATAAAAAAGATCCAGAAGTTCCATACAATATTCAAAGGGATGCTCCTGCTTTTTTAGTTCTGTAAATAACGCAAAATTCTGCAAATAGTAATCTCCCTTTTTCATTCTTTTCAGATCAATATGGCAGTCATTTTTTAATATGGAACAAATCTTCCCTTCTTCTTTCCATTCGTACAGCTTTGAAATCGTATCGCAATGCATATCAATAACTTTCATATAATGTCCTTCCATTCCCATTTATTTCGTTGCAAAAGGAGCAACCCTTTTATGAGCCACTCCTTTTGTACTATGCAAATAGTAACACTGATATGTAACTTTTGCAAGAATATATTAGATTGTTATTCACTGCGCAGGGCATCAATGGGATTTAAGTTAGCAGCCCGGCTTGCCGGCATATAACCAAATAGCAAACCGATTCCCACTGAAACACTGAAGGAAATAATTACGGCACTCGGCGTGGGGGTAGCAGTCATTCCCATCGCAGTTCCTATGAGTGTGGTAGCAATCGAACCTATTACGATCCCGACAACACCTCCAAGAGAACTGGTAACAGCTGCCTCTATTACAAATTGCTGCATAATATTATGTTTCTTCGCCCCTAGAGCTTTCCGGACTCCGATTTCTCTAGTACGTTCCGTTACCGATACCAGCATGATATTCATAACACCTACTCCTGCAACCAGAAGAGAAATCCCAGCAATGCCTCCAAGCAACATAGACATCATAGAAATCATAGAATCTAAGGAATCCAATAGCTCATTCATCGCTGTTACTCGGTATAAATTATCATCTTTAAAAATTCCCAACAATAAATCATTAATCGTTTTTTTTGCTTCCGTCGTATGATCCATATCAGCGGTAGAAAAAATAAAACTGCTAATTTGAGAACTATTGTTCATTTTAGCTGCACAGCTATAGGGAAGATATAACACGTCATCCGAACCACCAGCTTCCAGTTCATCATCATCTTGTCTTGAAATCACCCCAACAATCCGGTAAGCGTAGCCATCTATTTTTATGGTTTGGTCAATTGCTTTGTCCACGCCTCCATATAATTCCCAGGCCACATAATAACCTACCACACACACCTTTTGTCTAGATATAATATCAGGATACTGAAGGAAACGACCAGCATCAAGGGTCTGATCCTTCATTGTCAGATAGTCCTCACTAACACCTGTTACAGTCGTATCCGTGGTGGATTCCGTTCCATTTTTTATTGTAGAAGATAATGAAACATTGGGAGTCATATGGTCAAATAAATCCGTGTGATCATCATAAAATTTATACATCTCATCCACGGTTACATATCTGGTTGAGAGATTTGATACATTAACATTAATCTGGTTGGTTCCCATACTGGCAAAACTTTCTGTCATATAAGACATTTGTCCATTCACAAGGCTTACCAGAATGATGACCGACGCCACACCTATAATGATTCCAAGCATGGTGAGGAAGGAACGCATCTTATTCCCCCAGATACTCTTAAGAGCCATTTTAAAGGATTGCAGAATATTCATTTACGTCTCCATCGAAATTAATTTTGCCATCATGTACCTGAACCACACGTCTGGCCTCTAACGCTATGGTACTGTCGTGTGTAATCATAACAATCGTATTCCCTTCATCGTTTAGCTTCTTTAAAAAATCCAAAACCCCTCGGCTGGTTTTGGAATCCAATGCTCCTGTAGGTTCATCTGCAAGAATAAGGGAAGGATTACCTGCCAGAGCTCTGGCAATAGAGACTCTTTGCTGCTGACCTCCAGATAGCTGGTTAGGAAGATTTCTCCATTTTTCTTCCAAGCCTACCCGTTCTAGAGAGGCCATAGCACGCTCCTTCCGTTCCCCCGTTCCCACTCCTGCGTATAAAAGGGGAAGTTCCACGTTTTCCAAAAGATTTAATTTTGGTAGAAGATTATACTGCTGGAATATAAAACCTATCATCTTATTCCGAATCTGAGCCAGCTGGTTATCGGACATTCTACCTACATCCGCTCCCCCTAATAAGTATTCTCCTGAAGTTGGAACATCCAGGGCGCCGATGATATTCATAAGCGTGGACTTTCCACTTCCAGATTTTCCTACTATAGCCACAAATTCTCCACGAGTGATGGTTAAAGTTACTCCGTCGTTTGCACGGACCTCTTCGTCGCCCATCTGGTAAATTTTATAGATATTATTTAATTCAATTAAAGGTTCTTCCACTTTCTCCACCTCCTACTTCCTTTGGGATCCGCCGCCACCACCTCTGGGGCCACCGCCCATGCCACCACCGACTCCACCTATACCGCCTGGCATCATCGTATCCTGAGTGGTACGAACAGTAGATTCTGCAACATAAACTTCCTCATTTTCTTCCAAACCGCTGGTAATTTCCACATAATCATCGTTAATCAAGCCAGTGGTAACCTCCACAGCGCGGAAGCCAGCCGGAATATCACCCTGAGCTTCTTTCACCGTTTCATCCTTTACATAAACCTCATTTCCACGCTTTACAGAATCAGCGGGCACAGTTAACGCATCTTTTGCCTCAGCCAGAATAATTACTCCGTCCACATTCATACCCGGAAGTAATTCATCCAAACCGTCATTTAACGTGACTGTAACCGGATAATTGGTAACTCCATTCGAAGCAGAGCTTTCCAGACTCACATTGGTGACTGTGCCAGAAAAAGACTTATCGCTTACCGCATCTGCTGTAACAACTACGTCCTGACCCACTTTAACGGATTTTACATCCAACTCATCCACTGACATCTCAAACGTGTAATTGGACATATCATAAATAACAGAGAGGGTTGTGCTTCCACTTGAACTTTTGGTAATTTTATCCCCTGCTTTCACAGACTTCGCAATGACTCTTCCGGAAATAGGAGCAGTAATTGTATAGTTGTCATATGTGTCCTGAGTACTTTCCAGGCTACTTTTTGCTGATTCAAGGGTCGACTGGGCCTTCTCTAAAGTATCTTTATAAGTACGTAATAACTTTTCTGCAGACTTACTCTCCATTTTAAAAATAGGGGTTCCTTTTGACACATAATCTCCTTCATGAACTAAGAGACTTCCGACTTCCACACTGGCCGACAAATCTGCCACCATAGTTGTTTCGAGTTTTGGCTCAAACGTTGCCTCCATACTGCAGACAAAATCTCCCACTATTGCTGTTGCCGCACTTTCCGTAGTAAGACCTCCTGGATTCGTTACATCTATGGTTACATAACGGACAATGCGACCGCCGGTTAACGTGACCTCCATACTGCTAACTGAAGTAACAACTGCATTAATTTGTTCACCGGTATCTGTCATAGTTAAAGTCGCCGGATTCCCAGCTGCCATCTGGACCGCATCACCTGTCAGGAAAGGGACTTTTATTTTCATAGTTTTATCATCGTATACATCAGCAATACTTGTACCATTGCTGACTTTGTCTCCTTCCTTAATCGACAGGGACTTTATGTAACCACTCTCCGTCGATTTATAGGTGTTCCCACTATAATCACTTAAAGCAGTGTTATAATCGCCCAAATCAATTTCGTAAGTTTCCTGCGCTCTGTCTAGAGTGTTTTTCACTGAAGTCAACTCCGATTCCTTAGAAGAGGTATCAATTTGATAGAGGACCTGACCCTTCGTCACCTCATCCCCTTCTTCAAAATCTGCCGTAACCACCTCGCCTTCAACCAGGGATGTAATATCGTAGGTATCTTTTGGAGAAATTGTCCCAGAAGATGAAAGCTCAGAAGTAATATCTCGTTTAGTCACCGTGGCCGTTCGAACGCTTTTTGACTCTGAAGAAGCTTTTTTGGATTTTTCAAAATTAAATGCTGCAAAAATCCCTGCTAGAGCCACAAGTATAATAATTAGAATGATTAAGACCTTTTTCCCTTTTTTACGGTTTGTTTTTTTCTTTTTTTTAAATATTTTCTGGATGATTTTTTTCATTCCTGCTTCTCCTGTTAATCTTCTATATAATCAATGACAGATCGTGTTTCATTCCCTTCACTGTCAGTTGATAATGTATAAATCAAGTTTACCGTATCACCCACCCTGAAATCTCCGTAAGAAGAAAAAGCAAACTGCATATCAGTGCCGGCCAACTCATACGTATTGCCGTCATCCAGTATGATAGCGCTCGGTGTCATTAAATCGGTGGAATCATAAACTATATTACTTATCTCTCCAAATACAGCAGAACGACCGCTTTCATTTTCAGTTCCAACTGTGTAGAGCCATACAGTCTTGGAAAGCTGGTGATAGTATATTAGTACACCATCTGAACTTTCAAGTGCAACATCAATCGCGTCACTGGATTTTGATACTGCCTCTCCGTCAAGATAAACATTAGCCTCTTTTAGTTTAAATGGTAAATAGGAGTTAAGTCTGCTCTTACTTCTGACAACTTTCGGTCCTTTCAGGCTGTTATCTACCATAGTTAAAGGATTAATCTCCCCCTCCTCCGTAAGTTCGCAATCCAGACTCTTACCAAACATGGTACCGGATTTAGTGTCTGTCTTTAGAAGATTATAGAATAAGTTGATACAGTCTTCCTTTTTTAGAATTTCTTGCGCATCTTTATTAATATTTTCATCCAGTTCCAAAAAATGATATTTAGAAAGTCTAGATCCCGTCTGATCTCCGGTAAAATCGGAATTTTCATACTCCAAAAGTCTCAATATCCCTTTCACAGCGTCTTGAAGTGTTATGTATTCATTCGGCTTGAAATCCCCACCCAGATATCCGCTCATCCAGCCTTGTTCTGCCGCAATGCGAATTGAAGCTGCATATTCATGTTCTCTATTCACATCAGCAAAAACAGAGGTGTTGCTAACACCATTTACCGTGCTTCTAAATGACGAAGCGTTCACCAGCATATTGGAAAATTCCCCTCTTGTCACCATTGTATTTATACTTGTGACATTCATAATACCCGAAACTCCGATTACTTTTTTCCTTAAATTAAAATTAGTTGATGCTTCCCCAATTATAGGATTTACCGCCGTAGCTATCATAACAACAGCCAGGGAAGCCCCTACTCTTCTTACATTCATCCAAATTTCTCCTCTCGTCAATTAAATTGCCTTTTATATTAACAAGGTACTCTGCTATAATCATGCCACTACGCATCTTTCCACCATATCTTAGCATTATAAGCTTAAAATAATCTGAAACTCTATTTCAGCATATTTTAAGCCTAATATATTATAATTAACAAAAATATTGGATTGTATTTTAAGCAATCTCATCTTATAATAGCCTTTAATAAAGTAAGAAGGAGAACCTAAGCATGAAGGTACTAATTGTCGAAGATGAAAGAAGATTGGCGGAAGCATTGGTACAGATTATGAAAGAACAACGTTACCAAGCCGATGTTGTATACACTGGGACTGATGGCCTATATTTCGGTCTTTCAGGCGAATATGATGTCATTGTTTTAGATGTAATGCTTCCAGGACAAAACGGGTTCCAAGTGGTCCATAAACTAAGAGATGCCCACATTCAAACACCAGTTCTCATGCTTACAGCTCGGGAGGACATCAGAGACAAGGTAACCGGCCTTGACAATGGAGCAGATGACTATATGACAAAACCGTTTATCCCAGAAGAGCTTTTGGCCCGCATTCGAGCCCTCTCCCGTCGTCAAGGTGAGGTATTATTCGAAGAGATTAATTTTGGAGATTTAACCTTAAACTTATCTGTTAATGATTTGTGTTGTGGCTCTAAATCCATTCATTTGGGATACAAAGAATTTGAAGTAATGAAAATCCTTATGAACAATTCGGGGAAAATCATATCTAAGGATACTTTGATTACTAGGGTATGGGGCAATGATTCGGAAGCAGAAGACAATAACGTAGAAGCCTATATTTCATTTCTTCGGAAGAAGTTGAACTTTGTGGGGTCAAAAGTTGAAATTGCAACAATTCGTAAAGTTGGATACCACTTAGAGGTAACAATATGATTAAGAAGTTAAAACTGAAATTTATATTAATTAATATGACATTTGTTATAAGCATCTTGGGTGTGGTTATAGGTGTCTTTTACTACTCAAATGTAAACCGATTTAAGCGTGAAACAATCATGTCTCTCATGCAGTCCATCGATCATAACCGGATACCTCCAGCCCCAGATATAATAAGATTGGGCCGTAAACCAAAAGCAAACATTCCCCCCCTTACTCCTGTTTTTGTAGTGTATTTAAACAGGGATCAATCCATTAAAACAATCTATGAGCGCAACATTAGTGCAACCAAAGAATTAGCTACTACATTGATACAGTTAGTGGAAAACAAGGGTACCTCCCAAGGAATTCTTAAGGATTATTCCCTTCGTTATCTTAAAATTGATACGAAAGACGGAGCGAAAATTGGTTTTGCAGATTTAAGTTATGAATATAATAACTTAAAAACTCTTCTGATTAACTGCTTGTTGATTTTTTTCCTGGCAGTCATTCTTTTTTTGATTTTAAGCCTCTACCTTTCTCGTCTGGCACTAAAGCCAGTCGAAGCTGCGTGGAAACTGCAAAATCAATTTATTGCCGACGCATCCCATGAGTTAAAAACTCCACTTACCGTTATTTTAGCCAACTTGCAGATCCTCTTTTCTCACAGAGACTGTACCATCAAAGAACAAGAAAAATGGCTGATTAATACGAAGGTAGAAACCTCTCGAATGACACAACTGGTAGAAGAACTCCTTTTTCTGGCTCGTTCCGATGCCGGTATTGTCCAGACAGATCAGCGATTTAAAACCGCCTTAGATTTTAGCGATATCGTACTAAATGGTGTTCTTCTTTTTGAATCAGTTGCCTTTGAAAGCAAAATAAATTTAGAAAATAAGATTGAACCAAGTATAATCATAAATGGTTGTGAATCTCAGCTAAAACAGTTAGTTATCATCTTACTTGATAATGCATGTAAATATGCAGGAAAAGATGGTTCTGTTTCTGTTTGCTTAAAAAAATCTACCCACAGTGCAATTTTGAGCGTTTATAATACTGGAAATTATATCTCTTCTGATGAACAGAAGCACATCTTTGAGCGTTTTTACCGAACAGATCAATCACGCGTAAGAAAAGAAGGGGGATATGGATTAGGACTTTCAATTGCAAAGACGATTATCAACCGACACAAAGGAAAGATACACGTTACCAGTAGTTTAGAATCTGGAACTGTCTTCACTGTTAGCCTGCCACACGATTCACGTCAATCATATACCCTGTAAAAAAGAAAAGTCAGTTCACTGTGGATAAACTCACAATAAACTGACATTTCTTTTTGTGTAGTGAAACACAATCATGGAGAAAACAATCTGGCATCTTCCTATAATTATTTCGAATTCGGAATTTCCTGTTGCTCAATCTTCTTTCTTATCTTGAGCATCCGATCATCCGTCTGCGAAATCACCTCTGCACATTCTCTCAGTTCAACACTGATTTCCTCAGAATATTCCTGAACTTCTTTTTTATATTTAAGCTGATGATCAAGACTTGCCCAAAAATCCATGGCAATGGTACGTATCTGAACTTCTACCCGCATCCATTTTTTCTGGTCAGAGAAAAAAACTGGAATCTCTATAATCATATGATAGCTGCGGTAACCATTACACTTAGGATTGAGGATATAGTCTTTAATTGCAATAATATGGACATCGTCCTGTCGAGTCAGCATCTCTGCCACAGAGTAAATATCATCAAGAAAGGAGCAGATCACACGAATCCCTGCCACATCATCTAAGTTTTCCATCATGGATTCCAGTGAAACCGGAAGCCCTCTTCGGTTTAGTTTTTCTACAATACTCACCGGTTTTTTCACCCTGGATTTGACAAGTTCAATGGGGTTTCTGGAATTTCTTACAGAAAGCTCGTCATTTAACACTTCCAATTTTGTCTTAACTTCACGTATTGCACAAGTATACATCATCATTGCTTCCTGAAACTGATAGGCTTGTTTTAGAAGCGGATCTGGAACAGAAACCAGATTTGGAACATTCACAATTGACTGGTTTAATTCACTATTTGGATTCATATTCATCTTCATACTTATACCTCTAATGTAAAAACAACGTTAAATCGATTCCACTACATCAGCTGCCTCTTTAAGCCATGGTGCTTCCAGATACTCAACCAAGCCCGCATCCACAGCACCAGCAATCTTAGGATCAATGGGAATCTTAGCAAGTACTTTAATTCCATATTCTTTTGCCACTTCTTCCATGTGGCTCTCTCCAAATACGGATATCTTCTTTTCACAGTCCGGACAGATGAGATAACTCATGTTCTCTACCAGACCGAGAATGGGAATATTCATTTTCTTCGCCATATTCACAGCCTTGGCCACAATCATGGAAACTAGCTCCTGGGGAGAGGTTACAATAATAATACCATCTAAAGGCAATGACTGGAATACGGTTAATGGTACATCACCGGTTCCAGGAGGCATGTCCACAAACATATAATCTACATCTTCCCAAAGTGCTTCCTGCCAAAACTGTTTGACCGCTCCTGCAATAACTGGTCCTCTCCAGATAACAGGATCGGTTTCATGATCAAGAATCAAGTTAGATGACATGACTTCAATCCCAGTTGCACTGGTTGCAGGTATCATAAGGCCAGTTGGTGTCATTCCTACACCCAAATCAGTAAGGCCAAATGCTTTTGGAATAGAAGGCCCTGTGATATCCGCATCTAAAATGGCAGTCTTGTGTCCCTTTGCATTCATGGCTACCGCCATCATCGCAGTAACCAAAGACTTACCAACTCCTCCTTTTCCACTTACCACTCCAATTACTTTTTTAACGGTACTGGCAGGGTTTAACGGCTCTAAAAAGCTAGTCGGTTCATCCTCCCTGCTGCTACAGCTCTCTCCGCAAGTATTGCAATTATGAGTACAATTTTCTTCACTCATGTTTTACTCCTCCTATTGTTAAAACTTTTACCCGTTCTATGGTTTCACAACGCTATTCTGCAACTTTATTAAATTGCAGATATTTAAGATTATAGTATGAAAGAGGACTTCTGTCTATGGATTTTCTATAAACCAATGAAAATATAAACTAGATTTAGTAAGAAAGATCTGAAGAGGATTTTACGCCACTCAGATCTTTCTCTTGCTATTTTGTCCCAAAGGAACGTGCCTCTTTTATCGTTCGAAAAACCCCTATGGTCTCCATAGATTTAATCAACGAATAAAATATCATGGAATCAATCGGCCACATCACCAGATTTTTGACAATTCTTGCAGGAAGCATGATCATAAATCCCTTCCCATACAAAATTGACAAACATACGGTATTAAGAATAACATTGCAGATAAGCATAACAACAAACTTAGATACAAGAATCCTCTTTAACGTAATGTTTTTTTTGTAATACATGCATCCATATAATACCCCTGCTAAAATGGACACTAAGGTGAATCCGGGGAAAAATGCACCGGTAGGCTTCATTAAATACTTTAAAATATCAAGACAGCCAGAAAACAATCCTCCCATAACAGGTCCGAATAAATATGCTATGATACCGTTTGGTATCGAGGAAAATGTGACCTTGATATAACTCCCAAGATGGATTGAAAATACGTCAAGTATCATGGCGATTGCAGCAAACATTGCTGCAGTGGTAATCGTTCTTACAGATTTCACTTCTTTGTAAGAATCGGTGAACAAAGTGGCTAATTTTTTCATAAAAAATACCTCCTTTGCAGACCTCAAACTACAACCGGAGATAAAATTCCTATCTTCTGATGCAGCGGGATGCGACTCGTGTACCGCAAGAAAATCTTTTCGTCCAGTTGACAACTCCCTGTTCAGCCGGCACTTAACGCACACAAGTCTACTCTGCTATTCTTCAATTTTTGTAATGCAATCAGTATAACACAGACTGCATGGAAATCAAGTATTTTTTAAGACACAATTAAATTTTCCATACTGCGATGAACCAGAACTGCAATCAGAATTCCCATGGTGATCCCTGCTAATACATCAGTCGGAAAGTGTACAAACAGATATAAGCGGGAAAATGCGATCAATGTGGCTAGTAAAAAGAACCAGATTCCCCATTTACGATGAAAAAGCCAAATACTTACAGATCCCTCAAAAGCTGCCAGAGAATGCCCCGAAGGGAACGAATAATCCCTGGGGTTCGGGATCAGAAGTAGTATCTGATTGTCAATCCAGCACGGTCTTTGCCTCGCAATCATGTTTTTAAGCACCACATTACCAAGTAAAAGGCCTATCCCCAATGATAGTAGCAAACAGATCCCCATCTTCCTGGTTCTTTTGTAACACAGAAAGACAATCCCAATTAAAATCCATATAAACCCATGATCCCCCAGATAGGTAATATACTGCATAAAAACATCTAGCCATGGAGCATGGACAGACTGCAGAAAATACAGAATTTTAAATTCTATGCCACCAAACATTCGTAATCTCCTTTTGAATGATTCCATTCGTATTATAATTTTAAATTTTACTATGAAAAACATTTGACAAGTGGTGTAATTGAGTTTAGGATAAACTTTAGTTGAATTTCGACAAAATTTGCAGGAGGCTATTATGAATTACATCAGACAATTCAGCATAATTGTATTTATATCCTTGGTTGGAGAAATCATACACCTGATTCTTCCCCTTCCGGTTCCTGCCAGCATCTATGGCTTAATCCTTATGCTGTTGGGGTTAAAAACAAAATCAATTCCTTTAGAAGCAGTAGAACAAGCAAGTGACTTTTTATTAGAAATCATGCCCTTAATGTTCATTCCGGCAGCTGTGGGGCTTTTGGATTCCTGGGGCATCCTTCGTCCCATTCTTATCCCTTTTCTGGTAATCACTACATTTTCTACGGTCATTGTTATGATAGTGACAGGAAAAGTTACTCAATTTTTTATTCAGTCCGGCAAAAAGAAGAAAGGCATAAAGCAATGAATCATACAATCGGCGATTTTTTATTTTTCGGAGCAGCTATCAGCCTGATCGGCTATGAAGTAGGAATCCGACTAAAAAGAAAATTCAAATTAGCTATTTTAAACCCATTATTGGTTTCAATTATAATTGTTATGATTGTTCTATCTTTATTAAAGATTGATTATAAAATTTATAACGACAGCGCAAAGTACATCAGTTATCTCCTGACACCAGCAACCATCTGTCTTGCAATTCCACTTTACCGTCAATTTGATCTACTTAAACTACATTCTAAAGCAATCATAGCCGGTACCTTGACCGGTGTACTTACTACCATGAGTACCGTTTTATTACTGGCATTGGTTTTTGGCCTTAATCATCAGGAATATGTTACGTTTTTGCCTAAATCCATTACAACAGCAATTGCCATGGGTATATCGGAGGAAATGAAAGGCTTTGTCACAATTACAGTTGCCAGTATTATCGTTACCGGAATTCTTGGTAGTATCATTGCAGAAACAGTTTGCAAAGTTTTCAAAATCACGGAACCAGTTGCCATTGGGATTGCCATTGGTTCTGCATCTCATGCAGTTGGTACCACCAAAGCCATGGAAATCGGTGAAATTGAAGGTGCAATGAGTAGCCTTGCCATTGCTACATCTGGACTTTGTACTGTAGTATTTGCGTCTATTTTTGCTAATTTTCTATAAGAAGCAAAAAACTTGTCTAAACCTACTAAAAAGCAGCTGCAGATCTCTGCAGCTGTTTTTTATGATTGTATGGCAGTCTTTTAATAAACCACCTGCTATGCAGGTGTGACCACAGCAGCTTTAGCTTCAGGTAAAAAACCTCCAGTGATATAATAGTGTTGGTTCGCAGCCACACAAGCACATCAAAGGAGG
>NZ_RJLQ01000033.1 GCF_003833015.1 Clostridium sp. E02
AACCATCCATGGAGGCAGGCATCATTTGAAAAATATGCAAAAGGACAACGACACAGAAAAGAAATAGCCTAATTTACAAGCAGGTAACTGTAGTTTTATTAAAGTTACCCAAAAACTAATAGTACCTAGTTAAATCAAGCACCAGAAAACTGGTGCTTATGTTAAAACTTTTTCGGGACATTTTCAAAAACGGTTGACACAATCAATCTCTAATTTAAACCAATTGCTCCAAAGCTCCTGTTTCTGAATCGATTACCAAACCGTAAACCGTAACATCTTCAGGAATCAGGGGGTGATTTTTAATCATCTCTACGGATTTTTTGATGGACTGGTCTAGATCCTGAAATCCGCCAAGCCAGGAGTCAAAATCAATTCCAAAATACTTGATGCGGTCAATATCTGCCTGGGTAATCCCCCGATCTTTCATAATCTCAATCATATTTTTACTATCTGTGCATCTGGCCCCGCAATCGGTATGTCCGATCACAAGAATCTCTCTCACATCCAGTTCATAAATTCCAATTAGAATGCTTCGCATAACACTCCCAAACGGATGAGAAATCACACCACCAGCGTTTTTGATTATCTTAGCATCTCCGTTTTTAAATCCCAATGCTGCGGGTAATAATTCAGTCAATCTGGTATCCATGCAGGAAACAATTGCTGTCTTTTTATCTGGATATTTATTGGTAAGATATTTTTCATAAGTCTTTTTATCAACAAATTCACGATTATATGCAAGTATCTCTTTTAACATGTATTTTCTCCTGATTATTAAAGTATATGTATCCTATCATTCCTAATCCATCCGGTAAATTCTCCAGACCACCCCAGTATTCGGTACGAATTTATTTGGATCTCCAACGATATTTAGGCCGCTATCCACGACATACATCGCTCCATCCGGACCGAAGGATACATGAGTGGGGCGCTCGAATCCTCCTCCTTTGGATAAGGATGAAGGAAATCCTGTTTTATTTATGGCAAACGTAGTTATTGTGCGGGACCTCATATCAATTTTAGAAATCCTGTGACCGGAACCCGCATAGGAAAGTCCATCCCCGATCATTGCCTTGATGGTACTTCCGTATTCCGATACATACACATCTCCATAAGGTCCAAAATCCATATTATAATTAAAGTCAAAGCCCATTATAGTAGAATTGGGCGGAAAGGTCACATAGGGACGAGGTGGAACGTTTGGTTGGTTCTTTAATATAAGTGTAGGTTCATGGCCTCCAAGTGGTGTAAATCTAGGGGAATTTACGGCTTCCCCTCCCGAATAATCTGGCCAGCCATACCATAGATCTGGAGTTACATAATAAAAATCATCGGTGGCATTCTCTATGGGCCTGCTGCCCACCGGATTGAAACCATTGTTTACACTGTAAAGCTGCCCACTGTTATTAAACTTTAAAAATGCAGGATTGCGAAACCCCCACGCAACTTGCTGCAAATTAGAACCGTCTAAATTTGCTCTCAATATACTTCCTGATGCCTTTAAATATTTTTTTCTCACTTCGAACTCAATATTTGGAATGCCATAGGGTGAAAAAGCTCCTGTATAAGCCATGTCCTCTGTAATTGCTTCCGTAAGGATATTATGGGTTAAAAAATTCTGTCCAAGCAACATAACATAATCCCCTGTATAGTCGCAAAGCAAAGGAGATATGGTGACCCACTCATTATCATTCCCCACAACTCCGCTGTTGGTTACTGTTCCCTGGCCAAAATACATCTTTTTGTCTGGTGAAAAAGCGACCGGACTGTTATAATGATCCCCATTGCTTGGCAACCCCATAATCACATTTTCCCTGGTACCATCTTTGTACAGTTTTGTGACAAACCCTCTATGAGATACGTATAAAACTCCGTCCTGATAATTAATGCCTGAGATCGGAATCACAAAATCTTCAGCAATCACATCCATATGACCATTGGTCAACTTTAAAATCATAGGATTGCCTGTTGCCAAACCAGAATCAGCGATATAAATACTACCTTCTTCGTCAAAGATTATACTATTGGGAGCATTTAATCCATTTAGAAAGACTTCGATCCCATACCCCTTAACGATGTAAATATCGGAAGGATCTAAAAACCTCTCCTGCATTTCATCCTCATCATCACAAAAGTGAATTCTATTTTCATTGACATCATGAAACATTACTTCACCTGGCAATTTTTTACTAGTATATTCAATTTTATGGAAATTATCAATCTCTATTTCTATCCATGATTCATTACTTGGATTTCTTACTTGTATCCACTGCCGCTTTTGCTTTTTCAAAGTGTCCAGCTCCGATATGGCAATACCCTGCGGGGTTTTTATTTAAATATTTCTGATGATATTCTTCTGCTTTAAAGAAACCTGTTAAAGGGAGACATTCAATTGCAATTTTCTCTCTGAAATTTTTTTGAAGTTCTTCCATTGATGCCTCTATGATTGGCAGGTCTGTTTCTTCGGTATAATAAATTCCAGTTCGGTACTGGGATCCCATATCTCCCCCCTGCCGGTTTTTACTGACTGGATTAATTACGTCGTAATATAGCTTTAGTAAAAAAGGCAGTCCAACCACTGTGTCATCGTATTCTACCCGAACGGTTTCCGCATGACCGGTACCATGATTGCAGACCTCCTCATAAGTTGGATCTTGCGTATTGCCATTGGCATACCCAACCTCTGTAAATAAGATTCCTGGTATATTCTCTAAATATTTTTCTGTACCCCAGAAACATCCACCAGCTAAATATATTTCTTTTATCATAGGACTCCTTTCTCCTTTCATATGATTACCGAATTAAATGATATGTTCCATCAATTCCAATCCTGATTTTAAGATTTGTGCCGTCATCCCCCATATAACCCAGTCTTCATAGATGTAAAATAAAATATCATAAGATCCTTTGACCCAGGGATACTGATTCCCTCCTGGAATCCATTCGTAAGGAAACTCATCCGGAGGTTTGGTGATCAACTTGCTTTCATACCGCCTTGGCTTAAAATTCTGTAAATAATCGAGAGGTACTTTTATGATTTCTTCTACTTCGTCTGTACTGAATGTATCTTGATAATGATTCAATTCACCAACAAATGGATGAATCATCAAACGAAACGGGGAGATATAAAGATCCAGTGGACCCCATACCTTAACCTGTTCTTGAGATACGAGCAATTCTTCCATCGTCTCTCGAATGGCACATTCCTGATTTGTTTCTCCTGGTTCTATTTTTCCACCTGGAAAACAAATTTCACCGGGCTGACGCCTTAATTTAGAGGAGCGTTTTTCTAACAGCAAATATTTTCTTCCATTCATTGTAATGATAGGGAGAAAAACAGAATATTGACTGTATTTATCTTCAAACATGATTCCTGGTTTTCTACGTGAAAATGTTTCTTTATCCAGAATCACAACCTCCTTTTTGTGTCTTTGGTTTCTACCTTCAATCAAGACATTGCGTAGAAAATTATAGCATCTTTTTCTATATCTAACAATAGATTGAGACAGAGATTGTACGTATACTTCCCATTTTCTCTGCATAAAATGAAGTAATTCATATAAAACGGAGAAAATGAAATGATTTCAAAAGAAACATACATACAATGCTCCCTTCAGTATCACCTATTCTGGATCCGAATTATGAAAGAGCATGCAATATTTATTGAAGCAACCATGCCTCCTCCTGGGAAACAGTATGGGGAGCAGGCAAATTCTTTTAAGCAGCAATACGATCAGTTGTATAATTCTGCAATCCGTCTATCGAACGGCGTTCTTCCTACCAGTGTTCTTCAATCCGGCCAGTATTATACTCAATATACCGAGGAAGCAGAACGTCTGGCAGAAGAGGATACTGGAATCTCTATAAACCGAAATCTTACCGTTATGTCCTATGACATTGAACCTTGTGTTTTAGGATTTACCGCTTCCCACGGAAAAGAGCAAGAAGTGTTTCAGCTAAATCAGAATCTACTCACCTTAACTTCTGCCTTTGTCAAATTTCAGTCCGATCTTTTGAATATGCGGGTATCTTGTCAACTCTTTACCATGATGTTTACTGCAGATCTTCTGCATATACTCCTTGAAGCCAAACGGTATCTAGAAATTCTTAATCGGCTCCAAAGCAGAGAGTCTACGCTAATTTCAGAATATAAATCATTTTGGACCGAGAATATGGCGGGTCATGCAAAAGTAATGCGGGGTGAATTTGATCCCACCGAAACCCAGTACATAAACCGTGCAAATTATTTTGCAAATCTTTTTGATTCTCTCGCAAAAGAAGAAGAAAATCCAGATACCTACCCAGCAGACCGAGAGCTTTTATCGGAAACCATTTCTATCAGTGATTTTAAATCTGATTCCACCGAGGGAATTATCTCCTGTAAGATACAAACCATTATGCTGGCTCTGTATACTGACCATCTTCTGCGAGAAGCCAATCATTTTATTTATCTCATGTATGATAACAGTTAACTCTAGAAAAGTAGCTGCAGATGTCCGAAACGGTCATCTGCAGCTTTTGTATGTAGCAATGTGTTGAAACAAGTTCTAATTCAACCGTTCTGGAAAATAAAGCCAGGCTATCTTTTCTGCTGTTCTGGTTGCCAATGCCTGGGTCGTTAATGTAGGGTTTGGACCTCCTAATCCATTGCAGAGAACGCTATTATCCGCGATAAACAATCGTTTTACCTGATAGGCTTCGCAATTGGTATCCGTGACGTAACCAATTCTCATTGTACTCATTATATGAGCACAGACATCGGGTGGCCAATTTACCCGGGTAACGGTTTTTGCCCCTGCTTTTTTTAATAATTCGGCGGCAATCCCATTGAGCTTATCTCTCCTTATGGCATCCGATTCACTTAATTCATAATGTATGATAGGAATAAATCCATTTTCATCCATTCGCTCTGGATCCAGTGTAATCCCGTTACTCTGATTCACATCATCATCAGAGAACACTACAATACTAAGGGTTCTTCTATAATTAAGCATAAATTCCTTTAAAAGTTCTCCAACTACCATTCCTTCTCTGTCCCAAGGCTCCTCTTCGCTGACCTGATTCTGAAAATAATACCCTTTATGACTAATTCCATATATCATAGAAGCATAGAGACCTGGACTACTGCCAAATGGCTCAAAAGATCCAAGACCTGGATAATCAACTCTTCCAGCAGAATTTTGACCCACGTAGGGCTTTACATCAGACATACCAAGAATATTCATCAGATCTTCTTCTTCAAAGATCCCCGATACACAGTCAATCATATGGGTGGTCAGACCTTTTCCAACCCATTCATTCTCCGGGAGATTGGAATTTAGCCAGAGTCTGGGAGATTCAATGGCTCCGGCTGACAGGATAATTACTTTTGCTTTGAATTCGCTGGTCTCACCTGTCCAGGTGTTTCGACAGGTTACTCGTTCTGCATACACCCCTTCCTCCTGGTTTTCGTTGGTATGAATTGTAACCACAAAGGTATTGGGTCTGATCTCCACATTTCCAGTGGCAAGCGCATAGGGGACATAACTAACCAGAGTGGAACGCTTTGCTACGCTTCCTACATTGGGACCAACACTGCAACCATTTACACAATGTCCACGTAAGGTACATCCTACCGCTTGATTGTTCTTAAGATCAAAGTTCGGATTATTTAGCATGGGATTTACGGAAAGAATCCCGTTTGGTTGCAAGCGATACCCTGGTATTGTTAAATTCTGCTCCTGAATATAAGGAATTCCAATCTGTCTTGCTCCATAGAAAAACAGATCTTCTTTTGACGTTCCAGTTGCTTGGCGGACAGGCAGTGTATTTTCTACTTTCTCATAGTAAGGAATCATCTCTTCATAAGAGATGGGCCAGTCTCTTTCAAACGATTCTGGATAAGCACGGGGACAGTTTGCATAATACAATAAGGTGGTACCCCCTACCCCTGCACTCTGCCACGTAAATCCCCCATTTTGGTTGATTCTTCTCCAGGAACTGATATCTCTATTTGCAGGTCCCCATCTGAATTTTCCTGTTGCTGAATCATTCATATCATCTTCCAAATCGGTAAATTGCTGCTTTAACAATTGAATATCCAGATCCTCATTACTCGAACTACCTACGCCGCCAGCTGATTGATTGGGCTCTGGCCACTGTTTGTTGCCATACCATGGACCTGCCTCTAAAACCAGCACATGAATTCCCAACTCTCCCAGTTCCTTTGCTGCCACTGCTCCCCCGCCGCCTGCTCCGATTATTATTACATCTGCGTCATATCCGTTATTCATCGTTTCCTCCAATCCAAATTTTACACATGCTTAAGTATAATCAAAGGATCTGGCTGCCCGGTACCCCAAAGACGGTCCGGGGTATCCAATCTGCTTCCAGCTTATAGGAAAATACTCCATGACCCGTTCTGTTGGTGGTGCCAGTTTTGTGGAACCATACCCAGACCATTCGGAATAATATCCCATAAGGGTTATTTTGTTCAACCAAGGGATCTCCGAAATAATTTCTTCCGCATTCATTCCCAGTTCAACTGGAAAATATGTAATGTTTTCCGGTACGATTAGCATTTCCATTGTTTCGAATCGTTCTTGTGGAGACATACGCACAAAATACAATCCATCTGGATATTCCGGATCCACCCATTCTTCATCTTGATTATAAAGATACTGCCTGGCTGCAGCATTTAATACTTTAGCCAGTGGAAGGGATAATGGGTAAGGGTAACTATCTAGGGTCAGAATTAAAAACTCCGCAGTCGATAAATCCACTGCACCGTAATACTGTATTCTTCCATATAGTTTTGCTAGTCCTGGCGATTGGGGGATCATCGCGTCGACATATGCTTGAAATGTACTTAATACATAATCAAAAACTGTATTTTCATCCCATATTGTGTTGTTTTGGTTTTGGTTTGTCTGATCCATTTTTCCCCTTTTTCAGCTAATATGCATGTTCATAAAAGCATATGTAAGAGCAGAGGAAACTATCACTTATCCTTCTATGTTAATAGATTTTTTTTAATTCCTTTTCCCATGATGTCTGCCTATGGGAACAATCATAGGGGCTCCTGATATGGGATCTTTCATTACGGAACAATTTAGCCCATATAATTTATGGATCATTTCTGGGGATATTACCTTATCTGGCGTTCCTTCCACTAGAATCTCACCTTTGCTGATCGCAAACAAATAATCTGCGTATCTGGCAGAAAGATTGATATCATGAAGTACCATTACAATAGTGGTACCACGCCTTTGATTTAATTCGGTTAAAAGATCCAAAATCTCAATCTGATAAGAAATATCCAGAAAAGTGGTAGGTTCATCCAAAAGCAGGATGTCGGTTCGCTGCGCCAAAGCCAATCCAATCCATACTCTTTGACGCTGTCCACCGGATAATTCATCCACACACCGATCCGCTAGTTCTTTGATGCCCATAATTTCCATGGCTTCTTCCACAGCCTTAAAATCTTCCTCCTTCATTCCTTTAAACATCGTATGATGGGGAAACCTGCCACGACATATCAAATCAAATACTGTGATCCCTTCCGGTACAGCAGGGGACTGGGGAAGAAGCCCAAGTGTCTGAGCCAGAAGCTTTGATGGATAGGCGCGAATGCTTTTCCCATCCAGAACGACGTCCCCTCCTTTCGGTCGGATTAGTCTGGAGAAACTTTTTAGCAGTGTGGACTTCCCGCAGCCATTGGCTCCGATAATCACACTAATTTTATTTGCTGGAATTCTCACATCAATTGCCTTTAATATTACCTGATTGTCATAACCGACTACCAGCTTTTCCGCTGTCAGCATATGTTCTTTCATGAGACGCTTTCTCCTTTCTTATTCATCTGCACCAATAAAAACAACAGATAGGGTGCACCTAGTATTCCGGTTATTACACCCACCGGATACCTCGTTTTAAAGGCGTACTGCCCCACTAAATCAGCTGCCATAATAAGGATTGCACCTACTAGACCTGCCGCCACTGGGTTGACTTTTCCTTTGCCAGTCAGTTGGGACGCAATTGGACCAGATAAGAAAGAAACCGATGCCACAGGGCCTGATACAGAAGAAGAGAAAGCAATTAGAAAGACGGATGCCAGGATAAGCGCCCCGTAAGTCCATCTGACATTCACACCAAGGATCGTTGCCGAAGCGTCTCCCAGCTGGAGAACTTGTAACTGCCTGTTTAATATCACGAGTACAGTTCCAACCAATATGACCACCAAAATCAATCCTTTCACTTGCTCCATCTGCACTCCATTCAAACTACCGCTAAGCCAGCGAAAGGCTGTTCCTACATCATTTCGGTTGCTTTTTAGCAATAGGTAGGATATGACTGCTTGTAACATTGCCTGTAATCCAATTCCCATTAAAATAAAACGACCTTTGGAATTTCCCTTTCCCATCGATAAAAGGTATATGATACCAGAGGTCAAAAGTCCAGACAGCAATGCAAAGAAAGAGACCATGCTCCCACTCATTTTAAGTACCAAGATGCAAAAAACAGCCGCTACACTGGAACCAGAAGTAACTCCAATCATATCCGGGCTGGCCAAATCATTTCTTAGAAGTGTCTGGAAGGTATACCCAGCCATGCCAAACCCCAATCCTACAAGCAAACCTACAAGCATACGGGGAAGTCGTATGGTTTTGATCGCAAAGGTAGCCCCCTTTATTTCTTCTCCTGCTAAAACTTTTAAAACCGTCTCAAGAGGATATATCGTATTGCCATATACCAACATAATAACTGCAAGTAATGAAACCAAAACTGTTAAAATCAGGGTGATTCTTCTACTTCTGCTTCGTCTTTTTTTATACCCAATCCGAGCAGCAGTATGTTCCATGGGAATCATAATACACTCACCTTCGCCTTTCTCACCACAAGGAGAAAACAAGGGGCTCCTACAAAGGCCGTTACGATTCCCACTTCTAGTTCCCCTGGACTTCCTGCTAGACGACCAATTACGTCAGACAATAAAAGGAGACAGGCTCCTCCAATCAGCGACATCGGAACTATTTTTTTTAAATCAGGGCCAATCAGCAGTCTCATAAAATGAGGAACCACAAGTCCTATAAAACCAATGGGACCAGCAAACGCTGTGGTGGCTCCACACAATAAAACTCCTGCGAGTGCTCCCAATCCTCTCACAAGCTTTGTATTCACCCCCAGATTTGCAGCCATCTCATCTCCTAAAGCCATACAGTTTAAAGAGGGAATTAGCACCAGTGCGATCAAAAAGCCAATGCCAAGATATGGGGCGGAAGTCAGGATATCAGTCCATCCGGTTCCACCGATGCTTCCAATCTGCCAAAACCGGTACTCTTCCATGACTCTGGATTTTGGAAGCATAACTGTACTGACCATTGAAGACAAAACAATACTGACTGCGGCCCCGGATAGTGCTAGTTTAATGGTAGTCGCTCCCCCATTGCCTAAAGATGCCAGTGCATATACAAAAATAGAGGTAACTCCGCCTCCAATGAGTGCAAGCCAAATATATTGTTGAGGCAGATTGATATTGAAAAATGCAATTCCACATACTACAAATAAGGCGGCTCCTGTGTTTACCCCCAATATACTAGGATCTGCAATGGGATTTCTGGTCACTGACTGCATCAAGACTCCAGATAGCCCCAGAGCGCCTCCTGCGAGCATACCAAATACAGTTCTTGGAATCCTTGCTTTTACCACTTCAGATACGAAAGATCCTTGATCTCGTCCGGTCAATACGTCAAATACCTGATCAAATGGTACAATCCTGGAACCAAAAGACAGAGAAAGAAGGGCACAGACGAGAACCACCGCTATGCCCCCTGCAAGGATTAGTATCACATTTATCTTTTTGTTCATTTTACTTTTTTCGCCGCCTCATTCAATAAATTTAAATACTCGTCAATGGTTGCAGGTATGGATAAGATGGTAGGAGTACTCGCTGCTGCAAGGGCTGAATCATCGTTAAGCAAAGCTACCGAACCATTTGCAACCGCTGGGATTTTACGAATTAATTTATCTTCCTGCAAAACCTTCAAAACCGACTCATCTCCATAGGTTACGATGATGTCTGCATCTTTAAGGATGTCTGCATTCTCCGCACTTATGGTTACAGTAAAATTCGATTCATTTTGTGCAAGTTCTAACACACTGTCAGGAACTTTTAATCCCAGATCCTCCAAATAGGCTACGCGGGGATCTGCAGGTAAATACACATAAAAATTTCCAAGATTTGATGGATTGAAGGACAAAAATGCAACAGTTTTACCTTTTACATCCTTGTACTTTAGCGTCTTCTCTGCGATCAAGGCTTCTGTCTCTGCAATCTGTTTTTCTGCTTCTGCTTCTTTTCCAAACCCTTTGGCATCTAGAAGCGTCTGTTCTCTCCAATAGGTCTGCCACGGTAGACGAGGGTATGCAACCACTGGTGCAATCTGACTTAGAAGATCGTATTCTTCCTGTGTAATACCAGAATAAGCGGCTAAAATTACGTCTGGATTTGCGTCGCTAATGGCTTCAAAATCCAATCCGTCTGTATCATCAAATACCACCGGTTCTTCAACTCCAAGTGAAACAAAGGCTTTCTCCGTCCAAGGGTGAAGTCCTGTTCCCCCCACCTTGCCGAAATTGGCTTTCGACACACCAACAGGTACCTCCTTAAGTGCAAGTGGTACATCTGAATTCCCCCAGGAGATGGTAACAATTCGTTCTGGATGAGATTCAATTACCGTTTCTCCAAATGCATGGGAGATAATGATTGGTTCATCAAGAAGACTGCTCTTTGACACAATTTCTTTTTCATTTCCACTCTCTTTGCTGCATCCGACTAGAATCCCCATAAGTGCCAGTACGCCAAGGGCGCAGGCACATAATCTACTATTTCTCATAAAAACCTCTCATTCCGCCGCTTTTAACAGCTGACCTATATTCGTTTTGCCACTTTAGTTAGTTTAGGCTAACAAGAGATCATTATACGAAATAGAAATCCTTTTGTCAATATCCGCCCTTAAATGTGCGCACCTGAATTATTTGTTATAAGAATGTCCGTTTTTATATTTTCTTCTTTAAGCTCAAGAAGTAATTCACTGGCAGCTGTTACAAGGGAAACATACCAGGAATCAATTTTAATAATAAGATTATGGTTTAAAGCCCATTGAATCTCATCCTCTAAACCGTCAACACTATTTTCAGACCTGTCCACAAGGGCGGCGAACGCTTGTTTATGTGTAAGCATCTGCATCCTCTTTGTATTAGACAGCCCTCTGGTATCAAGTAACACATAGCAATTTTTAGCAGTACGTTTAATCTGAAGGATCGGAATAAATTCATTATTCCAAAGTTTTTTCCATCGATCAACTAAGTGAGTGATCTCAGAAAGTATTTGTTGGTTTATATTTGTAAAATGTTCAAATTCACCTGTAAAATTATATGCAATTTTAGAAGCATCCGTACCTTCTGGTAAGAAAGAATGATAGCATTCAATCGGGCGGATATTTTTAATTCCAAATTTTTTTGGATTGTTATAATATTTACTGAAACGGGTAATAACCATCTTACATAAGGATATGGGCGGCTGAAGATGTATTATTTTCGGAATGAGTTCCAGCGTTTCTTCATATTCCTTCCGTATATCCTGAGGAAAATCATATAGTAAATTCCATGCTACATTCAACTCAAGCGAACGTGAATTTCTTAAAAATGCAACGTTCATTCTGGCAATAACCCCTTTATTCATACGTTTTAGCAAACTTGTGGATAAAGCTTCAATCCCTGGCTGAAGGTTAAATGCACCCGCTTTTTTTAATAAAATAAGCTGATCTAAAGACATATTTGATTTTAACTCATAATGAAAACTGATATCTGGAATCTCTTTTTTAATACTAGGTATTAAGGTTGATATATAATTGTATGGCATAATGTTATCGACCATAATGATTTTTACACCGGAATGATTTTTTAGAATCCGTTTTAAGTCATTCATTACTTTATCCGGAGATTTTTGTCTAAATTCTGTTCTTTCCCCATTTAAGCCGCAGAAAGTACATTGATGCTTTTCTCCCCACCAACAGCCTCTGCTGCTTTCATAAGTTAACGATATCGTACTTGTGTTAGGCATAAAATGCTCAATTTGACGAAAATAGGAATTATAATCATGACATGGTATTTGATCCAAATCCATACTCTTTGTACACCCTATAATTTTTTGTTCTGGTAAAATACCATTGAATACATTTTCCAAAAAATTCGGAAAAGAATATTCACCTTCTCCCGTAAATACATAATCGATGTTATTACTTAACGAAACAATACCTTCCGCCATTTCGGCTTCGCAGTTTGCCCCCCCTATTATTGTAAAGATCTCTGGCTTTTTCCTCTTAATGCTGTTGATAAACGCGATACTTGATGAGGTTTGATCAAAGCAGGTTGAACATCCGATTACTTTATAATCCATTTCAATAAATTCGGTTGTTATTTTATCTACCCATTCATTCAGTTCAGTAAAAACATCTTTTATGAGATTAAGATCAACCGGACTTTTTATAAATTTCTTAAAATAACTGTCTATATCCATACCAAATCTCGATTCCAGAGAAATACCATAAGCGACCTCTGCAAAAAAAACCTCTCCCAGTCCATTACTTGCTGATTCACTTATTACTTTATAATTTTCCGCTCCCAATAAAGAAGCTAATACAATATTCGTATATGCTATCTCTACGGTAAACCCTCTCTGTTCTGCGCAAGACTTCAAAACATTCACTCCTAAGGGAGGAATATCGATTGCCGCAAAAGGCGGTACAATCAAAAGTACATCTGCTTTTTCCAGCATTCCATCAACATAATAGTTTTCCATATATTCTCCCCTCACATTTATAAAAAACATTTTAAGTAATCAAAGACGTTTCATATGCTTCTAACTCTTCATATTCATAGATATTTCCGTCCAATAAAGATAGAATTCTATGCGCATAGCTAAGGTTCGACATTTTATGGGTTATCATAATTACAATCTTTTCTTTCGAAATCTTCTTAAATGAGCTTAAGATAACTCTTTCATTATACTCATCAAGATCTGCAGTTGCTTCGTCGAGAATAATGATTGGGGGATCTGATAACAACGCCCTTGCGATCGCAATTCTTTTTTTTTGTCCACCAGAAAGTGTAAATCCCCTTTCCCCTACTATGCTGTTATACCCGTCAGGCAATGCTGTAATAAAATCATGCGCATTCGCTGTTTGTGCTGCATGTACGATTTCCTCCAAAGACACATTTTGACGCCCTAAGGTAATATTGTTTTTTATACTATCATTAAAAAGAAATGTTTCCTGTGTAATAATTGCAACATTTTTTCTTAATGACTGTAGTTTTATATTTTTAATATTAATACCATCTATTAAAATATTTCCCGTTAGAGGATCATAGTGCCTTGGTATAAGCTTTGCAAAAGATGATTTACCTTGTCCGCTTTCTCCTACAAATGCAGTAATACTACCAAGTGTAAAAGATAAATTAATGTTTTTTAAAATATAGTTATCGGCTGAATAACCAAAATAGACATTTTCAAATGTACAGCTTTCTTTCACCTCTTTTAATTCAATTGCATTCTCGTTTTCTATGATATCTGAGTTTGTATCCAGTATCTCGAAAACCCTTTTGGCAGAGGGAAGAGAGATTTGCATATTTGTTACAAGATTAAAAGCATCGTTCATATAATCCAATAGATTTTTTATGTAATAGGATATCGATATTAGAATCCCTATTGTTAATTTGCCTGACGTTACTTCATAACTTCCATATCCCCATAATAGAAGCAAAGAAAAAACAGAAATTAAAACGGAACAGGATCCTGCCAAAGCACGTTTGATTTTCAAAAGTCGTTTCGAATTTTCGCTGTCATTTATTTTTTTTATTGTATTCTTTATGTTATTATTTTCAGAATCAAACAATTGGATTGTTTCAACTGCATTAAGACCTTCTTGAAGGCTTCCTGTGAGATTCTCAAGTTTTTCAACAGATTGAATACTTAAATCGTATACACTTTTTTTATAATTTTTAAAAAATAAAATAAAAATAGGAATAAATAACAATGCCAGTAATGCCATCTTGTAATCAAACGTAAATAATATAATCGTGATTATGGTAATCATAAGGATATTTTTAAATAAAATAAGGATATTATTGGTTAATAAATGTTCGAGAGCATCCACATCATTCATAATCTTAGAAACCAGATTGCCACTCTGAGTTTTTGAATAATAGCTTAAAGACATATTTTGGAGATGTTTGTAAACGTCTGATTTGATATCACCAAAAACCTTTTCTTTTAAGTTAGCAGACATAATTGTCTGGAATAGGTTAAACAATTCATTCAATATCGTAAAAACAATCATGAGAGCCAACCAAAAGATTATCTGCCTCACATTATTTTTTAGTATACCACGATCAAATACACCTTGGTACATGAATGGAATTGCAATCTCTACAACAGTCCCACTAATTATTACCAAAAAAAGAAATATTGATATTTTTAGATGTATCTTTAAATATTTTATCATTCTCACTAATACAGTCAATTATTTATACACCTCGATTAATATTATTTAAGCACCTATGCTAAATTAGAAAAAATAATTCTATCCTCATCATTTAAAGATGCATAAATATATAAAGAATTTTTAATTATCTCACGCGTAAAATCACAATGCACTTTTGATATCTTAAATGTATCCTCTTCTGTAGACTGTGATGCATTATAACAAGTTCCTCCGCAAAGGTATCTCGCCCAACATTCCATACACTTCCCTGAATCACGTAGAAACACCATATGATTGCTAAGAAATTCCGTTCGGGCATCATTATCAAAACTTTCGTATATGTTTCCCCATTTATGCTGTTTTGAGCTGTTAAAGCAGTGACAGGGATAAATATCTCCATGGGAATTAAATGAAAAAGAAGAAATACCCGCACGACACGGAAAATATTTTGGAGATTTTCTACTGCCATAATGAATTGATTTAAGAATATCTATAAAGTTTTTTAATTGAATAAGATCCTTATTTTTTAAATGCTCTATAAAGTATTCAGCAAAGTCTTTCATACGATTATATGAAGGAATTACATCTGTATCTTCCTTTTGATCTGCAAGTTCGATTGTAACTTCATTCACCCCTATGTCCCGTAAATATTCATATAGTTTGATATAATCAATGTCAGGTGATGGAATGGTAACACTTGCTACAATGTTAATATAGCTTGAAAGCTCTTTTATGACTCTATTCCTGTCCTGAATCACCTCTTCTCCATCTACGCTTACCGTTACATTAAAATTGTTACATATCAAAAAATCTTGTATCTCTTTGTTATTTAACAAAGTACCATTTGTTATAATAGAATAAGTGAATTTTAAATCATTTTTTTCTTCTGCTTTTTTTAGTAACTCTACCGCATCCTGAATAAAAGTAAAATTAAGCAGAGGCTCTCCACCGAGAAACTGAATATTTACCGAGTTGCTATGTTTGAAATTTGTAAGAAAATAATTTATCCCATCTTTAAATGTTTGAATATCAAACAACGAATCTTTATCACTCTTTGAGACCTTTTCATAACAAAAACTACAATTTAAATTACACTGATTCGTAACAAAAACTGTTAATGCTTCCACCTCCGGTTCCTCTTCAAAAAACGGAATTTCCAAATTAAGGAATGGATCATCAAATAAATAGGAATATATCTCTTGGTCTGCTTTTTCAGGCTCATTGATACATTCATTAATATACTCGTTATTATCCATAATAAGTCCACTAAAGCCAGAATATACAAATTCATAATCATTCTTATTTGTAACATAAATTAAACCTGGATGCTTTGAATCATTCATGATAAACAACTCCTTTTTACTATAATGTATCTAACTTTACCAAACCATAAGCAAAACAGTACAGCAATGCTTTAGGTTCTTTTTACATTCGAATTTTTTTACTCAATAACTTTTATGTATTAGAAACTCTTATTCCAACTTACACTAATATTTCCATCGAAAGCCAACGGCTTATTCGACTTTTTCACCGGTATATTTAAAGCAGAAGCATTTAAAATTTTGGTTTTTTTCATATACATCCCTCCTCCCCGATTTGATTTTTATCACAAACCTAAAGCAAAACTATGCTGTACCTTCTTATTTAAAAATCATTCTACCACACCAATAGTTTGAACTATATTCTTCATTTTTTCTCTTAGATATGGGTTTGGTATATTATTCAAAGAACTGCTATTAAATGAATTGTTTGTTCGTATTTCAAGATCTTCCATTATACCTTTTACGTGGGCAAAAATATTCTTATACTCCTGACAATATACATTCTTACCTTGTTTATCAGTCATTAAAGGACAACCACCTTTACAATAGTTATACCATTCACAAAACAAACAAGTCTTTAGTCTGCTTTGTTCTTTCTTACTGTACATTTTTCGAGTCGGGCTTTCAAATATCAATGCCTCCAACGATCTATCCTTAATATTTCCAAGATCCATATACGTGAGGTTATCACAAGGAGATACCGTTCCATCTGGTGAAATAGATACCAAAGGTGAATGATCGATACAGTTCTCGATAAAAGAACAGGATAACGGTAACTTAAATAAGACTTCGGATGCAATTGAGGATAAAATGCAGATGTCGAATGAACTTTCTTTATCATAAAACCATTTATCAAACAAATAATTTAAAATTTTACTTAAATTATTATGGGAAACAATTTGAGATTTTTCAGAATACTGTGGGATAAGGATATCAAAACCTTTTAATCCCTTTCGTGATTTAAAAAATGTATAATATTCATCCATATATTCGAGTATTTTATCACTGCATACGGAAAGAATGCCGTACTCTAATCCAGCCTTCTCCATTTCTTTTATGTTAATAATAATATCGTCAAAAGTACCTTTTCCGTTTTTATAAATACGATACTCATCATGGGTATCTTGGATTCCATCAAGTGATATGCCAATGCTGAAGTTATTTTCCTTAAATAATTGAAGAAACTCTTTTGTAAGCAGTGTTCCATTTGTCTGTACATTATTTGAAAACGCTTTCCCAGTTAAATGCTTTTTCTGTAATTTAATCAGATTACGGAAAAAATCAATCCCGCGGGTAAGTGGTTCCCCACCATGCCATATGAATTCTGCTTTTTCAAAGTTGCTTTCTGCTACTCTTTTTACAATAGACTCTAAAATTTCTTCGTCCATTTCACCTGGATTATAATTCATTTCAGACTGATAATAGCAATATTTACATTGCATATTACAATTATTTGATATATTTAGAATTAATTTAACCTCTTTATTGTCTTTTGCATATACCATAATAGATCCCCCTTTCTGTGCTTCATTTTTCGTATCATGTGACTTTGCTCAACCACTTCAATCAAGGCTTTAATCTAAGTGCATTATACTACTTTAAAGTCATAAAATATTTATCATGTAATAAATCCACCACTTTCATGTAAAACTTTTTTACACGAATTAATTACAAATACTAACTCTTTTCATAAATCGGAGTTTTGTGATAAAATATACTTAAGCAATTCAGCAGCTCATAATGAAAGAAACGGGGATACGAAAATAATGCGCAAAGTTCCGGCATATATAGAAATTCATAATCAAATCAAGAAAAAAATTCAGGATGGAACCTATCCTGTTTCCCAATTGCTTCCCACTGAACCTGAACTCGAAAAAATATATCAAGTTAGCCGGACCACAATCAGAAGTGCGATGGATCTGTTAAAAGAAGAAGGTTACGTGGAAATCAAACAAGGAAGAGGAACCATGGTTTTAGACCATCGGACCATTCAAGATTTAAATAAGGTGACCTCTGTCACAGAATCCCTTCGTAGACGTGGCTTTGTGGTTCGTACCAAAAGTATGTATATCGATCTAGTCCCTGCAGATGAAATACTTGGAAATGAATTAAACATGACCGCTGGTGATTCTGTGACTCGCATCCAAAGGATACAGTTAATTAACGATAAACCCATTGCTATTATGAAAAATTACCTTCCCACTTCGATGATTCCTGATTTAATTCAATATACCAATCAATTTTCTGGTTTATATCAGTTTTTGGAAGAACAATATCAGCTAGAAATCAGTTCGGCTAGTGACAAGATTTTTGCAAGATCTGCTGATTTTTTTGAGTCAGAAATGCTTGCAGTACAGCCTGGTACCGCTCTTCTTTGCATACGTAGGATCTGTTATCAGGATAAACATCCCTTTTGCGTAGACGATGTAAGTATCATCGGGGATCAATACGAACTTGCAATTTCCACCAATGGACGTTATAAGTAAAGAAATCAATCCAATGCACTTCTGCATTAAACATCATTATGTTTCAATTTATTTTTATTCAAAAATCTTAAATAGTGACATAATTCTTTGAATTCATTACTTTTTATAATACTTTTACAAATTGACCAACCGAACATTATGATGTATAATGATTCTGGTTCCATTGTTAATATTATAACAAATGATTGATTTGAAAAGGAGATGTTCTTATGAAAGGTTTTGCAATGTTGGGAATTGGAAAAACTGGCTGGATTGAGAAAGAGAAACCAGTTTGCGGACCACTCGATGCCATCTGTCGTCCCATTGTTCTGGCTCCTTGTACCTCTGATATTCATACGGTATGGGAAGGCGCCCTCGGAGACCGACACGATATGATACTCGGACACGAGGCCGTTGCCCAGGTAGTGGAAGTGGGTTCCTGCGTAAAAGATTTTAAACCAGGAGACAAAGTAATGGTTCCTGCTATTACACCGGACTGGAATTCTATAGAAGCACAAGGCGGATATCCAATGCATTCTGGAGGAATGCTGGCAGGTTGGAAGTTTTCTAATTTTAAAGATGGCGTATTTGGAGAACTATTTCACGTTAACGATGCGGATGGCAATCTTGCTATATTGCCAGAAGGAATCGATCCAGTCGCTGCCTGTATGCTTTCAGACATGGTACCCACAGGATTTCACGGCGTAGAACTTGCTGACATCTCATTTGGGGATAGCGTGGCCGTGATCGGAATCGGACCGGTTGGTCTTATGTCCGTTGCCGCTGCTGCTCTTAGAGGTGCATCCACGATCTATGCAGTCGGCTCCCGTCCCAATTGTGTCAAACTTGCCAAGGAATATGGGGCCACGGATATCATTAATTACAAAGAAGGGGATATTGCAGAACAGATTATGGCAAAAACCAGCGGAAAAGGTGTAGACCGCGTTATCATAGCTGGTGGCAATAACGATACCTTTACCCAGGCAATTACAATCTTAAAACCAGGCGGAAAAATTGGCAATGTCAATTATCTGGGAGAAGGGGACTACATAAAGATACCACGGATCCAATGGGGATGTGGAATGGGGCATAAAGAAATCGTCGGAGGTCTGATGCCTGGCGGAAGACTTCGGATGGAGAAACTCGTCTCACTGCTATCCACCAATCGACTGGATCCCGGCAAGCTGGTGACTCATCGATTTGATGGCTTTGATAAGATTGAAGAAGCCCTACTTCTTATGAAAGAAAAACCAAAGGAATTAATCAAACCTGTTGTTGTTATTCATTGGTGAAAATAGAAATGGTGCTGCAAAGTCCTGTGAACTTACAGGTCTGCGGCACCATCTTTCCCTTCTTTCATGATCTCTTCTATCTGCTTTTTACTCTCTTCTGTCAGGGAATCCATGAGATAATTACGGGTCCTTTCTTTGGTATCTTCGTATTCCTCTCGAACCCTTTCATTTGCCTTTTGCATCTCTTCCTTTAATTCTCTTGCAGACAACAACATGCACCCTGCACCTCTTACTATAATTTGCTGTAACCCATCTGAAGTTGCCACCACCATCTTATACTTGTTACTATTTTGATGTGCAAATTTTTCAATATATTGATCTGCAGTCTGCGCCTCTTTGGTATATACCAGATGAATGTTGTGGTATTTTATCACTTCTTCTTTATGTTCTTTCACCCGATACGCATCAAAGACCACAATAATATGACCATTTCGTATTCCTTGATAATTACATAAGAGATCCATAAGTTTTTGCCTTGCTCCATCCATATTTGTCTCTGCAAGTTCACTTAATTCCGGCCACGCAAAGATAATATTATAGCCGTCCACAAGAAGATATTCTTCTTTTCTCTCCCTTACTATCCTTGTATCTCTAAAGGATTGGGACGGTGACTGGTAAACCGTTTTTGGCTTTTTCCAATCCGTCTTTTTCCCCTGGTTTGCATAAAAAGTACGACTGATAATCTTATCAATCTCCTCCAGGCTTAAAAATGGCTCATCCCGCTGGGACGATTCACTTCCTACGGTGGAATCCAAACTTTCTTTTTGCTTTAAATAGGATTCTAAATGCATGTGATTTTTCACTTGATCCCAGGAAACCAAAAACCCTGCCCCATGGGCACAAAATACGGACCCAGGAGGATTTAAAAGATCCCGTTCCCAGTCATACCCGATCTGTTTTATCACTTCCTCCTGATTATGACACAACTGATATCCCATAAAACTGCTAAAAAGTCTACCCAGGCCTTTGGAATAAGCCGCCACTTCTTTCTGATAATTTCTCATCGTAGCAACTGGAGCACTTCCGGTAAGAACTGCAGTTTCCCCGTCAGAATGAGCAATCTCACATGTTCCAGACATTTTTTCAATATCCGTCATAGCTCTTCCTATCATCTTTTCAGGAAGTTCAAGCGTAAAGGAATAGTAAGGCTCTAGTAAGACAGATTCGGCTTCCATTAAGCCGTGGCGCACAGCCCGGTAAGTTGCCTCTCTAAAATCTCCGCCTTCTGTGTGTTTGTTATGTGCTCTTCCTGATACCAGCGTTATCTTCATATCCGTAATCGTGGAACCAGTAAGCACACCAATATGATCTTTTTCCTTTAAATGGGTCAGAATTAACCTCTGCCAATTTTTACTCAGAATATCTTCACTGCAATCCACCTCATATACGAGTCCGCTTCCTGGCTCTAACGGCTCCAGTAATACATGCACTTCTGCGTAATGACGTAATGGTTCAAAATGTCCCACCCCTTCCACTGGTGCAGTTATGGTTTCTTTGTAAAGAATTTGTCCTGCGTCAAAAGATACGAAAAGATCATACCGGTCATTTAATATGGTCTTTAGAATTTCAATCTGAATTTCCCCCATGATTTTGACCTGAATCTCCCGTAGTTGTTCGACCCAGACTACATGAAGCTCTGGTTCTTCTTCCTCTAGTTGGCGAAAGAATGGCAATACTTTTCTTGGATCGCAATCCACCGGAAGGGTAACTTTGTACGAAAGTACTGGTTCTAAAATCGTGGATTCCTGTATCTTATCATCCCCCAATCCCTCCCCAGGCCTGGTCTTACTTAGACCAGTTACCGCAATCACACTTCCCGCTTTCGCTTCATTTGCCGTTACAAATTTATCCCCGGAATAAATTCGAATTTGATTGACTTTTTCTTCCCATATGCCATTGGTAAGAACATTTCTCACTTTTAGTTCCCCACCAGTCAGTTTCATATGGGTTAGCCGGTTTCCTTGCTCATCGCGATTGATTTTAAAAACCCTGGCACCGAATGAAACCGGATAAGAAGGGATCGAAACGTATCTATAAATTCCCTCAAGCAATGAAACAATCCCCTCTAGCTTTAATGCCGAACCAAAAAAACTCGGAAAAACCAATCGATCTTTGATTGAAGCTTGTATCTGTTTTAATGGTATTTTTCCAGTCTCTAAATAAACTTCCATCATATCTTCGTCACACATGGCAAGTTGATCATAAAAAGAGTCCGTTTCATCAAGCGTAAATTCCAAGCACCCATCATTCAACTGCTTTTTTAACTCTTCCAATCGCTTTTCTTTATCCGTTCCCCTCTGATCCATCTTATTAATAAATAGAAAAACAGGGATCTGATACAGTTCTAGCAGTTTCCATAAAGTTTTCGTATGTCCTTGAACCCCATCTGCTCCACTGATTACCAGGATCGCATAATCAAGAACTCGAAGTGTACGTTCCATTTCAGCGGAGAAGTCCACATGACCTGGTGTATCAAGAAGTGTGATTTTAATATCTTCCAAATCAAATACCGCTTGCTTGGAAAAGATGGTAATACCTCTTGCCTTTTCCAGTTCATAAGTATCTAAATACGTATCTTTACGATCCACTCTACCAAGAGAAGGGATGACTCCACTTTCATAAAGTATGCTTTCTGATAATGTGGTTTTTCCAGCATCTACGTGTGCCAGGATTCCTATCGTTAATTGTTTCATTGTATTCCATTCCTTTGTATCGTTGCTTATGTCGAACATTATGCTACTAGTATTTACTTCTTATGATACCAGTAAGCTAGGAATTTGTATACAATTGATCCTTAATTCCTTCTTCTATTTTTTCATTGCACTCGCTATATAAAAATATTCGTTAAAGTCCATAATCGTTATCTCCTTAAAACCAGTTCTCTGAAGATTTCTTTTTAAAGTATCCTGATCCAGCCGATGATCCGCCGGAGGTCCATAATCGCAGTCTTTTTTTATCCATTCGATGATAATGATTCTTCCATCCGGAAATAGGATACGGTTTGCTTCCTTTAAAAATTTTTCCCTCATCTTCACCTCATGCATAACGGTAGATAAAAAGGCTACACCAACACAACCATCTTCTAAAGTCAGTTTGTACTCCTGCGTAACAACCGGACGCACATTTTTGATATTATATTCCAACATTTTGTTTTCCACGTCATCAAGCATCTCTTTTTCAATATCCAAAGCATAGACAACCCCCTGATCTCCTACTGCCTCAGATAATGGAACTGTAAAAAATCCGATTCCGCAGCCAATATCGGCAACGATGTCAGACCGTTTGATGCCAACCGCATCCAATATCTTTTTTGCAGGTAATACCTCTCTGCGTCTTTCACTATCTAGCTTACTTTTATTCATTACTTTAAACTTATGTGTCATTCGTTCGCTCCAATCTTTCCAAAATATTTTCCATGAACAATTAAATACATTGTTATTATAACATTCGTTTGCGTACATAGCAAAAGACAGAGATTTCAACCTCTGTCCTTTCTTTTTCTACTTAAGCATTGATAAAATCGTCTGCTTTGATTGTGCTCCAACTGTGCTTTTTACCACTTTTCCGTCCTTTATCACCACTAAGGTAGGAATGCTCATCACCTTGAAAGTCTGCGCTAGCTCCTGCTCCTCATCTACGTTAATCTTGCCGACTCTAGCCACATCAACAGTCTCTTCGGCAACTTGCTCGACTACGGGTCCTACCATCTTGCAAGGTCCACACCATGTAGCCCAAAAATCTAATAAAACAGGTTTATCTGACTGCATTACCTCTTTTTCAAAATTTTCCTTCGTTATTTTCAATACACTCATCGTATATGCTCCTTTCCATTGACACCTAATAGGTTCTTGTTGATATCATTCTAACTCAAAGTTGTCATAATATCTGTGATAATGTCACGGAGTCCTCCTCATGCAAGGAACGATAACGTTTCGATACAACTCTATCCATACTTTTAGAGTCTATACTTGTATTTGATACAGTTATTATATATAATAATCTTACTAACGAATGGCTATAAGTAAATACGTTTAGAGGAGAAAAAGAATGAACAATCAGATAAACATCGTTTATTTTAGCGCTACAGGTACCACCGCTCGAATCGTAAAGGAAATTGCACTTGGCATGGATGAGAACTTTATTGCGTATAATCGAACCCTTCCAGCCCAACGAGAACCTCACCTATCCTTTGGTCCAGATGATATTGTTATCATCGGCATACCCGTTTATTCTGGCAGAATCCCTTTATTTCTTTTGGAAGATTTAAAGAAAATAAAAGGGAACGGAACACGTGCTGTTTTTGTTGCCGTTTACGGAAATCGTCACTACGACGATGCATTATTAGAGTTAAAAAATGAAATGGAGATAAACGGGTTTCAAGGAGTGGCAGCTGGTGCTTTCATCGGAGAACACTCAAATACGGTAAAAGTAGCTACTGGTCGACCAGATGCAGCCGATCTAAAAGCTGCAAGAGCATTTGGAACAGAAGTCAGCCGTAAAATTCATCAACTCCTAAACCAGTCTGTTATTCCCCCTCTTTCTATTCCAGGAAATTATCCTTATAAAGAAAGAAAAACTGCACCTCCTATGATTCCGATCACAGAGGATTTTTGCACCAGCTGCGGTTTGTGTGCAAGACATTGTCCCATGGAAGCCATTGACGTTAACGATTATAAAACGATTGATGAAACCAAATGCATTCACTGCTCTAGTTGCGTGAAACGGTGCCCGGTTCATGCAAAATCCATCCACCACGAAGTCTTTGAGACTATCACTCAAACCCTAATTGAACACCTCGGTACTGTTTATCACGAACCGGAATGGTTTCTGTAATGGAGAAAAATAATGATATGGAAGAATGAAAAAAAAATCAAGATAATATTTTGGGTTGTCTTTATTACGTGCTCCGCTGCACTAGGAGCAATGACAGAGGCATTCGATATGAGCCCTTCCAAAAAAACAGCTTTGATTTTAATATGGCTTTCGTTGGGTGCTTCTTTTTCTGTCTGGATCCTTTTCTGGAGCTATTTTAAACTGCAGCAGAAAATCAATTCACTAAAACCGATTCTTTTAGAAGAAAACGGCATCGACCGCTACATATTGGAGATTCAAACTCTTTTATCCGTGAAACACTCTACCTCTATAGTTGATTTACTAAAAATTACATTAAGTCAGGCATACTGTGGAAAAAAAGAGTATACCCTTGCAAAGGGGGTTCTTTTAGAAGTAACTCCCAGAAAACTCGCTCGTATCAATCAAACTGTATACTGGGCAAACCTTGCATATATTTATTTTCAATTACAAGAAGATACTTATGCCAATCGAATCATGGAGAAGCAAAAACGCTCGTTTGTAAAACAAAGCACCAACCCCAGGTTAGCCAAGTTAATCTCCATCTTATGGATCTTTCAGGCAATTTCAAATCACGACAAAGATAAGGCGAGACTTCTTTTACAGCAGTCTAGTAAAAAATGGGAGAACGATTCCAATCAGTCCGATTTTGAAATGTTAAAATCGCTGTGTGACTAAAAAAGAAATCAGGGAAAACTCTCCCTGATTTCTTTTATTTCTGATTCCATTTCATCTGATATTCCATTTCACCAGTCTCTTGATCCATCTGCTCCTTTTCCACTAAAAACCCTTCTCTCAAATAAAAGCGCACTGCCCTCTCATTTTTTTGATAGACATGCAGCATCAGTTCATCGTTGATATGTTTCAAATGGGTAAGCATCTTTTTGCCGACTCCCTGGGACTGGATTTTTTCTGAAACAAAAATTCCAGCAATATATTGATCCATCAAGCCAGTAAAGGCCATAATGGTATGATCTTTTTCATCTTCATATACATATATCACAGCCTGAGGCAGCATCTGTTTTACCGATTCGTAATGATCCTCCCAAAAGGAACCATCGATAAAAGAATGGGCCGATTGATTGGTTTTAAGCCACAACTTCATAATCTCATCTAAATCTTCATTTCTAAATTCTCGAATCACTTCGTTTCCTCCCATCCTATGTATCCTTGCTGTATTTTACAATCACAACCGCCGAACCCAAAGGATTCAGCGGCCGATAACCTATTATTATTGCAATCCATTCATCACTTATTCATTTAAGCACCATACAATGGCAGGTTCTAAATATTCATTCCAGAAATCCCAGTTATGAATTCCTTTGCTTTCAACATATGTAATATCTGACTTTTCATGAATAAGAAAATCTCGAAACTCACGATTTTCATTCAACAGAAAATCTTCCGTCCCACAAGCCATGTAAAGAGACGGAAGCTCTTCCCCTTTCCTTTTTAATTGCTTTACCAAATATTCTGGATTATTCTCACTTTCTTCCAACTGACTTAAGTCGCCAAACACAGAAGTAAAATAGTCATAATCAGCAACTCCATTTGATTCTCCTGGCTTCATCCCCTTGATTCCATTGACAATGAGCGCAGACGATAGGCCAAATGACTTTTGAAAGGTGTTACGGTATTTGATCCCTGTATGTAAGGCTCCAAAACCACCCATAGACAGCCCTCCGATAAAGAGGTCTTCTTTCTGTTTTGACAGACCAAAAGTCTTGCTAACATAATTCACAAGTTCTTCTCCAACAAACTTACCATACGCTTTCCCCGTACCTTTTCCATCCAGGTAAAAGCTATTTTCACCAGAAGGCATTACGATTGCCAAATTGTATTTTTGCGCCATATCACTTGCATTGCTATTGATCATCCAATCAATGGTATTGCCAGAAAATCCATGCAATAAATACAATGTTTTACAATTGCGCTCGTAATTCTTATTCCCCTCCGTCGAATATGACTGTACATCGTTTGGTAAAAACATATGAAATGTCGTAACTCTCTTCAAAACATCAGAGAAATAATTAATCTGTAATTGTGCCATATAAATCTATCCCCTTCCTATTCATCATTGATTGAAACTTTGATTATAAACCATTACTTAAAAGCATAACTATAATCTAATAGTAACACTTGCTTTGTGATTGGTAAACCATAGTTGAATGTCAAATTTCGACAAAAATCTGGTTCTTTTTCTTCTACCGTTCCCCACCGGTGATACCACGATTTTTAATGGTCAAACCTTTTAGAAAATTTCTGATATAACGGTCTTTGCATTCTTTATAATTCCGTTGTCCTTCTCTTCGAAGCACTGCACTCAATTCACTATTAGAAAGATCCAATCCCGCTTCTTTAAAGATGGCAAGCATATCTTCTCCCGTAAATGAAAGTGCAATCTTAATTTTCTTTAAGAACACATTATTAACCGACCGGTTGTCTTTGATCCGAAAGTCAGGTTCCTCCGGTTTGCCAGATTTCGATTCCTGTTTCCCTCTTTTAAATAGAATAAAACCATTTAAAAATGATTCAAACATTTCATTGCTGCACGTAGACATATCAGGATTTGCAATGAATTTTTCTTCTTTGGAATCTCTGAATGCGTAATTATCAGGCTTTGCCAATATTTTTTTCAGCTCTTCTTTTGTGATTTCAATTCCGCCCAGTTTAAAAGCTTGTATCATATCTGTATCTTTTATATCCAGCGCATATCTTAATCGTATCAGGATGTCGTTGTTATTCATAATTCCTCTTTCTATTCATCGGTTTTTTGGGGGTCCTTTTTTCCACTGCTTCCATCACTTTTAATTGTTTTCCATTTACTTTTGTATCTTTCATTGCCTCCAGTACCATAAGCCCTTTTCCATTTAATATCTCAATATAGGTCAGAGTATCTTGTACGGATATAATTCCTATGTCTTCTGCGGTCATTCCTTCTAGGTTTGAAAGAACTCCCACAAAGTTTGTAGCCCTTAATTTCTTTTTCTTACCACCATTAAATCGCAGTTTCATGATCTCTTTGTCAATCTCATCCCACTTCGTCTTTCTCACTTGAGGAACTTCTTTTATTTTCTCCAAAAATGATGCCTTATGAGAGAATATTTCTTCCTCTCTAGGCTCTACCAGTTCTTGAATTTTATAACCTGTTAATGTTTCTATTTCCTTTAAATACCGGGTCTGTTTTGAAGTCACAAAAGAAATCGCTTTCCCTTTCTTACCTGCCCTCCCGGTTCTACCCGTACGATGTATATAGGTATCTCCGCTCAATGGCATATCGTAATGAATGACCAGGGAAATATCATCAATATCAATTCCTCTCGCTGCCACATCAGTCGCAACCAGATAGCGATACTCCCCTTTTTTAAAACTCTGGATGGCGGATAACCGCTGATCCTGCTCCATACCTCCATGGATTTTGATACATGGTATTTTGCTTTGCAGCAACTGTTTATAGACAAGATCCACTTGATCCTTTGTATTGCAAAAAAGAATACACCGTTCTGGATTTTCTATGACTGCAACATCAGCAAAAAGTTTAAATTTATCCTCTTCCTCTATCCGGTAACAAAAGTGGGTAATATCCGATGTCATAGAATTGCTTTGGCTGATATCAATGAAAATCGGATCTTTTAAATCGTTTTGTGCTAAATTCAAAATTTTATCTGGCATGGTAGCAGAGAATAACATGGATACTCGCGTATCTGGTAGTTCTCTTATAATTGCTTCTACCTGATCCATAAATCCCATTTCTAGCATTCTGTCTGCTTCATCAATAATTAAGAAACAGATTCGATCCAAAGAAAGGGTTCCTTTTTCTATATGATCCAGTACACGTCCCGGAGTCCCTGTGACGATATGGGTTTTTTGTTTTAACTCTGTTTTTTCTATGGAAAACCGATGTCCCCCATAAAGTGCTGCTGCTTTGATTCGTTTGAATCTGCCTATCTGTGTGAAATCTTCATTCACTTGGACCGCAAGTTCTCTTGTAGGAGCCAAAATTAATGCCTGCGGTTTATTCTCCAGCCAGTCCACCGATTCACAGACCGGGATCGCATATGCTGCTGTTTTTCCACTTCCCGTCTGGGATCTGACAATCAGATCCTTCTTTGTCAAAGCCACTGGGATCACACGTTCCTGAACTTGTGTCGGAATTTGATATTCCAGTCCAGCCAATGCCTTTTGTATCTCTCCACTTAATTGATACTGCTCAAACCCTGTGGTATTCATATTTGGTGTCACTCCATTCCTTTATCACGCTTTTTTCAATGGTACTATCATACGGATTTTTAAAACATCCATACACCTTAGCACAGATAAAGAACTCTGTAAAGAATTTTGTTGCCTTTCAGTTGAATTGTACGTAAGGACTAGTGATCCCATGGTGATTAAAAATAAATTCAAGCCATAAAGCGAAGATCGTGAGATTTTAATCCACAAGGGTCTTCTATTTAATTATAGGGTTACAGAACTAAGAAGCCCAAAATATCGTGGTTCACTTTCACCCTTATAATCTGTAACAGTAAAACTAAATGTTACTGATTCACCAGGTAAAATATTATTATTGCTAGGTTCATTTATTGCATTTGATGTATTTGTAATACTAATAGAAGCAATATAACCATTATCCCACTGGTTATCAATTTTGTAATTAATTTCATAATTAGTAGGAGTAATTAAATAATAATTAGTAAAACTAAATTTATTAGGAATTTTGATTACTTTTTCTTTAACTGCAATATACCCAAAAACTACTGTCTCTCCAGGCTTAATATCCTGATTATATCCATTATTTTTTATTACAGTATAACCATCTGCCTGACTAGCCTTGCCATTCCAGATACTCACAATAACATCATCTGTATTATATGCAATCTCCCAATTATGTATTGTTTCTTTTGTTGTATTTGTAACAGCTAATTGAACCTGATAATTATTTCCATATTGACGGTGTCAAGCTTTTTTGTAACACCTATGTATAGTTTCATTCCCTACGCAGCACATCGTGCTGCATAAGGTGTAAGACCTCCATTATAACGGTGTGGTCTTATGTAATTATATTTTATATAAACGAAATCATAAACACCTTGGTCTAAAGCTTC
>NZ_RJLQ01000034.1 GCF_003833015.1 Clostridium sp. E02
GTTAGTAATACCTTTCTGATTGTGTCCACCTCATTTCTAAGTCATGAGGTTCTATTATAATATATGAACTACTAATTGGGACATAATCATTTGTGATACACTAGGACATTATCATAAATGAATCATAGAAAAAAAGCAAAAAGAGTCGATTAACTTGACTATTTTGGAACATAATGTTATAAAAGAACCGTTGCATAGCATATCGCATAGGTTGGAGGAGAAAAGAATGCTTTATGAAGAGAAAATAATTGAAACCATTCCGGTAGGTCCTTTGGGTTTGATTCCCCTTAAAAGCTGTAGAGATATGGGAGCAAAGGTCAATGATTATCTGGTTGATTGGAGGCATGAACGAGAAAGTGTGCATAAGTCAACCATTGCCTTTTCAGGATACCAGAGAGATACGTATATGGTAGGTGCCAGTACTCCCAGATTTGGAACTGGGGAAGCCAAAGGAACGTTACAGGAGACTGTTCGAGGTGACGATCTTTATCTTATGGTTGATGTTTGTAATTACAGTCTTACTTATTCCCTGTTTGGTATGACCAACCATATGTCTCCCGATGACCATTTTCAGGATTTAAAGCGTGTAATTGCAGCTGCAGCAGGAAAAGCACGCAGAATTAATGTGATTATGCCTTTCTTATATGAAAGCAGACAGCATAAAAGAACAAGGAGAGAATCCTTAGATTGTGCACTGGCACTCCGGGAACTTGTTAATATGGGAGTTGAGAATATCATTACCTTTGATGCTCATGATCCAAGAGTACAGAATGCGATCCCTCTAAAAGGGTTTGAAACCGTTCATCCCATCTATCAATTTATCAAATATTTATTAAAAGAAGAAAAAGAACTGGATATCGACAATGAGCATATGATGGTCGTCAGCCCAGATGAAGGTGGCATGGGTCGTGCGGTATACTTTGCCAACGTACTTGGACTGGATATGGGTATGTTCTATAAACGTCGTGATTATACTCAGATTGTCAATGGCAGAAACCCCATTGTTGCACATGAATTTCTTGGAAGCAGCGTTGAGGGTAAGGATGTGATTATTATTGACGATATGATATCTTCCGGTGATACTGCCCTAGAGGTTGCCAAAGAGCTGAAAAGAAGGAAGGCGAGAAAGGTATTTGTCTGTGCCACCTTTGGCCTGTTTACCAACGGCTTGGCAAAATTTGATGAATATTATGAAAACGGTGTGATTGACAGAATACTTACCACAAATCTAGTTTATCAGACACCGGATATCCTTTCCAGACCATATTATATTAATGTTGATATGAGTAAGTATATAGCACTGATCATCGATAATTTAAACCATGATGCCTCCTTGAGCGGACTACTGAACCCAACGAGCCGAATCAATCGCCTTCTTGAGCGTTATCGCGCAGGAGAGAGGTAGAAGAGGAATTATGGAAACATTATCTAAGAAGAAATTATTATTAGCAGGGCTTACACTTTTTTCAATGTTTTTTGGGGCGGGAAACTTAATTTTTCCGCCCTTTTTGGGTTCTGGTGCAGGAACACATACCTGGATTGCGATGCTGGGGTTTGCAATCACAGCAATTGGATTTCCAGTATTGGGTGTGGTAGCGGTGGCATTATCCGGAGGACTGGATAAGCTAGCGGGACATGTTCACCCGAAATTTGCTTTTATTTTTACCCTGCTGATCTATTTATCCATAGGACCATGTCTGGCGATTCCGAGAACTGCCAGTACTTCGTTTGAGATGGCAGTGGTGCCATTTCTAAGAGAAGGTATGACAGAGACGATGGCGCAGTTTCTATATTCCGTTTTCTTTTTTACAATCGCCTATCTTGTCGCATTAAAACCAGATCAACTAACGGAGCGGCTGGGGAAGGTGTTAACTCCCTGTCTTCTAATCCTGATTCTAATTTTGTTTGCTGGGTGTTTCTTCCATCCGTCAGGCTCCTATCAAGCCCCCACTGCGGCCTACGAGAAAATACCGCTAGTGAAAGGGTTTCTAGAAGGGTATCTGACGATGGACACCATAGCAGCTCTTAATTTTGGCATTGTTATATCCATCAATATCAAGAAAATGGGCATACGAGATGAGACTTCCATCGTAAGGGAGACGATTAAAGCTGGGGTGATTGCAGGTGGCGTACTGCTCCTTATTTACAGTGCACTTGCCCATATAGGCGCAGTAACAGGGGGAACGTTTGGACAGGCGGAGAATGGGGCCCAAACTCTAAATCAAGCCGTGAATTATCTGTTTGGAAATTGGGGAGCAGGGCTGTTGGCTGCAATCTTTTTTATCGCCTGTTTAAATACCTGTATTGGTCTGATTAGTTGCTGCAGTCGCTATTTCACTACGATAATACCAAGCGTAGGATACCAGGTATGGGCTTTACTATTTGCGCTATCCAGTCTGGTGATTTCTAATGTGGGATTAAATAAAATACTGGAAATTTCTGTACCAGTATTAAATGCGATTTATCCAGTTGCCATTGTATTGATTTTGCTCTCGTTTGTATTTCGAGATGGGAGGAAGTGGCGCCCAGTATACATCTTTGTCATAACATTTACGGGGATTATCAGTGTGTCCCTGTCGTTAGAGCAGGCAGGAGTTTACTGGTTAAAACCAGTTCTCTCTCTGCTTCCATTTTATGCGGTTCACCTTGGCTGGGTGGTACCTGCTCTTTTTGGCACATTTCTAGGTACATTCATCTGTTTGGCTGGAAAAAGAGACAAATAAAAATCCCAGAGAGGAAGTCATCTCTCCGGGATTTTTGATCATTATAATGAACTATTAAATTTCAACCAGATGATAGGGGACTAAGTTAGCAGTTAACATCTGCGCCTCCCTCCGGTGGCAGGTGAAAATAATCATTTGATCGTTATACGTGTTTATCAACCATTTTAAAGCGATGCGAAGCCTATCTTCATCATAGAGCACAAAGCTGTCATCAAAGATAAAAGGCATTCGTTCAGAGCCATTTTGAATTAGCATAGCGGCAGCCAGACGCAGTGCTAAGTAAACCTGATCCATTGTACCACTGCTGACCTGTTCCAAAGGTACTAGCTTGGTTTTGGTATTTAAAAATACATTTAAGTTTTCATCAACGCTCATACTGGTATAAATACCACCAGTTATTCCAGAGATTAAGTCAGATGCCGTTTTATTTAAATACAATCCAAAGGAATCACGGATAGAAGAGGATAGATTGGTCATAGTGTCCAGAGCCAGATCAATGGCAGAGATCTCTTCTCTGATTCGGTCGTTTTCTGTAATGATATGTTTAAGACCTTCTGCCTGTGTCTTACAATTTGAAAGATGTTCTAGCTTTTTCTCCAGTTCCCACTGACTTTTCTGCTGAATTTCAATAGTTTCTCCACAATTTTCCAGCTTATGATTTAATTCCTCAATTTCAACGGCTTTCTGTTTCACGGCTGCTTCTGATTTGGAAACAGCAGTGCAAAGGCGGGTAAATTCTGCCATGCGGTTTTGAAAGGCACGTATGGAGTCTGTGCAGATATCCGTATCTCCTAAGTGTCTAGAAAGGATTTCCTGTAAAATTCTAGAACCCATTTCCATGTCCTTATGGCTATGTCTTAGTTTAAGATAAAGTATCAGTCCAATCAGATAAAAAACAATTGCGGTTCCGAAAAAGATTCCAAGCAAGAGGAATAAATCAATTCCATAATAAGCAGTAAAATAATTTGACTCACCCATATAGTAAAGAAATCCACCGGATAACAGAAGAAGAGAAGCGAGGATTAAGGAGAAGACGGAACAGACCTTTCGTGTCTTTTTGTTGCTGGCTTCTTTCGCGTCCATATACGCATCAAAATGTTCCTGAGTTTTCTTCGAATAGGCATGAATGGATTCCTGGTCGTGAAATTGGTTACTTACAAGTACCTGCCGCCCCTTGGCCGCTTTTTTAATCAACTCCTCTTTTTCCCTCTGAAACGTTTCTAGATCTGTTTTGACCTCTGAACGAAGTTTTTGATAGGTTTGAATCTGGTTTTCATATTTGGGAGAAGAAATTTCTTTTTCCGTATTACGAATCTCACTTAATAATGAAGTATAGGTACGGGCAGCTTCTGGAACCATCTGCGATTCTAGTGCCTTCTTTTGTGACTTTAAAAGAGTAGTGGCTTTGGTAATATTAAGAGCCAGATTTCCTGTAGTATTTAGATTAGCAATGTAATTTTTGAGTTCTGTTACCATACCGTCATCGGTGGCACTTTTTAACTGCCCAATGCTTACCGTGTTGTTGTATGCCGTTTCACTTAAACCACAAAGCAGATCGTCTAAGAATGATTTGGTTGGTTCGATTTCCCGTCCTGCTGTTTCGTCTACGATCCTAAACTCTTTTTTGTTTTTCTGGAAGGTGCGTTCGATCCGGTAGATGTGGTCTTTGTGTTCTAATCGGATCTGCCCTTCGTAAGTTCCACTGTTTTCCCATGGTTCATACTTGGAATACAGATCATTTCTTGCTGCTCGGCCTCGCTGGCGTTCGATTCCAAAAAGCATACTTCGGATAAACGTATGTATCGTTGATTTTCCAGCTTCGTTATTGCCGTATACAATATTAAGACCTTTTTGGAAGGTCAGATTTTTACCATGGAATTTACCAAATCCATTGATATAGACATCAAGTATTTTCACAAAGATCAGCTCCTTTCATCTGTAGTACGAAGCAGTGCGCCAATGCCGTAATTGAGCGCTTTTTTCTCAACCTGACTCATCTCTGGCTTTTGGAGAGCCTGAATAAAAAAGCCAATCATGTCACTGGGGTGTTCCGCAAACAGTGTTGAAAAATCATATTGGGGCTCAGATTCGTCCAGGATCTCCATGATCTTAAATCGGTTGGACAGCATATCTAAGTCAAAGGCAATATCTGGATCTCTCATACCTCGAATGCGGAAACGATAGATATGATGTGTGCCCCGGTTTTGTATCTCTTGTGTGATCTTCATGGCTAGTTCTGTATTCGTAGTAGCCGTAGTAACATGAACGGCCAGAGAGATGTACTGAAGTCTAGCCACCGGAATAAAGCGTAGGGAGGTTACCATACGAGTCACCTCATTGATCTCTCCTACCATCATACCGTGACGTCCGGATTCCGTCTTGTCTAGAGGCTCCAAAGATCCGGCAAAAGCCATTCGGTTTTCAATTAGAACTTCAGGACGATGAATATGTCCCATAGCGATGTAAGAAAAATCCAAAGCAGACATTGCACCTTTATCAAAAGGAATATGGTTGGCATCCCCTCCATGCCCTAAAAGTATATGGATTTTTCCGTTGTTTGGTACCTTAAGATGGTCCAGACGGTTTTCTAAAATCTCTGCCGAATGATAGCTAAAACCATAAACTTCTGTATTGATTTCTTTCAAATATACACGATCCAGCTCTTCTCCTATAAGATAAGATACGTTGGGAGCCCAGGTAAAGCTTAAAAGAGCGGAGTTATTCCGGATTCGATCATGATTTCCGGCGATGAGCACCACGTGAACCTCTGGTATGGTAGAAAATAAGTAATTTACTTCTTTTAAATCACGGATAAGCGGCTGACGGTGAAAAAGATCTCCAGATATGAATAAGCAGTCGGCTTCCAACTCTTTTGCTTGGTTTATTACTTTTGCAAAAGTGTCTTTGATATCCTGAAAGCGTTCTTTGCTCCATGGTTTGTCGCTATCTGGGCTCATCCCCCAGTGAACATCTGCAATATGTATGAATTTCATTCTTAATCCCTCGCTGATCTTCTGTAAATATGGTCTGCCAATTACCGGAATTTTCATGTCTTATGAATAAGAACCACGTATAAAAGAGAGATATCCTTTATCCATGGTTCTTTTTATAGAGGCTGCCTTATGAGACACGACCTCACCGGCTTATAATTCGCAGTTGTTAACAGTTCTCGGGAACGGCACAACGTCACGGATATTAGCCATTCCAGTTAAATACATGACACAACGTTCAAAGCCAAGACCAAATCCGGCATGACGTGCAGAACCGTATTTTCTTAAATCCAGGTAGAACTTATAATCTTCCGTATTAAGTTCTGATTCCTTCATACGTGCAACCAGCTTTTCGTAATCTTCTTCTCGCTGGCTTCCTCCGATGATTTCCCCAATTCCGGGAACGAGACAATCGACGGCTGCAACTGTTTTATTATCTGGGTTCATTTTCATATAGAAAGCCTTGATCTCCTTGGGATAATCCGTAACAAAAACCGGTTTCTGAAAAAGCTGTTCGGTTAAGTAACGTTCATGTTCTGTCTGTAAATCACAGCCCCAGTATACTTTAAAGTCAAATTTGTCATTGTGCTTTTCCAAAAGCTCAATGGCATCGGTATAGGTTACATGAGCAAATTCTGAATTTAGAACATGGTTTAACCGGTTTAACAGATCCTTGTCCACAAATTGGTTAAAAAAGTTCATCTCTTCCGGTGCATGTTCCAAAACATAACGAATGATGTATTTTAACATTGATTCTGCAAGTTCCATATCATCGTTTAAATCCGCAAAAGCCATCTCTGGTTCAATCATCCAGAATTCAGCAGCGTGGCGTGTGGTGTTTGAATTTTCCGCACGGAAGGTTGGTCCAAATGTATATACATTCTTAAAAGCCATCGCATATGTTTCAGCGTTAAGTTGTCCGCTGACGGTTAGGTTAGTAGGTTTACCAAAAAAGTCCTGCGAAAAATCTGTGGTTCCTTCCTCTGTCTTTGGGATATCAGTCAGGTTCATCGTAGTTACCTGGAACATCTCACCAGCCCCTTCGCAGTCACTTCCGGTAATGATAGGAGTATGGACATAAACAAAATCCCTCTCCTGAAAAAATTGATGAATGGCATAAGCAATCAAAGATCGAATCCGGAATACAGCCTGAAAGGTGTTGGTTCTTGGACGCAGATGAGAAATTGAACGCAAGTATTCAAAGGAATGGCGCTTTTTCTGAAGCGGATAATCAGAAGCAGAATGGCCTTCCACTAAAATCTCTGTAGCCTGAATCTCAAAAGGCTGTTTTGCTTCTGGAGTGGGTACTAGAGTACCGGTCACAATAATTGCAGTTCCAACTCCTAATTTGGAGATTTCTGAAAAATTCTCCATGGAATCATGATATACAATCTGCAAAGGTTCAAAGAAGGTTCCGTCATTTAAAACAACGAATCCAAATGTCTTGGAGTCTCTCAAGCTCCGGACCCATCCCCCGACTGTAACTTGAGTATTTAAATAGGTTTCTTTATTTTTATATATTTGTCTTACTGTGGTTAAATCCATAATGACTTCTCCTTTAATATGTTGACATACTTAGTAAGATTATACTGTATTTTGAACCTTGATTCAAGGGGGTTGGACGCAAAAACATGGAAACAGGTGTAAAAAAGAAAAAAATAAGAAAAAAGGAGAAAAATGTCGGAAAATGCACAAAAATTTATCATATTATTTTCTGAATTTGTTCACTATTTTCTAAATGTGTGTTATAATGCTAGTACAAACTATCATAACGGCAAGAGGTGATTGCGTGATTAAAAAAGAAATGATAGCCATGTTGCTGGCGGGAGACCAGAGAAACAGTCTTGGTGTACTAACCCAGAAGATGGCAAAACCCGCAGTTTCATTTGGCGGAAAATATCGAATTGTTGATTTTTCACTCAGTAATTGCATCAACTCTGGTATTGATACTGTAGGGGTTTTGACCCGGTATCAACCATTGCGGTTAAACTCCCACATTGGAATTGGAATTCCGTGGGATTTAGATCGTAATGTAGGAGGTGTCACAATTCTTCCAACGTATGAGGGGGAAAAGAATTGTGATAGAGAAGTGGGATCGGCTTGTTCCATTTATCAGAACTTAGAATATGTGGATTCCTATGAACCGGACTTTGTTTTAATCCTGCCAGGTGATCACATTTACAAGATGGACTATGAAGTCATGCTGGAATATCACAAAGCAAATCATGGGGATATTACGATTGCTGCCATGCCGATTTCCATAGAAGATGCCAGCCAGTATGAAATACTGGTTACCGATGAGAACAATAGGGTCAGTGAATTTGAGGAAAAACCTGCAAATCCCAGAAGCAATCTTGCTTCCATAGGGATCTACATATTTAATTGGAAGGTCTTAAAAGAAGTCTTAATTAAGATGTCTGATATTCCTGGGTGTGATTTTTCAAAACATATCATTCCTCATCTTTTACAAACTGATCGTCGGGTGTTTGCATATGAATTTAACGGTTACTGGAAGAATGCAGAGACCTTAGAGTCTTACTGGGAAGCAAATATGGAGTTAATTGATATGATTCCTGAATTTAATCTCTACGAGGAATACTGGAAGATTTATACCAAAAGCAATAGAATCCCACCCCAGTATGTATCGGAAGAGGCGGTCGTAGACCGAAGCATCATCGGAGAAGGCTCGGAGATATATGGAGAAGTTCATAATTCCGTGATTGGTGCCGGTGTGATGATTAAAAGGGGGGCTGTAGTAAGAGATTCCATTGTCATGAATGAGTGTACGATCGGTGAAAATGCGATGGTCCATAAAGCAATTCTCGCGGAACGGGTGACCATTGGTTCAAACTGTGAGCTTGGAACGCTAGACTTTGCTGTCAACAGCTTTGATCCAAAGGTTTATCAGTCTGATCTAGTAACCATAGGAGAGGATTCGATTCTGCCCTGTGATGTATTGGTGGGCAAGAATACGGCAATCATAGGAGAGACATTTGTAGAAGATTATGTGGATGGCAGACTTTTAGGCGGGGGCTGCATCCTAAAGGCAGGTGGAATGCAATGAGGGCCATAGGAATTGTGTTAGCAGGTGGAAATAGTAAACGAATGAAGGAACTCTCAAACAAACGTGCAATTGCAGCTATGCCTATTGCAGGCAGTTACCGCAGCATTGATTTTGCACTCAGCAATATGACGAATTCCCATATTCAGAATGTAGCGGTACTAACTCAATATAATTCCAGATCACTGCATTTGCATCTAAGTTCATCTAAGTGGTGGAATTTTGGAAGAAAGCAGGGTGGATTGTTTGTTTTTACACCTACCATTACATCGGAAAGCAGCGACTGGTACCGGGGAACTGCCGATGCCCTTTACCAGAATCTAACATTTTTAAAAAGCAGCCATGAACCCTATGTGGTAATTGCAGCAGGAGATGGCGTTTACAAATTGGATTATGGAAAGGTTTTGGAATACCATATAGAAAAGAAGGCAGATATTACGGTTGTCTGTAAAACTCTGGCAGCTGGTGAGGAAGTAACTCGATTTGGATTGATTAAGACAAACAAAGACGGGAGAATTACGCAGTTTGAAGAAAAACCAATGGTTGCATCTTCAAATAAAGTTTCTTGTGGAATCTATGTTATCAGAAGACGACTGTTAATTGACTTAATTGAGCGCTGTGCCATGGAAGACCGCTTTGATTTTGTCAACGATATTCTGGTGCGTTATCGTGACTTAAAAAAGATCTATGCATATCAGATGGATACTTACTGGAGAAATATTGCTTCTGTAGAATCCTATTATCAAACCAATATGGATTTTCTAAAACCGGAAGTAAGAGATTATTTTTTTCGTAAATATCCGGATATTTATTCTAAAATTGAAGATTTGCCGCCGGCAAAATATAATCCAGGAGCTGTTGTAAAAGACAGTCTGATATCCGCCGGTGCGATTATCAATGGGGTGGTTGAGCATTCTGTTCTATTTAAGAAGGCGTATATCGGTAATAATTGTATGATTAAGAATTCCATCATCTTAAATGATGTTTATATAGGAGATAATACAGTCATTGAAAATTGTATTGTGGAAAGCCGGGATACCATTCAGGCCAATTCCACCTATATTGGAACTATGGACAATATAAAAATTGTTCAGGAAAAAAACAAAAGATACACATGATAGGAAATGTGACGGGAAGGGGCTTTAACATGCAGATTACAGACGTAAGAGTTAGACGCATCGAAAAAGAGGGTAAGATGAAAGCGATCGTATCCATTACATTGGATAACGAATTTGTGATTCACGACATTAAGGTGATTGAAGGAGAGAAGGGGCTATTTATAGCCATGCCGAGCCGAAAGGCCGCAGATGGGGAATACCGAGACATAGCCCATCCCATAAACTCTGGGACTCGTGATATGATTCAAAAAGTTATACTTGATAAGTATGAAACCACTGCACTTGAGGTACCGGAGGCAGCCGTATACGCTTAAAGACAATTCATCCGCAGACAGAATTTTTTTCTGTCTGCGGATTTTTTGTTTCCAGAAAACAAGACAAGGTTTGCTTCAAACATATTTTTAAGATATAATTAATTTACAATGGTAGAAAGGTGGTTAATTATGTCGATTAAGATTGGGATTTTAGGATATGGAAATTTAGGAAGAGGAGTGGAATGTGCCATTCTAAATCAGGAAGACTTGGAGCTTTTTGCTGTGTTTACCAGAAGAGATCCAGAGACGGTTAAGCTTCTGACAGAAGGTGTTAAGGTATATCCGGTTACTGAATTAATTTCCTTTAAAAATGACATTGATGTTTTAATTCTATGTGGGGGAAGTGCTTCTGATCTGCCGGAACAGACCCCGGAATATGCACAATACTTCAATGTAGTAGATAGTTTTGATACCCATGCAAAAATCCCGGTTCATTTTGAATCGGTTGATTTGAAGGCAAAGGCAGGAAAGAAAGCGGCGATTATATCAGTAGGCTGGGATCCGGGAATGTTTTCTTTAAACCGGCTTTATGCCGGATCTATTTTACCGGAGGGAAAGGATTATACCTTCTGGGGCAGAGGGGTAAGCCAGGGGCATTCAGATGCCATTCGAAGAATAAAAGGCGTTAAGGATGCAAGACAATATACCATTCCGGTACCAGATGCACTGGAGGCTGTACGAAGTGGAGCAAATCCTGAACTCTCAACCAGAGAAAAACATACAAGAGAGTGCTTCGTTGTGACCGAGGAGGGAGCAGACCAGGAAGCAATTAAAGAAGAAATTGTTACGATGCCCAATTATTTTTCGGATTACGATACCGTTGTTCATTTTATTCGTGAAGAGGAGTTAGCCAAAGATCATAGCAAAATTCCACACGGTGGATTTGTTATCCGAACTGGAAAAACCGGCTGGGAGGGGGAGAATCGTCACGTGATCGAATATAGCTTAAAGTTGGACTCCAATCCGGAATTCACCTCTTCTGTACTAACTGCTTATGCAAGAGCCGCCTATCGGTTAAATCAGGAAGGAAAAAGCGGCTGCCTTACAGTTTTTGATATCGCACCTGCGTATTTAAGTCCATTAAGCGGGGAAGAATTGAGAAAACAGTTGTTATAAACAAACAGGAGGATAGAATGGCAGCGACAAAAGAAATGGTTTTATATTATTGCCCAGAATCAGAAAAGCAAGGAGGTAATGCCTCCAGAGTCTCTAAAATAAAGGCAGTACTGGTTCAAATGGGGATACGAATTAAGAATTTAAGCCCAGATCAGATCAACCAGACCATAGGGTATCTGGCTGGTTATGAAGGATTTGAGGAACAGATAAAAGATGACGGGAAAGAAGTGGAAGAAGAACTTCTCGTCATGAAAAATTTTTCGAACCAAAGAATTGACGAACTGCTTAAGAATTTAAAGCGTGCAGGCGTCTCTAAAATTGCATTAAAAGCGGTAATCACTGACACCAATATAAACTGGAATCTCTATGAGCTTTATCTGGAATTAAAAAAAGAACATGAGGTCATGTCAAAGAATGAGGATTAAAACAGGACGGGAGGAAAACTAAAGTTTCCCTCCCGTGTTGCTATTGATAATCGCAAACACCAGCCCACTGTTGTAATAGATCTGATTCTTCGGGTCTTTTTTTCGATAATTGGGCAGCTGCTACGATGGGAAGCCAAGACTGAACGTACTTTTTCGCGGTGCCAGTCTTCTGGCAGAAAAGATTCATATACATATCTGCTTTTTTCTGATCGCAGAGACAGAACAATAGATAAGTTCTGGCAACATCTGCACTGGCATTGCCTTGGGAGGCATGTACCCAGTCTAGTACGTACATAGATCCGTCTTCTTTTACAATGATGTTGCTTGGATTAAAGTCCCCGTGGCAAAGCTTATAATGCTTCGGCATACTATCTAACTGCGTACGCATATCATATTTTGTCACGTCGTTTAGGTCGTCGAGCTCATGAATCTGAATGGATATTTTGTCTTTCAGCTTCGTGAGACTGGGACATTGCCTAGTCAAAATACTCAAATGTAGATCCACCATCTTATCCATATATTCCGGCAGTTTTTCTGGATTCTCTTCCATAAGCTGTTTTAGGGTCTTCCCTTCAATATACTCAAATGTAATGGACCACTTCCCCTCAAATACACCCACTTCTAAAACCCTGGGTACTGAGATTTGACCTACTTCCTCTACACGTGCACTAATCAGTGCTTCATTTAAAACATCACCCTTAGGAAAATCAGCATTAAAAACCTTAATCGCCTTATCCCCATCTCGAAAAACCTTTTTCGTCTTTGTAGTCGCAATTAATTCTGCCATATAACCACTCCTTCCCTCCACTTGTCGAGACCTTTTTTTAAATCTTGTACTTTTATTTTACTACAAAATATATAAAAAGTATAGATTAAAAGTAAAATATTTATATAATTTCACTAAAAAAGAAAGCGACTCTTTCCCAATGAAATAATCACTTAGTGGAGATATTACAACTATATTAGGTGCATGGCTAAATTATGTATAATCTAGGAACAGTTGCGGATTCTATTAAAAAATAAGCCAGACTTGCGGTGCTCAAAAGATTCATTTTTGAGACACCGTGCCTGTTTTATTAATTTATATCCGGTTTTCACAGGATGGTGAGAACTCCCTGCTTTTGAATCTTCGCAAAAGAAACTGATAGCGAAGCTGAGCCGCATTTAGTTCATAAATATAGCAGTCGATCAGTGTGGGGTCAATCACATGCTCAAAGTGATTTCTGGCTGCTTCAATGGCAGTTTTAGAACGTTCAATCTCACATCTTAAACTCCGTTCTTCCTCTGATGGAATCAGGTGTTTTCCTAGCCATGCATGTTTCATTTCATCATCTCCAATATTTTTTTAAATATATATGATCCTTATAGAACTCAGTATATCTGGAAAAAGGAAGTTTATACATATATTTCCTATAATCCATAAAATAGAGAAATCACACCAGCCCGCTTAAAATGGAAGTCTATCACAAAGAATGTGAGAAAGTGGTTGACTTTTTTCTTTTTCTTGTGCATAATAAAGGCACATTCTTATACGCGTTCTGCGTATGAATCTTATTAAATTTCTCAGCGTTATCGGCTGATATTCCAGCATTATTTCCAGAATTGTGTTAAGAAAGAGGGGGATGTTATCGTTCATGATTTTGTTTTGTTGTCTCTATTAGGAGCAGGCGCTTTCTATGATGCCAGAGAACACCGGATTCCCAACTGGTGGGTGGTACTGGGAGTGGGGGTAGGTATTTCACTCTCCATTTTTAAGTCAGGAAGTGTGTTTGGAAGTTTCTTATTTTTGTTTCGGTTTATGGCGGTAATCGTCGTGTTTTTTGTTTTATTTCTTTGCCGTATGATTGGTGCCGGCGATATTAAAATGGCTGCTCTGATTTGTGGATATCTTGGTTTTTCTATTGGAACTGTGGCAATTGGCTGTGGTTTTTTAATCGGAGCTGTCTGGTCTCTATTTAAAATGATCATAAATGGCAGTTTGTTTGTCCGATTTTCTTATCTTTTCACCTATATCAGGTGCGTAATTCAAACTGGTAAATTAACCGCATATTACAGTTCGAAACGGGATGGATATAATATGGTCATTCCTCTGGGATTGTGCCTTTTTTTGGGAACGTTTCTTACTGTTTTATTTTTATAACAGAATAAGGAGGTATGTTTTGACAAAAAAAGTAATGGCAGTATACGATGAAGATCCATTGTATACGGAGAGATTTGCAGAATATGTGACTTTAAAAAAGCTGGTTCCGTTTTCCGTTATGGCATTTATTGACTTTAATGAATTGGTTACATACGGAATGAATCATGAGATTGAACTTTTGCTCCTATCTTCTTCTATTTCGTGGGAGCAGATTCAAAAGATTGGTGCGGGAAAGGTGGTTTTGCTTTCTGATGGGACGGTTCCCATTCAGACACCATGTAAAGCTGTATACAAATACCAGAATACAGATGGGATTCTTCGGGAGATAATGGCAGAATATAGGATTGACAGGGAGGAAACCGGATACTTATTGGCAGAAAAAAAAGGAAAAATCATGGGTGTCTATTCCCCCATAAATCGCTGTTTAAAGACATCTTTTTCCCTGGCTGCTGGGCAGATACTCTCAAGAGACAAGAAGGTGCTCTATTTAAATTTGGAGGATTATTCTGGGTTTGGTCGTCTGATCGGTGAAACGTATAAAGGTGGTCTATCTGATCTTTTATACGATTATAGTCAAGAAGGATTTGATTTTAGACGTCTGGGATCTGTGGTTTACACCTGGGGGGAATTAGATTATGTACCGCCTGTGCGGTACCCGGAAGACTTACTAATGGTGACAGCTAAGGATATGGCAGATTTAATCAGCCATCTGTCGAGAGAAAGTATCTATCAGATAATCTTAATGGACTTGGGGCAGTATGGGAAAAAGGCAGCTGAATTACTGGAGGTATGCGACCATGTCTATATGCCGGTAAAAGATGATTTCGTCTCAATGGCAAAAGTAGATGAATTTGAAGATTATTTAACGACATCCGGGCACCAGTCTCTAAAGGACCGGATTCAGAAGATCAAGCTGCCCTACCATTGTACATTTGGAAGAAAGGAAAGCTATTTAGAACAGCTATTGTGGAGCGAGCTTGGAGATTGTACCAGGCAGATTATAAGAAATCAGCTGTAAGGAGATGAATCAATGGATAAGTTACAGAGAAAATCCATGCGGGAAGAACTTATGAAGGAGTTAAATGAGAAGCAGCAGGTCACGGATGAAGAACTGTATGAACTCATAAACCAAAAGATAGTTGCCTATGGACAGGAGTATTTCCTGCCTTTGGAGGAACGGATTCAGATCAGGAGCCGGTTGTTTGACTCGTTTCGAAGGCTTGGTGCATTACAGGAATTAGTGGATGATCCATCTATTTCTGAGATTATGGTCAATGGCGCCAATCAAATATTTATTGAGCGGGGGGGTCACATGGAATTATGGGACAAGTCCTTTGAGAGTCAGGAACAGTTAGAGGATACCATTCAACAGATTGTAAGCCAGGTAAATCGTACTGTGAATGTTTCAAGGCCCATTGCAGATGCCAGATTACGGGATGGATCCAGGGTTCATGTGGTACTTCCGCCTATATCACTAGACGGTCCGGCTGTTACCATAAGAAAATTTCCGGAACCAATTACCATGGAAAAACTGTTAAAACTCGGTTCCGTCAATCAGGAATCAGCAGAATTTTTGAAAATCATTGTGGAAGCTGGATATAATATTTTTATCAGTGGAGGAACCAATTCAGGGAAAAGCACATTTTTGAATGCACTTTCTGCCTATATTCCAAAAGACGAGAGACTTGTCACCATAGAAGATTCCGCCGAGCTAAAAATCACGCATGTGCCCAATCTAGTACGACTAGAGACAAGAGGTTCCAATGGAGAAGGCGAAGGAGAGGTGGGGATTGGTGATTTGATTAAGGCATCGCTGCGTATGAATCCGTCTAGAATTATTGTTGGAGAAGTAAGGGGAAGGGAAGCACTTGATATGATATCGGCTATGAACACCGGGCATGATGGAAGTCTTAGCACAGGGCATGGAAATAGTCCCAAAGATATGCTTTCCAGACTGGAAACAATGGTTTTAATGGGAGCGGAGATTCCTCTGCCGGCAGTTCGAAGCCAAATTGCAGCAGCAGTGGATATTCTGATTCATCTTGGTCGATTAAGAGACAAAAGCAGACGGGTTTTATCCATAGTGGAGGTAGAGGGTTATGAGAACGGAGAAATCGGACTTAATCCACTTTATCAATTTGAAGAAGAGATTGGGAGAGGGGAAAGGAAAAAAACGGTGCAGGGAAGTCTTAAAAAGGTTGGTACACTTAAAAACAGACAGAAGCTTCAATCCGCAGGCATTGAATTATGATGAATACATTCTGACTCCGTTAGAATGGTGCCATTATGGAGGACAAGGGATTTTTGTAAGTGGACTTTTTGCTTATGTTTTTTATCGCAGCATTGCAGCATATCTAATATTGATGCCATTCGGCATTCTATTTCCATTCATAAAACGAAAAGAATTAAAAGAAAAAAGACTTGAAAAATTAAATTTGGAATTTAAAGAAGGAATTTTACTTCTGGCCTCATTTCTAAGTGCAGGCTATTCGGTAGAGAATGCATTTTCTTCCTCTGCAAAGGAATTGACACTGCTCTATGGCGATAAGGCTATGATGACAAAAGAATTTCAACATATAGAAAGTCAGATACGAGTCAATCGTTCTGTGGAACAGGCGCTTTTAGAATTTGCTTTAAGAAGTGGACTTGATGATGTAAAAAATTTTGCTGAAGTATTTACAGCATCAAAGCGAAGTGGAGGGGATCTGGTTTCCGTAATCAGTCATACCGCTAACGTGATTCGGGACAAGGTATTGGTGAGCCAGGAGATTTTAACGATGACAGCGGACAAGCAGTTTGAACAAAAGATAATGAATGCCATTCCATTTTTTATTGTCATTTATATTGACCTGACTTCTCCCGGTTTCTTCCACATGATGTATGCCACAGGAATTGGAAGAATTTTAATGACCGCGTGTATGGTGGTTTACATGATCGCGTATTTGCTTGCCAGAAAGATAATGACCATTGAGATCTAAAGGAGGGCATATGAAGTGGAAGGATAGTTGGTTTTGGCGGTTGCCTGTTACAAAATCCCAGGTGGCCTGTGTGGCTGGAGGATTCCTCCTTTATGTTGTCATGGAATTCGTGTCTGTAGCAGAAAGTCGTGGTTTTACAAAGCTTGAGAGAGCAGGACCTGGTCACGGAGAGAATACTTACGAAGTCGTGGTATCTGGTCTGGACCCAAAAGAAGAGGACAAAGAGGTTCCAATTGAGATACCCGTGAGAGAACGAATCTATACCGATCAGGAGGCAAAACTTCTTTTTGATCGGATTGAACCCGAACTTAAAGTTCGAATATTAGGGGAAAATCCATCTCTTTCCATGGTGAGAACTGATTTAAAGTTTCAATCCAGTCTGGACCCCTATGGGCTTCGGATAAGCTGGGAGACAGATAATCCGGATCTAATTGATTCTTTTGGAGAGGTTCATAATGAGAACTTGGAAGAGAAAGGGGAGACGGTGTTGCTAACGGCTCTGGTAACGGATGGAACGCATAACAGAAATTATAATTTTAAGGTTTTGGTTTTTCCACCAGAATTAACCAGGGCGGAAAAGATAGTGGCTCCATTTAAAAAATTAATCGAACAAGAGGATTTAAGGCAGCAAACAAAGGAACAACTGATATTGCCAGACCGTTATGCGGGGCATGGTCTTCGCTATTCAAAACCAAAGGAAAAAAGCAATCGTATGTTACCTTTGCTTGGAATGGCATGTGCAGTTTTATTGCATTTGAAGGGAGTGGTAGAAAAGCAAGAAGAAAAGAAAGAAAGAGAAAAACAACTGCTTTTTGATTATTCAGAGGTAATATCCAAATTGGTGGTATACATAGGTGCAGGTCTTACGATCCGAGGCGCATGGGAACGAATTGTAACAGGATATGAAGAAGGGGTAAAGCAGAAGAAACGAAGTATGCGCCCAGCGTATGATGAGATGGTAAAAACAGCAGTACAGATTGGGAGTGGAGTCACAGAATCCCGTGCTTATAGTGAGTTTGGCAGGCGTTGTGGTCTTCAGCCGTATATCAAGTTGTCTGCACTCCTAGAACAGAGCCGAAAAAATGGGGGCAAACAGTTAAGATCCTCCCTAGAACTTGAGATGGTATCTGCGTTTGAGCAAAGGAAAAATTACGCAAAGAAGCTGGGGGAAGAAGCAGGAACAAAATTATTATTTCCCCTGCTTATGATGTTAGGGGTGGTCATGATCATGATTGTAGTACCTGTATTTCTGGCATTTTATTAGAAAGGAGGTGAGGCTAAAATGAAGTTTTTACTAAAACAGATGAAGGATTTTGTCAAAGAAGAAGATGGTGTTGGAGTCATAGAGATCGTATTGATTCTGGTGGTGTTAATTGGTCTTGTACTTATATTTAAAACCAACATCAAAAAACTTTTGGATAATATTTTTAAAGAAATTAACACAAAGTCAAAAGAGGTGTATTAATGCGTAAAAAGGGTCATATTACGGTGTTCTTGAGTCTGACTCTTTTGTGTATTTTCAGTTTAATGTGCGGACTTATTGAGTCCGCACGGACAGCTGGAACCAGATTCTACTTAAAACTGGCGGCTGATTCTGCCATGGATTCGGTGTTTAGCAATTATCACAGAGGAGCTTTTGATCAGTATCGTATATTTCTTCTAGATCAGGACGAAGAGGAATTGAAAACATCATGGATGAAATTTTTAAAACCATATATGGATGCTTCCGGATGGTATTCCATGGAGGCAAAAGACGGCAGGATAAGCAGACAGATATTAATTACGGATGACAATGGGGAACATCTGAATCAGGAAATTGTAGATTACATGAAATATGGGGTGTTTTCTGACGCAACAAAAGATGGAAGAGAAGAAACCATGCTGAAACAATTAGAGGAAGCAAAAACCGTACAAAATATTTCGGAATCTTACAACAGCCACACAAAAGAAGCAGTTCGTCTGGAACAGGCATTGGATGATATCAGCAATTCCTTACTCAAACAGGAAGAATATAGGCAGAAGGCCAATCAATATCTGGGGAACTATAATGGGTTTATGTTTCGAAGAAATGCAAAGGCACTAAAAAAAGAAATAAACCATTTTCCGGCGCTTGTAAAGAACTATAAAAAAAAGGCGGACAAATTAAAACGTGCTCTGGAAAAGACGGTTGAGGACCAGAAAAGAAGTTCCAATAAACTTAGTAAGAACGTTTGGGAGGCAATGGAAGGAGAGATCCTTTGCTATGATACTTATGTTCAAAAAGATGGGGAACGTCGTGTTGAGATTTTAACACGATCAGAACAGGTTAAAAGCCAGACACCCATAATCCAAACAGCAATTGATCGAGCAGGCGAAGTGGAGGATATACTGTCTCGTTATGCGGATCGTTCAGATGAGGATGAAGATGACGACGCACCTGATCTCTCCGAACTATGGGGGTCTGTAGAGGAGATATGGTCCCAGGTATCCATCCCAAGGCTTTCATACAGAAAAAGTGTAAAGGACCCAGAAAAACAAAATGTTTTAGAAAAAATCGAAAAATTAGGAAAAGAAGGACTTTTATTGTTGGTACTCCCGGAAGGGAAAAGCATTTCCAAAGGAGTCCTAATTGGGGATTCTCTTCCATCTGCACTGTATACAGGAGAACGTGGGGCATCTCAAAATCTGTTAGACCGCGTTTTATTCCAAGAATACTGTGGGCGTTTCCTAACAAATTTTCTATCAGATGAGGATAAAGATGTAAAGTACGAGATGGAATATATGATAGCAGGAAGGAAATCAGATCAGGATAATTTAGGACAAACATTAGCTGAGATTTTGGCCATAAGAGAAGGTCTGAATCTGGTACATATTTTATCAGACAGTCAAAAAAGGCAGGAAGCAATTTCTCTTGCCGCAACCATCACTGGTGTTACTGGACTTGCTCCACTCACGGGAGTTGTAGCTTTTTTTATAATGAGTATTTGGGCTTTGGGCGAGGCAGTGTTGGATATTAGAAGGCTTTTAGAAGGGAAAAAAGTTGCATTTATAAAAAATAAAGATAATTGGAAATTGTCTCTTACTGGGTTACTGGAATTAGGAACCAATGGTCTGATTAAAAACGAGGATGAGGATGACAAAGGGTTTGGATATCTTGAATATTTAAAATTTCTTCTATTAATTGGAAGTGCACATCTAAAATATTATAGGCTTATGGATGTGATGCAGATGAATCTTATCAGGGAAGATAAGAAGTTTCGAATGGAACACTGTATTTATCAGGCAGAGATTGAAGCGGACGTTGTTTCCAGGCATATTTTTTTAGGAGGCAGCCATAATTCGTATCAATTAACGGTCCGGACAGAAAAAGCATATTAAGACAAGGAGGCGGATGATTATGCCCTTTTTCAAAGAAGTAAATAAAAAAATACAAATAAAAAAAGTTACTCTCCAGGTACGAATCCCATGTATAAGAAAAAAAATTCTTGGAAAGAGGGTATTATCATCCGTCTCACAAATAAGAAGAAAGGGGAGTTTAACCATAGAGGCAGCTATGGTTCTTCCTCTCTTTTTATTTTTTATGGTTCTTCTTATGATGCCAATGAAGATTCTTAACGATGGACGAAAAATCCAGATAGCACTTGAACGGACGGGAGAGGAAGTCAGCCAGTATGTTTATTTGTACGATGAGCTTGAGATTGGTACTAAATTAAAGAAAAAAGGTCTTGGGAAGATTCCAGATGAGTTTTTATCTACATTGTCTGAGCAGGCAGTTTTAATTCTAGTTCGAAAGCGGGTGGAAGGGCGAGTAGGGTTTGAACATCTTACCTCTGTTTCTTTTGCCCGTTCTTCTATACTTAGAGATGGAGAAACCATAGATCTTGTTATGGATTACCAGGTAAAACTCCCGTTTTCCATTCTTGGAAAAAGGAGTGTACCAATGACCGCTAGGTGTTATCGACGTGCATGGATTGGAAATAAAAAAAGAGCAGTGGAAGCGTCTGAAGAGAACGAAGAGTTGGTTTATATTGGAAAGGGGAGTACCAGATACCACAAGGATAGAACCTGCCACTACCTATACAATACTATAAAAAAAATATCATTTCAGGAGCTGAAAACAGTGCGAAATTTAAACGGAGGGAAATATAAACCATGCAGCCGATGTGGTGAATTGGCAGGGGAACAAAACGGTGTTTACATTCTGCCGTCAGGAGAAAAGTATCATAGCACAAAGAACTGCTCGGCAATAACCGCATATGTGAAGGCTGTTCCACTTTCAAAAGTAAGACATTTGGGCGCATGTTCCTATTGTTCTCAGTAAGGAGGTTTTAATGGAATTGATTCGTCATATTATATTTTTTGCATTTTTGTTTGCCGCAGCGTGTCAGGATGGAAAGAAGAAAAGCATTTCCATATGGTTGTTTCTGGTTGGAGGAATTGCCGGTATTCTGCTTTCCGTTTTTCAGAAAACCTTTGGCATTCAAAGCCTATTAAGCTGTTTGCCAGGTTTTTTTTTGCTTCTTTTAAGTCGAATTTCGGATGAGTCAATTGGAGTGGGAGATGGCTTCTTTTTCATTGTAAGCGGTCTGTTCTTTCCTCCATTTTTTAATTGGAAATTGTTTATTTATGGAACTATGTTCGTGGGAGTAATATGTGGGGGAAGTTACCTGTTCCACCGGTTTAAAGGAATGGATATTAGAAGCAAAACGGTGCCATTTCTCCCTTTTTTGATACCGGTCTGGATTGTGATGGTACTCCAATGAAAAGACGACTGAAAGGAAGTTATACTATAGAGGCAGCGTTTGTTATGTCGATTGTCTTATGGGCAATGCTTGTTTCCATTCAGGCGGCCTATTGCATCCGGGATGAGGTGGTAGGATCTATGGCTATGGCGGAGTCTGTACAGAGATTAAGGCATAATGAATCAGAATCTCCAGGAGACGCAGATAATTGGGCTAAAAATCGGGCGGGGAAACCTTTTTCGTGGAAAGAATATGAATATAATATCCAAATGTCAGGGAATCCGATTACAGGAAGAAAGGTAAATGCGTTTGGGAGGGCAGGGAGATGGAATCTTTTGATAGAACAAAGCGTATTTGATCCGGAAAATTTTTTAAGAATGGTAACATTGCTTGATCAGGAGGAATAGATGAAAATTACATACAAACGAGAATTGAAACATAACTATTTAATCATAGAGCCAGAGGAAGCAGGATATCAAGGGTACGATCTTTATATGTTTGAGTCTAATGATATAGAAGGTCTATTAAAATTTCATTCCAGGCAGACAGATAATAGAAGAACTTATTATTATGAGATAACATCAAAACAACCATTAAGTCGAATTCTGGAATATCATAGCTTGGGAAAAGAAGAGTTAAAAAAGCTGATCGGTGGGATCTTAAGTGCCTTGGATCGGCTTGAGAAATATCTGTTAAAGGAAGATTGTATCATTCTTGAGCCAGAATATATTTATGTTGAGCCAGAACGATTCGCCATTTCTCTTTGCCTGATTCCTGGAAAGGCCAGTGAGTTTCCAGCAAAGATGACGGAACTGCTCCGGTATCTTTTGGGAAAAGTAGATCATCAAGATAAAGAATGTGTGGTTATGGCATATAGTCTTTATCAGGAAAGTTTAAAAGAGAATTATGGAGTCCATAATTTACTTGATCGAATGGGGGAAAAGGCGATTGCAGTTAAGGAGATTGAGAGGGATCATGTAATAGAAGAAAAAACAAAGATAGATCCAGTAACAGTTGATAAACCATTGGAAGGTTCTGAGCATAGGGAATTGCTTTCACAAAAATCGAATATGGGGCTTTCTATCCTTGTTGGGATAGTGGCAATGACAAGTGGCTTTGGAGTACTGTGGTTTTTACGGGGGGGATCAGGAATACAAAAGTACTGGTATCTTTGTGTGGTCTTAGGCCTGATTCCAGCGTTGCTTATGAAACGCTGTCCAGAAAAAGGCAATTCTTTGATACAGAAGGAACCAGACAAGAAAGAACACGAAGAATGGAAGGTGGCTTTTGAAGAAGAACCGGAAGAAATAAAAAAGGAACAGGAACAGATAGAAGAAGAGGAAGTGTTGCAGACGGTACTTTTAACGAGTGGATCTACAGATAAAGGGGTAAGGTATTTAAAAGCAGTCGGTTCTGATTTGGAAGATATTGTTGTTTCTTATACCCCTTTTTTAATTGGGAAGCAAGAAGGGATTGTGGATTATGCAGTAAACCGCGAGGGAATTAGTCGGATTCATGCTAGAATTGACTGGGTAGAGGAAGGGTATGAAATCAGTGATTTAAATTCTACAAATGGAACAACGGTTAATGGACGGATGCTTGAAACAAACGAGACTTTATCATTAAAAAAAGGAGATGAAATATTTCTGGCAAATTACGGGTTTATATTTACATAATATGTCATTTTGTGATAAAATAATTCTATTATAAGAGATGGAGAGTCAGATGGAGAACTTGAGCAAACAAAACCAGGCATATGTGAATATTTCACTACTTGCTATTAATATTATTGCATTTATTTATTTAGAGTTTACAGGTTCTACCGAAGATACGCAGTTTATGGTTTCCCATGGAGCTATGTATGCACCGCTTGTAATAGAAGGCGGACAGTATTATCGCCTGCTCACGTCTATTTTTATGCATTTTGGAATCAATCACATTATGAATAATATGCTAATCCTATTTATTTTGGGAGATAATCTAGAACGGGCGCTTGGACATATTAAGTACCTTTTATTCTATTTAATCTGTGGAATAGGAGCAAATGTAGTCTCTTTGATGGTCAATATTTCCAACTATAGAAATGTGGTATCTGCAGGAGCTTCCGGTGCCATATTTGGTGTAATCGGCGGGCTTTTATATGCAGTAGTGATAAATCGGGGGCAATTAGAGGATTTAAGTACTCGTCAATTGGTTGTCGTGATTGCATGCTCCCTGTATTTTGGCTTTACCAGTACCGGTGTAGATAACACGGCTCATGTTGCCGGCTTGTGCTTTGGTATTCTTATGGGTGTTATTATGTATCGTAGACCCAAGCGGTCTGTTCATGTGGGTAGATAAGGAGAATTACGGAAAGGAGGTGAGCGTGTGAGAGAAGATAATTGTATTTTCTGCAAGATAGCAAATGGTGAGATACCATCAGAAACACTGTATGAAGATGATACATTCCGCGTTATATTGGACTTAGGACCAGCTTCCAAAGGACATGCACTGATCCTGCCAAAACAGCATTACAAAGACATATGTGATCTGGATGGTAAAGTCGCTTCAAATGTCTTATTGCTGGCATCGAAGATAGGGGGCGCCATGAAAAAAACTTTGGGATGTGCAGGATTTAATGTAGTACAGAACAATGGAAAAGAGGCTGGCCAGACGGTTTTTCATTTTCACGTGCATTTGATTCCTCGATATGAGGACGGCCCTGAAATGGTTTCGTGGGTACCGGGCAAAGTAAGTCCGGAAGAATTATCACAGACAGGAGCAGCTATAAAGAGCGCCCTGTAATCAGAGGGGCATAATAAATGAGTATACATCAAGATGAAAATTTGCTGTTGCAGTCAATCTATAATGAGTATCAGGGATTGCTTCGCCGGATAGCCAAAACACTGAATGTACCAGATATGGAATTAGACGATGTAGTACAGGAAACATTTATTTCATATTTTGAAAATTATTCCTTAACTTGGTCAGATATACGAAAAAAAGGGATGTTAATTAAAATATTAAAACGTAAATCCATTGATTGCCTGCGTAAGAATAATCATTACGAAAAGGTGAGTATGGATGAGGAGTATGCGTTTTACGAGGTGTCATTGCTTACAAAATACGTGATAAAGGATCCGCTTGATGTGATACTTGGGGAGGAATCTCTTGAGAAAATAACATGGGAAATCTTTAATATGAGAGAAGAATGGAAAGAAATGGCTATACTTTACTTTTTGGAACAGCTTACAATTCCTGAAATCTGTGAACGATTAAAGATAACGGGAACGGTATGCCGTTCCCGGATCTATCGAACTAGAGTTTGCTTAAAGAAGATTCTAGGAGCAAACTATGATTTGTGATAATTTATCTAGATCAGTGATTCAATCTTACCAATGATCGTTTCCACTGCATCCTGGAGTTCGCTTTTTCCCATATTAGCAAGATAAGCCTTTCGGTTTACATAGGTCTCTGTGATTGCCTGAAGCAGCGATTCTCCATTTAGGTTTTCTTCTTCCAATAGATAACTAAATCCCTGCTTTTTAAAGGATTTTGCATTTAATATCTGGTCCCCTCTGCTGGCGGCGGCAGACAGCGGAATTAGTATATTAGGTTTGCGAAGTGCAAGGATCTCGCAGATGGAGTTTGCACCTGCTCTGGAAATCATTAAATCTGCAGCAGCGAAAAGGTGCTTCAAAGGGGCATCTACATACTCGTATTGTACATATCCCTCCGTACTAAAAAGGCTTTCATCTAGATTGCCCTTTCCACAGATATGTATAATCTGATAGTGTTCAAGTAATTTTGTAAGGATCCCTCTAACTGCATTGTTGACAGTGACTGATCCTAGACTGCCACCGATTATTAAGATGACGGGTTTATCCTTTGAAAGACCGGAATAATCAAGCCCCTTAATTCGGTCCCCATGTAACAACTCTTTTCTTATAGGAGAACCGGTTAGAACTGATTTTTCTTTGGGTAGATAATTTAAAGTTTCTGGAAAATTGCAGCATACATAGGAGGCAGCAGGAATACAAAGCTTATTGGCAAGTCCTGGAGTCATATCCGATTCATGAATGATGACAGGCACTTTTAAATGTTTTGCTGCAAGAACCACGGGGACGCTTACAAAGCCGCCTTTTGAGAATACAATATCTGGTTTCTGTTTTTTCAAATAGCTGAAAGCTTCCCCATATCCTTTTAATACACGAAATGGATCAGTGAAGTTTTTAATATCAAAATATCTGCGGAATTTACCGCAGGAGATTCCATGGTAAGGGATACCAGCTCCTTCTATTAATTTTCGCTCAATACCCTGATAGGATCCCATATAGCGGATTTCAAAATCCCGCTTCTTTAATGAAGGGATTAATGCAAGGTTTGGAGTCACATGACCAGCTGTTCCTCCGCCAGTTAGAATGATTTTTTTCATATACGTTGCCTCCCAATTGGATATAATATAATAGTAAACGTTCGTGTTAAAAAGTCAACCCCAAAGCGAAAGGGATGGAAAGGATAACGTGACAAAGAGGTGCAGACATGGAGCATAGAGAACATAAAAAAACAAGTTTCATTTTAAAACAGTTCAAAAAGAATGAAGTGGTTTTGGTAAAATTAGAAGCCCAATTGCTTGAATATATGCAAAAGCATCCGGAATTAATACCAGATCCACCAGTAGCGCCACCAGGGGAATTTCAGAAAATCATGGAAGAGTTTAACAAACGAGAGAAAAAACTGGTGGTTAGAAGACAGTTAATCATTCGTAATTGGGGCTTTAAGCTACTACAGCTTTTACAGAAGCCTCTATTGGTAGCAATGCTGGCAATTATATGGCTGATGGGATCAAATGAATACCGTCCTATAAAAAAAGCCTCTCATTTTAATCAAGTACAGAGAACCATTGTAAGGAATATAATATACAATGGGCTTTCCTCCCAACCCATATATAATGCAGATGGGAGGCATTATATTCGTTCTCAAGACTGACTGATTTGTGTTTCATCCCATTCGTGTTCTTTAAAACCAACTAAAACAAAGTCGTCTCATTAAGTAGAATCTCCTTTCTCTGTAATTTCATACCCTTATTTTACCCGTTTTAAGGCCGAATGAAAAGGGTAAAATTGGAATAGACTATAAGGATAAAAGAATTTAAGAGGTAAAAATGGGATTTTTATTATTTTTATCAGAGGCAGCAGTTCCTTTGATTATTTTTTACATTATTGGATTTGGAGTGCTTTCCAAACGTCCGGTATTTGATGATTTTTTAAATGGAGCCAAAGACGGAATGAAAACGGTAGTGGGGATTATGCCGACTCTGATTGGATTAATGACTGCAGTTGGGGTATTACGCGCCTCTGGATTTTTGGATTTTCTATCTCAATTATTGATAAAACCGGCTTCCTATCTATCCCTTCCTGCTCCAGTGGTACCAGTTGTTTTGATTCGTATGATTTCTAATTCAGCGGCTACCGGACTGGTATTGGATATTTTTAAAAAGTTTGGAACGGATTCTTATATTGGTATGCTCACCTCTGTACTAATGAGTTGCACGGAGACTTTGTTTTATTGCCTTAGCGTATATTTCGGAACCGTAAAAATCAAAAAAACCAGATATTCCATGGCAGGAGCATTAACCGCAACAGCGGCGGGAGTGGCTGCCAGCGTGATTTTATCCCATTATTTGTCATAAATGGAAAAAAATCATGTTGATTTTAAGAATTTCATAAGAATTCAAGTGGTTGTCTTGAAATACATAATCATGTATAATTACCAAGAAGCTTTTATTGTCAGAAGTATGAAGGGGATAAACGTGGATACTTACGGAACTCTTAACGAAGTACTAGTGAATCTGTTTCGGGATATCATGGATATCGAGCAGCAGGCGATCATTACACAGGAATTTAATAATATAACGAATAATGATATGCATGTCATTGAGGCGATTGGTGTTGCAGAACCCAAGAACATGTCCACCATTGCCAGAGAATTATCCGTAACAGTAGGCACCTTGACCATAGCCATGAACAGCCTTGTTAAGAAAGGGTATGTAACCCGACAGAGAGGCAAAGAGGATCGCCGTGTTGTATACATTTCTCTTTCAGAAAAAGGAAAACAGGCCTATGAACACCATGCAAAATTTCATCAGGAAATGATTGCAGGAATTCTCGAAGGGTTAAGCGAGAATGAAATAGAAGCATTGATCAAAGCTCTGACCAAACTAAATAAGTGGTTTCGGAGCCTTTAACAGAAATTAAGGAGGCAATACGCAATTATGAGAAAGTTCATTGTGTTTATACTGAGCGCCATATTGGTGATGTCCTTGGCGGCGTGTACACCTACAAAGAAGAAGATTGAGACAACCACTCCAGATCCTCAGGTGATGGCTTCAACTGGAGGCGTAAGTGATAAAGTCCCAGATCCCAATGTGGAACCCATGGAGATTATCTCCATATATAACTTAAATGATGACAATACAGGGTTAAATCAGGCGATGGATGCGGTGGATAAACTCACGGCAGAAGCACTGGTAGATAAACTGATTGAATATCATGTATTGGAGGAGGGTACGAAGGTTGTAAAATTCGAGATTGTAGATGGGACAGGCACACTTGACTTATCTCAGGTTCCTCAGAAAGATTCTGACCGAGAATCCCTTGTTATTGCAGCAGTGGGAAACACTTTTATAGAGAACTTTGAAATCGAAAAATTAAAACTACTTGTAAATGGGAAAAACTACCAAAATGGGAAGACGAATCAGGATTATCTGGAATATGTAAAAGATTATAAAAAGATTAAATAATAATAGAAACCGGGCAGGTGACGAAAGTAACGTCAACTGCCCGGTTTTCTTTTATTATGGGTCGTGACCCTGTTGAGCACGCGAAGCGTGCGAAATATAAACCACCCGCTATGCGGGTGCGCGGTGTTTGTTACACAAAAAAATCACCTTTCCGTTATAATAAGGTTGTTCAAGCCAATTTATAACGAAAGGAAAGGTGATTTTAATGGCCAATAAGGCAAACAGTTTGGCACATACCAAATGG
>NZ_RJLQ01000035.1 GCF_003833015.1 Clostridium sp. E02
CTCACCCGTCCGCCGCTAAGTCACTTTAAATTCCATCCGAAAACTTCCTTTAAAGTGCTTCGCTCGACTTGCATGTGTTAAGCACGCCGCCAGCGTTCATCCTGAGCCAGGATCAAACTCTCAAATTAAATGGTTGTTCAATCCACGGTCAAAATCAACTAACTAGCTAATTTATTTCCCGTTTTTACTTGTTGTTTGGTTCGTATACAATTGCTTGTATTCGTTCTGAATTTCTCATTCAAAGTCATCAAACATGACTTTTATTCGAATTTTCAGGGTTTTACATACTGTTCAATCTTCTGTTTTCAAAGTGCTTTTTTTGCTTTGTTGCTTCAACAGCAACTCATGTAGTATATCATGTAGCCACTTGTTTGTCAACAACTTTTTAAATCTTTTTCAATCATAATTATATGATTGCCTTTGCCTAATATTTCGCACTGGAACTATAATATAACATGTCTACATCATATTGTCAATAAAATTTGTTTCATTTATTCAAACAATTTTTTCAAATCAAAGATAACCTCCATTTTCATATGTCACAGCAGAATGTTCCGTTCCGCCCTCAAATGCAAAACATCTACAGGACAAGCTTTAATCCGCCTTTTCCTGTAGATTTGTTTTAATTGCGTATATGATAACTACAATTTCTTTCTTAAATTAACCTCTGTAATACCCCTAAAACCATCATGTTTAGAAAGTTGTGGGTATAAAGAAAGGATAACCAAACACTGCTTTCAATCTGTCGGACAAGTTGCGTTCCCCATAATGTACCAGAAAACACAGTAATAATGAGACAACCAAGCCATAAAAAGATAAGTCCTTCCAGTCCACCCAAAGCGGCTCCGGCCACTTTATTAATTCCTGATAGAATCGGTAGTTTTGCAATTAGGTCTAGCCAACGCATGATCAGCTTTAACAATAGAAAAACAAATGCAAACAACAAAACAAATCCTGCTGAATTCAGAATCACATCCGCTAGATAGTTTCCAACATAGTCCGCAAACCCTTCCACTCCTAACATCTGATATATTTCACTATTGTTATTTTCAACCAAAGCATTCTTTATATTCTTTGGCAGATTCAGGCTTTCAATCAACGACCGTTGGGCCGAAGGTTCTTCTGCAGAATCCATATGGTTGTCCTGACTCAATCCCACTGATTTTTTCATGCTTTCAGAAATCGTCTGCCTTAGTCCAGTGTTCTCTTGAATGTATTCAGTCACAACAGGTAAGGAAACACGAACAACGGTTAATGATATGACAACTGCAAACATGGATACAACCAACCGGATAAACCCTCTATGATGTCCATACATAATCATTCCCAATAGGTAAATTCCAGCTGCTACCGATAACCAATTTTCCATAATCATCCTCATCACATTCCTGCTCCAAAAACCAAGTTGTTAATAGCGGATGCCACACCATCTTCCTCGTTAGTACCCGTTACGTAGTTCGCAATTTCCTTAATTTCTTCTATTCCATTCTTCATAGCAACTCCAACGCCCGCTTTTAAAATCATAGACAAATCGTTTTCTCCATCGCCAACCGACATTGTCTGATCCGCCTCAATCCCCATATGGGATGCCAAACGCAAAAGCGCATCTCCCTTGGTTGCTTCAGGATCATTGATTTCCAGATTGTTCGGAATCGAGGAGGTAACAAGGATATCACTTCTTTTTTCTAGAATCGTTCTTAACTTCTGTCTTAATTGCATATCACCAAAGAAAAGATTTATTTTTTCCACAGGTTTTTGTTGTTTTTCTACGTAGTCTATGATGTTCGGATGCAAATCCCTAGTATTGACCACCAAATTCTGCAATACAGGAGAGAGTCCATAATCCGCTAGATGATTAAAAAACTTAGCCTCTGTTATTCCCCGTCTTTCTATGTAAGGATCATACATGACAGGGTACGAATCCACAAAACGAAGCAGCTCCAGAGCAAGTTCCCAGGAAAGAAGGCGCGTATCGATCATCCGATTCTCTTCCATGTCCTCCACAACCGCTCCATTGGTTGTGATTGCGTAACGAATTTCAGGAATGGATCTTACCTCTTTGGGGATTCCAGCCGATGTTCGTCCGGTACAGGGGACAATCATAATCCCCTGTTCGATGCATCGTTTCAATGCACGAAGATTCCCTTCCGTTATTTCCTTTTTACTATTTAATAATGTACCATCCAAATCGAGTGCAATCAATTTAATATTCACGTAATCGCTCCATTAGTAAATGAAATGTTCTTCTCTTAAAACAAGAAGTCCGTCTTTGTCGTATTTTGTTGAGAACAAACCCTTCAGTCGTTTCCCTATGGAAGGCTTTTCTGCATGATCTGCTGCTTCTTCAATCAAATTTTCTGCATTTTCCTTGGATAAAGGTATGCCATCTTCTTCCATGATCTCAATTCTTTCATAGAGCGCAAGCATGCTTTTCCCGGTTACACTGCAGTCGATTTCGTTGGCATAACGACATGCATACTGAGCAAATTCATCAATATCCATCTCCTCGCCATGAACTTTTGGTTGAAGTTCTTCCCTGATCGGAATATTCTCGGTCTGTTCTTCATAGAAATCGTCTTCAGCCCCATTCGGTTCCTGGTCCAATTCGGTTTCTTGTATCGAGCCATATGGATGACCCGAATTTTGATGCCCTCTATGTCTATTCATATTTTTTACAGGGTTTGGTTTTATTGGGGGAACCGGAGCTGCCAAAGGTTCCATATCTCCACTTCCAATACATTCGAATTTACTCGCAAGTACAGGTTGTTCCCGGTGCAATGTCTCCATCTGTTTGGGATTGTCGATCAAGACCACAATCATACCACTTTGATCCAACTCCATCAGCCTGTTTAATTCCGTCAAATCATCATTGGTAAGATCTCCTGCCTCTTCAATCACAAGATCTTTTCCCTGAAGCTTTTCTGCTGACGCCATGATTCCTCGTTTTGACAATTTACTTCCTGTGATTTTAGCCACCGAGTTTTTAACGCCATTTTCCTTATGAATCTGTTTCAACGCCTCCACTGCCAACTGAAGACCTTTTTCGGATGTTCGGGCTTCTATCATCAAATGATTTCGGGCTGGATATTCTTCCGATTCAACTTCTTCCTCAAATCCCAGATCTGCTTCCTCTTCAGGTCCCTCATCATATGGATTCTCAAGATTTTGATGAACCATAAAGGGTTGAGCATTTGCTTCCGAATAATCTTCTACACAGGTTCCATCCCACTGACTTTGTTCCCCTACAGAAGAAGAATAATCCATGGGATCCAATTGCTGATAGGCCTCTGCCGTTACAGCGGTCTGGTAACTGGAAGACTGTTCGTATCCCATCTCAGCTCCATACTGTTCTGAATGTGAATACTCGTCTGATTGTGGATACTCTGCATCGGAACCAGCAAAATCATATGCCTGTGGTTCTTCCTCCTCAATCACGGTTTCTGATGGAAAGGCTTCGGCATCTGGTGTTGAAATTTCAGAAACAGTCCGACCCAGACGTCTGATATCTTCCAGCACTCTGGTATGTTCCAAGGCATTTTGATCCGTCGGATTTTGATCCATTGAATTCTGATTCATGAACTCTGGTTCTTCCTTGGATATTCTTAACATCTCTCTGGCAAGGGATTCCTGTACCTGTGCATCTTGCACTGTGGTCTCATAAGCCTCTTCCCCTATGACTCCTTCATACTGTATATCTGGTTCTGGCTCTGGATCTTCTTCATATTCTTCCATTAAATCATCATCATCATTCGAGTGATCTCGTGTGCCATATTGCTCCTCGACAGCACGCAGCTTTGCTTCGTATTTGTCCCTGTTTTCAATCAAGTCCATCTGATAATTGGTAAGTGGAGCATACTGTGTTTTTAGCTCCATGGCCTTATCCACATATTTTCCCAGACCAAACATGAGCATAATGCGGTCACAGGTCTCTACACAGCGCTCTGCCATTCCTGCCAGGCTGTATAATTCTGCTAATTCGTATAACCATTTTTCATCCAGTTCCACACTGGTATAGGACTCAAGGGAATGGATGAGCTGCTGTGCAGGGGCACCTTTCGCCTTTAAAATCATATATCGCAGTAACTGCTGCCTAGGATCTTCAGAAGCTAAGTCTCCAAATTCCTTATAATAAGCTTCGGCTTCGTTAATATTGCCTTCTTTCACCGCAAGTTCTGCCAGCTTATATAAAAGCCTTTTCCCGATCGGTGCCCGTTCAAAAGCCTGTAAAAGAATATCCTTGGCTTCCTGATAATCCTCGTTTTTTTCATAGACCATGGCTACCATGGAAAGTAAATTGGTATTGCGGACTCTTCTCCAGTCTATTGTATCGGCTATCTTTATCGCCGTTTCATAGTCGTCTTTTCCGACCAGTTTTTTGATCTGTTCCACTTTTATATTAAACTCGTACTTATCCATTATTTGAATCTCCTAACAAGGTATATGAGTTACAGTTCGACTCTGCCTTCCAAAGCCCGTAACAATGTCACCTCATCTATGTACTCCAAATCTCCGCCAACGGGAACACCACTTGCTATACGGGTGACCCTGATTCCTGTCGGTTTTATCAGTTTGCTGATATACATAGCTGTTGTTTCCCCTTCAAGGCTGGAATTGGTGGCAATGATAACTTCTTCTACATCACCTTGCAGTCTCTGCATCAATTCTTTTAGCTTGATATCGCTTGGTCCTATGCCAAGCATGGGAGAGATGGCACCGTGCAGCACGTGATAAACGCCTTCGAATTTCCCGGTTTTTTCATAAGCAGCTAAATCTCTGGTATCCTCTACCACCATAATCACTTTGTGATTACGCTTTTCACTCCTGCAGATCGGGCAACATTCCTGATCGGTCAGAGTAAAACATTCTTTGCAATAGCGTACATTCCGCTTTGCCTCTGTAATGGCACAGGTAAGACCTGCCACCTGTTCTTCCGGCATATTGATCACATGAAACGCCAACCGCTGAGCGGACTTTCCGCCGATTCCCGGAAGTTTTGAAAATTCTTCAATTAATCTGGTTATTTGACTGCTGTAATAATCCATAATTAAAAAGGAAATCCTCCGCCTAGTCCTCCAAGACCGCCGGTCAGTTTTGACATCGCAGAACTGTTTTCCTCATCCATCTGACGATATGCCTCATTGGTTGCAGCCATAATCAGATCTTCTAACATCTCGATATCGTCAGGATCCACAACTTCCTTCGTTAACTTAACTGCTGTTACCTCTTTTTTACCAGAAACTGTCACAGAAACAGCGCCACCGCCTGCTGTTGCTGTGTATTCTTTTTCTTCCAGTTCCTTTGTTGTCTCTTCCATCTGACGCTGCATCTTCTGCGCCTGCTTCATTAAATTATTCATATTGCCAGGCATAGCGCCTGGAAAACCGCCACGTTTTGCCATGGTGTAATCCTCCTATTATTCTACTCTTTTATTCTTCCATTGTAATATCCATTCGGATATTGGTTTTAAGTTCTTCATCACTTACGTAAATGGTATCCATGCGTTCGTCTCCGCCTTTTAATCTCGTCTTAAAAGCAATGGATTTTTTATAATGATCTTCCACGTATTTCTGGATTTCTTCTATAACCGCTTCCCTGCTTCCGATCATATAATTGCTTTGTTCTGTAAATACAACACATAGGCAGCTTTCTCCCGCCGGTTCAACAACCGTATCCCGTAAACTCGCCCGAATGGGACCACCTAATTCTCGTATGATCTTCCCCCATTCGTTTCGAATCAACTGAAGATCTTCAAACTGTCCTTTGGGAAGCATCACTCGTTGTGCTGGTGTCAGTTCCTCTGAAGACGTTGTATTCCCAGTAGAGTTTAAAGCACTGGTCCCTTCTTTTTGCATCACTGAAATACTTCCGCTTTCCAGTTGTTTTTCAATGTTGCGAAGACGCTGCAGAACCGAATCTAAATTCTGTTCCATCTGGGGACGGGTTAATTTAATCAACGCCACTTCAATGAGTACTCGTTTCTGCGAGGCATATCTTAGTTGATTGGACAGATCAGAAAAAACCCGGATAAACCGCAGTAGTGTCTCATTGTCTGCAAGTGAACTGTCCTCCTTCAACTGGCTTTGGTTTTCCGTAGACATATCAAGCAGATTTTCTGCATCATCCACTGTCTTTACAATCAACAAATTCCGAAGGTACCAGATAAAGTCAATTACAAATTGGCTCAGTTCTCTACCCTGTAATACCAGTTCCTCCAGACAGGAAATGCAGTCTTTTGTCCGATTCTCTACCACCGCCCGAAATAAGTTCGCAAACACGGTGATATCAACTGCGCCCAATACATCTAGCACACTGTCATACGTAAGAAGTTCTCCGTAGTGAAATGCAATGCACTGATCCAGTAAACTAAGAGCATCTCGAAGCGCTCCGTCTGCTGCTTTTGCAAGATAGGAAAGAGCTTTGTCTTCCACTTGAATCTGTTCTGCCTCTGTAAGTGTTTTAAGATGTTCAACTATAGTCTCAACGGAAATACGTTTGAAATCATACCTCTGGCAACGGGATAAAACGGTCACCGGAATCTTTTGAACTTCTGTAGTCGCCAGAATAAATATCACATAAGAAGGAGGTTCCTCCAAAGTCTTTAACAGTGCATTGAATGCACCTGTAGAAAGCATATGAACCTCATCAATAATATAAACCCGGTATTTGCCTTCCGTCGGCGGATACTGAACCTGATCCCTGATCTCCCTGATATTCTCTACCCCATTATTGGATGCCGCATCAATCTCAACCACATTCAAAGAGGCTCCAGCTGCAATATTACTGCAAGTCTGGCATTTTCCACAAGGACTTGCGTCTATTGGATTTTCACAGTTGACCGCTTTCGCAAATATCTTAGCGATACTGGTTTTACCTGTTCCTCTGGTTCCACAAAACAAATATGCATGTCCGACACGTTCGGATATGATCTGATTTTTAAGTGTTTGTACGATGTGATCTTGTCCCTTCACATCAGCAAAGGAAGAAGGACGCCACTTTCGATACAATGCCGTATATGACATGCCTGTTAACTCCTTATTCGTCTCCGAAACTGATTCCTATCATCTTAGCTTCCTTCACAATAGAACATTCCGGATCGACTGTTTTTAATTTTCCTGCAACTTTGACTAACGGAATCTTAACTACTTCGTTATTGTCAACTGCCACCATATATCCGTATTCTTTGTCTTGCATTAGTTTTGCCGCTTCTGCTCCAAGGCGCGTAGACAGCACTCTGTCATAAGGACATGGTTCTCCACCTCTTTGCATATGCCCCGGTACGGTAACCCGTACCTCCTGACCGGTGCGTTCTGTAATCTGCGCTCCGATCTCATAAGCAACTGAGGGATAAACCACTCCATTCTTCTTTTTTTCTTTCAATTCTCTTTTTGACAATTTGGCATTCTCCTTGGAAATTGCACCTTCTGCCACAGCAATGATAGAGAACTTCTTGCCATTTTTAGACCTGCTTTTTAACGCTTCAACTACCACATCCAAATCATATGGGATCTCCGGAAGAAGAATGATATCTGCCCCTCCGGCAATCCCTGCATAAAGCGTCAGCCAGCCCACTTTATGTCCCATCACCTCTACAATAAAGACACGGCCATGGGAAGCGGCTGTCGTATGAATGCAGTCAATCGCATTGGTCGCAACATTGACTGCACTTTGAAAACCGAAAGTAATATCGGTTCCCCACAAATCATTATCAATTGTCTTTGGGAGAGAAACAACGTTTAAGCCTTCCTCACTCAATAAATTGGCTGTTTTCTGACTTCCGTTCCCACCTAAAACCACCAGACACTCCAGTTTTAGCTTTCTATATGTGTGCTTCATGGCTTCCACTTTATCTAGTCCATTCTCATCCGGTGTCCTCATAAGTTTAAATGGCTGTCTGGAAGTTCCTAGTATTGTACCGCCTTTTGTCAAAATTCCGGAAAACTCTTCTGGATTCATCACGCGGTATTCCGAATAAATAAGTCCCTTGTATCCGTCCTCAAATCCAACAATTTCAATATCGTCAAAAAGCCGATATAGCGCTTTTGCAACACCGCGCATCGTGGCATTTAAGCTTTGACAGTCGCCACCGCTTGTCAGCATTCCAATTCTCATCATGAAGCACACCTCTTTTTTGATTAGATTTGTTGTTAGAAATAGGTAAATTATACCCATTATATTCTCAATTATAATACAAAGGGAAATGTGGGGCAAGGGGAATCTATAATTAATAAGAAAAGTAAGAAAATATTAAAATCGGCTATGAAATTGCAAAAGACACCGAAAAACAGATTTCTGCTCTCCGGCGTCCGAAATATTATATTAAAATCCGTGCGTCCCACTTTGAACTGTTATCACAGGCGTTACCCTGATAGTTAACTCAGTCCAGGCACCCTCACGGCACACAGAAGGTTTCACTTAGTGCTGCTGCATTCCTGCCCTGACACGGTTCATGAAGATCTGTTGCGTAAGACCCAAACGTCATCGTTACTTTTCAGGGGCAGCCCTACAATAGCCAGCCCTGGGTGAGACATCACCCCTGCTAGAGCGGATTGCAGGTACAGGGCACCGCTATCTCCCCGGCTGCACGGAAACTTTATGACATGTTTTTGCTTAATCGCTGATAAGTATACATGCAAATGATTTAATTGTCAAGGCTTTACAGGGTATTTGACTCTTCCAATTTCTGCTTCCTTTTTTCCCGGAGATCTTTAAAGAACTGCTTCATCATATGAGAGCATTCCTCACCCAATATTCCGGTCTCTGTCTCCACCTGATGATTAAACCCATCTTCGTCAAGCATATTAAGAACCGAACCGGCACAACCCGCTTTTGGATTCATGCATCCGATCACCACTTTTTTGATTCTAGCCTGGACAATTGCCCCAGCACACATCGGGCAAGGTTCCAAGGTTACATACATGGTACACGCTTCCAGTCTCCAGTCTCCCATCTTTTTGCAGGCTTTTTTGATGGCATTAATCTCTGCATGAGATAAAACATTTTGATCCACGGTACGGCGGTTATAGCCTCTTGCAATGATCTTGTCGTTATAAACGATCACGCAGCCGATAGGAACTTCACCAATGTCACCAGCCTTTTTTGCCTGCCTGATCGCCTCCCGCATATATTTTTCATCTATTGTCATGATCGTTCCTCTCTGCTGCTCCATGTGTTATACTGTAATTATAGTGACATTATAACATGAAAAAAAGGATTGGTGAAGAGATGAAAATCTGCGGACTGCAAAAAACAACTTTACTTGATTACCCCGGCCGAGTAGCCGCCACGATTTTTCTTGGGGGATGTAATTTCCGCTGCCCGTTCTGTCATAACAGCGGATTGTTAGAAGACAATGCAAAAGCCCTATTTTCTCAAGATGAGATTCTAAACTTTCTACAAAAACGAAAAGGAATTTTAGAGGGAGTCTGTATCACGGGTGGAGAACCCACCTTAAACATAGATCTAGAATCTTTAATTTGTAACATAAGAGAACTTGGCTATTTCGTGAAGCTAGATACCAACGGCTCCTGCCCTGAAGTTTTAAAAAAATTAGTCTTCAAAAAACAACTGGACTATGTGGCAATGGACATCAAAGCAAGTAAAAAAAATTATAAGATAGCGTCAGGAATCCAAAATCTAAACGTGGAAAAAGTTATAGAAAGTGCAAGCTTTCTTACGGAACAGCATGTCCCTTATGAATTTCGGACAACTGCAGTTAAAGGCATCCATGAAGTGCAAGATTTTAAAGAGATTGGAACCTGGTTACACGGTTCCTCTCCTTACTACCTGCAAAATTATGAAGATTCTGATCAGGTACTCCGCCCCGGATATGCGTCCTTTTCCATGGAAGAGATGAACGTTTTTTTCGAAACTGTGAAGCCTTATCTTACAAATGCCAAGCTGAGGGGGATGGATCTCACAGGATCGATATAACTGGGGGCTTTTATGAGCCCCCCAGTTTTATATCTGTATACCAGAATCCAAACCTTCCATCTTTGATTGGCTGTTCTTTCGACAATACAAAATTGGGAAATCCGAACATAGAAGCCATATAACGTTCGTTGCTGTAATAATGACCCGGTACCCCTAATAGGTAACGTGGAGTTCCCTGCGGATTATTTAATTTTGAAAGTATTAAATACCGGAAATTATAATAGCCATGAAGGAGAAAACTATTATTGCCATATAACCATGCATCTCTTGGAAGCAAACCGATGTCTTGTGGTTTGATTGTAAGTATCTCGCAGCCATCTTCATAATCGAATGCCAAAATTCTGGTGTGTTCTTTTTTTAACTTTTCCCATACCAATTCATGGGTTCCACCAATCTTTTCATTTTGACTAAGCCGATCTAGTTCCTGCTGGTTTTGAAAGGCAACAGAGGGATGTTCTGCAATATTTGAATCTCTAAATATGAATTTATTCCTTTTTTGATCGCCTGGATTCCGATACATAAGTTCCTGTTCTGTTTCGGAAATAGATCTCCTGGCAACGGACTGACCTGATTGCCTTGGCAATCCCGATACAGGCTGATTCGGTTGAATCATTCCCCGTCCTGGCACTGGTTGATTTGGCTGCATCTGCCCCGTTGCTCCCATTCCTGGTGCAGGGTAGCCTGGTGTAAGGTTCAACGGAATTCGTCCATTGTTAGGCGGTGTTTCCTGAACAGGGCCCGTGTCACCAATCGGTTGCTGCCACCACCCTGGTAAAGGTCCCGTCATCGTAGGCTGGGTATTCCGTTTAAACTCTGGAAAAGGTGCCGTGATCGAAGGAGCGTCTCCGTGTTGCCAGCCCGCCGTCGGTCCCGTTACAGATGGACGGACATTGGTTCCCTCCTCACCTGACTCTTCCTGGATCTGTTCTTCTACTTCTTGGGTTTCCTGCTCTTCTTCCGCCTCTTGGTTTTCCTGCTCTTCTTCTACTTCTTGGCTTTCCTGCTCTTCTTCTACTTCTTGGCTTTCCCGCTCTTCTTCCGCCTCTTGGTTTACCTGATCCGTCTTTTGCTCTTGGATTTCCTGTTCTGCCTCAGTTTCCTGGTCTTCCTGGTCTACCGTATCACTTGTATCCCTTTCCGTACTTTCTTTCTCGACACACTCATCTCCTGTTTGTTCAAGCGGAAACTCCTCATCAATCTCACGAACCGCCTTTTTAATCTGCTCTTCTGAAACAGCAGAATCTTCTTTTTTCTTTCCAGCCATACTTCTAAGTTCAACTTCAGCTGCATGGGCAACAGAATCTTCCCATATGGTTGTATAAGAACGCCATGTATTTTTTACGTCATGGATGGTCAACCCATAGCACAGATCCGTACCAATTCCGGAGTGTTCAATATCAGTCACTGAAACAACAGTTCTAAATTCCCCTGATCCACCACGTATAAAAATATTTCCCAGGTAAATCTCCTGATCTCCGGCTAATAGGTATACCCCAATGTCGTTGCCACCAACGTATATTCTTTTTACACTTACCGTAATTTTGCACTGGATTCCTCTTGTCTCTATCTTGGCAAATCCGATGTTTTTTCCTTTGATTCCTCCTTCGTAAGCATAAATGTAAGAGATTAGTCTTCGATAGTTAGACATGCCATCACTCCTTTATAATTATTTTATGCCTATTGCCATTGCAACTATGACACAAAAATGTTATCCTATTATTAAATAAAAATAAAAATTATTTCCAAAAAATAAATGGAGGTTAAAAACATGACGCTTTATCCTGCCAAAGACTACAATGATATGAGTCGTAAGGCTGCAAATATCATCTCCGCCCAGGTTATCATGAAACCCAATTGTGTTCTCGGGCTGGCAACTGGCTCCACTCCAGTGGGAACTTATAAACAACTGATTGAATGGTATGAAAAGGGCGATCTGGATTTTGACCAGGTGAAAACTGCCAACTTAGACGAATACAAAGGACTTACAAGAGATAATGAGCAAAGCTATTATTATTTTATGCGGAAACATTTTTTTAAACACGTAAACATTCAAGAATCCAACACTTATATTCCCGATGGAATGGAAGCAGACACCGAAAAAGAAGCTACTCGTTACGAAGACTCTGTCAAAAACCTGGGTGGAATAGACTTACAATTATTGGGACTCGGACATAATGGCCACATTGGCTTTAATGAACCTTCCGAACAATTCCCAAAGGAGACTCATATCGTTAACCTTCAAGAAAGCACGATACTGGCCAATCAACGGTTTTTCTCAACGGTTGAGCAGGTCCCCCGGCAGGCTTATACCATGGGGATCGGCACCATTATGAAAGCAAAAAAAATTCTTTTGATGGTCAGCGGAATCGATAAATCCCAAATCCTTTCGGATGCCTTTAAAGGTCCTGTTACCCCGAAAGTACCGGCATCTATTTTGCAGCTTCACCCCGATGTAATTATCGTAGCCGATGAACCGGCCTTATCAAAGTGGGACAACTCCGGAGTTCTTATGAATTAGTAGTTGGTTTTTTGTTTTATATGGTGTAAAATGTATATAAAAGAATATAAAAGGAGACAAATTCATGGCATATACATTTACAAAAGATCTTGAGACCGGAAACCAGTTAATTGATACGGAACATCGCCAGCTGATTGAAGCAATCAACAATCTATTAGCTGCATGTTCAACTGGAAAAGGAAGGTCTGAGTTGACGAATACGGCAAAATTTCTTCAAGAATATACGGCAAAACATTTTAGTGATGAAGAAAAACTTCAGATTCAAACTCAATATCCAGATTATCAAAACCACAGACGCTACCATGAGGAATTTAAAAAAGTAGTTGCAGAAATCTGTAAAAAACTGGACACGCAAGGAGCCACCATTACCTTAGTCGGCGAAGTAAACAGCGCCATCGCAGGTTGGTTGATTAACCATATTAAAAAAGAAGATGTTAAGGTTGCAAACCACATTAAAAGCAAGTCATAATTTAATCCTTTCGAGGGTATCCTACTTCATTATGACATAATTCTACAGAAAAGAGGGACACGAATATGAAAGATCCAAACTGTGCATATTGCATGAAAGGGGATCTGGTTGCAAAATTTGGCTATCCAGTCTGCGAGATGGAGACAGGATTTCTATATCTGTTTAAAGAACAGAGTAAAAAAGGCAGAGTGATTTTGGCTTATAAGGATCATGTCAGCGAGATGATTAATATTAGCGAGGAAGAAAGAAATGCTTTTTTTGCTGACGTTAGCAAAGTCTCCAAAGCGATTCATAAGGTATTTCACCCAGACAAAGTAAATTATGGAGCCTACGGTGATACCGGATGCCACCTTCATATGCATCTCGTTCCGAAATACAACGGTGGCGATGAATGGGGCGGAACATTTATGATGAATCCGGACCGCGTTTATTTGACAGAAGAAGAATATGAACAGATGGCACAAGCCATTCGGGAGGCCTTATAATCTTTTTTCTCCATATTGGAAGGGGATCATGTCATGATAGATGATATCAGAAGACAAGCAGAGAAGGCGGCGGTTGAACTTTTAGAAGCCGCACATATAAAAGAGAAAAACTTAGTGGTGATCGGCTGTTCTTCTAGTGAGATATCCGATCATCGAATCGGTTCTTATTCCAGCGAAGAGATTGGACAAGCCGTTTTTTTAAGTGTGTATGAAGTATTCCATAAACACGGTATTTATATCGCTGCTCAGTGTTGTGAACACCTAAACCGCGCACTCATACTAGAGAAGGAAGCGGCAGATTTCTATGGATACGAACCAGTCAATGTCATTCCACAGTTAAAAGCTGGTGGTTCTTTTGCACTTGCTGCTTACAGAACCTTTCACGCACCCATTGCAGTGGAATCAATCAAAGCCCATGCTGGTATGGATATTGGTGATGCATTGATTGGCATGCACCTAAAAGAGGTTGCAGTCCCCATTCGGATTAAGACCCGTTATATTGGTGCTGCTCATGTAGTTACTGCCCGCACCCGTCCCAAATACATCGGAGGAATACGTGCAGCCTATGATTCAGCCTTAGAATAAAAACCCCCTTTCTCCCAGACGGTACATACGGTACGATCTGGGAAAAGGGGGATTTTTGATTTACAATCTATTCTACTGTTGCATACATAAAATACCAATATCCGTATGGAGAGTGCCAAGCTCCTTTTACCTCAGGTTTCTGCAGATAAAAATCGCTTGAATAAACCAGTGGACAAACTGCCGCATCTTCCATGATCCGCTTTTCTGCTGCATGAAGTTTTTCAAAATGCTCACTTCTGTCTTGTGTTTCTTGCGCCTGTTTTAAAAGGCTGTCTACTTCAGGATTGGAATATCTTCCGTCATTATTCCCACTGTCAGAAGTCATCAAGTTTAACATATTAGAAGCGTCATCATAATCGTACACCCAGCCACCTCGGCAGAGTTCAAAATCTCCCGCATGTCTAGTTGCAGTAAACGTTGACCATTCAACGACTTTAATGTCCATTCGAATTCCCAACTGGCTATATGCATTCTGCAAATATTCAGCAATTGGTCTATTATAACCAGCATCATTTGTCATATATTCAATGACTGGGAAGCCTTTTCCATCTGGATATCCTGCCTCTGCCAGAAGTTCTTTTGCCTTTTTTAAATCCTCTTCATAATTCGTAACGTTAAAGTAATCTCCGCCATTGTTCTTTCTAGTCACTTCTTCGAAGGTAGATCCTAGCTCATCATCTGAAAGTCCTGGTCCTACAAAATTAGTTGCAGGGAGAGCAACCCCAATCATCAAAGTATTGGCAATAAAATCACGATCTACCGCTAAATTCAATGCACGACGTACTTTCACATTATCAAATGGTGCTTTCTCTGTATTATAAATGGTATAACTCGTTGCCATACGTGGCTCAACGTGATACTCCGGATTATCTCTCAGACTTGGGATCTCTTCCGTCGGTACATCACGGATCATCTGAACCTCTCCCGCCTGATATGCGCTATAAGACGCATTGGAATCCTCCATCAGAACAAACTTAAGAGTGTTCAAAGTAACTTTATCTGCATTCCAGTAGTTCTCGTTCTTTGTAAATGTGATATGGGAACCTGGTACCCACTCTAACATCTTTAAAGGTCCATTGGAAACATAAGTTTCAGGTGTCAAGGTCCACTGGTCTCCATTTGCTACCACAACATCTTTTTTTACGGGAGACATACTTGCATGGGTAACAATTTTATCAAAATAAACACAAGGAGATGCGAGCTCTACGACCAAAGTCTTGGCATCTGGCGCAGATACAGCCAGGGCTTCAAGATCACCTTCAGAGGCTTCTTTATATCCTTTGATTACGGAAAGCATATCGGCTGCATAAGGTGCTGCTGTAGCAGGATCTGCCAGTCTCTTCCAGGAATAAACAAAATCTTCTGCCGTAAGATCAGAGCCATCACTCCATTTCAATCCGTCTTTTAATTGAAAGGTATAAGTAAGTCCATCATCGCTTATTTTATAAGAATCCGCCTGACCTGGAACAATCTTGTTGTCCTGATCAAAGGTGAGCAGGGTTTCATATGCATGAATAATAATATTGGATGCATCAATTGCTGTACTTAGAGCCGGGTCGATGGTTTCTAAGTCCGATCCGATTTGTACCGCCAGATCCGCTCCACCTTTTTCTGTCTCGGAAGCAGCTTCGGTTTTTTTGTTCTCATTGTCAGAGCCTCCAGATTTACCGGAACCTCCACATGCGGTCAAAACCATACCAGAAGCCAAAACAACCGCTAAAACAAGTGCCATTTTTTTCATAAAATATTTCCTCCTCATTCGCTTTTATGTGTCCGTTTAAGAAAGACAACACAGCGGTTAGCATACCACAAAAATGGATTTCTTGCAACGAAGAAATCCATTTAAACTCTTTTACTTCATAGTGTTACCGCAATAAAACGCTAAAACATTGATTCGATCTGCATCTGATATACTCCGTCTATGGCGGACATCTTAAGACTCTTTTCGATAGGCGGTTATAAGTGCTTTCATAAGAATTCTAGGATCTTTCCAATAAGGAGTGACTGGACATATTTTTTTCTTTACCCCCATTAACGTATAGACTGCAATTCTAGCTGCCCGGACGGAATATTCTTCTGTAAATACCATATCATCGGAGATCTCCACAAATTGACTGACCATAGCAAAATTAACGGAACCTTCCGGTACTACCTTTGGTCGATCGGTCATTTTACGGGGTTGAAACTGAGCATTTACATATGGCATTCGGCAAGGAATTACATTGATAATATCTTCAAGTACTTCCTGCATTTTTTCTTCCATGTGAAGATGATGAAGCATTTCTATGAGAATTTCTTTTCCGGTACAGTCTTTCATTGGCTTTTTCACATAATCTCCAATTCGGTCTGTAAAAAGTCCATACCCCCAAAAAACCGTTTGATCCAGAGGTTGATTGCTAAAATGTGGTTGTGCGGCTACGACTAGGCTTAATAACCAGCTTGATTCTCTAAAGGTCATTAATGCGCCACTTCCTGGTATATTTCCCGAATACTCCTCCAGCCATTTTATTAGCTTATTTCCTCTACAAGTAACGGTAAAACTCTCCCAATTTGTTTCCTGTGTATCTGAAAAGAATGGATAAGGATTTCCAAGTTCTCTCTTCTTAGCCGCTATTTTACTCCATAATTCTCCTGATATAGGTCTTCCCACAGGATCAGGTGCCGGGGTATTTAAATCTCCAAGCGTTGTGCTGTCTGTCATACAAGCATTGGTCATAATGCAAAGATCCCCGTTTTTTAATTCTACTTTTCTCTCCACACCATGATCATTTAGATGAAGTGTCTTTGCGATAATTTTTTCCCCGTCCCAAAAGTCAATGTCCGTAACAATACAGTTTTCAGAAAAAACAACTCCATTCTTTCTTAAATACGCTTCCAGCGGTCGGATCACACTTTCATACTGGTTAAAAGGAGTTCTTGTTACCCCTTCTAATGTGTCGATTCTCGAAAATTCTATAATCATTCTCCGCATATAGCGACGGAATTCAAAAAGACTGCTCCAGGTCTGGAATGCAAAGGTTGTTTGCCATAGATACCAAAAATTTGTGGTAAAGAAATGAGGCGTATCTGCAAACCACTCTTCAATGGTTCTATCATCTAACTGTTCTTCTGGAGTTAACATAAGTCTTAACAATGCCATTCGTTCCTTTTGGGTGAACCCCATGTTTTTTACGTTTAAAATATTCCCCTTTTTATCAATTAATCTGGCCCTAGCACAAGTGGGATGAGCGTGGTCAAAATTCAGAATATCTTCGGTCACACTTTTTAAAGGGTTATTAAGGGATTTTATAGAGCGAAATAGTTCCCAAAAATTTTCATATGTTTCTTCATTGAGCATACGCCCTCCCCTGCATAGGAAGCCTATATTGGAATCGCCAATGCCATCATTGCTTCCTCCCAAGATAGGTCTGCCTTCAAAAATTGTAATCTGGCTGCCAGACAGATTACAGTCACGAATCAAATAAGCAGCACCTGCCATGCTTCCAATTCCTCCTCCAACAAAATAAACCCTGTTTTCTGGATTTTTTCGGATTTTTTTACTTTTACCTGTCTTTTGAATTTTGGACTTATTGTATACAATTTTAGCAGTCATTCCAGCCATTGCCGCAACTGTCCCCCATGTAATCATTCGAAATAATTTATTTATTTTTTTCATAAATATTTCTCCAATCTTTCAATTATAAAACAGACATGCTTAACTTATCATTCATCATTTTCCTCTCCTTCATACACAAATAATTTATTTACAAAGAATTACTTTCATTTTCCTTTGAAATAAAAAACGACACCAAGTAATTGGTGTCGAAAAACCAGACAATTCTTCTATATTGTCTATCGTAATTTTTATCATCTTCTTTTACAATAATCATAATAGGAAGGAGGATCTGCCATGAGCATCCATAATCACATACGAGAGACTGTTTTTAAAACAGCACTTCTTCATCAATTAAAAAATGGACAAAATTCTCCAGAACGAGCAGCACGTAACGTCAAGGAGCTTTTGCAGAAGTTCAATCCTGCTCCCCCCCAACTTATTACCTATGGAGATTTGCTTCTCTTTATAAAAACGCATTCCAAAGAAGAGTGCTTAGAGATGATCATGCAAAAACTCACTTAAAGATCCACCTGGCTTCGGATGTATCCGATACGCTCCGTCGCCCAGGCGAGTCTGTTTAATCGTTTCGCTAGCAGCGTCGAGTCCATTCTCATTCCATTCTCCGCCCAATCCATGATGATACCGCAGATCCCGTATGCATAAAAAGCAGCGTCAAAATCGCGTTCTTCTTCTGTTAACTTATTGTTTTCATCAAGGGCACAAATGGCATCGATAAACAGTGCTTTTGCCATCTCATACATATACCCCTCAAAGGTATGCTGCTGTTCTTTTAAGGTGTTCATATAAAACGATCGTTCTTTTTTCATGTTTTCTAGCAGTTCAAAAAACTTCTCATTCCAGTTCTCTAAGCTGATATCCTCAGCGATAAAAGCGAAATTTTCGTTGTAATAAATCCAACTTAGTAATTCATACTTATCTTGAAAATGATAATAAAACGTCTGCCGATTCAGTCCGCATACTGCAGTTATATCTGATATGGATATTTTATCGAAAGGTTTTCCCTTACATACCTGTTTCAACGCCTCTGCTATGGCACGTTTTGTAATCAGCGAATCTGACATATTCTCTCCTGTCCGTTCTGTCTATAAGTTCGTAAATGAGTCTGCTAGTGCTGCAAATTGTTTTAAACTCAATGTTTCTCCCCGTACTGTTGGTGAAAGTCCAACTTGTTCAATGGCCTTTATAATCTGTTCCCTAGAATACGGAATGGCTGGCGAATTATTTAATCCGTTTTGTAATGTTTTTCTCCTCTGATTAAAAGATGCACGAATCAGGCGAAACATGAATTTGTAATCTCCCACGGTTACAGGGGGGATTTTATGCGTAGTCAGACGAATCACCGCCGAACCCACTTTGGGTCTTGGTATAAAACAGTTGGGTGGCACATTTGCTACTATATAAGGTTCTGCATAGTACTGTACCGCTAAGGACAATGCTCCATAATCTTTTGATCCCGGTCCCACCTGCATACGATCTGCGACTTCTTTTTGAACCATGACGGTAATATTATCAATGGGCACTTGTTCTTCAAACAGCTCCATAATAATGGGAGTAGTAATATAGTATGGTAGATTCGCCACTACTTTTATGGGACGTCCTTCATTATATTGTTCCGTAAGTTCTTTGATATCTACCTTAAGAATATCGGCATGAATTATCGTTACATTACTATAACCAGATAATGTTTCTTCTAAGATTGGAATTAGGTTTTTATCAATCTCAACCGCGATGACATGTCGGGCATGTTCTGCTAAATATTGTGTCATGGTTCCGATACCAGGCCCAATCTCTAGGACACAGTCATCCTTTGTCACACCAGATGCCCCAATAATCTTTTCCAGTACATGAGGGTCAATTAAAAAATTCTGCCCAAATTTCTTCTGGAATGTAAACTCATATTTTCGAATAATTTCAATCGTACTTTGGGGATTTCCTAATTTATTTTGCATATACTTTTTTCCAATCGTTTTTTTATTAATCAATGGTATCTTATTATGAGCCAAAAGTCAATCATGTCGCGTAAGCCGGTACAGTCGTTTTGCGTTCCGATTGGTGATTTCAATCACCTCATCTTTGGATATTTTCTTGATCTGACTCACAGCGTCCACCACATAAGGAAGATAAAGCGATGAATTTCGTTTGCCACGATTGGGATCAGGCGCCAGGTAGGGACAGTCGGTTTCTAGAACCATCTGATCCATGGGCATATAATCCACCACTTCTTTTAGTTTTTTTGCATTCTTAAAAGTAAGAACCCCTCCAATTCCCAGATAAAATCCCATCGATAGATATTCTCTTGCCATCTCTTTTCCGTAGGAAAAGCAATGGATTACCCCCCCAATATCACTTGCCTGTTCTTCTTTCATAATATCTAACGTATCCTTCGCCGCATCCCGGCTATGGATAATAACTGGAAGGCTTGTTTCTCTGGCAAGATTAAGCTGTCTGATAAACCAGGTTTTTTGAGTATCATGATCCGGTTCATCCCAGTAATAATCAAGACCAATTTCGCCGATTGCAACTATCTTTTTCATTGATGCGTTTTCCCTCAACCAGTTTATATTCTCCTCGTTGAGTTCTCCGGTTTCATTTGGATGAACACCAATGGCTCCATAAACATGGGGATATTGTTTCGTCAATTCCAAGGTTTGTCTCGACGATTTCATGCTGGCGCCTACATTGGTGACTGCTTCAATGCCATTTTCTTCGAAACAATTCAATAATTGTTCTCTATCTTCATCAAATGCTTCATCATCATAATGAGTATGGGTATCAAAAATCATAGCAATCTCCTTTCTCCGTTACTTCATCGCTATCAGAAGTTTAAGTAAAAACAAAAAAATCAAATGGACGGGGTAGAACCAGTAAAAAAAATATTTTATGTTCGTTTTCCCTCTTTCTCCATTGTAACAATAGATTGGTATCATTGCCAAGGCTGCGGCTCCAAGACAGCTGATACTTTCGATCGCTGCAAGGATTCCGCCAAATAGGAACATCATAACTTTCTTTTCCTTGAATACATAAAAAATTAAAATCATTGCAATTCCAATCATATTATAATCACATTGCAAAAAAACAGCGGCCCCGCAGCCAATCACAATGGAAAGTGATTGTTTTAACGGATCCCCTGCGGCTTTTTCATACCAGCAAAGAACGATAAGACCGATTAGCAGGGTGAAAAACACATTTTGATATTTTGGATAGAACCAAGTGCCATAAAATGCCAGATCAAACGGAATCTCCGAAATTAGCGCAAACAAAAAGAGTCTCATCCCATATTTCTTTCTGTTTTTTGTATGAGTAAAACCTTCCACCAAAAGATAACAAAAGACAGGAAAAGCAACTCTTCCAATGGTTCTCATGGTAAAATCAAGTCCCCACCAATGTGTTAAGACCTGTCCACTTTCATTTTCAATCAAAACAGCGGCAATATGATCAATTAGCATGGTAACAATTGCAATGATCTTTAATGTATTTCCAGTCATTCCTTTTTTAAAGGGATTGGTTGCTTGATTCATAGATGTCTCCTTTTAAAACGATAAGACCGGATTGTATTAAATCCGGCCTTTCCTGTTATAAATTAGCAGATTTCTGCTCCTGACGGCATCGTCTTTTCCGGAATCATAAGAGATAAATTTCCTTGTGCATCTTCTGCACAAAGAAGCATACCCTCTGACATTACTCCTGCCAATTTTGCTGGTTTTAAGTTTACCACAACCATAACCCTTTTGCCAACCATCTCTTCCGCGGAATAATGTGCCTTGATCCCACTTACGATCTGTTTTATCTGGCTGCCGATTTTTACCTTGGAACACAATAACTTTTTGGATTTTGGAACGGGTTCACAGGAAATGATCTCACCGACCTGAAACTGCAGTTTAGCAAAATCATCATATTCAATCTCTGGCTTTGCTTCCATATCAATTCCCTCTTGTTCTACTTCCAACTCTTTGTTTATCTCTTTGGAATCCACGTTCTGGAGTGCTTCTACTTTTTCCATAACTTCTTTTGCATCCATACGTGCAAATAAAATCTCTGGCTGGCTGGTAACCTGGTTACCGGACGGATATTTCCCGAATACAGTCATCTCACACAGTTCTCTTTTCTTGGTATTTAGCTGATTTAAAATTTTACTGGAGGTTTCTGGCATAAAGGACTCCAAAAGGGAGGCTCCCACAGTAATTGCCTCTGTCAAGTTATAAAGCACCGTTTCCAGTCGTGCTTTATTCGATTCGTCTTTTGCAAGGGTCCATGGAGTGGTTTCATCAATGTATTTGTTGCTTCTGCGGAAAATATTAAAAATAGATGTAATTGCATCCGCAACTCTCAATTTTTCCATCTTTTCCTGAACGTTTTTCACTTCATCAAGTACAACGGATTTAAGATCCTCATCCACGGATTCTGTTACATTTCCATCGGTCACCACGCCGTCAAAATATTTATTGGACATGGATATCGTCCGGTTTACCAGATTTCCAAGAATGTTTGCAAGATCCGAGTTCATACGCTCGATCATCAGCTCCCATGTAATCACACCGTCATTGTCAAAAGGCATTTCATGTAAGACAAAATAACGAACAGCATCCACTCCAAAGAAATCCACTAGTGTATCTGCATAAAGTACATTTCCTTTTGATTTACTCATCTTTCCATCTCCCTGTAAAAGCCAAGGATGACCAAAGACTTGCTTGGGAAGAGGCAGATCCAGTGCCATTAAGAAAATAGGCCAATATATGGTATGAAAACGAATGATATCTTTCCCGATCAGATGAAGATTCGCCGGCCATAACTTGCGATACTGGTCACTGTGGTTTCCTTCACTGTCGTATCCGATTCCTGTAATATAGTTAGTCAGGGCATCCAGCCACACATAGGTAACATGTTTGGGATTAAACGTTACTGGTATTCCCCATGTAAACGTGGTTCTGGAAACACACAAATCCTGAAGTCCTGGAAGGAGGAAGTTATTCATCATCTCATTCTTTCTGGATACTGGCTGAATGAAATCAGGATTTTCATTGATATGTTGAATCAGGCGGTCTGCATACTTACTCATACGGAAAAAGTAAGCTTCTTCTTTTGCAGGTTTTACCTCTCCCTGACAATCTGGGCATTTCCCATTCACCAGTTGAGATTCCGTAAAGAAGGATTCACAAGGAGTACAGTATAGCCCCTCATAATATCCTTTATAGATATCCCCTTGATCATAAAGCTTTTTGAATATCTTTTGAACCTGTTCTTCATGGTCCTTATCGGTGGTTCGGATGAATTTGTCATAGGATGTATTCATCATATCCCAAACACTTTTTATCTGTGCTGCTGCCTGATCTACGAATTCTTTTGGAGTGATTCCTGCTTGCGCCGCTTTTTCTTCGATTTTCTGCCCATGCTCATCGGTCCCTGTCTGAAAAAACACATCATAGCCTTCGGCTCTCTTGTAGCGGGCTATGGCATCGGCTAGTATGGCTTCATACGTATTCCCAATATGGGGCTTTCCAGACGCATAAGCGATGGCGGTGGTAATATAATATGGTTCCTTTTTTAAATTTTTACACATATTTTCTTCCTCCTGATATATAATGAGATGCATGGAACGGTCAAATCCGACTGGCAAAGAAAAACCCGTCTTAAAAATCCGTGTCGGAATTTTAAAGACGGGGAAATGTCCCGTGTTACCACTTTAATTTATCCATACCTCACGGCATGGACCTTATTGGCTGCGTTCGTGCCACTGGAGACGATAAAACCAGCAGCCATAATAACAGTCTGACACGATAACGGGTGTAACCGTCAAAGTCTAAGGGTCCAGATGACCGTTCGACTCTGCTGCTCCAAGACCATGTTGGGAAATACACTCAAGCTTCCTTTTCAGCTACCGGAAGTCTCTGTCTTTGAGACGGATTTCTTACTCTTCTTTTCTCAGCATTCTCACATTTTAGATTGTTGGTAACCCTAGTGTAATGGTTTCATTCCTGTTTGTCAAGCAGGGAAGAAATCAGCTTCCTGGTTTTGTCATGACTTTTTTTGTAGCAACATATAAATAGTAATAGTGAATTACGGAGGAATCTATATGAAAAACGTAGTATTGAAACAAAAACGCCGGATTATTTGCTTCTTTCTGGCTGTCTGCCTGCTCTGTTCCTGTACCCCGCCACCTGCAAACGAAGGTACTCCATCCCAGGCAACCTATGAAAAATTTTATTCACAGGACATTGCCATGCAAAACAAGTTCGACCAGTTTACTGGAGACTTGTTCCGAAAAGAAATCAAAAACTCTGGGATTAGTTTTCACTTCAGCATTGCAGACCCTGTATCCCGTGGACTTGATACGATTCCCCTGACCCTCGGGGATTATTCCCTTGATAAAATGAAAGAAAATTCCAAAGAGCTTTCGGATCTCAAAAAAAGTCTGAGAGAATTCAATCCTCGAAAACTAACATCAAAACAAAAACTCACTTACCAAATTCTGTATTCTTTCGTCGATACAGAACAGGAATCCGATGGGTTGGAGCTTTATGCACAACCACTCACTAGCACCATTGGTATTCAGGCTCAGCTACCTATTTTGTTTGCTGAGTACGCATTCTACAGCAAAGAGGACGTAAATCAGTACCTCACGCTCTTGTCAAACATTGATACCTACTACGCACAAATCCTGGAGTTTGAAAAGGAGAAATCAAAAGCCGGCTTATTTATGTCAGATCAGGCGGCTGATCATGTTTTAAAATCTTGTGAATCCTATTTGATTCAACCAGATCACAGTTTTCTTACAGAAACCTTTCAAACTCGGATTGATGCCCTTACTGATTTGACCGAAGAAGAAAAAAACACATACAAAGAACAGAACGTGAAGGTCCTTGAGGAACATTTTATTCCTGCTTATAAAAACCTGATAAATGGAATAACACAACTTATGGGGACTGGGACCAATGACAAAGGGTTATACTGGTATCCCAATGGAAAAGAGTTTTTCGAGTATTTGGTCCAATCCAATACCGGAACTTCCTACAATTCCATACGAAGTCTAAAAAAGGCCATGGAAAGTCAGATGAATACAGATATAAAAGAACTGGCGAAAATCACCAAAGAACATCCGGAAGTTCTTGATTCACTGGAAAACTACTCCTTCCAGTATACCAAACCGGAAGAAATGATAGAGGCATTAAAAACTCAGATTACAAAAGATTTTCCAGCACTTCCAGATTGCAGCTACACCATTAAATACGTTCCTGAGGCTCTCCAGGCATCCTTAAGTCCCGCCTTTTATCTAGTGCCTCCCCTGGACCGTTTTCATGATAACATTATATACATCAACCAGAATCCCAGATTTCAAAATGATGATCTGTACACAACGCTGGCCCACGAAGGATTTCCCGGTCACTTATACCAAAATGTATATTTTTTAAGCAAAGAACCGAATGAGTTAAGAAGCCTCCTTTCTTTTTCCAGCTATTCGGAAGGTTGGGCCACTTATGTGGAATATTATTCGTATACCTTTGACAATGGCTTACCTCCAAATCTCGGAAACCTGCTGGCTCACAACACGGCAGTGACTCTAGGTATTTATGCATATCTGGATATTTGTGTTAATTATGAAGGCTGGGATAAAGAACAGACGAAAAAATACCTTGGCACTTTCTATAATATTGAAAATGAAGACATTGTGGATTCCATCTACAGTAGTTTAGTAGAAAATCCAACGAATTACATGGAGTATTATGTGGGTTATCTGGAAATCATTCAAATGCGAAACACAGCGCAAAAAATTCTGAAAGATAAGTTTAACCTAAAGGAGTTTCACACCTTTCTTTTAGATATTGGTCCCGCACCATTTTCTGTAATACAACCAGAATTCCGGAATTGGCTCGCCAAACAGTTGCGAAAATCATGACCACCCGTCAAACGGGTGGTTTGTCCTGAGGCTATAAGCCTCTGTTACCGGCCAGCGCCTAAAGACGCTGGCTTTCACTTTGTTCAAGCCTTAACGCCCTTGACTCGTCGCAACCCTT
>NZ_RJLQ01000036.1 GCF_003833015.1 Clostridium sp. E02
GTTAGTAATACCTTTCTGATTGTGTCCACCTCATTTCTAAGTCATGAGGTTCTATTATAATATATGAACTACTAATTGGGACATAATCATTTGTGATACACTAGGACATTATCATAAATGAATCATAGGATGCCAAGCATATAATATTTATAACTTGACGAATCAAAAATCAATGTTATACTTTGGTTATATAAGACTAACTATTTAATATAATCTTATAAAGCTATTATCTATTACAACCATTATGAAAGGAGTTAAATGAATGCTGAAAGAAAAAATCAATTTATCAGGAGTCAATGAAACTATGTTGGTGCCTGTTTATGCAAGAGCTTTAGAAAGTAAAAAGAGGAACCCTGCCTTCTACGACGAAACAGCAGTTCGAGTAATTGATTCTCTCGACTATGATTTTGAAAAGCATGGTAAAAACGAGCAATACCGCCTCTTAAGATTGATAATTCTATATTTTTAGGAGGCTAATACTATAAATTTTATTGAAATAAAAATGGAGCAATGGGCAAGAAGAAGTCACTATGAGCGGAGACTATCTTTTGCCTATCTTCACTATTGGAAAACACAAAAAAGAAAATGGTAAAATTATAATGCCTCTTTCCATCCAATGCCATCATGCGGTTTGCGATGGCTACCATGTTGGAAAATTCGTAGAAACATTGCGAGAAATGGCAATCAACTTCCATAAGTGATTGTAGTCGTATAAGTATAATGAAAGAATCAGCATATTTGAGCAACTATAAAAACCAATCAATAGCCCAGCAAAGAGAGCTATTTGTATCGACGAGGAAAATGCCATCACAAGGTTGGCTGAACCGCATATAAACTGGTAGTAATATGTTATACCGTTGTGCTATTTGAAATTTTCACAAAAGACAGGTGAATTAGAAAACCGCCACGTAAAGTGACGGCTTGAGAGCAATATTATATACATTTTTTTAGATGTGCAATAATTCAGATATGTTTTCTCCTAAAACAGCATCTGCAATGGATAATGTTTTTGCAATTTTTAAAATGGTGTCTTTACAAAGTTGTAAGTCACCATAAGGTCTATCTACGCCAAAAATACATTTCTGTGGCAATTCATTGACAACCGTGCCCAATACAAATGTTGAATAATACGCCAATGTATCAAGATATAAATTAGGTATTTCTTTTACAATATCCATTGTTTCCAACCAGTTGCTTCCACCCAAGTGCTCCATAATAACTGGGACTATTGAGTACTGTTTTGCAAAATAAGAAATCTCTCGAATATCTTGAACGTTTAAAGGGAAAAAAACATGTATCCTCTTATAGAATATCATTTTAGCAAAGGAAACATACCTTAGTTTTTAAATTTTGTACCACACTTGGCGCAAAATTTATCCTCTTGTTTCTTAAAGGATCCACATTTTGAGCAAAACTGTTTCATTGATTCTGTTTGACCTGCATTTTCCTCTAACACTTCTGTAACTGTTGAATTATTAGCTTCTTTTGGTTGCTGATTCTCTATTGTTTTTTTCTTTTCTTTCTTCTTTTTACTGGTTGCAAAAATAAATAGCAATGCATTTGAAAATATTAAAATCACAGTAATTACAATTGCCCATTTATATGAAATTGCAAACCAATGTCCAACCTGACTATTTAAATAAAGCAACTTATCACCGCTTACATTATAAAAGGCTACAATACTATAACTAATTGCTAATAATGTGAATACTTCAAGCATTATTCTAATTTTTTTCATTGGCATTCCTCCTCTTTACACCTTTTATAAAATTTACTGTATAAATAATAACTAAAACAGCCACTACGATAGCTATGATAATTCCATACACAATTGTACTATTCCAAAAGCTTCTATTTACAATTGCAGTATACCTAGCTTCATTACCTGCAACATCTTTTGCCGATATAGCAATTTCATTTTTACCATATTTCAAATTGCATTTGATATTAAAATAACTGTTTACCATGCTTACTTCTTTATCGTTATAATAAAGACTTGTTGCTGCTTCCGAATATCCCTGCAAATAAATGTAAGACTCATTGGTCGTCATCTTATTGATATCATTTTTTATTGCCAACTGAGGTGCTGTACTATCGACATATAATTCTTTTAGAAAAGTAACCGCATTACCATTATTATCACTGATAAAAAAAACAATCGAATTATCTCCATCAGCCATGTCAATACAATATTCCCCTGGCTCTGTGTTACCTTCAATCATAACTTCGCCATTTAAAGTAGCCGTAATGTTATATTTTCCTTGAAATCTAACATCAGCAAGTATCGTTTTTTGATTCGTAATACTTTCTTGTGGATAGATTACTTCTACTTTAGGAATATTTGCTGAGGACACTTCATACATATCGTACTTACCTAAATTATTATTATCAAAGGTTGCTGCTGCCACTAACACCTTATCTGTATCCTTTGGCAACGTCGTTAAGTAACTTCCATCTTCCGTGGTATCTTCATTTAATAATTCTCTTGTATTTGCATCGAAAAACAAAACTTTAAAAGTTTGATGTTCGGATGCATCCCACGATATATAAATGTCACTATTTAGCATACCGGCACTAATATTTTTCAGTTTTTCAGGCGAGTTCGCATCTACATATTCAATATGCGTTGATGTATAAGCATAGTTAAATATGCCAGTGGAATCTGTTACCTTGACATAGAAATAATAGCTACCATTACTCAATCCATTTAAAGAGAATGTTGTATTGCCAGCTGGGGTAGCTGATAACGATGCAACCCACTCTCCATCATAACCGTTTTTATCTGTGTCAACATAAATCTGTATATCCAAGTTATCTTGACAATCGGTCACGTTCCACTTTGCAACATATTCTTCATTTTGTTTTGTAACCTCAAATGTTTTGATTTCCATATTACCTGGTATCTCACCGCCAGTCACTTCCACTTTTCCTAATGCTTCTCCGTTAATGACCACGTTCCAAGTGCCAGTATGAGCTGCACCTACATTAATTAGTATTCTACCATCAGAACTTGTAACTTGATCTGGAGTAGATTTTAATCCAAAGGTATTTCCTTCCGGCGAGACTACAGCTATATCAGCTTTTTTATTTACATTTTCCCAGGTAATCTGGAATACACAATTTTTATAATCTTTATCTAATTGCACGTTAACCATCTTCTCAGCAGCATATGCTTTCAGTTGCAAACATGTACATAAGATAATTAAAATTAATGGTAAATATACTACTTTTTTCATCTATAACACCTCCCATGCTTTTTTTCATTACTAATAATTTATTTCCGCATAAAATCTATTCCAAAGGCATGGATTTCCATCACTGTCATACCAATATTTTGATTTTAAGTTATTACAATTCAGCTCAACCGCATAATAGGTTCCATCATATTCTGCCAGAAATTTGAATTCTCCTATGCCTTTTTGGTGAAAATTCGTCCAACCACAATCTATATGCCCGTCAACACCAATCAGCATGGTAATTATTTTTTTGTTGGAGGTGATTCCAAAGTCTAAACCACCGCCTACACCACAGTTCATCAAAGACAATTCCAGATTTGCACCCGCATTAATATCCAGTTCCTGTTTTCCAAAACTAATGCTAGCTTTTGCTAATTGTTGTTTTAAAATTTCTAAGTCTGCTTTCGCATAGAATGTAACATCGCTAAAATTATAACCTATTTCTCCATCACTAATTTCTCCAAGAGTACCCCAATCGCTCATTTCCTTCGGTACATCTAGCTGGAATGATTTAAATAGATTGACATCAGCTCCTACTGTACCCGCAAGTATAATATCACTTTCTTCCGACTTATCAATATCCGCACCTGCAAACAGTATATTCTTTGCATTTTCAGAACACAACGACGAATTCAAAAACAATGTACTCATACCCTTGAATTTCAAACCAAGTCTATCAATATATACTGCATTATAAATGCTAATACCCGGTTTTAAATCAGCCGAAATTGCAATCTTATCAGGGCACCAATAAGAAGAAGATATTTGACCATTAAGGCCTTCCACACCCGTGCCGCCAAGTCCAGGCACAATATGTGAAAAGTCGATTCCGCCTGCTAGTTTCCAATATTCATGATCTTCATCTAGTGTATTCAATTTCAAATCAACATTATTAATTCCAAATTTATTAAAATCAATTGAATTATTTACCTCTAACTTAACGTCAGCTCCAACTTCAATATTCTTGCCAGTTAACGCAACAGAACATTGGCTGTCTATTCCCTTGAAGTTAAATGCTTCCGACCTTTTTTCAACTTTATTCTTATTATCCGCAGCAGCTTTCTCCTTGTTAGTAGATAGCCCCCCCCTAGTACTGGTTACACCTTCTTTAATTGAATCAATAATATCAACAGGATTTAATTCATCAACATTAATTTGGAGTCGATCCGCATACAACTTGCAATCTGCAACATCAATCGTAGCTATAAATGGAATTTGAATATTGAAATCATGCAACGTCATATCAAAATCAGAAGATGCGCCATTGATACCAATTCCAAACTCTCCATCTTCTATAACATAATCCTTCCCATCCATTACAATATTGGCAAATAGTTTTTCAACATTTCCGTTATCTTTTGCCTGTTTATAGCTTATGTATAATTTACTATCACCGGACAATGCTCCCGATTTGCCTAAGTAAGCTACCGTTTTTGATTTTATATCAAATTTCTTTGGTAATTCATATGCTGTTAACGTTACTGGATTATTACTGTGTATAAATCCGTTAATCATTACATTTCCTGATGCCACAAAATTTTTGTCACTAATTTGTCCAATTGCATCCGCTGTAATTATATCTGCTCCTACTTTAATACTTTGTGTGGTTCCTGCTCTATAAACATAGATAGCATTTGCTTTTACGGTCACTCGCCCATCTGGTAAAACAGCTTTTATCTTATAATTTCCAGAGGTAACATTGCCAACTAATGTTCCAGTTAATGAGGTTGTACTGTCAACTTTTACATTTTTTAACTCTAGAGAACCAACACTAATATGAATACCATCTTTAAAACCATTTCCAACTACAGTAATATCAACTCCGTTTTTAACCTCATCCAAAGACAGAGCGTTAGGAGTTACTGAGCCAATAATCAATTCATTTTTATTAGCTTTAGTAATTCCACTATTACCAACCTCATCATTTACTATACCGTCTGAAATCGTATAATCTTTATCGTCAGATATTTTATATTCTGGAATTCCAATAAGTAAATTACGAGGATCTGTATCCGTATTATTTGTAACCGTATATGAAAAACAGTAATTATTAACTATGTACTTTTGCAGGGTAATATAAATATCTTCCAATTCAATAGAGTTGTCAGCAAGAATAAACTTACCACCAGTAGATTCCGCAATATTTTTCATGTAGTCCTCATCAATATCACCAAGACCTACAGCAAAAATAGTAATATTATTACTGATAGCATCTTCGACAACTGCATCCACAGCTTCTTGCGAATTACCGTCCCGACCATCGCTTAAAAGAATAATAGCTTTTGTTCCTTGACTTCCTTTTAGGGCTTTAGTTCCAACTCGTATTCCTTCTGATATATTTGTTCCGCCACCACCACCAATAGTATCTACTCCATTAGTCAATGTAGCTTTAACATTGGTTTTTGCAGTAACTAAACTTGCACTATCACTATAACCAACTACGGCAATGTTCTGTTTTTTTGATTCCATGTTTTCAATGCAGCTTTTAGCAGCGACTTTCGCGTTGGATAAAGGAGTTCCCTGCATACTACCACTGCAGTCCATTACAATTGCTATATTACATTCACTATAACCTTTTGATTCTAATTCAAAATCATTAATTTCATATTGGGTATCTATTATTTCATAATTATCTTTTTTAAAATCACTAATAAGTCCAAAAATATTTTCTCTTTCACCATTCACATTCACATACGCCTTAATACTCGGATAATTTGTAGTATCTATCTTGCCAATATGTATGCCTATCTTGTCGTATTTCAATGTGGATGTAATATAGTTCAAAAGTTTTGTATTGATTGTATCATCATTAATTTCTACGACATCTTGACTTTCTGCCGTTACCAAATCCTGTACGTAACCCTTTAGCAAAGGACTTGTATCATCTGCACCTGATTGATTATATGCGTCAATTACTTTCATTAATGGTTCCTTAATAGGTGAACTTTCTGAAATTGTATTGCTATTATCCATTACTTCATAAATCAGTTCTTTTGCTTTCTCTCTATCATCTACCGCCAAATACAACTTTGCTATCTGAATAGTGTATAACCCATCCGAATCGAAAATAATTGGCTTTTTGGAAACCAAATAATTAATTGAACGACGAATATCTATCTGACTAGCCTTACTACGAAGTTCATTTGCTTCATTTATTAATTTATCATATTTCTCCGTTCCACTCCCAAGCTGACTTGCCTTTTCTTCAAACGCAATAGCGCTATTTAACAGTTTTGCAACTTCCTTATCATCAGCTGGAGCAAGGGAGTGGCCGTCCAAGGAAGCCTGCGTAATTACATCTGTATAGATAATATAATTTTGTACTGAATTATCTTGGTCTAATAATTCTTTTGCTACTAATTCTGCATTTTCATAATTCTTTGTACCAACCAAGTATTTAATAGCAAGGCGACGTATATCATTATCTTGGCTATATTGTTCAAGCATTTCCATAACAAAATCATAAGAAATACCCCCATAATTCCCTGAGTTAATCTTTTGATCCAACTGATATAAATCTTCATATTTATTTGTATTCTTATCATTAACATCTAGTAAATTTATACTATCTGAAACGATATTACTAATTTTATTCTCTGCTTCAAACAATTGATTTTGATAAACATCATCATATGAGAGTTCGGGTATCTGACCTCCTTCATTGGCTTCTACACTAACTTCTCTACTTTCTGACTTTGCTGCATTTTCAGTGATATCATCATTACTATGTACTACTTCAGTGGTAACCTTAGTATTTTGCTCATCCTCTTTTATATTCAACATTTGTTTGCATAATTGATTTAATATATCAATTCTTTTAGAAAACTTACTATCAACCTTATCATTGTCTTTCATTTCTTGAATATTAAAGTAAGCCGAAATATAATCTCCATTCTGACATTCTATTATCAAATTAATCATTTCTTTATCGTCTTGTGCATTATTTGAGCACATTTCTAATGTAGAAAGTGCGTTCCCACTGTCACAATCCGTCAAGTATCTATAAGCTAAATATAAATTGGTCTTGTCTTTATTTTTCTTCGAAACATAGTCCGTAGTCCCCAAGAAGCAGACTGAAGCTGCTAGAATACCAATTATTAAAAATAGTACCCACTGAAACATTGTCCTCTTAATTTTAAAAAACTTGTGTCCAAAAACATCAACAAAAAATGTCACGATAAATACAGCACCCAAGGTAAATAAGAACTCAAAATTCAATCTCGTACCTTCTTTCCCATTTGTAATATCAAATAATTATAATAAAAAGGATCCGAATCTCCAAGAACGAAATTCAAACCCTTTCCTACCTTTATCAGTAAAATTCAAATAATGGATTCTTAAGTTCCATACCCTAAAGCTACAATACTCTTTCCCCATTACCAAAAAGGCAATTAAAGCAATAACACTTACAGTATAATATATCGGTTTAATTGCTTTAGACTTTCCATTGCTTAAAATAACTGTCTACCATTCCAAAATCAAATTCTTGTAAATCACTTCCAGAAAACCAAGTTAAATAAGCAAATTATCATTACAATTCCAGAAAGAAACATGATATATTCGCTAATTAACCATTTACTATATAAAGTCATAGTCTTCCCCTTATGATAATTTTTCACCACAAGATGTGCAAAATGCTGAGTCATCACTTATAGTGGCACCACATTGTGGACACGCTTTAGTAACAACTACTGGGACTTTTATAACTTCTGGGGTTTGCGCAACAATTTTTATTCCACAGACTGAGCAAAATACTACTTCGGTAGCAATTTCCGCACCACAATTCGGACAGATTTGAGCATTTTTAATACTATTTATATCTTGTTTTAAATGCTGTATTTTTTCTAAAGCAATTTTAATGATATCACATTGAGTGGCATAAATATCATCTGTTAGATCTTTATGTATTTCAAAATAAGTTTGACCGATTTCTGAATATGTTTTATTAATAACTTCTTCTTGACTATTAATCTGACCATTCAAGCTTGAAATCTCAGCCAAATCCTTTGCTTTTTTAATTACATCTTTACTCTTACTAGAAATTGTTTCCCCTACTTTGTCAAAGAAAGCCATAGCGTTAATCCTCCAAGTTTTTATACTTTACATATGTTTATTTATTATATTATCAAGAAATTTAATTTTTAATGTTCCCATAGATAATGCACTAAAGCCCATCACAACCAACAATAAATTCAATATAAATGATAATGCTATACTAATAAGGCCATCTAAATTCAAAGGAACCACAATATTAGTATTAATAAACCACCTTGCAATAATATCCAATGATGAGAATACATCTTGTAGCATTTCAACTGCTACCTTTAGAACATTAAATACAACAATAATTGTTACCATCTTCACTGCTGTTTTTTTAAGCCATTCATTTTCTTCAACAAATAATACATAACCTGCTAATAAGAAAGCCGGTAGAATACTAATTGCACCCAAAAAGTATAATGCTGCACCTAACAAACCTACCGATACTCCTAATTTTGTCTTTTGCATAATTAATCCCCCAATTACATATATTTTTTTACAGTATATAATATTATTTTTCTTTATACTGATTACTTTATCTTAAATGATTATAGTACTTTTGTTCCAGTCTGTAAACAAAAATAGTATCCTTAAATATCTTAAAGATACTGTGGGAATGAACGGCTGAAAAAAGGTCATATGTTCACGGATGAATATTTTGAACGTCAGTTGCAGATCATCCGTGAAATCCGCCTTTCCGAGCGAAAATTTTATCAGAAAATCACTGACCTGTATGCTACAGCTTTTGATTATGATAAAGATGCAAAGACTACCAGACGTTTTTTTCAGACCGTCCAGAATAAGATCTTGTATTTGGATTATGCGGAACTGCAAGCTGAACGACAGATTCCTATAAGTATGGAAGATTGGGCAACGCGCTTGGACGGTTTCTTGGAGTTTAATGGAAACGAAGTACTGACAGATGCTGGTAAGATTAGTGCGGAGCAAGCAAAGCTCCATGCAGAAACAGAGTTCGAGAAGTATCGTATTGTACAGGATATAATGTTCATATCTGATTATGATAAGTTTTTGCTGGAATTAGAAGAACAAACAAAAAACAAATCTGATAGAGTATTGTCCATTGACCAGCCTTGGATAGTGTAATCCTTGACGATTTGTCCTGACCACTTGCGGAAACGAACAGCACGGTCATTATTGACTTTTTCTTCCTTTTCGGATACTTTGACTGGAGAATGCTCCTTGATCCATTTATAAATCGTTACATTTGAAATGCCATACTCGCGGCTGAGGTAACTAACTGAACTGCCTGCTTGATACAAATCAACTATCTTTTTTTATACTTATAGAAAAAAAGATACCCGTTGGAGCCTTGAGCTTATCTACTAGCATTTACTTATTGCTCCAATGGGTTACCAACCAATTTAATGACTCCTGCAATGATGCAACTGTTTTTGTTTCAATCACACACCTGCAATGATTTCGCCTGGAAGTGCCAACCATTAAAACCGGCGCTGGATAACCATACAAAAAAGCATTAGGTCCCAAATTTTTCATCATAATAAACAACCTCGTCTTACTTCTTCTCTCTCAACTGAAGTCCGTCGCGGTAAGCATCACCGACCTTTTCACCAACGGACAGATATGACTTATTCATCCAATCGAAAGTGATCGGATGGAATTTTTCGAATGATACCTTTCCATCTTCTCCAAGAATTCGTTCATCTAGGCTTACATTGACGATTTCGCCTACCAGTCTCCAGGTTTCCTCATCATAGCTCTTCACTCTGCACTCAACGGCAAAAGGAAGCTCATCGATAATCGGCGCATCTACGAATTCGGACTTTGTTGTATGGAATCCAGACTTCTTAAACTTATCTGCTACTTTATTTCCTGTTGTTATACCGAGGTAATCACAGGCAACTTCATTTTCCACATCAGCCATACTTACAATAAAGGAACCTTTGGCTATAATTCCCTTTAACGTATTTCTCTGGGAGGCTATGGTAATAGTAATTTCTGTCTCATTCGTAATTCCGCCCCATACTGCTAGCATGGCGGTCGGTTTTTCAGCCTCATCATAAGATGAAATCATTAAAACCGGCATCGGTGTAATGTATGGCTTTGCACCAATATTTTTTCTCATTGTTATACCCTCTCTTTCTTTTGCATTGCATCTCTAAATTCCAGATAATATAGTTTCATAAGCTTTATGAATTCTTTCTGCTGACTCTCCAAAAAATGGTTCATGGCTTCACACTCAGCTGTTTGTATGTGTTGTGTCAAAGGTCTCGCATACTGCTCCCCATTTTCAGTGAATTTTATTTTTTTAGTTTTATGGTTTTCCTGAATAGCTTAGCCAAAGTGCGTTCGTAAACATGCCGGAAGTAAACTTTTATATACCTGAGTGGGTCCATATCCGTCAACATAAAAAGGCAAACGAATCTGAAATAAACTCATTTAAATCTACTTCTTCTTTGAGGGGTAACGCACTCCCAGCTGAGCTATCTCTTGCAACGGTAGAAAACCCTTTATCTATGTGTATTTCCAGCATCTCTAAATAGAATTTCCCCACTGGTATCAATTACATTTTTATACCAATTAAAGGATTTTTTCTTATATCTTTCTAAAGTACCGCTTCCATCATCATTTCGATCGACATAGATAAATCCGTATCGCTTCTTCAATTCAGCAGTACCAGCACTTACAAGATCAATACATCCCCATGCCATATAGCCCAATACTGGCACACCATCCTCAATGGCTTCACGAACCTGTACCAGATGGTCATGAAGAAACTCAATACGGTAATCATCGTCTACCGTTTTATTCCCATCCGCATCTGTAATTAATCGGTCTATAGCGCCCAATCCATTCTCTACAATAAAAATAGGCTTTTGATATCTGTCATAATACATATTAAGCGCATACCGTAAACCCTGTGGATCTACCTGCCAGCCCCACTCGCTACTCTTAAGGTAAGGATTAACTACTCCACCAAGAAGATTTCCTTCTCCTTTTACACCTTTAGATGGATCGGCTGTCTCACATACGCTCATATAGTAACTAAATGAAACGAAATCTACAGTATGAGTTAAGATTTCCTCATCTCCTGGTTCCATATGGATCTGAATTCTATGTTCCCTAAAATAACGTTTCATATATCCCGGATATACGCCCCTTACATGAATATCCCCGAATGCATAATTCATATGTTCCGCATTCATTACTGCAATCATATCATCAGGAGAAGGTGTTAACGGATAAACCGGTACACAGGAAATCATACAGCCAACTTTGGCATTCGGCATTATTTCATGCGCGATTTTAACTGCAAGCGCGCTGGCAACCAGGGCATGATGAACTGCCTGATACAGATCCTGCTGAGATAACTTTCCTTTAGGTGTATTAATTCCACCGCTCATAAATGGTTCATGAACCATAGCATTTACCTCATTAAATGTCAACCAGTATTTTACCTTGTCCTTATATCTTGTATATATAGTTCTGACATAATTCTCATAAAAACCAATCAATTTACGGCTCACCCAGCCATTATATTTTCTTGTCAAATGGAGTGGTGTTTCATAATGAGAAATTGTCACCATTATTTCCATGCCATATTTCCGGCACTCGTCAAATAAATTATCGTAGAATTGGAGACCTTTTTCATTTGGCTCTGTCTCATCACCATTCGGGAAAATGCGACTCCAGGCAATTGATGTACGGAATATTTCAAACCCCATTTCCGCAAATAATTTCACATCTTCTTCATATCTATGATAGAAATCAATGCCAACAAGCTTCATATTATCTTGGGTTGGTGCTTCTGTCACAGCTCCCTTAATTCCTCTAGGCGTAACATCCTGAATACTAAGGCCTTTTCCATCTTCATTATAAGCTCCTTCGCATTGGTTTGCGGCCACTGCCCCACCCCATAAAAAATCCTCTGAAAACCTCATATCCATAGCGTTCTCCTTTCTTTTATTAATTGTGTACAATTTTAATCAAGGTTTCTGTTGCGCGTACCTTTGTTCCTTTCAGTGCAATAACTTCACCAAGTTCATCTCCATTAGTCACAATGACTGGTGTTACGATATCGTAGCCTTCTTTTTTAATTCCATCGATATCGAAGGTAAGCAGCTCATCTCCCTGCTTTATATCCTGCCCATCAGAAACCATTGCTTTAAAATATTTTCCATTTAATTTCACTGTATCTAATCCAACGTGAATCAGGATTTCTGCACCATCTCTAGATCTAAGTGCAAGCGCATGCTTTGTTTCAAAAATACAAACCACAGTTCCATCAAATGGAGCTACAATTCTTCCTACTTCCGGAATAACAGCAGCACCCTTTCCTAAAATTTCATTAGCAAATGTTGCATCATTTACTTCTGTAATTGCAATTGCTTTTCCTTCGATCGGAGAAGTAATTTCAATTCCCTTAATTGACTCTAATGCAATAGTTCCAAGTTTTTCATTTATTGAATACTCTGTCTCTACTGTATCTTTGTTACTTTCAGAGATAGGATCATCAAAACCCAATACAAGCGTAAGAATAAACGTAAGTACAATTACAATCACGGAAGCAATGATTGCATAAAGGAGCATATTGCTATTGTCTGCACTTATAAATATTGGAAGTGCAATTAATGAAGGTGTTGCAAAAGAGTGTCCTGCAAGCTTTACAAATCCAACAAATGCCCCAGTTATTCCACTGGCAATACAAGCAGCCAACATAGGTTTTTTCAATCTGAGAGTGACACCATACATTGCTGGCTCTGTGATTCCTGCTACCAACGCGGAAATTCCCGATGCAGATGCGACCTGTTTTAAATCACTATTCTTTGATTTATATGCAACTGCCAGAGAAGCTGCACCCTGCGCAAGATTGCCAAGCAGCATTGCTGGAATAAAAGCACTATCACCTGCTGCTGTTGCAAGAGCTGCCAAAGTAGTTGGTACAAAAGCCCAATGCATTCCTGTCATAATAAGGAATGGCATTCCTACTGATAGAATTATTAAAGCTACAATACTGAATTTTGCCTGTATTGCTAAAATAACTGCTGAAACACCATTACCAATAATTCCGCCTAAAGGTCCTAAGATAATAAACGCAACTGGTGCTGAAATCAGTAATATCAAGAAAGGTTTTAAAAAATTCTTGGTAAAAACCGGGGTGATTTTCTCTACTAACTTTTCAATATAAGACATGACCCACGCTGTCAGAATAATTGGTATTACCGTTGAAGCGTATGAAGTCGATACTACCGGAATTCCCAGGAACGTAACACCTTTTGCTACATCAGCAAACATTGCTGTAAAGCTCGGATGCAATAAAACCCCTGCTACTGTTGCTACCAGTACTGGATTAGTATTGAATTTCTTACCTGCTGAGAAAGCCAACAAAATCGGAAGGAAATAAAACGCACTATCTCCCATAATTGTCAAAAGCTGGATTGTCTGGCTGTCTCCATTAACAAAATATCCCAATATAATAATCAATATTTTAATCATACCTGCTCCGATTATTGCAGGTATAACTGGTGACATGCAACCAGAAATTGCATCTAAAATAGCAATAAATATATTTCTCTTCTCTTTCATCTCTGTCATGTTTTCTGCAGATGCAAAATTTCCAAGTTTTGTCAGCTCTTTGTAACAGTTAGCAACATCATTTCCAATAATAATCTGATACTGTCCACCACTTCTGATAACCCCCATAACACCTTTGATATTCTTTACATCATCATCCTTAACAATATTTTCATCTTTCAATACAAATCTTAATCTTGTCATACAATGTGTAACACTTTTTACATTTTTTTCTCCACCAACTTTGGTAAGAATTAATTTTACTGTTGTTGAGTAATCCATTTTTATCCTCCATTTTTCTTTATTTGTATAAAATAAAAACCCAGATTAGAAAAATATGCGCGCTTATTTTTCTAATCCGGGTAATGCCTACTTAAAGTAACGTTCCCTTATATAAAAGTACTATTCAATTGTATTTCTTTTATTTGTTATTCTCTTTATATGCACAGTAAGATATGTCATCTCTTCTTCAGATAATTCCATTCCATATTCACTATATATATAATTCTTTATTTTACCAACACATTTGTACTCTTCTGGATATTGTAGCCGTATTATTTTCCCCAGATTATCATTTTGATCATCATGAAATTGTTCTCGAAATAACCGTTGAGAAAAGAATTTCAAGTGTGTAAGAAATCTTTCGTAATCCAAAGAAGATTCATCTAATTCAATATGAAAATATAATTTAACAATCTGAATCATCTTCTGAATCATCTTCGTCATATTCACTGTTTCCTGCATTGGAACATCTAACTCTGCATTTACAATGTGTAATGCAATAAATCCTGCCTCTGCTTCCGGTAACTGTATTTTCAATCGCTCTTTAATATGCTCTACCGCGTATTTTCCAATTTCATATTCATGATTGTAGAATCTTTGTATCTCCCAAAGAAGAGCATTTTGAAATTCCATTCCTTTTTCATATCGCTCAACAGCAAAATTGATATGATCTGTCAGCGCAACATAAATGTACTCACTGAGTTCTTTACCAAGAGAATATTTGGCATAAGAAATAATTTCACTCGCCACCATAATATGTTTTGTTGGAACCTGCTTAATTATTTCTTGAAATCTACAAGTAGTTTTGGGGGATAAAAGAAATGTCTTTTCAATCTTGCTGTCATCAATGTCAGCACCAGGTTTTTTCTGGAATCCAATTCCCTTCCCCAGGAGAATTACTTCTTTTTTCTCTTCGTTAACAGAAACAACAATATTGTTATTAATTATCTTAACAATTTTCAATTTCGGCATCCTCCTAAAAATAATTACCTATAAATACAAAAAAACCAAACCCAATAATACTACTACTTTTGGATTTGGGTAAAGCCTGTCTTATTCACAGTAACATTCCCTTTAAGTCTATTTTCAATTGATATTTATATATTTAGCATATATCCGTTCCATATGTCAATACTTTTTATTATTTTTGATGTATTAAACAAGTTTTATTTGTATATTTTGTGCAATTTGTCACATTTCCAAATCAATCCTCTTAAAAATGAGCAAAAACTTAAAAAAGGTGAAATTGTCCCTTCTTTGATTTAATTCTCTTTTTTAAAACGTCCGGGAGATATACCTACTGAATGCGTAAATTGTTTTGTAAAGGAATAGGTATCACTGTATCCGGTAAGTATAGCAGTTTCTTTAATAGGAATGCCGGATAAAAGCATGAGTTTAGCGTGCTTTATACGCTGTTCAATGCGATATTGAGACGGTGAGGTTCCAATATATTTACGAAAATGTTTTCTGAAATTCTCATAACTCATATTAATATTAGCAGCAACCTCTTCTAAGGAAATCTCAGAGCTGATTTCTGAAGACAGTAACTGGCAGGCTTCTTCCATAGACTTCTTGAATAAATCTTCACCAGGATTTCTATTTTTAGACATCAATATTGTTAAAAGTAACTCCTGAGCCTGAAGAGATAAGAGAGGTAGATCATAATCATCTGCCTCTTTTAATAAGGTTAACAGTCTAGATGATTTCTGAATGGTAGTATCTTTAAAACTACCTTTTCCAACAGGTGTGTCAGTAGGTATAAGATTCAGACTGTTTAGATAATTATAGGTTGAACGGCCGAAACTGATAAAGAATTCAAGCCAGTTTCCATCAGGGACAACTTCTGTACTGTGGATAACCCCTGGGATTCTTTGTACAAAATCACCTGCTTGGATGGGAAGCTTTTCATTGTCAGCAGTATAATAAAATCCGTTACCGGATAATAATAGAAAGCAACTGTAATAATCGATAAGAAAATCATATTGAGACTGATCCTTTGTTGGTTTTGTCATATAACCACAGGCTAATATCCCGTTCGTGAAATCTGTTCCGATGCAACGATAAATTACATCTTTTTTCATTTCAAGCTTCATAAGCCTCCTTTCTATCTTTTGTTTTCCAATTTGGATAAAAGATTAACCAAACAAAACATTTAGCAATGGACTATCTCATTATATAATAGGTGTTAGATTAGTACAAGTAATTAAATTATGATATAACCATACCAAATGTGACAAAGAGGAGGACATTATGAGCAGAGATTGGGAAAATCAATATGTAACACAGAAAAATCGTTATCCGATACATTCACCCTATGGAGCATATGAAACAGTGGAACAGGCATTAGAGTGCAATCGATCAGTTTCAAAGTATGTACAAAGCCTGAATGGAATGTGGAGATTTATGCTATCAGAAAGTCCTTTCAAAGTACCAGAAGGATTTCAAAATATTGATTATGTAGATACAGATTGGGATATGATACCGGTACCTTCCAATTGGGAAATTCATGGATATGGAAAACCGGTGTACACGAATCTGTTATATCCTTTTAAAAGAGAAGGAGCTGATTCACATTTTGAATTGGAGATTGCAAAGGGACAGGTAGAACTAAATGCACCTTATGTACCAGAGAAAAATCTGACGGGGTGTTATCGCACTACTTTTGAAATTCCCGATTATTATGAAGGTAAAGATATATTGATTGAATTCGGAGGAGTTGAATCCTGTTTTTATCTCTATGTAAATGGCATTGAAATTGGATATTCACAGGACAGCAAGTTGGATGCTACTTTTGACATTACTCAAGCGGTTAAAAAGGGCACTAATGTTCTGGCAGTAAAAGTTCTTCAATTCTGCGATGGTACTTATCTCGAGGATCAAGATTATTGGCATTTATCCGGTATCTATCGTGATGTTAGGATTTGTGCGAAAGCAAAGCAACGTATATTTGACTATAAGATTGAAACCTTATTTGAGAATGGAAACTTTAAAGAGTCAGAATTGAAAATTACGCTTGTTCCGAATAATACAGTAAGAGGTTATGGAGAAAGCTTTGTTAAATTAAGCTTATATAATGCGAAAAAAGAATTAGTTACTACACTACAAAGTGAACCTTATGCAAAATGTGGTTTCTATTTGATGTCCAAGTTTACAGCAGTTACATCTGTTAAAGTAATGGAACCAAATTTATGGTCGGCTGAGGATCCGTATTTATATACTTTGGTTATGGAGACCATTGATGGAGCCGGAAATATCACAGATATAGAAAGTTCAAAGGTGGGCTTTCGTAAAATTGAAATTCTTAAGGATGGGGTCCTTTATATGAATGGAAAACGTCTCATTGTACGAGGTGTTAATCTACACGAATTTTGCCCTGAAACCGGAAGATATATTACAGATGAATATATGCGAAAACAGATTATCTGTATGAAGCAGTTGAATTTTAACGCCGTTCGCAATAGCCATTATCCACATGTGAACCAATGGTATGACCTGTGCAACGAACTTGGAATCTATCTTGTTGATGAAACGAATCTTGAGACACATGGCTATGGTGGTCAGTTAAGTTCCTCTCCTGAATGGACTGCTGCTTATATGGAACGTGCTACTCGAATGGTTCTTAGAGATAAAAACCATCCTTCCATAATTCTCTGGTCCCTTGGTAATGAATCAGGGTATGGTATGAATCATGCTGCTATGTATGGATGGATCAAAGAATATGATAAAACCAGATATGTTCAATATGAATCTTTTAATCCTGGATCAAATATTACGGATATTAACGTACCGATGTACCCTTCAAAAGACTGGATCGAAAAAAAGATGTCAGATATGGCGGATATAAGACCTTTCATTATGTGTGAATATGCCTATGCAAAGAGTAATAGCAATGGTAATTTCATGGATTTTTGGAAATTGGTAGATAAATATCCTCGTTTTCAAGGGGGATTCATCTGGGATTTTCAAGATAAGGCATTGACACAAAGAAAGGAAGATGGAGCCAGGAAATATGTCTATGGAGGAGCTTTTCATGAAGCGGTTGTGGATCCCGTAGAAGATATGTGTCTGAATGGAGTCGTACTACCGGCTCTCACTTGGAAGCCAGCTGCCAATGAGATTAAGAATTGTCAGTCACCAGTTAAGATTATTAATTATGTACAGCCGCATTATGGCAGTGAATATATGATGATAAAAAATAACTATCAGTTTATGAATCTCAGTCATTTAAGGTTTACCTGGGAGTTGGAATGCGAAGGTAACATAATTGAGCAAGGAGAACTAAAGCAATATTTAACCGCTGCAGGAGAAATGGAACTTCTGGAACTACCGATGACACAGAATAAAATCTACGGAGAAGCTTACCTTAATATTAAAGCAGCATTAAGAGAAAATACAACTTATGCTGAAGCGGGCTATGTCATTTATACCTTCCAGTTTCCGATGGAGCATTCTGTATTAACAAAGAAGGAAAGCAACATATCTGGTGAAAAGATTGCCATGAAGGAAGCAGAAGATGAAATTATCATCACCGGACTGAATACTGAGATTTGTTTTAATAAACAAACCTGTACTTTTCAAAAAGTAATACTAAAAGGAAATGCGAGAATGACGGGCGGTAAAGATAACTTCTACAGGCCTGTAACTGGAATTGATGAAGGAACAAAAGATTCAGGGAGAAATTATGCCAGTGAATGGAAAGAAGTAGGACTCAATAATCTGATAATAAATGTATTGAGTGTTAAAACAGCCGTAACGGATTCACAAGTATTTATTTTTACTGAAGTTTGTTACCAAGATGGAAAACTGAAAGTATCTTCACAATATAGGATTGGAAGTGAAGGCATCGAAATAAATAAGACAGTAGTTAATAACTGTTCATCTAAGACAATTCCGAGAATTGGTCTTACCTTTGTTCTTCCTGCTGACAATAATCATATAACCTGGTTTGGAAGAGGTCCCTGGGAAAATTACTGTGACAGAAAAACATCAGCAATGATTAGTTGCTATAGCAGTACTGTCTCTGAGCAGTATACCCCTTATATTAAACCGGTGGAGTGCGGCGGAAAAGAAGATGTAAGATATCTGACCGTAGGGAACAAGGAAGGACATGGATTGTATGTTTCCGGTGCCGAACCATTCCACTTTGATATTCATGACTATTCAATCGCAGCGTGCGATGCTGCTGCTTATGAGGATGAAATTCTAAAAGATTATAAGATTTATTTGAATTTGGATTATAAACATGCCGGCGTAGGCGGAGATAATGGCTGGACAAAAAATATACATCCTGAATATTGCATCGGTAAAGGATTTTATCATTATCAATTTGTAATTGAGGCGATATAAAGAAACCTTAGGTAAAATTGCACTTTACGGAAATGGTGCACGTTTGCAGATATATGAAATTACGATTAACCTTTTAAGTAGAATGTGTAGACCTATTATATTAGCAATTGACGATAACTGCGAAACATCCTATGTCTTCCGTGGAATTGGCAAAGAAAGAGGGCTAAAAATCGCAATTTTTAGCCCTCTTTTTCTCTCATTTTTTACCCAAAGCCACTACATCTTGTGGTCAAAACCTTCCATTTCTTATCTTTACCACAATACGTCATCATTATCACCGCTTCAACATGCCTTGAACGGTCAATAAAGATGCCACCTAAAGCTGGTAGGGCCTTGGCGGCAGGGTATATTTCTAAAATTGCTTTTTTAGACGTTTCATAGTTCCAATCAAACGCCCTTTTGCTCTTACGATATAGTAAAATTTACCGGTTATCATCATGAAATGGCGCATTAATAAAAATCTTTCGATACTGCTTCTGTCGCTTTATCAATAAAAGCAGCAATTTTACTGGGATTTTCCTTCATTCCACTATTAACCCACTTTTTTATTATGGCTATACTGCCATATGCGGTAAATGTATACCATTTATCAAATAATTTTTGATCAAAATATTTAACTGCTTTCTTCCATTTCTCAATATTTAAATCGTGGCTGATATAAAGAATACGTTCTAATAATTCTTTGTCCCCATTCTCTGAAAATAATACTTCACATATATTACTATTTGCTTTTATATACTTGCAAATTTCATATGATAGTTTTCCAGACACTTCAAGGTTCATAGTATGTTCCACAACATGTCTGATTTCTTCATATAACTCATCTTCAATATTTGATAGAAGTTCAAACTGATTCGTATAATGCGAATAAAAAGTATTGCGGTTTATATTTGCTTTCTTGCATATATCTGTAACTGTAACTTTGCTGATCGGATGATCTTTCATAAGTTCCAGTAAACTGTTTTTTATAACCATCTTTGTATATCTCACTCGTTGGTCTGCTTTTTCGTATGCCATAATATTCTCCCTAAATAAATCAGTAAACGAACAACTCTTATATGGTTTGTAAGATATCGAACGTAATGTTAACGAACTGCCTGTTGATTAAGTAACACTGTGTTAGTATAATATATTTGAGCATTCAACACAAACATAATTTTAAATGGAGGTAAAACAATGGGAAATATAACGATAGTTCCTGTATGGATTATTCAAGATATTTTAGTTTTAATAATTGCCACTTTAATGATTTTTTATATAATTAATAACGAGGAGCGTCCAAAGATTGTATTAATGCAATTCATATGTTTTGTCTTTTTATACGCCTCAGTCTTTGAAAATGTTGCTGTATTTATGGGATCTATGGGGAAAGAAGGTTTTTACTCATATGGGCGCAGTATCCTAATGATATTCAATGTACCAATAACTGTTCCAATTATCGAGTTTCTTATCGTTTACTCAACGTTACGTGTTTTGAAGACGATAAATATACCGTCATGGACTAAACCATTCATTGCTGGACTTAGCGCTATGATTTTTGACTTTTCACTGGATCCAGTCGCAGTAAAACAGATTTTTCAAACTTCGGAAGGAATCATTGGCAGGTGGAGCTATTACCCGATCCCTGGTGAACCTGTAATATATGGGGAACCTGTCATGAATTTTACAGGATGGATCTATATAGCCGGATACTGGACTGCCTTTATTTTAATCGGTGAATGGTGGCATAAAAAGAAAGGCTACAGTAATCTAATTGGTTATATATATCCGTTTTTGGCTTCCATACTTTCTTTAGTTTGTTTGGTTTCACCTATATCCAATTTCTTTAATTATATGGCACCATTTTTCACCAGAACTTCTAATATGCAATGGGTAATGTTGGTCTCTCTTTCTGTAATTTCAGTGGGAATTTCAGTGTTAGCCTTCGTCAAGTTCTGGGATCGTCGGTTTGTTAGCCCTTTGAATTACAGAAAAGATTTTCCTATCATGTTTACTTACCTGGGATTTCCTTTGACTAATACCTTGTTTTGTGTTATTGGTGGGTATAGGGAGGTACTATGGCTTGTTGTCCGTAAACGCTCCGTAGTGAGTGCAGCAAAAAAAAACAACCGCTCCCACGAGCGGCATGTTTTTACAATGATTTTCTGCAATTAGCCGGAAGCTTATCTGACCAGGGTAGCAGATCTTTGCAGAAGCT
>NZ_RJLQ01000037.1 GCF_003833015.1 Clostridium sp. E02
GCTTACATCTCGTAAATTCGTACGACTCGTTTTTGGTTTGCTGGTCAAAAACCAACTGTACACCGGCGAAAAATTGGACGCCGAATTTAATATTGAATCGAACTAGTATTCGAGAATACATGTTTTTATTGTATGCTTTATTAAGTGAACCCTTTTTGGCTAAAACATATCAAAATCTTTTCTAGTTTTTTCTTGACATATCACCAGAATGCTATATAGATTTTTATTTTCATGTAATTCAATAAATTTATAACATATAGCCAATACATTTTCATTAAGCTATAATGAAGGGTTTGTAGTACTTTATTTAACCATTAAAAAAAACACCTGATACAGTGGCTAATCTTCCTTTTATTTTAATTATCTTGAAAATCAAATCACCTTTAAGTAGAAATGTAGCATATTTGCCTTCTGATACATTACCCACATTAAGTTCAATAAACTTTCTTTTTTTATTTTTTGACCAAACTTCAACTTTGAGTTCCAAATCCCACATTTCATAATCAACAAAATAAAAACTTATATTATACAGTTTATTGCCAGGTAAAATTAAATTAATTTCAAATTCGTTTTCGTTTTCCTTATAAGCCATAATTCTATTATCTTTAGAACATCTGCTCAATGCACGTTTATCTATACTTTTAGTATCCCAAATTAGTAAACGTTCTCCGCTAAATCTAATACATGACATCGTCAAATTACAAGGTATTTTAAATTCATCTCCAATAATGTAGTAACCTTGATTTCCATATTTGTGTTTCCAATCTCCCCTTGTATTTTCATCAAATCCTACAAACCTACATTCATCAACTTTTTTTTTGCGTTCAACATCTATACAGTACTTTGAATGAATACATTTTATTGAGCATATTTCGCCTACACAAATTATTTTAATCTTGTGATACCCTAGTGATTCACAACTATATTTTATTATAATTTCATTCTTACTTTTCTCCATATTATTATTTTCTATTTTTAAACAATCAATTTCTATTATAAAATCATTTTTTTGAAAATATTTTTCATTCATAATGACCGAGAATTCTTTTCCCCAAAATATAGTTTCAACGTAAGCTCCTTTTTCTTTTGTATATATGCCCTTATTATCTTTTATTTCAATCCACTCAAATTTATTTTCCACATCAGTATCATAATAGAAAATTTCTTTTTTTTGTTTTATATCAGTGAAGTAACTTTCATTTAAAACATTTGACATGAAACTATAAATTGTCTTCTTTTCTTGTTCCTTCATTATATTAATCAGTTGAAGTATTCTATTAAATTTTTCTTCCTTGATGGCTTCTTTTCCATCAAAATAATTATAATAAATAGACAAATTTCTTAAACGAATAGCCATATTCAAAAGTTTTTTACAATCTAAACTTATCGAAAAAAAATCATTAAGTTTATTCCTTTTTGATAATTTTTTTGCCATATATTCTAAAATCTTTTTATGATCAAACAAAACTTGAAAAATTCTAATGTCTAAAGTCACATTGCTTTTTCTGCATCGTATGCATTCATCAATAATTGCCTCATATATCTTTATTCCATAACAATAATCACTTTTATTTAATCTTCTTCTTATGTCATTAAACGTAGCATATCCAGATTCAATACCATTTAAATATTTTTCCAATTCATTTCTAATCTCTTCTGGACGAAATTCTAATTCTTCATGTATTGCCGATTTGATTTTTAATATTTTCAGCCCTCTCAACCAATCTTTTTCTTTAAATATATTACAAGCTAATTCCATGTTATCAAAATCTATTTTATAGCTTTCATACTTTTTTCCATGTAGAAAATCTTTAAAGTAAAAACATTTTTCCTTATTACTATAACCATATATTAATGCATCATGATACATATGTTTTTTTTTATAAAATTGAGAACTTGCTTTTATATAAAAGTGATCTATGAGTAAATATATGTATTTTTGTTCATTTAAAGCATTTTTGAAATAATTTATATACGATATTTTTTGAATTTCACTTCTAGTTACATATTGTCCAGTAATAAACGGCAAAGATTCCATGAATTCTACAATATCTATACCAATACTAAAATCTAATCTATTTCTAACTTTATCAAATGCCAATGGAATATATGCCGCAATTATAGATTCTATATAATTATCATTGTTACCAATTATAGTCATAAAACACGCATGATGTGGGTATGATGTAATAAATGCATTAGGTGTGTCCAGAATAATTTCATCATTGTTTTTCATAGTAAAACAACCTTTCTTAATTTTTTTACTTTATGCACTTTAATTTTATTTTATTTAATTTTAAATTAATTTATTTTAATTATTGTATATATTGTATGAAAAGTCAAGTTGTTTCAATCAAAAATTCAACAAATAAAAATCAAATAACTATTACTCTCTAATTTATTTCAGTTTATTAGCATTTATGGGAATTTTTAACTAATAGACTTTCTTTGGAGTGGCGCATACGAATGTGATTACAGAGTTCCTCAAAAAGACTGGCCAGATGGCGATAACCGTGGAACAATTAATCATTTGTCTCTTATTCGTAGTAACAAAAAAAAGTCACCACAAAGGCGGTAGCCCAACATGATGACAATGATTACTGGCCAAACGAACCACCAGTTTGTATGTGGTTTTATTCTTCTATTATCTCCTTTTGTTTGGATTTTGGTAATTTTGACAAAATTAGGTGATAGGATTTTTCCAGCATGTCCTGTAATAGTTGATCCGGCACATTCCCTTCGGCCTTAACCGAATTCCAATGGGTCTTATTCATGTAATAGCCCGGAATAATATCCTCGTACTGCTGTCTTAGAAAATCCCCTTCCAAAGGCTCTAACTTTAAAGTAATTAAATAATCCTCTCCTTGGCTATTCTTGCAAACTGCGGCAAACATTTTCTCTCCGACAAAATATCTGGTCCAACTCCACTCCTCTTTAAAATCTTTAGACACGCCTTTCATTGCCATAAGATATTCATCCATCCACTGGTATCTCATACCGTCCCTCCACTTCTCTGAATTATTTTTCTTCTTGAACAAAAGTCTCTATCCTTGTTTCCAGCCGAATCTCCTCCCCCTTATTTATTCGATAACGGATGGATGGAATAGATCCATTGGGATAGAGTACATTGGTATTTGGATCCGCCTCAATTATGACACCAAAAGCCTGCGGTCCCTCCCCCGTCACGGTACAACCTTGTTTCTTTTGGATTGCATATGCAGACTTTCCTGCTGCCTTTTGCTCATACCCATCCGTAAATTTCTCCACACTAAACCCACAGTCGTATGCCATACAATCGTACTGGCTTTTAATCTCATGGATTCTTAAATGACCGTATTCTTTTGCTATAATGATAGACGTCACTGTAATACCCGGAAATGGATGCCATAAACTAACAACCCGGTCAGTTAAGACCTCATAAGTGTCGCTGTATTTACGGACAAACACGTAATCATCTCCATCAATGACAAAGGCAAGAGAGGAATCTGGTGCATTTTCGTGGAGCGCAAGCTGACTTCTGGCAACCGAAAATCCAAACCTTGTAGAATAGGCAAATTTAGAGTACTTCTCTGGCACGTGTCCATGTCCGTACCTCTCACAAACCCCTGCCGGATAAGCCACCACATCGAGTCCATGGCGATGCATCACCATATCTGCCTGTTTTAATAATTTGATTGGTTTAAGCCTGGGAAGTTCTTCTGTTTTCGCCATCCAGAATGGATGCTCATCTGAAAGTCCAAGGCACAATAGAGTCTTCATCCCCCAATAAGGGGATCCCGGCGCATTGTAACGCTCTGACATGATTAAATTGGGGTATCCATAACCTATCGTAAGCACTCCATCCCGATCAAATATCTTCTGTTGCTGCCACCAGTTTAAATGGCGGGACAAAATTCCTTTTACTACACCTACCGAGATTTCAGTCAGCCCGGCAAAGACATAAGCAGACCAAAAAGCCGCCTCTCCAAACCGATAGGATAGACTCCTTCCATAAGGTAAGGCAGATCCATTCTCATCAAACCAGTATAGGAAATCTCTAGCAAACACCTTTGCCCGTTCCCGAAACCGCTTACAACGCTTTGGATCTTCTTTTTCCATTGCTACCGCATACAAAAGTCCATAATAATGCAGGGCAAAAGAAATATAATAATCTTTCTGACCAGATGTTCCATCCCGGTACCAGCCATCTCCCATGTAATAGCTTTCTATTTTCTCAAGACCAGAGGATACGTTTTCTTTGCTATAAGGGCACTCTAATTTCTGCAACGCAACATTGACCAGAATCATAAAAAACTGCCAATTACAGTCTGGTATCTTATGCTCATTGATTCCATTCAACCAGACAGCTAAGTTTTTTTTCCCCTCTTTACATAATGGTTCCCAAAGTTTTTCTGGAGTAAAGATCAGACCGCTTGCTATCGCCGCCATTTCTACAAACCGCTGATCATAATCGCTGCAACCACCCCAATATTCCGGATGCGAGGGGTTGGTCCCATTTAAAACTCCTGTTTGGTAAATCTCCTCAAAACCGTCCCCCCCACCAAACCAGAAGGGCACCAGTGCCCACAATGGTCGGGAGAATCCTTCCATTTCCACGCTTACTCTGGGATAAGTCGCTCCACTCTCACCAAGAGACAGTCTGGCACAACCTTGACTATACAACGGCTTTAAGGGGTTTAACACCTGAAACATCCATTGCTGAAACTCCTGTTTTGATTCAAGTTTCATCGATACTCGCCTCTTTTCAAATGTCTATATAAATCACCAATAGGGATTCCAAGCTGTAGTCAGTCTGATAAGTGCCTCCATGTAGAAATAATCTCCCCAGATGTTACATTCATCCACACCTTCTGGGGTACACGTATTATAAGGAGATTTTTTAGAGTACGTGCTGTGAAGCACCAGCCCATTGGATTCTTTTAAGTCCTTCACTGCGTAATTTCTCACGATAGATTCCATGATTTTTTTGGCAATCGACGTATAATAAGAGGCATCAGACTCATCTAAGTACTTCGCCATCTCAAGCATTCCACATACTGCAATAGAGGCGGACGAGGAATCTCTTGGCTCCGTGGAGCCTTTTAAAAATTCCAAATCCCAATAAGGAACAAGATCCGATGGCAGATGTTCTAAAAAATAACCGGTTACTCGTTTAAAATCCGTAATGTATTCGGGTCTTTTGGTATACCGATAGGCAAGAGCACACCCATAGATTCCCCAAGCCTGACCTCTGGCCCATGCAGAGCCATCCCGGTAACCCTGACAAGTTGCTCCATGATCTGGTTCTCCTGTTTCCATATTCATGAAAAATGTATGCCAGGTAGAATGATCCTCCCTTATGACATTGGAAAGCGCCGTATGAATGTGTTTCTCTGCTATTTCCTGATATTTAAGATCTCCGGTCTCATCCGATGCCCAGTATAGCAATGGAAGATTTAATAAACAGTCAATGATAAAACGATAATTTTCTGGCTGATTCATGGGACCCCACGCCTGAATAAATTCGCCTACTGGCTGAAAGCGACGGATTAACTGATCAGCTGCCTGAATTGCTGCCTTCTTTCCCATTTCATCTCCCACCAATTTATAGGCTGCCACACAGGATGGTGAATAAAGAAATCCCATATCATGATGATCCACCTCTATCTTGCGCTCAATCCGATCTAAGAAACTTTTCACCTGTATTCTTCCCGCTTCTTTTAATGCCTCATCTCTGCACCACTCATATGCCAGCCAGATCTGCCCGGTCCAAAAACCAGTGGTCCAGTTTTGATTTGGAGTCGGGTGATAGAACCCTTGCTCACTGTATGCTTTTTTAAAACATTGCGTAAATTCCTTTCGATTGCACTTCACTTGCATCACTGCAAAATCCATAGCCTTCTGACACTGTACACTGGTTATCTCTGGTTTCCCGTTCCACAGATACTCCTTTTGCTGGTTCATCCTTTCTCCCCCCTCCATGATTGATTCCTATTTTACCCTTTTACACCAGTTGACGCAATGCCTTCCACGAAATATCTCTGTAAAGAAAGGAATACAATTAATACCGGAATCAGAGACAATACGGAAGCAGCCATAATCAAGCCATACTCGGAACTATATTGGCTGATAAACATTTTAAGTCCTAGCTGCAATGTTTTTTTTGCTTCTGTTTTTAAATAAATTAAGGGACCTAAAAAATCATTCCAGGTATTCACAAAGGTAAAGATCGTTAAGGTAGAGAGTGCAGGTTTTGCCAGTGGAAGCATAATCTTTGCATAGATTCGATACTCATTCATTCCATCAATTCTGGCCGCTTCGCACAATTCGTCCGGAATTCCCTGATAGAACTGCCGCATCATGAAAACACCAAAAGCAGAAAATGCCTGTAAGAAGATAATCGCAAGATGAGAATCATTTAGGCCAAAATTCCTCATTAACATAAACTGAGGCACCATATAAACCTGCCATGGAACCGCTATTGTAGCAATATAAGCCAAAAATAAGGGATTCTTATATTTGAATTCCAATTTAGCAAAAGCATAAGCAGCAAAACTACTGGTTAAAAGTTGTAAAAATGTAACAATCAACGTAATTTTAATTGTATTAAACACAAAAGTCAAAAGCGGTATTTTGGTCCATATATCAATGTAATTTAACCACCTTGGATTTTCAGGAATCCATTGGATCGGAAAGATAAATACATCCTTATCTAGTTTTAAAGAAGCAGACAGCATCCAAAAAAAAGGAATCAGCATGACAGCAGTCAGGAACAGTAAGACCACATAGAGGAAGCTAAATCTGATATGATTATAGGAACTTTTATTTTTCATCTTTCTCCTCCTTTTCTTAGTTTGCATAGTCTTTTTCACCTTTAAATTGAATCAGGGTAATGGTAAGTACCATGAAAAACAGTACCATAGCAACTGCACTTGAATAACCTAAATTCCAGTTTCGAAACGCCTCTTCGTATATATGATAAACCAGAACCATTGCCTGGTTGCTTACAATGCCATTGGAACCACCTGCCAACATATAAACAATATCGTAAACTTTAAAACAATTAATGGTAAGAATAATGGTGACAAAAAAAGTAGTCGGCTGAAGCTGGGGCCAGGTAATATAGCGAAACCGCTGCCAAAAATTGCAGCCATCAAGCCCAGCTGCTTCGTAAAGTTGCCCATTGATTCCCTGAAGTCCAGCCAGATAAATCACCATATAATACCCCATATTTTTCCAAACGCTAAACAATACGATTGTAAACATGACCCAATGGGGATCAGCAGACCATTTGGGAAGATTTTTAATGTGTACACCAAGATGATAAAGGATCATATTCACTGGTCCGCTTTTTTGAGGACTAAAGAGCATATTCCAAACGGCTGCCACTGCCACCAGTGAAGCTACATAAGGGAAAAAACTAACGGTACGAAAAAAATCTCTTCCTATTATTTTCTGATTTAATACCACAGCTAATCCCAACGCACTTGCAAGTGTCAGTGGAACGGTCGCCGCACAATATACGATTGTATTTAAAAATGACGCCTGAAATCGCTGGTTTTGAAACATGGTAACAAAATTATTGATTCCCACAAACTGCATGGGACTATTTCCATCCCATCTCATAAATGCAAGAATAAATGCAAACAGGATTGGTCCAAGAGTGAAAATTGCAAACCCAATAAAATTGGGGATAATAAAGGAGTAGGCCACCAGATTTCTCTTTTCCTGTCTTGTAAACCGTTCCCCTGTACGCACTTTTTTTACATTCTCATCCATTGTTTTAGAAGTTCCCTTTGACTCTTTCACAACTTAACCTCCTTTACTTTTTTCTATGGATCAAATTCGGATTCTCTTCTAAAAAGGCGGGTTTTTACCCGCCTTTGCTAAATTACATTTTTACTGTGCTAATATGGCACTTATCTTCTCGTTCATCTGAGCAATGCCATCATCCACCGATACACTTCCTGTCATGATAGCATCGTGGTCCTCATTTAAAACGATTTCAATCTCAGAACTTTTTACATTAACTGGCATCTCTAAGTATAGATTGGAAGTATTTAAAGCTTCCACGCTGGTTTTGTCATCCTTTGGATATCCATCGGTTCCAGATACTAAGTTTGCTACTGTTTGGTTCATCACTGCAGGAATCGTTCCAGTGGATGCAAGAATATTGGCACCCTCCTGCCCACTCACAAAATTGATAAATTCCCAGGCTAAATCCTTATTCGGCGCATTGACCGGAATTCCAAGTGCTGTAATGGTTGCAAGAGTGGATCCTGGCTCTACACCTTCTGCATGAGGATATTTTGCAATCCCCCAATTGGTACAGTCTGTGTACTCACCGGTTCTAATCTTATCCATAAGGGTAGAGATAAACCAGGTTCCCATGTTCATCATCGCTATATTGCCTTGAGCAAATGCACCGGAATAATGAAGACTACTGGTTTTTAAAGTAGCATAATCCTGGCAGACACCGTCTTCCTGTTCCTTCAGAACCATTTCATAATAGGGCTTTAGAAATTCATAGGTTCCATCCAGAATGGTATGTTCACCATCTAGTACACCAAACAACTGCACTGCGGATCTCCATGTATGATAATGTGCTCCGTATACCTCTTCTCCTGGCGTTTCAACCGTCACACTTCTCGCCAATGCATCGTATTCATCAAAAGTCATATCATTGGTCGGATAAGCAACTCCTGCTTGATCAAAAATATCCTTGTTATAGAATAAAACCCAAAAATCATTACGGAATGGCAGTTCATATAATTTTTCATCGACCGTAATTTGATCCGCCAGCCCCTTATATAGAGATAAATCAATTTTAGATGACTGAATGTAATTGTCTAATGGTTCTAATACTCCTTTGTTTACTAACGTCATATACCCTGGTACATCTTTTATGGTTACTACATCAAAATCGGAACCATTTCCAGTTAACTCAGTTGCTAGTACGGTCTGATAGTCCGTAGAGCCAAGATCAACCATTTCAACCGTCACATCTGGATGTTTCTCCTCAAATGCGTCAATCAAAGGTTGATAATATGTGGTTAAATTAATATCCCAAACCGACCATTTTAAGGTAGTCTTGCCATCCTCCGTTGCCTCTGACACTGCTTTACTTGTCTCCCCTTTGGTATCACCTGCTGTAGCCGTATCCCCTTTCGCTCCACCACAGCCAGCCAACGCTGTAACCACCATTGCACCGGCAAGTAAAAAGCTTAATTTTCTTTTCTTCATTTTAATCCCTCCTTGTTTAAAATATGGAAACACATTTTATTTCTATAACAGCATTATAAAGCACTCTGCCCCATATAAGAATGGAATTTATCTTATAAAAGATTCAATATTTATGCATCTATTCCTTCAGTCCTTTCAAAACATATACTATCTTACGAAAATCAGTCATATTTCTCTTTTATATACAAATTGAACTGTTATTTGGAATTATCGTCTCCTTTTTCATTGACATTTCACATAAAATAGGCTACGTTTGTAATGAATTATTCAACCATAGAATATTTTAAGAAGGGACAAATTTGATATGTGGAAAAAACTTATCCCATATACCATACGTGGCCGGATTATGATTTTAACCGCCATAGTCACATTACTGATTACTGTAATTACCACTACAATCTGTTTTTTGGTCTTTCAGTCATTTCTGAGGAAAAATCAGTTCCAATCCACAGAATTCAGCCTGCAAGTAGTCAGCAATAACATCGCTGCTGACATGAAGGATATTATCTATTTCAGTAAGTGGTGTTGTTCCAATGATGAAATCATTGATTATTTAGAAACATTTAAAAATCTCCCAAAACTCCCTACCGCTGACAAAGACTCAAAAAATTTGCGCCTATTGGCACTTTCTACACACAACCGGCTAAAAGAAGAGTACTACAATACTCGGTCCAATGAATACATATCACGGGTAATTATCTCGACGGTCAACCAGCGTAATTTTCTGCAAATCGCCCCAAAAGCAAACAGTACATCTCCCTACGCTGCAAAGACTATCAGTAAGGAGTCTTTTTATAATCCCCTTTATTCCTCCAACCATTTTTTATGGATCGGTCTGATCCATGATCCATTCTCCAATATCAATCAGGAGCAGTTTATTCCCATTGTACGTCCGATTTATAACAAATTTAATACCGAAGTCATCGGATGGACTTATGTAGAGATTTCTTCGCGGATTTTTACGGATTATTTAACTGCTTCCCCATTGCCAGAAGACAGCAGTCTATCTATTACCATAGGGGGGAACCGATACGAATTAGTGGGCAGTGGTCTCCATTTTGTTCACTTAAAAGACGTTGAAAAACGAGATTTGGTTCAATGCCCCATTGAAGGAATGAACGGGTGGAGTCTCTCTCAGATTCTGTCAAAACAACAATTAAAAGAACAAAAAAGGCTCTATACCCTTTTGATTTTTGCCATTTGCTTTTTTATCGTTTCGCTGGGGGTTTTACTTGCATTTTTATTAAACCGCCTGATTATGGAACCCATTCATCATTTAAGCAATAAAATAGAAGACATATCCAACGGGGATTTTACCAGAAATGAGGCCATTGAATGGGATCATGAGCTTGGGCAAATCGGAAGGGGAATCAACAATATGTCGGAAAATATCATTGCCCTTATGGAGAAACGCATTACCGATGAAAAGCAAAAAAAGGATTTGGAATATCAGATATTACAAAATCAGATCAATCCACATTTCCTATACAACACCTTAAATTCCATCAAATGGATGGCTACCATACAGAATGCCAACGGAATAGCAGATATGACAACTGCCCTTGCCAGGCTTTTAAAAAATGTATCCAAGGGTACGAATACACTGATCCCCCTAAGAGAAGAGTTAGAACTGGTAAAAGATTATTTTTTGATTCAACAATATCGGTATGGAGGCAGCGTTACTATCTCTTATGACATCGGAGAAGAGCTCTTCCTATGCCGTATTCATCGTTTCACACTCCAGCCTATCATTGAAAACTCTCTTTTTCATGGCATTGAACCAAAAGAAACAACGGGCAAAATCACGGTTTGTGCAGAAACGATAGAGTTATGTTCGAAAAAAGCACTTCTCATACGTATTACAGATGACGGGATCGGCATGTCCCCGGAAATGATTGAGCAGGTGTTACACAGTGACGCAAAAAGTAAAAAAAATACGGAATTTTTCCAGCATGTAGGAATCGGCAATGTAAATAAACGGATCCAATACGATTTTGGTTCCAATTATGGCATAACCATCACCAGCCGCCAGGGAGAGTTTACCTCCACGGAGATCCGCCTTCCCTATATGCTTGATTCCTGACCGTATAAACAGAAAGGGATTTTATATGACCAAATTATTAATCGTCGATGACGAACCACTGGTACCAATTGGAATAAAATCCATGATTAACTGGATGGACCACAACATAGAAATCTGTGGAACCGCCTTAAATGGGAAAAAAGCATTGGAAATGATAGAGACGCATTCTCCAGAAATCGTGATAACTGACATTCGAATGCCCATTATCAATGGACTAGAACTGGCAAAAGCAAGTAGGGAAACATATGGAAAGATTCCATTATTTATTTTTCTCACCAGTTATGAAGAATTTCAGCTGATTAAAGAGGCCATGTCTTACGAGGCTATTGATTATTTAATCAAACTAGAATTAAATCCGCAGTCTCTCCTTAATGCGGTTAATAAAGCACTCTCACGTTTGGAAACCCTCCATGTTTCCGTGGGATATAAAGAGATAGAGCGTCCTCTTCTGCAAAGTTATTATGAGAAATTTTTCATGCGGCTTTTGCACAATTTATTTGACAACGAAGAACAATTTGAACTCCAATCGAGGGATTTAAAACTCGATTTTTCAGAAGGTTGTTATTTTACTGCTCTTTGTGAAATCCAAGAAAAAAACTGCAAAGAGATGGAATATCATAAACGAATGAATCTTTACAGCAGTACCCTTGAGGTAGCAAAAGAAATCATTATCAGACATCTGCCTGCTTATGTTGTTTCTTTGGATTTAAAGCACTTCGCCATTCTATTTCATCTTAAAACGAGAAAAGAATACGACGAAAAAAAAGTTAATAACGCTTTTTTAAATGTGTCAGAAATGGTTGACAACTATTTTAACGTAAACATTCTCACTAATGTTGGCAGTCCAGTCAATCATCCATTAAAAATCTGCGAATCGTATCAAGAAGCCAGACAGGTGTCATTAAGAGAACGTAAAGGAGGCTCTTTGGTCTTCTTTAATAGCAAAGATACGGATTCAATCCGCAATGCTTTTAATATTTCAGTATTCAAAAGTGACATCACAAAAGCCTTTGATGAGTTTAACACAGACGATCTTTCTACTACTTTATCAGAAATCATCGAACTATTCAAAGCGAACCCTCTTCGCTTCCCTCAAGCGGCGGATGGTGCATGCAACATACTTTATCTAGCTTTGACGCTTCTCCCAGATGGAGAGGAAACAATGGCTGAAATCTTTTCCTCTTACAGCGATGGATACCGATCCATCTATCGCTTTACAAATGTAGAGCAGATCGTGGATTGGCTCAAACTATTTCGGGATGGACTATGTGTAATATTGAGATCCAAACGAAAGACCTACAAGGCACATGTGATTTCAAACGTTCAGAATTATATAAACAGTCACGTTTCGGAAAAACTAAGTTTGAATGAAGTCGCTGGAGTTTTTGGATTAAGTCCCAACTATTTAAGTATTTTATTCAGGAAAAACTGTGCCCTTGGTTTCTCGGAATACATCGCTCATGCAAAAATTAACAAAGCAAAAAAACTTCTTTTAGAGCAAGATATAAAAATTTATGAAGTTGCCGACCAGTTGGGGTTTGAAAGTGCTTTTTATTTTAGCAAGGTGTTTAAAAAAATCACTGGTTATTCTCCACGGGATTTCATACAGCAAAACACCATAAGCCCTCATGAACATTAAGGAGAAAGTATAATGATTTCAGAACTAATCAACGATTTAAAAGACCCGTTATCCGATTTCATTCCATGCCCGCCGGCACTTAAACGCAGCTCATGGATTACACTTCCAGAGGATTTAAAAAGCCGTTTGGTTCATTCCGCAGAAACATATCTCAAATTTGATTACCCCTCTCTTACTGCTGTTGATTTTATGGAATTTTCAAAAACTGGTAATCGAAGTCACTATGAAGAAAAACAGTTTAAAAGGCGAATCGCTCTCAGCACTTTGGTTCTAGGGGAATGTATTGAATATAAGGGACGGTTTCTTGACGATATTATCAATGGGGTTTATATCATATGCGAGGAAAATGCATGGCAATTACCAGCTCATAACTCTTATCTGAGAGATTCCCCTCAAAGCATACTTCCAGATATAACCAGACCTGTTATTGATTTGTTTGCCGCAGAAACCGGAGCAGTCCTATCGATGACAGAATACCTTTTAAGAGATGCGCTTACCCGAATCAGCCCATTTCTTAACAAAATGGTGAATAAAAATTTAGAGGAACGAATTATAACTCCATACCTTTCCAATCATTTCTGGTGGATGGGGGATGGACTAACACCAATGAATAACTGGACCGTTTGGTGTACTCAAAATATTCTTCTCACTGCTTTTACAAGGGGTTCTAACGATTCAAGAAAAGAACAAATCTTAAGAAAAGCGTGTAAAAGTATTGATTATTTTCTGGAAGAGTATGGGGAGGACGGCTGCTGTGACGAAGGGGCACAATATTACCGTCATGCAGGTCTTTGTTTGTTTAACTGTCTGGAAATCATAAATGGTATTTCAAATCATGCATGTTCCTCTGCCTTTAAGATTAATAAAATAAAAAACATCGCCTCATACATAGTAAACGTTCACGTAGATACCATTTACTATTTGAATTTTGCCGACTGCTCTCCCATTGCTGGAAGATGCAATGCCAGGGAATTTTTATTTGGAAAACGGACAGGAAACAAGGATCTAATGGCTTTTGCTGCTTCGGATTATCAAAACAGTGAAGACCCCTTATTAGAGGAAGAACATAACTTGTTTTACCGCACGCAAACTATTTTTTCTCATACAGATATGCTTTCTTTTAACAACAAATCAATGATTCACCCAAAGGATTTCTGGTATGAGAGCGTTGGTATCTTCATCACCAGAGATAAACATCTCTACCTAGCCGTAAAGGCAGGGGATAACAATGACAGTCATAATCACAACGATACCGGTAGCTTTACTGTTTATAAAAATGGAAAACCGTTTCTAATTGACATTGGGGTTGAAACTTATACAAAAAAAACATTTTCCCCGAATCGTTACGATATCTGGACCATGCAGTCTCGTTACCATAACCTCCCCTCATTTTGGGATAAGGGCGTGGAGCTTGTTCAACACAATGGATCTCAGTATAAGGCAAAACAAGTTTCACATCAATTGAATTCGGCAAGCAGTTTTATAACCTTGGATATTGGTGATGCCTATCCAGATAAACGGATCCACTCTTATCAGCGGACTGCAGTTTTAAACAAAGATGAAAACATTACCATAACCGATCACTATGAGGGGGACATTCCATGTCCAGTTTTATCTCTTATGGTTTGGGATGAACCATTGATTAGAGAGCATACCATCACAGTCGGAAATCTGGGATGCATTCAGATTACGGGATGTTCACATATTCAAAAAGAGAAAATTCCCATTACCGATAACCGTTTAAAAACAGCTTGGAATCAAGAGATATATCGTGTACTTGTAACAATGTATCATCAGGATTTAACCCTGATAATACAATAAATATCTGTCAAAATTAAAAACCATCCTCATCGATGGTTTTTAATTTTGATATATTTTCTATATTTAAACCTATCTTTCTTTTATCCTTTTAATGGATCATAATCCTTTCTATTTCAATCTATTGGTTCCGTGATAACAGCTCCATGATCATAAAGTTGGACTACATCATAAAATATATGGATATAAGATTTTTTATCTAATGTTAAAACATGATAAAAATGGAGGTAGAAAATGGATAATATTGCTCTTCAGATAGAGCTTAATGGATCTGAAAGCGTAAATGCTGGCGAAAATGTTCTTTTTAACAGCGTTTCCTTTTCGGCAGGAAATATAAGTTACAATCCAGCAACAGGTACGATTACCTTTCTGGAAACAGGTAGATATGTTATTGATTGGTGGTTGTCCACTCAATCTTCTCAGTCAAGAATTGGAACTTCCTTTGCTTTAACATCTTCGCAAGGAGATTTTATAATAGGTAATTCTCCTTTAAAAACAGGAGAATTGTTTGGAATTGGTATTGTGGAAATTACAACGACACCAGCTACATTATCCCTGGAAAATATTAGTGCAGGAACTGTGTATTATTCTCCTAATGTTCCTTTAATTGGATCCTTGATCGTATTAGAAGAGAATACAGTCGGACCGACTGGTCCGACTGGCGATACTGGACCTACTGGCGATACCGGTCCCAATGGATCAACTGGCGATACCGGACCCACCGGTGATACCGGTCCCAATGGATCAACTGGCGATACCGGGCCTACTGGCGATACTGGACCGACCGGCGATACTGGACCGACCGGCGATACTGGACCGACCGGCGATACTGGACCGACCGGCGACACCGGACCTACCGGACCAACGGGTGATACTGGTTACACTGGACCGACTGGCGACACCGGACCCACTGGTTATGTTGGACCGACTGGAGATACGGGACCCACTGGGGATACGGGACCGACTGGGGATACTGGTAATACTGGACCCACTGGTTACACTGGTCCTACCGGCGACATTGGTCCCACAGGGCCTACTGGGCCTACCGGTGACACTGGCCCCACTGGTTATGTTGGACGTCCTGGTAATACTGGACCTACCGGCGATACTGGACCGACCGCACCTACTGGTCCCACTGGGCCTACCGGAGATACCGGAGATACCGGATCCACTGGTGACACCGGACCTACCGGCGACACCGGTCCTACGGGCGATACCGGTCCTACTGGGCCCACTGGTGACACCGGACCTACCGGCGATACTGGACTTACTGGCGATACCGGGCCTACCGGACCTACCGGGCCTACCGGCGATACCGGTCCGACTGGCGATACTGGTCCCACTGGCGACACTGGATCTACTGGTTCTACTGGACCTACTGGTTCTACTGGGCCAACGGGCGACACCGGACCCACCGGGCCGACTGGTGATACTGGACCCACCGGGCCGACTGGCGATACTGGGCCTACCGGACCGACTGGTGATACTGGACCAACTGGCGATACTGGACCCACGAGTGATACCGGACCCACGGGACCCACGGGCGACACCGGACCCACCGGGCCTACCGGTGATACCGGTCCCACTGGCGATACTGGACCTACCGGCGATACTGGACTTACCGGCGATGCCGGATCCACTGGCGATACTGGACCTACCGGCGATACCGGACCTACCGGCGATACCGGACCCACTGGTTCTACTGGTCCGACCGGGCCTACCAGCGATACCGGTCCCACTGGCGACACCGGTCCCACTGGTGACACTGGACCTACTGGTGACACTGGACCTACTGGTTCTACTGGACCGACCGGAGATACGGGACCCACTGGTGATACCGGGCCTACCGGCGATACTGGTCCCACTGGCGATACCGGTCTCAATGGATCAACTGGCGACACCGGACCCACTGGCGATACTGGACCCACTGGGCCGACTGGCGATACCGGGCCGACTGGCG
>NZ_RJLQ01000038.1 GCF_003833015.1 Clostridium sp. E02
TGTATAATGTTCTCAGACATAGTTTTTATCCTCCTTTGGAAATTTTGTGTGGTAACTTAATTCTACCAAACGATAAAAACTATGTCTATTTGCTTATTTGAATTTGCGCAATCTATTATACGTCATCAGAAGGGACATAAGCAGACTTCGCACAGTGTATAATTTAGCGTGAAGCAATTTTCTTCTCCATAATAAATCACCATTTTTGCATGACCTAAATGATCCCTCTACAATTAGGGCAAAAAAGGCACATTCTCAAAATGAAAATGTGCCTTTTTTACCCTTGATTTACCAAGTGTCCCGTCCCTATAAGTTATAATTTAAGCCACAAGCTTTCATGCCTGCGGCTTATAGTTTAAGTGGAGATAATGGGACTCGAACCCATGACCTCTTGAATGCCATTCAAGCGCTCTCCCGATATGTCGGGTGTGCACCCCCAAAAACCACTTTTTTTATATGTAAGATATATTTACTCAGCTGTAAAGAGCTTATTGCGAATGTGTGTTACTTTACGATGCTACTGTAGTAGCTTTTTCCTCGGTTATACTATCAATTCCGTTAAGAAATTGCTGTATATCCAGGTTTAAATCAATACCCAGTTTATAATCCTTAAACACGTTTACCCGTTTTATAATGTAACTGGTTATCATCTTCTTAACTTCCATATTGCTTTCATCAAAAATTTCTGACCATGTGCGGATACGGGAAAGTTCATTTTTCATTTCCGCCGCCTTTTCGTTACCTCGATCAAGCTCAGCCATAAGTGCAGTTAGTCGTTCGCTGGTTGCAAGAACCTTATCACGACTTTCTTTAACTAACTCCGATAGGACATCCACGGGCATCTTACTTTTCCCTTGTACTGCTTTGACAATTTCAGCCTTTAATGACTCATATTCCGTATTTGCCTTGGTATTCTCAGCTTTTATCCTTTTAATTTCTGACCGAAGTTCTGTCATGTGACGATCTTGTGCGTTGCCAACAATCAAGTTGTCAGGTACTACTGACATACGGTCAAAAATTTGATGTAGTACTTGAGTAACAGCATCGTCAAGTAAGTGCATTGTATATCCTGTCTGACCATCGCAATCAAGACGGCGTCTTGTTTTATTATAACAAATATATCGTATTCGCTTAACGCCTTTTGTTTCACCATTGGCTAGTCTAACTACTTTGCCGTTAGTTGTTAAAACTAGACGACCACCACAGTGACCACAAAATACATTACCAGATAAAAGCGACTGTCCTGAAGTATTTAACGGAGTATTTCTCTCTTCCCTCTTCTTATTGATACGTTCTTCTATTAGCTCCTGAGCAAGATCAAATGTGTATGGATCAATAATTTGAAGTTCCTTAAAAGGATCCGAAAATGTGGTTCCGCTTCGGAGTACCCCTTTATATGTTACATTCTTCAAGATTGCTCCCACTGATGATTCATGCCAGTTTGCACCATTCCGAGTTTTAATACCTTTGTCATTTAAAAACATAGCAATACGCCAGCGTCCATATCCGGAAGATACACATAAATTATACATCATGTGTATTACTTCAGCTTCTTTATCATCAATCATCAGTTTATTGACTTCATGCTTACGTTTATTCACTACTCCGCTTTTTTCAAGCCGATATCCATATGGCGCTACGCCACCGCGGAAACGACCTTCCTGAAGCATCTGTCCAAGGGCAGTTTTAGTTCTTATGGAGGTTTTTTGACTTTCACCATCAGCCTGCCAGAAACGTATGTAATTTGTTAAACGGTCAGTATGTGACTCAAAGCGTTGTTCACCTTCATTGACGCTCCATACTTTGATACCTTTCTTTACAAACCATTCCACAACAAAAGGAGTCTCATCAGATTTTCTCCCGAGTCTATCAAACATAAACACCAGAAGAATATCAAATTTTCCTTTCTCAGCATGTTCTTTAACAAGTTGAAGTCTATCTCGATCTGCTGCGCTTACCTTAAATCCGGAAACGCCGGTCTCTTGTTCCTCACGGACAATTGTCCAGCCCATGTGCTCTGCAAATTCTCGACAGGCTTTTCTCTGCATAGGTATATCTGCTTGATTTTGATCATCGTGATCTACTTGCTTGGTGGTAGAAACTCTGTATAAACAATAAACTCTTTCAGCCATATTGTATCCTTCCTCTCATATAAAAATTGTGTGAGAGACCGGACACTTGATATATGAAATTTACAAGGTACATTGGTTTTTCCAACTACATTATCTCACACAATTCGTTGAAAAGCTATATAATAGTAGAATTCTGTTTATTATAAAAAGCAAAAATTCCACATATGTATTTCTTTTTAAATCAACTTAGATTTGGCTAAAATTTATTATATTAATCAGGCTATTTTAGAAATTTTGATCACCGTTTTATCCACAAATTTTTTATTTATTTCTTACTATAAATAGAGCTAAACCATCATTAACAACTACAATGAAGAAATATCCTTTAGCTTATTTAAAAGTTTTGTAGATAACTCCAATCTTATCAATATTAACCTCCGCTCGCCCGAAAAAGCCTGCAATATATGTTCCTGCGGGCGCAGTCAGAGTAAGTGCTGTTCCACTTTTTATCCCATTTTCCAAAACACGGCCCTTGTTTGTTGTCAACTCCAAATAGAATATCCGGTCTGATCCCTTATAAGTATTTTTATAAATGACTGCTTTTGTGATATATTCATCGTTTTCCAATGCCAAGGTCTGCTGAATTCCGCCATCTCCACCATTGCTAAGCACTGTACCGTCAGCATAGGTCATAGATATGGCATCCACGCGATTTTCTCCCCTTATAGCAACGGACACCGGTCTGCTGAACGTTGGTGATGAATTTCTCAAAAAATTGAACGCTATTCCTCCAGAACCTCCCCATAAATCACTATAAACCATACTATTATCCCTGGTATAGCTAAAGTTTGCACTTATGGCATAGTGATCAGAAAGCTGATTTCCTTCCGTATCAGTGAAATAACTATTTTCAACCTTATAAGAAGTAGGATTCAGCGTAATACAGGCACCGCTTCGATAAAAGATTTTATCTACAACTTCGTTGTTGGCACTCGTCTCTCCAGACACCCCCAGCAATGCTTCTTCTCCCTTTTCCGGATAAATCCCACTTCTGATTTTTTCTATCCAGACATCTTTCATATCCAGTTTATCGACAAACAAAGATTTTAAATTGTCATCAGTTCTGGTATATCTGCAATTGGTATCTCCAAATACAATCACTGCATGTCCCTGAGAATATTGCTCAATATATGTAGCAAGCTGATTTAAATTACTACGCCTCGCAGCCTCTGATTTTGCATCCGTATCCGCATCTGCGTGAAGATTATAAACATCTACATAAACTCCATCTGCTATTTTAACTTGATTGTACATGAATCCCTTTGGAGTCAATTCATCACTACCGCTATCAAACAAACCATAACGGTCTGTCCATGTTTCCCGATCTGTATCTCCAAAAGGATAATTTGACAGAAAATTCATACCATCACCAATTCCAGCTCCTCCTGAAGTAGGGGTTCTATATACATGAGTATCATTTGCATAAAGCGAAGCGTGATAATTGAAATCTTCCTGTACATTTATTAAATCGTAGGCATAAAGCTTTGATCCTATTTGAGGAATATAATTCTTAGGATCTCCACTACTTGAAAACATTTCTGGCAGCCCTCCTATATTGTAGGACAGAACACTGAACGTACCATTCGTGTTGCTTTTAGTACTTGCAAAACTAGAAATATTACTTCCAGTTATAAGAGTAGTTAATACCAAAAAAATTAAACATCTTAATTCATTCTTATATTTTTGCATAGTTAATAAACTCCTTTTTTAAATCATCCCATCAGTAATTAATAAAAAACCATAATGAAATTATATATAATTTGTCTTCCCAATCTACCAAATTAACGTTTATCACTATTAGATATACTAACCTAATCTACATACATATGCTAAACCAACTGCTTTATCCAATGAATTAGGAAAATCATCTTGCACACTATGTATACAACTTTCCAAAATATTGAACCCATTACGAACTAGCATTTCTTCAATTACATCAGGTGATTCAAAATTACTGATATGATCCATGTGATTATTATTAATTACAGTAGAGAGAAATAATATACCCCCCCTCTTTAACATCGGAGATATTTCCATTATAGCTCTTTCGGGTTTTTCCAAATGTTCAATAATTTCAGCCAAAACCACAAAATCTTGAGATTTTTCTTGGCAATTTATTTTTTTATTGATGTCACCCAAATATAAGTTATATCTATTAGATTTAATCTTAGTACAAGTTAATAGATTAGTTGTAAATTCAATTGCATATGGACTTATATCCATCCCATTGCATCTTACATTTTTAGTATTTTCTAGTATTTTCCATAAGTAAAAACCTTCACCAAAACCCACATCAATACCTATTGAATTATCATTAATCATAGGTAAAAATTTTTTCATAAAAAAATCATATTTAGTATATAAATTTAACATACTTATATAAGCTGTTAATAATCCGGGCATATAAATTTGCATCATAACATCTTCATTATCATAAATTGTTTTTTTTATTTCATTGAAACTCTTATGTCCATAGTTTCCCTCCCTTAAAAATGATGATGCTTGTTTGATATAATCTATTATGTACTTTTTAGTTATATTATAAGAATCAAGATTCATGACTTCCATTATTGACAAAATTTGCTCTGCTAATTTTAAATACTCATTACCATAACGATTATTTAAGATCATTATATTATCTACTAAATTTCTAGTTTTTATTGAATGTTTGAGTTTATTTATAAAAATCTGTAAATTATTAGAAAACATATTTTTTATATCCTTTCTCTTTACGAAAACAGGCAATTCTCTCCTTTGGCAGCTGATCCGAGCCATCATAACATACCGTTGGTTCGGTTATCTTTTCGGTAATTACTTCTTTTGCCTGTGTTTTCAGATGGTAACAAAGTCCTTTATTATTTTCCATTAATTTCATAACGTCTCATTGTTTCTTTACTTACAGCTGTATACATTTTTATGTAACTTTTATTTTATAAATCCTAGTTTTTAAAGATAATAGAAACAATTAAAATTTTTTAGAGTTTGGGCTCATCATTTCCCCATATCTGTAACTGTAGTCTATTTCCATATCTTAAATTATATTTAAGACATAAATCAACAACCTTCTGTTGAATTTTAATTAATTCATTATAAGTAGAACAAAGAGTCATCATTATTACTTTTAAAGGATCATATTTAATTAATTTTTTTAATATTGAAATTGCTTCTAAAAAGTCATTTTCATTATAAACAACAAATTTAATTTGATAATTATAATTTTGAATATAATAATTAATTGTTTCTAAATTGATACGCAAATTATCATACATTTTATATACTTCATCTTCAGTATTATAGGGATTTGAGTTACTCAACTTGGGACTCATGCTAATTAAATCGCAATTTATTTTTCTTTTTATAGTAGCATTTGTTTCAATCGTAATATGATATCCTCTATCTTTTAAAGCATCTAATAAATTATCTATATAATTGTTATATAATGGTTCTCCACCAGTAATTACTACAAATTTTATGTTGTAAGAACTAACCTTATTTAGTATCTTTTCTATTGACATTATTTCAAAATTATTATATTCTGATTGTCGAATGGTATCACACCAATTACAGGATAAATTACATCCATATAATCTTATAAAAACAGATGGTTGTCCTTGTAAAATTCCTTCTCCTTGTATTGTTCTAAATATTTCTACTATTTTTAAATCCATAATCACTCTCCATTATTATTTTAATTATTTTTTGCAATATGTAGCAAACTCTGTAAGTATATATTCATCTAGCAATGTATCTCCAGAGTCTTCATAAAAATCAACCATTGTAAAACCAGTTTTTAATTGTTTACCTATTATCTCATTAAGAGAATGACCATAACAAATTTTATAATTCAATTTAATAATCTTATTTAAAACTCTATTATCTAACTGTTCAAATGCATTAAAGGGAATTTTATATTTAATGATCAATTTTTTATCATGCATACTTAAGCTATCAAAAATAAAACGTATAGGATTTACAAATCCTGCTAAAAACCGACCTCCTGGCTTTAACACCCTATATACTTCCTTAAAAACCATAGATATTTCAGGTACATAGATAGTTGATACTGGATTGAATACTAAGTCAAACGATTCATCACTAAAACATTGCAAATTGCTCATGTCCCCTTCTATTGTTTTAATATCCAAGTTATTTTCTTTTGCTACAATTATATCTTTTTGTATTTGAATGTCTGAATTATCTAATAATGTTACATTAGCTCCAAGCGCAGAAAAAATTGGAATTTGTTGCCCACCACCACATGCTAGCCCAAGAACATTTAAGTTTTTAAACCCCGGAAACCAATTATGCGGTACTGCTTTTTTAGTGGTTAAAACAACATCCCAACTTCCAATACGTGCAGAATCAATATTTCTTTTTTCCACAGGAACTGTCCATTGGTGATTTTTTTTTGAATCAATATTCCAAGCCTTTTTATTATGATTAATCACGTCATATTCATTATATCTTTCCATTTTCTCTCCCTATGAATTAAACTAGTAAAATATTGACTTTTAAAAGATTATACAAAAGAAAACATCAATGCTTATTGAAGCATTCGTGTATTTCTAGCCATTTTAATACTAAATTTTATTTAATTATATTATTTCAATACTTCTATTACCCAACCACATTCCCGAATTCCGGTGAGAGATAATAAGTGCAGTCCTATCTTGTACAAGTTTTTCTACAGCCTGCAGAATAAGTCGCTCTGATTCATAATCCAAACCAGAAGTCGCCTCATCAAATAAGATAATAGCGGCATCCTTTAGAAATGCCCTCGCAATTGTAATTCGTTGTCTTTGTCCGAAGGATAACTTGCTACCCTTATCACCTACCATATATTGGTAACCTCCTGGTAATTCCATAATAAACTCATGAGCATTGGCAGCTTTAGCGGCCTCAATTACTTTTTCAAATGAAGCTTCAGGATTCCCACAATGAATATTTTTTTCGATGGTATCATTAAAAAGAAATGGATTTTGAGGAATATACGTTATCATTTTTCTTAGCGCAAGTGGACCGTAATCTTCTAAACTTTTACCATCTACCATAATTAGACCTCTGTCTGCATTATAGAAACCCATTAGTAACTTGAATATTGTTGATTTACCGCAACCAGACCGTCCTGTTATGATAGCTATATCATTTTGTTGAATTTGCATATTAAAATTCCGTAGTATCTCTCGATTACCCTCATAGTTAAAAAACACATGGTCAAATTCAATTAAGCTAAAGTTTTTACGTTCTTGTAGGTGATCCGGTACATGAATTTGTTCCTCCTCACTGTTCAAGAAGGTGCCAATACGTTCAATGCTTGCAATATTATCAAAGAGTTCTGGGAATTTTTTTCCTGCCATTAAAGCTGCCCAGATAAGGCTAGTTTCTAAGTTCATGAGTGCAACCAAGGTTCCATATGTAGTTTTTCCCTCTTTCACCATTAAGGAACCGACAATTAAAAACACAATACTGCATAAAACATCAAATCCCTTATTCATGGCTTCTAAAAGCGCACTCAGTTTCTGCCTGTCGTACGCTTTCTCCGTGTAAACTTCATTTGCTCTTTGGAAGCGATCAGATAAAACCTGATTTAGCTGGTACTCCTTAACGGTTAATATTCCTGACACTATATCCGAAGATTTCTCAGTGAGAGCTGTATTTGCCGTAGCTGTCAAAAAACCCGCTTTTTTTATCCTGCCTGAAAAAGTAATATTTACTAATAAACATAGTAAAGAAATAAAAAGCAGTAACGAGGTTAACACTTTGTCTAAAAAAAACATTGGAATCACACTGGTAAACAGAGCAATAATAGGATTAAAAAATTCTTTAAATTTTGTCCGGTATAGTTCCTCCACTTTATTCAAGTCGTATATCATCTGAGAGAGAAAGTTGCCGCTGTGACTATTTTCAAAGTAAGAAACCGGAAGTTTTGCCTTTTTTTTCATGATTTGCTTACGAAGACAAGATTGAGCTCGAAGAACACAACGCCTGTAAATGTACTGAGATAATAACGCAGTTAAAAATGAAATTATAAACAAACTCACATAAAGTAACAAATTTCCCTTAACATTTATAAAATCTTTATTTACAGAGGCATCAATAAGAATCTGTGGTATTAAGGAGATAGAAATGCTCATTCCAGAATATCCAAAACCCACACATAATAGAGCCACAACGTACTTTCTTCTCTCATTTGACATATATTTAAGAGCCCCAATAATTTCCGATAGATAGTGTTTCACAATATCTCCCTCCTCTCACTTTCTCTTCCATAGAACAATTGAAAATAAAGTCCTTTTCTCAAAAGGAGTTCTTCGTGGCTACCCTGCTCTTTAATTTTTCCTCGTTCCAAAAGATAAATTTTATCATAATCTAGAATTGTGTTTAATTTATGAGCAACAGTGATTATAGTTTTAGATCTTAAGGTAGTATCAATTACTTTCATAATTTCCTCTTCTGCCTTTGCATCCAAAGCCGAGGTGGGTTCATCAAATATGATAATATCGCTATTTCGCAAAAGTGCTCTGGCAATAGCGAATCTTTGTTTTTGTCCTCCAGACAGGTTTATACCGTTCTCACCAAGAACTGTTTCATACTTATCAGGCAGACTCTCTATAAAATAATCAAGTCCTACATCTTTTACAGCCCTTTGTATTTCCTCTTCAGAGGCGTCACGATTACCATACAATAGATTTTCTCTAATTGTATCTGGGAACATAAAGGTTTCTTGTGATACAATAGAAAAACACCCTCTTGCCAGTTTAATATCTAAGTCTAAAATATTGGTTCCATAAAGCAGATATTCTCCTGATTCCGGCTCATAAAGCCCTAAAATCAAATTTAATAACGTTGTCTTTCCACTTCCAGAACTTCCTACAAATGCTATTCGTTCTCCTTTCTTCACTTCAAAGGTAATTTCTTCCAAAATCCGATTTGAATTATGGTAAGAAAAACTTATCTCCTTAAATTTAATCACAGGGTCGGTTAAAAACAGGTTGGTTGTTATACCTTCTCTACATTCTTCTGGTGCATTAATGAGTTTCCTTAATCGTTCTACACTTACACCGGCCTTATTAATATCCACTAACACCGAAGTAAAATTACTAATAGGAGATGCAATAAATCCTAATAGAACAATAAAAGAAATAAAATTTTCTACTGCTAGTTTTCCTTTAATTGCCATACCAGCTGCAAATATGCTACAAAATAAAATGGGTAGAGACTGGATCACGAAACTAAAAGTAGTTACAATAGCCTCTTTTTTTTGTTGCAGCAAATCAACTCTATAAACGCTATCTATATCAGCCTCAATTTTTGTTAAATTTATCTGTTGTAAGTTGTAACTTTTTTCTGTCTCATAACATTCAAATAACTCTTGAATTTTAGCTGTAAGAATATCCTGACGTTTCTTTTTTTCTCTGGTCAGGTAAGCTATATTATTTAAAAAAATACGAAATGCTAAAGTAATTAAAGGTATCCATATCATAGAAATTAACATTAGCTTCCAATCAACTAGCAGTAAATATAAAAGTATTACCACAATACTTAAACCATTTAGAAGTATAGAAAATAGCAATTGATCAAAGTATCTACTTACATCAGAAATATCACCATTTAGATTATTCAAAAAAATACCTTTTTCTTGTTCTATCAGGTAATCATAACGCATATTCATTATCTTCTGTATTATATCTTGTCTTAGATTTTGGGTCATATGTATACTTAGAGTTCCGGAAATCATTCTAAAAATGTAAACCAACACTACCCAAACGATTGTTAAACAAAGCATTTGAACAATTTTAATCACAATTAAGCTGTCTTGTCCATTTAACGTCTCTTTTATGACTGTCTTAAGAAATTGAGAACATGCTACTGTCATTATGGAATTAAGCAGAGAAAGGAACGTTGCTAAAACAATAACTTTTTTATATCTAATATAATAATGATAAACAAAACTTATCATACATCCTCCATCTTTTTTTTAATAGTCTCTAGAAATCTGAAAGCCTTAATTTATAAGCTTTCAGATTCTTTGTTTATTAACCCCCCACTTTTTTCATCAAAACGCTTGACGAATTTATCGAATAATGTTGCGCTTCACCCCTTTGTTTATAAGATATTTTTACGATTGGAGGCAATTTTATGTTACCTGTAAATTCTGGTGGTTACTCCGCATATCAAAACTATGTTTTTGAAATGCTTTGTTAATACTACTCAATCTTTATAGGACATCATTAAAAGTTTATAAAACCTTGACCTTTCCTATACGGATTCCTCGCCATATGGTCCCAAACCTCGGCATCTGAATATTCTGGTTTCTAAATACCTTAATTCAAAAAAAATACAAGCCTGTCTTACGGTAGACGGAAACCAGCTTGCTACTGCTAAATTATTGGGCATTTTTTTATTGTCAAAGTCTTACCGCTTTAGCGGTGCGAAGCAGCCTTTACAAAATTAATTTTAAATAATAATTTATAATAGCCTAATTACACTCATTTCTTTTGTTTCCCGATCACCTGACAGTTGGTTCATTAGTATGCAGAATACTCACCGTATGCAACGCTCTTTTCTAATTTCCACTGATTTTAAAGTTACTTTCATTACTGATAGGACTATACAAATTAGTATCAATCCCTTTATGCTCTGTTTAGTTGTTTTGAAATTGGTAACACTCTAGTGTCGGTACTTTTATCACTTCTTTATCCTCCCCTGGGGATTGTTGATGACGATAACCGGTCTTCTTACATGCGCCCTTTGTAAGCTTCTGTAAAAATGGCTCTTGCGAGTGATGGTACTCCTGTTGTTACCTCTGCAACGTCCAAAGGGATACATGCAGTTGTGACCGGTATTTTTCTCAGTCTGATTGTGACATGGGTTGGGATTCTTCAAGGAAAGCTACACTCGCATGGTTCCTCAAGATTCCGATAAATCATCTCAGAATATCCATTTCAGATCTTATTCAATTCACATATTAAACTTTTAATAAAACTATTCAACTGATAATAACATAATAATAATTTATCTATACCTTTGCAAAAATATTTTACATCCAATAATACACTTGATTTTATAAACATATAATTTGCTATCTCAATTTTATTTTTTAAATCTAAAAGATCACTATTAAATAAACTAATTAAATTATATTCATATAAAAACACTTCTATATAATTAATTATAAACATAAAACCTAAAAACTTATTATCGAAAACGATTTTTAAGGCACAACTTTTTAAATCATTTATCTGCTTTATTTGCATATATTTAATATCTTTAATATATGATTTTAATGCATTATTATTTAAAAATTCTTGCAAATATTTTTTCCATAATTTAAAAAAATATTTATCATTAAAATTATTATTAAATTTAGAAATATCAAAAAAATAAACTTTTTCTATACCTTCTCGTAATATGTCAAATTTGACTTCACCTGTAAATGTTGATAAGGTTCCGATATTATCATTTATCATATGAGTATCGGCAATATATAATATATTATCTCTAAAATTATAATCATATGCCATTATGCAATGATTTAGTGAAAAACTATTATTGTATAATGGCTGATAATTTAAAAATTTTGTTTTTGTTTCAATTAAGGCTAATTGACTATTTCTAAAATATTTATCAATATTTTTTTTTATATCAATATCATTTTCTATTTTATTGATATAAATTTTATATTTTTTAAAATTATTCAAACATTCTTCTAACGCTAAGGA
>NZ_RJLQ01000039.1 GCF_003833015.1 Clostridium sp. E02
GTTAGTAATACCTTTCTGATTGTGTCCACCTCATTTCTAAGTCATGAGGTTCTATTATAATATATGAACTACTAATTGGGACATAATCATTTGTGATACACTAGGACATTATCATAAATGAATCATATAAAAATACTACAATTTTTTAATTGGGTTGTTTATTTAATAAAAATCTGTTATTATAATCGACATCTTAATAATAACAAAAGGAGGACTAAATTACTATGAAATTTTCAGATGGATTCTTGTGGGGAGGAGCGGTGGCTGCGAACCAGTGTGAAGGAGCATATAACGAAGACGGTAAGGGGTTAAGCACTCAGGATGTGACACCTCACGGAATTAAAGGACCTGTGACAAAGGAACCGACGCCGGATAATATGAAGCTGATGGGAATTGATTTTTATCATCGTTATAAGGACGATATAAAACTTTTTGCGGAAATGGGATTTAAGGTATTCCGTACCTCAATTGCCTGGAGCCGTATATTTCCAAATGGGGATGAGAAAGAACCCAATGAAAAGGGACTTCAGTTTTACGATGATTTATTTGATGAACTATTAAAATATGGAATTGAGCCTCTCGTAACCATTTCCCATTATGAGACACCGTTAAACTTATCTGTCAAATATGATGGCTGGATTAACAGGGAGATGATAAGCTTCTACGAGCGTTATGTCAGAACTATTTTCAAGCGTTATGGGAAAAAAGTGAAATACTGGCTGACCTTTAACGAGATTAACTCTGTGCTCCATGAACCATTTTTAAGCGGTGGAATTTATACGGATAAGAGCCAGTTAAAGAAACAGGATCTTTATCAGGCAGTTCATCACGAACTGGTAGCCAGTGCCCTGGCAACAAAAATTGGCCATGAACTGATGCCTGACAGTAAAATCGGGTGTATGATCTTAAGTATGCCAACGTACGCTCTGACTTCTAACCCGGATGATGTGATTGCAACCATGAAAGCTGATCATATGAATACATTTTTTGGGGATATGCATGTGAGGGGCCAGTATCCTGGGTATATGAAACGTTATTTTAAAGAGAATGATATTCAGATAAAAATGGTGGATGGCGATGAAGAACTGCTTAAGAATCACACGGTGGATTTCGTATCATTCAGCTATTACATGAGTGTATGCGAAGCAGCTGACCATACCAAGACTCAGGCAGGGGAAGGGAATCTCATGGGCGGGGTCACAAATCCGTATCTGAAGAAAAGTGAATGGGGGTGGGCAATTGACCCTCAGGGAATTCGCTTTGTACTGAATCAATTTTATGACCGGTGGCAGAAACCCTTGTTTATTGTAGAAAATGGGCTGGGAGCGATTGATGAGCTGGTAACACAGCCGGATGGAACAAAGACTGTCCTTGATGATTACCGGATCAACTATTTAAGAGATCATTTAATCCAGGTCAGGGAAGCCATAGAAGATGGAGTTCCTGTTATGGGATATACCAGCTGGGGGTGCATTGATTTAGTCAGTGCTTCAACAGCGGAATTAAAGAAACGATATGGATTTATTTACGTGGACCGAAACGATGATGGGACAGGTACGCTGAATAGATATAAGAAGAAATCGTTTGAATGGTATAAAAATGTGATCGCATCCAATGGGGAAAATCTGTAAAAATGTATAAAATGTTTTACATTAGCTAAAATACTGCTTGTTTTTCAGAACACTCCTGTGCTACTATGAAAATAGTTCACGGGAGTGTTACGATTACCCATAATGTCTGGAAAGTAATGCTTAACTGGGCATAGAAGAATAAACTTGATTGCAGTAAATGCAAAATATATATGTACGATCATAGATTTGCAAAAGTAAAAGATTTCTGGTTTGAAATCATGATTGCACTTGATTCAGATTTTGCATTTCAGGATGATCTGATTCAGGAAAAGATATTTAAAGGCGGAAAATATCTGACGTATGATACAAGTCTCAGTCAACTGGTATCTAGCTGGATGAAAGTAAATCAGTATGTATCTGCCAATAAGATAGCAAGTGGAAATCATCAATGGGTGGAAGTATGGAAGTTAAACAATTGGAGATTTACTGAAAAGGGGATAATGATAATGTATCCTCTTGTATAGATTGGGTATCTGATTCCGACTATAACAGTCGCGATTAATCGGGTGTATGTAAAGCGGTCCTGTTATACTTATCTCAGAAAGGAGGCAGGATGGACTATTTAAAAGAAATGAATCATGCTCTTGACTATATTGAAAGCAATTTGGATGGAGAAATTGATTACTCCACGGTGGCAAAGCTGGCTTGTTGCTCAATGAGCTGTTTTCAACGAATGTTTTCGTATATTGCTGACATACACTTGTCAGAATATATACGGCGGAGACGAATGACATTAGCTGCGTTTGAATTGCTAAACAGCAATGTTAAAGTCATTGACCTTGCTGTTAAATATGGCTATGAATCCCCGGATTCTTTTTCCCGGGCATTTCAAAATGTTCATGGAGTTATTCCCTCTGCTACACGCAAAGCTGGGAAGTCTTTAAAAGCTTATCCTCGTATCTCCTTTCATATTTCGTTGAAAGGAGATACTGAGATGAATTACAGGATTAAGAAAAAGGAAGCATTTAAAATTGTGGGTATGAAAAAGCATTTTCATGCACCGGAGGATGATCCGGGGGCTGTGGACAAATTCTGGAGGGAAGTGTTTGGAAATGGGACCTATGAAGAGTTACTTGCTTTATCTGATGGTGATCCGAAAGGAGTTCATGGTTTCATTGATGTGAAAAGTGAGGAGGATGTAGATTATACCATTGCATGTGTTACTGAGAAAGAGCCACCAGAGGGCATGGACTGCTTTATAATCAGGGAATCGACCTGGGCTGTTTTTGAGATTGAGGGTCCGGTGAATCGTGCTGTGGAAGATGCCTGGAAACGGATTTTTAGTGAGTGGCTGCCAACCTCTGGATACCAGTACGCTGAGACTGTGGATATTGAATGCTTTCCAAATCAGGGGAACAGAGGTGCAGACGATTTCAGGTTTGAGATATGGATTCCGGTTAAAAAAGAGTAAATTCATATATATAACGGTTGCCGCCCCCGCCTCCACCTGAAAAACCGCCTCCTCCAACAGAACCAGCAAAGCCTCCGGTACCATCTATATTTGCCTTTGGCGCAGCAGCACTGGAGATATGGTTGGTCAAGGGTTTTCATGCTTTTCAGTACTTCCTCGCCGATATGAAACAGGGTTGTTTATTGTAGAAAATGGGCTGGGAGCGATTGATGAGCTGGTAACACAGCCGGATGGAACAAAGACTGTCCTTGATGATTACCGGATCAACTATTTAAGAGATCATTTAATCCAGGTCAGGGAAGCCATAGAAGATGGAGTTCCTGTTATGGGATATACCAGCTGGGGGTGCATTGATTTAGTCAGTGCTTCAACAGCGGAATTAAAGAAACGATATGGATTTATTTACGTGGACCGAAACGATGATGGGATAGGTACGCTGAATAGATATAAGAAGAAATCGTTTGAATGGTATAAAAATGTGATCGCATCCAATGGGGAAAATCTGTAAAACGAATAAAATGTTTTACATCAGCCAAAATACTGGTTGTTTTTCAGAACACTCCTGTGCTACTATGAAAATAGTTCACAGGAGTGTTACGATTAAATAATATAAGTCTGCATCTGTTTTTTGGTGTAAGCTTTTTTTTATATCAACAGAAAGGAGAACGAATGAAACGATCAGAGAATCAGCAATTGTGGATAGAGGAGACTCTTGAAAAAATAAAAATAAAAATGGTTTCCGTTGCAGAACGCAATCAAGATAAAATACCTTATACTGCAAAGAACGGTATTTTTAATGATTATACCGATGAGAAGATTTACTGGTGGACCAATGGTTTCTGGGCTGGAATCATGTGGCAGATGTATCATCTATCTGGGGAGGAACGGTTTAAAGAGATCGCAGTGAGAACAGAAGAGAAGATGGATAAGAATTTTCTGATGCCGGAAAAACTGGATCACGATAATGGATTTAAATGGCTGCCCTCGGCAGTGGCCAATTACCGTATAACAGGAAGTCAGGAGTCTAAAAGCAGAGGCCTTTTAGCCGCAGAATTATTAGCAGGGCGCTACAATCCTGCCGGACATTTCCTTCGTGCATGGAACGAATGGGGAGGAGAAAAACACCTAGGCTGGGCAATTATTGACTGCATGATGAATCTGCCGCTGCTATACTGGGCCTGGGAAGAGACCAAAGATCCCAGATTCCGGCACATAGCGGTTAACCATGCAGATATGGCTCAAACCTATTTTGTGAGACCGGATGGGTCGGTCAATCATATTGTTGAATTTAATCCAGAAACCGGGGAAATGATTAAATCACGTGGAGGTCAGGGATATGAAGACGGATCCTCCTGGACAAGAGGCCAGTCCTGGGGAATTTATGGGTTTGTGCTAAGTTATGTGCATACACAAAATGAATCCTATTTGAATACGGCTAAGATTATTGCAAATTATTTTATTGCCAATATTCCAGAAAGCAATCTGATACCGGTGGATTTCATGCAGCCGGAAACTTGCAGCTGGGAAGATTCCACTGCGGCAGCTTGTGCAGCCAGCGGAATGATTGAACTCTCCAGATATGTAAAAGAAGCAGAAAAGCATGTTTATTTAGATGCAGCCATTCGTCTGCTGAAGGCGCTTTATGAAAAACGCTGCAGCTTTAGCCCTGACATTGACAACCTTTTGGAAAACTGTTCTGCGGCGTATCATGATACGAGGCACAATTTCCCCATGATCTATGCTGATTATTATTTTATAGAGGCAATTCTTAAATTAGCCGACAAAGAATTATTTATTTGGTAAAGGAAAGGAACGGATACTGATGAGAACAGATATAAGATCATACTGGCTGGATACAATGCTTAAAATCGCTCTTCCGGTCCTTGAGAATCTGGCCAATGACACTTTAAAGGAGTGCTTGCCAAACACAAATCCAAAGTGTCATAAGAATGCATTGCTGGAGGCCTTTGGACGCACTGCCTGCGGGATCAGTCCATGGTTGGAATTAGAAAACCTTAAGGGAGAAGAACGAAAGCTGCAGGAGAACTGCCGGATGCTTTTTCATCAGGCACTGGCCAATGCAACCAACCCAAAAGCCAACGATTATATGATATTCGGCGGCGGAGAAGAAGAAAGACAGCCCCTGGTGGATGCGGCGTTTTTATGCAGTGCACTGGTAAGAGCACCCAAAAGTCTGGTCCACAGTATGGAGGACAAAACGAAGGATCAGCTGATCCGGTGTCTGATGATTTCTAGAAAAATAGAGCCTTTAAACAATAACTGGGTCTTATTCAGTGCCATGGTGGAAACCGGTCTATATCTACTGGGTGGTGATTATGACAAGGAACGGATTCAGAACCATGTCAGCCGGATGTTAAGCTGGTATAAAGGAGATGGGCTTTACGGAGACGGGGAAGCATTTTGTTTTGATTATTATAACAGCTTTGTCATCCAGCCGATGCTGTTAGATATTATGAATTGTTTTAAAGATATGGAATATGAAATGCAGCCTGTAGTCTGGCAGCGTTCCCAACGGTATGCGGCAATACTGGAGCGGATGATTTCTCCGGAAGGGACGTACCCAATCGTAGGACGTTCTGTCTGCTATCGGTTTGGCGCATTTCAGACGTTATCACAGATGGCCCTGTGTCACAGGCTTCCGGAGGAACTTATCCCTGCGCAGGTACGCAGTGCGATGACGGCGGTTATCAAACGGATTATGGAGGGACCTTGTATTTTTGATGAAAACGGATGGTTAAAAACCGGAGTCTGCGGCTATCAGCCGGATTTAGGAGAACGATATATCAATACAGGCAGTTTGTATTTATGTACGGTGGTATTTCTGGTTTTAGGCCTGCAACCGGAGGAAGAGTTCTGGACAGACGAGGATGAGCCGTGGACCTCACAAAAACTATACTCCGGAGAGAATATGTCTGCAGACAAAGCGATTAAAATATAAAAATATCAATCGTGACGAATGAATAATTTCTGTAAAAGTGTACAAAATGTACTGAATAATATTGGTCAAAATACCGATTGCCTTTATAGTCTTCCTGTGATAAGCTTTAAGGAGTTTACAGGAGTGTTACTATTGAATTAGGCAAGTCTGCATCCGATTTATTTGGTGCATGCTTGTTTTTTTTGTTTTTAATTGATCAGTAACAGTAGTACGTTTTATACATTGAAATCGAGGAAACTTTTATGAAAATGATGATTAAGCAGATATTAAATACGAATGCTGTGATTTCAAACGATGAAAATGGGCAGGATGTCCTGCTGCTTGGAAGCGGTCTTGGATTTAAAAGCCGTATCGGTGATGCCATCGATCAGGAGCGGGTGGAAAAGCAGTTTATTCTGAAAGACAAAAATCATAAAAGTCAGTTTCGGGAAATATTAGATACCGTGCCACAGGAATATATTATGGTGGCAGAAGATGTGATTGATTTTGCAGTTCAGGTTTTTGATATGACTCTCAATGAGACCATTCATATTTCCCTCGTAGATCATATTTATCATGCGGTGGAAAATTATCAGCAAGGGTTTGTTGTACCCAATACAATTCTTCATGATATTATACGGTTTTATCCGGATGAATATAAGGTTGGACAAAAGATGCTGGACTTGCTGGAGTCTAAATTCGGGTACCGCCTTTCCAATGATGAGGCAGGATTTGTAGCCATGCATTTTGTAACAGCACGGCATAATCAGATAAGTGGAAATGCGAAAAAAATGATTGTAATGGTGAGTGAATTAAATGATCTGATTATGTCAGAACTGAATTTTCGGGTAGAGGAAGATTCGCTTCCCTATTATCGATATATGACTCATTTGAAATTTTTTGCACAGCGTGTCATGAAAAAGTACTATTATAAAGAACATGGTGGAGCACGCATGTTAGAAGAGTTACTGCGAAATTATCCCGATGAATACCGTTGCAGCCAGAAGGTATGTAAATACATTGAAGATAAATATCATTACAAAGCAGGACACGATGAGTTAGTATATCTTGCAGTTCATTTGTCACAATTAAAAAATAGTTAACTTTTGGGCAGTGTTATGATTTAGTTCAGCAAAGCCTGGTTATGCTCTTAGTCTATAGAGTATAACCAGGCTTTTTTGATAAAAAAAATTATTAGGGAGGTATCATGATGGCAGATTATTCGAAATTAGCCAAAGATATTGTAGAACATGTTGGTGGGGAAGAAAATATTAATTCCTTAACTCATTGTATCACACGTCTTCGTTTTAAATTGAAAGACGAAAGCAAAGCAGACACAGAAATACTTAAAAATATGCAGGGGGTCATTAAGGTAATGCAGGCAGCCGGTCAGTATCAGGTTGTTATCGGAAGTGACGTTGAAGATGTTTATGACCAGATTCTACTGAGTACTTCAATTGGAGACCAGGGTCAGAGCGCGCCCGTACAAGCAGACAACGCTGGCAGCAATAAGAGCGGTATTGTTGAAAAAATGACAGATCTTATTTCCGGTATCTTTATGCCGTTTATGGGAGCATTTGTCGGGGCAGGACTTTTAAAAGGTTTTTTGGTATTATTTACGACTTTGTCCCTGCTTGATAAAACGTCTACCACTTATACGATACTTTATGCAGCATCAGACGGAATCTTCTATTTCCTGCCTGTATTTCTGGCATATTGTGCAGCTCAGAAATTTGGCGCAAAAGCATTTATCTCTATGGCGATTGCCTGTGCCATGTGTTATCCTTCCATGACGGCTCTTTTCGGCGATAAGGAAGCCGTTGTTACATTTTTCTCAATTCCTGTAAAATTGATCAGCTATCCAAGTTCTGTACTGCCCATACTCATAACTGTTTATGCGCAGTCAAAATTGGAAAAAGTGCTGACGAAAGTAATTCCTAAGCTTCTGCAGAGTATTGTAGTTTCGTTGGTGGATTTTGCAATTGTTTTCCCTCTCGCTTTGATTGTGATCGGACCGGTTACAGATATCGTAAGTAAAGGGCTTGCCGGAGGTATTCAGGCGGTATTTGCTTTTTCTCCAGCAATTGCAGGATTTGCTTTGGGTGCGTTATGGCCAGTGTTTATCGTATTTGGTTTACACTGGGGATTTTTGCCTATTATTTTAAATAATTATTCCGTATTAGGTTACGATTACATCGCACCGGCCACATTTGGTGCAAACTTTGGTATTGCGGCAGCATGTCTGGCAGTATTCTTAAAAACAAGAAATAAAGACATGAAGTTAGTATCCGGTTCCGCTTCCATCTCAGCCCTGATTGGTGGTGTAACGGAACCAGGTATCTACGGTGTTTTAATGAAAAACCGTAAAATATTCATTGGCATGGCTGTAATTAACGGACTCAGTGGTATTATTGCAGCTGTTGCAGGTTGTGTCCGCACGGCTCAGGTTCCAGTCAACCTTTTAACGATTCCGGCCCTTTATGCGATGGCAGGTCCAGCTATCGTTATATCAATTACGTTCTCTTTTGTGATGGTATTTGTGGTAACTTATTTCTTTACGTATAAAAATGATGTACAATAAAAGATGACTGAAATTGACAATATAAAAAGATAACAGGAGAGTGAAAGATGCTGAATTTTTCAGAATTGTATCCATGCAGCAACCAGGCAAGAATGGCGCATTCGCTGGATGGTATGTGGAAATTCCGGTTTGATCCGGAGGAAAAAGGACTGCAGGAGGGCTGGCAGCATAAGCTGCCAGACCCCATCTCCATGCCGGTTCCCGCCAGCTTTTCGGATTTCTTTACAACAAAAGAAGAGAGGGATTTCTGCGGAGATTTCTGGTATGAGACAGAAGTATTTGTTCCAGAAGATTGGAAGAAACAGGAGTTGGAAATCCGTTTCGGAAGCATTACCCACCGTGCCGCTGTTTATTGCAATGGCAATCTGTTAGCAGCTCATGAGGGCGGATTTTTGCCGGTAGTTGCCACCGTAACGGATTATGTAAGATTTGGTGAAGTAAATACATTTATCGTAAAAGCCAATAACGAATTAAATGAAGAGAGTCTTCCCTGCGGTGCAACCACAGTGCTCAGTGATGGAAGAAAACTGGCTAAGCCTTATTTTGATTTTTTTAATTATTCCGGAATTCAGAGAAGCGTATGGCTCGTTTCAAAGCCAAAGGAATCCATCGAAGATTTTAGTGTGAATTATGAATTAGATGGAGAAGATGCGGTTGTCCATTATCAGATCAGGACAAATGGAAATCATAAGGTTTCCTTTGAATTATATGATGCAGAAAAACAGCAGGTGGCTAGAAGCATAGGCACCCAGGGAAGTGTTGTCGTTCCCAAAGCCAATTTGTGGAACGTAGGCAAAGCCTATCTTTATCAAGCGGTCATGCGTATCTGGGATGAGGAAACGCTGATTGACGAATATTCTTCTAAAATCGGTATCCGTACTGTCAAAATTGAAGGAAAAGAAATTCAGATTAACGGCAAGGCTGTTTATCTGAAAGGATTTGGAAAACATGAAGATTTTGAAGTGATTGGCCGTGGATTCAACTGGGGTGTTTTAAAGAGAGATTTTGAATGTATGAAATGGATTGGTGCCAATTGCTTTCGGACCAGCCATTATCCTTATGCTGAAGAGTGGTATCAGTTTGCAGATGAAGAAGGCTTTTTGATCATTGATGAGGTTCCCGCAGTGGGTATGATGCGATCTACCAGAAACTTTGCAGATGCAGGAACAGGTAAGTTTACCAGATTTTTTGAAACTCCTACCGTGCCCAATCTGTTAAAGGCTCACCTTCAGGCAGTGGAAGAGATGATTGTGAGGGATAAAAACCATCCCAGTGTAATTTCCTGGAGTTTGTTTAATGAACCGGAAACGACCAGCCAAGAGTCAAAAGAGTATTTTACCAAGATTTTTGATGCTGCAAGGGGATTGGATCCCCAGAAACGTCCGTTGACCGGAGCGTTTGAGAAAAACAGCCAGCCGGAAATCTGCCAGTGTTACCAGCTTTGTGATTTTATCTGTTTGAACCGGTATTACGGGTGGTATATCAAAGGAGGACCGGAACTTGTTGATGCAAGGGAAGCGTTCTTAATTGAGATGAATAAGTGGAAAGATAAAAATTTGAATATTCCGTTTGTATTCACTGAGTTTGGTACGGATACCATGGCAGCAGAACATAAACTTCCAAGTATTATGTGGAGCCAGGAGTATCAGAACGAATATTTGGATATGAATTTTGAAATATTTGACCAGTTCGATTTTGTACAGGGTGAATTGGTTTGGAACTTCGCTGATTTCCAGACAACAGAGGGGATCATGCGTGTGAATGGTAATAAAAAAGGAATTTTCAATCGGGTAAGGCAACCCAAAAGTGCTGCTTTTCTATTAAAGAACCGTTGGGAATCTTTGGACTAAGTAAAGGACTGAACAGAATGGGAATTTTAGATAATTTATTTGGTAATAAAGAGAAAAAAGAATTAGATACTCCTGTAGTTAAGAGTATAACCTGTGAGCCAAAAACAGTTTATAGCCCCTTAAAAGGAACTGTAATCCCGCTTTCCGAGGTAAGCGATCCTGTGTTTGCAGAAGAAGTGATGGGGCCAGGTGTGGGGATAGAACCAGAGGAAGGAAAACTTTATGCTCCAGTGGATGGAGAAATCGTATCTGTATTTCCAACTGGGCATGCAATTGGTATGAAGACCGAAGACGGAATGGAGCTATTACTTCATATCGGGATCGATACCGTGCAGATGGAAGGAGAGGGGTTTCATGCTGTTGTAAAGCAGGGAGATCATGTGAAAGCAGGGGAACTGCTGGTAGAATTCGACTGTGCTAAGATTAAAGAGAAAGGCTATCATACAACCACGATGGTACTTGTGCCAAATGCTGCTTTACTAGGAACCATGAGTCAGCCTCATACAGGCGCGGTTGAACCGCTGGAAATGCTATTTAATTTTCAGTAAACATTTTTTGGTATAATTAATTATGCGAATAACTAACAACACCAATGGTAATTATACTCCACGTCAGTTGAAATTACCATTGGATATTAAAAATTAATTGATATTTCTGATCCGGTATACACTTTCTGTGAGGTGATGGATTACATCGACCTATCAAAATATTTTGTAAAGAAAGGATACAAAAGGGAATCGGACACCGCAAAAGTATGGAACAGCGTCAATATCAGGAAATGCAAGGTTACCTGGAACGTCTGAAATCATACGCAAAACACATAGAAGTATGCGGAGAAAAACGAAACAGCTATTCGAAA